>JBNJJW010000016.1:0-142972 GCA_051750645.1 Bacillota bacterium | reverse complement strand
ACTCAGCGGTAGTCTAAGACTTTGTTTTCACGTCTTAGGCTGCCGCTGCGTTCTTATAGAGTCCGCGAGTTGATGCCGCCGGAGCTCTCCTTTTTGTCACTTAGATTGAAATCCTTCAATAATTAGCGTAAAAACCTGCTGAACCAAAGTATCGTATGAATACGGGGACTGAACCAAATGGTCCGGTTTGGCCAAAGTTTCGATTGCCGCCAGAAAGACGCTCACGACAAACCCGGCCTCCATATCGTTCCGAAAAAATCCGCTATGGATCCCTTCCTGAAACAAGAGCGCCAGTTTTTCGACAACAACCTTTTTCCTCAATTCCATCAGTTTCGCGAAAGCGTCAGACATGGTTCGCTTTATGTCATGAAGCGCCTCCGTTTTGATGATGGAAAGTTTGCTGGCTATTACCTCGAGGAATTGTCTTATTTTCTGTTCAATGCCGTTCTCCTGGTTGCGAACGATCTCCTCGATAACAGCTGCCTGAGACTGATAAAACGAAACGATTACCGCATCAAGCAGTTCTTCTTTGCTGGGAAAGTATTTATACAGGGTCGATTTGCTCATCGCAAGTCCCGATACAAGGTCTTCCGTTGAAACTTTTGAATATCCGAATGTGAAAAAGTGCATTGTTGCAAACGCAATGATTTTCTCTCTTGTTTTTTTATCTCCCTGCATGGATGTTCGATAGCCTCCAAGTCGTCACGTAATGTCTGTCTGTCACAAGGTAAAGATATTTCTCAAATAACTTAGCAGCCCGTCGGCGGAAACGGAATGGGAGAGGAAGGCGATATAACCGTCTGGCCGGATGAGCGCAAGTCCTCCGTCTTGAAATCCGTATAGTTGATGCAGGCTCCCGCCGGAATCTCGCAGCGTTCCATCCGCTTCCGTTTGCAAGTTATTATCATCTGCCGCAATCCGGTATACATCCACGACATCCGAAAAACCGTTTGCGATCAGACTGCGCAGCTCTTGCCACTTTTGGGCGCCGTTCCCATCCGATTTGACGCCGGAGAAAGCCAGCAGCACATGACGTTTCCCGCGCAGCAATTCAAACAGATGTTTTTGCTGTGACGTTCCCAGGCCGGTTAGAATTGAACCGTCCGGCGCCCGGTCGCCTGCGGACGGCTTAGCCTGATGCAGAAATCTGTTCAACATGCCTTCTTTTTCCTCATGGACGATAGGGCTGTGGCGGTACGAAATATCGACCTCAGAAATCGCACCCGCAAGGCGATGTTGGGTCATAGGCAGCGAGAAGACGAAAGGTGCAATGTGATCCCGCAAGGCAACAGGAATCGTATGATCCAGCAAGGCGACGCGAGTAAATCGTTCCGTCCCCTGAACAAGCGCTTTGCCGACCGGTTCCCGTTCAGCATCGTAGCTGTCGAGAAGTGTCTCCGGCGCCCGGCCTGCAGATACGAGAGCCAGCTTCCATGCCAGATTAAAGGCATCCTGGATGCCGGTATTCATTCCCTGCGCCCCGATGGGCGAATGAATATGGGCCGCATCCCCCGCAAGAATGACACGTCCGTGCTTATAGCGATCGACTTTGCGTTGATTAATGCGAAAACGCGCTAGCCAAGTCGGATCGCTGGCGCGAGCTCCTTGAGGGCCGCAGGCGTCGATGATGTGCTGGACTTCTTCCAAAGTCACATCACCGGGCGGTTCCGTATGCGCCTTATGGGCGATGATGACGCGATGTCGTTGTCCGCCGTCCATAGGGAAGTAAGCAATGAAGTCCCCTTTATGCAGAAACGCGTAAATTTGATCGTTCTGCAACGACCAGTCCAGATGGACGTCGGCTAACGCGAAGCTTTGCTCGAACGCCGTACCGGAAAATTCGATGCCCAGGGCGTGGCGAACGGTGCTATGCGCGCCGTCGCAGCCAATCAGCCAGCGGGTGGACACCGTTTCTTCGCTACCGTCCGCACGACGAAGCGTCGCTTCGATCCCGTTTCCCTTTTGCGTAAAGCCCGCGAGCTCGATTTCCCGTTCGACAGGGTTCCCGTGGTTTGCCAAGTGTTCGTTCAGGATAGCTTCGGTTATATTTTGAGGGACCATTAAGACGTATGGATAGGGACTCTGGATAAGATGGTTGAAATCGAAATGGGCAAGCTGTTTACCCTCGCTGAAAAGATTAAAGCAGTAAGCTTTGTGGCCTTTGGAGATGAAGGATTCGGAAACGCCCATCTTCTCGAAGAGCTCGAGCGTTCTTGCCATGACGCCAAGTGCTTTCGTTTTATCCGATGCGTTCGGTGCGCGATCGATGATTCGATAGTTGACTCCGTGACGAGCAAGTTCATTCGCAACCGTCAATCCTACGGGACCTGCCCCGACGATCAATACGTCTGTTTCGGTGCAATCTCGGCTATTGTCCATTTTCAATCCCTCCATGAGTACTAGAAATTACAAAAAAGTACTTACGGTACCATCGTATTCCTTTTTTTTCCTTTCGTCAATCCCGAACGTTTGTTTCAAGGCTCAAGAACTAATCGTCATATTAGCTTAAAGGTGCGTGAATCAAAAAAACTCTGACGATCGCGCTTGCAATCGATGGAGGGTTTGGTCTTCAATTCCCTATACCAGGGATTGAAAGAAGACGGAGTGGTATTAACTGACATAATTGATGGAGGTAACTGCGGGAGAAGCTTCCACTTTAGAGATCCAGACGGACATAAGTTTGCTGTCACCACACCTTATAAAGGATGAGAATAATCAAAATTGCATGTGTGGAGAACATAGAAAAAGTTTAAAGTTGGCTGCCTGATGACAAAGCCTCTATTGGTCTAACGGGTACGATAGTTCAATTAAAATCAAAAGAGGGCTGCTAACATAAACGTCTTTATATCACGCACTCGCCTTACATCACCTATAACATCAATGTGCGCATATTCCTCAGTACATTAATGATATCAGTCATTTTTATGTTTCTTGAATTTCATTAAACTAACAGGCAGTTATGTCCCACATTTATTTTTGGTCAAAAGAAAACCGCCGTTGTGGCGGTTAGAGTCTTTTTGCTTATTATTAACAATCTTTAATGAGAATTAGATAGCCGTCTGAATCAGTTACATGAAAACTTGTTGTTTTTTCGTATGGACAATAATAAATATCATCAACTTGAGCACCTTTTGACTTTAAGAATTCATGTGCGGCTTTAATATCAGGTGAAAACAAACTAAATACAGCATGCGTTGTCGGATTCCTTTTTTCCGATTCTATTAGCAGTATTCGGGTGCCATCCATATCCAAACCGCCATCAGCATTTTTAGGAATCCCAAGAACATCCGTGTACCATGCCATTGCCTTTTCATAATTTTTCACATGTACATATATTTCGGTAATACGGTTTGTAATAACCTTTGCCGTTTTTTCCATAAAGATCCCTTTCATATTTCGTATTAATGAAAGCTGTTTAGCCGTTGTATCATCCAACTGCCATAACCTTCTTCATTATTCTGCAAAAGAAATAAATATCCTTCAAATATCCTTCATTTACCAGTATAATTTCTTGTCTTTGAGATTTAAATAGGGGACGGGAAGTGCAAAGAAACAAGGAGCAGTTTGCCGATAGCTGGACTGTAACCCTATTTGTAGACACGTAATAAAAAGGTGCTAAGCGGTATGAACTGTAACCAGGAAGATAGACAGTTTTGTAAAAGGGTGGCTGTTCAAGGTTGGGGGACTGAACTAACGGGTACGATAGCTCAATAAGCACAAAGAGACGGCAGCCGGTGAAGAGGCTACCGTCTTCTCAATTACCATGAAAGAACTGATATAGTTAAATCCTGAAGGGCTGCCGCGTGGCAGCCCTTCGCTAAACTACTATGAAAGAACGGATTAACTTTCATACTCTGTGGTGCAGCATAAGAGATGCATGGATGGCTAACGGGCAAGAGAGTTGAGAAAATTAAAGGAAGGAAAGTGAGGAAAGTGGAATATCATAGATAGCTAAAATGCGATTGGGGGACAAACATGCACCCGGTCGGAAGGCGAAAGCAAAATCATACCTGTGGATGTATCGTACCGGTCGCGAAGGTCCGGACATTATTCTGTACGATTACCGAACGGGACGAGGCGGCGAGCATCCGGAGGCATATCTGAGGGACTTCACCGGATACTTGCAGACCGACGGATACAGCGGCTACAACAAAGTGAAGGGGATCACGCAGCTCGGCTGTTGGGCGTATGCGCGGAGGAAGTTCCACGAGGCCCTTCAAGCCGTGCCCGCGCCGCAGCGTTCGCAAAGTGCATCAGCGGAAGGGCTTCTCTTTTGCAACGCGCTCTTTTGGGATCGAGCGTAAGTGGAAGGATGCTACGCCGGAAGAGCGTTATGAAGCGCGTCTGGCGGAAAGCAAGCCGATCTTGGATCAAAATCCCGGACCTCGACCATCGGGATTCCAGTGGAATCCGGAGCGAACAGAATTAGAAATTTCTTTCGAAGGAATCAATGGCAGGCTTGTTCCCGCGAGGCAAATTTTCGGATTCAAAGTCGAAGCTGACGGCCAAAATCAGGCTTTATTCGGAAAGCTTACAGAAGACGGACGACGAGTCGTCCTTTCATTCGAACGACCGGTTCCGGCCGGCGCGAATTTATTCCACGGCTCTGGCAGAAATCCATTGGTTAACGTTCGCGATAGCAATGGCATCCCCCTGCCTGTTTTCGGTCCCGTAGTATCCGTTTAGAAAGCACGGGCTGCATTGAAATTTCCAGAACAGTCCCCATGATGCTTTGTTCGGTCATCGGGATTTCTTATATGATATTGAAAGGGGATATAACAAATGGAGCGAGTTTATCATGTCCATACCAAAACAACGATCGGCAAGAATAGTCGTTTCTGGCGGGCGGCAGGATCCGATGATCTATATTGGTTGACCCTGGAAAGTGCCGGGCAACAAATGTTGGATCGAATGCAACAGAAGGACTCATGTCAGTTTTTGCGCAATCATTATACCTTAAACAGCCGGGTGATCCATGGACGTCAGGTGGGCGGTGAAGTTTATACGGAGGATGAATTCGGCAACCCGCAATACGACTTCTCGAAGATAAACCAAATATACAAGGAATTTGTGAGCCGAGGACTCAAACCGATCGTTGAGTACGATTATTTGCCCCCTGCATTGTCCTATCAACTTGATGAGCATGCAGCTAAGCGTATCGAAGGAATGTCCGCTAGCGACCTAGGCCCTAAGGATTGGGGGAAATGGGCTGACCTGCTTAAGGCATTTACGCAAAACTTAGTGGATACGTTCGGGCTGAAAGAGGTGCGGACTTGGTATTTCGAGGTGTGGAATGAGCCGGATCATTGGCCGAAGGAAGATCTGAGCACGTTTTTCAGAATGTACGATACCTTCGTGGATGCGGTAACTTCTGTAGATGACCAACTTCGCGTTGGCGGCCCAGCAACCTTTAGTACTTCTTTCTTACGTGATTTCCTTCACCATGTGGCGAAAGGGAAAAACCATATTACCGGGAAAACGGGTACTAGAATTGACTTTGTGTCTCATCATATCTATGGGTTGTCCGGGGGCTGGGTACATGAACATCCTTTAGTGCAGCCGACCGTCCAGCGTTTCGTCCAAGAAGTGTTATGGATTCAGCGGCTGTTGAAGCAGTATCCCGAGCTGGGGGACGTCGAGTTTCATCTCAATGAATGGGGCGTTTGTTCCAATTATTACCGCACAGCCGCGGAATATCCCGCGCTGGAATACAGAAATAGCGAGTTTTCCGCATTGTTTTTCGCGAAACTTGTACATCTGTTGTACGCTGTCGAGGACGCTTTCCAATTTCCGACTTCCATGTTGTTGTACTGGGGTTTTTCATTCGAAACTTCGACGAACGAGTATTTCCGAGGGAATCGAGACCTTCTAACAGCCGGCGGGGTCCCTAAACCGATTCAAACCGCTCACGAGATGCTGTCGCTTATGGGGGATCATAGACTGAAAGTCACGGGGCCGAAGCCGGGTGGAAGCATCGGGGTCATGGCGACAAGCTCCGAGAATGACCGTATCGAACTTCTTGCCTACCATTTCAATGAACTGCAGGACGTACCGACCGGGACGGAAACGGTACGGATTCGTCTCGATGAACTCGGCTCTGCGCAACGAGTGAAAGCTACGATGTACCGTCTAGACCGAGATCACCATAACACGTACCGCGCGTGGGAAAGACTGGGCAAGCCAAAGCATGTATCAGGTGAAACGAATGAAACAGTAGCTCTTCTTAAAGCGGAAGGCGAATTAACGGCAGATTCCGTTATTGAGATTGCAATCGATGGGGGGGCTGCGGAATTGCCGCTTACTTTACCCGCGGACAGTCTCTGCTTCGTTGTTGTTGAGATACTGTACTAGCGGGGATTATTATCTGCTCGGGCTGCGGAATGGTCAGCATGATCGTTCCAACGCCCGAACGATCTGGCGCAGCAGATTCGCATCGAACTCTGGACGAACGTCGATGCAAACCTCACCGACCCGCACGACGAAACCGGAAGAGGAAGAAGATGCCACAGAGGACGACGGATTGACGGGGAGAGGCTTTGCTTTTTCTGGAACGGGGAGACAGCTTGCGGAGCCAGTATTTCAATTGATGAAGCGTCACGTGATGCTCGGCACACCATGCCGCCATCGTCAGTCCACTTGATTGATAGTTTGCAATGCGTTCCGTCCATTCCTGATTTCGATTCGATTGTTCCATAGGCGCGTACCCCCTTGATTTCGTTGTATGCCAATTATGTCACGGTCTCGGCTGCAACAAAATATGGGGAGTATTTGACGCTTACTTTTAAATGGTGTACTTCTTAGGATTGAAAAAGTTGATTTTGTGTCTAATGATTCTAATGATTTTATGTTTGAAGGCTCTAAATACAGAGCAGGGGATGGTGCTGTTACAGTAAAGGGCATTGTTCAGTACCAAAATGGAAAATGGCTAATCAAAGAGTCAAAAGTGACTCGGAAAAGTTAAGAGTAAGGAAAACTCTGTTACGGGTACGATAGTGCAATGACAATAGACTGCCGGTAATACGGCAGTCTTAGCTAACTGGCAGGATAGTTTACATATAATAGTTCTATCCAAAAGAAGTACGGTACAATTAGAGTAGGTATTGACGAAGAGTATTGAACCACATAGTGGGGGGATTGTAATGGATAATTTTGTGGGCAAGGGTGAACTTCTGCGTCGACTTCATAATGGATATAAAGATTTTAATGAAGGTATCAAGCGGCTGTCCCCCGAGCAAATGGAAACACCAGGCGTGAACGGTAAGTGGAGCATAAAAGAGGTCATCTCGCATTTTATTGCTCATGAACAGTTCGCTTTGACTGAAATTCGTTATGCGCTTGCAGGCAAGCACTACGAGCCTGAGGAGACCGACATCAATATATTTAACGAGCAGGCTGTTGCAGTTCGACGCGATCAATCTCTTGAACAAATCATTCAGGCATGGGGTGCCTCATTTAGGCAGGTTGTAATGGTCGTAGAGGGATTGCCGGAATCCGCATTTGATCCTTTTGGGGAATTCACCCGGTTGCTGGGGGACACGGTTGACGGAGCGCTCGGAAACAATACTTATAAGCATTACGCAGAGCATCTTAACATTAATGACTTGGAATCTAAGCTGCCAAGAGGATAATCCGGTTTTGGTGTTGTTAGAAATCAAAAACATGACTTTTATCTGGAATTAAGCTCCCATGGAAGAACGCAATTTCTTCCATAATCGGTGGTGTCGCATGAGCGGCATGGATGGCTAACGGGTGCGATAGTTCAACTGAACATGGAGCAGTTTGCCGATGGCAACTGCTCCTTTCTCGTTAAGTTCCCATGGAAGAACGCATTTACTTCCATAATCTGTGGTGTCGAGTGAGCGTCATGGATGGCTAACGGGCAGATTAACGCAACTTTCCATTGTTTGGAAACGTATGAATATTTATTGATCTTAGCCGAACTCACCTGAAGAGAGGAGAAATATATGAAGCTGAAGCTAATTCCATATCTCCTAGTTTTTATTTTTATCACAGGATGTTCTAAGGAGCCAACTTTGATTTATTCTGCACCAACCAACGAACAGATAATAACATATGTTTCAGAAAATAAATTAGAGGCTCTCGATAGCATATGGATAAAGGACAGTGCTTTAATATTACTGAAAAATTCATTAATAACATTGTATTCGGATCAGTATGAAAAGTTATATGATCATAAGATATCTTGGGGATCAAATGGTGAAGACTTAATAACTGTGGGCAATGGAGTACCATACATTGCCATTATTATACATGATGATCTAATGAATAAAGGAGCCAAGTATATTAATGTAAAGTATTCAGATGGAACAATTAGGTCAAGAGGAATCATTGACAAAAAGGGCTTAATAATATCCAATTTTAGTCAAGCAACGGTACAAAATATTTCAATTATTAATGCCGTAGGTGAAGAAATATACAGTAAATGAAGATGAGAAATAGAACAAGTTAGACATGACTAGCGGGTACGTTAGTTCAATAAGGAATAAAAAATAGCCTGTATCGATGATTACTTGGTAATCTATGATACAGGCTTTATATATCAGTAACCAATGTCCTTATATATATTTAATTGTCACGGAGTGGCTCTTTGTGTTCGATCGAACTTTCTTTTGGAAATGGAACGATTTCTTATTTGATGTGTCTAATTGAATGAGGGGGTTGAATAGCCTTGGAATATTTGAAGTATTTGTCCAAAATTGACGACCCGGATGCAGTTCTGATTGATATGATGCACGCGTACGGGAACGATGTGTGGAATTATGCTTACTTACTGACCCGGCGGCGGGATGCGGCCGATGATATATCCCAGGATGTTTTTTTGAAGGTGTACCGGAACTTGTTCGGTTTCCGTGGAGAAGCGTCCATTAAGACGTGGTTGCTCGGAATTACGCGGAACACTGCCTTTAATTATCGGAGATCCGCTTTTTTCCGGAAAGTGCTGCTTATGGACCGGATCGTTGCGAGAGGACAGCATCGATCGGCGGAAAACGAGGCAATCGACTTAATGGCAACCAAGCAGTTATGGAGTATCGTGCTGCAGCTTCCGGCCATATACCGCGAAGTGCTTATGCATGAGGCCCACTATCAGCTGACTTACCGGGAGATTGCACATCTCCTGGGTATCTCAGAGGGAACGGTTAAATCTCGACTGCACCGGGCTAGAGCTAAAGTGGAAATGACGTTGAAAGAGGAGGAAGGAAAATGATGGAGCGAAGAAAACCGCATTGGTATAAAGAACTGCAGGAACCGTTGGAGAAATTAGGATTTGATCAAGAGAACTGTGACCGGATAATGGACAATATCCGGAAGCAGACATTCAGCAGCAGTACCCGGCGGAAGAGGACCCTCGTATACGGTGTGGCGGTTGTTGCTTGTGTCCTGTCCGTTACACTTTTTGTGCAGAATGGCCAGGTCGGGAAACAATGGTCCAAGTTAACAGGCTCCAACCCGTCTGAGCAGAGACCGCCCGAATGGGTTAACGGATATGTGGCCGGCACTCCGCGAAACGTGTATATGCAAGGAGAGGAGAAGAAGCTTGAAGCATTTCCTGGAGGAGAACTTGCAGCCGGTTTACCGAACGGTTGCTGGTGGAACTTATACACGCCATTCGAGCAGTTGCGTGACAAACGTATTCGAATTGAGGCGACGCACCAGGAGTCTCGTTGGAAGCAGACGGAGATCCCGGAAACGAATATAGGTGAGGAAGCAATGTCATATCAGGATTTCACCCGGATCTCCTCCCGTTTCAGCCTGCCGCTTGCGGGGTTGTGGAAATTCGAAGTATACGTGGATGACAGCTTGTACGGAGATGTCATATTCAATGTAAAGGACGGTTCATGGGAGAAAAGTCCGTTATTCCGTTCAGGATCATATGAAATGCGTGGAATAGAAGGGAAGCTAGGATTTATTGATCCAGGGTTCAAGGCGGGAAAAGGGAATAAGTATATGTGGCATTTCTGGGGGAGTCCAGAGGAATTGGAAGGAAATCTGAGCATTAAAGCAGTTAGTCAAGGATCTGACGAAATCATCGACATTTTCCCGATGATCGGTGAAGGCGGACTTGGGGGACCGAACAACGGCGCGGACGCGCATCTACCAACGTCGATGACGCTGCCGTTTCCAGGGAAATGGCGGCTATTAGTGTATATCGGCGGCCAACTTCATGGAAGTGTCATTGTGAACGTGGCTGAGGGCGATTCGGAAAACGTGAAGTGAGATCCGGCTATAAATATAATAGCCGGTCCTAAGCAGGCCATAGTACAACGACGCCAGGCTGCCGGACGAACAGCCTGTTAAGCTTAATTATTTGGATAAAGGAGAGGTTATTTGAAATGATCGTAGCAAATGGAATCTTGCAGAAACTAGATATGCACTTATCACAGTATCAACAACCTTTTTTGCTTAAGTAATTTTTCGATATTGTATTCACATATATAAAGAGATCTGAACGGTTCCAGTATTCACCAGCTATAATAATTGTAAAGTATTTCATTGTGACCTTTCCCTGAGGATATTCTTATTAAAGGGGTTGACCGTATGAATGGACGTTTACCGCACAAGATCACAAGAAGATCCTTCTTGAACTCATCAGGTAAATTGGCATTGGGGGTGGCAGGTATTCTAATGGGGAGTACCGGTTTGTTTTATTACGGGGCAGTCCATGAGAAAAAACGAGGAGAGCAAGCGAATGAGAGTGCTCAGGAAATTCCGGGGAAATTCGTAAAGATCGGTGAATTCGAGAAGCTAAATGCAATTACTGGCTTCGAAAAGGTTAACTATAACGCTACTATCCAGGATGCATGGATAAAAACTTCCAAACAAGGTTTCGTATATGTGACTAAAGAGGATAACGGTGCACTTTTCATTCTTTCACCGGCATGTACCCATCTGGGCTGTTCTGTGGAGCCGGCTACGGAAGCGCAACGGAATAGAAAAAAGGAGATTTTCTTTCTGTGTCCTTGCCACGGCGCTGAATTCGATAAATTGGGAGATGCTGTCGGAGTGGTGACGCAGGGATTGGATACTTATAAACCAATTATCATCGGTAGCGATGTGTACATTGATATATCGTCTCCTGAACGGCGCGCGTAAGGATGTAATAAAATGAGTGTATATGTCCCATAATGAAATACGCAGAAGCTGAACTAACGGGTACGATAGTGGAGCATCCTGCCGCGGTGCAGATGCTCTATTTTTCACTCAACGGGCAGGTTAACTTAATAACAGGCATTAAAGCTCGCTTAGGATAAATTAAGCGAGCTTGTTTGTTTACAATCGAATATCGTTACAGTATACTGTACATAATACACTTGTATGTAACAAAAACACTTTAGTGTTATGGTGGTGAATTCAAATGGGCAACTATACTGCAAAGCAAATGACAGAAATTCTTCAACAGGATGATTCTCAGATGAACTTGAGGACGGTTCGATATTACACCCAAATCGGCGTTATTCCACCACTCGAACTTGTCGGTAACAAACGAGTGTATACGGATAACCATCTCCATTATTTTCGTGCGATACTTACGCTCTCTAAGAGCGGGGAGACCTTATCCAACATACAGGAAAAGCTACAAGGGCTCACCATTGATGAAATCATAAGGATTGGCGAAAAATTACCGCTGTATCAATCTGACCAAATGTTAAAGCATGAGACACATGTTATAAGCAAAGACGTAATTATTTCTCTAAGCGCTCGAACATCCCTTGATCTTAAAACAAAAATAATAAATACCGTGTCCCAATTGGTAGCAGAGGAGGATCCTCAATGATAGCAGTAAGAACGGCGAAGTCAAGAATCGAGCACCAAGAAGGCATGAATCATCTCTGGATTCAGTTACAACCGATTGGTGATGTTAAAAACGCACGGTTACAGATTATTCTTCCATCTGGGGTGTTCCGGAGGCGCAATTTAAGTAACTTTTATGAAAATGATGCTGGCGAAATCGTTATTTATGAGACTAACGTGGCTGATAGTTTGTTTATTGAGATCTATACGCAAGAGCCGATCATGACCGGTAATAAGACTATTATGTTTGCACTGTCATTCGATGATACAAAAGGGGCTTTTAACAGGGTTAAGCATTCTTTTTCCATTGAAGTTGTAGACGAAGAGATATTTGATGAAACCTCAATTGATAAAGAAGTTATCAAAAAAATTAAAGAACTTAGACCTTACAATTATGGAAAAACGAGTGACTATTTAAGCGAGTATTACCGCTCAAAAATCATTAGAATTGATTCTAATCAGTATTCAGACTTGGAAAAGAAATATCGAATCGATGGATAAAGGAGGCGCTTTTGAAATGAACTTAGTACCTTACGTAGTGGAAAGTACGGCAAGAGGTGAGCGAGCCTATGATATATATTCACGGATGCTGCAAGATCGAATAATCTATCAACAGCCCAGGTGGGTCGATTAGTGCTGGTATGGGGATTTATGATGCCATGAAATACGTAAAGGTAGATGTGAGCACTCTTTGTGTGGGCATGGCAGCATCAATGGGAGCGTTTTTGCTGTCCAGTGGAACAAGAGGGAAAAGGTATACACTACCTAATAGTGAAATTATGATTCATCAACCACTTGGCGGTGCTCAGGGACAGCATCCGATATTGGAATAAGTGCGAGAAGAATTCTTAAATTAAGGCAGAAGTTAAATGATCTCTTAGCAGCCCAAACAGGACAAACAATTGAAAAAATCACTCAAGATACAGATCGGGATCGCTTTATGTCTGCCGAAGAAGCAATGAACTATGGTCTAGTTGATGCTATTTTGACCAGGCAGCTAGAAAAAAATTAGATACCCTAAGAAACATTGGGAGTAATCAATGGTCCAAAACGTTAAACTGACGGAGAACGAGAGTTCAAGAACAACAGTCTTCCATCATCACTGGTAGTATTTTTTCAACTGTCAGGCACAAAGGGATTGGAGGAACTTAATGGATTGGTCTTTTGATAGCCCAGAGCATATACAAGAATTTATAGTTCATTTAGTCAATGAGTTAGAAGGAATTGGTGAAACAGATTTATTGAGAGAACTTAAAGATTGGAGAGATACTTTCTACACTACATCAACAGAGTATTTCGGAGAACTACTTGTAATAATCAAACAATTGCTTAACAATAAACCTAAATTGTCACGTACTGATATTAAAAATCTAAAAAGGCTAATGTTAACTCTTGAGGATTTTTTTCGTGGCTGAGAGTATTTAGCCAAAGTGTAGGACATTGAACTCCCATGGAAGAACGCAATTACTTCCATAATCTGTGGTGTCGCGTGAGCGGCATGAATGGCTAACGGGCAACGATAGTGGAGGATCTTGCTTCGCGGTAGCTCCCTTTTCGATTGTTAAAATAACGAACAGTTATACGAAATAAATGCGACATGAGATATGAAATATTTGAAATTATCTGGAGGGTTAGTTAATGAATTATTCGTTAAGGACAATGCTTGTCGGAATAGCATTAATACTGGTGGGGATATATATTCAAAGTGATCCAGGGAATGATTTATACGAAAATGACTTTTTGTTTGTTATTATAGGATTAGTCTTAATAATTGCAGGGTGCTTCAAAAACGCTATCAAAAAAATAATCTATAATTGGCCATCTCGGTAGAGCATCGCGAGAACATGTAATTGTATAATGTTTTTCAAATGCCTCTTTATTGGAACTGTATCTGAACGAGTGGTTTCGATGTCATTGGGTCCCCCAGTTTTAATACTTTGACTTCTCTCATTTGGAATACATAGCTTCCCAGAGCAGAATGCACATCATTAATTCCCCGTAGTGCTAACACACCGCAGTTTAGTCTAATGGAATGGAATTATCCAAAGTCAGCTCCTGTTTCTTGGAGAGCTCATTTTTTGCTCGACTTTCGATAATTCACTATTCATTGTGTTACGTTGAAAATTAGTCGCGGGGAATTGTATCATATAGAAAAGCTAGATCATTGCCCTAACGGATACGATAGTTCTCTCCGAAATGAACGGTAGCCAATCAAGCGGCTACCGTTTCCACGCAAACGGGCAGAAATACTCAACTTAATGTCACTTCAAAACGTTAAATAGAGAAAGGCATTTTTCGTTTTGTTAATGATAGGATAACTTGAGGGGGAGGATTATGAAAAAAATCTTAATGACTGCAATTCTGCTATTCGTCTTGTTTACGGGGTTTCTTACCTTTAGATTTGGAAGTGCCTTGTCACAAGAGGGAAATCCTTTACCTATACTTTCTTCAATATCTAAACTTGAATTTGCGAACAGTAGTTATGAACAGTATTCCAAAACAGATAAAAGCACTAGATTCGTATCAAAGAATACAGGTGAATCTAGGTATGATGTAGTCAAGGATATTATGAAGAAAAATGGCTGGGACTTTAAAGAACAAATGGGTGCTGGTCTTGTCTTTGAAAAAAACGGTCAGACAAAAGTTGTAGAGACTAGACAATATTCAAGACATTATATCCTGTCGAATATCCCAAATGATGTATTAACGGGTACGATAGTCCGGTAACGCGGTTGCCTAGGCGGCCGTTTATATGTACTCGCTAACTGGCAGGAAAGTGCAGGAAGCCACTAGAATTAGACGACAAATCCTTATAGGAGATTTCACATGACACAGCAAGTTTTCGACGATCAAACAGAATCCCATTTGAAGGTACTGAGTGAGATCAGTGCAGTATTTTCTTCAATAGGACATGTCTTTTGGCTGCGAGGCGGTTGGGCAATAGACTTTCTACCCGGTAAGATTACTCGTCCCCATGAAGATATCGACTTGATTACATGGATACAACACCGAGAACAGTTAGAACTAGTACTTGAAGAAGCTGGTTATGAGCGGACGCCCGTTAAAGAGTTTCGTGGAAGACAGTCCGGTTTCCGTAAGGATAACGTAGACGTCACGTTTGGCTATATAACCCGAGCCAATGATGGAAGTGTCATCATGAACGGATTACCCGAATGGGTATGGAGGGCTGATTCCTTGTTTCCACAAAGTTTTATGTTGAACGGAATATCAGCTCGTGTCTTAAACCCAAGACAACTTCTAGAAGAAAAAGAGGTCTACGAGCAAATTGGTCGGACAACTCGACCAAAAGACGTAGAAAGCAAAAAGATATTGCATGATATAATAGAAGGATCCATTTAACGGGGGATAACGATTTATTACTAACGGATACGATAACTCAATAAACATCAGGAGAAGGCTACCGACAGCAATGAATCGGCAGCCTTCTCTGCTAACGGGCAGGAAATGCTGAATTAGGCGGACAGCTTGATCCCCCTAGGATAATAAGAGCAATCTAAGGGGCATCGACGTCGTAAGTACAGAAACGTAGATGAAATCGGTTAAAGACGACAGAACCTAATTGGGAGTACTCTAGATGAAATATTATATACTCAGCGGATGGTTGCTTTTCTTCATACTAATTGGAAGAATTATTGATGCTAACTTGAATTTTAAGTATGAAAGTGTTTATTTTTTATTAGTTATTTTGCAATTAATATTGATTATTACTTACAAAATATTTATGGATAAATTAAAATTTAGAACTTCTATAGAACTCGGAGTATTGTTGGTATTAGTTCCCTTAGAACTAAGATGGGTAATGAATCACATTTTGACTTATTTATAAAGCAACCCGTTATATACTAGGCTATCGGGCAACGAGAATAACTTCACGAAGCTGCCGCGGATGACTGTCGCCTCGTTAAGCTATTTGGCAGCGTAACAAACGGACTGAAATCATCATACGGATAAGTGCAATTTTATAAAGTATCGCTAATAATAATTGAAGAGCAACATTTTTCTTATTGCTGACGTTTGGAGGGGAGTATGCGTCAAAATAAAGGAGATGGTCTCTATTCGTGAAAATATTGTAATAGCTATTCCTATTCATTTTTTCGCGTGGGTTATAATAATTGCCTCAATGACTTTCGAGCAATTTAGTTGGTTTTTAATACCAAATGCAAATAATACCCCTGCATTTATTACCGTTTCAAAATGGTTAATACAATCTTTAATTGTTACTACTTTAGTTGGCTACATCATCCAAAAGATATTAAATAGATATAAACTTTCCGATACGGAATGGAAGTTATCGTCGCAGATTATTTTTTCCATCATTCATTTAGTTGTAGTGAGTGTTCTAATCATTGTTATTGCAGGATTTGAAGATTTTTAAGATAATCAGGTTTTTAGCATGAGGTCCTTGCTCTAACGGGTAACGATAGTGGAGCAAGCTGCCGCGGTGCAGATGCTCCATTTTTTCATTCAACTAACAGGCAGGATTACGCAATATTGGAGGTGGAAGGGAAAATGGATGTGAACTCAATTACAATCCTAAATTCCATTATTAATTCACGTTCAAACATACCACGCTATATCGTGGGCATTGACGGTTTAAGTCGTTCAGGGAAGACAACATTGGTAATCAAGATCGGTGAGATGTTAAGGGAGCAAGCAATTGATGTTTGCGTCATTCATATGGATGATTATATTGTTGAGCGAAAAAAACGCTACAACACTCAATTCGAAGAGTGGTACGAATACTATTACCTTCAATGGGATGTTAACTGGCTTAAAGAAAATTTATTTGAAAAATTGAGAACTTCCAATGAAATTCACCTTCCATTTTACGACTCTGAACTGGATAATCATAGCATACATAACATAACCATTTCAGACTCATGTATTATTCTTATAGATGGGATTTTTCTTCAGCGCAAAGAATGGAAAGGATTCTTCGATTATTTGGTTTATTTTGATTGTCCGAGAGAGATAAGGTTTCAACGAGAAAGTCAGGCTACTCAAAGGAATCTTGAAAAGTTTACAAATAGGTATTGGAAAGCAGAAGACTTTTATATTGATTTAGAAAAGCCAAACGAGAGGGCCGACCTGATTCTGAAAAATTGATTGAACTAACGAGTAATGTTGAACACCGAGAGGCTTAGCGCTAGTCCTTCGTTACTTCTTATAATTATAAATGGTGGTGATTCATGTGTTCTTGATACGAAAAGCAACAGAAGCTGATTTAAAATTGCTAGCACAAATGAATAAAGAACTAATTCAAGATGAAGGTAGTCGTAATCCAATGACTATTGAGCAACTCGAAGAAAGAATGGACGGATGGATACTTGGAGAGTGGGAAGTAGAAATTATTGAAAAAGATAACAATATTATTGGCTACGCAGTTTATAAACATGGAAAAGATGATTTTTACTCAAAGTTAAAATACATCCACCTTAGACAGTATTATATTGGGAAGGACTATCGCGGCAGAGGTTATGGAACTAGTGCTTTAAAACAACTACTTACTCACTCGTTTCCCGAAGGTGTAAAGGTGACAATTGACGTCTTAGAATCCAATCCTCGTGGGCATAATTTTTTGATGAAATTTGGGTTTAGCCCTTACTATACCCATATGGAATTTACCCAGTAACACTAACGATGTGCGTTACTCTAACGGGAAACTATAGTTTTCTTGCTTTGACTACAAAAGTTACAGGAAGCATCTTTGCTTTTTTTGCAAAATCGCTGTTATCGTCCCGCGATTGCATAATTTCATCATCAGATTGCTCAATCATTTGCTCAATTACAAATCCCGCTTTTGCCAACGCATTCACATAAGTTGATAGTTTACGATCCGATAATGTTAGCGCACCTTCATCAAGAGATACCGAATACCAAGATTCATCGAAATAACATTTTTTAAAAGCAAGCATATTATTTTCTTCAACAACACATTTGTGTATAGGGTGAGACCAACTGAAAATAAATACACCGTCTTTTTTAAGGTAAGAAGCGACCCGGCAAAAAGTACCCTCAAGGTCGGTGGTCCAGCCTATGGCATAAATTGAATAAACAAAGTCAAAATAATCCACTGGTATGCCACATTCTTCTTCCATGGGAGAACAGATCAATTTTGCTGAAAGACCGGATGCCTTCAAATGTTGCGTTGCCTTTTCGATTTGTTTTTCTGATATATCCACAGCCCATAGTTCAGATGCTTTGCGTTCCCCCTGATATTGCAAGGATTGACCGTTTCCACACCCTATCTCCAGCATCTTTTTCCCTGAGACATCGCCAAAAAGCTGGCATTTTTCTTCTGAGACAAATGCTCCATAAAAAGGAAGCACGATTGCTCCTAAGAAGTCATTTCCTTTTGTATCCCAGTAGAAGCTGTTTGTTTTATAAACAGAATTCTTGTCCATGTCGACCGAGATGGCGCAGCCAACCTCGCCAGCGCCTATAATGTTTGTTTTATAAACAGAATTCTTGTCCATGTCGACGCCCTCCCCAAATATAAATAATATGAGCCTAAACGTATATTCCGACTTGCGCGTTATCCCAATAACACATATCGAACACGAACACTCTGCGCTATTAACCCCAAAAAAAATTTACCATTTTTCTATGAACAAATCCACCTAAAATCATCCATCCAGCGTCCATTTGATTAAGGGGATGGTAATATACGAAGCATTCGTGCTCAATAGCGAAGAAATTAAATTCAGAAGAGTGGGTTATACAAGACCAGCATGGAACGGCAGGGTAAGAATAGGGACTTGCCTTACGATCCTAAATCAGAAACTCAGACTTGCCGATGGCATTAAGCGAACGGGCAGGAAAGTATAGGAACCATGTGGAATAAATATACAACTTTACCGTATTAGGAGGTCGTGAAATGGCGTTTCCGACACATATTGTATCGGCAGGCGGAATTGTAGAAGATGGAAATGGAAATATCCTATTAGTAAAAGCCCATGACGATGGTTGGGTGTATCCTGGTGGGATAACTGAAGTTGGAGAAAACCTGATTGATGGCGTGATTCGTGAAATCAAAGAGGAAAGTGGAATAGACGCCACTGTTAGCCATTTAATTAGTGTTGTTTCCAATACAGCGATCCATAAGTGGTATGACGGTGTGACTGATGTTCCTACGAAGGTCATGTTTGATTTTGTGTGCAAAGTTGTGGGTGGAGAGTTAGCTACTTCTACTGATGAAGCGAGCGAGTGCAGGTGGGTTCCAAAGGAAAATGTTCTGAATTTGATTACTTTACCCGCAATCCGCATGCGTTATGAAGCTTATTTGAACTTTAACGGTTCTGTGAATTATATAGAGTACGTCACTGCGACAACGTCAGAATGTAGTGTCAATCTTCAAAGGCGTGTTTAGTTGTTGTACGAGGGTCTCTATGCGAAGACAAAGGGAAATTTACCGCAAAAGGAGGTTGTAATATATGCCATTTCCAACGCACATCGTATCAGCAGGAGGATATGTGGAAGACGGGCAAGGAAATATCCTTTTAGTAAAAACTCGTGACGGTGGTTGGGTTTGCCCTGGTGGGCAAGTGGAAGTTGGAGAAAATCTGATAGATGCTGTGGTTCGTGAAATCAAAGAGGAAAGCGGAATTGATGCTTCGGTTAGCTACTTAGTTGGTGTCTGCTCGAATACCGGGATTTTTAAATGGTATGATGGCGTGACTGATGTTCCTACGCAAATTATATTTGAATTTGTATGTAAACCCGTTGGTGGGGAGTTGTTAGCTGTTACTCAAGAAACAACCGATAGCCGCTGGGTGCCGAAAGATAGAGTTCTTGATTTCATTACACATCCAGCTCTTCGTACTCGCTATCAGGCTTATTTGGATTTTAATGGAGCGGTAGATTACATGGAGTATGTAACACACCCCGAGTTCATAATAAAACACCAAACATATATATCGAAGTAGATTGTTTCACGTTATTGAACAAACGGGACACGATAACTCAATGAACAACTTGAAGGCTGCCGAACTAATCATTCGGCAGCCTTCATTACGCGAACGGGCAGTAGAGCGTGGTGAAAGGAGTCGTATTATCACTTGCTCAAACCTGCGTATAGATACTGGCAACCATGATATTTCTGTGCAAGGATTGCAAGGTTCCATTTCCCACCATCACCTATAATTAAACTTGAAAGAAGGATCTGAATGGATTGGCTAGACCGCATGAATAACGCAATGGAATATGTCGAAACTCACCTGTCTGAAGCAATCGATTACGACCAAGTGGCTAGAATAGCCTGTTGCTCAACTTACCATTTTCAGCGGATGTTTTCGTTCATCACTAATGTTCCGCTGGCGGAGTATATTCGGCGCAGGCGGCTTACCCTTGCCGCATTTGATCTGCAAAACATTGGTGTAAAGGTCATCGACATTGCATTGAAGTATGGTTACGAATCGCCTGAGGCATTTTCCAGAGCGTTCAAAAAAATGCACGGCGTGATGCCGATGTCAGCGAGCGACAAAGGCGTTTCACTCAAGGCCTATCCTCGGTTATCCTTTCATATTTCAATTCGAGGAGATGTATGACTAAGAAAGTAAAGTCTTAGGCTGGTTGGGCGTTAAGCTAACTAGCAGATTAATTCAATAGTGAGTCTATCATTTCTCCTGAAATTAGGTTATTATTGGAAGAATTATTTGTGAGGAGAGATGCAGATGTCGGACATACAGGCAATTGTATTAGACTTGGACGGAACATTGCTCGGCAGTGACAAATCCATTTCACCTAGAAATTATCAGACTGTTAAAAGATGTTTTGATTCTGGAATTCATATTATTGTTGCCACGGCGCGACCGCCTAGAGCGGCTAATCAATTTGTGAAGAATTTTCCTTTTGTAGACTACTTGGTTTATTACAATGGTGCTCTAGTAACATGCAAGTCTAAGCAAACTCAGCGGCACATTAGTATCCCAAATGAGATTAGCCAACAGATTAACAAATTCATCGAGTTACATGCTCCTCAATCGTTAATTTCATACGAGGTTAATGATTCATGGTATGCGTGTAAACCAGTTCCCGACTCGCAGCGTGCTCAATTCGGTCTCCGTTCGAATGATCCGAAACCCCAGGTTATTGATAACGATTTTATTAGTTCACTCTCCCCAACCAAAATATTGGTTCAAGGTTACAGCACATGGAGGGATATAATAGAGCAATTCGGCGACCATGTGAACGTAATCGCAACCGATGGAGGGGTATTGATTCAAATCATGCAAAAATCAGCATCAAAAGAAGAAGCCGTGCAATGGGTGCTTAATGATATCGGGGTGAAGTCAGAAAATGTAATGGTATTCGGGGATGACTTTAACGATTTAGGACTATTCCAAATGTGCGGATTTCCGATCGCAATGGAGAACGCGATAATTGAACTAAAAAATTGTGCAGCCCACGTAACCGATTCAAATGATAACGATGGTGTTGCTGTTGCAATTGAGAGATTAGTGGTGTAATCACTTGCTGATAATGATTCAACTAACGGGAACAAATGTTCAATAAGATTGAAGCGAGGCGACCCGCAGCAAAGATCTGGACGCCTCGCTCCGAGGGACGGGCAGGTTTTTGTAGTTGTTTTATTTGTAATCAGAACAAATGTTTGGCAATATTAGTCTAACAGTTCAAATGCTCGGGGTATCTTCTTCTGAGGATATGAAAGCGCTTCAAGTAATAATTGTACAACACGAGGCTGCCGCAAAATATGGGTGGCATCGCACATCCAATTTTTATACGACGGGAAAGGCCCCAAGCGACTATGAAATGTTTGCGCTCTGCTTCGAGACCAACCAGATCGAAGAGTTGTACGAAAAGTTGGTGAGGAGTGCTGTCCATGTGGAATCGTTTCTGGACGAAGGCGACGATGGGCTTCAGTTCGTGTTTTACGATCCTAACGGTAATAAGTTTCAAGTTTGGCAAGATCCGGCTTCCGAATCGCAGCCGATGCGAGAAGACGGCCCCGCACTGCTAAGAATTGCCAGTATTTATTTACCAGTAACCGATTCCGAGGCGTCGAACGAATGGTATTTCAGGCATCTCCGCATGAAGCGAAGCGCAACCGGCAAGCCGATGACGAATGACGGGGTACTCCTGTCTATGGAGATCATGCGCGATTCCGGCACTACATCGAATTTCGCCACGACAGGATGGACCGAGGGCGGGGCGTATATGCCGTTGATCAACTTTAAGATTACCGGCCTCCACAAACTCTTCGAACAGCTTCGAGCAGATGGCGTCCACACTACCGATATCAATGACTTCGGCCTCGGCTGGGCATTCCAAATTTACGATCCGGACGGAAATATGATCGAAGTTTGGGAGCCGAAATCGGAAAGTCAAAAGTGATCCTATGCTTGCGTAGATACATAAACGACAAGGAATGACTTCTTTTTGGTTGGAACAACCGTCTTATCGCTGTACAAATCCTTCCAGTGCATCAAAATGTCGTTCAGCTAACGGTTACGATAGCGAATGATTATGTCTGGAGCAGGCGCCGCGGCGACCTGCTCCAGATCGTTGAAGTAACGGGAAGCATAATACATTACGAACTTCATCAACTGGGGAGTGTGTTAATATAAAGTTGTCATAAGAGAGGAGTGAAATCAATTGCAATACATTACATCACTTGATGGTATTTCTCCTGCCATGTTAAATGGATTTTTTGTAGGCTGGCCTAAGCCTCCATCGGCTCAGAAACATTATGTTCTTTTACAGAACAGTTATAAATTTGTTCTCGCCATTGATGAAAAGGCAGACAAAGTTGTTGGTTTTATAACAGCAATTAGCGACGGAGTTTTATCTGCGTATATTCCTCTGTTAGAAGTATTACCCACTTATCAAAAACAAGGTATTGGAGGTAAGTTGATTAAGCTAATGCTTCTGGAGTTATCTGATTTTTACATGGTCGACTTAATCTGTGATGAAAATTTACAGGACTATTATGAACGGTTTGGACTGCTAAAGGCGAAGGGGATGATAACTCGGAACTTTGCTTATCAAGCAGGTCGTGTACGATAGCTGAATAAAGGTACGACGGCAGCCGGCCTGAACGATCGGCTGTTTTTTTGTTAAGTAACAGACAGTGCAGGATAACTTAACCTAGAGGGGGATTTGAACCTGGACAAATTAAGCACAGTGTGGGCAATCTTTGTCGCAGAGGAAATGGGGCGCTTTCCCAATTTTTATCCAATAGCTGTTTACACAACCCGTGAAAAAGCCATCGAAGATCTAGATGGGCTACCTCAAGATGTAAACTACCAGCTTCTTGAATTTCCTTTAAACCAAAACTTTGCTTATTATCACAAGAAGTCAGGTAAGTTATGCGATCTATCATGAGCATTTTCACTACAAGGAAAATGCAGAGAATTGAACTACCACTTCTTCAAAAATCTATTGATTTTAAGAAGGGGTAGTTCAAATCATTTGTTGAACTAATTATAGTTGCTACTTTGGAACGCCTCAATTTATGAATTTTTAAAATATTGCACGTTTTCTGACGCCCATTGGGCGAAGGATCGTGCTGGATGACCAGTGACCTGCTCGACGGTTGGAACCACTGTGTACCCAGATTTGGGGGGGTTGGCATACCATCCTAAGACGAATTTGATGGCGTCCTCTGGCGCTCCCTGTTCCCGCATGCGTTCGCGTGCCTGATCTTCGGTGAGCTCGACAAACTGGATATCCCTGCCGATTGCTGCACTGAGAATCCGAACCTTATCGAACACTGTCAGTACCTCTGGACCAGTCAGCGTGTAGGTTTTTCCGGCGTGACCATCACCGATTAATGCGGCTACCGCAACGCTAGCGATGTCGGCAACGTGGATCATAGCGCTGGGTGAGTTACCGTATGGCTCCCGGACAATACCTTCCAAGCGAATAGACTCTGCCCATTGAAGCGCATTGGACATAAACTCAACAGGCTGGAGAAAGGTCCACTCGAGGTCACTGGCTTCTACGACCCTCTCCACAGGTCCATTCTCGCCATTCCATAAAACCGTGACTCGCCGCACCCCTGCCCTTTGAGCCAGTTCAACAATCTCGGGTCCGGTTTGCAGTGGGGTGTAACCGTCGCTATTGAAGGTGATCAAGTGTATACCAGTAACGCCGTTCAACGCAGGCGCAAGGGTCTTTGGCTCAGTAAGGTCGCCATACACTACCTCCACCCCTTCAGGCAGCTTAACACTTGACGGGTAGCGCGTGAGTGCGCGCACATGATGGCCAGCCTCGAGAAGCTGGTTGACTATATGACGACCAACATTTCCTGTTGCTCCTGTTACTAAAATTGTCATTGTACATCCTCCTCTAAGGGTACCTGCTATCCCGATTTTCTTTCATTAGGTTGATTTGCTTTTCCAAACGGACTTGCGCCTCATCCAATGCCTTTTTTTGCCGGATCACATCATTCAGCTTGGTTTCATATATTTGCAGCAATGCTTCACAATACTCTTCTTCTATCTTGTCGTACCTTAGATTCTCAGGGCAATGCAGAATATCCTTAATCTGGTCAGTTGTTAGACCTAAATTAATATATAGTTGGATCGTATTAATAGCTTCGATAATCGAATCATCGAACTCGCGATAATTATTGTCAAGACGAGAAACAGATATCAACCCTTTTTTCTCATAATGCCGTAAGGATCGAGAACTGATCCCGGTCATTTTGGCTATTTGACTTATTTTCAAAGCTCCACCTCCCTTCCTTGGAATAATTAATTTCATCATAAAGTATGACACTAGTGTCAAAGTCAAGTTTTTTTTAGAAGTTAGAATAACAATTGGTGATAAAGGAATTACCTGTGTTACAAACCGCAAAAGTCGGGTTATCAACGGTTACCTGAAAATACGAACTTGGAATCAAAAAAATGCATATATGACTGAGTTGTTGTGCACAGTAGAGTAACCTTTTGAGGGTGTGCTCGGTGTGCTATGGAGTGGGATATACACAATAAACTAACAGTTGTGTATAGATAGGTGCGCGGATGCTGACGAAGATTGTCGAAGGTTGCGGTTGTGCACATTCGGTAAGCTATAAAGGGGCGAACACTTGAGTATAGTTGTGGATAAACCGCTATTCCAGTCTATCCACAACGGAATAACTACATTTACAGCAGGGTGAGAATGTGCATAAAAAGGGAGAGGTGTTACTTCTCTTCTGTTATGCTCACTTCGACTACAGGTGTGGGTGATTAAGCAAATTTCACATGTAAGATGAAAGTATGTAGGTCATTACTCTGTGTTGAGACTCTTGGCTGCGCAGTACGCCTTCTTGTTCATAACGCTGGAGTCAGTCGATTGCGGGGCGGTTACTGAACTGTTCACCTGGCGAAATGTTGCGGGCGTGCGTCGTGAAGTAGTCAATTTCCACGACTAGACGCATACCGTTCTTTACATATACGAAATCGGCAAAACGTTGACCACCCTTGTGGTCGATGAATAGAAACTCTGCGCGCAGACCATCGTAGTTGTGATCGAACTTGCCGGAAACGAAAACACCCCGACCGCGGCGCTAAGCGCTGCGATCGGGTGTGCTTCACTCCAATAGATATAAGCTTATCATAACGAATAGATGACTTATAATCAACTACCGCGGGCGTTTCGGCTTCCGGCGGCGGCCGCTGCCGTTACCTGAGCTTTTGCCGGTTTTGCGGCGCTTCCGGCGCTTCGGCTTCCACTCGTCGCTGTCGTCCTCCGATACGGTCGCGGATTTTTTGCCGAAGGAGCCCCAGAGCACTTTGACGAGCGGCGCCATTTGGGAGACGCTGGATACAACCTTCTGTACTTTTTGTACGGTTGATACGATACCATCGATGCCGCCCATGCGGTCGACAAAGCCTTTAATCTCGGTTAAGTTGGGAAGTGTGAAGCCGCCTGCTTTGGCAGCGGGGGCTGCAGTCGTTTCGACTAGCTCGGCTGTTGAAGTTTCGGCTATGGATACAGGAAGTAATTCCTGCGTTGGAGCAGCCGGCTCTATTGGTACCATAGTGGGAAGGTCGCCGCCAAAGTTAAAGCCGCCCGATTTTGCGCCAAACGATTGGTTATGCTGGCTTTGCCCTGGACGGTGGCCACCGTGCGGCGGGTAATGGTGGTTGCCTGTACCTGGGTTATTGCGATAGTACACACGGATCACAACCTTTTTTTATAATAGTCTATGGGATAGGCGAACATACGGATTGGACGAATGTCCCGAGTGCGGATATTATTTCTAGATAAATGCCCTGTGCTTGTATGCTTCTCTGCCCAAAAAACGTGTTCGGCAGCTCTTCCGTCCTGTAAAGCGTGAATACGGTAATGTTTGAAAAAATCGTACAGAAAAGCTACAATAATAGCATTAGTTCTATTAGGAGTGAATGCGCATGCAGCTCAAAAAGCTGAACGATAAAGCAATAGATCAACTTTTCGAAGCGATTCTGACATTGAAATCGGTCGAAGAATGTTATGTCTTTTTTGACGATTTGTGCACGGTGAATGAAATTCAGTCGTTGTCGCAGCGGCTCGAGGTGGCGCGCATGCTCGGCAAGGGCAGCACGTACAACCAGATCGAAGCGGAGACGGGTGCCAGCACGGCAACGATCTCGCGGGTTAAGCGCTGTTTGAATTACGGCAATGACGGGTATAAAATGGCTTTAGAGCGTCTTGGAAGGTAGGGCAAAGCAATGAAGCCCGGCATTCTCGTTATTAGTCACGGCTCCAGAGAGACGGAGTGGGTGCAGCTGGTTGACGATGCGGTTGCTGCGGCAGCGGCTTCTCCGCGTTTATCAGGTGTTCCGGTCGTCTCGTCCTTTCTCGAGATCGTTGTGGGACGACTGATTCAGGACGGCATTGACACGCTGGAGAAGCAAGGTGTTACGGACATTTATGTGGTACCCCTGTTCGTATCTTCAGGCAGTACCCATGTGGATGAGATCGGGCAAGCGTTCGGGCTTCCATGGGTATCGGATTTGGAAGGCGATCTCGGCACGTTCCGTGTTGCGGCAAAAGTGACCTACGGCCTGCCGATCGATGACGATCAGGAAATTGCCGAACTGCTTGTCGCGAATATAGCCGAACTGTCTACGGAGCCGGCGAAGGAAGCGCTGCTGCTTGTTGGTCACGGAAGCAAGGAAAATGTGTTTCACGAGCGCTGGCAGCAGGGACTGATGCGGCTCGGGGAGCGGCTTCGTGCGCTTGGCGGCTTTGCGCGCGCGGAGTACGCGATGCTGCTGCCGGATCAGGCGGCGGCGAAGCTTCAGGCGATGCAGGCTGAGCGTCCGGAGGAATCGGTCATTGTGGTGCCGCTGTTCTTGAGCCAGGGTTATTTTACGAATCATGTGATTCCGGAACGGCTCTCAGGGCTTACATACAGGTACAACGGGCGGGCGATGCTGCCTCATCCGGCGATTGAACGTTGGCTGGAGCGGCAAATAACAGGCTGGCTCGATCGAGTGCGTGAAGAGTAGTATGTTCATTTTCATATATAAAGGTTGAACGGATTGTTAGGGGTGAACCGTAATGCCAATCAAACGGGCGAGACTTATTTACAACCCGACATCGGGACGAGAAGAAATGAAGAGGCGTCTGCCTGATATTTTGCAGCGGCTGGAGCGTGGCGGCATTGAGACTAGCTGTCATATGACGATCGGCGAAGGCGATGCTACGCTGGCGGCAGCTGAAGCAGCGGAACGCGGTTATGATCTGATCATTGCTGCGGGCGGCGACGGTACGCTTTATGAGGTCATTAATGGCTTGACGGGGAAGCCGAACCGGCCTCCGCTTGGCATTTTGCCGCTGGGAACGACTAACGATTTTGCGCGGGCGATGGGTATTCCGAAGCATTGGGAGTATGCCATCGACCTGATCATTCAGCAATATACGCGGCCCATTGACGTCGGTAAGGCGAATGAACGTTATTTTATCAACATTGCCGGGGGCGGCTCCTTGACGGAGCTGACTTATGATGTGCCGAGCAAGCTGAAGACGATGATTGGGCAGCTCGCTTATTATATGAAGGGTATGGAGAAAATGACCCGCCTTCGCCCGACCGAATTGACCCTTCAAGCGGCTGGGGTAGGTACCTTTCATGATGAGTTTATGATGTTCCTCATTTGCAACAGCAACTCGGTCGGCGGATTTGAGCGGCTCGCGCCGGACTCAAAACTGGATGACGGCTTGCTTGACGTGCTGCTTATCCGCAAGTGCAACCTGCCGGAGTTTATAAAGCTGGTCACGCTGGCGCTGCGCGGCGAGCATTTGAACGATCCTCATGTGATCCATTTCCGGACGGATGAATTGAAAGTAACGACGCCGGATTACGTGCAAATTAACCTCGATGGCGAATATGGCGGCGTGTTGCCGTGCACGTTCTCTGTGCTGCCGTCGCATTTATATATTTTTGCGGATGAAACGGGCGAGTCCACGTACCGGTAAGGTGCGGAGAGTGCGGCTAAGTTGATGGAAAATGCGGCTAATCGCACCGGATTAAGGGAATAATGGTTTGATAGCAGCTATTAGGAAATCGGATTGAAGATAGAGCGGAGAGAGTATATGCACAAAGGGAAAAGCAGAGGCGGCAGCCACAAGGGCAGACCGCGGAATGCAGCGGCTGCGGGCGAGCCGGTCAATGCGCCGTTTCAAAAAAATGAAGAAGTCACCGTCGATATTATCGGCCTGACGCATGACGGAGAAGGGGTGGGCCGCGCTGACGGCTTTACCCTTTTTATACAGGGAGCACTTCCCGGTGAACGCGTGCGCGCGAAGGTGATGAAGGTCAAGAAGCAGTTTGGGTATGCACGGTTAGAGGAAATGCTTGAAGCGAGTACGGCGCGTGTAGAGCCGCTTTGCGCTATTCATAAGGAGTGCGGCGGCTGCCAGCTGCAGCACTTCGATTACCCTGCGCAGCTGGAGTGGAAGCGGCAGCATGTCGTGGACAACCTGGTGCGGATCGGAAAGCTGAGGGTTGCGGGAGAAGGCAGCCGTTTAGATGGAGAGGATGCTGCTGCTTCTGCGGGGATTATCGTTCATCCGACGATTGGAATGGACGAGCCATGGCGGTATCGGAATAAGGCAGCGGTTCCTATAGGTGCTAGTTCATTGGATGGAGGTTTGCTCGCAGGGTTCTATGCCCGCGGCAGCCATCGGATTATCGACATGGATGATTGCCTCATCCAGCATGAGCAAAATGACGAAGTCATTCGTGTCGTGAAGCGAATCGGGCGCGAGCTCGGCGTATCGCCTTACGATGAGGAGACTGGACGCGGCGTGCTGCGCCATGTGATGGCGCGGACTGGCGTGGTGACAGGCGAGATCATGGTCGTATTGGTAACGAACAGCAAGAATCTGCCTCAGGATGATCAATGGGCAGAGCGCATCCGGCAGGAGCTGCCCGGCGTGAAGAGCATTGTACAAAACGTGAACGAGAAGAACACGAACGTTATATTTGGCGATGAGACTCGCGTACTTTGGGGCAGCGATGTTATCTATGATGATCTCGATGGTATTCGCTTCGCGATCTCGGCAAGATCGTTCTATCAGGTGAACCCGACGCAGACGGTAGAGCTTTACCGCAAAGCGGTGGAGTATGCCGGATTGACCGGTTCGGAGACGGTTATCGACGCCTATTGCGGCATCGGAACCATATCGTTGTTCTTGGCGCGGCAAGCGGGGAGAGTCTACGGCGTTGAAATCGTGCCGGAAGCGATCAAGGATGCAGCGCGTAATGCGGAGCTGAACGGTATCGAAAATGCTTCGTTTGAGGCGGGACCTGCGGAGGTTGTGATTCCGCGCTGGCGCGAGGAAGGGATTACGGCGGATGTGATCGTAGTTGATCCGCCGCGCAAAGGCTGCGATCCTGCGCTGCTCGAGACGATCTTGGCTATGCAGCCGGCGCGGGTTGTTTATGTAAGCTGCAATCCATCGACATTGGCAAGGGATTTGCGGGTGCTTGAGGATGGCGGGTATCGGACGGTGGAAGTTACGCCGGTGGATATGTTTCCGCATACGGTTCATGTGGAGTGCTGTTCACTGTTAGTGCGGAACGGAAAAAACAAGTGAGAAGTTATTGTAGGATCGCCCTCTCTTCATCGAGAGGGCATTTTGTATTATTCGGGAGCGGGAGCAGGATGCTTACTATTGGACAAATGGGACTTAAAAGAGGGGCATGACATCTATGCCTTTATGGTGAGCATGGTTCGTTCAGAAGAAGGTTACCGCTGGATGATCGGTAACCTTCAAGTATTATGAATTACCCCTTACTCCCAACCCGCCGCTTGTGTTGCGAGGTAGACGTTGTAATTCACTACTCTGTTATAAGCGACGTCTTCAATATAGGTATAGAACGAGTCGACGAATTCCCCTGTTTGAGCGTCATACAGCTCGAAAATGACGTCTCCGTCAAATCTTCCCTGCTTATCAAGTTCTCCGTCCAATACTAAAGATATCTCATGGTATTTTCCGTTTATGAGGAAGAAGCCATAGTGCTGCGCAACCACACCGATTAGCCCCGGGTCCATCAAATTTCTCCATCTGGAGGTTGCGACGAGCTCTTCATTGTCGTACATGTTACTAAGCTTTTGATTAAATCCGGTTTCTGTATAGGTTTTGACCACGCTACCGTCCTTTCTGATTTGATCGAAGACAGTGCCGTTCAGCTCCCAAATGGTGATGTCGATTTCACGGCTTTTGCTGTTCCAGTCCGCTTTTGCTCCGAGTGATTGGGTTAAGAAACGAATCGGAACCATGATTCTGCCGTTAATAATTTTTGCAGGAACATCTAACGAGACGGTAGTTGAATCGACTGTAGCGGTTTTCCCGTTTACGGGAATCTTGACGATTTTACTTTTGAACGGGCTTTTATACTGAGCGGTCACTAGTTTTGTCTTCTGATCCCAAGTCACAGTGACATCTAATCCTTCTGCAATTTGGCGGAAGGGGACAAGTACTCTTCCGCTAATGATGACAGGAGGCTGATCGAAGGACAACTCTTCATCTTGGATATACACGGTAATGGGGTTTTCTGCCGCGTATGTAGCCTGTGGGGATAAAGTTAACATAATAAATGCTGATAGCATAAAAAATTTAACTAATTTCATCATATTCACCTCAGAGACATTTTGAGGCAAGAGGGTATACATGTCCATATGAAAATGATGGAACTACGGGGTTCAAAGTATAGCCGAGACAAACAAAAAGACGCCAATTTCTTGGCATCAGAGAACAAGTTATTAATTCGAATATAGTTTGCATTAGACTATGGAATGTATCAACTCATCACATACAAAAACGTAAAGTACCTCAATGGTCGGTTTTTATCATTTTTTTACTTTACTACAGCGATGATTTTATTAATTACTACAAATATATTTCTTCTCGTTTGATTCTTTAACTGGACGACTCCACCTTTTACTTTTATAACTACGCCTATTATTTCTTCCCCTGAAACAGTTTTAAGTACAACAGCTTTCCCACGAGAATTATTCAAAATTGTAGTAACAAGCATGGAAATTCCTTCCCTTCATGTACTATTAATATATGAGATTGAAATGAAAGGGTTCGGGCTTTAATTGTAAAAATAACAATAAATGAAGTCAAAATCATGGTATTAAGAGAGAAAGATAATATGAAACAATAAAAACATTACCAATATTTATTTAAAAAATCAGATGTCGAGAGGGGATGGCTAGCGGAAACCAGTAGTGTCCGGCAAAAAAATGAAAACGCTTTTAAATCCCAAGGTTGGAAAGGACGGATTATAAAAATGGTAAGTATAAGAAAAAAATTTAAAAAGACGATTGGTTATTTATGTGTGACTTCCATGCTGTTTGGGTCAGTTGTCTTTATGGATACAAATGAATCCAAAGCTGAAGATATCACAAAAACAATTACAATTGATGGAAACCATGTAGATCAATACAACCGATTTAAAGGTTTTGGAACGGTAACAGCTAATAATACATCTCGTTTGCTGTTAGATTATAAAGAAGAGCATCCGAATGAATATTGGGAAATGATGAATAAGCTGTTTAATAAAGAAACAGGGGCTGGACTAGCGCACGTCAAAGTAGAGTTAGGCGCCGATGTTAATTCATCTTCAGGTACTGAGCCCGCAACCATGCGTTATCCAGATGAACCAGCAAACGTGCTCAGAGGAGCAGGGTTCCAATTTGCCGCTGATGCCAAATCAATTAACCCGGATATCACGACTGAAATTTTGCGATGGGGTGAACCGCGTTGGACATGGAACGGTGCTGCAAACAATGACTATGAAAATCGATATCAATGGTATAAACAGACAATCGATGCCGTTTATGATGAGTATGGTTTTAAAATAGATTATGTTGGGATCTCTCAAAATGAAAGAGCTCAATATAATAACGGTAAAAATGAATTGGAATGGCTGAAATACTTTACTTCAAAAATCAAACTAGAGCCAAACTATGATTCAGACTACAAAGATATTAAACTTGTTGCCGCAGACGGCTATCGTGATACAGCAACAATCAGTCGTACACTACTTAATAATCCAGATTTGATTGATGAAATTGATGTAATCAGTTCCCATTATGGTCTGACCGGCTCTAATGAACTAACTCAATTGCAAAATAAATTGATTGCTGAAGGCAAAAAGCCAAAAGAAGTTTGGGTATCTGAGGGAATTGCTCCAATGATTAATGCTCGTTATCGTGAAAATATGGAGCCCAATTATAATGGTCTTGGAGGAAAAGCAGGGATTATCGATGTAACTTCGCGTATTATCTCCGTGTATTCATGGACAGGAGCAGGCAGCAATCCTTTGAATGCGGTTTCATTTGATTTTCAACCGTCCGTTGCAGCCTTTTATGAAGGTTCTTCATATAATCCGAAGCATCTGATTAGTGCGTATGATCCATGGTCTGGTTTTTACGAAGCAGATGGCGGGTTACAAGGCGTTCGTCATGTTATGAACTTTGTCGGATATGATGATCATACCACACCTGAAAATGAGCGATGGATGTATGTTAAAGATGCTACATTTAGTGATGGAGCTTTCTTCGATGGCGGTGTAGATGTCGATACGAGTACTCATAATTATATGACGTTAAAAGATCCGGAAACGGATGACTATACAACCGTTTTTGCAAATAATACTAAGGAGACACGTAAATATAAGATTAATGCCACAAATCTAAATGGAAAAGAGAATGCACCAGTCTATGTTTGGGAAACACGGGGGGCAGATGAAGGACAAAGTTATGATGCTAACTGGTTCAAAAATATCAGCAAAATCACACCGGTAGATGGTGTATATGAAGTTGAAGTAAAACCTTATTCGATCGTGACCATTTCAACATTAGATAAGGAATCAGTTAAAGGCTTTGAATATGAATCAGAACCGGTTGATTTATCAAAAGACACCATACTGCCTCTACCTTATACGGATGATTTTGAATACGATATTTATTCTATCGATGATAAAGGCAGAGACTATGTAGATCGTCGCGGAGGCACACCGCGTTATACGACTGACCAGATTGCCGCTTTTGAAGTTGTTAAGAAGGCAACTAAACCGCAGCTTAGTGGAAGTGCAGCACGTACTGATCTGGAAATTCCGGATTCACAGGCTCATGGAAATATGTTGCAGCAGATGATCACTCCTGACATTATTGGAGCGGATTGGGCAGTTTGGGGCGGAAAAGATGGATCGGCGTCTACCAGTAACCCAACCGCTACGCTAGGTGATCATCGCTGGGTGAATTATAAAGCTTCTTATGACTTTTTATTAGATACGCATACACCTGAAGTAGAAGGAAGAAGTAATTACGCCTTAATTGGGGTACGACAAGTGAAAGCCGGCGGAGCAGATTCCCATGCGCCATACAATGCACGTGTATTTTCGGATGGAAGATACGAAATTCTTAAACTTGGGAAGGTAGTAAGCAGCGGAACGATTGAAGGTTTCAATAACAAGGTGTGGCATAATTTAGCACTCGAAGCGAGAGAAAATGTATTTACACTTTATCTTGATGGAGAAGTAACCGCTGCTTATACGGACGCTGATTCAACTGTAATGGCTGGAAGAGTTGCGTTAGGGTCCGGTTATTATGAAACCTTAATCGATAATTTACGTGTAGAGCCAATTGAAGGATACGCTTATGAATCGGATAAATATGATAGTGCGCAAGGTAAGAAATTCGATACGGAAGAAGAAGCTTTGAACAATACGGATGAATTCTATCCAATCGGGTATGTTGGCAAATGGCAATATACACAATCAGGATTTGCACATTTTAACCGCACACAAATGACTGCAAAAACAAATGTACCTGTTTGGAACGGAGTGACTGTAGGATTCAGGGACTCAACAATGGTTCAAGGCACTTTGAACAAAGTATTCTATTCCGGAGAGTGGTCATCAAATAATGCAAATGCCTGGGGAACTTCAGGGGGAGCTTTTGAAATTAAATTTAAGGGCACTGAAATCAGGCTATTTGGTATAACAAATCCATCAAATGGAACAGCAGATGTTTATTTAGATGGAGAATTAGTAGGTGTTGCGAACTATGTAAATAATAGCGAAATTCATCAAGTGGTCTGGTCTGCAGATAATCTTGAAGAGAAAGAACATACACTTAAAGTAGTAGCAAAAGAAAAGTATACGAGCTTTACCAAAGCAGAAATCGAAACGACCGACCCTGTGTTAGCAGTCAACAAATTAGCTGCCAAGAATATTGTGAAAATATCGGATGAAGCACAAATAGGGAATGAAGAAAATACCGTTTATGCATTTAGAAAGAATGGCAACGTCTGGGGTTCAAATGATACGAATGCTTGGGCGCATTTTAATGATGATCCGTATTTGTTGATTAACTTCACGGGTGCGGGCATTGATTACCTGGCTGGGACTGGAGTAATGTCACAATATAATTTCGAGCTGGATGGTGTAGATATGGGCAACTATAGCGTAAATCCAGACGGAGTAATGTATTCTGTTAGAGGCTTGGAAGAAAAACCGCATACATTAAAAGTTTCACTGAAAGATAATGTAAGGAAAGAAGACTATATGGATTACCGTGGAGTCAATATCTACAGTACTCCTAAAGTGGATGGTCCTAACAGCAGTATGATCTTTGATTTTGAAGGATCAGGTTTCAATTTATTCGGGTCGACTCCGGATGCATTAGTTGATGTGTATATCGATGATCTATTAATTGAGGAGAATTTTAGAATTTATTCTAAAGGAGACAGACAAACCTCTTATAACATTCGGGGCCTTGATGATACCAAACACACTGCTAAAGTTGTTGTAAAAGGCGGAACTTTTATTTTGGATGGTATTGATGTAATTACAGGCACAAATAAAGTTGAAGATCAATAAAGAAAAACTGCAGCAATTGTTTGATGCAAATCAAGATAAAGGCTGCTGCAAAAACGTCCTTACAGTCCACCCCGATCAGCAGCCTGGCATCTGGAATGGTGAGACAGAGAATAACCGCCATGCTCCATGAGAATCCAATGATGATCCTGCGTACGAATCGACTTGACATATTGCCAGACATGCTGTTCAAGAATTCTGAAATGACTTTAAAAGAACATAAAAATGACGCCAGGATATGTGATCCTGCGCGTCATTTTTGTTATTCCGAGGGTTTGTTTGTAAAAAACGATTCTACTCATTTTTAGTTTTATCTTTTTGTTCCGGCTGAAGCAGCCGTTATTCTACCACCAGAATGCGTGGTGAAGCTTTCTGAATAACTTTGGATGATGCCCAAGAACCAAGAGCAGCAGAGATGACACTTACGGATGCAATAGCCAGGATTCCACCCCAATTGAGTATGACGGGCAATTTCACAATGCCGTAGCTGACTAGAATGCTCTCGAGCAGGACAGGCAGCAGATAAACGCCGATCAGGATACCGAGCAGCGTTCCCAAAACCGATAGAGCCGCTATGCCAAGCGCAATGGACAATCGGATTCGATTGGAGGTCATCCCAATGGATTTATAGATGCCATAGGTTCTGCTGTCCTTTCGAATATTAATGCGGCAGGTGCTGTAAATAATAATGAAGGTGACGATGATAAACAGCAGTCCTATTAGGCTCATCGGGTAGATGAGAATGTTGGCGGCTTCCTTGAAGACGGAATCCAGCAGTGTCTTCTGGGTCACCACGGAAGCAGAGTCCTTGAATCTAGCATTCAGATCGCTCACAACGGCATCGGCCTGAGAGATTTCCTTCACGTTAATAAAGGCCACGTCCATATCATTAAAAGACGGATGTACGGTTATTACGGCATCAATCGTAACCCGTGCGGAATAAGAAGAATTGGCGATGGCCTGGTAAATGCCTGTGATGAGCAGAGATTGCTTCTTACCCTGGATATACACATCGACGATATCACCCAGGTCCTTGTTCAAGGTGTTCGCCACGTTCACGCCCAAGGCGATTTCGTTCTTGTGTCGAGGATTGTAGCCGGTTACGGTTTCGAAGCCCATATGCTCGTAGTCCCCGTCTAAGACGCTTAAATAAATGCTTAAGGGCTGGCTATTGACAGGATCATTGCCAGGCGACGGCTTAGAGCTCACGATCCCGGTAAGATTACCCTGCCATCCCGTGTCCTTAATTCTTGAATCGGTAGACAGGGCACGCTCGAAATCAGCACGGGAGAAGGTTGTTTTGTTGATGACCATAGCTGCAATGTTGGCGGAATCATAGCCCCACTTTGCCGCGGTTTGCTGAATGCCGATAATGCTGTTCAGCACGACGAACCCGAGCACGAGTACGGAGGAAGCCATCATAGTCAATACCAGCATGAGTGCTGAGCCTTTCCTGTTTTTGATCAGGTTTCTAAGGCCTATGACGGTGATGACGGGCAGGCTTCCAAACCCGATTTTGTTTGAGCCAGCGGCATTCATTCTTTTCGTTATATTGCTGCTTTCCATCTCGGACATGCCGTAACGAATCGCTTGTACAGGCTGTACGGACCGAGCTCTTCTCGCATACAAAACTACGAACAGAATAACCAGTCCGAATAATAGCAGTCCGACGAGCATAGCTTCGCCAAATCCCTGAATTGCAAGCTCCGCATTTTCCGTCTTCAGAGACGAGACCGAAAGGTTAATAATGATCTTGGAAAGCATGGTGCTTAGAGCAAGCCCGGGAATTATTGCAATAAAGGACAGAATAGCATATTGAATGACATAGGTGCTGATCGTGTTTCGCGAGGTCAGACCCAGAGACTTGAGCACGCCTATCGTTTTGTAATTGGCGAGAATGGCATCGGAAATGGTGAAGCCTATGGTAATCAGGGCAATCAGCATCATTACCAGCCCGAGGAAAATCATAATAAAGCCAATAATCCGGTTAATAATCAGGTAGAAGGAGGATATGCCCTCAAACTCCATTTTGGTTTCAAGAAATGGGCTGCCAAGCTCATTTGCAAAGCGCTCCCAATAGCTCAGATTGCTGTTGTATTCATCGAATCGGAGCCCAATCATGTAATAATCCTTTCCGGGCAGCGGCGTTATTTTTTCTTGATAGTCTTTGTTGTTCATCCAGATACGGGCCGTATTCGTGAACGGTGCGCCATAAGGGACGTCGACAACGATGGCGGATACCTGCAGCTGCAGCTGCTCGGAGCCGGTGTTAAAGCCAACCGTATCTCCAATCGTTATCCCGCCCGCATTGGCCATGGAGGTAGGAATCCATACAGATCCACTCGCAGGTTTTGCGCTATGTATACCCTGTGCAAAAACTAGCTCATCCACCACCAAAGGGGGTTCGGGCGTATTCATCATATACAGATAAAGATTGGGGATGTCATTGTCATTGTAGGTTATTCCGGATAATGTGCGATAGCGCAATAGCTTCGATACATCGACTCCGTCCTGTGATTCCCACCATTGATGGACGAACTGCGGATCATGCAGCTCCTTCTCCAGCGTCAGGATCTGATGCGATCCATTGGTCTGGTTGTGCATATCGGAGAACAAATTGCCTGTATTGGCAATAATAATGGCCGCTGTTGCGACCATCAAGGTAGAGAGTAGGATGAGCAAAGTGATGAACAGGTTTTGTATTTTGTTTTTTTTGAGATATGACCAGCAAAGTGTCCAAATGGCAGCCATGCGGATCACTCCTTCCCTGAAACAAACGCAAAGATCATGGATTCTCTGTCCTGCGTGTGGTGGCCATCGTATTTGTCAAACTCGAGGATTCCACCGATTTTGCCATCACGAATATAAATCAGACGGTCCGCTCTACACGCAGCTTTCATATCATGAGTAACCATGACGACGGATTGTCCATCGCGGTTCATCATGGTCAGGATATCAAGGACGGCGTTTCCATGATCAAAGTTCAGGCTGCCTGTCGGCTCGTCTGCGAAGATAATGTCTGGCGAGTTGATCAATGCTCTGGCAATCGCTGCACGCTGCTGCTGGCCTCCGGAGGTTTGCGAGGGAAGGCGGGAGTTCTGCCCATCGATTCCCATAGCCTTCATCAGGTCGATCGCTTTTGTTTTCACTTTGTTTTTCTTCTGACCCGCAATATAGCCTGGCAAGGAGATATTATCCAGGAGGGAGAGGTCTGGAACCAGGTTGATGCTCTGATAGATATAGCCTATTTTTCTCGTTCGAAAGTCGGAAAGCTCTTTCTCATTATAATTGTCAATGCGCTGGTCGCGAAAATAAACCTCTCCGGCCGTTACGTTATCCAGTCCGCTGAGAAGGTAGAGCAGGGTGGATTTACCCGAGCCCGAATTTCCCATAATGACGGTGAAATCTCCTTCGTAGATTTCCAGATCAAGATTTCGAATCGCATGATATTGCTCGCTTCCGGTGTTGTAGGTTTTGCTAAGATTTTTGGCACGAATAATCGTTTTCTTGGCCATACTTCATCACTCCCGAGTTCTATATGAGTAACAGTTTACCCCCTTGATCTTTAAAAAGGCTTATCAAGTTATTAATAAACTATTACTGACGGAACTAACATAAAGGCAGAGTGAAGTGGAAGGTCGTTCCCTGGCCCTGTTTGCTAGTGAAGGAAATCGTGCCGCCGTGCGCTTCGATGATCGTCTTGCAGATGGAAAGGCCGAGTCCGGTTCCTGCCTGCGCGAATGCCTTGCTGTCGGTATCCGCATGGCCTCTGAAATAACGTTCGAAGATAAAAGGCATATCCTGCGGCAGAATGCCTCTGCCTGTGTCTGCAATGGTGAATCTCAGCTTCCGGGAATCAAGTTCAGTCTCAATCCGGATGGAGTCGCCGGGAGAGGAGTGCTTCAGCGCATTGGACACTAGATTGGAAATGACCTGCTCGATGCGGACGGCATCGATCGGGATCAGCACATTGGGAATTTCCTTTGGTTCAATGTAGACCAGACCGTTCGTGCGCACATAATGGCCAATCGGGTTCAAGATTTTATCGAGTACTTCCTGGCTGTATTGCTCGCGAGGCTCCACATTAATTTGACCCAGATCCTGCAGGGCATGAAGGAGGAGATCCTCCACCAGTCTGGCCATTTTGTCGGTATGGCTCCGCATGATTTCGACATACTCCAGCATTGTCTCGGTATCGGAGCTAACGCCCTCGAGTATGGCATCGATGTAGGCCTTGACGGTCGTAATCGGCGTTTTGATCTCATGTGAGATATTAGTAATGAGCTCCTTTTGTGCCTTTTCCTGCTTGATTCTTTGCATGCTCAAATGCATGATTTCCATCCTCATCAGATCAAACATCGCATATAAATCGCCCAATTCATTTATGCTGGCATACGTGGTCTTCTCCTCATAATTTCCTTTTAGTATCGCTTCCGCATGATGCTTGAGCTGATGAACAGGTGAAATAAAATGGTGTTTGATTTTATATCTCATAGAAATAAGCAAAATGACTAATAAAAGGGAGGAAAAAACGATAACAAGGAAGGAGATGATAGGACGATTGTAGGATTTGGGCAGAAAGACCCTATCTTCCGGAAGGAAGAATATAGCATTTCCTACTTGCAATTGTGAAGTCTCGTCTATCACGGGAAAAGCGATTTTGAATAGCCCCTCTTCTTGCTTGGCCGAATAAAGATCGTAATGGAGCGAGCGATTGGCGTTTCCTTCCCAGAGCTGGGAAGAAACCGCTGAGTTGAAGGAAACTGTCCCGTCCAATTGTGCATATACCAGATGAATCTCATTGCTGCCTGCCAATCTCTTCAGCTCGGCTTGTACCTCTTCCGTTCCGATTCGATCGCTATTCTGCTCCAGATAGACCATAAGAGGATTGACGGCTAACCGTACCTGATTAATGACAAAGCTGGAAGAGGGTTCGTTTTTGTTGGATATGCAGTATAAAAGCAAATACGTGCTGCTGCCTGTCAAAAAGACAAGAAGAAGTAAAACGGCTGTCAGCCATTTTTTTGACCAGTTGCTTAAAGACATGTGTTATCTCCGATCGATTCGTTAGTCCACGCTAAATTTATAGCCTACGCCCCACACGGTTTTGAGATAAATGGGGCTCGACGGGTCCGCTTCCAGCTTTTCTCGCAGTCGTCGGATATATACGGTTACTGAATTTTCATCCCCGTAGTTGGCATATCCCCATATCGAATCCAGCAGCTGAGCCTTAGAGAACACCTGATTTTTGTGGCTGGCTAAATGATAGAGCAGCTCAAATTCCTTGGCGGACAAGGAAACCTCTTTGCCGTCTACTGTGACTTTATAAGCTTTTTTATCAATCATCAGGCTTCCAAAGCGTAAGGAATCCGGGTCATGGGATGAAGCAGTCATGCTATCGTATCTGCGGAAGTAAGCGTTGATGCGGGCTAGTAATTCACTTAATGAGAAAGGCTTCGTCATATAATCATCAGCACCGAAGCCAAGCCCGAGCACCTTATCCGTATCGCTCCCTCGCGCGCTCAGGATCAGGATAGGCACATTGCTTCGTTCACGAATTTCGCGGCAGAGATCGATCCCGTCCATATCCGGAAGCATAATATCGAGAATGATGAAATCAGGCTGGAGCAAATCTATTATTTTCAGGCCATCCTGTCCATTTCCGGCAATGGCAGCTTCATAATTGTTTTTCGTTAAATAATCTCTTAAAATGCGTGAAATATCCTTTTCATCCTCAATGATGAGAATTTTTTTTTGTCGATTCATCGTGATTCTCCCATTTTATTTGCTATATGTAATATAAGAATGCATCATTAGGTCATATCTATGAGTCGTTCCTACTTCGGCTTGTGCTACCTTATTATGTCAAAGGGTTCACGGCCTTTCAAGTCTATCGGAAATTATCAAGATAGGAAAGTCTTTATAAAGGGTTATTCGGATGGAGAATAAGGTTGTAGCTGGACAATAGATCTCTTCAGGAACCTATAACGTTTTGTACTGCGTTTTAAAATGGCTGTCAAAACGGAATAATGATTTGATACAATAGGGAAAGAGTAGAAGGAAGCATGGGGGTAATCCTGAACCATGGCTCGTTCTCTTGCTTTTATGCGATTTAGAAATAACCTTATAGGAACGATGATGATGAAAATTGAATTTGAAAATAATACGATAGAATTTAATGTTCTATATGGCATTAGAAAAAAGATTTCGATTCATATCGATTCCATGGGTCTCATAACGGTTAAAGCTCCTAATGATACAAGTAATGAAATGGTTATGAGCGCTGTGAAGCATCATGGGAAAAGGATTTTGGAACAATTACATTCGATTGCTGAAGCTCGTAATACCCCTAAGGTAAGGGAGTATCAAGATAAAGGAAAGTTCCTTTATCTTGGGAGATATTATTTTCTCCATGAGTTAATCGAGACGAAAGAGCTGAATGAAGAAGAACTGAAAAATAGTCTTAAGAAGTTCTATTTCTCAAGCTGCAAGAAGATTGTAGGGGAACGAATCAAAATATATCAAGCTGAGCTGAAAGTAAAGCCCAAAACGATTGAGGTAGTAGAATCTAAAACCAAGTGGGGAAGCTGCAGCTCGGATAAAAAAGTAACCTTTAATTATCGTCTAGCCATGGCACCAATTGAAGTTATTGATTATGTAATCATCCATGAACTATGTCATCTCACTCATATGAATCATGATCGGTCATTTTGGAGACGTGTAGGAAGCATAATGCCGGATTATAAAGAAAAGGAAGAGTTTTTGGCAAGGTTTGGGCATGCTATGACACTTTAAAACAACTATACGCTATTAAATAGCAGAAGGAGATACAAAATGCCTGCAATAATTGCAAAACCATTTGATCAAGAAATGCAAACCCTATTAAGTGAATTAAAATCAGGTTATCATGCAGGGGAATTGAGCAGGAAGGCAAGCACGGAATTACCCGAAGAGATCTATATCATTGAAGATGATAATAATATGGTCGGGTACGGAGTGATTTGGGAATACAATAACGGGAAACAGTTAATTCATAAGGCGGAATCAGATTATTTTAGCAATGATGAAAAGTACCTGGAAAAAGACTTCTATATAGAAATTAAAAACAAAACAGATTTTGTATTTATTGAAGCACTGGATGTTTTGAGAGAATATGAAGGTAAGGGCTATGCCGCTTTCTTTATTAACTGGCTTAAAACGAAATACCCAAATAAAAAAATGTATGTATATACATTAGATAAATCACGGAACTTTTGGTTTAAGCAGGGCTTTGAGGTTTTGGGGAATACGGTATGGATGTCATTTAATTAATGTTACGGAGGCATGGATGAAAGCATTTTTCCTAGATCGTGATGGCGTGATCAATGAAAGTCATAACGTGAATCGGGCGGATGATCTGGTCTTGCTGCCAGGCGTGCCTGAAGCCGTTCGGACTCTAAATGAACTTGGCTATGAGGTATTCGTCGTGACCAACCAGGGCGGCGTAGGACTGGGTTATTTGCGGAAACGCGACTTGGACAAGATTCATCGGCACATGAGTCGGCAAATCGAAGAGGGCGGCGGGAAGCTCCGTGAGATCAAAGCTTGTATCCATAAGCCCCGCCAAGGCTGCGACTGCCGCAAGCCGAAGCCTGGAATGCTTTTGGAGCTTATCCAAAACTACGACATCGACCGGTCTCAAAGCTTTATGGTCGGCGATCGTGACGTGGACATTGGGGCGGGTCATGCTGCAGGAGTTAAGACTATCTTCATTGGTGAGAAGGAGCCGGCGGGCATTAAGCCGGACTATATTTTTGCCAGCCTGCTTGAAGCCGTCACTCAGCTGCATGAAAGTGGATTCCTGCATTAGCTACAGTCGTGCTGTGGTCCAATTAATTAAATCCTAAAAAGCCGCTCTGAGTTAAAAACAAGAGCGGCTTTTGTCATCTCTCTCGAAGCCTGCGTTTTCGGGAAGAATCGCTATAGATTGCACAAACTGTACATAGAGTTTCAAATTGTACATATGAAGCTCCATTCCGGTTCGTGCTATGATAGAAAATGTACAAAAAGAAAAGTGATTTAGGGGGATTCGAATTGAATTGGGGCAGGGGAAACTTCACGCGAAGTGTGGCGTTTCGATGGATTGTATCGTACGCCGTGATCTTATGCATACCCGTCATTCTTAGTGTTAACGTGATAAGCGGAATCTATCAGGTACTGGCGGATTTCAAGAGCAAAATGCAAGATCCGAACAGCGAATTGTATATGATCGTTCAACCCGGCGGACCGAGGAAAGCTTCAGGTCGAGACTTCCCGTTTGGAGAACGGTATTATGATCAGTCAGTACGCGCTAGACGATTTAGGCGAAGAAGGCTTTATCAAGATCTTCGTTTCGTCGACTGGCTCTGGTATTCTAATGAAGGTCAAACGCTCAGCTTGTGGGGCGTAAAAGGCGAAACGTATGACCTGGATGCAAACGGAAACATCGTGCTCAAACCGGATATCTATTACAACGGGATGAACGAAGGCGCAGCGAAGCAGCTGAACGTCGATTACGGCTTCGCCGGCGGGGTGTTCGCGTACGGGGGCTCTGCAAAGCTGAGATTGTCCAAGATGACCGAAGGCGAGAAGGATTTCGTGAACCGCGTCCAGTCGACACGGGAGCCACGTAAGCTGGCACCGCCGATTATGGGTTCACCGGAGGAAAGCGAACAGATGAACCTCATCTCGACGCCGCTTATGGATTACGTGAAAACGATGACGTTAAAATTTATTACCGGTCAAGAAAGCTTTGATAAGTGGGACAGCTATAAGGCTCAGGTCGAAGCGAACGGCAGCACGCGTTATACGGACATGGCGAATGATATTTTCGGGAAGACCAAGAGCTTGCTGGGCTATTAAGGTTTAAAAAAGGGGCTAGGTGCGGTCTTCCAAAGGAGGATGCACCTAGCCTTTTCCAGAATATTAGACAGAAAGTCATCGCGAAACGAGCGGTTGCCGCTTAAGAACGAGGAGTATCCCAATATCTGTGAAAGCGAGTGGTTCGACCATGAATACGAAAATCCTTTTTAACGATGGTTGGGAATTTGCCAAAAGCGGTCTGGACGTTACGGATCATGCCGGGCTTCACTTCGAACCGGTAGATCTCCCCCATGATTGGTTGATCTATGATACATTGGCGCTTTACGAGAACAGTATCGGCTGGTACCGCAAAAAATTTACCCGGACATGGAGCGAACGGCAACTGCTGATAGGCTTCGAAGGCGTGTACATGGATTCCTCCGTATACGTAAACGGTCAGCTTGTTGGCGAATGGAAATACGGATATTCTTCCTTCGAACATGAGATCACAGACGCAGTAATCGAAGGGGAAAATGAAATCGTCGTGAAAGTCGTGCACCAGAGTCCGAACAGCCGCTGGTATTCGGGAGCAGGCATCTATCGGAACGTCTGGTTGAAGGAACGGGACAACAATCACATTGTTACTGAAGGCGTGTATGTCTCAACCAAGCAGCATGGCGACCGCTGGCTGGTGGAAATCGACACGGACGTACAAATCGAAGAAGATGTGCTTATTTCGCACGATATCCTATACCAGGACCAGACGGTCGCTGCCGCTTCGGAGCGGGTAACAGCAGGACGCGGGTCGATCACGACAACCCGCCAGATCTTAACCGCTTGTTATGGAGCACGGACGAGCCGAATCTGTACCGGATCGTCACGCGAATGCAGCGGGAAGCGAGCGAACCGGCCAAGGGACAGCTGAGCGAAGAACTGGAGACGGTCACGCTGCCTCTGGGATTTCGGAGCATTGTTCTCGACCCGGAGCAGGGATTTCTGTTGAACGGGAAGAAGCTGAAATTGAACGGCGTTTGCGAGCATCATGACCTGGGTGCTCTAGGAGCGGCGTTTAACGTCCATGCGCTGCGAAGAAGATTCGTGATGCTGAAAGAAATGGGCGTCAACGCCATTCGCACGGCGCATAATATGCCGGCTCCGGAGCTCATGCATTTGGCGGACGAGATGGGACTGCTCGTTGTTTCGGAGGCGTTCGACATGTGGGAACGATCCAAGACGACTTACGATTACGCGAGATTTTTCAAAGAATGGGCTTATCGCGACGTGAAGAGCTGGGTGCTGCGGGACCGCAATCATCCGAGCCTGATTATGTGGAGCATCGGGAATGAGATTTACGACACTCATGCGGACGAGCGGGGGCAGGAAGTCACCAGAATGCTCATGGAATATGTATTAGAATTCGATCCGAAGCAGAATGCGCGGGTTACGATCGGGTCGAATTATATGCCATGGGAGAATGCGCAGAAATGCGCCGATATCGTGAAGGTTACCGGCTACAATTACGCGGAGAAATATTACCATAAGCATCACGAAGAGCATCCGGATTGGATCATTTACGGCAGCGAGACCGCTTCGGTCGTCCAGAGCAGAGGGATTTACCATTTTCCGTTCGAGAAATCGATTCTTGCCGATGATGATGTGCAGTGCTCCGCCCTCGGGAACAGCTCGACAAGCTGGGGGGCCAAGTCGGCGGAAGCCTGCATTTTGGCCGAGCGGGATACGCCGTTCTCCTTGGGTCAATTCCTATGGACCGGCTTCGACTATATCGGGGAACCGACGCCGTACCATACGAAGAATTCTTATTTCGGTCAGATTGATACGGCTACGTTCAAGAAAGATTCCTATTACATCTACCAGGCCGCATGGACCGATTATCGCACGAATCCGATGGTGCACGTCTTCCCGTACTGGGATTTCAATGACGGGCAAATCATCGACGTTCGCGTATGCTCAAACGCTCCTAAGATCGAGCTACTGTTCAATGGGACGACGATTGGAACGCACGAAATCGATCACGAGCATGGATCGCAGCTTGTTGGCTGGTGGAAGGTGCCTTATGCGGAAGGAGAAATCAAGGCCATCGCTTACGACGAAACAGGCAAAGTCATAGCGACCGATGTTCACAGATCCTTCGGGGATGCGGACAGTATTCGTCTCCAAGCGGATAAAGAGGTTCTTACGGCGAACGGCACTGATTTGATTTTCGTCAAAATCGGTATGTTGGACGACCAGGGTCATCCGGTAGAAAATGCGAACAACCGCGTGCAAGTCAAGGTGACAGGGGCAGGCCGATTGCTTGGGCTTGATAACGGCGACAGCACGGATTTTGATCCGTACAAGGGAATAAGCAGAAGATTGTTCAGCGGTAAGTTGATGGCGATTATCGGTGCGGCGCTGGAGCCGGGTAAAATCAAAATCGAAGTATCCTCCGAGGGCATGCGAATCGAGATGGCGGAATTCGAATCGCATCCCGCGAAAGACGGAGTTCCGGAAGGGATTTCAGCGAATACGAGAAATCAAGAGCTGCCGTGTCTGACAGGAGGCTGCGATGAAATTCCGCTTCGTAAGATCGAAATCATCAGCGACTCGGGACAAGACTTTGATGAATTCGCCAAGGAAATTACCGTTCGAGCCCTATTATGGCCGGAAAACGCCACGTATCGAGACGTCGAGTGGCGCGCCGTAACGGACGAAGGAATCGACTCGAATATCGCGAAGGTCGAAGCGAACGGACTTGAGGCGAAGATCACAGCCATCGGAGACGGTACATTCCGTCTGCGCTGCAAGAGCAGGAACGGCACGGACAAGACGAAGCTCATCTCCCAATTGGAGTTTAAGGCAACGGGTCTGGGAACAGCCTACAAGGATCCGTATGGATTTATTTCGGCGGGCCTTTACGATTACAGCAAGGGCGATGTCGGAAACGGCAACGAGAGAGGCGTTGCGACCAGCAGAGACGGCGAAACGCACGTAGGCTTCCGCGATATCGACTTCGGTCCATATGGCTCCGACACCATTACGATACCGGTCTTTGCCTTATCCAGCGAAGAATATGCGATGCAAATTTGGGAAGGGATGCCCGGCGAGAAGGACAGCTCCTTAGTGGCCGACGTGATTTATCAGAAGCCGTCCAAGTGGAATGTGTATCAAGAAGAAACGTATCGCTTGACCAAGAGACTTCGCGGAATTACATCGATCTGCTTCGTGCTTCGTCAGAAGGTGCATATCAAAGGATTTTCCTTTGAACGACAGAACCGGGCTTTCGAACGAAATTCGGCGGCTGCCTGCGACCGGATTTACGGGGATACCTTTACCTTCGCGGACGACCGCGTGGAAGGCATCGGGAATAACGTCTCCCTTGAGTTTACGCATATGGATTTTACCGGCGAAGGTGCTTCGAAGCTAGCCATAAACGGGAGATCGCCGATCGATAAGAATACGATCCATATTCGATTTGCCGGAGAGAACGGCGAAAGCAATCAACTCGTGGAATTTGAGAAATCCGATGGATACGAAGAACGGGTGTTTGAATTGGAACAGGTAACGGGGATACAGAAAGTGACATTCATCTTCCTGCCGGGCAGCAACTTCGACTTCGACTGGTTCCGCTTTATCATCTCAGTCGAGAAGACTCCCTCTTCAACATAGTAAGGGGGAGATGAATCGATTTCTTTTTGGTTCATAAATACGAACATATGTGCTATAATTTGGATGAGGGGGTGATCCCAATACTCGTCCATAAAGCCTACAAATTTCGTATCTATCCGAACAAAGAACAAGCAACACTCATGAACAAAACGATAGGCTGCACTCGTTTTGTGTTTAATTTTTTCTTGGCCAAGCAACTGGAAAAAGATGCCTATTGGCACATTGTCGAAGAAATGAAGCAAAGCGGTCAATTGCCTTCGAATGAGTGGAAAGGCGATTTTTTTAACAAATATGAAGCCATCAAAGGCGTTCGGGAGTTAAAACAGCATTATCCTTTTCTTAAAGAAGCGGATAGTATCGCCTTACAAAAATCGCTTGAAAATCTAAATGATTCATATACTCGCTACTACAAGAAGCAAAATGACAAACCACGATTCAAAAGCAAAAAGAATGCTGTACAATCGTATACGACCAAACAAACGAATGGCAATATTACGGTGTCAGGCAACCATATCAAGCTGCCGAAGCTCGGTTTGGTTCGTTTTTCAAAAAGTCGTGAGGTCGAGGGAAGAATACTAAATGCTACGATTCGCCTCAATCCAAGTGGTAAATACTTCGTTTCACTTTTGACAGAAACCGAAGTGCAGGCGTTGCCTAGAACCGATTCCGCATGCGGGATTGATGTTGGTCTAAAGGATTTTGCTGTTGTAAGTAATGGAACCGTCTATCAGAATCCGAAGTGGTTTAAGCGATTAGAACAGAAGTTAGCAAACGCACAGCGAATACTTGCCAGACGAACAACAGGTTCTTCGAATTGGCATAAGCAGCGGATTCGGATTGCCCGTATTCATGAGCGCATTGCAAACGCTCGAAACGATTACTTGCATAAAATCTCTACCGAGATCGTCAAAAACCACGACATCATCGGGATCGAGGATTTAGCGGTAAAAAACCTGTTGAAAAACGCAAACCTTGCCAAAGCGATCAGCGAAGTATCATGGTCTCAATTTCGTACGATGCTTGCGTACAAAGCAGGCTGGTATGGCAAACAGGTGATTGCCGTGGCGCGGGGCTTTGCCAGCAGCCAAATATGCTCCTGCTGTCGAATGAAGAACAAAGACGTAAAGAATCTCGCTTTGCGTGAATGGGAATGCCCAAGCTGCGGCAGTCATCACCATCGCGACCTGAACGCAAGCATTAATCTGAGAAACGAAGCCATCAGGCTTCTAACCGTAGGGACTACGGGGATAGCCTAATCCACGATTTGCCCGTTAGGGTGAAGTTCTTAGGAATCCCCTTCTTCAAACATCAATTGATTTTAAGAAGGGGTAGTTCAAGCGGGGATAAGCAGGAAGAGAAATTACTTTGAAGTAAACGTCGATGTTGTGAATCTTAATATGATGGTACCGGTCATTGACCGGTGCCTTTTTTATTTTGGAAATCCGATTGACGGCACCCGTATACCGTTGACAAAATGGCCGAGCATCCGGAATAAAATAGAGCAAAAGCCTAAAGGATGATTCCGATGAGCCCGGGTTACGGCATGTATCAGCAGCAAACGGCCAAAATGCGCATGACGCCGCAATTTCGGCAGGCGATCAAGATTCTTCAGCTCCCGACCCCGGATTTACTCGAATGCATCCGGCAGGAGCTTCAGGAAAATCCGATGCTGGATCCCTCCGGGACCGATTGGGGTGACTATGCGGAATATTACATGCGGCAGCTTAGGCAACCGCCTGAGCCCGGAGCCGGCCCAGCCGGCGTGTATAATTCCGATTATGATCCGCTTCATCAAGCGGTATGGAAGGACGCTACCCTGGAGAAGCACCTCAAGGAGCAATTGAATGTGCTGACCGGCATTCCGCGCTCTGTCCGACAAATCATCACATATATGATCGGAAATCTGGACGAGAACGGGTATATGGAGCTGTCGTTAGCAGATATCGCCGATGCTTTGCAGGTCGACCGCGGTGAGGCGGAGCAAGCGCTCGACATCTTGCAGAGCTTTGAGCCTGCCGGCGTCGGGGCGCGAGATTTGAAGGAATGCCTGATCATTCAGGCGAATCGCCTGCCGGCTTGTCCGCCGCTTGTTCCCGTCCTGATTCGGCATCATCTCGAAGCTATCGCGTATCACTCCATTTATCGATTGGCCGTAAGGCTGCAGGCCGCCTCGGGTGAAATGCAGGAGGCGATCGAAACGCTGAAGGAGCTGAATCCCCGTCCGGGCGCGGCATTCGCTGCAGGCGACATTCCCTATATCCTACCGGACGTCAGAGTCGAGCAGGCGGGGGAGCGGTTCGTTGTCACCGTTCATAACGCGGCAGCGCCCCGTCTCTCCATTAACGTTCATTATGAACGGCTGCTTAAGGAAGGCGGGGATCATGACGAGGCAAAGGCATTTCTTTCTAAAAAGCTGAACGCGGCGGTCTTCTTCATCAAGTGCATTGAGCAGAGGCGGGACACCTTGTTTCGCGTGACGCAGGCGATCGTCGAGGAGCAGATAGACTTTTTCAGAGAAGGGATTTCCCGTCTCAAGCCGATGAACCTGAAGCGGATTGCGGACATAGTGAGCCTGCATGAATCGACTGTCAGCCGCGTGATCGCAGGTAAATACGCTCAAACGCCTTGGGGCGTCTTCGAGCTGAAATCCTTCTTCCCTTCCGGCTATCAGCAGGACTCAGGCGATTCGGCTTCCGCAGACTGTGTGAAGGCTCAAATAAAGGAGTTAATCGGTGGCGAAAACCGCAAGAAGCCATACTCGGATCAACAGCTGGCAGATCGCATGACACAGGAGGGCATTCGGATTTCCAGACGTACGGTGGCTAAATACCGGGAGGAGATGGGCATCTCCTCGTCCGTGAACCGCAAACGGCTATAGCTTCACCCATAGATTCATATCTTCGAATTTGTCATAGATATCGCAGTTTTTCGTCAGCCTGCCGCAATACCGGTACCCCATCTGGCGGAAAACGGCGTTCATTCCAAAAGAAAGCGCGCGGGACAAAGAATACAGACAGCGGATATTCCGCCCGGCAAGTTCATCCTCTAAGGCTTGAAGGAGCAGCCGCATATGACCCTTGCCGCGATAGGTTGGTAGGGTGGCACAATCGGTCATTTCGGCGTTCCGATATACCGTGTTGATTTCAGCCGAAGCGGCGCTGATAAGCTCGCCGGAATGTTCGATGATATAGAATACCGTACCTTCCCGCATCGCCTTCTCGACATAAGAAGCATCATGCATCGGTACCGGATAGGTTTTAAAAATACGGCCGTACAATGCAGCGAGTGCTTCGGCATCATCCGGCGAAGCCATTCGCAGCTGGGCACCGTCAGCCGCTGTGGGGCGGTCCGGCCTCAGCGGCAGCTCCAGCACCTGCCTCAAAATATGATCTTCCTCAATCCAATAGTCGCTTGTACGTCGTTCAAGGTCCAAATAGTAGGCCATGCAGTAAGCATCCCTGCCGTCAAAATAGCCTTTGTAAATCCCCTCCAGCATACATCCTTTTGATAAGAAGGTCTCCCAATCTTCTTGACGGGATTTAATGAAAAGTTTGGTCAGCGCACGCTGCGTGGCGATCCCGCAGGCAAACTCGAAGAGCGAATCGATATTTCCCTCATAGTCGTCTACGCGCAGCCTTTTGTTAAAGGCATCGAGGCAGTAATGAACGGTGCAGCCGTTTCCGGTCTCGACCTGATTGATATAGTAAAGGTCCTTTGGCATGAGGGTTCCTCCTAAAAAGTTTTGCGAGGCAAAACTTCGCTTCGAAAGCATACGCTTAAAGCGAATGGTTCTGTACGTATTTATGTGCAAAAAGGATGCCAGTTCCGCGGATCGGCCAATATGAAGGTACCCATCCGGTCTCATCGGCCATTGCCTACCGGGTTTTGACGGCTTGCTGCAAAAAAATGAACCGCTGCAAAATCTTTTGCAGCAGATCCGGCGCTTCATCCCCACTGGGGAGAATGTACCGCCCTTCCAAAGTTGGCATGGCGTTTGCTTAAATTAAGAAGGGTAGAGAGGTTCGGCCCACAAAACGTTTAGGAGGGACAAACGGGCATGACATGCATATGGTGCGATGCGGAAGACAGCAAGGAAGGCGTTAAAGACTGCTATTGGATTATGCCGGACGGCAAATCGTCGGTAGAGATATTGGATATTCCGGCAATCGATTGTCCGCGCTGCGGCAGCTATGTTTCCGAGAGCATGTCGCAGAAAGTGGAAGAGGCGCTGTATTTGAATGACGCGTCCGCCTTGGGGAGCCGATTCCGCTATGAAGAGCTGATGAATGCGCCGCGGATTAATAAGTTTTATTTTAAATGAGCGCACGGAGCAAAACCAGGGGGAGGCTGTCGAGATGCAGCGGGAACATTTGATTAAACCGCTACTGGGTCGTTCTTATCCCGCGGTTCAATACGGGAAAGGCGTATTTCTGTACGACGAGCAGGGCAAATCGTATCTGGATGCTTGCTCCGGCGCCGTGACGGCAAGTATCGGGCACGGCGTTCAAGAAGTTGCCGACGCGATGCTCGAGCAGGCAAGCAAAGTATCCTTCGTTTACCGTTCCCAGTTCACGAGCGAACCGGCCGAGGAGCTGGCGCGGAAGCTGAGCGAATTGGCGCCGGGAGGCGATTACTGGGCGTTCTTCGTGAACAGCGGCTCCGAAGCGACGGAGACGGCCATGAAGATCGCGATTCAGCACTGGCAGGAGCGGGGACGTCCGGAGAAGTATCAAATTATTTCCCGCCGGATGAGCTATCACGGGATTACGATGGGCGCCTTATCGATGTCCGGCCACGCCGCAAGACGGAGACGGTTTCTCCCTTTGCTGGAGGATTTTCCGGTCGTGGCGCCCCCCTATTGCTACCGCTGTCCGTTTGGCGCTGCCTTTCCGGCGTGCGAGTTGATGTGTGCGGACGATCTGGAGACCGCAATCGGGCGGATCGGGGCTGAGCATATTGCGGCTTTTATCGCGGAGCCGATCATTGGAGCTGCGGGCGGGGCCGTTGTACCACCTGAGGGTTATTACCGGAAGATCAAGGACATTTGCGAACGGAACGAGATTCTGTTCATTGCCGATGAAGTGATGACCGGGATCGCCCGGACGGGAAAAATGTTCGGCCTGGAGCATTGGGGCGTCGAGCCGGACCTGATCGCACTGGGCAAAGGCATGAGCGCCGGCTATACACCGATGGCGGCCGCGCTTGTCAGCGATCATGTGATGGAACCCGTCCTGCAGGGTTCCAAGAGTATCATGTCCGGCCATACGTACAGCGCGAATCCGCAATCGGCGGCGGTTTCCCTTGCGGTTTTGGACTATATCGGCAAGCTCCGGCTGGCGGAAGCCGCCGAGACGAGCGGCGCCTATTTGCTTTCCCGGTTACACGAACTTGCGCAGCAATTCGAAATGATCGGAGATGTGCGGGGCAAGGGCCTGCTCCTGGCCATTGAACTGGTTGCAGGCCGTACCGCCAAGCAGCCGTTTCCATCCGGGCTCGGCGTTACCTCCCGGATCGTTGACAAAGCGTTTCATAAAGGACTTCTCGTCTATCCTGCAGCAGGCGGGGCGGAAGGGGAAGGAGATGCGATTATTATCGCTCCTCCGCTTGTAATCAAACGTGAGGAGATCGATTTGCTGACCGCTCTCCTGAAGGAAACGCTGGAGGAAGTGACGCGGGAGCTCGGAGAAGCGGAGGTGGAAGAGAAATGATGGCGCGCGGTACAAACGGGAATGGAAACGAAGCTGGAGGGGATGCCGGGCTTTCGGCTGGCGTCTCGGACGGATTCGATACCTCATCCGGTATTCCGGCTGGAGCCGGTTCCGGAAACGGGTCGGGAGCAGGGTTAAGCAAGATCAGAACGCTCGAGGAGGCGCTGGCCGTCATCACCGACGGCATGACGCTCATGTACGGCGGCTTCGGCGGGATCGGCACGCCTCCTTCCCTTGCGGAAGGGATCGTGGCCAAAGGAGTCAAAGACCTTATTCTCATCGGCAACGATACCGGATTTCCGCAGATCGGCATTGGCCCGTTAGTCACGCTTGGGAGGGTCGCCAAGGTTATCACCTCCCACATCGGCTCCAATCCGTTTGCCGGCAAACGGATGACGGAAGGGAGTATGGAGGTCGTCTTTTATCCGCAAGGGACGCTGGCCGAGAAAATTCGGGCGGGCGGCGTCGGCCTTGGCGGCATCTTGGTCGATGTCGGCGTCGGCACCTTAATGGGCGAAGGTAGAGAGACGTTGTCCGTAGGGGGGAAGACGTACTTGATCGAACCGGCGCTGACGGCCGATGTGGCCATCGTTCATGCGAAAAGGGCGGATCCTTACGGCAATTTGGTTTACGACAAAAGCGGCCGGAATTTTAATCCGTTAGTCGCCATGGCCGGACGGATCACGATCGCGGAAGCGGATGAAATCGTGCCGCTTGGCGGACTGGACCCGGAGTCGATCGTCACGCCGGGCGTTTTTGTCGATATGGTCATTCCGGGCAAAGGGGTGAGCTGGCAATGGGTATGGGAGAAGAAACGCGCAGCCGAATAGCGAAGCGGGCTGCCCTGGAATTGAAGAACGGGATGGTCGTCAATCTAGGCATCGGCATCCCGACGCTTGTAGCGGATTTTATACCGGAAGGCGTTCACGTCGTGTTTCATGCTGAGAACGGCATTCTGTTCGCCGGCAGAGCGCCGGATCCGGGAGAGGAAGACCCTTTCCTGTGCAATGCGGGGGGCTATCCCATCACAATAGTAAACGGCGCCTCCTATTGCGACAGCGCGATTGCATTCGCGATGATTCGCCGGGGCTGCATCGACATGACGATACTCGGGGCGCTTGAGGTGAGCGAGGGCGGGGATCTGGCCAACTGGATCGTGCCGGGCAAGCGCGTATCCGGCATTGGAGGGGCTATGGAGCTGGCCCAAAAAGCGAAGAAGGTCGTCGTCCTGATGAATCATGTAAATCAACAGGGAGAATCGAAAATCAGGAAGCAGTGCGGGCTGCCGCTTACCGCGCGTGAATGCGTTGATTTGATCATTACCGATATGGCGGTTATGGAGGTAGGCGCCGAAGGGTTGATTTTACGGGAGGTAATGGCTCCATATACGGTTGAGGACGTCGTTCGATATACGGAAGCGGCCTTGATCATACCGGAGAATATCTCAATCATTACGTAGACCGGCCTTATCCAAAGGAGGGAATGACATGAAAGGCGATCCGGCTTCATTCAAAGCTCGTATTCGCGAGTGGATGCATAACCACCGGGAAGAAGGCACGAGCCTGCTGCAGGACATGGTCAGATTGCCGAGCACCCAGGGGAACGAGCGGGAAGCCCAACTGCTCATTGCCGGCAAGCTGCGAGGGTTGGGCATGGATGTGGAGGTGTGGGAACCGGACGGCGAAGCGCTCGAAGCCCATCCTTTTTTTTATTCTCCGCGCAGCCGCTTTGCAGGCAGTCCCAATGTCGTCGGCATATGGAGAGGATCGGGAGGGGGACGATCGATCATTTTGAACGGACATATGGATGTTGTGCCGGAGGGAGACGCCGGGCAGTGGCACGATGATCCGTTCAGCGGCAAAGTCGCGGACGGCAAGCTGTTCGGACGCGGCGCGACGGATATGAAGGGAGGAATCGTGTCACTGCTGCTGGCAGTCCAAGCAGTCCGCGGATTCGGGATCCGGCTGAAGGGCGACATCATCTTCCAAAGCGTCATAGAGGAAGAAAGCGGCGGAGCCGGGACGCTGGCGGCGATCCTGAAGGGGTACAAAGCCGACGCCGCACTCATTCCGGAGCCGACCAACCTCAGGATTTTTCCCAAGCAGCAGGGCTCGATGTGGTTCCGCATCGAAGTTAAGGGCCGTTCCGCACACGGGGGGACCCGGTACGAAGGCGTGAGCGCGATCGATAAGAGCATGGCGGTCATCGCGCATATCCGCGAGCTGGAGGAAGCAAGGAACGCCGCTGTCTCCGATCCGTTATATGCCCGCAATCCGATTCCGTTCCCGATCAATATCGGCGTCATTAAGGGCGGGAATTGGCCGTCCTCCGTTCCGGATACGGTAACGCTGGAAGGAAGGTTCGGCGTCGCCCCCGAGGAGAAGCTGGAGCAGGCCAAGGAAGAGATGATCCGGTGGATGGGGCGGCTGAAGGAGAAGGATCCATGGTTCGAGGAGCATCCGCCGGCGGTGGAATGGTTCGGCGCCAGATGGGTGCCGGGCAGCGTAAGCCTGGAGCATACGCTCATCCGGACGTTGTCGGAGCAGTATAGGGAGGTTCTGCTGCAGGAGCCCGTCATCGAGGCGTCGCCATGGGGAACGGACGGCGGCCTGCTGACGCTGCTGGGTGAGACCCCCTGCATTGTATTCGGCCCGGGCGTCACGGAAGCCGCTCATTACCCGAACGAATACATTAAGCTGGACCATGTTTTCGAAGCGGCGGAAATTATTGCGCTGACATTGATTGAGTGGTGCGGATTGGAGGGAAAGGGAGATGGAGTCTGATCGGAAAAAGTCCATCGAGATCAAAAGCGAGCTGCCCGGTCCAATCGCGCGAGAGCTGCTGAAGCGGCGCGCGGATGCCGTGCCGAGAGGGCCGTTCAATACGGTTCCCACCTTTGCGGCCAAAGCGGAGGGGGCACTGCTCACCGACGTCGACGGGAATACCTTCATCGATTTCGCCGGCGCGATCGGATCATTAAACGTCGGCCATTGTCCGTCCAAAGTGGCGGAAGCGCTGAAAGCCCAGCTGGAGAAATATATCCATCCCTGCTTTCACGTCGTCATGTATGAACCTTATGTGGAATTGGCGGAGAAGCTGAACCTGATCACGCCGGGAAGCCATCCGAAGAAAACGTTTTTTATGAACAGCGGAGCGGAGGCCGTCGAGAATGCGGTCAAGATCGCGCGCAAATATACGGGGAGACGGGCGGTCATCTCCTTCGAGCGCGGCTTTCACGGCCGAACCTATATGGCGATGTCCTTGACCAGTAAAGTGAAGCCGTACAAAAACGGCTTCGGTCCCTTCGCCCCTGACACATATAAAATTCCTTATCCTTACTATTATCGCGCTCCTTTCGGTCTCGCGCCCGATGAGCTCGATGCTTACCTTTTGCGGAAATTCGAGGATTTCTTCCTGTCAGAAGTTCCGGGCGAAGAGGTTGCCGCGGTCATCATGGAACCGGTTCAAGGCGAAGGCGGCTTCGTCATTCCTTCGGTCCGATTCGTGCAGGGCGTCAAGGCGATATGCGAGCAATACGGCATCGTGTTTATTGCCGACGAGGTGCAAACCGGCTTCGGAAGAACGGGCAAAAGCTTCGGCATCGAACACTTTGGGGTAGTACCGGACCTGATGACGATGTCCAAATCGATCGCTGCCGGTCTTCCGATCAGCGCGGTAACCGGCCGCGCGGAAATGATGGATGCGCCGAACGTCGGCGAAATCGGCGGCACCTTCGGCGGAAGCCCGCTTGGCTGCGCGGCGGCGCTGAAGGTCATTGAAATGATAAAGGAAGAGCGTCTTGCGGAGCGGGCGGTATCGATCGGGGCGGTGATCAGCGGGCGATTAGTCAGGCTGCAGCAGGAAGTAAGCCGGATCGGGGACGTCCGCACGCTCGGGGCGATGAGCGCAATCGAGCTGGTCAAGGATCCGGCGACGAAGGAGCCGGATAAAGAGCTGACGGCCCGCGTGCTGCAGGAGGCGCATAAACGGGGCTTGATCGTAATGGGAGCGGGCTTGTACGGCAACGTTATTCGTCTTCTGTGCCCGCTCGTCATTTCGGAAGAGCAGCTGGAGGAAGGCCTCGATGTGCTGGAAAATGCGCTCAAAAGTTGCGTTCGCAGCGATATTCATACTTAAATAGAGAGAGGAGGTGACCGGAATGAGGAAGCGATTGTTTATCGATGGGGATTGGGTAGAAGCCGGCGAATACCGTCCCTTGTATGCGCCTTACGGCGGCGGGCAAATTGCCGAAATTGCTTATGCCGGCTCAGCCGAAGTAAACCGCGCCATTGAAGCGGCGGAGAAGGCGAGGCCGGTTATGGCCCGGATGCCGGCGCATGAGCGTGCATCCATTCTGGAGAGGCTGTCCGCCTTGATCGGGGAGAAGGCGGAGGAATGCGCCCGCTTGATTGCGCTCGAAACGGCCAAACCGCTCAAGGCGGCCAGGCAAGAAGCGGCGAGGACGGTCATGACCTACAAATTCGCCGCGGAAGAGGCTAGACGTATCCAGGGGGAAACGATTCCGATGGACGCCGCCCCGGGAGGAGAAGACCGGATCGCGTATACGATCCGTCAGCCGCTCGGGGTCGTCGCCGCCATTACCCCGTTCAACTTTCCGATGAATCTGGTTGCTCACAAGGTAGGTCCGGCAATCGCGGCAGGCAACACCATCGTATTAAAGCCGGCGGGCCAGACGCCGTTAACCGCGCTGCTGCTCGCGGAGCTTCTGCAGCAAGCCGGTTTGCCCAAGGGAGCGTTAAATGTGGTAACGGGCAGCGGAAGCGCGATCGGGGATCTTCTGGTTATGGATGGCCGCGTGAAGGCCGTTACCTTCACGGGCAGCCCGGATGTTGGAATCGCGATCCGCCATAAGGCCGGTATAAAGAAGGTTACTCTTGAACTCGGCTCCAATTCGGCGCTGATCGTCGATAAGGATGTCGACGCGGATGCCATGATGGCAAGGGCTGTCACGGGAGCATTCTCCTTTGCCGGGCAAATATGCATCTCCCTGCAGCGCATTTATGTGCATGAGCAGCTGTTCGACGAATTCGTCCGGAAATTCGTCGCGCAAACCGAAACGTTGAAGCTGGGCGACCCGCTGGATCCGGATACTGATGTGTCCGCGTTGATCAGCTCCGGGGATGCGGAGCGCTCCATGCAGTGGATCGAGGAAGCCCGGGAGCGGGGCGCGGTCATCGCAACCGGCGGCAGGCGGGAAGGGAACGTCGTGACTCCAACCGTCCTGCTTCATGTGGACCCTCAGGCGAGCTTGTCCTGCCGGGAAGCTTTTGCCCCGATCGTCATGATCAACAAAGTGGCGACAATGGATGAAGCGATCCGGGAGGTGAACGATTCCAGATTCGGACTCCAGGCAGGCATCTACACCCGGGACCTTGGAACGGCGCTTCGTGCGGCGGAGGCTTTGGAAGTGGGCGGCGTCATGATCAACGATATCCCGACCTTCCGCGTGGACCATATGCCCTATGGGGGCGTCAAGGACAGCGGAATCGGGCGGGAAGGGGTCAAGTACGCGGTCCAGGAGATGACCGAGCTGAAGCTGGTATGCTTTAAGAAATAAGCGAAAGTTATATACGACTGCCAGGTAACCTGCATGAAAAGAAGGGCTGTTCCAAAAGGTTAAAAACCTTCAGGAACAGCCCTTTACTTACCTCCACCTATCTAGGTGATAAGTGGTCTACGTTGGATTTCGTACAGGATAAGAGCAGAAGTTTGTCGGAGCGCGGAGCTACATTTGATTTCGTACAGTAAAATGAGCGGGAATCGGTATTTTCGAGGATAATGGGCGTTCACTGGGCACTCTACATTGGAATTAATCCAATATAGAACACATGCAGAGGCCTTAAAGTCAATAGTCACTGTATTTATCCAATATAGCCCAACGCTTGCACTTCGCTAACCTCCAATGTTAGGGATCCGGCTAATCAGCGCTCCACTATCTCCATAGTCAGACTAACTCGGGGGCTACATTGGATTCCGTACAGGATAAGAGCGGAAGTTTGTTGGAGCGCGGAGCTACATTGGATTTCGTACAGTAAAAATCAGCTAAAATCGAAACTTTCGAGTAAAATGAGCTCTTTGGGTGTTCTACATTGGATAATTTCCACTATAGAGCAAATGCAAAGGCTAAAAAGCCTAAAGTTACTGTAATTATCCAATATAGCTGTGTCGCCGTAATATTTATTGCGGTAAATCGTCTTTGGAAAGCGCGTTCTCCTTTTCTTTTTCTTTCTTATCCCCAGCCTTCATTAGCTTCTGTTTCATCTCGTCCCTCTTCTGACGGCGGTCCTTGAGGGAGGCATGCTCCGGCGACTCCTCGTACAGCTTTCTTCGGCCGATCCGGCGCAAATTTTCTGGCACCAGATTAAATTTTTCGTCTTTCATGAGGGCGATGACTCCGGTGCTTTCCGCCGGCTTCGTTAGGCCGTAGATTTCGTTGAAATATTCGTCCGCCCGGCCCGGGTTATAATTTTGCGGCTCGGGATATCCGACGATGACCCCTTCATAATTTCGCAGAATCACTTTATCCTGGCTTTGCGAGATCAAATAGTTGGGCTGCAGCGCGATTTTTCCGCCGCCGCCGGGAGCGTCGATTACGAAGGTCGGTACGGCGTAGCCGGAGGTGTGGCCGCGCAGCGCTTCAATAATTTCGAGCCCCTTGGACACTGGCGCCCGGAAATGGCCGATTCCTTCAGACAAGTCGCACTGATAAATATAGTAGGGGCGTACGCGGATTTTCACCATCTCATGCATGAGCTTCTTCATGATAACGGTGCTGTCGTTAATACCTGCCAGAATGACCGCCTGATTGCCCAGCGGAACGCCCGCATCGGCCAGCATTTCGCATGCCTTTCTGGCTTCGGCCGTTATTTCCAGCGGATGGTTGAAGTGGGTGTTCAGCCAGACCGGATGATACTTTCTTAGAATCGCGCATAAATTGTCCGTGATGCGCTGCGGGAAAACAACCGGAGCGCGCGTACCGATCCGGATAATCTCCACATGGGGAATCGCCCGCAAATTTTTCAATATATACTCAAGGATGTTGTCATTGATCAATAAGCCGTCACCGCCGGACAGCAGCACGTCGCGAACCTCCGGCGTTTTCCGGATATAGGCGATGGCGTCGTCCAGTTGCTTCTTCGGCACCCCCATTCCCACCTGACCGGAGAAACGGCGGCGCGTGCAGTATCGGCAGTACATGGAGCACTGGTTGGTTACCAGGAACAGCACGCGGTCCGGATAGCGGTGGGTTAAGCCTGGCGTAGGCGAATCCTCATCCTCGTAGAGCGGATCTTCCAGATCATATTTCGTTTTCAACAGCTCGGCGGAAATCGGAACGGACTGCATCCGGATCGGACAGCGGGGGTCATCGGGATGCATCAGGGATGCGTAGTAGGGCGTTATATTTAAAGGAATCGTCTGAGTCGAAATACGGACGCCTTCTTCTTCATCCGGCGCCAGCTGGACGACTTTCTTCAGATCGTCCAACGTGCGGATCGTGTGCGTCAGCTGCCAAAGCCAATCGTTCCACTGCTCATCCGTCACGTCTTTCCACAGCGCGACTTCTTTCCAGTGCCGTTTGCTGCTCAAAGGTACAAGAGGAGTCTCGGCATTTATGTCTGTCATATGCTGCACCTCCATCAACTTATTTTCTAATACCTCTTTTAATAAGCAATAATGATGCCAATCCGCTTGCCGGCGAAAATATAAAAACAGGCTCGGACGGAGCCTGTTTTTATGGCTGGTTGATGAAGCCGGGTTTTCTTGCGATGCCGTGGCGGCTCAGCTTGTACTGCAGAGCCTGCCGCTTAATGCCCAGCGCTTGCGCGGTGAGGCTGATGTTATAGTCATGATTTTGCAGAGCGTTCACGATAGCTTCCCGTTCGAGTTGCTTCACCCTGTCCATTAAACTCTGCGAAGAGGCATTCGCCGGTTCATGCCGCCTTTCCTCGGTATCTGAGGACGCGCTGCGCGCGGGAGTATTTTTCAAATAGGCGGGAAGATGATGCTCTTCAATCATTTCGTTTTCCAGCTCCATCATATTATAGGTCGATTCGATGGCATGGCTTAATTCGCGGATGTTGCCGGGCCAATCATATGCCGTCAACCGGTTCATAACTAAAGGGTGGATGCCGGTGACCTTCATGCCGAACACAGGATTCAATTTCTCAATAAAATGCTGCGTAAGGAGCGGGATATCTTCTTTCCTTTCTTTCAAAGGTGGAAGGGTTAGATTCACCACATTAATCCGATAAAACAGATCCTGGCGTAAAATTCCCTTCTCCAGCGCTTCTTTCGGATCGATGTTCATAGCGGAAATAATCCGGACGTCCGCCTGCTGTTCGGACGAGCCTCCGATTCTTCGCACGATGCCGTCCTGAAGCACGCGCAGCAGCTTTGCTTGCAGGAACAAATCCAGACTGTTCAACTCGTCCAAAAAAAGAGTGCCTCCGTTCGCCTGCTCGAACAGGCCTGCCCGGTCAATCGCCCCCGTGAAAGCGCCTCTGGCAGTTCCAAACATAATGCCCTCCATCAGCTCGCTTGGAACGGCCGCACAGTTCTGGGCGATGAACGGACGGTTTTTGCGGATGCCGGCGTTATGGATGCTCTGCGCAAACAATTCCTTGCCGGTACCGGTAGGACCGCAAATCAAAACGGGCGAGTTGGTGCGGGCGGCCTTCTTAGCCATCGAAATCGCATCCAGGCTCTGCCCGCTCGTACCGATAATATCACTGAAATGATAGTGCGCGGACCCGCCGTGCTTTTTATCTTTTTGATGGGATTGGTAGATTTGATGGCGGAGGTCCAGGATTTGATCATGAAGATGGACGATGCTCGTAATATCCTTTGCGACTTCCAAAGCGCCGATCAGGCGGCCGTTGTCGAACAGCGGATAAGTGCGGTTGATTGTCGTGATTCGCTTCCCTTTCAGGTTGACATAGGTTTGTACTTTCTCGGCCGTTTCTTTGCCCGTTTGCAGGACATGGACAAGCGTGCTGGTTTCGTCGGTAAGTGAAGGGTAGAGGTGAAACAACTTTTTCCCGATGACCTGCTCCCTTTTCAATCCGTCGATTTCCGCCATCTTATCATTATAGAATAACGTGATTCCGTCATGATCGATGAGATGCACGCCGATATCGATCATGTTCAATATCCATTTGAAATGGTCTGATCCGAAGCCATGCTGATCCGACATGGATTCACCTACCCTCACGAAGCATCATTCGAAATTGCAGTATGTTGTATCGTATGTAAGAACGTCCGATGATAATACAATGACGCGCGCTGTGTCTGCACTTATGCAACCAACTAATCCATCGCATTCAATAATTGCGCGAATAAAATCACCATGATATGATTAGGATAGAAAAAGGAGCCGTGCTGGAACACGACTCCTTACACAACTGCCGCTCTAAGGGCGGTGGCTACCCGGATAAAGCTAGACCAGTGAATAGACCGATCCTTTCCGTGGGCGGTCTATTTTTCTTTCTTAATCAGTAAAACGAGAGTCGTGAACGCAATCATAAGCGTAAGTGCTTCGAATACCGACATGGCATCATCCTCCTTTCTTGGAGGATTAGCCGACCGCCCTTATAGCCATTCCATTGTGCAGGAATAGTATATCAAAGCTGGAGTCAGTCGACTAGACTGGCTTTTTTTTGTTGTGATACTGCATTGACGAGCCTGAGAATTGAAGGGGGTTGAAGTGCTTGTTGACTGTTCACCTTTCATGTCAATATCGCTAACATGCGCTTTGAATACAGGCATTTCTAGAGTGAACATTTCATAGAATAATTCAAAATCGTCTGTAAAGGAAGTGAGGCCATGAGGAAATACCAGTGGATCAGGTGGCGTAAATTCCTTCTCAGACTCGCAGTCCTTATCATCATCGGCGTGCTGTTGTGGGCAGGAGGCCCGAAAGCCTGGCAGGTCGCGCTCGGAATCGTCAGCGTTTTGCTGCAGCTGCTCTTCGCCGTCGTATTCATAATCATCCAGTTCGTAGCCCTCTTCTGGTTTCTGGCCCGGGGGCGCACGTACTGGATTCTGCCTGGCGAGACCGGCGCTACCTGGGACGACTACCGTGGTAACCCCGAGATCGTTGAGAATGCCAAGCGGATCGTCACCCTGCTTAAGGGAGTAAAGGATTTCAAGGAGATGGGTGGCGAAGCCATCCGGGGGCTGCTGCTCTGCGGGCCGCCCGGTACCGGCAAGTCCTATCTGGCCCAGGTTATTGCCAACGAGGCACAGGTTCCCTTTGCTTACGCCTCTGCCCCCAGCTTTCAAAACATGTTCTTCGGCGTCGGCAACCTGAAGGTGATGGGCCTCTACAAGAAGGCCCGAAAGCTGGCGAGAGTTTACGGAGCTTGTATCATCTTCATCGACGAGATCGATGCCATCGGCATGAGTCGGCAGGCGGGCGGAGGTGGTGGCGGCGGAATGTTCGGTATGGGCGGCGCTGGCCTGCTTAACGAACTGCTCTTGCAGATGGACCCGCCGAACATCGACAGCTCCTGGTTTGCAAAGTTTCTTCGTTCACTGGGGCTTAGGCGCACGAAGGCAGAGCGGCCGCCGGTGCTGACAGTCGCCGCGACCAACTTGCCCGACGTACTAGACACAGCGCTGCTTCGGCCCGGCCGCTTCGACCGTAAGCTCTGGGTCGATACACCTGACTACGATGGACGGGTTGACGTCTTCCATTACTACCTCCAGAAGGTGAAGCGGGAATCCAATCTAACTGCAGAGAAGGTGGCGCTCGACACGGTCGGCTACAGCCCGGCGCAGATCAAACACATCGTTAACGAGTCGGTCGTAATCGCTCACCAGCGGGGTGCCCAGCTTGCCAGTTATGAGGATTTCCGGGTTGCTATGGAAACCTATGAGTGGGGCCTCAAACAGCCGCTTCGCTCCATGAGAGAGGACGAGAAGCGAAACATCGCTTACCATGAGGCTGGCCATGCAGTGGCCCAGTATTTGCTGAAGCCCCACGATCGGGTCTGGAAAGTGACGATCATCCGCCGGGGCGGCGCGCTCGGTCTCGCTGCCACCAAGCCGACGCATGAGCGGTATAACCGCAGCGACAGTGAGATCTTGGCGGCGATTCAAGTCTGTCTGGCAGCCCGGGCAGTGGAAGAGGAGTTCCTCGGCAAGAAATTAAACGGGGTCACCTCCGACCTGCGGCAGGCAACTGAAATGGCCGGTGCCTACCTGGGTATGGTTGGGATGGGCGATGAGCTGTTCAGTTGGCTTGCCACAGGCAATCGGGCCGAGGCACTCAGGGCGCTTCGGCCAAAGATCAACGAGCTGCTGAAGGATCAGATGCTCCAAGTAAAGGAGCTGGTAAGGGATCACGCTGACTTCGTCCATACCATTGCAGAGGAGCTGCTGAAGCGTGAAGATCTGACCGGCGAGGAGATTGAACAGATTTATATACGGCTCTATGGCCAAAGTCGGCCAGAGCCGCCTGAGGTAAAATCCCGGGTGATAATCGATTCGCCTGCCCAGGAAGATCCGGAGCAGCTGCCGGAGGAGAGCGATAATACGGAAGAGTCCGACCCTAATACGGAGGATTCCTAATAATTCCCCTAGTCCCCTTTTGTTCATATGAGCAGGAGGGGATTTTTTTCATTCCGATATACAGAAGTCAGAGATGGAACTTATTTACATCGGAACATATGTGCGGTAAATTTATAGAGTAAAACCTCTTGAAGAAACAGATCAACTATTCATATAGCAAATTACTCTGAGAAGGAGAGGTACCATGAATGAATTTATTGAAATAAAAGGTGCGCGTATCCATAATTTGAAGAATATCGATATCCGGATACCGCGAAATAAGCTGACTGTCATTACAGGTGTATCGGGGAGCGGCAAATCAAGCCTAGCATTCGATACTTTATATGAAGAGGGTAAGCGTCGTTATCTCCTATTTTCAGGAACCCAGTTTATGGTGGATTCTGTTCCTAATTTTGATAGTATAACTGGTTTGTCTCCTACAGTAGCGGTTGAACAGCGCATTATTCGTCAATCGAATCCGAGAAGCACAGTAGGCACACGATCAAAAGTCGGGAATTTACTGGCCATATTATTTGCAGCATATGGCAGGCGAGACGTTATGTATGATGATGGTTTGCCGCTTTCTATGGAATTTTTTCAGAAAAATTCTCCTAAGGGCATGTGTGTGAAATGCCTGGGAAGTGGACGTTATCATGAGATTAACGAAGATGAAATTATTAAAACGGACATGCAGATCAAAAACATTTTCGGTGGTTTTTTGATAAAGCACAGACATCATAGAGGCAATTTCAAAAAGTTCTGCCAACTGCATAATATAGAGGTAAACAACACGATCGGTTCATTATCAGATGAGTTATTATTATTGTTTAAATATGGCTGCCGGAAAAGTGGATTTGTCGGGGCAGTCGTTTTTTTTCATGATATGCAGAAGCATTGGACCAGCAAAAACATCCGGCACAATTCAGCGGATAAAGAAATCAATTTATGGGGAATTAAGGCAGTCTCGATCATTTGCCCAAAATGCAAGGGATCAGGTCTTGGTGAACAGGCCATTCATACAACAATAGCAGGTAAAACGATTACTGATCTTGATAATATGTATATAGACGAATTGCTGCTGTTCTTACAAAGCAAGAAGGACGAATTACCCGGTAAAAAGTTAATTGAAGAAATTCTCCTAAAACTTCGATGTATGGTAGATGTCGGATTGCATCACCTTGCTCTTTCTCGTCAAGTGCCGACGCTTTCAGGCGGTGAAATCCAGCGTCTTTTCCTCGCTTCATTTATTATTGCCGAAATGGATTCGATCATTTTTATTTTTGACGAACCGACAATCGGGCTTCATGAGGCCGAGAAAGAAATGCTGATCAAGATCATACAAAACCTCGTCAACCGGGGAAATACCGTTGTGGCTGTGGAGCATGATGAAAATTTTATGCGCGCTGCCGACTATATTATAGACCTTGGTCCTGATGCGGGACTATATGGAGGCAAGCGGATATTCCAGGGGAGTTTAGGAGAGTTCATGTCCTGCAAAAACTCAAGAACAGCACCTTATCTTACAGGTGCAAAAGCTTTAAGTTCCAAAGATGATTATAAGCCAATTGATCGTCAGAAGCTGCTTACAATTGAGCATGCGAATCTGCATAATTTGCGGGATGTTTCTGTTTCCATACCTCTTGGGCTGATGGTAGGCATTGCCGGAGTTTCAGGCAGCGGCAAATCAAGCCTGATCCATGATACGCTTGTCCCGAAGCTGAAGCAAGTATTAAAAGGTAAGTTCATACATGAAGATAACGATGATATGCCCTCAATGGATGACGATGCGTCTGTAATCGGGTATGAACCTATTAAGAAATGTATCGTAGTGGATCAGAAGCCGATCGGCAGAAGTAAAACTTCTTGTCCAGCTACCTATACCGGGGTTACGGATCGTGTACGCGCACTGTTTGCCAAAACACCCGAAGCTCTTGAGAACGGCTATACAGCCGGGTTGTTTACGGTCAATTCCGAAGGCGGCTGCAGAGCCTGCAAAGGAGAAGGTTATAAGAGCTTTCATGTCGGATTCGGGAACTTCATCGACGTGGAATGTGAATTGTGCGGCGGGACAGGTTATATCGAGGAAGCCTTAAGCGTCACGCTCGAAGGAAAGAACATCAGGGACATCATGGCCATGAGTGTATCGGAGGCGGCGGCGTTTTTCGGACGAGAGGAATCAGAAGCTTATGACAAAATGATATTCAGCATTCTGACAACGCTTGAACGCGTCGGAATGGGATATATCACTCTCGGACAAAAGACACCTACGATTTCAGGCGGTGAAGCCCAGCGAATCAAGCTGGCAAAGGAGCTTTGTAAGCAAAACGGCATCGGCAATGTTTATATTCTTGATGAACCTACAACGGGTCTTTCCTTTTCTGATACGGAACGCTTGATTGAACTGATGCAGCAGCTTGTTGATGCAGGGAATACGATTATCGTTACGGAGCATGACCCGTCTATCTTGGCAAACTGTGATTACATCATTGAAATGGGACCCGGTGGTGGCAGTGACGGTGGGCATGTGATCGCGCAAGGTACACCGAAGGAGTTAATCGCTGATAGGAAATCAATTATTGGAAAATATCTAAAGCGGGTGCATATATGAGTTACGAATGGCGATTTTCCACTCCTGAAGCGGAAGGAATGAACAGCAATGTTTTGAACCAATTGGATGATTATATCAAGCAGAAGAGGTATCGCCTTGTAAACAGTGTATTAGTTGTGAAAAACGGCCGGATTGTTTTTGAGAAATATTATAATAAGTTTAATGAGTCTAGCAGAAATTCAATTAAATCCATTTGGAAAAGCATCCTCGCTATAACAACAGGTATATGCCTTGATAAGGGGATTATCTGCAGCCTGGACGAGCCTGTTGGCAAATATCTGCAAGAATTTGCCCGGCATATTCATCCTTACCATAAGCTCATTACGATACGTCATTTGCTTACTATGTCGTCCGGAATATACTGGAACGGCGGGGTCCACTATCATTGTCCGATGGTAACTCAAATGATGAGAACAAACGACTGGATAGCTCATATAGCAGATATTGAAATGAAGAGTGTTCCCGGCATGGATTTTCAATACAAGGAATGGGACGTCATGCTGTTATCCGCAGTAATCGGCAGAGCATTTGGGGGAACGGCTTATGATATCGCTAAAGAGTTTTTGTATGAACCACTGGATTTCGTCAGCGGGAAATGGCCTCAAAGTCCATGCGGCTTTTCTTATACGGTGATGAAGGATGAAGAAGAATCAGACTTATCGGCAAGAGACCTTGCAAAAATAGGGTTGTTGTTTCTTGAAAATGGCATTTACAACGGGAAGCAGATTGTCTCTTCCGATTTTATAAAGCAAGCAGTCAACCCTTCCTATACAAACGCTTCGCTTGCTTCCTCCTCAACAAGTAATCATTCCTATGGATACCTATGGCGGCTCTTTCCAGATGGATACGGGTGTCGGGGATTTGGAGGACAGGAGATCAATGTAATACCGGACAAAAATTTTGTTTCAGTTATTCAAGCTACTCCTACACCTTCCAGTAAAGCATATGGAGATATTCAAGATCATATATTGAGACAGGCTATCATATAACAAGTTTCATACATGTTGTTTGAAAATAAAGCCATAGATGAAGGCCGGGGTCAGCCATGTTAAGCTCAGCATTTTTACTCGTACTCTGTTCAGGGTTCCTTCATTCGGTTTGGAACCTGTATACGAAGAAAAGCATAAACAAAAATGTTTTTCTTTGGTTTTGCCAGCTTGTGGCGATCCTTATACTCATGCCGTGGGCAATCCTGGAATGGAGCAGCAATCAATTAAATACTACAGGCTGGTGGATCATACTTGCATCCGCAGTCCTTCACGGACTGTATACTATTTTACTTGCGGCGACATACTCAATAGGAGACTTATCGCAGGTATATCCTATTATGAGAGGGACAAGCCCATTATTAGTACCGCTGATAGGAGTAACCTTACTCGGCGAGGAGTTAACTTCAATGGGATGGATAGGAGTTGTCTCCATTGTCATTGGAATTGCTCTGCTGAGCAACGTGAAGTTCAAGAGAAGTGAAGCATTATCGTTAAAGGCACCATTGTTGGCATTGGCGGTAGGAATATGCATAGCCAGTTATATCGTGGTGGATAAAATTGCACTGAATTATGTATCAGCAGTCGTGTTAAACGAAATCACAACCATAGGAAATCTACTGGCTCTTTCGTGGGCTGCTTTTAACTCAAGGGGTATACAAAAGGAACTAAGTAAAAATTGGAAGTTCATATTACTATGTGGGCTTATCGCACCCGGCGGGTACCTGCTGTTCTTGTTTGCCTTATCTCTCGGACCTGTAGCACAGCTTGCTCCCATGAGGGAAATAGGGACCGTGTTTGGAACGCTTATGGGTATCTTGATCCTGCGTGAAAAACAAGGCGCAAGACGTATACTTTCATCACTCTTGATTACATCTGGAGTTATTATTTTAGGGTTGTGGGGTAATTAGAATATGTGGTATCTAGGAGGTATCGGATTTGGTTGATGTTTTTACGGAAATAACAATAGATTGCCCCCGCGATAGAGTTTCAACCTATGCAGCGGATCCGGATCATGCTCCGGAATGGTACGAAAATATTAAATCTGCAGAATGGCAAACGCCAAAACCGTTGAGAATCGGTTCTAAAGTCGCCTTTAAAGCACAATTTCTAGGAAAACAACTTTCATATGTATATGAGATAGCACAATATGTACCAGGGCAAATGCTTAAAATGGAAACGGCTGACGGACCTTTTTCAATGGAAACAACTTATACTTGGGAGACCGTTGACGGAAGCTCAACCCGAATGACTTTGCGCAACAAGGGCAATCCGGCCGGCTTTTCCGTGTTGTTTGCTCCTTTTATGTCGTTGATGATGAAAAGAGCAAATAACAAGGACTTGAAAAGAATCAAGCATATACTTGAAAGTTGAAAGGAGAGCTATAACTATGAAAGTAGATTTTGCTGCGGAATCAGATTATGACTACATAGTTGAACGTGACCACCATATATTAGAAAGCTTAATTATGACGAAAATAAAGCAAAACGAAATATACATCATGCGTAATCAGCAACACATGAATATCGGTTGGATGAGATACGGTTATTTTTGGGACAATACGCCTTTTATGAATATGATATGGGTCGATGAGGAGTATCGAGGGAATGGTGTAGGAAAACAAGTTGTCCTCTTTTGGGAAAATCATATGAAGCAAAAGGGCTGTAAAATGGTGATGACCTCTACTTTGGCGAATGAAGCAGCGCAGCATTTTTATAGAAACTTAGGCTATAAGGATGTTGGATGTTTATTGCTAGAGAATGAGCCTTTAGAAATCATTCTTATCAAATCTATCTAACTTGGTTCCGATTCCGAGGATGAGTTCTACTTGAGCGGACCGTACGTCCGTTATTTTGTGAATTTTGACTATTTGCGGCCTATTGATGGACATACGTTCCGTTATTCCTCCTTACATGTACCTTTTTCAATCGATTTATTGAGAATAACGGAACCCTTGTCCACCAAAACCAATATTTTGCTCATTATTTCAACAATAACGGATTCAGTGTCCGTTCGTTCGCCCTCAAACCAAACCAATTTGCTTCCATCAGTAATTATCGTTGCTTTGTGACTCATATTCCATTCGAAATCTCAAGTTGGTACAATTAACCATAACTTCATTACACAATGGGGAGGTTATAGCGTGATTTATGTGGTTAGACACGGACAAACAGATTTGAACAAAGAAGGAAGACTTCAAGGAAGACAAGGTTTTCCGTTAAATGAATATGGTTTAGAGCAAGCGGAATCTTTAAGAGATAACCATAAAAATATAAAATTTGATTATGTATTTTCCTCTCCACAGGAAAGAGCTGTTCAAACAGCAGAAATAGCAACGGGCTTAAAAGCTATAGTTGATGCGAGACTTGATGTTTTTGATTTAGGTGAAGCTGACAGGTTAAAAAAAGGCGAAGTGAAAATGGCCGGACTAGTTCCTGATTCTAGTGTTTATAAAGGCGTTGAAGAAATCCATTGCTTCACTAAAAGAGTCTTTGAATTTATGTATGAACTTAAAGCTGAATATAGCGCAAGAGAGATAAATATTCTATTGTCTGGACACAGGTGTACAACTGGTTGTATTGGGGCTTATTTTGACGGTATACCGGAAGATGGGAATATCTTAAAATTCTCATCAGACAATGGTCAATATAAAGTGTATAAATTTTAACACCTGCGTGGTATCCCCTTACCGAACATATGTTTGCATTTTTGATTTTGTTGTAGTATATTTAGATAGGCAACGCATCTAATGAATCGAGCAACGGGATATGATAATTCGAAGGAGGGATTAGCCAAGACAAAGCTTATAACACAGCTTTCATAGACATTTCGAGCAAAATTTGGTAAATTATTTGTGGCGGATTTTATTACCTCATATTGCTTTGAATATTCACTTGTTTAAAGGTAATCATTTATCAATGATTAACAAATTAAAACGAAGGAGTGGAGAAAATGGCTGTTGATGTTTATATTAATTTTAACGGAAACTGTCGAGAAGCAGTAGAGTTTTACGCAGAGGTATTTGGAACAGAAAAACCGCAAATTATGACTTTTGGAGAAACGCCGCCCGATCCAAACTTTACTCTTCCCGAAGAAGCAAAAAATTTAGTCATGCACACACGGCTTAACATTAGTGGAAGCAATGTTATGTTTTCTGATACTTTCCCTGGTATGCCTTTTGTTGTAGGAAACAACGTAAGCCTTGTACTGAACAGTAAGGACATGGAGGAGATTACATCTTTATTCCATAAGCTGAAAGAAGGCGGCAAGGTAGGCATGGAGCTTCAAGAAACATTTTGGAGCAAATTATATGGCAGTGTAACGGACAAGTTCGGAATTGAATGGCAATTCAACCATAACAGCGAAGAAATGGCTATGTAATTTTATAGGTTATAACTAAATGGATATGGAACTTAATCCAAACTTAAGGAGGAATAACCTATGACCGTAAGACTTACCCCTTATATAAATTTGGAGGGAAACGCTAGGGAAGCTATTCAGTTTTATGAACAAGCACTCGGTGCCGAAGTCCTCTCAATCATGACTTACGGAGATATGCCAGAAATGTCTAATACTTTCACTGATGATCTAAAGAACCTTGTGGCACACGCAAAGTTACAAGTTGGTGGAACGGAACTCATGTTTTCGGATGCTCCATTTGGTTCGCCTATTGAAAAGGGTAAACGGGTAACAATTTGCATTTCAACGAACGACGTGGATGAATCAAAACGAATTTTTGAAGCTTTGCGACAAGACGGTCAAGTCAATATGCCGTTGGAAGAAACCCCTTTTAGCCCTGCATTTGGTGATGTAACGGACAAATTCGGCGTGACCTTTCAAGTTTATACTGAAATTCAAAACTAAATTACGGATAAAGAGTTGCCCCAAAGATGGAGCGACTCTTTTTTTATTGCAAGAAAAACCGCCATTTTATGAGCGGTTTTTCTTATGGTCAGATATCAACAATCAAGAATAACAGTTCGAACTTTTGGGTTTGGAGTCGAATATATGCGCGGATCAACCAAGTTTGGAGCAATGTGGGATATTTCGGAGGATGTTGTAAGGGGATTTAAAGAAAATTGATAAAAAACGAATAATTTTACAATGGATAGAGCGCTTTCATGATGATAGAGTTGATTCTGTAAGCACATTAAATCAAAGGGGGAAAATTACATAATGAAGTTTCTGAAAGGGCTTAATTTTGGAAAAAGGTTGAATAAGCGTTTTTTGTCGATAGTTGTGTCGATTAGTTTGTTGGCAACGATTCTGCCTTTACCGGCGGTAGTATCTGCAGAAGAAACTACGCCATCGATTTTTACAGATTATCAACCAACGGTTAATGAGGTCATCGATGCAAGCGGTTTCAAACATCCCGGTATCGGACTGACCAAGGATATTCTTGAAAATATGAGGACACAGGTACGGGCTCAAAAGGAACCTTGGAAGACTTACTTTAATCAAATGCTCAATTCTTCAACCGCTTCAAAGACCGTCGGATCAAGCAATCAGGGCTCCGAACCAACGAAACCAGGCAGTGATGCTTTTAACAGCCAGGGCTTTAATCAGAGATTTATACAAGACGGTTTGAAGGCTTATACCCAGGCTATTTTGTATTATGTAACGGGTGATGTGGCTTATCGGGCAAATGCTATGCGTATTATCCGAATCTGGTCGCATATGGACCCTACGAAATACGCGTATTTTAATGATGCGCATATTCATACGGGAATCCCGCTCAACCGTATGGTTACCGCTGCTGAAATCTTGAGGTATACAAGCACTCAAACAGCAGAACTGGTCTGGACGGATCAAGATACGACAGATTTTACGAATAATCTTATCAATCCGGTCATTGAAACCTTCCAACATACAAATTACCGCTTTATGAATCAGCATCTTTATCCGCTGATTGGAGCTATGTCAGGTTATATCTTTACTGGCAACAGTGAAAGGTATGCTGAGGGAGTAGAGTGGTTTACCGTGAACAAGACAGCTGTTGACCAAGGTCAGAACGGATCTATTAAACAATTGTTCAGATTGGTAGATACCAATATCGTAACAGGAGAGCCGGTAAATCCTCCAGTCGTTCAGCATGTCGAAATGGGCAGGGATCAGGCGCATGGCGCCGGAGACGTAACCAACATGGAAATTTTATCACGTTTATTGATGGCCCAAGGAACAAAGGTAGATCCGGTGGAAGGGACGATTTCTACAGCGCCGAATGCGGTTGGTCCATACGAATTTCTTGATAACCGGATCTTAAAAGCTGCCGACTTCTTTGCCCGGTACATGATTGGTTACGATACACCATGGATACCGGTTGCGGCACATACCGATATAAATGGAGCTCCGACCATCATTTATAAACATCTGGCTGGCGGTTATAGAGGAAGAATTGGCGGTAATGTGTACGACCTGTACTATTACTATAAATATACGGCAGGAATAAATATGGAGACAGTAGCTCCATACTTTACCGAGATGTTTAACAAGAGACTGCCTTTCTACTGGGAGTCGCCGGATGCAGGTGCGGATTATTGGCTATATATCCCTCAAGCAGCTGAGGCCGAGGGTGCACAGCACCTTCCTAAACCGATAACAAATCCGGACTTGAGAGAAATAGAAGACCGATACACGAAGCTTGACAGCAACTCTGTTACACAGCAAGAGGCAGATACCACTTTCGTCCGGATTACGGCAACGGAAGGAGGAAGCAAAATTGCCTATGTTGGCGCCGGCACCGGTGAGAGAACCGTTGCATTCAAGATCCGGACCAATGGCGTAGCGAAGATGGAAGCGTTTGGCGATACCATTACGCTGCCGGATACGAAGGGTCAATGGCGATATATCAGCTATGCGTTCAATAACTTTCAAGGGTTCGGCGATCTCGTTTATTTCACGATAAAAGGAGCCGGCACTGCGGTTGACATGGACCACGTTAATGTAAAAGCCGGCGTACAGCTGACGCCTCCCGTATTTACAGCAGGCAGTAAAGACTTACATTTATTTACCTATGTCGGTTCTGCGGCAGCAATCAATTACGATTTCTCTGCAACAGACGCTGGTACAACGGATGTCGTTACCTATCAGGCGGATCTTTTATCTGCGGGAGCTGTGTTCAATGCGACCACTGGCGCATTTTCCTGGTCTCCATCACAAGCGGGCACGTATTCCTTTGTAGTGAGTGCGTCAGACGGCACTTCGGTTACGACCAGGGACGTTACCATTGTAGTTGCCAACGATCGGCAATCTGCTGTTAACGCAGTCATTGCACCTTATCAGGCAGACACACTTTATATTTCGTCAACGCTTGAGCATTATCAAAATGTATATGCTGACGTAATGAATCAAATCGCTAGCGCAACGGATGACGTTTTCTATCAGAAGCTATTTGACTTGAACAGTGCGGTTCAAGGTCTTCAAAAATTGACGCCTTTGATGAATGACGGAAGCGTTGATTATAGGAATATGTTTATTAGTTCGACCTTTGGAAATGGTTCCCCAAGCCTTCTGGACGGAACGAATGATAGTTTTGTATGTTTCTGTGTCGCTCAAGACCGGACACATTACATGGATTTCGGGCCGAGCTACAAAATTTCAGCAAATGCCTTCGAGCTTCAGGTACGGGCAAGCTTCCCTGAGCGTATAGGCGGTGTTGCAATCTTCGGTTCCAATGATAAAGAAAATTGGACGCGCTTGACGCCTGGCCTGACAACGGTTACGGAAGAAATGCAAAGACTTGAGGTTCAAGACGATCTCGAAGATCAGCGGTTCCGCTTCTTGAAAATACAAATGATTCAGCCGTCAAGTACGATGCTGGAAATCGCTGAGTTTAGAATCTTTGGCCAGCGTTTTGAGACGGTCAACAAGCTGGAGTCCGTATCGATCGGCTCGGATCAAAGCCTGAAAAATCGAATCGTTCCGGGCGATACGATCAAATTGTCCTTCAAGTCAACGGAACAGATTCAAGACGTAGCAGCCACGATTCAAGGCCAAGCTGCAACAATTTCTACGACGGATAACCTGAACTGGACAGCAACTTTGGTTACAGATTCAAGCGTGCAAGCAGGTACAGTCAAATTCAAGCTCAATTACAAAACGGCAGCTGGAGTAGCTGCTGCAGAAACGATCTTTACAACGGATGGCTCTACTTTATTTATTTCCGATCAGACAGGTTATGTGTCCAATCTGCTTGAGATCGCCAACTTAAGCGACTCCAGCGGAAGAAATCCGGCTGATCTCTTGGCAACGGCAAGCACCCTGTTTGATAGCAATTTAGGGACGTTTACCGATTTCCGTTTAAATGGCAGCGGCTATGGCGGATACCTTACCTTCGACTTTAAAGAAGGCGGCGAGGCTAGACTTTCGAAGGTGGAAGTGATTGCAAGGCAAGATGGTTTCTCTGGCCGAATTAATGGCACAGTGGTGCAAGGCTCCAACGACAATGTGACATGGACAACCATCTCTAATGCAGCATGGAATACAACGGAATGGCAGACGCTTACGATTAACGGCACAAACCCATATCGTTATATCCGTATAACAAATGGAAATCAATGGTTTGGTAACATGTCAGAATTAAGATTGTATGGCGATGTTCAAATCAAGTCCAAGCTTAATTCGGTTTCGATCAGCTCGGCACAAAGCATTCAAAAACGAATTATCAAGGGCAACACGGTCAAAGTAGCCTTCAAGTCGACCGAAATGATTAATAATGTGAATGTCAATATTCATGGCCAAGCTGCAACGGTGTCCACGGCTGATAATATCAACTGGACAGCAGAGGCCGTGATGGGCAATAGCGTAAGTTCTGGCCCAGTAAACTTCAGCATCAATTACAAAACGGCAGCCGGAATCGATGGCCCGGAAAAAACGACGACAACCGACAACTCATCGCTGTACATTGCCGACGAGACCGGGTTGATTAACAATGTGCTTGGCATCACCACGTTAAGTGATTCCAGCGGAAGAAATCCGGCAGATCTCTTGGCAACGGCAGGTAATTTATTTGACAGCAATGCAGGTACAATTACCGATTTCCGCGTAAATGGCAGTGGATACGGCGGATACATTACCTTTGACTTTAAAGAAGGCAATCTCGTCACGCTGTCGAAGGCAGAGGTGCTTGCAAGACAAGATAGCAATTATCTCCGTATCAATGGTACGGTGGTACAAGGCTCGAGCGACAATACGAACTGGACGACCATTTCCACAGCAGCAGGAAAATCGATAGATTGGCAGACCTTAAGCATTAGCGGTACTGTACCCTATCGTTATATCCGCATTTACAACGGGAACCAATGGTTTGGCAATATGTCAGAATTACGGTTGTATGGCTCCGTTGAGGCTACGAACAAAATCGAGACGGCTTCGATCAGTTCGGCTCAAAGCCTGAAGACGCGGATTGTACCAGGCAACACGGTAAAACTGTCCTTCAAAGCCAAAGAAGCGATCAATAACGTCAATGTGAAGATTCAAGGCCAAGATGCAACGGTTAGTTCGGCCGATAACATCAACTGGACAGCAGAGGCGACCTTGAATCAAGGTGTGGCAGCAGGAAACGTAACATTCGCTGTTAATTACAAGACGCTAAGCGGAGTGGACGGATACCCGGCGAAATCTACAACAGACGGCTCCAAGCTGTATATTGTCGATGAGTCGGATTTGATTAGCAATGTAACAAGCATCGCCAATCTCATTGATTCCACTTCAGGAAGAACTGCAGCAACAACCTTGTCAATCACGAATAGTCTGTTTGACAGCAATTTAGGTTCAATAACTGATTACCGTTTGAACGGCACTGGATCGGGAAGCTATATTACCTTTGACTTTAAGCAAGGCAATCAAGCTACGCTTTCGAGTGTAGAGCTTATTGGACGACAAGAAAGCAATCTTCTCGGCAGAATTAAGAATACTGTGGTCCAAGGCTCCAACGATAATACGACCTGGACGGATCTCACAACAGCAGCTGTAGCTTCTGGGGATTGGCAAAACCTCCCGGTCAGCAGTAAAGTACCTTACCGTTATATCCGAGTTTGGAATTGGAGTGCGTGGTTTGGAAATATGGCTGAACTGAGACTGCATGGGGTAGTGAAAGCCGCAGACGTGACGTCTCCGGTTACAACCGATAATGCGCCGCAGGGTTGGGTCAATCAGGATACGACGGTCAGCTTCAACGCTGCTGATGCAAGCTCCGGTGTGGCGGCTACCTATTACAAAGTTGACGGCGGCGCGCAGCAAACCGGGAACACGGTTACGTTGACCACCGAGGGAACGCACACATTAGTGTACTGGAGCGTTGACTGGGCAGGCAATGTGGAGCAGCAACATACGGTTACAGTGAACATTGACAAGACGATTGAGGGTGCAACCTTCGCTGCAGACATCACAGGGCCGACCAATCAGGATGTCACTGTAACGATCAGCTATCCAGTCGATGCGGTGGTAAAGGAATACAAAGTAGGCGACAGCGGCGCATGGACAGCGTACACCGCACCTGTGGTCGTATCGGCCAATGGCACAGTGTATGCGCGGAGCACGGATGCTGCTGGCAACGTGGCGATTGTGACGAGCTACACGCTCAGCAATATCGATAAGACAGCGCCGGCTGACCCAGCGTTGTCGGCTGATACTATTGTTCCAACAAATCAAGATGTCACCGTAACGATAAGCTATCCGGACGACGCGGCGGTGAAGGAGTACAAAGTAGGCGATAGCGGGGCATGGACAGCATACACCGCACCTGTGGTTGTTTCCGCAAACGTCACGGTTTATGCGCGAAACACGGATAACGCGGGCAACGTATCGAATGTCAGCAGTTATGCCGTAAGCAATATCGATAAGATTGCGCCTGTTACAGCCGCAACTTTAAATCCGGCAGCGCCTAACGGGAGCAATGGCTGGTATACGTCGGATGTAACGGTAAGCCTGTCTGTATATGACTTATCCGGTGTGGCAATAACCGAATATCAGGTAAATAACGGTTCCTGGATTGCTTACACAGATTCCATCCCAGCCTTCGGCGATGGGGTGTACACCGTCAATTTCCGCAGCACTGATCTGGTAGGTAATGTAGAACAAATCAAAACCGTTGAATTTAAGGTTGACAAGACGGCGCCGGAGCTATATGTCCAATTGGATCAAACGTCAATTTGGCCGGGAAATCATAAAATGGTGACCGTTAATGCCGTGCTGAATTCGAACGATAACGAGTCGGGCGTTGAATCTGTGGTGTTAACGTCCATTACGAGCGATCAACCTGATAGCGGTCTAGGCGATATAGAGGCTGATTTCGGTACAGCCGACACCTCATTCAGCTTGCGTGCGGAAAAAGCACGTATCTATACTATTACGTATACGGTAACCGACAAAGCTGGCAACAAAACGGCTGTATCGGTAACCGTCACAGTACCTCATGATCTAGCGTGAATGAATAAGATGAATCCAGTTTCGGGGAGGAAGGCCTTGGCGCCTTCCTCCTTTATTTATAAACAAGGTCCTTTTTTTGATATGGAAAATTACATTAGAAAAGGGCTGCCACACGGCAGCCCTTCGTTACGCTCTTACTGTAATACTCGGCTTCTATCTTGACAGGAGAAAGAACTTTCAACGAAGACTAGCCCCCGTTAAGGTGAACATTTTCCAAATCGGCATGTGTCGTCTTCATGATGTTCACCATATCCGCATACGGCTGATCCTGCTGATTGACCAGGCCGACGTTGTAGCTTTCGCCGTCCGGACGCCCGGTGACCGGCTGATCGTAGTACGAATACCAGCCTGAGCCGACAAACAACGGATGCGCGGCCTGGCTTTCAGCAAAAGCTTGGTAAGCCATTCCTCTTTCCCTTATGCTTGTTGTCATCGTAGCCGCACTGATATAGGAAAGTCCGCGTTCGGACGAGCCGAATGAATGTTCCAGATTCAACAGAGGCTTTCCGTAATTTTCGTATCTGGAAATCCAACTGGCATCTCTAGTATAACTGTCCACAGAAAAGGCATCTACAAACCCCATAGCCGCTTGATCCCAATCCAAGCTGGTTCGCCAAGTAGGAACGATAGACGTGCCCAGAAACAAATGGTTCGGATCGTATTTTTTTATAATGTCCCTGATCATGGAATGGTAAGTTCTGGATGCCAGCCTGATATATTCCGATATATCTACCGCGGGAACTTTGGCGATATCGATCGGAGTATTTTTCAAAGCGTCAAACGATAACGCGTTCGTACCCAGTATCTGATTGATCGTGGCAAGGTTGTCATTATATCTTGGCGAAAGAAAATCCACGAATGCGCTTTTCGCCGGCGAGGACGAAGAGTAGGTTAGCACATCTTTTACGATATCGGCATTCCAACCCGCTTCATTATCGTAGGTATAGCCGATCAACCACTTGCTGTATCTCGCATTATAAAGCTGTGTCTTCAGCGCGTTCTCGATGATAGACCCGCTCTGCGGGTCAAAAACGTCGTACGTCCATAGTATCCTTCTCAAATTCGAGGGGTCTTGCAGCGATTGAATGAACGGAAACGTAATGTTTTTCGGTTTGGTCCACTTGCTGAAGGTGTTAAAGCCCCACTGGATCAAACGCTTCTTCGTGATATCCTCCCATTTCGACTCAAATCCGCTTCCGTATTTTTTCATGACATTGGCAATGAGGAAGCTGACGTATTCGCCGTTGGCATCTCTGGTGTAGGCGGGAGCGTAAGCGGTACGATCGGGCAATTCCTCAAAAATCTGCTTGTAGGTGCCGTCTGGTTTCAGGGTCGGCGTCTTATATCCGGACTCCCACAAACTTGCTGCATCCACTCCTTTAATAATAAAGGGATATCCGTCCGGCGTTATAAACCACCATTTGCCGTTAATTGTTTGAAGCCTGAAGTACCCGGTGCTTGCTTGCTTTCCTAAGCTTTTAATGCCTCCATATTGATCATATCTTGTAGGATCAAGCGAAACATTCGCTAGGGCAATGGCCTCATGCGCATATTCCAGCTGCAGCTGCTCTTCAGATGTAACCTTTCCTGACCAGGTTTCATTCATCCATTGACCGAACTTGTCCACCAGCAGGGCTTCCTTCTTCAATTCAGCTTTCAATCCATCCCCGTTAAGAGCGGGTCCCGGATTTTGCCCCTCAACGCCCGTACCTCTATCAATCTCAACTTCTGTCAGTGGAATATGTTGATAGGCTTGGGTACGCCTAATGTTCAGCACGATATACCTGACCGTCTTGTTAGACATCGGGATGGTTACCTCATAGTTTAAATCGGTTCCCGTTCTTACGTGTCGGTCTGCAATGTAATACCCCGTCGCCGACTCGTGACGGTACTTTACGGTAATGTCCTTAAATCCCCAATATTTGTTTGGTGAATTCAACACCAAGCGGATCTGGTGCAAAGGGTAGTCCTTCAACAGATCAATAACCACATTTACAGTTGGATGAGAGGTTGCGCTACCCATCCAGCCTGCGTAAGCCGGGGTTCCGTCGAACAAGACGCCGTCCGCCGAGGATATAACCCCAGACTCTTTCAAGTCGGGAGAGTTCCCTCCGTTTGGAGCAGGGCTATGAATATAGTTTCCTGTCTTTAGCATAATGCCTTCACCTCTAACTTTACCAATTGGGACACAAACAGTTGTGACGACCAATGCCAACAATAACATCCAAATACTGCTATTAAACTTGCATCTTTTCTTCATAGTATGCAGAGCCTCCAGTTAGTGATACAACCTTTATCGTCATTTCGAACGGTTAATGTTAGTGTTGATTCGAATAGGGTGTTCAGCTGCTCCATACAATGGTTATTAAGGAACTTGCCGTAAAGCTCCGAAGGGGGGATGGGATGAAGAAGATACGGATCGGGGCAGGACAGGGATTTTATGGGGATTCTATTTTACCTGCAATCGAGACGGCGAAGAGAGGGGATGTCCAGTACCTATGCTTTGATAGTCTTGCTGAGTTAACGCTGGCTATTCTCCAGAAGGACCGGCAGAGAGACCAGGCCAAAGGATACGCAAGAGACATTTCCGTAACGATGAGGGAACTGCTCCCTTTTGTCAAAGAGAAGGGTATTAAAATGTTGACCAATGCCGGGGGAATGAATCCGCTTGGTGCCCAGCAGGAGATACTGCGTATCGCCGGGGAGCTTGGCGTAAAAGGACTTAAAGTGGCAGTAGTCACAGGCGATGATGTAATTGATCAATTACAGGCATGGGAACAGCAGGGGATATCACTGGCCCATATGGAAGATAGAAGAGAAGTTGAGTCTATTAGAAGCCGGATTGTATTTGCCAATGCCTATTTGGGAGCGGGTCCTGTTGTAGAAGCGCTGCAGCAGGGAGCTGACGTTATCGTAACCGGACGAACGACCGATTCCGCTCTTTTCCTAGCTCCGCTTATCTATGAATTTGGCTGGGGGCAAGAGGATTGGAACCGGCTGGCTCAAGGCATACTGATGGGCCATCTCATGGAATGCTCCGGGCAGGCAACGGGAGGAAATTTCAGCGGCGATTGGCAATCTATTGAGGATTTAGACAGCATCGGCTTTCCTGTAGCGGAAATACGGGAGGACGGAGAGTTTGTCCTGACCAAGACGGAAGGAACCGGCGGACTTGTTTCCGTAGATACCGTCAAGGAGCAGCTGCTTTATGAGATACATGACCCGTCCGCTTATATGACGCCGGATGTTGTTCTGGACCTGACAGGCGTTCAATTGCAGGATGCAGGCGTGAATCGTGTCCGTGTGACAGGAGCCCGCGGAACTAAGCGTCCCGATACGCTGAAGGTTGTCATGGGATATGCGGACGGCTGGCTTGGGCAAGCGATATGGGGGTATTCATGGCCTGACGCATTGGCTAAGGCTAAAGCTGCAGACCGCATCATTCGTAATCAGATGCAGCGGATGAATTTGCAATATGACGAGGTCAAGACGGATTATCTTGGCTACAATTCCTTACACGGGCCGCTCGCGAAGGAGCCGTCAGAAGAGCCCAATGAAGTTTATTTGCGTATGGCCGTGCGCACCGGCAGCAGGGAAGATGCGGCTAAGCTCGGCAGATTGGTTCCCCCGCTTATGCTTAGCGGCCCTCCCGCAATGGGCGGCTTCCTCGGTATGATGAAGCCGCGAGAGCTGCTAGGCATGTGGTCCTGTCTCGTTCCGCGGGCAATCGTTGAAAGCGGAGTTCAGGTGAAAGTCTTGGAGGTGTAAGCAATGGTCCTGGTACAGCTTCGGCAGATTGCGCAGGCGCGTTCCGGCGATAAGGGGAACACGGTGAATATTGCCGTATTTGCCTCGAATGCATCCAAATATGAAGTGCTGATCAGAGAAGTAACCGCTGAGCGGGTAAAGGCGCATTTTGACGGACTGGTGAGTGGAGAGGTGACTCGTTATTTAGTTCCTAATCTCCATGCGATGAATTTTGTCTGCAAGGGGGCATTAAGCGGGGGAGGCTCTGCGTCCATGAGAATGGATAATCTCGGAAAATGTTATGCGGCAAGTTTGATGCGATTGGAAATCGAAGCCGGGGACAGCGTTAATCTCTCCAAGTCATAAGCCATAAGCAGAGAGGTTGTGGGCTATGCATTTCGATTTAACCGCAGAACAAACGATGATCAGAGATTTGATCCATGAGTTCGCACAATCGGAGGTTGCCCCGGGGGCGATTGAAAGGGACCGCACAGGTGCATTTCCGACCGAAATATTCGCGAAGCTGGCGAAGCTCGGTTTAATGGGGCTGCCTTTTTCCGAGCAATACGGGGGTGGTGGAGCGGATACGATAAGCTTTGCCATTGTGGTGGAGGAGCTCAGCCGGGCCTGCGCATCCACCGGAATCACCTACTCCGCTCATATTTCTTTGGGGGGAGCACCCCTTGACCGATTTGGAACAGAGGAGCAAAAGGCAGACTATTTAACTCCGCTATGCGAAGGTCAATATCTGGGCGCTTTCGGGCTGACAGAGCCGGATGCCGGATCCGATGCGGGAGGAACCCGGACTGCAGCAGTCCTCGAAGGGGATAAGTGGGTCATAAGCGGCTCCAAATGCTTTATTACCAATGCCAGCTATGCCCGCAACCTCGTTCTGACCGCCGTAACAGACCGGTCCAAAGGAACAAGCGGGATAAGCGCTTTTATCGTGCCTACGGATGCGCCCGGTTTTACGGTGCTCGATAACTACGAGAAGATGGGGCTGCACGCTTCAAATACAACCGAGCTTGTGCTTGATCAAGTGGCCGTACCGAGAGAGAATCTTCTAGGCATCGAAGGCAACGGTTATAAACAGTTTCTGGCTGTCCTTGACGGAGGAAGAATAGGAATCGGAGCCATGGCTGTCGGAATTGCGCAAGGCGCTTACGAGAAAACACTTCAATATGCCAAGCAGAGAAAGCAATTCGGGAGTACGTTATCTACCTTTCAGGCGATCCGGTTTAAACTTGCGGACATGGCGATGAATATTGAATTGGCCCGCAACATGGTCTATAAGGCTGCTTGGCTTAAGGATCAAGGCAGAGGGTTTAAGAAGGAAGCCGCCATGGCCAAATTGTTTGCTTCGGAGATGTGTATGAAAGTCTGCGACCAGGCTGTTCAGATTCATGGCGGCTATGGCTACATGAGAGAGTATGAGGTGGAGCGCTGCATGCGCGATGCCAAGCTTTTGGAAATAGGGGAGGGAACCTCGGAGATCCAACGGATGGTGATCGCAGCTCAAATCGGATGTTAAATGGAAGCGAGCCAGACGCATGCCGCCGCAATCCAGTAAACGCCACCCGGTATTCAAAGGGGAGTGCTTGAACATGTCAAATGAAGTGGAACCTGGGAAAGCCACTTTGCAGGAGCGGATCGACCGGATCAAAAAGGGAGGCGCCTCCAAATATCACGGAAAAAATGCGGAGCAGGGAAAGCTGTTTGTCCGTGACCGGTTGAAGCTGCTGTTTGATCCGGAATTCGAACTCGAGGATGCTCTGTTTGCCAACTGCAGCGAGAAAGACCTGCCGGCTGACGGGGTCATAACGGCTATAGGGAAAATTCATGGGCAGACGGTATGTGTGATAGCGAACGATTCGACCGTCAAAGCCGGTTCGTGGGGAGCCAGGACGGTCGAGAAAATGATTCGCATGCAGGAAACCTCGGATAAAATGCGGGTGCCGCTGCTATACCTGGTCGATTCGGCGGGCGCACGGATTACGGACCAGGTAGAGATGTACCCGGGACGGCGCGGCGCCGGGAAAATTTTTTACAATCAGGTGAAGCTATCGGGGAAAATCCCGCAGGTTTGTCTATTATTTGGACCGTCCGCAGCCGGAGGAGCCTATATTCCTGCATTTTGCGACATTGTTATTATGGTCGAGGGGAATGCCTCCATGTATCTCGGCTCCCCGCGGATTGTGGAAATCGTTACGGGGGAGAAGGCAACATTGGAACAGCTGGGCGGCGCCAAAATGCACTGCTCCGTATCCGGCTGCGGCGATGTGCTCGCTTATAGCGAAGAAGAAGCGATTGCGCTTGCCAGGGACTATCTTGCTTATTTTCCCGCGAATTTTTCGGAAAAACCTCCTGTTCGGGAACCGCAGCCCGCTGTAAGTCTGGAAAAATCACTGGAAGAAATTATCCCGGGGAATCAGTATACGGCGTTTGATATGTACGACTTCATTGAACGGATTATTGATGAAGATTCTTTTTTTGAAATAAAGAAGCTGTTCGCCAAAGAGCTCATTACCGGATTAGGGCGATTTGCCGGGAGAGTGGTTGGCATCATTGCCAATCAGCCGCGGGTGAAGGGCGGGATCTTATTCCACGATTCTGCTGATAAAGCCGCTAAATTCATTTGCTTGTGCGACGCTTTTCAAATTCCGCTGCTGTTTCTGGCTGATGTTCCCGGCTTTATGGTTGGCACAAGAGTCGAACAGGCGGGCATTATCCGGCATGGCGCGAAAATGATTACGGCCGTATCGGAAGCAACGGTGCCGAAAATCTCCGTTATTGTCCGCAAAGCTTACGGAGCAGGGTTATATGCAATGGCCGGACCGGCGTTCGAGCCCGACTGCTGCCTGGCTTTGCCTTCCGCTCAAATAGCCGTGATGGGAGCCGAAGCGGCGGTAAACGCTGTGTATGCGAATAAAATTGCCGAATTGCCGGAATCCGAACGGGCCGATTTCATAGCAGGCAAGCGGGAAGAATACAATAAAGATATAGACATATACAACCTTGCCTCCGATATGGTCATCGACGGGATTATCCCTGCCAATTCCTTGCGAAGTGAATTAATTAAACGATTTGACGCCTATTCCTCAAAAAGTATGGCAGCCGCAGAGCGTAAGCATCCCGTTTATCCGGTGTAACCAGGAGGGGGAGGAGGTGGAATGCATGAGCAGACCGGTAGTCTGGGAACAGCATGGGCATATCGGTTATATCCGGCTCAATCGTCCGGAGGCTTTGAATGCGGTTAATTATGACATGCTGGTCGCGCTTGGCGAAATGGTGGAAACGATCGGGCAAAATCCGCACGAAATTCATGTGGTGATTTTAGGCGGTGAAGGCCGGGCATTTTGCTCAGGTGCGGATTTAAAGGAACGCATAACGCTTGACGAACAGCAGGTACGCCGGAACGTACAGAAGATCCGAGAGGTGTTCTCCTCGCTTGAACGGCTGCCGCAGCCTACGATTGCGGCGATAAACGGGTATGCATTTGGAGGAGGTATGGAGCTTGCGTTATGTTGCGACTTCCGTTATTCGATCCGTGAAGCTAAGATGGGGCTTACGGAGGCCAGTCTTGGTATCATCCCTGGCGCGGGAGGCACGCAGCGGCTACCGCGTCTCATTGGAGCGTCCAAAGCGAAAGAGCTTATTTTGACCGCACGGAAAATTTCTGCGGATCAGGCGTTTGAGTTGGGGCTATTAAACGGCGTTGCTGATGACCGGGAACAGCTGGAGGAAATGAGTGAAGGATTGGCCGCCGAAATACTTGCCAATGCTCCTTTGGCAGTCTATCAAGCGAAGGCTGCGATCGACGAAGGCATGAATGCCGATCTGGCAACGGGTATGGATTTGGAATTCAAAGCCTATGAAGCAACTATAGCGACAAAAGACCGGCTGGAGGCGCTGGAGGCGTTCCGCGAGAAACGCCCTCCCCGTTTTACGGGGGAGTAGCGGGAGTAGCGGGAGTAGCGGGTACCTTTAGCGTCGATGGTGAATTTATCCGGCCTCACTCTCAGGAGTGAGGCTTTTTGCAATAATTATTCCTCAACCAAACCCATCCTCAACCAAACCCATCCTCAACCAAACCCATCCTCAACCAAACCCATCCTCAACCAAACCGAATACCTCAGCCAAATCCAAATCCAAATCCTAAACTAACCTCAATTCCTGAGTGCTACCCCGTTGAAAAAAGCATTCTAGAATCAAGATTGGGCTTCCCTTACGTACTGACGTTACGTTATGCCAGTATTTCATCCAGTCTAATCGGGCTTTGTCACCGATAAAGTATCGCTTGAGTGGAAAACATACAGTCAAAACCGGTATTCTAACTCCATTCTAGCCCCCACGATCCCTGACCCGTCTATTTGACTGCACAAAATCCAATCAAACTATGATAATGTCTCGTTCCTAGTATTTTGACTGTATGAAATCCAATCAAAACGCTAGTACACAGCAATTAGAGCCAAGTGAATGATCAAACTCCCCTTAAGTTACGGGTTCGGTTTTTGCTTCGGCTTTTTCCGCTTGAGCCGACAGAACCCCGCTTGAGATAAATACAAGCAGCGAGCACGCCAGGCAGATCCCCGTAAAAATACCTACAGCGGAATAACCGTTAAACACCGCATAAAGCATTCCGGCCATCCAAGCTCCGAAGGTTGTCGCCGCATTCATGGTCGATGTGGCCAGACTTGAAATGGTGCCGCGGATGGACGGATTTAAACTGTTCAGCAGCCCCACCATAAGCGGGAACAGAATACCAAGGATAGTGAAAATGAAAAAGTAGGCACCTTTCACTATATAAACCGACGACACATGAGGTAATGCGATATAAGCCGCAATAACGATGAGCATCCCCGCCGCCATAGTCTGAAACGGATTTAACGCTTTAATCACATAAGGACTGCATATGCTGCCGAGCAAATTGCCAAGCCCCAAAAAAATGATCACATATCCTGCCTCGTCAATCGAAAGGGAAAAGCGGTCCGTCATCCATTTCCCGAGAAAAGCAAAGGCGGCACTGCTCCCTAGATGTACAAAAAAGTAGGCGAGGAAGGTACCTCTCGCTTTGCCGCTCGTCAGCAGGGGAACGTATCTTTTTAATATAGACGGCTTAGCCCCTTGCTGCACGTACGGTTTCATGCTCGGCAAGGCGAAAAGGGCCGCAACCGCCAGCAGCAGTGAAAATATACCGATAACCCAGAATGGAAGAGACCAATTGTCTGCTGCCAGCAGGCTTCCGATAGGCACGCCGAGCGCTTGAGAGGCAGCGAGCCCTGCGTAGGCGATGCCCAGCACTTTGCTGATTTTGGCCGGGGGAAACAGGGTCGGAATGGCTGCCCACACTTGCGGCGCTGTAAATGCTGCACTGACTCCCGCCAAAAAACGGAACAAGCACATGGTCCAAAAATCAACGGCGAAGCCGCACAAGCATGTTGAAACTGCGAAGCATGCGAGACCGGAAAGCAGCACTTTTTTTCGGTCCCATCCATCGGATAAAGGTCCGGCGACCAGCGCAAACACCGCCGAACCCAAGGTGTAGGCTCCTATCATCCATCCAGCCATTTCGGTAGGTACACCGAACATACTTTGCAGTGTCGGAATCAGCGGAGAGATCAGAAACGTATCCGTACCGATAACGAACATAACAAGAAAAAATAACACGATAATTTTTCGCATTTGCTTCACCATTTTCTTTTGTATTTGATCTTGAACCCTATTGTAGAGGATAATAGTGACAAGAATTGTCATGAAATCTAAAATAATTGGAGCCAAGTTATGTCTAAATCAAAACGTTTGTTGGAATTGATGATGACGGTCAACCGAAAACGGAAATTTACTGTTAAAGAGCTTGCCCTGGAGTTTGGCGTATCCACGAGAACGATGTTAAGGGACTTGCAGGAGTTAAGCGAGCTGGGGGTCCCGCTTTATTCGGAGGTAGGTCCTCACGGCGGTTATCAGGTGTTGAAGGAAAGAATTTTGCCGCCCATCGCATTTTCTGAAGAAGAAGCTGTCGCCATGTTTTTTGCGGTGTATGCACTTCGTCATTATTCTTCTCTGCCCTTTGAAGCGGAATCTGCTTCCGCATTGGACAAGTTTTATTTGCATATGTCCGGGGACGTTCGCGATCGCATTGATCAAATGAAAAATCGGGTGGACTTCGTAACGCCAACGAGACAGCAGGAATCCCCTTATTTATCAATCCTGCTCGAAGCAGCCGTTCAGCAAAAGGTGTTACTTATCGAATACGGGTCGTTGGGAGATGAGGCGTGCCGAAAAATACAACCGATCGGAATTTATGCCAATAACGGCTTGTGGTTTTGTCCGGCTTATTGCTTTCTTCGTAAAGATTTTCGCATATTTCGTTGCGACCGAATTCATTCGGCGGCATACGATGCTGACGGTACGGAGCCTATGGATCTGCGGCATGTTCATCTTGGAAATAAGGAGTCGTATTTCCAAACGGAGAAGGAGTCGGCTGAGCTTTATGTGGAACTGAGCCAAAAAGGCGTCCAAATGTGCGAGGCTGTATTATGGCTGGGCTCCCATTTGCATATCCGGGAGGATGGCAGCGGGTGGCTGGAAGGTCCAATTCTTCAGCGTGACCTCGCCTTTTATACCAGATTTTTCATCGGATTGGGTAATGAGGCGACAGTAAAGCAGCCTCCGGAGCTGATAGGTAATATGAAGCGGCTGTTCGCGGAAATCATGTCCAAATATGATTAGAAACCGATCATCTGCCGCTCTAGCGGACAGCTATTTTTTATTGACAAAAACAAATTATTCAAATAACCTTAATATTGCCAGTTAATATAAACGATTACGTAAACGTTTATATTCCAGCAGCTCAGATAAAACTTAGCATAGAAGAGACTTTATTTTTCATTATGGAAACGTTTACATTTTGGCGTTTGGAAACTCTTGAACGAGGGGTGATAGGGGCAGCGATTATGATTTGAACGAATGAAATTGACTAGAGGAGAAGTGTATACAATGAAACGAAAAAGTTGGCTCAAAAAGTTAATAACAAGAATGGTTATTTTCTCTATGTTATCGAGCTTTTTTCTTATTAACACTCCTACCTTAGTAAAAGCGGCGACCACCCTTACAAATCCCAGCTTTGAAACCGGGAATCTAAACGGCTGGACGACGGTCAGCGGAACAGCATTTAGCGCGGCAGATGTGACAACGGATACCGATTATTGGAATTTACAAAAGTTTAATCAGCATAATTTTTGGCATATTTGGGGCGGGAAGGGCGATAATTCGAAGGTTGGCGTCATGAAATCAGAGACCTTTACCGTAGGCGGCAACGGGTTAATGGACTTCCTTATTGGGGGAGACAATGACATCAATAACTTGTATGTCGCATTGGTCAGAAACTCCGACGGTGTGGAGCTGTTGAAAGCGACAGGAAGTAATACGGATGCCTATTCTACTGTGAACTGGGATGCTTCGGCATATACCGGAACCGTATGCTACATCAAAATTGTGGATAGCTCGACGAGCGGTCATATTAATATAGATGATGTGAATGTCCCGCCTACCGCTTCGCTAAATAATCATGTGGAGCCGGCAATCTATAACCATGATTTTGAATATACGGACCTTGTCCCATGGGAGATCAAGGGCTGGATAAATGTCAGTGGAGACGCTTTTGTCCCTAGCAGTCTTACGCACGAAACAAATTACAGCCAAGGCGGGAAGTTCCTCCAAAACGGCAGCTACCATCTTTGGGGCGCTAAAGCCGGCGGGGATGGAGACGTAGGCGTTCTCAAGTCTGAAACCTTTACGCTAAGCGGTAATGGGGGCGTGGATTTCTTAATCGGCGGAGGCAAAGACAGCAGCAACCTGTACGTTGCGCTCGTTCGGGCATCGGATGGAACGGAATTGTTCAAGGAAACCGGACGCAATTCTGAAATGTATCAGCGGGTATTTTGGGATGCATCAGCCTATATTGGGCAGGATCTGTACATTAAAATTGTCGATAACGCCACCGGTGGATGGGGTCATATCAATGCGGATGATTTTCATGTATTGAATTCCCAGTATGCTGGCGGGCTGCTGGGACATTGGAAATTGGATGAAAATACGGGGAAGGCCGCTGCCGAAACCGTAACGGGAACGACGGATCCGATTGAGTATCACTTGAATACCGGTGTCTATCAATCGTCCCAGGATCCGTTATGGAAGAGCGACGGCATCAGCAACAGCGCACTGCTGTTTGATGGATATTCTACATGGATCACACGTACACCTGATAAAATTCCGGTTCCGCAAAAAGCGGTTACCGTTGAAGCATGGGTTGCGCCAAGAAATTTTGAGCATGGCGATGAAGGCCGGCTTTCCGCGATTGTCAGCCAAGGCAACCGTGAATCAAAAGAAGGCTATATACTGGGTAACTTCCGGCACGGCACATGGGGCTTCCAATTCGGTACAGGCAGTAACTGGCGTGAAGTGATGTCGGATACATTGTTGCCTCTCAATGAATGGTCATATATTGTCGTTACTTATGAAAGCGCTACCGGAATGGCGGCGTTGTACCAGAACGGGAAACAAGTGGCAACGGCCAACTTCCCTCCTGGGGAACAAATCGTACCTAGCGCCTCCGATTTATTAATCGGAAAAAATAACCAGAGCATGTGGCTCTACGGCTACTCGTTAAACATGTTCAGCGGTTTGATGGACGAAGTGAAAATCCGCAATTTGGCGATGGGCACCGTAGAAGTGGAGAATGCATATAACAGCTATGTGTCGGCGCTGAGCGGGAACCTGCCTACAGCGAATGTAAGAATCGATCGCAGCATAATGGCGGGTGACACGCAGCGTCCTCAGTTCCATGCAGAGCCTCCCGTGCATTGGCAGAATGAACCGGGCGGAGCCATATATTTTAACGGACTCTATCATATTTTCTATCAAAGCGCTCCAAGAGGGCCATATTGGAATCATATCCGTTGGGGGCATATGGTCAGCAGCGACATGGTGAAATGGAGAGATGCTGAGGATGCCGTTATTCCAGGCAGATATGATGTCGATCCTGAAGGCGCATGGGCCGGCGGTGCGGTCGTAGACGATAACGGCGTGCCGACCATCTTCTATACGGCCGGCGATGACAGAAAATCGCCGAATCAGCGCGTGAATATTGCCAGAAGCAACTATCCGGTCGATCAAGATAATGATTTGAACGGGTGGAATAAAAACATGAATGTTGTGGTGGACCAGCAGTCAGGACAAGGGATGACGGGAGAGTTCCGCGATCCGTTCGTGTTCAAAGACGGCAACGAATGGTTCATGCTTGTGACATCCGGCATTTCCGGTCAAGGCGGTACGGCGCTCGTTTATTCGACAACCGATTCGAGCTTCCAATCCTGGACTTACCGCGGTCCGCTATATACCGGCAATGCGACGACGTATCCGTTAACCGGACAAGTATGGGAGCTGCCGCAGCTGCTTCCGCTCGGAACAAGCGGCAAGCATATCTTTATGATCAACCCTGCCAAAATGGCGCAAACCGAACGTCAATCCCGCTATACGTGGTATTGGATCGGCACATGGAATAAAACGACGGCTACTTTCATGCCGGACAATGCAGAGCCGCAGCTGTTTGACGTCGGGGATCATTTTACCGGACCGGCTGCATTCAATACCCCTGACGGCAGAACGGTCATTTATACGATCGCGCAGGGCAGAAGAACGGCAACGATGGACTACAATGCCGGTTATGCCCATAACTTCGGACTGCCGTTAAGCGTATACCTGCGTCAGGACGGCAAGCTGGGAATGGAGCCGATTTCTGAATTAAATACGCTGAGAGGGACGCAACTGGTCAATATTACGACCGATACGACTTATGCGGCGGCGAATACAGCTCTGTCGTCGATATCCTCGGATATGCTTGAAATTGAAGTGGAGATCGATCCCGGCTCGGCAAACGAAGTTGGATTAAGCGTGCGCCGTTCCCCTAATGCGGAAGAAGAGACGGTCGTTTACTACAAGAAGAGCTCGACCGAATTTTGGGTGAACCGGACCAAATCGAGTCTGAATCCGGACGTAGAGAAGTGGTACCAGGGCGGAGTCGCCGACATCGGTACGGAAAATATTAAGCTGCGTACGTTTGTTGACCGTTCCATGGTTGAGTCATATTTGAACGGCATCAAAGCATTAACGACGAGAGCTTACCCGACCCGCAGCGATGCGAAAGGCATTAGAATATGGGCCAACAGCGATACGGGTACGGTTGTAATCAAGAAGCTGAAAGTATGGGAAATGAATTCGGCATATCCGACAGTCAATCCGACAAGCGTTTCCCTGCCGGCATCCAAGACGATCATTAATGGAGACAGCCAGCTGCTGCGGGCGACGGTTTCACCTGCGAATGCATCGAATAAAGATGTCATTTGGACGTCCAGCAACAATGCGGTAGCGTCCGTAGTCAACGGAAATGTAACGGCGAAGTCCGTCGGAACGGCGACCATTACGGCCAAAACCCGCGTCGGGAACTTTACGGCAAACAGCACGATTACCGTTACGGCAGAGCCTGCCCACGACGGATTAATCAATGGCGACTTCGATGACAATCTGTCCGGCTGGACGGTCCTAAGCGGCAATGCGTTCAGCAGCCAAGATGTAACAGACGCCAACGATTGGGGTTGGGGAGGACCGTTTAATCAACACGGCAGCTATCATTTATGGGGCGTGAAAGACGGCGGGGACAGCCAAACCGGATCGATCCGCTCGCAGAAATTTATTCTCGGCGGAAATGGACAGATTAACTTCCTGGTAGGCGGCGGCAACAATATTTATGATGAATATGTTGCGCTCGTCCGGAGCTCGGACGGCAAAGAACTGTTTAAAGTAAGTGGCGGAGACAAAGAATCGTATACACGGGTTTACTGGGATGCTTCCGATTACATCGGAGTCGAGTGTTATATAAAAGTTGTGGACAATGCAACGGGAGGATGGGGTCACATTAATGTGGACGACTTCCAAGTACCCGTACAGCCTACACAACGATGAACATCACCAACCCTGGCTTTTAAACGGGAAGCTTATCCTGCTGGACGATTGTAAGCGGCACAGCTTTCAATAATCTTGATGTAAGCATGGATACCACTTACTGGACTCCGACCCGTCCGTTCAACCATAATGGCACGTACTATGTGGGGCTTTAAGGACGGCGGAGACAGCCAAGTCGGCGTAATGAAATCGAGCACATTTACTCTGTATGGAACGGGCTGGATCGACTTCCTTATGGGCGGCGGCAATCTCACGAATCTTTATGTAGCTCTCGTAAGAGTTTCCGATGGTGCCGAGTTGTTAAAAGCGACGGGGGCGGACAGCGAGGCTCTCTCGCGTGTCATTTGGGATGCTGCAGCCTATAAAGGCGTCAATTGCTATATCAAGATCGTAGATAACAACACCGGCGGCTGGGGCCACCTTAATGTAGACGATATCGAAGTACCCGTAAAGTACGGCTGATGCCGGCGGGTTATTTGTAAGAGTGTAAGGTAGTCTGCTATAAATTACAAGGACACCATAAGGGCGTCTCTAAAGGGGCTGTCTCAAAAGCGGTAAGTTCGCTTGTGAGACAGCCCCTTCTCTCATTGGATATGATAGTGTCGTAATAACATAAACATTAATTAATAATAGAAACATAAAATTATTATTGTCACTTCATCGCATTTATTGTATTGTTAATCTGTTAATAAATTTATTAATATGTTTGAGTTTTGAAAGCGCTTTAAATCCTGTGGGCTTGACGCTATCACTCAATGCGGAGGTGGTGACATAGGAGATTTACGAATGAACACAGTCATGTCAGGAGATTATGGAGGACCCAAACTATTCTTCGCTTCAAAGAGAAAGGGGAACAATAAACTTGAATAAAAACGTGATTCAGAGATTCATTGCGGTAACATTAATGGCTTCCTTAATCGTACCGGTTTCGTCCTTTGCTAACGTTAGTGATGCGACAGCTGCCGGTGTGACCCCCAGCACAGTAATCCAAAGCAGCAACGTCGTCGGTAATCAGCAAAATGAGGGGCAGGAGGATACCATACCTGTATTTAAAGATGCATCCGTACACGACCCTTCCGTCATTAAAGTGGATGATACCTACTATGTATTCGGCTCCCATCTGGCGGCGGCCAAAACAAAGGACCTCATGCAGTGGGATCTTGTCGCTGCGGGCGCAAACGTCAATAATCCCCTTTTCGAAAATGTCGTTGAGGAATTAAAAGAAACCTTTGCCTGGGCGCAGTCCGATACATTATGGGCAGCCGATGTGATCCAGCTCAGCGATGGCAGATTTTATATGTACTACAACGCTTGTAAAGGGGATTCCCCAAGATCTGCGCTAGGCGTAGCCGTTGCTGATAACGTCGAAGGCCCTTATGAGGATCTGGGTATTCTTTTGAAGTCCGGCATGTGGGGACAACCAAGTGAAGACGGAACCATTTATGATGCAAGAGAGCATCCCAATGTTGTAGATCCGGATGTGTTCTACGACAAGGACGGCAAGCTGTGGATGATGTACGGCTCTTATTCCGGCGGTATTTTCATTCTCGAAATGGATTCTGCAACAGGTAAGCCGCTGCCGGATCAAGGCTATGGGAAAAAACTCATTGGCGGGAATCATAGCCGGATTGAAGGGGCCTATGTTCTTTACAGCCCGGAAACCGACTACTACTATATGTACCTTTCCTTCGGGGGGCTTGATGCCACTGGCGGTTATAACATTCGGGTCGCACGCTCTGAGAATCCGGACGGACCGTATTACGACGCAGAAGGCAACGAGATGATTAACGTAAAAGCCGACCCTAGCCTCCCGATATTCGATGACCGGTCCATTGAGCCTTTTGGCGTGAAATTGATGGGCAGCTTTTTGTTCGAGCGGGAGATAGGAGATCCCGGAACAGGAATCGGTACCGGCTATGTATCCCCGGGACATAATTCAGCCTACTATGATCCTGAAACCGGCAAGCAATTTCTGATATTCCATACGCGCTTCCCGCAAAGAGGCGAGGCACATGAGATTCGGGTCCACCAAATGTTCATGAACAGCGAAGGCTGGCCGGTCGTTGCGCCGTACCGCTATACGGGTGAAACGCTTGATAAAGTCTATAGGGAGGATGTCGTTGGCGATTACAAATTAGTTAATCATGCCAAAGATATCTCGGCAGCGATCAAAACATCGCAATTTATCACGTTGAATAAAAACAGTACGATTTCCGGTGATGTTAGCGGCACTTGGAAAAGAACCGCACATAACAAGGCCGAATTGACGGTGGACGGAGTCGTATACGACGGCGTATTCATACGCGAATGGGACCCGGCATCAGCGAGTTATGTGATGACATTTACGGCTTTATCGAAGCAGGGGGTTGCACTCTGGGGCAGCAGGCTGGCCGATAAATCGGACAAGGAAATCGTAACGGATGTTCAAAATGATTTGAATCTTGGCGACACAAGTGGCGTCACGAACAATTTGACGCTTCCAGCAGAAGGCACAAGGCAGACCGCAATCGTATGGAGTTCCTCAAACGCTGATATTGTATCGGAGAGCGGTGTTGTGAACCGGCCGGAGCCGGGTACCGGGAATGCGACGGTTACACTTACAGCTGCGATTACAAAGGGTGACGCTACAGCAACCAAAACCTTTACTGTCGTTGTGAAAGAGCAAACGATGGATGGTATCGTTGCGCACTATGCTTTCGAGAATAACCTGACCGATAGCTCGGGCAATGCGGAGACAGGTACAGTTACAGGCGACAGAATCGATAAGACAGGCGGAGCTATTACTTACGCCAGCGGTATCTTTGGAGATGCGGCGGCGTTCGATGGGGCATCCGGGATACGCCTGCCAAACGGACTTATATCGAGCAACACGTATTCCGTTTCCCTTTGGCTCAATCCAGACCAGCTTACGGAATTTACAACAACCTTCTTTGGCGCCAGAGATACGAACAACTGGGTAAGCCTCCTGCCTAAAGGACACGGCTGGGTCAATAATGACACTATGGTATGGTCGGGCACGGCCTGGTATGATGCCGGCACCGGTATGAAAATTAATGCGGGCGAATGGTCGCATCTGGCCTTCACCGTTAATAACGGCAGCATCACTGTGTACGTCAACGGCGCCCAGAAGTTTTCCCGTACAGGCTTCCCGGATGTGTTTACGACGACCGACGGCGTCTTCAGCTTAGGCGTAAACTGGTGGGATACGCCTTACAAGGGCTTGATGGATGAATTGCGTATATATGAAACGGCGCTCACAGCAGAGGAGATAGCCAAGCTAGCGACGAAAACTCCATAACCCAAAAAGGGCAGCCCCAGGCAGATTAATGTGCCTGGGGCTGCTTATGTCTATTCAATCGTGCACCGCTGGCCTCGTACAGGTCCCACGTAAAAAAAAGGAAATCGGCTTCACTTATTGAATTACCAATGGCATGGACAAAGCAGGCGGGAGCGAGGGGATTACAACGGAAAGAAAGCGCTTTATAAGCATCAAGTCCAAAATGGTCTTTTTGTTTCTTATCGTAATTATACTGCCGATTCTCGTCATGTCGTACAGTTCCTATCTGTCCTCCGAGAAGCTGCTGGTGAAGAAGTATACGGATCTTCTTCAGGAAATTTTAAGACAGGCGAATTTCCGCATCGATGAATATTTGAACGAGGTGGAGAAGATTTCGATGCTTGCCAGTTATGGCGTGAACAGCTACGTCTCCTACTCGGAACAAGATAATTATCCGATACAGAATTTTTTGAGGGACAGCAATAAAGAGAACGAAAACCAAGCCTACCGTCTGTTGATGAACTACATCATGATGAAGGACCGCGCTTTTTCCATTTATATTTATAACCTCAACGGAGGAAGGAATCTTCACATCAGCTCACACAAACCGATCGACTATACTTACAGCGCTGCCCAAGAACCGTGGTTCAAGGCGTTTCTTGAATCATCGGAGGCCACTACTTTCTTGCAGACTCACCAGGACCGGCAGAGCAAGAATGAGGATAATTGGGTCATTTCCAACGTACGAAAAATATTCGATATGAATGACGGCCGTTTGCTCGGTGTCATGGTCGTCAGTATCGATATCGATTTTATCGATAAAGTAAACGGCCGGCTGCTGGAATCGCGAAGATCGGCCTTTACGATACTGGACGAACCTCGGAATATCGTTTATAACAGCGATCATGGGACAATCGGAAAGCCCTTGGCCGAGGTATTGGCGGTTAATCCGAACCAAATCGACGGAAATTCCGGAGGAGCCATTCTGCGTGCAGGCAGCAAGGATTATATCGTTACTTATATGCCGTTTGAGCATCTGAACTGGACAACGATCCTCTACATGCCTTTGGGAGAACTGTCCGCCGAGGGGGGCATCCTGCGGAGGAATTTGATTATGATCGCCTTGCTTCTTATCCTCTTTGCCGTGATCAGCTCGTTTTATGTCTCTACCCGAATTACCCGTCCTATCAAAAGGTTAATGCGCAACATGATCTCGGTGGAAAGAGGGCAATTCGAAAATTTGCCGACCATAGGATCGAATGATGAGATTGGTCTGTTAGCCAAACGGTTCAACCTGATGTCTCATGAAGTGAAGCGGTTGGTTGAACGCATCTATCTGGAGGAGAAGGGAAAAGCGGAAGCGGAAATACAGGCGCTGCAAGCGCAGATTAATCCCCATTTCCTGTACAACACGCTAAATTCGGTCAAGTGGATCGCTTCCATGCAGAGATCGGACAAGATCGTCCTGATGACGGAAGCCTTAATATCGATGCTTCGCTACACGACCAGAAAAGTGGGTTCGCTGGTCACCATCCGTGACGAATTGGAGAACATCAGACATTACGTAACGATTCAAAAAGTCCGTTATTACAACCGGATACAGGTCGATTATGACGTGGATGAAAGTCTTATGAACTGCAGCATTCTTAAATTGACGATTCAACCCATCGTGGAAAACGCAATATTCCACGGCATTTCAGAAAACGAGGATGAAGGCAAGATCCGTATCGCCATTTACCGCGAAGACAGCGATATCGTTATTTCCGTTGCGGATAACGGCACGGGTATGGATGAAGCGACAATCGAAACGTTAAATCAAGGAATCTCGAACACGAACGGGACGTTTAACGGCCTTGGGATCAGTAATGTGAACAGCAGAATCAAGAATCACTTCGGTTCCGCCTATGGGATTCATTTCGCCAGCGAGCCTGGCAAAGGAACGACGTTCTATATTCATATTCCCGGCGGCGACAGCCGACGTGCTTACAGGGGGACTGAGACGGGATGATTAAAGTGCTGATTGTCGATGACGAACTGCTGATGAGAATCGGTTTGAAATCGATGATTGCTTGGGAGGAGTACGGATTTACGATTGTCGGCGAAGCGGCCAGCGGCAAGGAAGCGCTGGAAATGGCGGAGGAAAGCCTGCCTGATCTGATCATTACGGATATCAAAATGCCGATTATGGATGGTATTGAATTGATCCGTTATGCCAGTAAGAGGTTGGAGTCGTGCCGGTACGTTATTTTAAGCTGCATGGAGGAGTTTCATTACGTCAAAGAAGCATTAAAGCTTGGCGCCGCCGATTATTTGATTAAGAGCGATTTGAAGCAGAATCAGCTCATCGAGGTGCTGGAGAGGGTCAAACATCTGATTCAGGCTGACGACAATCTCCGGCGGAATCATTCCAAAATGGCCGGCAGCTATCATCAAACGGTCGGTTACCTGAAAGAAGGCGCGTTCAAGGAGCTAATCAGCGGCTTGAAATCCGAACGGGATTTCATCGGCGAGATGAAGCAATTGAACATCCGGCTGCGCCCCGATGAGCTTGGGGTGATGAAATTGTCGATCGATCAATTCGAAATGATTCAAAAAAAATACGTTGAGAAGGACGAAAAGCTGCTCCGGTTTTCCATCGTCAATATTTTGGAAGAAATCATACCGCCCAAGTGGAACAAAGAGATTATTATGGAGAGCTCCAGGGATTATTTGCTTGTCGTTAATCTGGATCCTCAGGAAGTGAAGGCCGGAACCTATAAACAGAGCACGAACAAATTATGCCGTAATATGATGGAGGCGATGAAGGATTTCATGAATCTGTCGGTTACGATCGGTTTAAGTACGGCTGTGTCAGGTTATGTCTGCTTGAAAGCAGCCTGCAAGGAAGCCGATTTGGCCGTTCAGGACCGGTTTTTTCAGGGATCTGGACGTCTTATCTATTTCGACGATATGATGGCGAAGCCGGCAAGGAACAACCAAGACATCCTGCTTAAGCGTGAAGATGAGAAGCAATTCCGAATTGCCTTGGAAAGCCTGAGACTGGAGGATTGCATAGCGTTCATCCATACACTTCTTCGAAGAATCTCAGCGCATAATCTGTCCGAGCAGGCGATCCGTCAAACTTATATCCGGTTGATTGAATTGATCGGGAGTTACCTTCCCGCAGCCCGCCATAAAGCAGCAAGCGGCAAAACGCCCTATGAAGGCATTCTGGCATTGGATACGCTGCAGGAACTCCATGACTACACCGAAAGCTATCTGGTTGACCGTTATAAGGGGCAGAATGCGGAAGCGGAGCAGCGAAGCTATGCGGACATGGCGATCGACATTATTATGGATTATTATGCGGAGGATATTTCGCTTCAGAGCGTCGCCAATCAAATCAATGTCAATCCGTCGTATTTAAGCCGTGTGTTCAAGCAGGAAGCGGGAGACAACTTCATCCGGTTTCTAACGAAGGTGCGCATCAATAAAGCGAAATTCTATCTCGATTCGAAGAATATGAAAGTATATGAAGTAGCCGAAAAGGTAGGATATCCGAATTACACCTACTTCAGCAAAATTTTTAAGAAGGTCGTCGGCGTAACTCCGGAAGAATATCGTAAAGTGTAAAAAATATAGAAGAGAAAGTAAAAAAAGTGCATGGATTTTCCATGCTTTTTTTGTTGGCTCGTTTGCCGCGGCGAACATGTCAAAAAAGTATACGAAACGGTAAACGACGTTTATTTCTGAAGGGCGGCAGCCACTATACAATGAAAACGTAATCATCGAAACTAAAGGGGGAAGAATTGATGTTCAATGCTGCGAAGAAAAAATGGTTGATTATCGCTGCCGCATTAACGCTCATCATCTCATTAGCTGCTTGTTCGGGCAATAACAAACCTGCGAATTCAACTCAGAAGCCGTCTGAAAACGAGCAGACAGCAGAGGAGGTTACGCTTCGCTATTCCAGCTATTTATTGGATACCGCACAAGCAGGCAAAGCGTATTACGATGCCATTGCCGAGTTTGAAGCGCAAAATCCGGGCATTAAGATCGAGACGGATTTCATTCAGAATGCGAACTATACGGCCGGTATTAAAACACGTCTGCTGGGCGGCGAGAAAATGGACGTTTTTGATACATGGTCCCCGAGCTTGTTTGCCGAATTTGCAGCGCTCGACGAACAAGTATATTTAGATTTAACCGGGGAAGCGTTCCTTGACGAATTCTTGCCGGCATCCTTGAAGCCCGTCACGGTAGACGGAAAGGTGTTTGGGGCGCCCGAAGTGATGCACAGTGACGGTCTGCTGTACAACAAAACGATGTTTGAGCAATATGGTCTGAAAGTTCCGCAAACGTGGGATGAATTCATAGCGGTGTGCGAAGCCTTGAAGGAAAAAGGCATTATTCCGGTCGCGATGGACTCGGAATGGTGGGTGCCGCAATTTTTCTGGGGCTCCATCATGTCGAACAACGGCGCCGATTCGGCTTGGACGGCCAAATTGGAAAGCGGCGAGGTCAAGATCACCGATCCGTTCTTTGTCGATGCGATTCAAAAGCACAGATTGCTCGTCGATAAAGGTTACCTGCCGAAGGATTGGACGGGAATCAAGCACGAGCAGTCCAAGGATCTTGTCGGGCAAGGCAAAGCGGCAATGATCATTACAGGAACGTGGGATATTGCCAGCATCATGGAGCGCAATCCGGACTATGATATCGACTTCATGATCGTACCCGGCAGCGGGAAGACGGTACCGAATATTAATGTAGGCACATACCGGGTCATTAACAATAAGACGGAGCATCCGGAGGCCGCCAAGAAATTCGTGGCGTTCATGAACAGCAAAGCCAGCCAGGAGAAGCTGGCCGCCGGCGCCAAGGCGGTGCCTTCCGTCAAGGGGGCCGAGATCAGCGATCCGGTAAGCAAGAAGATTGCCGCCGTCGTGACCCGGGATGACGCAACGTTGTATTGGCCCCACACCGTATCCACCGAATCGCTGCAAGTGAAGATCCTTGAAGGCGTAAACAAGTATTTGGCCGGTCAAGAGCTTGACAAGACGCTGGAGGAAATCCAGAAAGCGATCGACGATACCAGGAAATAATGGTGACCGCATATGAGAAAATATGACCTAAAGTCAGGCAGAGACAGAAGAAATATCATCCTGCTGTTGTTCACGCTGCCGGCGCTTGCCATCTATACAACGTTCTTTCTGCTTCCAATCGCAGGGAACGTATATCTCAGTCTGTTTGATTGGAACGGCGGGAATACGAAGATGCACTTCGTCGGGCTGGACAATTTCATCGAATTATTTACCGATGATCATGAATTTTCAAGCGCATTATGGCACAACGTTGTCTATATGATCACGGTGGTGCTTATCCAATTAACGCTGGCCTTGATCTTTGCCTTGATTCTGGTCAAGAAGCTGCGGGGCGGGAACCTTTTCAAGACGATTTTTCTGCTGCCGGTTGTTCTCTCCAACGTGACGCTGGCGCTCGTCTGGTCCTATATGTTCGATCCGATGAACGGGTTTATCAATTCCTTTCTCAGCGCAGCCGGTCTCGGATTTATGACTGCCAATTGGCTGGGCGATACGAGCACCGCATTGTTCTCCATCGCATTTGTGAATGCCTGGCAGTATGTCGGGTACTCCATGGTAATCTTTATCGCGGGTCTGCTGACGATACCGGATTCGCTCTATGAGGCGGCCGATATCGATGGGGCGAGCCGCTTCAGGAAGTTTATCCATGTGACGGTTCCCTTGTTAAAGCCGGCTATCATGATGAACGTCGTTCTGGCGACCACAGGAAGTCTCAAGGTGTTCGACCTGATCTACATCATAACGCCTCCGGGAGGACCGGTCAGCAGCTCGACGGAAGTGCTTGGGACGCTTATTTATAAAGTCGGCTTTACTTACGGCGAAATGGGATATGCATCCGCCATCTCGCTTATGCTGCTTATCGTCATCATGATCGTCGGCTTCATTCAGATCCGGTTATTCCGGGCCAAAGACGTTGATTATTAAGGGGGAGCGTGATGAGAGACAAACTTTTGCCATTGCAGTATGCCGCTTTGCTTATCTTTGCGCTGATCATCTTCACACCGCTTGCCATCGTTTTTTTTGGAGCGTTCAAAACGTCGGCTGAATTGTTTAATAACCCGTTTTCGATTCCGAAAGCCCCTGTATTTGAGAACTTCCATGCTGCTTTTATACAAGGGAACATGCTGGTCTATTTTAAAAATACGCTTATGATTTCGATTATTTCTTTAGTAGCGGTACTGTTCCTGAGTACGATTACATCCTATGCGATTACGAGAAACGGCTTCAAGTTCGGCGACAGGCTTTATGTCTACTTTATATTCGGCATTATCGTGCCGGCCCAAGCGGTCATGATTCCAACCTATATGATGATCGCCAAGCTGGGGCTCGTGAACACGATATGGTCCGTTATCCTGATCTATACCGCTTCCACAATGGGGTTCTCGATCTTTATTCTAAGCGGATTTTTCCGCACCATTCCGAGGGAACTGGATGAAGCAGCCGTCATTGACGGATGCAATGAGTTTCAGGCTTTCTGGAAAGTGGTGCTGCCGCTCTGTCTGCCTGCCGTCAGTACGGTTTTGATCCTCAATTTATTGTTTATTTGGAATGATTTCTATAATCCGCTGCTGTATATCCGAAGCGAAGAGATCAAGACGATTTCTCTGGGACTGTCCAAATATATGGGCCGGTACCTGACCAATTATCCGATCATGTTCGCTGCGGTGGTTATGGCTTCGGTGCCGGTCATTGCCGTCTTCGTTATGCTTCAGAAGCAATTCGTCAGCGGCATTACGGCAGGATCGGTGAAAGGCTGAGCGATCTTAAATCGATGAACAAAGAAGGAGGCAAGTTTGTGAAACAAAGAAAAATAGTATCGGTTATTCTATCCCTTGCATTAATGATGTCCTTATTCCCGGGTTTTGCTTCGACGGCGCTCGGAGCTTCCGCGGCTGAAATTACCGTGGATCTGGCAGACCGGTCGCTAGGCGACATCTACCATGGGGCAAGCGCCGCACTGTATGGGCTGAGCGAGCCGAACGTTCCTGATATCAATACCTTGATTCCGCTCAAGCCGTCGCATATTTCGCAGAAGGCTCCAAACGGCGTGCAGCATCCTTCGGGAGACGGTCTGCGGGTGGCCGATTATTTCTTCGAAGCGGGCGGAGGCTTTATTCAGGTCCTCGTGCAGGATTATTACGGCTTATGGTACTATCCATCCAGAACGGCCGAACAATATATCCATGAAGCGGTCATTCCGGTAGCGACGGCCATTAAGGCTTACAAGGACGAATGGGCCATCGAAAACCCGGGTCAGAATCCCGATGATAAATTTCTGTACATCCCCTACAACGAGCCGGAACAGAACAGCACCCGTTATCCAAGCATCAACAGCACGAATGCAACCGGAATTAACTCCAGGAACAACTTCAACAATGATTGGCTGAAAGTGTATAGAGCAATCAAAGAGATCGATCCGGGCGCCAAAATATCGGGTCCGAATCTAATCAACTACGCATCCAATGTGTTCGCTTCCTTCATTCCGTTCTGCGTTCAGAACGATTGTTTGCCGGATATCGTATCCTGGCATTTGCTCTCCAACAAGGCGTACAATAACGCGGCGGGCAATCTGGCTGCATATCGCGCGCTGGAAGCGGCGCAAGCTCCCGTCTATGCGAGCCTGTATCCGGATCGGGAGAGTCCGTTTCCGATTCCGGTCGATATTAACGAGTACGCTTCCACCGCGGAGATTGCGGAGGGCGGCTCGCTGGTCCAGTACATCGCGCGGTATGATGAGCTCAAAATCCACGGAGCGCTTCCTTATTGGAACACGGCCAACTCGTACGGATCGCTGCTGGCCGGGCAAAATGAGCCAAACGGCGCATGGTGGCTCTATAAATGGTACGCCGACATGGAAGGGCAGATGGCAAAGGTCGGCGTTGTGAAGGCGAGAGACGACGGGGACGCATACGGTCATGGCTTGTACGGGCTTTCGACCGTTGATGACAACAAGAAGCAAGTCAACCTTATTTTTGGCGGTACCAGGGGCCAGGGCCGGATTGTATTCAACAACGTGACCGGACATGCGAACAGCCCGAGCTTCTTCGCCGGAGCCGACGACGTGCATATTACCGTATGGTATGCCGGATACACGGGATTGACGGGATTCCTTGTGGAGCCTGCGCAAATCATCGACGGCAACTTCGAAATCGAGAACGGAGCGGTCACCCTGCCGGTTGCGATGGACGATTACACGGGAGCGTACTATGCCGTCATTACAGAGGCTGTCGATTCTGAGCCGGGCGCAACATGGTTCGAGCGGTATGAAGCCGAGCATGCGGAAGTAAGAGTCAACGTTCAGAATCCGGCCAATGTCTATCCAAGAGCAAATGCCGGAAGCTCCTCCTCGAACGGTCAGCATATCGGCGGGATCGATCATCCGGACAGCGTAGTCAAATTTACGGACATTACGGTGCCGAAGGACGGCAGCTATCGGCTTGATATAATCGAAGGCAGCGGCTCCACCGCATCGATGCCGTCGCAATCCGGCGGCGGGAACTCCAACCAAAGGCAAAACTCGGAATTTTTCATCAAAGTCAACGATGAACCGTCCTTTAAGGCCGTGCTGCGGGCGGACTACAGCTGGCAGCAGCTCGGGATGGTTACCAAGTACATGAACTTGACGGCCGGCACTCACTCGATCGCCATCAGCAAGTACAATCAGGATACCGGTGAGATGGGGCTCGGAGCGGCAACGCTGGACGCTATCGAACTGACCTATAACGGCCAAATCGGGGAACAACCGAATTACCGAGTTCAGGCGGAATTTGCCGATTATAATGCTGCGGAAGGACTCAGAAGAGAAAGCGCACTGTCCGGTTTTGAAGGCGCGGGTTATATTACCGGCTACAATGAATCGTCCGATTCGAATCCGAACCGGTCGGGCAACAGCTCTAACGCGGATGCCGATACCAAAGAGAATACCCGGTTTGTATTAAGCGTTCTCGAAGACGGCATGTACGATGTAACGGTTAAGCTTGCCACCGGCAGCACAGGTACGCTTATCATCGATCATGACCGGAAGAACGTAGCGAATATTCCTTTGAATAATACCAATGGGGAATGGCGCACATGGACGGTCAGCATGTTCCTGCGGACCGGCATTAATTTGATCGATATCCAATCAACGGCGAACCTGAGCCTGGATTATATTGATGCGGCATTTGTAAGCAAAGACGCTTTGTTCTCGATTGAAGCCGAGGATGCTGTCGTAGCAGGAACGCCAGTAGAAGGTGATCCGTCGCTAATCCGGGAGGATGTATTTGCCAAATATGCTTCCGGCGGCAAGTATGTGAGCGGAATAACTTCCTATGACGGACAAGAGAGGTATGTTGAAATTCCCGGCATTTACGCACCGCAAGCGGGCCGATACAAGCTGGTCATAACGTATGCCAACGGCGAATATTCCGGCTCCCATTCGTATAACAACAACGTCGTGGAAAGGTATGCGCAGATAGCGGTGAACGGCGCCGAACCGGAAACCGTCTATTTTAAAAATACGATCTCCTGGCAGCAGTTCGCAAGCGTCACGATCGATGTCCAATTGCAGCAGGGAATGAATGCGATTAAATTTTTCAATAACAACACCTATGATGGCGGATCGAACCCATACGGCGGAAGCAACGCCGCAGGCACAGCGCCATTTGTAGACACGGTAATGGTTCCGAAGCAATATACGCCGGCATTCGATAAATTCGATATTTATCCATTGCCTGAGGTAGCAGAAGGAAACAAGACGGAAACAGCCCGCCCGGTCGTATCCTTAACCGGCAGCAGCAGGGTAAAGGTGAATGAGGCCTTCGGCTTGACGCTAAAGCTGGCCAATCTGCCTAAAAACTCGAAAGAGGCGCAGCTGACGCTGGTGTACGACCCGGAACACCTGGAATACGTATCAGCCCAAGCTCTGATGAGTGGTGTTAAAGTTATAGAAAAGCAAACAAATACGCCAGGTGAAATTACGCTGACGATTAAACGTACACCAGTGCTCGGTTCCGGAGATTTGTTGATGCTGAACTGGCAGGCGAAGGAGACGGACGCGAGTACAACGGATCTATTCGTATCGGATGTTCAAGTACTGAATGCGCAGCCGACACCGCTGTACGATCTTATATTCCCGCTGGACATTTATGCGGACTTAGCCCAAATCCATGTTACGGGGAGTGGCGGAGCAAGCGTCATTGCCAGCAATAAGGGAACGCTGATGATGGAGGCGGAGCCGCTGCCAGCTAATGCGAACAAAGACGTCATATGGTCGGTTACGAACCTGGATGGCAGTCCGACCGATTTGGCAACAATTAGCGTTAATGGCTTGTTAGCGGCTGCAGGCGGAGGAAAGAACGGCGACGTAAAGGTCATAGCTGAGTCGACAGACGGCTCCGGCATTCGAGGAGAGACGGTCATTCAGATTAGCAATCAGCTGCTTAAGGTAACGGGGAACCCGTTTGGTCTTGGTCCAGCCTGGTCGCCTGGCGGTGAATACGACAAAGCTTTCGACGGCAAAAGCAATACCTTCTATGATTATTTCACGGCAAACGGCGGTTACACGGGAATCGATCTCGGTGAAGGGAAGGCGGCTGTTATTAAGCAGATTCGCTTCTACCCGCGGGATTCGTTCGCTGGGAGAATGGCCGGAGGCAAATTCCAAGGCTCAAATGAAGGTCCGAATACCGGATTCATAGATCTCTATACGATTCCTTCTACGCCGGCAGCGGGATGGAACGAAGCAGCGGTCACGGATCCGACAGCCTATCGTTACCTCCGATATGTATCGCCAAACGGCGGGTATGGCAACGTCGCAGAGGTGGAGTTCTATATCATGCCATAGATTTAAGGAGACGCAGGTGGATTTCCGGCGTCTTCTCTTTTAAGGGGCGATTCGGTCTTAAATCATACGACAACAAAATAGGAAGGCAGCCCCTGCAGATCAATCTGCAGGGGCTGCCTTTTTTACTACATACATGATTTCATTGAAAAGGTATATTTATATATAAAGCACCGAACGTACGTAAAACTCCTGAAGGACCGGAAGGAGAGACGTCTATGAAGGCGGATGCCGTGTTTGAGGGCGGGGGAGTAAGGGGAATTGCATTCATTGGCGCCATAAAGGAAATGGAGGCGAGCGGATACCAGTGGGAACGCTTAGCTGGAACATCCGCCGGTGCAGTCGTGGCTGCTCTTCTGGCCTGCGGGTATAATGCCCGCGAATTAATAGAAATTATGAATACGCTCGATTATCCCCGTTTGCTCGGAAAAACATGGATTCATTATTTACCTTTTGCCGGTAAAGCGCTTCCGCTTCTTTTTCGGTCAGGAATTTATCTAAATACACCGCTGGAAGAAAAGTTAACGTACTGGCTGAATCAAAAAGGCGTTTCTACCTTCGGCGATTTGCCGGAGGGAAAGCTTAAAATTATTGCTTCCGATATCAGCAGTGGAAGGATGCTGATTCTGCCGGACGACCTGCCGCGTTATGATATTTTACCTTCCCGGTTTCCGATTGCCGCGGCGGTTCGAATGAGCACAACGCTTCCTTACTTCTTTCAACCGTACCGTTTGAAAACGAAGATACGAAGAAAACCGTTTTATATCCTGGATGGGGGGCTACTCAGCAATTATCCAATCTGGCTCTTTGATGTGGAGGGAATCCCGCGGTGGCCCACGTTCGGATTCCGGTTATTAGGTAAAAATACGGAAACCCCGTTTCATGACATTTACGGTCCCTTCTCCATGTTTCGCGCCATGTTCCAGACGATGCTTAAAGCCCATGACGAACGGCACGTGGACAAACATTCAAGAAAACGGACCGTTTTTATCCCAACAGGCCGAGTGACCACCACGCAGTTTGATCTTAGTGAGGAAGACCGGGATATGCTGTTTCGATCCGGGCAGGATACAGCCCGTAGGTTTCTGGCCGGTTGGGACTATGAGAAATACATTAAGGAATTTCGAATCTCTTACGAACAAAAGTAGGCGGCCATCTTCGGCCATTCGCGAACAAGGAATAAAAGTTACGTCTGTCCGCAACGAAAGGGGATTTCCGCTTCTAGGGAGCCGCGTGATGCATGCGGCTCTTTTTATTTTCGTTCGTTAGCTGAGGACATCTGTCCTTCCCCCAGTACCTGAATTATCGTTTAATAATGATAAGTCTGAATGAAGGAGAGAGAAGACGTGAGAGGGAGTTTATTTGCTTTTTTAGGCGGAGCCTTTATTACACTGCAAGGAGTAGCTAACTCCCGGATTAGTCAGGATATCGGCACTTGGCAAGCGGCAACAATTACCCAGTTAACAGGATTCATGATGGCCTTGCTTATCCTTTTGATTGTCCGGGATGGAAATTGGCAAGGGTTTAAGCAAGTGAAGCCGTTATATCTAACTGGCGGCGCCTTTGCGGCGGTCATTATCTTCAGTAATGTCACGGCTATTCAGCAGATCGGTGTTACCTTTACTATTTCTGCCCTGCTGATAGCCCAGCTGTGCCTAACTTTTTTAATCGATAGTAACGGATGGTTTGGTGTGGCGAAGCGGAGAATGAGGCTGCCGCAGTTCATCGGTATCGGAATAATGATAGCCGGTGTGGTGATCCTAAAATTTTGATCGATTGAACATTCCGGAATGCTGCGGGTGAAAGGATAGAGGTGAAACCGGGTAATGAAAGAAATTCAAGATCGTGAGCAACTGAATCGTTATTTGCATGCCCATCAATTGGAATCCATATTTAATGAACCTTTAATACCGCATTTATCGCTATACAGCTTTGAAAAAGGGGAACTCATCTGTTCCCAAGGAGAACCTTCACAGTATCTGTATGTGCTTGTAAAGGGGAAGATTAAAATCTATACCACTTCGGCAGAAGGCAGAACGCTTGTTATCTCTTTTAAAACACCGCTTGAAGTGATTGGGGACATTGAATTTATACGGGGGATCGACATTATCAATACGGTTGAGGCGGTATCGTCTGTCTATATGATCGGTGTTCATTATAGCTGGTTGAAAAAATACAGCAGTGATTATTCCCCGCTGCTGCAATTTTTATTGGAAATTATTACACAAAAGTTTTTTATTAAATCCAATTCCTTGAGCTTCAATTTAATGTATCCGGTAGAAGTGAGATTTGCAAGTTATCTGCTGTCTGTCTCCTTTGATGAATCAGATTCATTATTTAGAGGGCAGCTAAGCACATCCAGCCTAACGGATACAGCGAACTTAATTGGAACCAGCTATAGACATCTGAATCGGGTTATCCAAAAGTTCTGTACAGAAGGTCTGCTTGAGCGCAACAAAGAGTTCATCCTTGTAAAGAACAGGGAAGGATTAAGTGCGTTGGCAGGGGAGCAAAGGTTATGATTCCAGGACTAATATTGGCGCTTATCGCGGGTTCACTGGTCGGCTTGCAAAATATTTTCAACAGTATGGTGAATGAACGCGCGGGATCCTGGGCAACAACTGCCTTAGTGTTGGGTATGGGATTCGCAGCTTCACTGACTATTGGTCTAATCTTTGAAGGGAAACATATGTTTACCTTGCAAAATATGCAGCCCTGGTATTGGATCAGTGGTTTAATCGGAGTAGGAGTGGTAATTTGTCTGGTGCGAGGGATCAGGCTGCTTGGTCCTACGTATGCCGTCTCTATCGTTATGACATCACAGCTCGGGTTTGCTTTATTGTGGGACTCGCTAGGCTGGTTAGGACTGGACAAGGTTCCTTTTACTTTTAACCAGTTAATAGGCGTGCTGGTCATTGTCGGTGGTTTTCTTGTTTTTAAATTAAGCGGTGAACGTGAGATGCGGAAGTCGACATTTGCTTGGAAAAAAGCAGCGGCAACCTTGAAGCAAAGGAGACCTTAGCCACCTTGAAGAAATTTCTTTTATGATGGATTTAATACAGGATAGGAGCGGTAATGGGGCGGGAGGCGAGGCTATGTTGGATTTCGTACAGGATATAGCACTGAAATACGGATTTTGAATGAGGAATGGAGTTAGCATGAATAAAGTTAGTGTAAAAATCCAATATAGCTCATGGACACAGCGATTAAAGTCGAAAGTTAGTGGAAATATCCAATATAGCTCAGTAGAGGCGGCACGAATCACGTGCACCTTTACAAAAACTACTTCCCCATTTAACGGACACACAATACTTGGCCTATACCATTAGGGAGGTAATTACAAATTTGGTTAAGCCGGGAGGAGAGCAATTGTGAGATTAGTTCTGATGGGAGATTTGCATTATCACGAAATCGATAAGTCGATTCCGGGATTGCTGGAGGCACGGACCGCTTTCTATAACACCTTACTGGGACGTTTTCTGGATATGGATGCCGATTTGCATATATCGCTTGGAGACCTTACGAATTTTGGATCGACCTTGGAGCTGCAGGAGGTTTACGAGCTGCTGCAGCGTGAGAATAGAAGGTTTATCCATGTACTGGGCAACCATGATCTTTATTGGCAGACGAGAAGGGAAGTGCTGGAGATTACGGGCCAGCAGCGTTATCACGCGATTGACACCGATACTGCGATGCTGGTGTTTCTCGACACGGCCAAAGAGTTGGACTTCGAAGACTGGGGCGGCTGGCTCGACGACGAACAGCTGGAGTGGCTGGAAGGAATGGTGAAGGCATCCGGAACGAAGCCGCTGCTCGTCTTCGGCCATCATCCCGTTTATAACACTACGGCAAGATCGGAGAAAGAGAAGGGCTCGATTCATCCGAGCATTGACATGTGGCGCATTTTGAACAGGAAAAAAGGGATTGGCGTCTATTTCAACGGCCACACGCATGTGGATTCGATCGTTGCGCAAAACAACTGGACCTTCGTACAGCTATCCGCTTGTCTGGATCAACACGGCTTCCGGATCGTGGAACTCACGGAAGAGGAGCTCCGGATTTCTGCCGTAGATATTACGGACGCAGACGTTCTGGATAACGCCCCAATGCTGCATCAGCATATGGTGCATTTCAGCCACAACCCTAACGCTCGGGGGACAGGCGCGGACCGCGAGCATGTAGTCCCATTGCTAACTGCGGTGCAGCCGCAATAAAAGAAGCAAGGAGGTCGCAGTTATGAAGAACCCCATGAACCATGACGCCTTTTTCAAACGGCTCGCCACGCACAGGAGGATCGCTTCCATCAAGGATCCGAGACATATCGAAGTCGCTCTATCGCTTCGCAGCCAATTAAGCGGCATCTTTCTGTTAACGGGTCACATCGGTGTCGTGAAAGGCTATGTCGACGTGTTCAAGGAGCATCAGCTGCCGGTCTTCCTGCATCTTGATAAGATTGGCGGCCTCAGCACGGACAACTACGGTCTCGAATATTTGGCGAAGGCCATCAAGCCGACCGGTATTATTTCGACGAAAACCAATGTGGTGAAAACCGCGAAGAAAATGGATTTAATGACGATACAACGCTTCTTCCTCGTCGACACCGAAGGGCTGGACAATATCGCCAAGAGCCTTTGCCAGATCGAGCCTGACATCATTGAAGTGATGCCTGCCCGCATTCCCGACATGATCGGCAAGGTGAAGGCATTCACGTCGATCCCTATTATTACCGGGGGATTATTGTATGAGCAAAGCCATGCGGAGGAATGCTTGAAAAATGGAGCTACGGCTATCTCATCGTCCAATCCCGAGCTGTGGACAGGCGCGGCGCCTCTTCCAGGCAAGAAGAAAGTCCGGCAAATCATATAATTGTACCCCGGGTGAATTCATATAATCTTTGCAACAAGATAACACAGCGTTAATAGTTGTCCCGTATCATTCATTATGAAAAGTAAATAGCAATCGGTTGGAGCAATGGAGAAACCTTATCCGCTGCGGACGTTATGTCCGCGGCAGGATTAAGGTTTCTTTTTTATGCATCCGGCCCATTTCAAACAAAGAAAAGGTGGAGGAATGGACAATGGTTAAGAAGCTTACTGCACTCTCGCTTGCGATTTTCACGGTGGTGGTATTGGCGGCTTGCGGATCGAACGGCACGACTGGTACGAACGGCAGTACGAGCAACGCGAACAGCGGAGCTAAAGCGGAGAGCACGGATTCCGCAGCGTCCGAGAAAATCGTCATTAAGTACTGGTACGCGTTCGGCGACAAGATCGAGGAAGCGAAGCTGCACATGGTCAAGGGTTTCAACGAATCGCAGGACAAAATCGAAGTGATTGCCGAGCACCAAGGCGGCTACGACGATCTTCATGCCAAAGTACAGGCGGCATTCGCGGCGGGAGACGCTCCTGCGGTATCTGACCTTGAGATTGCCTCTACCGGCGTGTTTGCCCGTTCAGGCATGCTGCAAGAGCTGACGGCTTACGCAGAGAGAGATAAGGACCAGCTTCAGCTTGAAGATTTTAATCCCGGCTTAATGGGGAATGCCTATGTAGATGATAAGCTGTTCGGCCTTCCTTTCATGCGCAGCACACCGATTTTATATAAAAATGTCACGATGCTCAAGGACGCCGGCCTCGATCCGGAAGGTCCGAAGACATGGGAAGAGCTGGAGCAGTATTCCCGCGTTTTGAAGGAGAAGGGGAAAGTAGGCATGACAGTGCCTGCTGACATCTGGTTCTATGAAGCGCTGGTTGCCCAAAGCGGCGGTCAAATGCTGAGCGAAGACGGCAAATCGGCTGCATTCAATACGCCGGAAGGCGTTGCTCCGGTAGAATTCTGGAAGAAATTATCCAGTGAAGGTCTCATCAAAATTCCAGTAGGCGACGAAGCGGGAGCTACCGCGGATAAAGACTGGGCGAATCAAATGTCGGCCTTCAAGTTCGCCTCCACCGCGGGCGTAACCGGCAGTCTGGAAATCGCGAAGGGCAACGGCTTTGAATTGGTAACGGCATTCATGCCTGCTAACGTAAGCTACGGCGTTCCGACCGGCGGCTGCCAGCTTGTTATGACGTCGAAGAGCACCGAGGAAGAGAAAGAAGCGGCATGGGAGTTTATTAAATGGATGACGTCCAAGGAAAATACGATCTACCAGCATAAGCATGTCGGTTACCTGCCGACCCGTATATCTGCCGTAGAAAGCGAAGAGCTGAAGACGCATTTTGCAGAGCATCCGCAGTTCAAGGTTGCCGTGGACCAGTTGGAATATGCGAGACCGCGTCCGATGGAGAACGCTTATCCGGAAGTGACCAAGATCGTTAAGGAAGCGATAGAAAAGGCCATTCTCGATCCGAAAACGGCACCGCAGGACGCGCTCAATGCAGCGGCGGAGAAAGCCAACAAGCTTCTTAGCAAGTAATAAAGGTTTAGCACATGGCAAGCTGTTCAGTCGGGAGAAGGCTTCCGATCGGGAGCCCTCTCCCTCTAATTATAAGAGCTGAGAGGTTACACCCTATGTTCAAAGAGAATTGGTTGTCCGCGGTTAAAGTTATTATTTTCGACATGGACGGTACGCTGTACCAGGAAGATACGTACCTGGAGCGATATATTCGTTATCTGCTGGAGGGAACGGAGCACGAGGGGGAAACCGACCCTGCTATCCGTGCGGGAAGAGCTATTTTGACGGGGGAGCATCCCTTTGGGTTCGGCCATTTCTACCATACGCGGGATGATGTGGCGCTGGTGCGGCATGAGGACAGCTTCATTCAAGGCTTTACGTGGGAAGGGCTCGCGCTCGATGAACGTATATGCTCTTATAGGTCATTATCGTCGGAGGCTGCTCATCTGATTCATATCGGCGATCCGTGGGGAATTGCGGCGGTTATCAGTCACAAATACAAGCTTCCCGCAGGGAAATTGCAATCGGCTTTTGAAAGGGTCCGCAGGGAAATGGTTCTTGCACCCTATCATTTTGAGTTCCGCAGCGATTTGTTTCAAGCGATTGAAGATTTAGATGCCGTTGAGAAAAAAATTCTCATGACGAATACGTATTTGGAATCCGGAATTGAGTTTCTGAATTACATGCAGATTCACCATTTGTTCGAGGAAGTGTATTGCGGCGCGGAGAAGCCGCTTGGCTTACATTGTTATTTCTTGACTTTGCTTGCACAGGGGTATAAGGCTCATGAAATTTTGTCGATCGGCGATAACACGTGGAATGATCTGCACCCGGTCAAGCGAATGGGCGGCCGAACCTGCTTTATTTCCCCTTATTCGAGCAGCGATCCTGAAGGCTGGGATTTGCGGCTAGCGACTTTGGATGAGCTGGAGCAGCTCATGCGTGCGATTCAGGAATCCATTACAAGGAGGACCATATCGGATGGCGAAGATCGAATTGAAAAATATAAGCAAGAAATTCAAAGATGACACCGTCATTGAGAATTTGAATTTAACGATCAAGGACGGTTCGTTCACGGTTCTCGTCGGACCGTCGGGCTGCGGCAAATCAACGACATTGCGCATGGTAGCCGGACTTGAGAAGCAATCCGGCGGCGAGATATGGATCGACGATAAATGCGTAAACGACACGCCGCCCGGGCTGCGGGACGTGGCGATGGTTTTTCAGAACTATGCCCTGTATCCGACGATGACCGTTCGCGGCAATATCGAGTTCGGCCTTAAAAATAGAGGCGTTGCAAGAAACGAGCGCGACAAGCTGGTGAAGGATATCTCGGAGATCGTCGGGTTAACGCCGCATCTGGATAAGAAGCCGCAGAACCTGTCCGGAGGACAGCGTCAGCGGGTGGCTCTCGCACGCGCGATGGTGAAGAAGCCGAAGGTGTTCATTCTCGATGAGCCCTTGTCCAATCTGGACGCCAAACTGCGCAACCAAATGAGAACGGAGCTGATTCAGCTTCACAAGCGGCTGGGAACGACCTTTGTCTACGTAACGCACGATCAGGTGGAAGCCATGTCCATGGGGGATGAGATCGTCGTGATGAACAAGGGAGTCATTCAGCAGGCCGACTCTCCGATGAAGCTCTATCACGATCCGGCAAATTTATTTACCGCTGAGTTTATCGGAACCCCGGCTATGAACATGATGAAGATGAGGGATGTACATGGTCTGGATATTCAAACGGACGCCAGCATCGGTCACGTAGGGTTCCGTCCGGAGCAGGCGCTCATTAACGCAAGCGCGGATATCGAAGGTTACGCCATAGAAGGCGACATCCTAACCCGCGAGAGCCTGGGAGCGGAAAGTATTTATCAGATTCAGGCGCGGACTGGCGTGTTTTTCGTCAAAACGTTCCTTGCGCCCTTAGAGACCGCCGATCGCGTGAAGGTTACGATTCCGTACGACCAGCTCTATTATTTCGGGCTGAGCGGCGAAAGGCTGCGCGGCATCGAGGCAAGCCCGAAACGGCTGGTTGCCGCCGGAGGGATCTGACATGACAGTGTGGGAAAAGCTGCGTCCCTACGGGATGGTGGCTCCGGCCATTATCATTTTTTCATTATTTTTTATATATCCGATCTTTTACATGATCTACTTAAGCATGTTCGACTGGAACTTTGTCAGTCCAACCAAGACGTTCGTCGGCCTTCAGAACTTTAAGGACCTTCTGACGGAGCCGGATTTCCGGCAGGTGCTCTCCAATACGACGATCTATACGGTATTGACGGTGACGTTAACGACCGGAATCGCTTTGCTGCTTGCGCTGTGGCTGAACAGGAAGAGCTTCTTCCACGGCTTCGTGCAGGGCGCCATCTTCAGCCCGCATATTATTTCGCTCGTGTCCATCTCGCTGCTGTGGAGTTGGCTGATGGACCCCGAGTATGGGCTGCTGAACTGGGTGATCGGGCTCGCCGGCTTCGACAAGCTGGAGTGGCTGTCCCATCCGAGCACGTCGCTGATCTCGCTGGTTATGGTGGCCGTATGGAAAGGGCTCGGCTATAACGCTCTTGTGTTTATAGCAGGTCTTCAAAGCATCCCTAGCGATATTTACGAAGCGGCTTCCTTGGACCGTTCCAAGCTTTGGACGACCTTTACGAAGCTGATCCTGCCGATGCTGTCGCCGACGATTTTCTTCCTTGTGATCATTAACATGATCGGATCGTTCCAAGTGTTCGAGACCATCGCGATCATGACGCAGGGAGGCCCGGTCAATTCGACCAACACGCTGGTTTATTACATCTATGAGTACGGATTCCGTTTCTTCAAGATTGGCTATGCCTCCGCTGCCGGCGTCATTCTGCTGGTTATCGTAGGGATATTAACGATGATTTACTTCAAACTGCTGTCGAATCGCGTTCATTACCGTTAGAAAGTGGTGAAGCTCTTGAAAGCTGTAAACAATACGATCGGAGGCACTCCTATCGGAGCTGCTGCTGAGGACAAGTGGATCGGAATACGCAGTAAACAGGCGATTTTGCGCAAAGCGTTACGGGCTGCGCTCCGCGTGTTTAATGTGGTCTGCCTGCTGGCGCTGGTGCTGATCTTCGCCATGCCGTTCATCTGGATGCTCTCCACGTCGCTCAAAACGCTGCCGGAGACGATGATTTTTCCGCCGGAGTGGATTCCCAGCAACCCCGTTTGGCAAAATTACGCCGATGCCTGGAACACGGGGCCGTTCCTGAGCTATTTCGTGAACAGCATCGTGATTGCGGTCGGCATACTCATTCTGCAGATGCTGACGATAATTCCGGCGTCTTATGCTTTTGCAAGATACAAATTCAAAGGCTCGAACTTTCTATTCGGCATCGTCATGGTGACGCTGATGATTCCTGCTCAATTAATTTTTTTGCCTGTTTATTTGGAGCTGAGCGCGTTCAAGCTGCTTAATACGCATCTCGGACTCATTCTGCCATTCGCGTCGAGCGCCTTCGGCATCTTCCTGCTGCGGCAGGCGTTCATGCAAATTTCGGATGAATTGCTCGAAGCGGCAAGGCTCGATCAGGCGGCCGAGTGGAAAATCATCGTCAAGATCATGGTGCCGATGGTGAAGCCGGTGCTCGTTACCTTTGCTTTGTTCAGCTTCATTGCCCATTGGAACGACTACTTCTGGCCGCTTGTCATGACGACGAACGAAACGGCGAGAACACTGCCTCTCGGCATCGCAAAAATTCGCGAAGTGGAAGGCGTCGCGACATGGAATGTGCTGATGGCCGGCAACCTGATTTTGGTAGCTCCGATACTTGTCGTATTTTTCCTGTCGCAGCGTCAAATCATTAAAGCATTCGTGTATAACGGCGTGAAATAAAAGAACGGAAGGACTGGGACACTATGGTTACAATCGTTGCTCACCGCGGATGGTCGGGAGAAGCGCCCGAGAATACAATGGCAGCTTTCAAGCTGGCTTTAACGGAACCGGATATCGCAATCATCGAGCTCGACGTGCATCTATCCAAGGACGGAGTCCCTGTCGTCATCCACGATCATACTTTGGATCGTACGACGAGCGGTACGGGACGGGTGAGAGACTATACGTTAGATGAATTACGCGAGCTGGATGCGGGCAGCTGGTTCGCACCACAATTCTCGGAAGAGCGAATTCCGACGCTTGAGGAAGTACTGCAGCTCGTGAAGGGACGCTGCATCCTGCATGTAGAGCTTAAGACGATGGGCGATGTATATGAAGGAATCGAGGAGAAAGTGATTAAGCTCATACATCGCCATGGCATGAAGGATCAGGTCGTTCTCTCTTCCTTCGACCATGATTCCATGAAGTGTGCGAATGAGATCGATCCTTCTATCCCGACGGGGCTGATTTTCTTAGGCAATCCTACGCTCCTGATCGATCAGCTTCGCTACACGGGCGCTACGAGCGTATCCATGCATTATTCCTTCGTTACACGTGAGCTGGTAAATGAAATGGAAGAGCATGAGATCGATTTGGGAGTATGGACAGTGGATGATTCGGATACGCTTGCCAGTATCATAGAACAGTATCCCGATATGCGCATTACGACCAATTATCCGGACCGCGTGTTCCGGATTGTGAGGCAGAGCAGCGTAAGATTCTAAACCAGCAGGTCCAGTCAGGAGGAGGAGAAGCGATGGCCAGACGAAAAGCATCTTTTGTATGGTTTCGAGCCGGATTATTCATGTTGATCCTGTGCTGCGCCGCGTTAACCCTGTCTGCTTATAGTCCCTATAAGGCAGAGGGACCAATGATTCTCGCGCATCGCGGGGCATCCGGCTACGCCCCCGAGAATACGATGGCTGCCTTCAAGCTGGCCGAGCGCCTCGGCGCCGACTTCATCGAGCTCGATGTCCGGATGAGCAAGGACGGAGGGCTCGTCGTCATCCACGACAAAACGGTAGACCGGACGACGAACAAAGCGGGCTTCGTGCATGATTATACGCTGCGGGAGCTTCAAGGGATGGATGCGGGGAGCTTTTATGACAAGGCTTATGCGCACGAACGGCTGCTGTCGCTTGAAGAAGTAATGTACACCTTCGCTGGAAGGATCGGTATACTTATCGAGATCAAGGATCCGCAGCTTTATCCGGGGATTGAAGAGAAGCTGGCTAAGATGGTGCGCCGTTACGAGCTGATTCAAGATATCGCTGGTATTGGGGTTAGCGATTCTGAAGGTGCCGCAGGTATTGCCGCAGGCATCATCATTCAATCCTTCGATTTCGAATCGATGCGCCGCATGCACACCCTGCTGCCCGACATTCCCGTCGCCGTCCTTATCCACGCGGATCAGCACCCACTGACAGATAAGAAGCTGGATAAACTCGCTTCTTACGCGTCATCGATTAACATTAGTCACGACCTGCTTAACGAGGAGCTCGTCCGGGAAATCCATGATCGGAACCGCAAGGTAATGGCTTGGACGATCCGGAATGACCAGGATATGGAGCGGATGAGGAAGCTTGGCGTGGATGGGATTATAACGGATTACCCTGCCTAGGAAGAAAAGATGAAATTTTTGAGGGCTGACGTAGTATGCTGCTGATTGCGATCTGAAGCTTTTTAAAATAACCCGCCGTGGCTCGCGTCAGGGCGGGTTATTTGTGCTTGTTGTGTGAGGGTTCCGACTATGGCTGGCTCATTAGTTTTTTCGCCTCTAAATAAAGGACTTGAATGAATTTTTTCGTGTTTTGCCGGATCAGACTGAGGGAGGAAGCTTCTTCGTTCTCCAGCTCCTTCATTTTCTTGCGGATATCGCTAAGATCGAAAAACTTGGTCGAGTACTGCTCGAACTTGGGATTCAAATAATCGATGAGTCCCAGGGAAGCCAATTGGGTCAGCGCTTGATTCACCGCCCGCCGCACCCGTTGTTCGGCAGCCTTGACTTCTTTTTTCAAATCGACCTCGGAAGCCGCCGAACCTAATTTTTTCCGGGCAATTTGCCAGTAGATTTCATGGAGCAGCGGAAAACCCGTCTCCAATGAATGATCCCTCTCGTACCGGTACAAATAATCGAGAATCTCCAGCAGGTCGTTCAACCCGGCTTCGCCGATCAGCCCGAGATCCGACAGGACATAGTTTCCATAAGTAAGGATGCTTTTCTCGGGGGAAGACAGCGTTCTCTCCGCAAATGTTCCACCCCCGCTGAAGCCGAGCGCGCTGAGCGATTTTTGAATGTCCCGCAGGGAGCTCTGCACCCGCAGCAGCTCGGAAACCTTGCGAAGAACGGCAATGACCTCCAAACGGTTGATCGGCTTCGTGATATAATATTCGATCCCGCTGGAATAAGCCTTTCCGATCATGTCCTTCGATTCCATTTGCGAAATCATGACGATTTTTCCATCGAAGCTTCCGGATATTTCGCTAACGGTCTTTATGCCATCGCGAATCGGCATCAGCAGATCGATCAGAAGGACGTCCACTTTCTTGAGAGCGAGCAGAACGCTGTCTACTTCCGCCCCGTCTGCAGCTTCCCCCGCGACAGTTCCCAGATCCTCATCCTCAATAATTTGCTCCAGCATGGAACGAACCGCCGGATCGTCATCGACTATAAAAAATCGCATCGTGTTAATCTTCCTTTCCGATTCGGCTGACGGGTAATGAGATGGTGAAAACGGCGCCTTTCCCGTCGCTGCCGGCTTCGACTTGAACGGTTCCCGACAGGCGTTCCGCCTCCTGCTTGACATAAGCGAGGCCGATCCCTGTGGAGGGATAGCCGGATTGATTGTATTTCGTCGTATAACCGGGTATGAAGATAAGCTCCCGGTACTTCGGCGCAATACCGGGACCGTTGTCGGCTACGCTGAATACGATGATGTCCTCTTCCCGTTTAACCCCTATTGTAATCAAGCCCTCTATAATCGCTTCAACGGCATTTATGACCAAATTATTGAGCAGGGATAAGGTCGCGTACACATGGCACAAAGGCAGATCGCCTTCGGTCTGCACGGAGAAATCGATCTTCCTGCCGAGCGAGCGGGCATATTTCCGGTTGGAGCGCATGACGATGCCGGCTAATTCTTCGATTGGCATATAATCGCTTTCGTGTGTGATCATGCTTGACAGTCCCGCATAAATCCGCTGATTGTCCTTTTTGATCTCGTGAACCTGCCCTGCGATCCGCAGCGCCTGTTGAGCGGAATCTTCAAGCTGCGGCAGCTGTTCATCCTTTAACGATTGGTACAGTTCATAGCTTTCCTGGGCGATCGACTCCGCATTGTGCAGCGTTTTTTTCAGCTGCAGCGATTCCTCATAGAGCCCTGAAATGAGCAGAAGCATCTTCTCGTTTGCTTTGCGCTGCTGCGCTTCGGCCGCCTTCGTTTGCCGCAGCTTGATCAAATTGAAATAACCGACCACGAAGAAGCTGCGAAAAAAAGCGATGAGAACGATTTGATTCCAGGCTGCGAGCGTGACCGCCAGCTGGAGTGACGAATAACGAAACGATAGTTCCGCGAGCGTTGCGGCGAGTTCAATCACCGCGCCGAGTGTGCCGAGCAGCAGCGGGCGCTCATGATGCCGGTTCGTGCGAAAGGCCGCGAAGACGACCGCATAGGTCAAATAATAAAAGAAAACCGGATAGTGATGCCGGAAGGCAGCTTCCCAGCTCCAGTCCGGTACGAGCGCAATCTCAAGCGCCATGCGAAAGGCCGTGACCGAGCCGCCGACAAGCAGTCCGGAAACAAGCGGCGGGACCGATCGGAGCCAGAGCAGAAACAGAAAGAAGGCAGGGGTCCCCAAGCTCACGCGAAAATCATCCCGAAACGGGTGGAAGCTCAATTCTCCCGCGACAGGAACCGTCACGGCCATCAGCGCAAAGAGAAACCTTTTTTTGCTAAAGATGCTTTCCGCCCCCTTTCTTCAAACGGTTATTCGACATGAACAAATGAATTCCTCTAGCAGCAGCCGTTCCTATCCCCTCACTTTAACGGACCGAAAACATTTTTTCCACATGTAGATTTAACTAGATTTCTGTAGATTCCCCGTATGATAAGACCTACAGGCTTTCCGCAGCGGCGGCGGATAACCCGTGATTGACGAAAAAGCATACGAAAGCGCTTTATAATTTAGAAAGGCGGCGGTGTCATGAAAAAATTCGGATTGGCTTTTCAAGTCTTGCTCGGCCTCGTGATGGGGATTATCGTGGGGGCTGTATTTTACGGCAATCCCGCAATTGAAAGCTATTTGAAACCTTTGGGAGACATTTTCATCCGTTTGATTAAAATGATCGTCGTTCCGATCGTCATTTCTTCGCTTATTGTTGGAGTGGCGGGTGTTGGGGATATCAAAAAGCTCGGCAAGCTGGGCGGAAAAACGATTCTTTATTTTGAGATCGTGACGACGATCGCTATTATTTTTGGCCTTATGATCGCGAATATTATTCAACCTGGTGCCGGGGTCAATATGAATGGGCTGGCCAAGTCGGATATCGGGAAATACGTGGAAACGACCGAACAGGTCACGAGCCACAGCTTCGTCGATACGTTCGTCAATATCGTTCCAAGGAATATTTTCGAATCGCTCGTTGCGGGCGATATGCTGGCCATCATTTTCTTCTCGGTATTCATAGGACTCGGTATTGCCGCAGTCGGTGAGAAAGGGAAGCCGGTGCTGACATTTTTCCAAGGCCTCTCCGAAGCGATGTTCTGGGTAACGAACCAAATCATGAAATTCGCTCCGGTCGGCGTATTCGGGCTTATCGGTTTAACCGTATCGAAATTCGGTATCGCCTCGTTGCTTCCGCTCGGGAAATTGGTCATCTCCGTGTACGTCGGCATGTTCCTGTTTGTCGTTGTCGTGCTCGGAGCAATCGCGAGGTTATGCGGCACCCGCCTGATGACGATCGTTCGCATTTTAAAGGATGAGCTCGTGCTGGCGTTCTCAACGGCAAGCTCCGAAACGGCACTGCCCAAGCTGATCGAAAAAATGGAAAGGTTCGGCGTGCCCAAGGGGATCGCTTCGTTCGTCATACCGACGGGATACTCGTTTAATTTGGACGGTTCTACGCTGTATCAGGCCATTGCCGCATTGTTTATCGCACAGATGTACGGGATTGATATATCGATCGGCGATCAAGTGATGCTGATGCTTGTCCTGATGCTCACGTCGAAAGGCATTGCCGGCGTGCCGGGGGCATCGTTCGTCGTGCTGCTGGCCACGCTCGGAACCGTCGGAATTCCGTTGGAAGGGCTTGCGATTATTGCCGGTATTGACCGGATTCTCGATATGGCCCGGACGGTAGTAAACGTCATCGGCAATTCCATCGCGGCGGTGGTTATGGCGAAGTGGGAAGGGCAGTACGATCGGAGTAAGGGGCATCAATATTTAGAGTCGATTGAAAAGGCGGCTTAAAGCCATATAAGGGGGACTTGAGCATGACAACCATACAGCAGCGGTTGGAAAAAGATTTACTCGGCTCCAAGGAAGTGCCCGCCGATGTCTATTACGGCATTCAAACCATGCGCGCAGTCGAAAATTTTCCGATCACCGGTTACCGTATTCACGAAGAACTGATCCGCGCGATCGCGGCCGTTAAACTTGCAGCTGCCGAGGCGAACATGGAGATCAAACGCCTGAATCCAAAAATCGGGCATGCGATCGTTCAAGCGGCCCGTGAAATGATGGACGGCAGGTGGCATGATCAAATGATCGTCGATCCGATCCAGGGTGGAGCGGGCACGTCGATAAACATGAACGCCAACGAGGTGATCACGAACCGGGCGATCGAGATTCTCGGTGGGGTCAAGGGCGACTATTCCATCGTCAGTCCCAATAACCATGTCAATATGGCCCAGTCGACCAACGACGCTTTTCCGACGGCGATTCATATTGCGACGCTCTCTTTGATCGAGAAGCTGACCGTAACGATGGAGGAGCTGTTGGCCGCATTTCGCAAAAAAGCAGAGCAGTTCGACGGTATTATCAAAATGGGACGGACTCATCTGCAGGATGGCGTGCCGATCCGTCTGGGGCAGGAGTTTGAGGCCTACAGCCGGGTGCTGGAACGTGATATCAAGCGGATCAGGCAAACCCGCGAACATTTATACGAGGTGAACATGGGTGCAACGGCCGTCGGCACCGGCCTCAACGCAGATCCCCGCTACATTAAGCGGGTGGTTGAGCGGCTCGCCGAAATCACCGGAGTACCGCTGGTCAATGCCAGCCATCTGGTTGACGCCACGCAAAATACGGATTCCTACACCGAGGTATCCGCCGCTTTGAAGGTTTGCATGATCAACATGTCCAAGGTTGCGAACGATTTGCGCCTGCTCGCTTCCGGACCGCGTGCCGGGCTCGGGGAGCTGCATTTGCCTGCGCGCCAGCCCGGTTCCTCCATCATGCCGGGCAAAGTGAATCCGGTTATGGCGGAGGTCGTCAATCAGGTCGCATTCCAGGTCATCGGCAACGACCATACGATTTGTCTGGCTTCCGAAGCGGGGCAGCTTGAGCTGAACGTCATGGAGCCTGTGCTCGTGTTTAATTTGCTGCAGTCGCTAAGCATGATGAATCAGGTGTTCAAAGTATTCCGCGTGCACTGCCTGGAAGGGATCGAAGCGAACGAAGAGCGCTGCAGGGAGTATGTGGAGAAAAGCGTTGGCGTCATCACTGCGCTGAACCCGCATCTGGGCTATGAAGTCGTGTCCCGAATCGCACGCGAAGCGATTACGACGGGGCGTTCGGTGCGGGAGCTGTGCTTGCTTTATAACGTGTTAACGGAAGAGGAGCTTCGGATCATTCTCGATCCCTATGAAATGACGAATCCGGGTATAGCGGGAGCGGAACTGCTGGAAAGAGATTAGGGGTTTGAAGCCAACCGTCACAAAGGAGAGAAGAACATGTCAGTAACAAGTGCTGCCGATACGTATATGATTTTTCGGCTTCAGATCGATAAAGAATTCACCTCGCTCGGCGATATCGCCGCTGCGATTGAGAAGACGGGCGGAGACATCGTGGGTATCGATGTGATCTCGTCCGGGCGCACGAGCACCGTCCGCGATATTACCGTGAATGTACTTGATCAAACGCACAGCCGGTTAATCGTCGATTCGCTTGAGCGGCTGAGAGGGGTCAAGGTGATCAACGTATCGGACCGGACGTTCCTCGTCCATCTGGGCGGGAAAATCGAGATCGCCTCGAAAATTCCGGTGAAAAACCGCGACGACCTGTCGCGCGTGTATACCCCCGGTGTCGCCAATGTGTGTATGGCGATCGCCGAACAGCCGAAGAAAGCGTACTCGCTCACGATCAAGAGAAATACGATCGCTGTCGTGTCCGACGGAACGGCCGTTCTCGGGCTCGGCGACATCGGACCGATGGCGGCCATGCCCGTGATGGAAGGAAAGGCGATGCTTTTCAAAGAGTTCGCCGGCGTGGACGCGTTTCCGATTTGCCTGGACACGAAAGACCCGGACGAAATCGTCCGCATCGTAAAGGCGATCGCCCCGGCTTTCGGAGGCATCAACCTGGAGGACATTTCGTCACCGCGCTGCTTCGAAATCGAGGAACGGTTGAAGCGTGAGCTCGACATTCCGGTTTTTCACGACGACCAGCATGGAACGGCTGTGGTGCTGCTGGCCGGGTTGTTAAATGCATTGAAAATAACCGGCAAGCAAATGTCGGATATCAAGGTCGTTGTGAACGGCGTCGGCGCGGCGGGCATTGCTTGCTCCATGATGCTGCTGGCCGCCGGCGTCCGCAATCTGATCGGAGTCGACCGCGACGGGGCGATCCGTCGGAATGTCCACTACGACAATCCCCATTGGGCGGCGTTTGCCGAAATGACGAATCCGCATTTGGAGGCAGGCGGTTTGTCCGACGTGATCCGGAACGCGGACGTGTTTATCGGCGTATCGGCTCCGAACATTCTGAAAGTGGAAGACATCCGGTCCATGTCGAAGGACCCGATCGTCTTCGCGATGGCCAATCCGATTCCGGAGATCGATCCGGAGTTGGCCAAGCCTTACGTCAGGGTGATGGCGACCGGTCGATCCGACAAGCCGAATCAGATCAATAATGTGCTCTGCTTCCCGGGCATTTTCCGCGGCGCTTTGGACTGCAGGGCGAGCGAAATCAATGAAGGGATGAAGCTTGCCGCCGCGCAGGCGATCGCATCCGTTGTAACCGATGACGAATTGAACGAAACGTATATCATCCCAAGCGTATTCAATCAGAAGGTCGTCGAAAAGGTAAGAGAGGCGGTTGTCGAAGCGGCTTACCGTACTGGGGTTGCCCGCAGAACCGCAAGAGATGTGAATAAGGAGTGACGCAGCCAACCGGCCATGAGTGGCCGGTTTTTTTGGCATATATAGAATATTTCTGGCTAATAACGATCACTCGGTTCGTAAGCCGGATAGGGGATCTGGGGTATCTCGTTCGATTTGGAGGCGTTGTTCCGTTCGGCTGAGCTAATGCTGGCAAACATTTGAACTAGAAATCATTTATTTATATCAGGTCGATAGTGATAAAAACGTTTTAATTAAGAAGAAAAATACTGAAGAAGCAGTTGTCCATTGTTCATAAAATCGGTTCATTAACTAACGGATAAAACCTTGACCGTCCGAGTTTCACAAAGCACACTTACGGGAACGCAAAATATGTTATTCACTGTAGCTCCTGGTGGTACTTATCCTGAACATGGAACGAAACCTTGGGCAACGGGTACTCACTGGGTTAGCATCAGCACTAAAAACGGCGGAAACATGTCAGGGTTGCTTACTGTTAAACTGGAAAACACGAAGGAAGAGCCAAAGAAGATGTAATTGTTCCGCTAACGCAATTACTTCCATAATCTGTGGTGTCGCGTGAGCGGCATGGTTAGTAGGTAAAAGAAGTGGAGAGAAAAAATTGAGCAAGAAAGAACTTGCTTCTGCTGCCCCAAGAAGGGCGCGTAAAGCCGGCGGATGGTCTAAAATCAGAGCTTGCCTCTTGAAGTCTCGCCATCATCGCCCCCATTTTCGGATAGCCTCCTCCGTTAGCGCACCTCTTTCCAAGCGTTCTCCCTCGATCCACCTCAATAACGACGAATAGAACCGTTGTCCGTCGTCGCTAGTCGCCGCTTCTACGACGAAAGCACCTTCCCGATTCGGTACTGCTTCGGCAAGAAGCCGCTATTCATGGTATATCCCCTTAGATCTTTTTCATCATTGTAGCAATCAAGAATAATATCATCGCGGTACATTTTCTTTTAAATTGAATTTTCTCTGTCGGCATCTGCCCGCATAACTAAGGATGCAACCTTTTTATCGGAAATGGCGTTACTTGTAGTAGGATCGAAATATGGAGGGGGTTTTACTTGCTTATAAAAAAATGGATGCGGGCAACAGTTGCTTTTCTTCCCATTGTTGGAATGCTGGTATCAGGATCGTCGATCTCCGCTGCGCCGCAAAAACCAATATCGGTTTATATTGATAGCGCGCTGCAGGAGAATGTACTCACAGTGAACGATAGGACAATGGTACAGCTAATAGCTTTTAAAGATCCTGTAAATCTAATGTATTCCTACGAGCAGGCTACGAAAACGATAATAATAATCAATAAAGCAATGAAAGTGACCGTACGCCTTAATAGTGGATCCAAAACAGCCCTGGTTAACGGTAAAAGCGTCAAGCTGGATGCCCCTGTAACGATTAAAGAGGGTAGAACCTATCTGCCTCTGCGTTTTCTCTCGGAGACACTGGGGGGATCAGTGAAATACAAAAGTACGGATAAGACTGTAATTGTGCGGACGCCATCTGGTCAGGAACGCTTCGAAACACTCATGAGCGGAAATTTAGAAGATGCTCGGACGATTGCAATTCATACTCCAACCACGCTAGTGGATAAAGAAATTGTGTCAAATGGAGAAGGTTTTCATACCATTTATACTTTTCCAAAGGGAGAGGCACTGCGTTATCAGGTGCAATATAGGGGGCTAATCAAGTATATCGTAATTAATTTGGATGGTATAGCCGTTGTGAAGTGGCAGAAGGATACTATAGGTGCCAATGGGGAAGCCGGCAAGAAACCTGAGGATTTTAACGAATCCGTTTATTTCTCAGATAACTTTATGGCGGAAATACTCACTTACGGAACGATCGATATCAATGGTGGGTATAACGAGCTTGGCATTGTATACTACACAATTCACAAAGATTTCAGGGGTATTGAGCTCATGCCAATCGAGGGAGAAGTCCGGACTGACCTATATACATAGAAAGAGACAAAATCAGAGGAGGGTGCCCCTAAAGCCTATGGCTTTTGGGACACCCTCGTTCAGTTAACGAGCAATTAATGCGAAACACTCCACAATATTATTGTATTATCTATAGGTATCATTTGTTAATAAAAGGTTTTTCAGGAGGGAATTGAAGTGTGGAAACCTTATGAGAAATTAAGAAAACACAAGGCTGATTGAGTTTGGTATGCGTAATCAAAATTGACTAATTACGCAGATGCAGAGCAGCATATCTTGGGCGGAAAAGCGATAGCAAGCGCAAGAGGAAACAACATTCTGATATTTCATAATTTAATATATTTGAAATTGTCAAGTATGAGTATGCCTATTGATTGAACTAACGGATACGATAGTGGAGGAACTGCTTCGTGGCATCTCCTCTTTTGGTTTATTGAAGTAACTGGCAGGTTAACGAAACATAATGACTATTAGAACGTCTAAAATTCTGATGACCAATTTCGAGGAGAATGAAGGAGAGAAGATATGTCGCAGAAAAATGTGTATCCTACACGTTAACCAGTCAAATGCAATAATTGCTTTGCTAACTTAACATGTACACCTTGTAAGTAAAATAAGGAGGGATTACATTGAAATTAGTCAAATCCAAGTTAACATTAACTGTTTCAGTCATAGTGTTATTCACTGTCTCAACTTCAGTTATCGTAGCTTTTGCATCAGAAAGCGATGAAAATATACTGAATGCAAATAAAACCGCAGCTCTCATTAAGGAAGAGAAAGTTCAGCTGGAGAAGTTATTGAAGGAAGAATATCCGAAGCACGGAAAAGTGTATATAAGTCCTGATGAGGCACCATCTGAAGAATTACCATCTGGACTATCCATAAATGTCCAAGATGGATCAATCGTGGATATTTCAGACTTCAAAACTAAATTCGATAAATTATCTAACGAGAAAAAAGATGAGTACTTGGAATGGCAGAAAAAAGGCGAGTCGCATATTGGCATATTTAAAAGAAAGTTACAAGAAATCATAGGGGAACTCCCTGCTGATGCAAAAAGAATTACTTTACCGGAAGTAAAAGATATTGTTTCTAACCATGATTTCAAAGAAGCAATTGCTGAAATTGAAAAGTTGCATGGAGTCCCGGATTATATAGGCGGAAGTGGAGTTACAAATAAAGAATATTGGTTGGACAATGAAGGCAACAGCAAAATAATCGTTATTGTGGAACAAGGCCAAATCTACTTTGAAGAAGGAAATCAAGGTGAACTATTAAATTAACATCTTTCGAAAGTAAAACCATACAAAAAATTGTATGTCTTTACTTATTTTGTGCGACCGATAACTAAATGGTTATTACTGATGACTACATATACGAAGTTGTTAGTTTGTGATTTCTCACTCGAAGGGAATGGAGGTATGTTGCACCCTCCCATTTGGATGATTTGAATTATGAGTAGTATGATATTAAACGGAAGTCCATTACGCTAACGGGTACTATAGCTTATCAATCACCAGGAAGAGGTTGCCAGCATGAAACAGCAGCATCGTTGAGCTAACTGGCAGATTAGTTTAACAGTAAAATGCTCTATTTTTTTGCTGAACAAAGGGATGAGTATTTTCAAAATAAATGTATATATATTTCTAGTTTAAAACTCGCAACATTTAATTAATGCAAGGCGTCACTATATAGAACGAACCAACCACGACAGGGGAACAACATGAACATCAATAAGCTCGCCACAACAGTATTGTTAATCGCATTCATCACCGTTGGTTGCTCAAACGGCAACGATGGTAAACCCTCAGACCAGGAGCAGCAGGATATCCTTCAGCTCTCGTTCAAGCAAACGGCTGTGACCCAGCTTCTTCCTAAGAACGCGAACGAAGATTGGACAGTGACCAAGGAAATTAAAATCAGAGATACAGCGATCATACTTTATGAAGACGGTTCTCGTGACGGTTACGCTCTTGCCAAACATGCAGGCAAATTCTATGATCTTGGCGGCGTCTACAATGTGGAAAACATCAAAACCCAAATGCTAGAGGGACCATTCGGTGACATCGAGCTTATCGGAGGGATCGGAACAGATCTCACAAGTTGGGAAATTCTAGGTATGTACAAGCAAAGCGGAAACCTTATGTTGTTCCAAACGATAGGTCGTCCTGAAATGATAGATCTGGAGGGCGACGGTAGCGAAGAGATGATCGCCAGCTTCAATGGCGCGCATCTCAACTTTCCGAACGTCGAGATCTTACGGCTAAATGGTAGTGAAATAGAATCCGCCGAAATGGTTGATCAAACGTCCAACTCGGAAGATCAAAAATTTGCCCGTGTGTTAAAAAAAAGTGGCGATGTCGTGTTCGAGATCGGAAAAGTGCGCGAAGACGGAACAGAACGTCAATTCACATACGAAAACGGACAGCTAGTCGCGGACTAGACTGCATGGTTTTCTTTCATAAAATTGCGATTTGGCATTCAACTAACGGGTACGAGTTGAATAAACAAGGAGCATTTTGCTGCTGCTTTAAGCTCCCATGGAAGAATGTAATTACTTCCATAATCTGTGGTGTCGCGTGAGCGGCATGGATGGCTAACTGGCAGATTAGCGTAACATTGCTGGCCCAGAAAGCGTAGCTCAAAGAACTTCAGAATTTTTTATAGACGTTTAAGGAGTGTTCAGGATTTCAACAGACTTTACTTTTATTAGTTTGGGATCCCAGACATCATCATTAGATGTACTGTATAAAGTGAATTTTACAGATTGACCAACCTGTAATTTTTTGTAGTCCTTATACTCGATTTCACTGACGTCATCGATGTAAACATAACCTTTCTTTTCATCAATTGATGTGATTTTCCCCGAGAATGTAAATTCCTCTCCTTTGCTATGACTGCAACCAGATATCACAATGCTGATACAAATCAGTACTGCATATAAATATTTATTCAATGTGAGCCCTCCCCATTACTTTCTATATTAGACTGTTCCAGTTCCGAAAATGTTTCCAATAAAAAGCGGTTTAAATGCAATATGGACTTACGCTAACGGATACGATAGTTCAATCAGATCAGGGAGCAGACCGTCGCGGTAGCTGCTCCCTTTTCCATTGAAGGCGTGCCCAGAGGCACGCATCTTCTAGCCGGTGAAAGTCCGGCCATGGGAGGGGCCAAGCCCCCATGTAGCTAGGATGCCTGCGTACGGCGAAAGCTTTGCGTAGAAGCACATCGACCAAAGTTCTGTCTGAGACAGGGCGAGCAACATGCCAGGCCGTAACATAAAGTGAATCCTGCCGCGTCGTCAAAAATGCCTCGCAAGAGGGACAAGAGGAAGTCGAACCTCGCTTCAATGGGTGAAGGCCACGGAAACTGCTAAGAACTTGGAGCGGCAGTGAAGAATCCTCCGGCGTAAGGGGATCGGCATGGTATGAAAGAGGATGCAGTGAACTGGGGAGACCCTCCCCTGCACGGGATTTTTTTTTTGAAACCGTAACGAAGTGATCTATAAGTCCAAAAGATGAAATGATCTACTTGCAGGAAGGGAGTCCGAGGGGCTCATAGTACTGAGAAACTGCAGGACAACACAACCTGCAGGAGGGAAGGAGCCCTACTTTGTTCATGTTTCTTAAGGAGGTACGAGTCAGTGAATGCCCAAGGGCTAACAACACCAAAGGAAAACGTTCAACAACTCCAAGAGAAGCTAGGTCATGCGGCCAAGGAAAACAAGAAGCGAAGATTCCATGCTTTGTATGACAAGGTATATAGAAGGGATATTTTGTGGGAAGCGTGGCGGCGAGTACGAGCAAACGGAGGAGCAGCCGGTGTGGATGAACAAACCCTTGCGGACATTGAGAAGCAAGGTGAATTCCAGTTCATTGAGGAGTGTCACCGCACGCTAAAGGAAGGAAACTACCATCCTTCGCCTGTACGAAGGAAGTACATCCCCAAGAAGGATGGAAAACAAAGACCGCTCGGCATTCCAACCATTCGAGATCGAGTCGTGCAAATGGCAACTAAGCTTGTCATTGAGCCAATCTTTGAAGTGGATTTTCAAGAAACCTCATTCGGCTTCCGCCCGAAACGGGGTGCCAAACAAGCGTTGGAAAGAATCCGTAAAGCATGCAACCGCAAAGGGAATTGGGTGGTCGACGTCGACATCCAAGGTTACTTCGACAACATCAACCAAGAGAAGCTAACGAAGCTGATTGCTATGCGAATCAGTGATCGGCGAATCCTGAAGTTGATTAGGAAGTGGCTTGGCGCGGGAGTCATGGAAGAAGGAAGCGTCCGGCGCTCGGATTTAGGTACGCCGCAAGGCGGAGTCATCTCGCCGTTATTAGCGAACATCTATTTGAACTACTTCGACCTGTTATGGGAACGCCATGGGAAACCATTTGGAGAATTAACGCGCTACGCGGATGATTTCGTGGTGGTGTGCAAGACGAGAAAAGATGCGATCCGATCGTATGAACTCATCCGAGCGATCATGGAAAGATTAGAGCTCACGCTACACCCAACGAAAACCCGAATTGTGGGTCTATGGACGGGCGCAGAAGGCTTTGACTTTCTGGGGATGCATCACCGCAAGACCAAAGCAGAAACGTCTAAAGCACGTGTTTACTACACAACACAGCAATGGCTAACCACAAAAGCGGAAGCGCGGATTCGCGAAGTGGTGAAGGAGAGATTAGCACCGCCTAGCATGCGGAAGCACGCATTCCAAGAGCATGTTGCATGGCTAAACCCCAAGATCCAAGGCTGGCGAAATTATTACCACACGGTTTATGGCCAACGGAAATTAGCCAAGCTGGATTGGTATATTTTACAGCGGTTCACAAGATGGTATGCGAAGAAACGGCAACGAGTGAGATGGATGGGATCCTTTCAAGAAGTAAAGCAATTGGCAAAACTGCATGGATTGAAGAAGCTCTTGTAATCTGCATGCCCATGAAAGACGAACATCGGAAAGCCGTATGAGGGAAAACTTCATGTACGGTTTGATGAGGAGGGGCTGGGAAGACCAGCCCTTTACTCTAGTAACGGGCAGAATTCTTAAATGCAGGCATGGAAAATAATACTGCTATTAACAACGTCAACTAATAGATATATTTGCTTTATAACAACCAGAAAAGGAAGACACAAATGCTAACAAAAAGAAACGGGATAATTATTTTGTTAATAACGATCGTGCTGCTGCTGGCTTTGTACATCGTGCAGCTTGTCCACAATCATACGCAGATGAAAAGTCAGGAGACCAAGATATACGAAACTGTAAAAAGCTACTTGGTAGGCGCGCATGATGTGCTTCTAAATTCCCCTGGGGAGCCTCTCGTCCCGACGTACGGTCTTTTAAGAGATGGATCCGGCATGATCAGCGGATTTAATATGGTTCACTACTCAGCCAAACTAAACGAAGTAATAAGGCTGAACCGCGAAATCGAATATGAATTTTTTACGCTAATGCTGCAAAACAAATTCAATGAAGACCGAGCGTTTTTCATAAACCAGCTCGCGGAGGCTCTAAAGATGTTACCGGAAAAACCGTCGCAAATCGATTCTGCTGCATTTCAAGAGCAGTTCAATCAGCTGAAAATGACATTTGTCAAATATATGAGCAAAAAATACAATTACTTCAAGTGATCTAATAAGGGTACAGCTTGTGCCCTTAGTCCGGGCTTTCTTTAAGCAAACGAAGGACGAGGGTCAAGTGGCTGATTTTAAAGAACATTTCTAATAGTTGTGGTTACAGTTACGGCTTTAATTAGGGTGTTGGTTATTACGCTAACGGACACATGAGTTCAATAAAGATTTAGGCTAATAATGCTAGTATTCAGTCTAAATCTCAATGTTTTTAAATAAGTTTGGAGGTTATGATTATTTCAAAGACATCAGTAATCACAATATCTAGCTTAGTTCTATTATGCATTGCTTCATTCTGCTATTTATATAAATTCCCCAAAGAAATAAATGTAAATAGAGCTGCCGTCAGCTTCATCGAAAATGATGCATCTTCTGTGACTGATACTACAATTAAGGTAAACGGAACACTGTATAGACCCGTTTTTCGGCAACATTATTTCGTTGGTAAAGTAACGATTGATGGATACGGCTTTACTGAGAATGACTCAACATTCAATATTTATATTACTATAAGAAAAAATGGAATAAACATGGGCGCTCTTAACTATCAGAATCAGCATAAGCCTTTCGATTTTACTCAACAGAGCTTAATGTATTTTGATGACGATTTTACAAATATCAATATTTGTGCCTCAACTAAATGGTGGGGTAGCGACGAAAATGGTAAAAGTTTATATATTGTTACAGAATCAAACTATGAACAGGCTGTCGATATACAAAAAGCAATGAGAGAAAAGTTTGGTAAAGGCTTTGTACCGCATGAATAACATTCTGGAAAATGTCGAATGACAAGTTTGGAATAACATATTGAGAATTACTGGATTGCGAGAAAAAAACCATTATGGGTTAGCAATATGTAGACATCAATCATTCCGCTAACGGGTACGATAGTTGAACAAACAAGGAGTAGATCGGCAGCTGCTCCTTGTTTCATTAAGTTATTTGGCAGGATAGTTCAGTAGGATATTGAATACATAGTTAATAATTAATAAGGGGCGGTGTTAATGAACGATTATCTACATGAGTTTATTCGGATTTCGATATTTAGAATACACGAGAACTACCTTCCAAAATTGAAAATAACTTTGGATGGCGTGGACCAGGAGATACTTTGGAACCATGAAACAGAGACTCTTAATTCAATCGGGGGTATTGTGTTACATGTGGGACAGCACATTCAAAGGCACATTATTAGATATTCTACTGGAGGGAAATTCGAGGGTGGAATAGAAAATCACTTTCCTGATGAGGCTGCTCTTTCCTCAATGGATTTAATTCAATTTATTACAGACCGTTTTGGTTCATGGAGAGAGGTTATGACTGATTACTTAGACGGAATAAGGGATGAAAACAATCTGGATATGTTTGATATTTATCATTTAGTCGAACACACTGGGTATCATTTAGGGCAAATAATCGACCGAGTACAAAGATTGACTAACAGAAATTTTCAGTTTGTTCAAAATGGCATCAATGAGAGAAGTCTAAAACAGCTTATTTATAAAGACTAAAGAAAAAAATGTTTATTAAATAACGGAGAACGATTGTTCAAAGGAGCTACATCAGCAGCTCCTTTGTTCTCCGCACTTACTCGATTTTAGGAGGTAGGTTAGATTAGTGTAATTGCTTGGCCCCTGCAATCATTCGTCCAGTTTCTGCATCAAAGACAGCATGTTGAGAAAAAGGCTTTTCATTTACGTACTTATCGGAAATAAATACATATACTTGTCTTTCTGGATTGTAACCATTGCCGCCAACTGCGGATGCACCGAACTGTTTAGGTTCAAGGGAGAAGACTTTATCAATATCCTTAAATAAAACTTTTTCCCTAAGATTGAATACGGCATCCTGATATTCAGTATACTCATTTCGATTCACTTTCTGATAAAAAACGTCTGCTGTAGGGAAATTTTCATCTGCGTTACCTGGATATTTTTCAAGTTCGTTCGCTTGAGCAATTGGCATAGTAAACGCTAATATCAGAAAGCTCATTAATATTATCTTTTTCAAGTTTTCACCTCCTGCCGATTATTATATCCTGTGTCTGATTCAACATTCGTAAGAAAGAAATTAAATTACGCTACAAGACAAGAGCTCAATATAATGGTAGTCCTTATTTTTCTTATAATTACTGTACATACATTCACTTTGAGTTTATTTTATTATTTTAAAATGAAATTTTTTGGTGAATTTCCGATGAATAAGTATAAAAATAACTCAATAGTGATTTACTCATTGAGTATTATTTCAGTACACAATTAGACTACCGCCGTGGCGTTCTTTCGTCACGCTAAACGGGTACGATTGAATAACATACATGGATGAGCAGGCGCTGAGGTGGTCTGCTCATTTTATTATGCTCCCATGGAAGAACGTAATTACTTCCATAATCTGTGGTGTCGCGTGAGCGGCATGGATGCTAACGGGCAGGAGAATGCAACTTTTCTTTTGTTTTAATGTTTAATATTATAGAGAAAATCTAGGTAGATTGGTGGAGAGTTATGCGTAAAGTCTTGAAATTAAAATTTATTTTGCCAAGTATCCAAATCATTATGACTATTGCGGCTGTAATAATAGACCAGAGTCTCAATAATGGACTTGGTGAGGGAGTAAATCAAGTAAGAGCCAACCTTGTAAGTAATATTGAATTTTTCATTAAACATTTTCTTGGATACGATGATATCGTAAATTACAATTTCAGATTAATAACAGTTTTATTGGCTATTGGGTTTTGGTATTTAGTCGGTTTATCGATTGATAACTTAATAGGAAAAATTAGAAGTGGGAGATGAATGTATCGTTCAGCGAACGATAGTGGAGGAGCTTGCTTGATTGTGAGTTATTAAATGAAATATATAATCGTTTTTTTGTTAAAGGTTGAAGACAGGCTAAATGACGAAATCAATCGATCGTATGAATCATCCATTCTCTTTGGTCGTTTTGCCGAAATGCATACAGCATTTTCATGTCTTCGGTCGCTCCGGTTGTCGAATCCAGACGTTGTCCGATAACTGTAACGTGTACATTTTCGTAAGGTAAATTTTGTTCAATGCTCTCGATGTCTGTAAAACGATACCGGAATTGTTCGCCGTAATAATACTTCATTGCGTCCGCCAGCTCTTCATTCACAAAACCGGATCGGTAAAGAGTGTTGTTATGCTCAACCAACGAGACGAGATTGTTTTCGAGCGCGGCAAATACCATCGCATTGTCTTCGTTTAATTGATCTTGGTAGGATTTCATGTCTATGAATAGTCCCGATTCAAAATTAGCTTCATCCGTCTGATTTTTCTCTGTAACGTCTTGGTCTTGCTCCCCATTTTCATCGTTTGACGGGCTGAGAGATTCTCTCCCTGCTACAAGGTTCTCGGGGTTATTTACTACTGTGTTCGATTCCGCTTTTGGTTCTGAATCCCCTCCGCATGCTGTCATGAGGATTAGTACCGTCAATATGACGGCGATGGCAGTAGATTTAAGCATTATATCCCACCTTTTTTGAGAAATATACTAATGTAGACGACAGTGAAGATAGAAAAGTTGTGGAAACGATGGTAACAAAGTTGAACATCTGAACAATCCCGATAATGAGTATTTGCATAACAGGTTAACCAATCCAGAGTAATATTTTAAGTTTAATTTCAGTTAAACTCACTCCTCCAGATCATCGACTATGTTAGCCCAGTTCATTACGCTAACGGGTACGATAGTTGAGGAGGAGGTGCTTACACAGCTCCTCTTTTGTTTATTGAAGTAACGGGAGGTTAATGAAAAAAATGATATTTACTCAGAAACATTTGTGCGATAATATGGTAATAATTTTATAATGAGAGAAGGCGTTATTCTATGAGTGAAGCCTTACTAGAAAAAGTTGATCATGTTCAACTGCCAGTAAACGACATTGATCAGGCGGTCAAATGGTATAGGAACACCTTGGGATTTGAACCGTTAAATCAAATGCCCCATTGCGCTTGGGTCAAATTGAATGAGGGACCAGTTCTAATGTTCCATCTTGCACCTGCTTCATCTATTGTTAGATGGTTGACAAACGACGCTTTTCCGATGCCAGCTTTCATGTTTTTAACAAAGAATATCAATCTGCTTAAAGAACGATTAGAAGCAGTTAATGCCACGATCCGATTTTTTCAAGATGAAGGCTTTGGTTGGGTGATCAAATTTACTGACCCTTTCGGTAATGAACTTGGTGCCTACCAACCCAATCACTAAGGGGATCTTAGTTGAGTTTCGACGTGTTGTACAAGGAAAAGCCAACCCGCTAAAGGTTGTCCTTCGTTATAGACAGTGCTGAGATCCGTGCTGGTCATTCCGCTATCGGGAACAAGAGCTTAATAACAATACAGAAGGCTGCCGACGTATTTTACGCGGCAGCCTTTATTAAGCTAACTGGCAGGATAGTTGTACTTATACGGCGGATATATACAGCATTAATCATCAGGAAAAGGCAGCCATTAATAACGCTGCCTTTTCACCACTAACCAGCATGAAAGCTGAGAAAGCTTTAAGTGATCACTTTAATTTCCTTGGTATATATTCATTTTCAGGTCTGTCAATGTTGGTCACTTCAAGTTCTTCTGAGTTGACATTTTGTAGGTAAATCATCACTTTGTCCTTACTACGTCCGTTTTCACTTGTGATTGTCCCTTCAATAACTATCTCAAACTTATCGTTTCGTTTAATAATATCGTAGATACTAAAATTATCAATATACACTTTCGAATGTGGCTCTAATATCCTTTTTTTGATTAAACTATCTTCAATTTTAACTTGGAGCTCCTTGATAACCAATTCTTCAAGTAATTCGTTTTTTGGTTTACCTTGTCCATTCGCCATATGAATTGGGACAAATAACAAAGTAATAACAATAATCAACAGCAAAGAGAACATTCTCAAATTAACCACTCCTATAATGCAACATATACGCCTTGTTTTGGTATTCCCATGCAGTTTCACGCTTATTCAATCGCAACAAATTACATCATTAGATTGCTGCGAATGATCAAAAGCCGCAGCCTCGTTAAGCTCCCATGGAAGAACGCAATTACTTCCATAATCTGTGGTGTCGCGTGAGCGGTATGGATGGCTAACTGGCAGTTTAACGCAATAGTTGCAACTTTCATAAGATAGTTGGCGTCTAACAATTGGTTTCTACCCCCAGATATCAGATGACCCAAGTGTGAATGAATGTCATTATTACCTTGGTGTTGAAGTAGCAAATCAGAATGTTGTACCTGAACAATTGGTTAGTATTACAATCCCTACCGGTCAGTTTGTCTCTTACATGTACAATGGAACTTTGGAATCATACGTAGACTCAGCATATAACCGGGTTAACTCTTTTATAAAAGAGCATGGTTTAAATAACAATCTTGCCCGTCATGTCCTAGAAGTAAAGAAATTAACAACGACTTGCATGATAGGATTAAAGAGGATAATGAAATAACACTAATGATACCAGTAACATCGAACTAACTTGCTGCACATTAAGCTAACGGGTACGATAGCATTCAATCTCCAAATGACGGCAGCCGGCCTCAAGATCGGTTGCCGTTGTCCGTTGAAGTAACGGGCAGTAGTGTTCCATTAATCTATATTCAATCCTAGTTATAACTTTTCATCTCTAAGCTCGTCTATAATGCAATAGGAGGGAGGAAGATTGCATTGAAGAAAGTGTTTCTTGTACTGGTTTTTGTTCTGGTTGAAGCGACAGGATGTTCATCTGCCAGCAAAGTCATTCCGATTCAGTTTGAGGAAACCATTGGAGACTTAGCTTATGAAATTCAACTGAGTAAAAATCAATATGAAATGAATGATGAAATTGAGGTTTACGCGAAGGTGACTAATCTAGGGAAAGAGACGTTAACATATGTTGAGGGCAGTTCCAGTTGTCCTACCAACGTATGGATACAGATCGTTAATCAAGATTCGAATAGATACTTAGCGTATAAGCCAGTCGACCAAAGTTGCACGTCTGACCTCGCCAAATCACAATTAGCACCAGCTCAAACGGTTGAACAAAAGTTGATTTTCGTTCCGAAGTATTACGGCAAGTCTAATCTTGAGCCTGCAATCCCTGGCACTTACGATGTGAAGGTTTCGTTGCCTCCAGAAGATATCGAAACTACTAAAGATTATCAATCAAAGCTAATAAATGCACGTCCTAGTTCAAAAACATCGATAATGGTCCACGATGCTAAATCGTAACAGTTAAGAGTTTTACAATTGCTCCACTAACGATAAGAAATTTGAACACCGAAAGGGCTACAATGCGGTAGCCCTTCGTTAACGGGTACGATAAGGGCTGCCACATGGCGACCCTTCATTATGCTAACTGGCAGGTTACCGCAACAAATTCATTGCAATGAATAATTGGAAATGAAGGCCTATTGAAGTGTTTTTATCTGAAAAGGGATATTACTTTGTCTTTTAGAAAGGAGGAGGAGGCATGAATACAAAAAGAAAATTATTTGCAGTTACTTATGTATTAGTAGCCCTGTTTCTAATGTTCTACAGGTACTACAGTTTAAACTATACCGAGCAAGCCATCTTAGATAACGTTAAAAGCCGTGATGGATACACACTAGTTAATCAACAAGAACAAGTACCAATAGAGATATTTATTAAACCTGAGTGGATTCCGTTTAAAGCAAATGAGAAAAAAGAATTAAATGAGAAGCTTCTTGAAACACACAACACAACTATTCTTCTAAAGAATGTATGGAACAGAGGCAATGACATTTACTTTAGTTTTCATGCAGAATTTAATATGAAATATAAGGCTGGAGAATTTTTGTACAATGGAATTTTTAATGAAAATGGTACTTTCTCATCACCATCACCAGGAGAAATAACCATTTATGATAAGGATAGAAACAAGATACCATCGGGACAGCAAGGTTACGGCCCAGGTGCTGATTTTTCTTTTGGTATACAACCTCAAGACCAAAAACGTATTCAAAATGGATTTTATATAAAGTATACAGGATACATCTTGTATAACTATTCGAGGAAGTGAATCATTCAACTAACGAGTACGATAGCATTCATAAACACGAAGAAACGGTAGCAGGTATAGTGGCTGCCGTTTTCTCAACTAACTGGCAGGATAGTATAATTTGGGCTAATAGGCAAGGCAGTCGTTTTCGTTATTAATGAGCGGAGACTGCCTTTTCGCAAATACCGAATACTTATACTTATTGATTTACGGGCGACTTAAATCTTTTTATAGTCTCGGATAATTACATCAGTCACTTGCTTGCCCCAATTTGAGGCTTCCGTTCCTTTCTCATTCCATGCGAAGGTGATGAGTGCTTTCCACAAGGCCCATCCGCGTGCACGATTGACGGTGTCCTCATCAAAATTCATGCAGGTAAGGAATATTTTGCGACTGACGTCGTCAAAAAAGTTCCATGCCATCACAAGGTCGCTTGAAGGATCTCCCGCACCCATGGTTCCGAAATCGATGACGCCGCACAGTTGTCCATCCTTTACGAGCAGATTGCCTACCGCAACGTCGCCGTGTAGCCATAGCGGCGCTGATTGGTATCTTGTCGCAAGGGAAAGTTCCCATATTTCCGTTAAAAGCCTTCGATCGTATTGGCCTGAAAGGGTTTCGATGATGGATCTTGTATCATTGTGTAAACGGCAAGGTTTCCTCCGCGATGAAAGTTTTGGGGGCCAGCTGGTACGCCGCGACTTGCATCGATCGCTTCCAGCTCCTTCAAAAATCCTGCGAGGTCTTCGGCAAATTCGTTTTGATCGCGTATATTGGCACGCGTGACGGTGTCGCCTTCGATCCATCTGTTGACCGACCATGGAAGGGGATATTCGTTCGTAGCTGCGCCTTTTGCAACGGGTGCCGGAATTGGCAAGGATAGAAGTGGCTTGAAGATAGGCAGCCACGTCAACTCTTTTTCAACAGCCGAAGCGTAGCGTTCATGACTCGGCAGACGAACGGTCATCTCGCTTCCTAGCCGATAGGTGCGATTATCATGTCCGCTTTTTTCTACGGGCCTTAAAGCTAAATCCCTCCATTGGGGAAATTGACTATTGATTAATCGGCGTACTAATTCGGTGGTAATTTCAATCATTTTCTCACCGCTTCCTGAAATATAAAATTTGATCGATAATAATGTGTATCTCTAAATCTCTAATTGACCATGCTCCAGCTTCCGCCCTCAACCGGCGTCAATTCACCGATGCTGATGTTGAGATGATTGCCCAGCAAGCGCTTGTTTTGATCCATCGTCAGATTCGGTTCTTATTTCTGTGACATATTCATCCCGAGTCGTTACCAAGTCGTTATCATCAATATAAGCGTTGTTTCCGGATGGTTCAAGGGAGAGAATTGTTATAAGAAAGTTGTTAACGGGTACGATAGTTCAAATGAAAGAGCAATTTTATTTTCAAAATTCTCTACAAAGGAATGTTATATTTGACAAAGATGAACCAAACGAATTTATATAGAATATGGCGTATTGCATCTTTGGTTATTTTTCTATTTGGAATTGTGTTTTGGTCAATATTTTTCTTTGTTCCTGGGCAAAACAAACCATTAAATGAGGGTATGCCTATTTGGCTGTGGACATTAGTTGCCAATCCAATAGGTGCTGTCTTTGGACACTTTGGAAAAAGTCGTTTGGGGTTGATTGGGAATATCGTAATGGCTTTTAGCATATTCCCCATGATTTTTATAGCATCCGTACATGAATATATTCTCCATGTATTCTTCGGAACAGGAAAGCCATAACTTTCGGTAATGGTTTTCATGGGTTGACGAAGTGTTGAACCGATATAGGGATAAAGCAATATGGGACATGAAAAATGTTTCATTAC
>JBNJJW010000015.1:0-163269 GCA_051750645.1 Bacillota bacterium | reverse complement strand
GCAAAGGCTCACTTTTTTATGCGTATATACTGACGTTCTTTCAACTCAAACTCATTCTCCAAGCCAAATGCTGATAGCTCAAGCACGAGATCAAGTTCCTTTTTTAGGAGTCTCCAAGAATCTCTCCCGCCCGTGCCCAACGAGCCTGTCGGAAGCTAACGGCTTGCAGCAATATAGTAGAACAGGTCACAGGTAAATATCATCTCCCTACTTGTATCGCTTTCCCAATAAAGGTTTACTTATATCATTAATTCTCCTTAAGCGCTCCGTAAACCTGCCAGTAACTCAACGAGGCTGCCGTTTCATGTCGGCAGCCTCGTCGTTTTGTTATTTGCTTGTCAATCGAGAATAACTTTCTTCTCTGGGTCACGTAAAAACTCAAACATTATTTTAACTTGTTTCAATGTGTTTCTTTCCAGTGAGAGCTCAGGCAAAGTATGTTCGTCAAAAAAATCCACTTCACTTGTTTCTAATCCAGTCTTAGCTTCGCCGCCAACAATTTTACATTCTATAAAAAACTTGTATACATGGTAAGGTTCAGGTGGATGATCATGATTTTTTTTATCCAAAACGGCTAGAAGCCGAACAGGAGTAACCACAAATCCCGATTCCTCCTTAATCTCTTTTACAGCAACTTCGGTGGGTGAATGTCCAATATCCGCCCAACCTCCTGGAAGTGCCCAGGCTCCGTCATTTTTTTCTCTTACCAAAAGTATTTTGTTATTATTATAAACGACACCACGAACATCAACCTTTGGTGTGGCATATCCCGTCTCATTTGCAAAAGAAAGTTTAAGTTGCTCCTTTTCTATTAATGTATAGTTAGAAAGTATATCTATGCTTATTTGTCTAAGATCCTCATATCTTTCGATATCATACGGATCTTTTGTATACGTCAACCCTATCTGGGCTATTGCCTGTATTTGTTTCGCCCATTCCAACCACTTAATCTCCAATATTTATTTCCTCCGTATCAATTAGTTCAATAAATTCAAATGTACTTTTAAAAATCCTGTCAGGATCGATCTCAAATACTGATGACTGGAAAGTAGATAACCATTGAACAGCAAACGTTCGAACACCTGCTGCTTTTCCAGCCATGATATCAGCATTGCTATCACCAAGAAATACGGTGTTGTCAGCTTTAATTCCAAAAAAGTCTAAAGCTTGTAAAATACCTTCTGGGTGTGGTTTCGGATTCACCACATCATTCCCAGTTACAACGAGATCGAAATATTTTGTTAAGTTTAGTGCTTCTGATGATATTTTATATGCTTGCTTACTTTTTCCTGTTATAACACCGATTTTTTTGCCATGCTCTTTCAGGAACTGCAATAAAGCAATAATAGAGCTAATGTCAATTGTCTCGGAGTGTCCTTGCCTATACAAGTTGTAGTATTCTTGGATTGCATGTTGCACAGTTTCTTTATCGCGAAAATTTTTTAAGATAATATCATCAGGTAAAGTATCTGCTAATGTTCCATCAAAGTCGAAAAGCACAAGTTCAGTGGGCATATTTTATCTCCTAACTTTTGGTTAGCTTAACCTTCCCTATGAACCAATTTAAAGATTCACTAACAATAAAAATATGTGGCTTAGGAAGATACATCAAGATTACCCCCACAACAAACCCGATAAAAAGATTATACCGAGAGTAGCCTGTTGTGGCGAAGCAATAGTTTAACACCTCACATATTTGCGTTTAAAACCAATTTGCCCTTTATCTAATGCCTTTTGGATATTTTCGGAAGCGAATAGAAACTTGCTTTTGGTCTTATCCCGTTTGATTTCTACTTGCCCTACTGCCTTTGCGGTCTTGATCGCCTTATTATGGAGAGGCAAATAGGATACCCCCACTGTGTAAATAAAATTATTCATAGCGTATTTCGTTCGTTCCGGAGAATCGTGAATCGTTTTTTCCACAATTTCAAGCATATTGGCAAGTTTGCTTTCGGAAAATTCACCGTCTGGTCGATTACCCAAAAGCCAGCAGTAACAACTCCAACCCGCTGACATTCTCAACTCTTCTCCGCTTGCGATCCATTTATCGGCAACTTCTTGTGCAATATTTGTTTCTGCCAAGGTTACTGCCACTACATAATCGGAAAGCATATAAAAATAAGCCGCATCCATCCAATGCTCAAAATCCGCTTCTGTCATAGCTTTTGGGTCTGCAATTATGCCGGCAAAGTACATGGCGTCGTAATTACCCGTGTTGTAAAGCTGATCAGCCAAAGCTTGATTTATTTTGATTTTCTTGGTTATGGGCTTCATTTCGCCTGTAGCCACACCAAAAAGCGGCTCATGCGCGCCATTGGATACGTATATTTTCTTAGTTCGTTCCTTGCCGAGAGCTTCAAGCTCCTGCATAACCATTTCGAGATTCATTGTTTAACACTTCCTTATTCTTGAAGTATTTCATCAAGTTTATCAAAACCACATACTGGACAAAGATAGTGTATATGCACTTCCTTCTTTAGACTCTTCACTGCGTTCTTTCGTATAAGGCACCGTTTTGTAAAGCGCGACTCCTATTGTGCCGACAATAACCATCATTTCAATCAACGATAGACTATGAAAACGAATAACCGATCGTCCAACGGAAAGCATAGGTCGGGTGCGCAAAGGTAAAGTGCATCGGTTAGCGATTCACCTCCTCTGTATACCTAATTCCCATCGTTCCAGTAGCCACTTATTTTCAATAATATCCTCCTCAGTTAATCGGCCCAATTTCATTTTTGCAAGTAGAAGGAGATCTGTATGATCTATGTACGTGAAGTCCTTGTAGATCTCTTGATTCTTTTTATGGAATACATGGATTAGCTCAGTTAGTTCGAAATAAGGCAAAGCCCCTGATTTCCATTCCAAAAAAGATTGATACAAAGGTTCCAGAGCTTGCTCAGTTACCAATTTGTGATACTCATCAATAATCTCACGCTCTTGCTGTCGCTTTTGTTGTTTAGGAGTTAATCTGCTCTCCAAGTTATTTGTCTCCTTTTCTTTAATGCCCACTTGAGTGTTGGAATGGCCAATCGTTTAACTGGATTCGTATCGGTTAAAATACAGCTTTACACGAGTCATTGCGACTGGTTAAATGCTTCTTGTACCCGTTTAAAGCATTCTGTAGGGTGTGAATTAAATTGTGATTATTCTTGACGTCCCTGAATTCTAAAATTCAGCATCTCTAAATAGTGAGAATTATACATAATACCAAGAACGTTACCAAATGGATCTGTGACGGAAGCCGTGATGAATCCCTCTCCGCGGTGTACGAGTGGTTCATACTCCTTCGCTCCCATGGCTTTCAAATTATTAAGTGTAGCTTCAATATCATCAACATGCCAGTACATAATGGCACCACCTGAGCCAGCGACTGCATTAGCCGGTGCAAAACGTCGATGGATCAGTCCCAGTTCGTGTTGGTAGTCCCCTATTCGAAACTCGGCATAAGCAAGTTTACCATCAGGCCCTGAGCGTTCAAAGTAAGGCGCTATGCCCAGTAACTCTGAGTACCACACCTTTGCCGACTCCATATCATCTGCCCAATAACTGATGGTCGCAAATCCTCGTAATGTTTGTTTTATACTCATATCAATCTTCCTCCTAAGATAAATTTATTGCTATTATAAACAACTATTACTGACACCAATATGTCAGTGTTTTGTTTTAAATCGGTTATCCACTAGCACAACTACCCTAGGTAGTTCCTATGGATACCTTCGATAGTCCAATAAACGCTTCCAACTCTTCATCCGGTAAACTGTCTAAAATTTGATTGATTTTTTGTCTATACGTTTTGATTTCCACAAGAGCACCTCAGGTTATATATTAACGGTTTTCTAAGCCTTTGAATAATTTCACATAATCAGGTTTAACTTCCATTTTAACACAGTTCCTTGCCAAATTGCTTAACGAGCCTACCAATCTAGCCGTTAGCCTCATCCTGGTTGTTTATTGAGCTCCCTTAGCCACATATGCGGAACAAGCGCCGCACCACAGATGATGATTGCTTTTTTTCAATAACCAAGATTTAATTTTCATAGGAGCGTAATCATGCATAATTCAAGTTAGCAGACTAGTTAATGCACCCAACCTTAAGCACTTTTCAAAACGCTTCAGCCTGACGAGAGCTTCACCCCGGTTAAGCGCCGGCATTGGAGCAGCCAAAGCTCTCCGTCTGCGAAGGCCCATTCAATACCGATGTCCAGGCCAAAAATATCCTCGCACTTTGCAGCCAGACGGTTCAACTCGCTGCATTACTTGGCGGTCAGGCATAGCGAGTGCGCGGCATTGTCGGCCAACTTATGTTGAATCGTACCTTCGTGTTGGCCGACTCGAACCGCAACCTCCTTCATGCTAGCCGTCCCTTCCGTAATTCTCCTATTCCGGTTCATTCTGAAGTAATCCGGCGTTACATATCCAGAAGCAACCGCTTCGCCAAGTCCCCAGGTCGCCTCTATTACTCGTTCATCCGCATTCGTATCAGGATTGAGTGTAAACATTAAATGTACCGAATCGCTCGCTCAATTCCTTCGGCGGTCGTCACGTTTAAACAGGTGTCCAAAATTATTGGTAATAAATTCAAAATAAAGTGCTGTTGGGACGATCTTTAGTCTTTTATCTTTACCCTCTGTTATGACAATTGCACCAGATTTGTATAGTGCAACGGGCAGATCAATAGATTTCCGTAATATGGTAGATTTAAAAGTAGATCAAAGATGGGAGTGAAGAAGATTGATGAAACGACGGTTTATGCTTTTAGTTTGTGCCTTTTTTTTGCTGACGCTGCTTCTGCCCTTTCCGGCAGCAGCCACGGAGTCCGATTCCGCGGTGGCAGCAGAGAGTTCGAATTCGGGTGTAACGATGGTTGCAGGAGGATCGGGTCATACTCTCGCTCTAAAACAGGACGGAACGGTATGGGCGTGGGGAGATAATGAAATTGGGCAACTGGGCGATGGAAGTACGACAGACCGTTATACTCCGGTTCAAGTGCAGGGTCTAAGTTCGGTAGTCGCCATCGCGGCGGGTGATTCGCATAGTTTGGCACTCAAAAGCGACGGAACCGTCTGGGCGTGGGGAAGCAATTGGATTGGTCAACTGGGGAATGGAAGCGGAACGGCCAGGTCTTCCCCCGTTCAGGTAACCGAACTCGATTCGGTGTCCGCCATCGCGGCGGGTGATTCGCATAGTTTGGCGGTGAAAAGCGATGGAACGGTATGGGCGTGGGGGTGGAATAACCACGGTCAACTGGGCGATGGAAGCACGACAGAGCGATATACCCCTGTTCAAGTACAGGGTCTCGGTTCGGTGGTCGATGTTGCTGCGGGTTTTCTCCATAGTTTGGCACTTAAAAGCGACGGAACCGTCTTGGCATGGGGAGGCAATGAAAATGGCCAAAACGGGGTGCCTGGCGGCTTGTCCTTCTACGATGGGACAGCAACTACCTACCGTCATACTCCTGTTCAAGTACAGGGTTTCGATTCGGTGACAGCCATTGCGGCGGGTCGATGGGAAAGTTTTGCGGTCAAAAGCGAAGGAACCGTCTTGGCATGGGGATTGAATGATTCTGGCCAACTGGGCGATGAAGCACAACAACCCGTTATACTCCCGTTCAGGTAACCAATATCGGTTCGGTGTCCGCCATCGCTGCGGGTGGGTCGCATACTTTGGCGCTCAAAAGCGATGGAACCGTCTGGGCGTGGGGAGCGAATCGTTCGGGCGAACTCGGCGATGGAAGCACGACCAACAGTTCTTCCCCCGTTCAAGTAACCGAACTCGATTCGGTGTCCGCCATCGCTGCAGATGGGCATAGTTTAGCGGTGAAAAGCGACGGCACCGTTTGGGCGTGGGGGAATAATTATTCTGGTCAACTCGGTGATGGAACCACGATTAACCGTTATACTCCCGTACAAATTGCGAATCCTGAAGCGCCACAGTGGCCTGAGTACGACGTGCTGGGGGTTACCGATGTGACCTACAACAGCATACAGCTGAATTGGCAGCATGCCACGGATGAAACGGGTATAGAGAAGTACTTGGTATACCAAGACAACATGCTGCTGGCTACCCTGAACGGGGACGTGAACAGCTATGAAGTGAATGGGTTGTCTTCAAATTCGTCCTACCTCTTTTCACTGGTCGCCGTCGATGCCGATGGCAACCAAAGCGTGAAAAAAGAAGAGTTGGTCACAACTGCTGCAAATAATCCGGTTCCAAAAGCAGAAACGCTGCTTTACCGGTTTAACGGAACCATTCTCGACCTTGACCAAAGCCGTATTTTGTGGAAAGAGACCGGCGATAAATCACTCTGGCTGTACAACCGTGCTGATAAAAGCCAAGTAAAAGTTTACGATGCCAACGGGTCCAATCGTACCATTAGTACTGCGAAGTTATCCGCTGACGGCGTTGTGTATTCCATATCCGGCACTGGAACTCATTATTGGAAGGACGGCGCGGTTCAAAATAGTTGGGACACATTGGACACGGCGAGACCGTACGAAGTAAAAGGGAATTTTGCGGTATTTGGCCACAACGTTGTGAATGTAAAGACGAGAGAGTCCCGATCTTTGCTAAATTCGAGTTTTAAAAACAGGAACTCATTTGATCTGTCGGCTGACGGAACGGTAGTTTATGAGTTTCTTAACGGCATTCGCCGCCACCTCCCCGACGATACGTTCACGACGTTTAATCCGCCTTCGCCCGAATACCCTAATACTTACAACGGGCCTTTGACGGATGGAAAAAACATACTCTACAACGCATACACGGAATATGAAGGTTATTCTAAGTGGTCGCTCCAAGTTCGCAGCGCCGATGGCAAGGATACCAAGATAGCCTTGAACCCTATCGATAATGCGGATTATTATTTGACTGACCCGAGAACATCGTATCAGATCAATAACGGATGGATTGCCTATAAAGAATACAACAAGGAAATAGAGCGTTGGACCTTGAAAGTCCGGTCGCCGGAAGGCGAGACAAAACAAGCTTATACAGCCCCTAAATGGTGGCAGTTGACCGGCGTGCCTCTCTCCATCAAGCAGTTGGGACCGGACGGCACGGTAGCGTTCACGTTTAAAGACACAACTTACCTTTATTCCGCCCAAGACGGCAAACTCTTGTATTCCTTCAGCGGTCCGGGAGAGTTGCACTACCGGGATGGCGTATGGTACCGGATTGACGGCGGTTCACTGTATCAGGTTGATCCGAACCAACTCCAGCTTTCCGATTCCAAAACTTATCAAGCCGGCGGATCCAATTATGAGTATTCGTTATATTACGGGTACATTTCGTCCTCAGGACAAGAGTTGAGCGGATCTTGGAGCCCCCCTGAAGGTTTCCATGGAGTCGTTAAGGTCTCCATGGTTTCCCCGGAAGGAGAAGATTATGACCTTAGTCTGGAGACCGTGGGCGAGGGTAACCGATTGCCGGAAGATACGACGGAACTCCCAGATGGTACCGAGTACAGTGCTACCGAGGTACCCGGAGGTTCTACAGCGGAGTGGAGGGTTAAGGGACATACGGACCAAGATTATAGTACGGATAAGAAAGTTTTCGTCTATGTGAGCATCAAATATGACAATCACTGAAGATATTATGTTTACGGAAACTTAATGGCCGGCCGCGGGATCACCCCGCGGCCTTTTTTACACCCCGGAAAACCACCGGATTCCGGATTCTATTCGGAATTTTTAACGGGATTGGATGAAAGCCCCCTCTAAAAAACACTCCTTTGTTTTTTGCTTTTGTCCTCGGCAATGTAAATGGAGCATACGTAATTAATGTCATAGCATGGGTTTACGGCATTTGGTTGGCAGTACCCAAGTGCGGTGGAAACACATCCGCGCTTATTGGGATGAAATCCTCCGTTTGGCTGTCAAACCTAAACTAGCCATCCTGACTGCATAGGGAATTTATATAAAATTATTAAATTGATACAAATATTTCCTGAACGCAAACCTGACCTTTACTTAACGAGGTTGTCGTTCATTACCATGGCAACCTCGTGTTACCGAACAACACTACCTCTTAATCAACTCATCCACCTTCGCTTTCATGGATCGTATCGTCGTTTTCTTATATTGAATTCCAAGGCGAAGCACCTTAAGCTGCTCTTGGCGAGTTAACCTGTTGAACCGGGAATCCTGCTTCAAAAAAGAGCGGATGATGGACCAACTGTTGCCGGCAATCTCATCAGTATTGATGTATGGCAGTTCATAGGGCAGCTTACGTTTTTGAAAACGGTTCAATAACGATGCAAAAGTCGATGAAATTTTGCCTTCGTCCACCAGACATGGTACTACGCTTTTCTTCGTATACCTTTTGTAGTAATCCAAGTGATTAATTCCGCTTACAATGACGTAACCGCCGTCTTTTCGGCTTTTCCTGACGATCAACAGCTGCATACAATCCTGCGCGACTTTGCGAAGCTCTTTGCTGCGCTTTGTTGAATTGGCGATAAACCCAGACTTTATCTTGCTTAGAGGTATATATTGCACCGTATATCCCATCCGGCAGCACCCCTCTTGATTTATGGTTATTGTAGTTTATGTGGTCCTCTTTCAAATGTACCCTTTTACCGTAGCGTGCTGGAGAAAGCTGCCTCTGCAGAAGTATATGCAGGACTACCCCACGGGGGCCTGCATCCGCTCTTGCTCGCCACGTAATAAGAAGAGCGGCTGCCGCAACTGCTCCTTTTATTGTTTAGCTATGTTATTCTCATGAACACTTCCATGATGTCATCCGTGAAATAAGGCTGTTTTGGAACTAGCGCAACGACTTACTCTTTTGTATTTCGTGTTCCTCAACATAATTTCGGTATTTTTTCCCATTGTAGTAATCAATAATGTCCTCATTAATCTCAGGATACAATTGAATGGAACGCAACTCCGAAATAGGAATCCACTTGACACCAATCTGATGAGGGTCTGGATTTTCGGGGAGTTTGGGATATGATTCAATTTTCAGTTTGCAATCAAATGTAACTCCTACTGAATGAGTGTCCCCGTAAATGTAGTTGTTTTTCTTTGGTTGATATTCATAAACAAATGTAACTGGACCAACTTCCACCTCTACACATGCCTCTTCTTTTGCTTCCCGTTTTGTAGCTTCAATGAGTGTTTCGCCAGGCTCAAGTCCACCTGCTGGAAGGTTGTAATGCACACTATCATCATTGTCATTTTTAAACTCGACCAATAAAATCGCATCGTTTTCATGATTAATGCACATGCACGAAGTCGCATTTTTTCCAACCTTATCACACCCCACTATGTAATGTCTGGAATATTGTACCACCCTATGCTTTCAAGAGCAGAGTATTTTTGAGGATAACTGCCAGTTAACGTAAATAAGGCTGCCGATCACCCCCGGCAGCCTCGTGCTTAATGCGCTCTCGTTCTCCGTAGTTCAGCACTACCCATAATTTGGATACTATTGAAAATCGTCGATTAACGAAAGTCCATTGATGATCCGCATCCGACTATCTTGCAGAAAATCGCGGGTCCATTCGTCTGGCTGACGTAAATCCCAGCTCCGGTACATACCGACGAATACAATAATATCTCGAAGCCTAAGGAAGAGCGACAAATGATCCTTCCAGTCTTCGGGCAGCCGTCGACCATCCTCTGTATAGCCTCGTTCGAAGTTCTCAATGAAGAGTTCGTACTGAACCTTACGTTCGGACTTCGAATCTTCCCCGAATACATAAAGCAAATAATAGAGTTGAATGGCAATATCCTCGGCAAACCAACTGTATTGGCATTCGTCGAAGTCGAATAGTGTGATTTCACCTGTTTCATCGACTGTAAAATTGCCTACATTGATATCCCCGTGAATCAGACCGAAATTATCCGGAGTAACAGGCAGACTAGCCAAACGCTCTTTAAGTTCATCAAGGGCACGCAGGATTGGTGCATGCTCAGGCGGAATATACTTCTGGGCGCGTAAGAGGTATTCATTGCGCTCCCACGAGTGTCTTCTGGCCAAAGGTTCGTAACGTTTGGTCAGTTTATGAAGATGGCCGGTCATCCGTCCGCATTGCTCATAGAGCAGGGGATTACCTAGGCATTCCGGGTATCCGATTTTACGGCCGAGAGCGTATTTGAAAGATGCCGCGTAGAAATCGACCATCTTTCCGGAGACACGTTCGACGTCTATTCCTTGAGCCGAAGGGACTGGTTCTGAGACTGACATTCCATTCTCCTTCAGATAACGGATCCATTCTAATTCGGCTTCAAGTCCTTCCAGGGTACGAAGGGTGCTAGGCGTGAAACGGAGAATATATTTGCATCCTTCTCGAGTGTAAGAATAGATAAAATTTTGAAATCCACCAATGAAGGACAGCTCCTCTTGGCTCAAACCGAAACGCGCGGCACCTTCTGTGGCGTGTGCGTCCATAAACAATAGTTTAATTTGTCGGTCCATGGGTTCTCCTTGGGTAATTGAGTTGATATTGAACAATTTATCTATAGAATGAGCTTTTACCCTGCAGCACGTTTGTTTTAGAATGGACGATATTGTGCATCATTTCCCCGTCGGGTGATTTTCGACACTTTTCTTTTCACCGATTCTGTCTTTGAATGACGATTTTCTAATTAAGCGCTTCAGTTCGGTGTCCATGCGGATCCAAATGAGTTAGCCTTAGTCGTCCATTGGGTTCAATTCGGAATTCTATCCGTTCTTCAATGTGCAACGTAATACATGTTAGGGAGTTATCTTGTTTAGAGATCGGAACGATTTCGTACTTAAACCATGCACCCTTATTTTTTTGCATAAACAAGTAAATAGTATCATCTTCATAGGTTACTACAACGGTTTTTGTAGGGTCAATGCCGTACTGGTAAAATATTTCGTAAAACAATCCGACGGCGAATTTAGGCTTATCGATACTTGTTAGTTTATCCAAGGCTTCTCTTAACTGAGTCACTTCTACGGAGTCTTTGCTATGTGTCTCTTCACCTGTATTATATATTCCAGCATATTTTCTTAATTCATCGGAGGCTATACTTATCCGAGTGACGGGATTTAATGGACGGACTTCTTCACCCATCACTATCTTCGCCAAACGCTCACAGATAACGTCTACAGGTGTAAGGTTCACATTACTCAATATAATAATAGTGATATTCTCGTCTATATAGCGATTAAACTCCGAATAAAAACCATTCATTGTCCCATTGTGCCATGCCCGTTTTCGTGGCTTGTTGTTGATGAATTGTTCTGTTACTACCCAACCGTAGCTACCAAATGGTGAGGTATTACTCCCAAATAATTTCTCCCATTGCTGCTGAGTAAGTATTCCATCCCTAGATAAAGCCTTGTCCCAGAGATATAGATCCTCGACTGTGGAATACATCCCTCCGGCTCCTGCATGCAATGAAATGTCAACATATTCGGTTGGGATGACTCCCTTACATATCGAGTAACCTGAAGCAAAATGTTTCAGGAGTGTTCTGCCGTCTTCAATCCCCGTATTTCTCATATTCAATGGGCTTAAGATACTATCTGTTATATATTTTTGATACGACATTCCTGAGACCTTTTCGATAATGTAACTTAACAAAATGAAAGGCGAACTTGTGTAATTGTAGTCTTCCCCTGGGGAAAATTGCAATGGTTTATCTTTAAATGATTCAATTGTTTGCTCAATAGTAGAATAAAGTCTCATTGTCTTTTCCCAATAGAGAGGAATAGTCGGATAATCTGGAATTCCTGATGAGTTGGTCAGTAAATGATGTATGGTTATTATATTTCCATTGGGATAATTCGGTATGTACAAACTGATTGGATCATTGACATTAAGTAAGCCTTGATCCTGTAACTGGATTATAGCTATTGCAGTGAAACTCTTGGTTATTGCACCGAGACGAAACTTCGTTGTTGAAGTGTTTCGTACATCATGCTCAAAATTAGCCATACCGAAACCTTTACTCAATAAAATCTGGTTTTCCTTGGCAACCAGTACCACTCCATTAAAATATCCTTGATCCGCTAATGTATTCATGTAAGTATTTAGCTTTTCGCTTACTTCAATATAGACAGATGTTTTCATTTTTCTCCTCGATTCGGTTTAATCGATAGCGCTTCCCAACGAGTAAAAACATTGACTTCGAATGTAATAATAACCAAGGTCGCTGAAAGAGTCTACGGATAATACATTTTAAAAAGTACTTTACCACCGTTTGTAGGAAATCTCGTAAAAAGTATGTAATTATGTGTTACAAAACGAAAAAGTTCGTATTCTCGGGTTACCAAAGATAACCCTAAAATACGAACTTAGAATAAAAAGGATCCTGATGCGCCTGGCTTTATAAATCACGAGTAGTTCCGAATATATCAGAAGAAGAGGCAATTAAATTGGCTTCAAGTTATTGGGAAGTGATCCAATGTTCTATTTGACGCTTATATTATTCGGAACCAAAGAAGCGACCTGGAGCACTATCCCTACTATATTAACCGATAATAATGGTGTCCTCGTCACTTTTGTATTCTAATATATCTCCAGGCTGACATTCTAAAGCCTTACAAATCGCCTCTAAAGTTGATAATCGGATCGCTTTTGCCTTTCCATTTTTTAATATAGAAAGGTTAGCCATTGTTATCCCAACCCTCTCCGAAAGTTCTGTTACGCTCATTTTCCTTTTAGCCAACATCACATCAATATTGATTATAATCGCCAAGTTATTCACCTCAGACCGTCAAATCATTTTCTGATTTTATATCAATAGCCTCTTTTAAAAGCTTTTGGAGAACAGCAGCAAAAACGGCAATCACCATGGAGGCAAAAATCAAGACCATTCCGATTACTATAATACCTGGGGCATCATCTTTCTCCGCAATAAGATAGAAGAGTGGCATGCCTACCACAAACAAGCTACTGATTGTGATTGCACAGTATTTTATATTCTTTAAAACTCGTACAGATAATTCCGAGAAAGCTTTATTCTTGTCAATATAGCTTAAAAGTTTAAAAGCTTGATACAGAGCAAAGTAAAAAGGTATCGCCGTTGCATACAAATCGATTAAAACGAGATATTTCAAATAAGTATGATCTGGATACAATTCTGCTGCAAAATTCGCTATCTCTGGCACCAAAAATATGCACAAAGCAAGAACTGGGATTCCAATAACAATCACAGCTACCTTTAAAAAGAGTGTTGTTCCTCGTTCCATAAAAAGCCCCTCACTTATTCTTAAATTTAATTTTGACTTTAACACAAAACATATCGTTTTGCAATAAAAAGTTGCTGTTATTAAATATATTGTTGTTGTTATAGAATATCCTTTTTTTAACCAAAAAAAGCATTCCTCATTATAAAGAGAAATGCTCTTTAACTGAACTAATGTGCCTGTTAGATTCTGAAAACAGCCTGGTCTGTATGGCTTTAAAAAGCTGCACCTGCTCTTCTTTAGGCACTAAACGAACGGATATCAACTTGACGATCCTTTCGTTCAGGAAAAAAAGGATTATGCCAGCGGATTAAAGCAGCTGAACAAGCTCTGATAACTCAGCAATTTCATAGGTAGGCTTTATCGTTGTTTCATTCGGTTTTCGTTTTGGATTATACCAGCACGTATCGATGCCATAATTAATGCCGCCTTGGATATCCGAGCTTAATGAATCCCCTACTATCAGCACTTTATTCTTATCCATGATCTTCAACTTATTAAAAGTGAAATCAAATATACCCGTATGCGGCTTCTGGAAGCCAGTATCCTCAGAAACGATAATATGCTCGAACGAATCGGACAGCACGGACTTGCCAATTCTGCTGAGCTGAACCTTCTTGATACCATTTGTGATGATAGCAATTCGATGGCCGTTGCCAAGCACCTGCTTAATAAGCGCCTCTGAACCTTCAATTAAAAACGAGCCCTCACCCAAATACTGCACATACTGGTCGCTAAAATAAACGGCATCCATCTCCACTTCAAGCTCCGCGAATAGTCGACTAAACCGTTCATAACGAAGAAAGTCGAGCGTAACCGCCCCTTTCTCAAAATCATTCCAGAGCTGCTGGTTTACATTTCGATAGGTATCCACATGAGATTGTAAAAGATCAATACCATGCTCCTGAAACACTCGCGTAAGCGCATGCGCCTCCGCCAAAGAATAGTCAAACAATGTATCATCCGCATCAAAAAGAATAACCTCGTACCTCAAATGAAAGTCCTCCTGTCTATTTCACCAACAAACACGGCAGTACCGCTTATATAAATATCCATTTCGTTCGGGTTTCGTTTCATCGCTTTCACAAGTACTCTACCATCTCTCTTTACTTCTTGTCCTTGTTCAATAACTAGTTCGACATCATTTAATTCTGGTTTGATGTAGGTTAAATAATAGGCCCCCATCACGCCTGAGGCTGTTCCCGTTATCGGATCCTCCACTGTACCTGAATAAGGCGATGAGAAATGTCTTGCGTGCATATTAGCTGTTTTATCGAGAGCACTCATACAAAATGGATGAATCGAAGCTTTAGGATTCTCTTTTAAAATATCCGGAAATAATTGATTTCTTGGTTTCATTCTAGCAAACGGAGCTATTTCTTTGATGGGGATTAGTACGGTCCAAGTTCCTGTACTCCCATAAACAATAGGAAATTCCTTGTCCCAATCATCGGCCGATAAACCCATTGAGTGAAATAATCGTTCCACATCACCGGTAAAAGGAATAAAGTGCGGGTTCCCCTGCTTCATTCGGATCTGTATCGGATTATCTGCGCTAAATTCAATTGGCAATATACCGATATTCGTTTCGATCGTAATTGTATTTGCTTTTCCCAGCAAATCTCTACTCTTCATTGCATAAAGAGAAGCAATCGTCGCATGACCGCATAAGTTAATTTCATGACCGGGGGTGAAGTACTTCAAACGTAGATCCGCATGGTCAGAGGCTGCTGCAAATACGGTTTCATTAAAGCCAACCCGCTTCGCTATCTCTTGCATCTGATCATGACTTAAATGATCGGCTTGAAGAACTACTCCTGCCGGATTGCCCCTATTCGGTATAGTTGAGGAGAAAGCATCATAATGAAATACTTGTATACTCTTCATCGCGGATCTCCTTCAGAACTAACCTTTGCCGTTTAATATGCTCGGATTATAGATTTCAACAATTCCGCATTGCATACAAGACACATATAAAAAATGATGATATTCTATATCGAATAGTTTACTTAAACCCGTCCCATTCATCGCTACTTCATTAATATCGCATTCATCATGACCGCATTTGGAACATTTAAACTGATTTGCAATTCTGTCTTCAATGGAAAGATCATTTTTGTCAACTTCATATTCGAGTTGATCGGAATCTTGGTTGGTTATCGATGTGTCCAAATGTTCGGGCAGAACCTCATGCTTACATTCCGGACATACTTGATTATCTAACACTACTTGACTACTGCACCATGGACATTCAATCATAGTTATCTTCCTTTCTGGTAATAAAGAGAAGCTCTTTCGGCTAAATGTTAATAGATTTCCCCTTCATCACCGATAACACTTGCGTTAAGCTTCTCTGCTATTTCTTTCATCTTATTAATAATTTGATCATTTTGATTTTTTACAACAATGCGACCATCTCTGTAATCAAAATAAACCGGATACTCCTCGTCCTCGTCTTCCATGATACATACGGCCATTCCTGGGCTTTCATATCGCAGATTCACACTTGGCGCTATCATTTCTGCTGCATTCTCAAGCCTCAGCTGAGGATCTCCATTAATAACCTCCTGCCATTCTGATAATGAAATGGGATGTTCCTTGCTGTTGCCCCACCATTCCGCTCTTGTAATGTGTAAATCGTATCCCATAATATTCACTCCTTTTCAGATACAGTTCAATTTATTTTTAAAAAATCTGCACAAAAACTTTTTTCAGGCGCAGGTAACTTTTAACAGTAAAAAATGGACTTATATTCTCCAAATCGCTATTCGATTGGATTATAACGGTAATTATTGGTCTTATATCGTAATTTCTAATGTCATTTGCCTTATCATAGAGTTATAAGACCATTTTTTACCGTTATTCGCTTGAATATTGGTAATTCGATTAAAAAAGGCCCATATCTTCCGCTATTTTCAATACGGTACGGCACGGCTCCAGTACCTGGATTGAATGACGATTTGAGATGATTGTACCACAGGATTAGAAAAAAAAGACAAAACACCCCATTTAGGTGTTTTGTCTTTAAGTTGACCCGGGTTATCCCATCTGCCCCAGACTTCTAGAGTTAAGAATCTTTCGATCTGTTGGCCATATCGATGATCATTACGATAAGCACGAGTAGTTGAATGAGCAGTTCCACACTCATTACAATCCCTCCCAGCTGCAAGTAATGCTCCTTCGCTGCGGCCTCTCCTCTCGAATAACTGCTATACATCTCCCACTAACATATCTATGATCGAAAATTGAATTTTATGACGAACTGATTACTACCAAGGCAGATCTCCAATATTACTCATAACCTCATCGATTTCCGTTAATTCCTCAGCCGACAAAGGGGCTTGCTCAAGTGCCTTAACATTCTCTTCGATCTGACTTACACGGCTCACGCCGATGAGCGCTGAAGTTACTCCGCCCTCGCGAAGCGCCCATGAGAGTGACATTTGGGACAAGCTTTGTCCGCGCCGCGCCGCGATAGCTTCAAGCTTGCGGAATTTTTGAACCCGCTCCACCGTAATCGCTTCCGGTTTCATTGTGCCGGATGCTGCCTTTGATTCCGCTTCGATTTTATCGACATACTTGTTCGTAAGCTGTCCTCTGCCCAGCGGACAATAAGCGATTGAACCAACGCCATTCGTATCCAGTACCTCCTGCAAACCGTCCTCAATCCAGCGGTTCAGCATCGAATAGATCGGTTGGTGGATGAGGCAAGGCGTTCCGAGCCGCTTCAAAATGTCGATCGCTTGGCTCGTTTGCTCCAGATTATAATTCGATAATCCTACATATAACGCTTTGCCTTGTCTGACAGCATGATCGAGTGCGCCCATCGTTTCTTCTAGCGGGGTTTCCGGGTCCGGACGATGCGAATAAAAAATATCGACATAATCAAGACCCATCCGCTTTAAACTCTGGTCTAAACTCGAAAGCAGATTTTTGCGTGAGCCCCATTCACCGTACGGCCCCTCCCACATGTAGTATCCGGCTTTTGTTGAGATTAGAAGCTCGTCCCGGAAAGGGACCAGATCCTTTTTAAACACTTGTCCGAATGTTTCTTCTGCAGAGCCGGCTGGCGGCCCGTAATTGTTAGCTAAGTCGAAATGCGTTATTCCGAGATCGAATGCTTTTAAAATCATCGCACGCGAATTTTCCAGCGGCTGATTGCCTCCAAAATTTTGCCACAATCCGAGCGAAATAGCAGGCAGCTTAATGCCGCTCTTTCCGCAACGGTTATATTTCATGTCGGTATATCGGTTTTGCTCTGCAACGTAAGGCATTTGTAGTACTCCCTTTCTTCATTAATTTCATGTATCGGCACTAGTAGCATGCTATAATGATAACTGCTAAGCACGATTACCTACAGAGTATATCTTACCGTTACAAGTAAAAGGAATGTCTACAAGCAAGTTTTATATGGCATAATGTAATATATCAGTAAAAGTGCATTGGAGTTGAATAGACATGCAGGAGCTCTATGATTTGGTTTATTTTTATCACGGGAAACAATATTGCGACAATTGGGGGCCAGGGGTTAAAGACCACTATAAAATACTGTTTATCCACGAAGGCAGAGGCACCTATCAAATAAACGGCTGTACCTACGAGTTAAAGCAAGGACAAGGCTTTATGGTGTTTCCGGATACCATTTGCTCTATGAAGGCCAATGAAGAAGATCCTTGGACCTACTCCTGGATCGCATTTCAAGGCAAATGCGTCGATCGTTTGTTAGAGCAAGTTCAATTAAGCAAAGCGAATCCCCATTTCGATTTCGCTCCTGCAGCATGGTTTGATGCATGGCTTGATGAGTTCAATCATGCACATAAGCTCGAGAGAAATGGCGGATTAGTCGTTCATAGCCTGCTCTACCGTCTTGTTGCCGATTGGATCGCGATGCTGACCGCACCGGATCAAGCAGGCTATATTCCTAAAGCTAAGGAAGTCTATGTACGCAAAGCGATCGATTATATAAAAGCAAACTACTACAACAAAGTAAGCATATCTGAGCTTGCGAAGCTGATTGGCATTGACCGGATATACTTGTCTTCTCTGTTCAAAGAAACGGTTCAGCTCTCGCCGCAAATGTATTTACTTCAGTATCGAATGGATAGAGCAGTTGACCTTATGAACAATCCGATGCTGACGGTTTCCGATATTTCGCACTCGGTTGGCTATAATGATCCGCTGCTCTTCTCGAAAATGTTCAAAAAAATAAAAGGCGTCTCACCGTCGCACTACCGGCGGGATAAATCTTTAACCATCTTAACATGAGGAATATTTTCCTCCATGAAAACGTCAGAGGCTGTTTCATAGCCTAGTTTTTCATAAAAGGCTGCTGCTTGAACTTGACCGTGCAGCTTTGCTTTCGTCAGCCCTTTTTCAATGGCAATAGCTTCGAGCTCGTTCATTATAGCTTTGCCCAGATGATGCTTGCGATGAGAGGCTAATACGCAAATACGCTCCAGCTTGGCTGTATCTTCAACGATGCGAACTCTGCCTGTCCCTACAGGCTTGTTCTCGTCATAAATTACAACATGGTCCGAGATATCTTCGTATTCATCGAGCTCAACTTCATCTGCTACACCTTGCTCCTTTACGAACACTGTTTTACGGACGCTGAACGCATCTTCTAACTGTTCTTCTGTAGTAACACGTTTGATTTGCATCATTTATCTATCCTTCCATACATTATCTTCACTTGCTTATTATAATTAATGTTCTTCGGGAATCAAACAACTAAGACCAACCAGCGGAGTAATACGCCAAATTCGACTCCTTTTTTAATTAAAATCTAATGCTATGCTATTAATAAGCTTGACCAATTTATAATAAGGCGGGATGAATTTGTCATACTTATCCGTTAGCACATGGAGCTTACATCGAATGCTCGGTCCTCTTCGCTGGACGGCTTGGGATGCCGAAGCAGGCAGCCACCGGACAATAGAACAAGAGCAACCGGAAATGATCACGCTGCTTGATTTGCCTGCAGAAGCAGCATCACGGGGATATGAAGCGATAGAAGTTTGTCATTTCCATTTTCCTTCAACTGATTCGTCTTATCTAAAGCAGCTTCGCAGCGCTTTCGAGGCTTCTGGCGTTTCCTTTGATACGCTGTTGCTTGATTACGGTAACCTGACAGCACCTGATGAGTTACAAAGAAAAGCTGATCTAGCTTTTATACGCGGCTGGATCGATATTGCTTCCCAATGCGGAGCTAAACAAATTCGAGTTATTGCAGGTGAAGCCCCACCGACGGACGAGGAATCCTTAAGTCTTTCCGCAGCATCGTTAATAGACTTAGCCCATTATGCTTCACCTAAAGGAGTTCGCATCATTACTGAAAACTTCAAACCGCTAACCTCAACAGCCGAAATCTGTCATAAGCTGCTCGCTCAAACCGGTGACCAAGTCGGTTTTATAACCGATTTCGGTAATTTTCATGGGGCTGATAAAGTAGAGGAAATAGCGTCGACATTACCATACAGCGTATCGGTTCATGCCAAAGCAACCTATGATGAAGCGGGCTTTCCGGATGAGGAGGAATATTTGACCTATCTCAATCGGGTTCATGCTTCCGGTTATAACGGCGCCTATGTCCTCATCTATGATGGTCCCGGTGACATGTGGGAAGGTCTTGAACGAATTAAAGCGATCGTGAAGCCGTTCCTATTGCCAGTACGCTAAAACCCTCCACAGGTATTTTTATTAGCAAAAAAAGCTGACGACGGATAATTAGATCCGAAGTCAGCTTAAAATACTGTTTAAAGTTTACATAATTATAATTATGTTATGCTTGTCGATATGCTGTAAATTTGCGTCGTTTGCTCCTTGTCTTGATTCCATGCGCCTTAATCACCGATTAATGGCTCTTTTTCGCCCCCATTTCAGTTATATTCAGTTTTACTTTATATGTAATTGGAACTTCACTAAATACGTTGTCCCAATCCTGTTTTACCTTCTGCCAATGCTTCGGGTGCTCAATATTTAATCGAGTACCGAAACCGACAACATCCGCTTTGTATTTCTTTTGGATTTTGTCTAGTCCAAGCTGTATTAATCTCTTAACCTCCTTTTCCGCCGCTTGTTCTGCTCTTTTTTTAAATTCTTCATCGATCGGAGCGCTGGAAGTCGTCCAGTCCTCGATTAATCGACCTTCCGATTCGATGTCAACGTCGAAAGAGACGTTATCTCCATCAATATGGGAACGAATTTTACTCTTCATTGTTTTCATTTCGTAAGTTATTATTTGTTTCGTTTTTTCATCATAACTTTTCACTAATCCCCCTTTTCCTTTGCCGGTCAACCAAGTTACACCGAGAAGCTCCTCTTCGGATAAAAGTCCCCTGAATTTTTGTGTTTTCCCTTTAATGACCGCTGCGCCTGAAAACTTCACTTCGCCTTCTGCGGCGATCACATTTTGCAGCAAATAACTTGATTTTGCATGCATTTTCCCTTGCAGCGTAGATAATGTCATCGGCGGTATGATTTTAAGAGTCCGGTAACGATTATCGATCATTCCCATTAGACGAAATGAAGGAATAATCGAATTCCCTTTTGCCTCCAATGTTTTTCTCGCCGGTCCGCTGCTCATTAAGACCATGGTGCTTGGTCTAATATCATTATCCCTAAGAAAGAAATCAAGAAGCTGATGCATACTGATATGACCTGCAAGCTGCTCATTTATAACGATTACTTTCAAGTGATGGCCTATAACAGGGCGTTCCATTTGGGAGGTGAATTCCCTGATCAGTTGAAACAAAGAATCACCCGTTTCAGAAACATTTATATACGGCTTAGAGTTTTGGTCACTTCCAGCTTTCCCGCCTTTAGCTTCGGACTGTTTTTCAACAATTTGCAGAGTGAAAGTAATTAAGTTTTTTTTGGTCTCGTCTGTTCCCAGCTTGTCCAGTTTGGTTTCCAGCTCGGTTTTATTCGCTTCATCAAGTCCCATGCCCACATATATACTGAGGTCTTCGATCTCATCTTTACTCCGACAGCCTGTCTGAAGCATTAGAGTAAGGATACATATACCGATCAATAAGCAGCGTGCCCGGTTAAGATTCAGCTTCATCCGTTTCCTCCTTGCTTCCTTTCTTCCACTTCGATAACAGCAATAAAACGATCGGCACTAGGCCAAATAAATACAAGAATATATTTCCGATAAAATCGCCAAAGGCGGATAATTCGTTTATATTTTTGGGAATTGCCCAAATGATGAAAACAATTGGCAATAATGCATACATACATTTTTGTATATTCACATTGAAGAGCTGTGACAATCCAAGAGACGCTGCATAATGTGCAATCGTAAAGGTAGAATAAATTTGCATGATCCAAATGACCAGCAATAAAGATTCAAAACGTTCAAAGATCAGACCCGTCAACTCAAAGCTCCGCACAAGATCGAGCGTAGGCCACGTTCTTGTGACAACGCCATCCACGGACAAGACGCCTATAGCCATAACGACCGTTATTAAATAAATACTCATCGGCATGACTATACCGTAAACAACGGCTTTGACGGATTTATTAGGATGCTTCATAAAAGCTGTCAAGATTAAAATGATTTCAAATCCGGTAAAGGAAAATACTGTTGATTTAATACCGGCTAGAACAGGCATAATCCCTTGTCCCATTACTGGACGCAAGTTGTTAGGATCAAGAATTCTTAATCCCATTAAAGTAACTAACAAATAAATGATGATCGTCACCGGAAGAATGAGCTCAAACAACCGTGCGATCGGATTAATGCCTCCAACCATCAAATAAAGGCTTACCCACATAAATACCATTACGGTTGCCCACGGCGGGGTGCCTTCGAGTAAAAAGAAACCCGTTACTTCAGTTAATGTTCGCACTTGATAAGCAGCAGTCATACAAAAATAACTAACAAATAACAATCCAATAAAACCGCCAAACCACCTTCCTACAATGATCCGGTTATATTGGTACACCGTCTGTCCAGGATACGATTTGTTCAAAGTAGCCATGACTATACCAGCAGCAATTGCGATCAATCCCCCTATCAAGACTGAAATCCATACATCAGGCGTCCCCGCCTTCTCGGCTGTTGCTCTCGACAAAGTAAGGATTCCAGAACCAAGAATAAAATTCGAGACAATAACAGCAGCTTGTATCGTGTTTATCCGATCCTTAGGATTAATATTCATGGCGACCTTCTCCCAGATCCAAAGTTAAAGCTTCTTTCTCTTTTCATTTTTCGTATGCAACATCTCAGGCCTGCTTTTCATCATAAAAAGCGGCATGCGAACGAAAAAATCTTTCCAGTCGTTTAAGCGGTACGGAACAGCCGGGCTTGCATAAGGAACACCGAAGCTCTTCAATTTCACAATATGGGCGCATAGCATTAAGATAAATAAAACAACCCCGTACAATCCAAAAGCGGCAGCGCAAAACATCGCCACAAAACGCAGCATTCGTAATGATATCCCCGCATTGTATTGCGGTATAGCGAAGGAAGAGATGGCCGTAACCGCAACGACAATAACTAGAATTGGACTAACAATCCCGGCCTGTACGGCAGCTTCGCCGATAATTAAACCGCCCACAATGCCCATTGCCGGTCCAATTGGTTTTGGCAGTCTAAGTCCCGCTTCCCTTAATATTTCAATCGCTACTTCCATTATTAAAGCTTCCACGAGCGAGGAGAAAGGGACGCCGACTCTCGATCCGATAATGGAGAGAGCTAATTTGGTTGGTATTAATCCAGGATGAAACGAAATAAAGGAAATGTACATGGCAGGTGTCAACAGCGCTACTAATGCTGCGAAAAATCTCAGCAATCGAAGCAATGTGCCTGCCATCCACCGCTCATAATAATCTTCCGGGGATTGCAGGAGCATGCTGAACGTAACCGGAGCGATAAGCGCAAATGGCGTACCGTCGAGTAAAATAGCGACTCGTCCTTCCATTAATGCGCTAATGACTCTATCCGGCCTTTCCGTGCTTTGTACTTGAGGAAACGGACTCAAATAATTGTCTTCTATTAATTGTTCAATATATCCGGACTCCGGCACATTATCTAAATCGATTTTACCCATTCTTTTACGAACCTCTTCGACTAAATTCGGATCCGCGATATCTTTCATATAGGCAATAACCAATTCTTTCTTTGCACGTGAACCGATATGCATACTCACAAGCGCCAAGCTGGCGTTCTCGCCATGTCTGCGTAAGATAGCTGCGTTATCAGTTAACGATTCATTAAAACCGACTCTTGGCCCTCTCACTAGCGCTTCTGAAATGGGTTCCTCTATATTTCGTGTCTTATTTTTGATCGTTCCAATGATGATGGCTTCGGTGAATCCGTCAATAATTAGCGCTGTAGATCCTGATAACACCTTTGGCATCATCTCTTCTACGGATAACACTTCTGTTATTTGACTTACGGATAACACTTGATTTGTTACAAACGATTTCGTTATTGACGTACCATCCCCTTGGACGGACATCAATGCTTTTAAAATATGCAGGTCAATCAGCTCACGATCCGCTAAACAATTCGCAAACACAATAGCGGCAGCTACGCCTGTATTGCCTATTAAAAACTCCCTGATCGTTACATCAGAGTGGTACACCATTTGCTCATGGATTAAGGTTAAGTTAACCATTAAGTTATTATTCACTTCGATCACTCTTCCTCTGCTTTACGGAACCAGTTGAAAACGTATGTAACCATAATGGGAACCGCGAGGGTAACCAATGCCTGCACGAACACTTTCCAATCCGGGATGTTCGTTAGTACTGCACGAATCAACTATGCACCACTCCCTGCAACTCTGCATTTTGTCGAATACTCCCTATTTTTTCCGTAAAGTGTCGGTTATAAACAAGTAAAAGAATGTATGGTGGGAAAATAAAAAAAGAAGAAGGGTATCCCCTCCTCCTTAAACATACGATTTCATATACCCTATAAACACTCAAGCGTTACGCCTTCCGGAATAACCCGTTCAACCTGCTCACGTACATACCTGTCATTCAGCTTATTGCCGAATATAACGATTGTGCCGCTGTCTTCCCGCGAACGAATTAATCGTCCAATCCCCTGTCTCAAGCGCAGCAACATGTAAGGCATATCCACTTGCTCGAAAGGTTGGCTTGCATCGCTGCGTCTGGCTGCAAACAACGGATCATTCGGAGGAAACGGAAGCTCCCAGACAATAACCTGCGATAACGACGGACCTGGAATATCAAGTCCTTCCCATAAGGTCACCGCACATAAATTGCTCGTTTCATCCGTTTGGAACTGCTCAATCAGATGGCTGATCTCTGCTGAGCCTTCATACAGGAAACGGAAATCCGGGTTTTCGGGAAGCAACTCAGCTTCACCCTTGAACTGTTCTAATTGCTCCATTGACGGGAACAACAGCAGCGTCCTTCCGCCCGATTGCTTCAGCAACCGATACGTCTCCCGGACTTTATCTTGTAATCCAATTACCTCTCCAGCCTTTGGCGCCAATACGCGCATATGCTGCCTATACTCGTACGGCGACGGTACAGAGAATGACAAGGCGCTATCCATTCCCAGGACGTCCATCATATAGTCAAAGGAACCATTAACCGAAAGCGTTGCTGATGAAAATACGATTGGCATTTTGCGGGAGAACACCTGCTCCTTCAGCACTTCCTTCACCCATTTCGGCATAATGACAAGTGAAATATCGTCCTTATCCTGCGTCACCCAGCTAATGGGCTTGTCCGGCCGCTTGAATAAGGATAGAGCAAATTGAATCATCTCCAAATGCTCTTCGACAATTTTCAGCTGGTACGTATCGATCGTATACAAACCGCTCTCGAATACGAGTTCCTCTTCAATAACGGCTAACGTGTCCTGCAATCGGTTGACTTCACGAAGCAGCTCTTCGCTCCATTCGATTTCTTTGCGATCCGAAGCCGGAACCTTCACACTGCGTTTATTTATTTGCTTGAAGAGATACTCGCTCTGCGTAATGGCTTCTTCTACCGCTACCGCAAGCGATTCCCGAATTTCCTCTTGCAGCAGGCGAGTAACGATCCCTTCGAATACAGCGTGATTCAGCTTGTACGTCAACGCTTGCTGTGCGGCTGTTTCCAGCAAATGACCTTCATCAAAAACGACAGAGCTGTGCTCCGGCAGCAGCGGCAGCTGTCCTTCGCGTTTTCTCGCCTCATATGTCCAAACATGCTCCATATAGAAATCATGCGAACAAATAATGACATCGACAGCCTTTCGGTAATGATCGCGCGACAACGTCTGACCGCAGCGATGCCTTCTTTCGCATACTAAACAGTCCTGGAAGACGTCCCAGCCAAGCTGATTCCATTGCTCGTCGTTCAGGTTCGGATATTCCTTTCGGTTGCCGTAAGGATAGAAGCTTTGCATCGTTTCCGGCTTTTGGACGAAATTTGGCAAGCCCCGGTATATGTTGTCAAAAAGCTCAGCATCCTCTTGGCCGGACCGGGCATCTTCAAGCTTGTTTAAGCAAATATATTGATCGGCGGATTTGCCCAATCGCGCATCGATCGTCAAATCCAAGTAGCGGGCAAGCTTGGCGACGTCTCCTTCAGGCTTTACCAGCTGCTCAATTAATGATTCATCGGCACATGCGATGATAGCTGGCTTGCGCATATACCGCGCATAGCTGATTGCATACAATAAATAGACGAACGTTTTGCCCGTTCCCACGCCCGCTTCCGCGAAAATCGTTTGTTTGTCGGCATAAGCCCGCTCCAATTGAAAAGCCATATAAATTTGTTCGTCTCTTATTTCAAATCCAGCCTCAGGCAGCTTCTCATAAAAGACATCGGCGATCCAATCGCTCGCTTGCTGAATGAAGGGCTGTTTCGGGTCAAAATCAAACGGATAATTGTTCACGGGTAGCTTTCCTCCATATTGTAGGCACAAACGGCTGCGTGCAAGCACGCAGCCGTTTGTATGATCCCTGCACTAAACATACATTCAAATATACCATTTGCGAGTATGTTTAGTCAAAAGGCATGATATTCAAGCCAGCTTTTATACTCAGGATACTCATTTACACCTGACCTTGTTGGATCTTATCGATTTCCGTTTGAAGCAAAGTGATATTTCGCATTTTATCGTCCCTAAGTTGCATGAATAATTGACGGATCGCTTTGTCGGTGATCCGAACGGATTCCTCATTATAAAAAAAATGGTGCTGCATTTCGTTGTTAAGGACATCTTGCAACTTTTCGACCGTATTCATCAGATCACTTCCTCTTCTTATTGAATGCCCAGTGTTTGCATTTGCTGCGTTAGTAAGTTCAGATGATTGCGCGCCGTTTGTTCTAACGACTGCAACTGCTTTTGAATGGCGGGATCCGTGATAGACTTTGTTGAATCCGCATATTTCACAGCGATCGTTTGTTCATAGTGAGCGGCCTTTTTCAGTGCTGTGCTGATCATTTCTTGCTGTGTTAATACATTCATGGAATGTCCTCCCCGATTTAAGTGTTATTTGACCGAATAATGGAGTTTTCCTACAGCATCAATCGTTGCCAAGTAGACGTCTGTCGGATTAGCAACTCCTTTCTTGGCTAATTCCTCCTGCAACTTCTCTTGATTCCAGCCGATCCCTCGGAGGTTTTCCTCCATCGCTTCCCCATCATTAATCAAAACCACGGGCATGATTGTTTTCGTGACAGGTATATTCAGATCGGTGGGGGTTACCGGCTGGGCTGAACTTTTTTTTAATACACTTAATTGGCCATTGGTTTCGAGGACGGCGTAGGCGACTTGGTTCGGATTCGCAGCCCTCATGTACCGCAGTTGGGACATGAGTAATTCAAGATTAAATAAGTTTTTTTTCATTTTGTGTTTATGAACGTGTCCGTTTTCCACCAAGATCGCAGGTCTTCCGACAAGCAGGCGGGCCATCCTTCGGCTTTTCACCACCAGATAGGAATGAATGTAGTGCCATAAGTAGACCGTTACTGCGGCTGTTAACATATTCGTAAGCGGCACCTTGGATGTGACGAGCGGAGCCACAATTAACCCGCCTATTAACCAGAAAAAAGTAAAGTCAAACGCGGAATACTGTCCCCCGGACCGGCTGGGAAGAAATTTCGTCGCAAAATAAACCAGAACACCAATGACTAATGTCCGGAGGAAATACCCCCATATACTTAGCTCTTCTACAGATCCGAAAATATTTTCCACGTCACTCACCCTGCACTTATGTATAAAGTTCCGTCGTCTTCCAGCATTGCTACAAAAACGTCCCCGGGGTCTGAAATCCCTTTTTCCATAATCTTGTTTTTTAACCATTTAATATCCAATCCGAGATGATTTAAATTCTCATCATTCACCGTTCCATCGTAAATAAGGAAGTGAGGAAGAAAGACATTTTTTTCGGGCAGCTTAAGTGTCTTACGTTGAATAGGCTGATATTCAAACTTTTTTGTCACACTCACTTTCCCGTGGGGTTCTAAGGTAGCATAAGCCACTTGAGACAGATTGTGTGCACCTTGAAGGCGCATCTGCCCTAACAATTCATCGATGCAGATCAAACCGCGTAATAAGTTTTTCTTCTGGATTTGGCCATTTTCAATGAGAACGATGGGTTTTCTTCCAATGAATTTCGGCCATTTCATGTCAAGATAGGACTGGAACACGTTCAACCCTGCATAAACCGGAAGAATAACGAGAGCTTCCAACAATCCGTGTTCTGGAAAGATCATTCGGGATGCGGAAATAGCCACGATGCCAGAAGCTACCAGGTAATTGTGACCCGTCAAGATGCCGATTTGTCGTTTTCCCATCCAACGGGTCAAAAGAATCATCATCCAGTACAACAGAGTGGCGCGAACGGCAAATCCCCACAGTGGCAAGGTTTTTCCACCTAACAATAAAACCTGCCAGTTCCCATCCATAAGTCTCCCTCCTTTTCATAAACCGAACAGCATTTTTTATCAATCCTCCAATAGTTTCCCTTAATTTGAAAAAAGATATGCTGGGATAAATGTGAAACGGAATTGGGAACTAGACGAGTGTGCACCGACACAAAACTACTACCATTTGCGAGTGTGTCTAGTCAAAAGGAATGCATGACCTGGCTACCTTTCAATCATTTTCGTCCAAAAGCCGCCTTTAAAATGTCTTGGCTCATGAGAAATCACGAACGCCCGCGGTGCATCGGCAGCAATACTAGCCATGAGCCTCTTCTCATTGCTGCGCTTGACGAGCACTTGCATCACGAGCCGCTTGCCATCCTTGCCGTCCGCTTGCCAGGACGTTACGCCGTATCCGTAGCTTCTTAGCTTGTCCGGCAAAGTGGTCTCAACGGAATCGGCGATGACCTGCACGACGGAATAGCCGAGTGCCATATATTCTTCAATCCGGCTTCCCAGATAGACGCCTGCTCCAAAGCCGAGGCAATAAGCTGCCATATGAATAGGATTGGATAAATTTTGCAGAACAAGATTTAACCCGGCCAAATAGATGAATACTTCGACCATTGCAAGAAGGGAGGCTGCGCCTCTTCTCCCTTTTATCAGAAAGATGAGGCGCAGCGTAAACAACGATACGTAGGTTATGTTAATGACAGCAATTGAACCAACAAGCAATAACGGGTTCATTATCTATTCACGGGTTGCAATGTATAGCGGCCGCGGCTTTTGTCCGGAATACGGCTCCTGAAGCTTATTTTCCGTACTGTTGTATACGAGGAATACGTTACTGCGCGGGTCCGGCGTAATGTTGCTATTCGAACCATGCATCGTATTGCAATCGAATAAGATGATGGAGCCCGCAGAGCCTAATGCGGTATGAATGCCGCCTTCCTTGCGGAGCATTTCCAGGCTTTCCTGATCTGGAACGCCGTATTCCTGCCGGCGAAGCGATTGCTTGAAATGATTATCCGGTGTCTTGCCGATGCAGGATATAAACTTCTTATGCGAACCGGGAATAACCATCAACGGTCCATTATGGTGATAGTTATCCTCCAGCGCGATAGAACAGCTGAACGCACGCATAGCCGGCATTCCATCCTCCACATGCCATGTCTCGAAATCCGAGTGCCAATAAAATTCTTTGCCCGTAAATCCCGGTTTGAAATTAATTCGGGATTGATGAACATATGTGTCCGACCCTAGTAAGTAGTTCGCTATTTCCACTAGACGCGGGTGTTCGGCCAACTTTTTAAAGCACTCATTATTTTTATGAATGGCGAAGATAGAACGCACTTCCCTGCTCTCCGGTTCTAAAATGACATGCTCCGCCTCTTCCTTACGATAAATGTCTCCCAGCTTTTTTAGTTCCGACCGCCATTCAGCAATTTCCGCCGCCGAGAAGAATTGATCCAGAACCAAAAAACCGTTTTGTTCATAGAAATCCGATTGCTCCTTGGTCAAAGGACAATGCTCCGTCCATTCGGAATAAAGCACCGGATCTTCTCGTTCCATAATAATAGGTTCATCGGCAATTCTGGATGGATACTTATCCGTAAACGCTTGTTTCTCCAACTGCACTGATTTCATATTAGGATTCAAAATCTTCACTCCCTAAATTAATTTAATGGATCTCCGGGGTTTCCACTATAGGGTAAACACCATCCGCATCGTGCACTTCATCACCCGTAAGCGGTGGATTAAACACACATACCATTCGCATTTGGCTCTTTGCCCGCAGCAAATGCTTCTCATTACCGTCCAATGCGTACAGCGTTCCAGCCTCGATCGGATAAACTTTACCCCCGACGACCTCTATTTCGCCTTCGCCTTCGATGCAATATACGGCTTCCACATGGTTACGGTACCAAATAAGCGTTTCAGTTCCGGCTTTAATAAGTGTATCGTGCATCGAGAATCCCATTCCATCCTTCTTGAGCAGCAAACGCCGCGAATTCCACGTCAGCGTATCGATATCGTCCTTTGTATGAATAACGTCAATCAAATGTTTTACGATCATTTACTTGCACCTTCCCGCTTGATATTTTAGCCGTATATATCGTTCGATTATTTATGCGTTGACTTTAACCTTGGCGGCAGCCGCATTCGCTGCTGTTTTATATTCGGTTTCTATAACTTGCTTCAATGCTTGCTCCATAATCGTAAGCCCCTGCTTCAATACGGCATCCTCAATCGTAAGAGGAGGCATGAGCTTTGCCACCTCATCGTAAGGCCCGGAGGTTTCCATGATCAAGCCGTTATTAAAGGCTGCTGCACATACTCCCGCCGCCAGCTTGGGTTGCCGGAAGGCCAGCCCTTGTATAAATCCCTTACCTTTGACTTCGCTTATCCAATCCGGATATTCCGCCGCCAACCGTTCCAAACAAGCAAGAATAACGTTGGACTTGCGCTTAATGCCCATTTGAAATTCGTTGGATTCCCAAAAACGGAGTGCTTCGGTTGCTGCTACAAAACCAAGATTATTGCCGCGGAATGTACCATTATGCTCGCCCGGACTCCAAATGTCATGCTCAGGCTTGATCAGCGTCAACGCGAGCGGAAGGCCATAACCGCCAATTGATTTCGACAAGCAAACGATATCCGGCTTAATGCCCGAATCCTCAAAGCTGAAGAACGTTCCCGTACGGCCGCAGCCCATTTGCACGTCGTCAACGATAAGCAGCATTTGATGCTTGCGGCAAATCTGTTCCACCCTGCGAAGCCATGCGGAGGAAGCACTGTTTAGTCCTCCTTCGCCCTGCAGTGTCTCCAAAATAACAGCTGCAGGAAGATCAATGCCGCTGCCCGGATCATCCAGAAGCTTCTCCAGCATAAAGGATGTATCCAATGATTCACCGAAGTAACCGTCGTAGGGCATGAAGGTCGTGCCTCCAAGATGCAATCCGGCTCCTGCCCGCTTGAAGCGATTTCCTGTCGCTGACAAAGAGCCCTGTGTCATGCCGTGAAATGCGTTCGTGAAGCAAATGACATTCGTCCGTCCCGTCACTTTACGTGCCGTTTTCAGTGCGCTTTCCACCGTGTTGGTTCCGGTTGGACCGGGGAACATCACTTTATATTCCAGCCCCCGCGGCTGCAAAATAACCTTGTTAAACGTTAGCAGGAATGTTTCTTTCGCCTTCGTAGCCATATCCAGGCTATGGGTTACCCCGTCCTCCAGCAAGTAATCGATCAGCTTCGTCCGTATATTGGTATCGTTATGCCCGTAATTCAACGCGCCTGCACCGGCAAAAAAATCAATATAGCACTTTCCGTTTACATCCCACATTTTAGCATTGCTCGCCTTCGTAAATACCGTCCGGAAGCTGCGGCAATAGCTGCGGACCTCCGATTCCATTTGTTCAAATACACTCAATTTATCTGTTTGCTGCTGCATTTGATTCATTTTAAACCCTCCCTGATCATCTCGATTTATCTACTAATGTTGATGCCGCTTACGAAGCGGACCGATACGAAACAACAGCTCCGGCTCATGGTTCATCCCTTCCGGAAACAGGTGCTTGCCATAGTGCTCGGCTACTTTGCATTCTGTGCCGTGTTCTGCAGCAAGTCCCGTAAATAGCCTTCTGGAGGGAATATTATCAGGTGCGATGGTCGCTTCGACGTACCGAATATGTTCATTTCCCTTACGGGTCAATAGCTCTTGCAGCATTGCCTTGGCAATGCCCCGTCCTCTAGACTTCTCGCTGACGGCAACCTGCCAAACGAACAGCGTATCCTCCTTGTCAGGACACCTGCAGCCGGACATAAAGCCTTGAATATCCGTCCCGCTGCACGCAACCGCGCACGTTTCACGAAATATATCGCAAAGCATGATATAGCAGTAAGGAGAATTCAAATCGAGCGAGCCCGCATCCCTGATGAGCTGCCAGACAGCTGAGCCGTCACTGCTGTCAGTAGTCCGCAGACTTAAGCCTTCAGTTGCATGAAGCTTCATTCTTCTCACCTCTTTTCTTTGTATATGTCTGATGTGTTTCTCTACAGAAACCGCTGTAAAAATAATTGCAGACGTTCGCTTTGCGGGTTTGTAAACAGTTCCTCCGGAGAGCCTTGTTCAACAATAAGCCCTTCCGCCCCGAAAATAACGCGATCCGCTACCTCACGGGCAAACTCCATCTCATGTGTAATAAGCAGCATCGCCATTTGGCCTTCAACGGCAATTTCTTTGATGACGGATAACACTTCGCCAACGAGCTCAGGATCCAGGGCAGAGGTTACCTCATCGAATACCATCACCTTCGGCTGCATGACAAGCGCCCTCGCAATCGCAACCCGTTGTTTTTGCCCGCCGGATAACTGAGAGGGGTACACATGAAGCTTCTGGTCCAATCCGACCTTACGAAGCATCATGATCGCCCGGTCCTCCGCCTCTTCCTTTGATAGCCCAAGTACAGAACGAGGAGCCATCGATACGTTGCGCAGCACCGTCATATGAGGGAATAAGTTGAAATGTTGAAAGACCATCCCTACTTTACTGCGCATTTTTTGCAAGTGCTTTTCATTTGCCCGAATCAGCTTCCCCTTCGATTCCATTTGCCATAATGGCTCATCTTCGATCGTAATCGTCCCCGAAGAAGGCTCCTCAAGCGTCATCAGCATACGGCCAAGCGTTGTCTTGCCGGAGCCGCTAGGTCCAATGAGCGCAATTTTTTCTCCCGGAAAAATATCTAAGTCAATGCCTTTAATAACGTGCAGCTCCCCGAATCTTTTCTGTACGGACTGGTAACGAACAATCGGATTCAGTTGCGGAGAGCTCGCTAGTTGTACTATCCGACCATGCCCGGGTAAGTTTTCCGGCTCAGGCATGCTGCTTTTTTCTAACTGAGCGTTCATCGTTTTTCTCCTCTCTCTGGATGCTCGCGCTGGAACATTCGCTTCTCCAGCCGGCGTATGCCGTATGAAAAGATCAAACTGACGAGTAGAAACAACAGACCGACAATCGTATATGGCTCAAATACGCGATAGGTGACGGATGCCGCACTTTTCGCGGTCAACAGCAGTTCTACAAGCGTGATGGCTGACAAGGTTGGCGTCTCTTTAAATATAACGATCAAATAATTGCCCATCATCGGAATGACTGGAGGCAGCGCTTGCGGCAATATTACGGACAGCCACGTCTTGCGCTTTGATAAATGAAGTGCAGTTGATGCTTCCCATTGTCCGCGGGGCACAGCGTCGATCCCGGAGCGAAATACCTCAGACATATATGTGCCGTAATGAAGTCCTAAGGCGATGACACCCGTTACAAACGCGGACATCGCAACCCCAGTGATCATCGGCACGCTGTAATAAAGAAAGAAAACTTGAACGAGCAGAGGCGTGCTTCGGATAAATTCTACAATGGAGCGAACGGTCCATCTAATCGGTCTGTAACCCGAACGTCCGGCAATTGCAAATATTAATCCGATTAAGACCGATAATAGGAATCCCAGGAACGTAGCGCCCAGCGTAACTAGAAAAGCATTTAACAGCTTCGGGAGTAATTCAACGACATAATCCCATTTCCACAATTAACGTTTCACCTCCAAACCGTAAGCTTGCGCTCTAGCAAACGGGCCGTAACGGAGATGCACGTGGATAATACAAAATATATAAGTAAAAGCAGCCCGAATATATGAGGTGTCCAGGTATAGTAATTGTTCCGAATAATCATGGCTTCAAATGTCAGGTCCGACAGTGTTATAAAATAGACAAGTGAGGTTGCTTTCAACAATTCGATCATTAAATTAGCAAACGGCGGCACCATCCTCGTAACGGCTTGAGGCAATATGATTCGAAGCATTCGCATGCTTCCTGATAAATTCAACGCTACGCCGGCCTCGTACTGTCCCTTGGGCACGGCTGCAATGGAGCTTCGAACGATCTCCGATCCATACGCGCCAATATTCAAACCGATCGCAAGCACGGCCGCTGTTAGCTTTGAAAGCTCAATATCAAGAAACGGCAATGCAAAATAGACCCAAAACAATAGAACAAGCAGCGAACAAGCTCGAAATACTTCAACATATATGTTGGCTATGCCTTTAATGATGGTGTAACGGGATGAGCTCGCGAGACCTGCCGCCGCAGCAAGCAATAACGAAACGACAGACGACAAAGCGGCTACTTGGAGCGTAATGAGCGTTCCGTCAAGCAATAAAGGCAGCCACTCCAGCCATGGCGCGTTCATCTCAAGCCTTACAGAGCTGTGCAGCCGTTGCATCCTGAGGAAGCTCTTGTTCCGTGAAGCCGAATTGGCTTAATATTTCCAGCAGCTCTCCGGATTCTTTCATTTTGTTAAGCTCTGCATTATATGCAGCTTGGAATGCCTCGTCCTCTAAGCGAAATGCGGTTGCACCGTAACCGCGAACGCTCTCGCCATCTACAGTTGGCTGCTCAAAATCCATGACCCGTTCCAGCGCGCTATCGTTCGCAGCCTCTAGGCGCGATTGCAGGGCGGGACCTGTCATTGTCATTGCATCTGCGCGTCCCGATTGCAGGGCACTAATCGCTGCATCTTGGTCCGGTACAATAAGTATACGATTCTCCGGCACGCCGGAAGCCTTTAAGTAATCCACCTCAACAGCTCCGGCCATTACCGCAACCTTGGCATCGGCATGTTCAGCAATGGATTGATAGCTGGTAAGGCCGAGCGGGTTTCCGGTTTTCACCGCAAGTCCTTCCCCGATGCTATATTCCGGATCCGCAAACAGTACAGCTTCACAGCGGTCCTGTTTAATGAACATACCGGCAGTAATCAAGTCAAATCGTTTGGCTTGAAGCCCGGCAATCAACGAAGTAAACTCCGTCAATTCCCCTTTTAGTTCATCGATCCCTAACCGTTTCAAAATGATTCGAGCAATTTCAACTGCTTCCCCCGTTAGTTCGCCGCTTTCGTTTTTGTAGGCATACGGCTTCTCATTCGCGAAGCCTACTGTGATATAGCCCTGTTGCTGTGCTTTCGCCAACGTATCCATTTCGGCTTCATTTTTACTTCCGCAGGCAGCTAACAACAACAGGGGCAGTGCCATTAAAATGGCCAAACCTTTCCTCACGTCTTCTCACATCCTCTACTTTTTTTTAACACCTATAAGGCTACCATCTATTTCCTGGCTGGTCATTTCCTGAATTGCGTGATAATTCAGCATATTCGCCGCTCTCGTTAGCAGAGCGAAGGTCAACCAACAAGAACGCCTAATTCCTTCCATATGCTCTCTGATCATGTACGATAGCAAGGTATGATTATTGCTCCAAGTATGTTATATAAGAATTATTTATAAATACCACCCTGCTCGAACGTATGATGCGGCTCATGAATCCCTCACCTTTTTTTCTAGTAATGAATCAAATAAAACAAGCTAATATAAGCATTATTCCCTCGACATCTATCGCCACCCATCTACAAAAAATATATATATTTACAGATTTCATTTTTGTTGTTTTTATTAGTTTTTTTTATTTTTGATTTTACATTTAAAATTTGAAAATTGACCTATCATTTTATTTCTAATATAATTATCAAGTTAAAATAGGTGTTGGAACTCGCCATCAATCGCCTTTGTGCTTATGACTTCTACCAGTTTATTTGTTGCTGTTAGAAGTTTTTTTATACTGATTCATCTAAGGAGCGTACGCATGAAAGGCAGTTTGTTCAGAGGCAGGTCGCTGATTATAAAAATGGCTGAAAAAAGCTTTCACATCGTTATTCTTGGGTTTTGCGTCAAATGGCTGATAATAGCAGGAATTGTCGGATTGTTTACCGGTTCGGCTTCCGCACTCTTCTTGACTGGGCTGGAGTGGGTTACAGCCGCGCAAGTAACCAACCTTTGGCTCCTTTGGCTGCTTCCGATAGGAGGCGCGCTTGTAAGCTATATCTATTTGAAGGCAGGAAAGAATTCTATTCGGGGAAATAATCTTATTATCGAACAAATTCATGAAGGAAACGGTGTTATCCCGTTCCGAATGGCGCCGCTCGTATTATTCGGCACATTAATTACTCATTTATTTGGTGGATCGGCTGGCCGTGAGGGAACTGCTGTTCAAATGGGCGGAAGTCTGGCTGAATGGATTGGAAAGCTCTTTCGAATTGGTCCTTTAGATCGAAAAATCATTCTGATGTGCGGCATTAGCGGAGGTTTCGGTTCGATATTCGGAACGCCTCTAGCTGGAGCTATTTTCGGCTTAGAGGTAGTTACATTCGGCGCAATTAGCTACGAAGCGCTTCTCCCCTGCTTCATAGCCAGTTATATCGGTCATCTTGTTACAAGCGCATGGGGAATCGGTCATATCCATTATTCAATGGGAACGGTGCCATCATTCGACACGCTTCTTATCGGCAAAGTGGTTTTTGCTTCCATACTATTTGGCTTAACGTCATTGCTATTCACTTCATTGACGCATAAGCTCAAAGCTTTGTTCACAAGGTGGTTTTCAAATCCCGTATTAAAGAGCTTTATAGGCGGGCTAATCATAATTGCCCTTGTTTATTTAATAGGTACTCGCGACTATCTGGGGCTCGGTATACCGCTCATTCAGCAGTCGTTTCAAGAAGCCGTCTCGCCTCTTGCCTTTCTGCTGAAAACCTTTTTTACCGCCATTACACTAGGCGCTGGATTTCAAGGCGGCGAAGTGACGCCGCTATTCGTTATCGGCTCTACACTCGGCAGCGCATTAGCGGGGCTGCTCGTTGTGTCTGTACCTTTTCTCGCTGCTGTTGGCTTCGTATCCGTATTTAGCGGCGCAGCGAAAACGCCGATTGCCTGCTTTATCATGGGCATCGAATTATTCGGCTCGGAAGGTGCCATTTACTTATTTATCGGCTGCGTCATCAGTTATCTCTTCTCAGGACGAACCGGGATATACGAAGGTCAAAAATACGGTAGACAATAAGACGTTCTCTGCATAAAAATGGCCTGCTTCCTCTAGTTGGGAAGCAGGCCATTCGTTTTTAATTAAAAGTAAACGATATAAATGACGACAGCCAGCACAATACGATAAATGGCGAATGGGACCAGCTTAATTTTGTTGATGAGCTTTAAGAAGAAACGGATGGAAATGAGTGCGAAAACGAATGCGCTGATAAAACCTGCAATGAAGAATGGCAGAGACTCAAGTGTAAAGTATTGCCAGTTTTTCGCTAAAGAAATCGCACTTGCACCGGCCATTATCGGTACCGCCATAATGAAGGTGAAATCAGACGCAGCACGGTGACTAAGTCCAAGCAATACCCCTCCGGATATGGTCGAGCCGGAACGTGAAAAGCCTGGCCAGAGAGACAAGCATTGAATAAGTCCGACGGTTAGCGCTTGCTTGTATGTAATTTGATCGACAGTCTCCACCATTGGTTTCGAAGGTCTTAGCCTGTCGGCAATAATCATGAACACCGCGCCAATGACAAGACCAAACAACACCGTCCTGATCGAAAATAAATGCTCGTCAATGAAATCATCAAACAGAAACCCCAATACGCCGGCAGGAATGAGGCCTACGATAACATGAGTAAGTTTTAACTTGCTCTTTCGGCCAGCTTCTCCTTGACCCGCTTCTTGCTTGCCGCGGCGCAAGCCGAGCATTTCAATGAAGCGGTCCCGGAAAATAATGACCACCGCTAAAATCGATCCAAGCTGAATGACAATTTTGAATGTATTCGCAACATACTTGTTCAAAAACTGCTCCGATTTAAGCCACATGCCATCAACGATGATCATATGTCCCGTCGATGATACAGGAGCAAACTCTGTTATGCCTTCCACAATTCCCAAAATAATCGCTTTTAAAATGGTTAAAAAGTCCATGTGTCCTCGAATCTCCTTACTGTGCGAATGATAGAAAAAAATGATATAAACAGCCCGCCTCAAATAATACCATAAAATGGCCTCACCTACAAAACGAGAATTAACCGAATCGCTGGCGATAGCCGCATTTCCTGCATAATTCCTCGACCGCTTCCCTTCGGGAGAAGCCTTCATACAGCTTCGTTGCCCGCTCGTTCTCTATAATTTCCGAGAATTGCGTTTCATGAATATTGCCTAGGTTTATAACGCCTTCCCCATCTAAGCAGCAAGGAATAACCGTTCCATCTATTAGAATGCCTGCCTGATTGCGAAGTGCATGGCAGAACCCTTTGCCGTCATCCTCCGGCTCTTTCAAATCCGGCCATTTGAATTCCGGATCCTGGTTCAAATAGATTCGCTCCGCAATTTTCACGCCGGTTCCCGGGATAAACTTTTCTTCAATTTTATAGTCAAGATCGAACGCCTTCTCGATCATTCCAAGCAGCTCACGGTTTTTGTTCCTCTGCTGATTCGTTTCATTGTCCATATCGAGATTCCATAATCGAAAGGAAATAATGATGCTGCTGCTTGCGACCGCTTCCTTCACAAACGATAATATTTCCGCAAGATAGCCTTCTTTGTTCGTAGAGCCTGCGTGCCCGTCAAAGCTGTGCAACGAGAAATTAATTTGCCGCAATGCAGGCTTACCAAGCAGCTTTGCTTTATTTTTTGTGATGAGCGTGCCGTTTGACGTAATGTTCACTTTAAAGCCCTTATCATGGCTAATGTCCAGCAGTTCATCGATTTTCGGATGGAGCATCGGTTCGCCCTTCACATGAAAATAAATGTAGTCCGTGTGAGGTTTGATTTGATCGAGCGTCTTCTTAAAATCATCAACTGAAATAAACCCCTTCGCCCGCTGCGTCGGCGGACAGAAGCTGCACGAAAGATTGCAAATACTGGTCGTTTCTATATAAAACTTTTTAAACTTTTTCATTTGCCACTTACTCCATTCGCCAAGTCTATCGCTATTATACAACGCTGCACCAGCAACTTACAAAAAGGAATAAACGGCAGCAGCCGCCTATTCCCGTTTCTCTTCCCGCAAAGGTTGTATGCCGACAGGTATTGCTTCTGGATCCGCAGCAATGAAAGCTGCTTGAAAGGAGCCCTCATAACGAAAAATTTGCCCGAAAATCGGATTGCGCACGTCTACTGTAATTTTGTAGCACGCTTCATCATCGTCATACCACTCGCATACTTCGGCGCAGCCGGTAAATAAACGCGGGAACCGGAATTGAAGCCGTCCTTCATAAAATCGCTGCTCGCCCGAGCGGATTCGAATTCCGCCGTTTGGTGTTGCCGATATATCCAAATCAACCGCCAGATGCTGTTTGTTTCCTAAATAGTCGACGATGACCTCTCGCTCCCCGCTGTACACCATCGTAGCATCAAAATGTCGAATCGTTCGCGGAAATTTGAACTTACGAATCCAAGTAACGGTCTCACGGCCAAATCGATCGATATAGGCTAAGTTTTCAATGGAAAACGGGATGTTCTTACCGCCTTGCGGGAACATGATATGCCGGAATGTCCCAATAAATAAAGGCAATGTTACGATCTTGTTATACCAAATTCGCTTCATTACACCATGTCCGATTGAGGCCGACCTGTCTTGACTGCTGAAGCCAAAACGCTGCTGTATGCGAGGATGCAGTTTATTGAAATCCGCTCCTAATACTTGCTCATAGATTGATCTCACTGTGAATTCCCCCTCTATTCTTCTGAACTTGTGCAGGCTTGCGCTTACAGCGGCTGGCTTTAGGCAAATGACGCCGCGACCAATGAGCAGCCAAGCATAGTCCAATCATAGGCAGCGTTAAAGTTATCGAATTAAAAGGCGACCTCAACAGTTCGGGAATGTATACTAATGCAGGCAAAGTCAGCAAAAGCAGTACCCCGATTTGGACGATGGACGTCCATTTCTTTCGATGCCAATAAGCAGCAAGTAAACCGAAACCAGCCTCGCCTATTCCAAGCAGCTGCACCATTTGCAGCTCTATACCTTCAAATATGCCCAATTGCTTCATGATGGACAGCTCACCCGCTTCCGGATATAACAGCTTCGGTACGATTCCCTCATAACACCAAAGCAGCAACATGATAAGTACGCTCGCGTAATGGATTAGCGTTCTCTCGGCAACGACTGCAGGAGGAATTCGTTCCTCAAGCCAAATACGCAATCGATCAAAGCTCCATGCGGTCGCATAACCGAATAACGGACGAAATAAATAACGGTCGAGCAAGCGCCCGGCCATTCCAAAGCGCGTTTTGTAGTCATATAAAGTGATAAACGTGACACCTTTGCCGTTTTGCTTATACTTCCAATAACCGCCCCCTTGACGAATCAACGAAACGGGTTGATCTGAGCCAAAGGTTAACGTTGACAGCCTTTCATTGGCGCTGTGATGAAGCTTGCTGCTCGTTTCCCCGGTACCTGCTATATTTAGACCGAAGCCGATCCGCGTCTTATAAAGAAACCTTTGCTTGTCTGCTTCACTTGCACGCGGCAAGTAACGAATTTCGGTAAACCGGAGATCCCATTGCTCATGCAGCTCCGGCGTTTGCGTATGCTCCCAAAGCTCTTCTAGCGACGTATGAATATCAAGCTCGACATATATTGGTTCATTTTTCATTAGACATTCCCCCGCTTTCGGCCGGTTCAATTCCATTTTTCAAAAAACGTCCCCTCACATCTGCAGTCGGCAGCAAACAAGCATCTGCCTTTCCGAACCATTTGAAACGATTGCGTGCTATTCGGTCATAAACCGCGTTTCTCCAGGCAAGCGGAACGAAAATGAACATGTACAAGACCGGCCACAATCCGTCCAGCTTGCGGAACACGCGCAGCGCAGCTTCCGACTTCGTAAAATACTGCCCGTCCTGCACCATAACGAATGTGTTGATATCATTAATAGGTAAATGTCCTTCAATGAGCAGCTGTTGACCAGCTAATGATTGAAGCGACGCGAAGTGAAAGACTTTTGCTTTATCCCGTTTTGCAACAAAACGCGTAATCCTATTGCAAAGCAAGCATTGTCCATCTATTAGCAATATGTCCTGCGGCTTTTTCCTTTGCAGCGGTCCGTTCATGCTTCGATCCCTTCCTCTCGCTCTCATTGTAAGCTGGAAACCGGCCCTTCAGGCAGTTCCAACTTTCGTAGAACAACACACAAAGGGGGTACTACGCAGTGTAGTACCCCCTTCGAAATTATGATTGTCCAGTCCATTTACTCCTTCTCATCTCTCTGGAAAAGGCCTCTTCGTCTAACCTTCTCCACCGCTTCTTTACTGCTGCGCACACCGAACTTTTTCAGCATTTTGTTCACCTGATTTTTTAGCGTGCTTTCCGCCTTGAACAGCTTCTGCTCGATTTGCGACTGCGTATATCCCGCTTCGATAAGCTCAAACACCTCGCGCTCAGCGCCGGTCAAGTCCTTAAGCTGCTCCTCCCGTTTCAGCCTGGCCAGCTCCTTGAGCAGCGCCTCCATTGGAGCGGGATGATAATAGGCGCTTCGGATCGTTTGAGGCAGCTCCTGATAACGCGTTTTCTCTAAATAGTGTATGGCCCCCGCCGTAAAAGCTTGCGTCATCGACCGCTCATCATTTAACGACGTTAACATGATGATTTTGGCTGAGGAATGCTCATGCATCATCATTGCCGTATGTATGCCGTCAAGCTTGCTGCCTTCCAGCTGAATATCCATCAGCACAACGTCAAAAGTGATCGTCTGAGCCAAACTCAGCGCTTCGCCCGAGTTCTTCGCAGCTCCGACTACGAGCAAATCATCCTCCCGGTTCAGGAAAGCGGTGAGCGCTTTGATCCAATCCGCATCATCCTCGACGATAAACACTTTGATATGGCTCAAGATGCTTCCCTCCAATGAAAACATTATAAAACCTTTTTATTCGGCCAAAAGAACGTAACGCTCGTTCCGCCGCCATCCCGGTTAGCCAGCTCCACTTTTCCGCCGCTCTTCTGCATGACATTATAGACGTATGACAAGCCGAGTCCAAAATTACGGCCGGTTTTCCCGCTGCTGTAGAAGGGTTCAAACACGAGCCCAAGCTTGTCTGCAGCGATCCCCGTTCCGCGATCTTGAATCGAGAGCTCGATACCGCGTTTATTCGTATCTAGACGAACCTCTATAAGGCCCCCGCCAGGCATCGCTTCACAAGCGTTCATAAACACGTTGCCAAGTGCCTCGCTCACATGAACGGCATCACATACGACGACCGGACGCAGCGCATATGCAGCATGAATCGTCACGCCATGCTCGTTCATCAGCCCTTCATGCTGCATGATACATTGATCCACTAGCTGATCAAGCCGGTAAGGCTCCTCTTTGAGCGTAATACCCTTCGTTTGACTATGGATGCGAGTGACCATAGCAAGCATATGATCAGTGGCGTTTGAAATAATTTGCATATGCTGCTTTGATTGCTCATCCGATTCAGGAAGCAAGCTTTTCAAATTATCGGTGCTAATCGAAATTTTTCCAATTTCGTTCTTGATCGTATGGTTAAGCAGCGTGGTACCCGAACTGACCGCCTTCATGGCGCTCTCCAGCGAATCACGTTCAAATCGGAGCTTTACACCGAGTACGCCGTATACAAATGTACATAATATGGCGAGCGTAAGCGAATAAATGATAAATACGGAGATATAATTAAAAAATTCAAAATCAGGAGAAAATACTTTTGCCACGTATATAAAAATAAGGACACCGAGCAGCGTCGGGACGATGATAATAGTCGTGATGAAGCGGTTCCGCTTCAGTCTAAGATCACCTTCCTTCCAGAACGAGACGATTAGCAGATAGCATGAAAGCAAGTAATAAGGTGCCGTACATATTAGCACTAGTGTAAAAAACAACTGCTTATTTGGATTAATTGCAGCTGCAACAGCTAATGCAGCCACTGGAAGCAGCAGCAGAAGCTTCAAATATTGTCTTGTTTTTCTTTTTGGAAAAGCCCCTGCATATATGATACTGAACAGCAGAACACCGTATGGCGTTAATGTATAGTTGAGAAACTGTAAGGCATCTGCCGCCGCTAACCATCCGCCACTGCGAATGAAATCAGTCAACCCTCCTACCGATGCGCTGCATAAGAAAAATGCTGCCCAGCGATTCGATTCATTGTTTCGGTTGTTTAAAATTACGATAATGGCTGCTGTGAACAATGCGACAAAATAAAAAAGCATATTGCAATACCGTCCTGTCATCTTTGGTACATCTATCGTATCACATTCCGGCTTAAAAAAACCCAATCCGGCTGTACACAGTGGATTGGGTTTTCTTATGATCCTTTAGAAATCAGACTTCGGTTTACGGGGCTGGGGCTTCGGTTTGTTTTGAACGGCCGGTAAATGCCGCATGCTTCTGGACATCGGACCTTTACAGATCGGGCAAGCCTGCTCGGTAGCAGCGAACTCATCCCTAACCCATGCTTTGCATTCCGGATTTTTGCATTTGAATATTTTTGTCGGCTTTAATTTTGGTTTTTCTTCTTCGCTGGTAGTCACGCTTCTGATTTCTCCTCTTCATTCCATTGCTTATACCATTAATTATTTACGGAGTTAAATAAGTAGGCATTACACAAACCGGCTTCGATACGTTTACGCTATTTCCTGTAAATTGAAGTTTTCCGCTTTCCTGATCAACTCGGAACGTTACGATGTTATTCGTGTCGCGGTTCGCAGCAATTAAATATCGGCCATTCGGCGTAAGTGCAAAGTGACGCGGATGACCGCCTTGGACAGATTCATGCTGAACCAGCTTCAGCAAGCCTGATTGTTCATCAACAGCAAAGACAACGATGCTGTCATGTCCGCGGTTCGAGCCGTATACGAATTTTCCGTCAGCCGATACCGTAATTTCCGCGCATGAATTTTCCTCTGTGAAGTCCGCCGGCAAAGTGCTCACTGTTTCCTTAACCGTCAGCCGGCCCTTTTCCGCATCGTATGTAAACGAAGTAATCGTGGAGTCTACCTCATTAATTACATAGACTAGCTTTCCATTTGGATGAAAAGCTAAATGGCGAGGACCCGCACCTGGATGCAGCACACCTTCAGAATGTCGAACGAGCTTTCCATTCACTTCATCTACGGAATACGTAATAATCCGATCAAGACCTAAATCCGGCACGAGAATAAACCGGCCATCAGGACTGTAAAACGATGAATGCGGATGTGGACGGTCTTGACGTTCTGGATGTTGGCTGCTTCCCTCATGCTGCTGAACATCCAGCATATTTCCAATTTTCCCGTCTTCCGTAATGCTGAAGAGTCCGATCATGCCGCCATGATAACTGGTTACCGTCAAATATCGGCTGTTAATATCACGCTGAATATGGCAGAGCGTCGAATCAACGGTAATCTCGCGATTGATAAGACGAATTTCACCTTTTGCGGGATTTATGGCAAAGACGACCGCTTCGCCGACCTTTTTCCCATCTGGTTTAACCGTCTCCGCAATGGAATACAATAGCTTGCGCTCTGCATCTACATTAAGGAACGTCGGATTTTTTAATCCGGTTAACTCGTCTGTCAACGTTAATGTACCCGATTCCTCATCAAAAGCATACACATAAACGCCGCTCTCCTCCGCTTCCGAATAAGAACCGGCGAATACAAGCAGTCGCTGTTGTTCGTTTGTCACAACTAATTCCCCCTAAACTTTTGCGCAGCTTAGCAAATTTTGCTTCGTAAGCATATAATTAACACACGTTCTATATTATAAATCGTCATTCCGTCACAGACAAATATGTATTCGAATAAACCGTCCAAGAGTGAATAAAACATTAGTTGATGCAGCTCCAACTGCTGCCAGTCCAGAAGACCTGATCTCCAGGACGTACATCGGCATCAACTTTTGCATTAGGTACTTCAATCATCTTCCCGTTACATAAAATGAGCACAAAAGGGTCTTCCAAACGGACAACCTCGCCAATCCGTTGAATTTGGCAGCTGCTTTTTACCGACGGATCATCCATAAGCAAGTCACCCTTCATCGCTTTATTAGGACGTAGGTTCATTTATTGTGCAAGATCCATCCGTGCATAATACATCGTTGTCACCTTCATTCACTTGAACTAAGGTTGGGTATTTCTCCTCCCACGCTTTGTTCAGTGTATCCAAAAACACCTCTGGTGATTGAGCACCAGAAACCGCGTGCTTACGATCGAATACATAGAATGGAACGCCGCGAATTCCGAGACGGCTGCCTTCCTCTTCTTGAGCGCGCACATCGTCTGAATAGCTGCTCGTGACAAGCATCTCGGAGACTTGATCGGCATCTAGACCAACTTCAGCAGCTAACTGAGCTAAAGTGCTGCGATTTCCGACATTCTCGTTGTCAGTGAAATAAGCCTTAAACAATCGTTCAGACATTTCCTTAGCTTTGCCCTGCTCATTAGCATATTGTACAACCCGATGAGCGTCAAAAGTGTTTGTTTCAACCATATTTTCAAAGTTGAACGTTAAACCTACTGCTGCAGCCTGTTCTGCTACATTTACAGTTGTTGCTTTTGCCTGCTCGATGCTCATCCCATATTTAGACGCCAACATGCTGTAAGTGCTTTTATTGGCATTCGGATCTGCATTCGGATCGAGCTCAAAGCTGCGAAAGACCGTATCTACCTTTTCTTTGTGTGCGAACCGCTCGAGCGCCATTTCAAACTTTCTTTTGCCAATATAACAGAACGGACAAGCATAATCCGACCAAATTTCCACTTTCATGTGAGGCACCTCCAGGATAATAATTGATATGAATTTCTATTTAATCTATTGTAACACGTTTAGTTACGGCTTTAAAAACGGATCTGAAATATCACCCTGCAAAAAAAACGCCCTCAACGCAAGTGTGCTGTGCACTGTACGTCAAGGGTCGTTTTCTTTTTAAAATATAAGAAAGTATAAATTTGAACTTTGTACGATGCTTATATTTCACCGCGAAACGAGCTTTTGCCGCCAAGGACGGCGCCAGCCGTTTACGCTTGTTCAACTATACTGCAAAAATATGCCGGCCGATCTTACCTGTCTGCTTACGCGACCATATCCACTCTGACGTTGCCGTTTCAGGGTTGAAATAATAAAGCGCCCCGTTCGTTGGGTCATAGCCCCTTGCAGCATCAAGCGCAGCCTTATAAGCAGTCGCATCCGGCTTTAATTGGTACTGCCCATCGTCGACTGCGGTGAAAGCCTGCGGCTGTTCGATAACACCTTTAACCGTATTCGGGAAGCTGGAAGATGCCAATCGATTCATCACTACAGCACCTACAGCGACCTGACCTTTATAAGGCTCGCCGCGGGACTCTGCGTAGATGATTCTTGCGAGTAAATCCAGCTCCTTTTGGTTAACTGAAACCTTTTGAAGCGTTGCCCATGTTTGCGAGCCTGCAATTCCGTCTGCTTCTATTCCGTAATCCTTCTGAAAACGTGTAAGCGACTCAAGCGTAGTCGTTCCGAAATAGGTCGTAATGTCAGATTTGAAATAGCCTAATGTCTTCAACCTATACTGCAAATCGGGGACATCAACCCCAGTGCTGCCAACTTTAAGTGTTGCAGGTGAAGCTGCTTGCGCGGTTTGCAAAGGCAGCCCTAAAGCAAGCATGAAAACAAGAATAATCGCCATACTATGTTGTACAAATCTAATGTTCATTAATCGTAATGAACCTCCCTTTTCTTTTGCGCGTGCACGAATCATATCGCAAAATGGAATAAGTTTGGTACCCTGTCGACTGGTTTGTTCGAGTTTAGCACAGTTACTATAAAAATGTAACCGAAATACATAAATTACATACATTTACTAATTTACTTTTCCGCGAAAACGTGAAGCAAATTGTTTACTTTTTGTTAAGTCTGTAACTATTGAGGTTACATCGAAAATCGCCATTTCCAAATCAACGTATTACTCCTACAAATGTATACCCCGTTGTACCACCCTATCGGAATTGCTACAATATAATAAGAAGAAGAATAGCAATCGATACCGCCCTTTTGTTAACATTTCTATTATTTATTTAATGCAATTAAAAGATTATGTCATTAACTATATGAGGTGACTTTATATCAATATTTTAAAGCAGAAGGACCGCCAAGAGCTGGATAAGAAGCTTCCTTCCATGCCCTGGTATATCGAGAAGTTTATTAACTATAAGCTGCCGGATTTATCCCCTTCATCATTAGTGGAATATATTCGAGATTACGAGACGTTTCTGAAATGGCTGATGGCAGAAGGCTTGTCTGAAGCCCGTCAAGTGAAAGACGTAGCGCTGCTTGAGCTGGAGAAGCTGCATATGGACAGCATCGACGGCTTTCGCATGTATTTATCGACACATAAGGAAGAGAGAAACAGCAAGACGACTATATCACGCAAGCTCTCCTCCCTCCGCTCGCTGTTTCATTATTTAAGCCAAATTGCCGAAGACGATGACTTCTATCCGCTATTGAAGCGCAACGTCATGGCGAAGGTTACGATAAAACGAACGCATAAACCGAAGGATACGGCCGCCAAGCTGGAGGGTAAGCTGCTGCAGGAAGAAGAAATAGCTGAATTTTTGGCCTACATTAAGCAGCATTATGGTGCCGATGTAGCTTCAAATAAACAAGCTTTGTACGCTTATGAATTAAATAGGATGCGCGATGCATGCATCATTAGCTTTATTTTGCATTCTGGGCTGCGGGTTTCAGAGCTTGTAAATTTAAATATTGATGATATTGATCTTAAGAAGAAGCTTGCTTATGTATACCGTAAAGGTAAAAACGATGATACATTCAAAACACCTGTTTACTTCCGCCAAGAGGCGGTTGAAGATTTACAAGCTTATATAACATTACGAGATGTTCGTTACAAGGCTCCAAAACGCGAGAAGGCGTTGTTCCTCGCTATTGCCAACGGCAAGAACGAAGGTTCCCGCATGACGAAACGCGCTATTCAAGAAATGGTCATTAAATACGCGAAGCGGTTCGGCAAGCCATATTTGTCCGTCCATAAATTAAGGCATTCATTCGCAACTGATTATTACTTGCGCAACGATATATACAAGACTCAGGAGCAGCTGGGACACGCATCGCCGGAAACGACTCAAATTTATGCACACTTGACCGATAAGACGATGGCGCAAGCGATCGACCGCACGAAAAAAGAGGACGATTCACGCTAGCGTACTTTAACGCATCGTGTTTCGGCCTCCCGATAGATTTTACATTACTTAGTTCTTTAAAGTCGGGAATTAACGGTATCTCTGACGGTATCGATAAACGAACTATCGGATATAAGCGCCGTCAGGAGGCTTTGCTTTCGACCTCTCAGGTGGCTGGAGCCATGTCGCAACATTCTGCGTTGCATCCGAACGTACCTGGGTTGAGACTCCCTGCAATTAAATCGTTGTCCAACCCGGTTGGCTGCGGTATCAAGGGAAGATCCAGCGAGTCGAACACCTGTAATCTTGCCAAATGTGCATTATCCGCAAAACTGGCAAGACAAATGAGAATGCTGGTTATTACAGTCAAAGTAAACGTTCTGGAAACAATGGCAAATCCTTGACTTGACTTTGGCCTGCCATTGGGCTGGCTGACGACCATATGAAAAACGGTTCGGGTACTGCAGTGAATGGAAAATTATCCCCGCCGAACTTGCGCAGCTCGTGCCACACTAATGGGACTCCAACATTAACCACGTTTGGCGCGACTCCTCCCAATAAGTTTGTTACGGCCTCTGCTCGGGTGGGAGCAGAAACTACGGTACTCGGGCTGCTGATAAGTCTTTGCAATGGGTAACATAGGCATTTAGAGTTCTCCTTGTGTTTTGTCATCCTTTTAATCCTCTCACTTAAATTAGTGTATTCTCAAAAAAACAAGAATTGGTAGGACAGTATGGTATTTTTTCAATTACAGGAATTCTATAAAATTAATAGATTATTCTCTATCATGCGGACAAGCGTACAAACACTCTTGATTATCATTGAATAAAATAAGTCTGGAATCCGAAACGCTTCGTCGAATCGGAGCTGAAGCCGGACAAAACCGGGCGAATGAACACTATTTCATTATGCTATGTTTGTCATACCTATATGGCTGCATACAATGAAGGCAACAAATGACGTCCAATTAATATTTCAGGTGCTAATAGGTGGTGATCTGACTTGCAAAAAGGTGTTACCGTCTGGTTTACCGGTCTCTCAGGCACCGGCAAAACGACAATCAGCCGATTGGTAGAAGCAGAGCTGATTTACTCCGGAATTCGAGTAGAAGCGCTTGATGGCGATGTTGTCCGCAAGAATCTTACCGCAGATTTAGGCTTTTCAAAAGAAGACCGGCAAAAAAACATTGAAAGAGTTGCATTTGTCGCTAAACTGCTTACCCGTAACGATATCATTGTGTTGGCATCCTTTATATCTCCGTACCGGCATATGAGAGATTACTCTCGTCAAGAGATCGGTTCATTTATTGAAGTGTTTGTAAAATGTTCGTTGGCAGAATGCATTCGCAGGGACGTGAAAGGGCTGTATAAAAAGGCATTGAAGGGAGAAATCCCCTGTTTTACCGGGATTTCCGATCCCTTCGAAGAACCTGAAAAACCAGATATCGTCTTGGATACAGAGATCGAAACACCGGCTGAAAGTGCAGCCAAAATTATTCAATATTTAATGCAGCACCAGTATATTAAGTTGGAACAACCATGACGGTAATACTTTTATTGTTATGTATGTTTTTTGCGATGAATATCGGGGCAAGCAACGCCGGTGCGGTGATGGCGGGGATTTACAAAGGAAAAGTTCTTTCATTACCTTTCATTCTCGTATTATTTGTGATATTTGCCTTTCTTGGCGCAAGTCTTAACGGACATGCCGTGATTCGTACCATCGGAACTGGTATTGTACCGGATACCTTGATAAACCCGTCCGGAATTCTTATTACTCTCCTTTCTGCCACCATAACCATTTTTATCGGAAATCTTTGCAAAATCCCACTTTCGACAAGCCAAGCCATTGTAAGTGCGATTGCAGCAATCGGCATTTCGGAGGAATCAGTTGATGTTTCACTTTTATCCATATTGGTGGCAGTCTGGATTCTTACACCGATTCTTTCTTTCGCCGCTGTATATTCAGTGGAGAAATTCTCATACACGACTATCACCGTGAGGAATCCGCTGCTCCTCAAATGGATTTCCATCGGTACTGCAGCGTACATGGCTTATGCTACAGGAGCGAATAATGCCGCCAATGCTGTAGGCCCTCTCGTGGGTGCGGGAATACTGAGCGTTTCGCTTGGCGCTCTTCTTGGAGGTTTGTTAATCGGGATCGGCGGAATCATCTACGGCGGCGTTATTATGAAGAATGTCGTCAAGCGTCCGCAGCCCGATATTCCCGATATTGTTTCAACTTCACGGCTGTTGTTTATCAATGCCACCATGATGCTTATTTTGTCCTTGCTCGGCATTCCGGCAGCGATGTCGCATCTAGCTGTCGCCGGTATATGGGGGATGGATGCTGCCCGCAACGGAGTAGCACCAACGATATCCGATAAAAACGTTAAGAAGATACTACTTCTTTGGATTTTAGCGCCGGTGTGCGCTTTTAGTTGCTCCTTTCTTTTATATAACGTATGTGGAGCTGATTGGATGTGACATACTTTGGTTGACATGATCTTACCGCATGGAGGCACATTAATTAATCTGGAACTTTCAGGACAGGAAAAAGAACGAGCATCAAGAAAAGTCATCGATTAAAAAGATAACCTTTGAGTACTCGAGAGCAGTCGGATTTGCTCCGACCGGTGCGTATAGTCCTTTTACAGGATTTATGGTATGGGAGGACTTTGAGCATGTTTTGCATCATATGCGGTTGAAATCGGACTATTATGAAGCCTTCCCGTCACCTTGTCCGTCGATAAAGAAATCGAAAGATATAAAAGAAGGACAAGAAGTCGCCCCAGATGAACTATTATGAATTCTATAACGGAATCATACGGGAGTGAAAAAGCTGCTGGCGCAAGGAGACATTCTTCGGTTCCGATCACCGGTTTACCCATATACAACGCTTCCGCCAAAGCGAGGCCAAATCCTTCCGACCTGTGAAGGGAAATAAAACAATCAGTGGTAAGAAGGAGTGCATTAACCTCTTCCCGTCCGATCACGCCCTCGATAAAGAAAATATTCGGATAATCAGCAGTAAGCTCCTTCAGGATACGGATACCTCAACTTCCGGATTACTTATTTTAACCACCAGTCCTGCAGCAGCGTCATCCTTAGTGAATTCCGATTGAAAAGCCTCAACCGCAGCATAGGATTTTTACGCTGTGTCATACTGTAGGTATCGGACATGGGTAAAAAAAGATAACGATCCTGCGGAAGCCCGAAGGACTGCCTGTTTAAATGGTAACCGACCTCGATAGTAAGAGGAATGATGCGTAAGGGCACCTTCGCTTTTTATACGTGAATTTTCTTTGAATTTTAATATACTAATCTTACAAACGTAAATGCAAAAAAGGTTGTGTTCATAAACTTCTACCCGAACCTCTTAACTTTATTCGCGTACAATATTAGAAATAGGACAAGAAGAAAAAATCACCTGAAGGAGGTATTCTAATTGGTTGAAGAGAGTAAACTATTTCTTGTTTTAAGTCTTCATCGCGCAGGATCTAGTGCAACAGCAGGTGTCTTGCATCACCTGGGCATTCACATGGGGGATGACCTAATGGGGCCGCACGAATTCAACCCCAAAGGACATTTTGAAAGCTTAAAATTTGTAGCCATAAATGACCATATTCTTGCCTTATTGGGAGGTGCTTGGAATCGGCCGGTCAATCGGGAAAAGGTAGCGCATTTTCATTATCCAGAAGTTAATATCCGCAGTTTTCTATCAATTCAAAAAAAACCGGTATGGGGATTAAAAGATCCGAGAACTTTAATCACATTCGAGATTTGGAAGCCATACCTAGAAGAAATTTCATCCGTAACTTATATATTTATACATCGACCCTTCAACGCCTCTGCAAGCTCCTTGGCGCGTCGGGAAGGAATTGATCTTAATAAAGCAAGAGAAATTTTATCACCCTATCTAACAAATCTAAATTATTATCGATCAATACTTTATATGGGTAAGAAGGATATCATAGATGTCTCTTATGACGACCTATTAAAAAAACCGGAGGTGTTTGTTTCTAAGATTAACCAAAGAATCGGTCAAATACGGGAGCACAATATAGATAAAGTAAAATCTTTCCTGGATGAGCGGTTAAGACATTTTTAATTGTATGGTTTGTTTAAATAATTGGGAATTGGGAAAGGAGATCATTATTATGTGGAATCAATATTATCAAATGAACTTATCTGACGAAGATATATTTAATGGTAAACATCGGGATGCGGTTGGAGGTTTATGGAAGCAACTAGGGGAACTTCAATATAACTTCATGGTACAACACGGCCTGCGCCCGGAGAATACTTTACTTGACGTTGGTTGTGGCAGTTTAAGAGGTGGAATTTATTTTATTCGGTACTTAAATGAAGGACGTTATTTTGGAGTTGATATAAATAAATCTCTAATAGATGCAGGGAAAATAGAATTGAATAACCTCGGCTTGCATGAAAAAAAACCGGTACTTTTAGTTGAAGATCACTTTCGGTTTGAATTATTTAAAAGAAACTTTGATTATGCGATTGCCCAGTCAGTATTTACTCACCTTCCGATTAATGTGATTCAACGGAGTTTAATAAATATCGACAAGGTTCTAAACAAAGGTGGCAGATTTTACGCAACTTTCTTTGAAACAAAGAATAAATTTACAATTAAAGAATTGGATCAGGGATGCGGTATTATCAGTTATCTTGATCATGATCCCTATCATTACCATATATCGGTCTTTGAATATTTAATTGAAGGCTTGTCCCTCCGTCTAGAGTATATTGGGAGTTGGGGACATCCACGAAATCAAAAAATGTTATGTTTTTATAAGATATGATACAACAGTTGAAATATTACCAAGTTTGTCCATTGGGATGAGGCCAATCAATTAACTTAAAATCTGAACCCACTTTCTTGATATAGTCACTAGCGTTGCATAAACCTTAAATTTTAGTTGTCAGAACAATCTGAAACTGAAAATTCAACTTCAATTCCAAAAGGTCGAACATCTCTCAAAGGTAGTCCGGTCCATTTGGTAATTTATGTATTTGAAATTAGATCACTTCCATCTTGCCTCTGACCTCTCGCGCTTACGGAGACTCGATTCGCCTTCGACCGGCTGACTTCCGGCTCGGTGGCCGATGAATTCGCTTCTGCCACTATTCATACGGTTTCCATAGCAGCGCCTTTAGCCACCGACTTAATTGCAACAGTGAATGCGGGGTCTGCGTCTCCAGTTTAATCAGCACAAGCAAGTAAAAGGCAATCAGCGCAATTCATATCTGGTTTTGTACGGCTTGTTCACTTGTTCCGTAAAATCGCTTGATACGCAGATGCTGTTTCATCCACTTGAAGAACGTTTCTACCGCCCAGCGGCTGCGGTACATCTCTGAGATTTCATCGCTAGTAAGATCGAATCGGTTCGTTACGAGAATCAACTGATTCCCTCCGAATCTGTCGTTTCGATCATGCGAAACTCGTGTTTGGCTCGGTTTTGAATAGAGCCGATACGCACACGTTCATCCATCGTTATCAGGTTGCCAGTTGGAATCACAAGGGGCTGCATCGGCTCAATGACGGCGTTGTTCTTTAATCGGGTCACGAAATGAATCCCTCGCTCGCAGTACACGTCAAACACTTTGTAATCCACATACCCGCGGTCAAATATGTAGGTAACGCCTTCCTCATCAATGAGCGAATCCATCTGTGTTCGGTCGTTTTTCTTGGCAGGAGTTATCGTCGCGCGGTCCGGCAGAACGTCGTCTTCACAATTCAGCAGTTGAGTGTCTACCCACCGTACATCCGGCCAATGGAAGCCATAGGATTCAAAAATCTATGACCTGGAATCCATCGGCGAATCCATGCTCTACAAGAAAAACATTCCATTAAATGGTTTATCATGTGATTCTAGTAAAAGACCGCTTATTCTTGCTGCGATATTTAACTACATCCTTTCGAAGCCTAGTTTTCATAGAAGCGCCGAGAGCGCTTTTATGAGGCATAAAACTGCTTTATCTTGTCAATCTTCGCATCCATTTTTGACCTTTTCATTAGTACTATTCAAGTTTGAAATAGAGGGTTTGGTCATCAACCTAAAAGAGTATAAAAAAATCTAATGAAATCGGCCGATGACAAGCATCATTTGCGCCAGACGCTTCGGATACGTATGCTCCCGCAGCGTACGGTGCAGCGAAGAGCAATTGTCTGCCGTTCGTGTTCGTGATGTAAATAATACTCGTTCTTTTCGATCATCTCCTGCGGCGATGCATATGTCACGATCTCCTCTCCTGGCGTATAGAAGCGATCGAGATCCGCCCGAATATCGGTCAATTGCAGCGTGCCGCAGGCTGCAATTTCAAACACGCGGGGATTCACGATAACGCTAGAATTTGTCTGTTGTTGTGATTTGACGGAGTACTAAGTTCCGGTGAAGTGAGGTGATCCACAGTTCAGAAGAAGGGGGACGATTTTCCAAAGTGTCCCCCTTCGGGTCACCATCTATTAATAATAAAGTTATTCGTAATGTTATCTTTTTTATAAGTGGTACACTATGTTACGCTTTTTTTCTCCGTACAAGGCGGAAGCGTTTCTTTCTTCTTTTGTTTACAGTCTTACCAATGGAAATCCTAGACAACTTTCTTTGTACCTTTGGCCTCTTCATTCTGTATTTTTTTCTATTGTTTCGGACCTTTCCTACAGTTTGAGGGACCTTCCTTCGCTGTGTACTTCTTTTTAATCGACTGTTTCCTTTTTTCGCTCTTTTTCGTATTTTTTTGACGATTTTATGTTCATTCGGGGTTGAGGGCTGCTGATTGGACTCAACATGTTTGGGATACTTTATTTTTGCACGCGGCTTGAACCAATTCTCATATCCATTTTCATTCCGCAGCTGGGCACAAAAATCTTTAAGACGAATTGCTTCATTCAGACTCATATAATCCTTACTTTTCTTCTTAACCAGCGGATTGCGAAGGAGAAGAATAGATGTTGGCTGATCATATAGTAAAAAATGTCTCCCTAGGTGCCGGCCCATCATACTAGTCTCTTTAACGTATACGGAGTATTTAAAACCTGCACTTGCTAAAATGGATGTCATTTCACACTCGCAATTTGCTCTAACATCATTAAGATGCTGGTAATTTGGGACATTTCGCCAAAAGCTAATGAAAGCATCACTTTCAAACACATTACGATTGAATACTTGAAAATACGACTGAATATGTTCCTTAATATAATCTTTATTAATAAAACTGCCATCTTCAAGTCTAGGAAACAACGTTAATCCCCAAAAGCCAACCTTTTCAGTTTCCATGTCTTCGAATATCTTACGAAAATCAAAATAGGGTCCTTCACAGGTATTATTAATTAGAACTAATTGATCGAATGGCTTTAGATTTTCAAAACCGTATGAGAGCAAGCCATCTCTCCAAGCTCCAAAATCATATCCAACATTAGGACGCTCAATAAACTTAGTAACATAATTTTTGATCTTCAGAAATTCATTGTTTTCAATTGTTGAATTTGTTATCATGATGAATTCATCTGTTAACTCAGCGAAATTTCTAATAAAATATACATCTTCGTCCGACAAAATGTTGCTTTTGTCGTAATGCGCATAAAAGGCTATTCTTTTTTTTGTTTGATGTTCACGCACATCCATACAATTGTTGAAGGTTTTCAAATAAGAATACCCACGAGCCCGTGCTACATATACCCAAATTCTTTCAATAAAATGCGCTGTCGTTTGGTTGATTTGCCCTAATTCGTCTGGGAAATGATCGAACTGGAAAGGATATTCAAATACAGTGCGAATAGCTTCTGTACGTGCCCAAAACATATTGCCAGCTGGAAAGACCGGTTGATCAGGTAGTTCTGCATATAATCCTTGATCTTCAAGAAGTTTCCGACAACCAGCCTTATTGTCTAACCATACAGCAATGTTATTCAAAACAGGATATGTTTCCGGGAAGATTAAACCTAATTTCTTATCGGCTTCAAAACAATCGAACAATTGCTTTAGATATTCACTAGAACCTAATAAATGTGAATATAGATAATTTCTCCATAAATCTCCAAACTCTACGGTCATTGATTTCTTAGAGTGGAGATGACATATATATTCGTACCGGTTTATCACCGAAGACATTTGAATTAGGAACGGAGCAACATCACGTCCTCTGTTTGGATATACATTTACAAAAGTTGATTCACATTTGCAATGATTATTAAACATCATTTGGATATATTGCTGTTTTTCAGAGGTATCCGTAGATATATAGCAGTCATATCTATATGGAATAAAGTTTAGATTTCTAATTAATTCCTCGATGGTGTCTGTATAAAACAAATGGATATGAACAGCAATCCGTACCGTATCATTTGGATCAACAAACCTCCTTTCCAGATACGATTTTTGCGGATTAATTACTTTAAATCGATCATCGAAAGGAAGGTCAAAAAGTGCCTTAGAAAGCGTGTTAATGTTCGCATATCCGTACTTTAGATCAGGTTCAAGATAGGTACCTTCGGCCCATTCATTCCAAGCATTAATGAAAATAAATCGTTCTTCAGGATTAAAATCATCCCTTGTTTGTTTTATTGCCAAGAGCAACCACTCATAGAAGCTTTTTAACGAATAAGCGTAAAAAGTCATCCAGTTATTTTCCCTGCGTGCGGCATTGTCCCACCCCATCATGACGGAACGATATACAGGTAGATTTCCCGTGACTTTCTTTTCATAGTCGGAATATAGACCGCTGACAAGTTGCTTATAATCGAATATCGTTGCCTCTTTTCCGCTTAAATCCAAATTACTTACATTCATATTGTCGTACAACATACTATGAGGTGGAAATTGCACTTCAGCATCTATTAAAGAGTTTATATTTAAATTGCTTGCATTATTGCCCCAGGTCTGACAAGTCCAAATTAATATTGGACCTATTCCTACTTGTTCTGCGCGCTTTCTCCAACGGGAAAATGTATCAGCATTATTAGGAATTTCGCCGGGATTGTAAACGATAATTATGGGCTTACCATTAATTCGGATATACCGGCTATCATCGATGTATTTCTTTATATCATCAATAAATAATTCTTTATCATGGTCATGGTAGGGTTGCTTCATAATAACATCTTTGCTGCCTCCATCCCATACACGAGTCCAATTCTCATTAGCCCAGCAAAGACAAAAAGGTAAATCAATTTCCGGATGTTCCAGGAGCAAATCTACTGGTTTCTCCATGAGTCTTTTCCCCGAGAACCAGTAATAATAAAAACAAAATCCATATATTCCATGCTGTTTGGCTAGCACTGCTTGTTCTCGGAGTGTATCTACATTGCTTAAATCGTAATAGCCAATGTCAGGATGGGGTTCACGCGGTTGATAATGGCCTTCAAATCGTGGCTTAGCTTTTCGAGTATTAACCCATTCTGTGAATCCTTTCCCCCACCAGGCATCATTCTCAGGGAATGTATGAAATTGGGGGAGATAAAAAGCTAATGCTTTAATATCGGTTTGATAATTTGAAAAATCGATATTCTCCTGGTATTCGCTATCATATGGAGAGTCTTGTAAATTCGAATCTTGTAAAATCATCACCTTCGTTTTCTTTTTTCTTCGACGCTTTTTTTTCATTCTCTCTCTTAACTGACTTTTCCTTCGCTTCAATCTTTTTTTCTTTTTAACATATAACCTCTTCTTTAGCTTGCCTTTTTTCTTTGCTCTTAAAGTTTTTTTTCGGTTCAATTTACGAAGTTTTAATTTGGATATATGACTTTTTTTCTTTATCAACGTTTTCTGTTTGAACGTCCTCAATGGTACTCCCTCCAGTGTGTTTCCACTTGAATGCCCGGCTCGACGAATACCTGACCTGATCATAATAAAGGATATGAGTCTGATTGTAATGGAATATGGACGTATACCACTGTTTCAAAGAAAAAGGCTCATGTACCTAGGCAAAGATGTCTGAATCTATTTGTCAGACTTAATGAAAGAAGGGGCTGCGTAATCACGTCACACGTCGATGACGTGTCTTTGTTCGGTGGAACAATCTTTCGTGATCGTTGTTTGTTCGAGGTACATGCTTGTGATCGTAGCAACAAACAATCCCTACCAAAATCCATTGGTGTAGCTCTTGAAGTTGGATAACACCGATCGATCAGAAAAATTTCAATCCCTGTTTTATGCGGCTGTTCGCTTCCTGTGCCACAAATCTGCAGCCCGTGCTTCGTTGAGGTCCTTGAAGCCGATCACCAGCGTCTTGCGGTTCTCGGTAATAATGCTGTTTTCGGTATCCGTTGATCACGATATTCCCGTCGGCATTCGGGGATCCCGCTATTCCAATACACATTAGGTAGGATGAGCTGCTCGGCAACGTCCAGCGGGGGCTTCTCGATGAATTCTCCGCCACCAGGGCTCCATCATCATCCGACGGAACGGTTCGAATATATCCGTAACCTGTCTCGGGTCTGGTTGACGTTACGCCAAGCGTCACAATAGCCCGGTCTTTATCGGCAGCCATTGGAGAAAACGGCGGTACGTTTGCCGCAGCGTCGTTTCTTCGGAAGTCAGGGCAAGAAATTGCTTCGGAAACGCATTGACACTGCGCGGCCAAAATCTCGTCCCTTGTCCTCCCGCCATAATCAAGATTTTCAATGCTCTTTCCTCCCTCAATAAATTAGTGTTTTCTCCTTTTTCTCATTATTACACATGTTTTCATCTTTGACGCACGAAGCGCCTGAGGATAATATTTGACGGAGAGTGAATATATGGGATCTACCTGTTGGCAGGAATAGAGGTGGTGGTCACCTCGTTTTAAAAGCCATATGGTCACATATGGATCACCACATGAACCCTTGCAGTTTACCCTCCCATATCTCCCTGGTTCGATGTCCTTACATTCCTTTGTTCTACCTCTCAAGGAGGTGGAGGCCAGGTTAGCCCTTAACGGGGTCGATGCCCTTATGGTGATGATTTCTACCAGAGATCCGTACTTCGTTTGTCAAAGAACAACATGTGCATAAGTGATGAAACGAACGTGAGTTACTAAGCTGTGAATGAATTAAGCTGCCGTTTGCAATTGAGCCTCCCGGTGAGGGCCGAGCACTTTACTGGCGGTCATAGTTCTTCTGTTTACGGCCGAGTTCTAACAAGACGCGAATAAGCTTGTTACAGATCGCAATCATCGACTGTATCTTCTTCAGCGGGTTATCCCGACGCGTCGTGAAGTACAAGTGCAGTGCGCGGAACTCCGTGTTCTTGGCGACTATAGTCAGTGCCACCCGAAACAGCAAGGCCCGGAAGCGACAGTGACCTCGCTTGCTGATGGTCGTCTCCCCTTTGTGAAGACCTAAGCTGTTTTCGCAGACTAAGACCGGCGTGACGCACGATTTGTTGGCTGTGGTCATAGCCGCTCATGCCGTTCTTCTTCCAGATCATCATAACCGTTGTTTCGCCAGCGGCGATGACGTCTTGCGGCAGCAGATTGATCTACAATGCAAGATTCCACACTATGAGCATGCTGAAGCGAGAGCCTACATCTATGGAGGAGATGTATCGCTTCTCCGGCTGTTCGGCACGCATGCTGAACAAGGTCTGTACGGACAGCCTGCTATATGGGGCGCAGAGCATGAAGAGCTTGATTGACGATCATATGGTGAAGTTCGTCATCCAGGGCGAACTGTCATGAAAAACCCTACCTGGTACAAAATGACCTATGACTCGGAATATGGCAGTTAGGTTGTTCACATGTAAGGCCAGACGTACGGGTTTCACTGCGGGGAATGCATGGAACTCCGGATCGGAGACCGATCTGTTCCCTGTAGGCTGAAGCTTGATCGTGACTGGTATGTGATCATGAGGGAAGCAACCTTTGATCTCCGAAAAAAACCAGAATCAGTTCGTTTAATGCACGGGAAAGTCTCGGTTCGGGACTTTCCTTTCTATATTTGGACAGAATTATCGTCAGATCTCGGACAGCAGACTCCGTCAATTAACGGACATTATGCGTTAGCGGCAACACTTTAATATGATAATCGAAAGGAAGGTCAAAAAGTCCCTTAGATAGCGTGTTAATGTTCGCATATCCGTACTTTAAATCAGGTTCAAGATAGGTGCCTTCGGCCCACTCATTCCAAGCATTAATGAAAATAAATCGTTCTTCCGGTTTGAAAGCTTCTCGTGCTTCTTTTATTGCAAAAAGTAACCACTCATAGAAGCTTTTTAACGAATAAGCATAATATGTTGTCCAGTTATTTTCCCGCCGTGCGGCATTGTCCCACCCCATTATGACGGTCCGATATACTGGTGGATTTCCCTTGTCATTATTGTTATATTCGGTATATTGATTGCTGACAAGTTGTTTATAATTGATAATGTTAGCTTCCTTTCCCTTTAAATCCAAATCACTTATAACCAAATTTTCGTGCCACATATGAAATTCCACTTCAGCATCTATCAAAGAGTTTATATTTAATTTACTTGCATTGTTGCTCCAGGTCTGACAAGTCCAAATTATTATTGGGCCTATTCCTACTTGTTTTGCGCGCTTTCTCCAACGGGAAAATGTATCTGCAATATTAGGAAGTTCGCCGGGATTGTAAACGATAATTATGGGCTTACCATTAATTCGGATATACCGGCTATCATCGATGTATTTCTTTATATCATCAATAAATAATTCTTTATCATGGTCATGGTAGGGTTGCTTCATAATAACATCTTTGCTGCCTCCATCCCATACACGAGTCCAATTCTCATTAGCCCAGCAAAGACAAAAAGGTAAATCAATTTCCGGATGTTCCAGGAGCAAATCTACTGGTTTCTCCATGAGTCTTTTCCCCGAGAACCAGTAATAATAAAAACAAAATCCATATATTCCATGCTGTTTGGCTAGCACTGCTTGTTCTCGGAGTGTATCTACATTGCTTAAATCGTAATAGCCAATGTCCGGATGGGGTTCACGCGGTTGATAATGGCCTTCAAATCGTGGCTTAGCTTTTCGAGTATTAACCCATTCTGTGAATCCTTTCCCCCACCAGGCATCATTCTCAGGGAATGTATGAAATTGGGGGAGATAAAAAGCTAATGCTTTAATATCGGTTTGATAATTTGAAAAATCGATATTCTCCTGATATTCGCTATCATATGGAGAGTCTTGTAAATTCACCTTCGTTTTCATTTTCTCTCTTAACTGACTTTTCCTTCGCTTCAATCTTTTTTTCTTTTTAACATATAACCTCTTCTTTAGCTTGCCTTTTTTCTTTACTCTTAAAGTTTTTTTTCGGTTCAATTTACGAAGTTTTAATTTGGATATATGCCTTTTTTTCTTTATCAACGTTTTCTTGCGTTTATGTTTGAACGTCCTCAATGGTACTCCCTCCAGTGCGTTTCCAAATGAATTCCACAGCTTGATTTAATGAGTCGAATTGTAATGGAATATGTCGTATACCACTGTTTCAAAGAAAAAGGCTCATGTACCTTTGCAAAGACGTCTGAATCTATTTGTCAGGCTTAATGTTAGAAGGGGCTGCGTAATCACGTCATACGTCTATGACGTGTCTTTGTTCGGTGAAACAATCTTTCGTGATCATTGTTTGTTCGATATACATGCATGTGATCGTAGCAACAAACAATCCCTACCAAAATCCATTGGTGTAGCTCTTGAAGTTAGATAACACCGATCGATCAGAAAAATCTCAATTCCTGTTTAATGCGCTGTTCGCTTCCTTTGTCGCAAATCAGCAGCCCGTGCTTCGTTGGCAGGATGATGAGATCCTTGACGCCGATCACCAGATCTTTTCGGTTCTCGGTATAAATAATGCTGTTTTCGGTATCCATTGCGCTGACATCTCCCATCACGATATTCCCGTCGGCATCCGGCTCGTAAATGCGCTCAAGGAACGTCCACGAACCGACCTCATCCCATTCAAAGCGAACCGGTATCGTATTAATCACGTCCGCCTTCTCCAGAATCGCATAGTCGACGTACAGCTTGGGAAGCCCCGCATATACCCGCTCCCATTGCATATCGAACCCGGAGAGCAGCGACCACATCTCCTTCTGATAGCGCTCCATGTAATACGCGATCGTAGAAGGCTTCCAAATAAAGATCCGCTATTCCAATACACATTGGGCAGCCGGAAGAGCTGCTCGGCAACGTCCATCGGGGGCTTCTCAATGAATGCCTCCGTCACCAGGGCATTATCTACGTCATCCGACGGACCGGTCCGAATATATCCGTAGCCGGTCTCGGGTTGGTTGGCGCTACGCCAAGCGTCACGAAGGCCCGGTCATTCAGGGCGATACGCTCCGCTTCCTCCAATACTTCTCTAAGTCCGTCCCCATCCGGAGTGTACTGATCGGACGGGGTGGTCACCCAGCACTTCGTCATCGGCCCGAGCGGGGAAGTGAAGGGCGGAAATCAAGGACCGGTATCCTTTCGGCTCCGGCTCCACTATAAGCTGTTCGTCGTCCAACTCGGGAAGCTGTTTGGACACGAGGGGTACGTACGGCTTAACGGTGACAACATAGACGGACATTTTTCGGCAGCCATTGGAGAAAACGGCGGTACGTTTACTGTAGCATCGTTTCGTCGGAAGTCAGGGCAAGAAACTGCTTCGGAAACGCCTTGACACTGCGCGGCCAAAATCTCGTCCCTTGTCTGCCCGCCATAATCAAGATTCTCAATGTTCTTTCCTCCTTACATCAGTAGTTCAATATATATGGAGAACAAGTGAGCCGGAACGTCATCTGTACCTGTGTGTCCGTCCAAAAAATAATAGGCCAGCAAATTCGGCCTTCGTGCATGATGTTAGCGGTATGCGTCATACGGGTAGTTCATTTATTGTACGTAATAAAGTTGCTATTCTTTGGTGATAATCGTGGTTCCGGACCGTATGGTCGAGACCGCTTAGGGCGATTTGATTGCGCTCCTCCTCATTACGGAGATAATACTCAATCTTTGACACAAGCTCCTCAGGCGATGAATAGACGATTAGGTCCCGACCGGATACGTACAGCCCCGTCAGATCCTCCCTGGCGTCCGTTAGCAGAAAGGTCCCGCTTGCGCATATTTCGAAGGTTCGCGGATTCGTCGTGCAGGCGGGAATGCGCGCGCTATTCTTGTTAAAAGTCTCATCATGCGGCGAGCGATGAAGATTGATGACGATTTTGGCGCCGTTATAGTAGTTAGCCGTTTCCTCAGGCGTAAGCCACTTTGTTTGAATGGAGGACTTCAGACGAGAATAGCTCTTGAGCCTCTTCAACCAAATGCCGAAAATCCTGACGTTCTTCGTGGCTAAATAATCGGCGATTTGATCAAAAAATTCGACCCGGTGCCAAGATAAAGCAAATATCGCTCATGTAGGACACTCTTACCGGCTTCGGGCAAACTCCTTAATGAGCGGCCAGCGGCAGATGAAACACGTAGCGGCATCCGTGCTGACGGTAAAATTCTACACAGCTTAGCTCATTGGTGAAGACGATATCGTAATGCCTAGCCGTGTTCCTTGTCATATCGGTGTAATAGGGATCGTCCGAATACCAGATAGCCGTCCGAATCCCCATCGCTTTTAACCTGTTGACGGTCTCGGGCGCCACGCGAATGCCCAGCAAACCAACGCTAGATCCAACTATTCGCTATTACCGTTCCGTCCAGCTCCGGCACGCTTGCTCCCCTTTCTTATTACGAAACGTTGCATATTATGTTGCTATGGCCATCATCCATTCAAACATTTTTATTTATGCAACTTTTGCAAAATAATAATGAATTCGTTTGATAACCTCTCCGTTTCGTAAAATTTTGCGATTTTAAAATTAACTAAATGAAGTCTGCTAAGCTGATTAAAAAGTTCCAAAAACGAATGCGAGGTAAACACTGAACAATGTACATCTAGATATTCATTATTCTGAAAATTCTCAATGCAGTGACACATTGCAGAATCGTCGGAATGATATCGTTCGACATTTGAAGCATCAAAGTCTGGAGACCATGTATCTGCGGTATTGATTTTGGCAACATTAGATAAGTAATCAAAGATTTGCCTCGGGCTTGGGCGTCTTAATCGGTTGAGATACGCGTCAATCAATTCCCCTGCAGTAGTAAGTTTACGAAAATAATCGAACGTATACCGCTTATCCGGAACAGCCAAACATACAAATCCTCCATCCTTTAAAATCTCATTCAATTCGGCCAACCATCCAATGACGTCGGGAATATGTTCTATTACGTGAGATGCAACAATATAGTCGAAGGAAAGATAAGACGGAATAGTCTCCCGATAAGTTTTTTCACCCAAAATAAAATCGATTTGAGGAATATTGGTTACATCTACATTAGGATCGTACTGGTATTTTTTAATAAGTTCTTCTGTGGTAGTATGATCAGCGTAGTAGATGTTTCCTTCGTTCTTTCTGACAATCGACCATGTTAACGGCCCAATCTCCAGTCCAACGGAGTTTTTTACGTCAATGTTATACAAAATTTTACTCTTACGGTCTTTCATTTCAAGCGAGGGAGGAAACGGCAAGTTAGGACCGGGTGTAAAACAATTCAGCAGTTGAGTGTCTACCCACCGTACATCCGGCCAATGGAAGCCATAGGATTCAAAAATCTCTGGACCTGGAATCCATCGGCGAATCCCATGCTCTACAAGAAAAACCATTCCATTAAATGGATTATCATGTGATCCTAGTAAAAGACCGCTTATTCTTGCTGCCATTTTCACTACATCCTTTCGAAGACTAGTTTTACTTTTTCTTCTCTTCAAGCTTTTTTTCTTTTTAACATATAACTTCTTCTTTAACTTGCCTTTTTTCTTTGCTCTTAAAGTTTTTTTTCGGTTCAATTTACGTAGTTTTAATTTGGATATATGCCTTTTTTTCTTTATCAACGTTTTCTTGCGTTTATGTTTGAACGTCCTCAATAATACTCCCTCCAGTGTGTTTTCACTTGAATGCCCGGCTCGACGAATACCTGATAATAATTAAGATATGAGTCGGATGGTAGTGGAGTATGGACGAATACAACTGTTTCAAAGAATAAGACTCATGTACTTAGGCAAAGATCTCTAAATCTACGTTTAATTAGTGCTTGCTGAACAATTAAAAAATCAAGTAACCACAGGGTTTGAGGCTTGTTTCGTCGAACATATGCATGAAAATTACAAAAAATAGGTCAAAAACCGTACACATGGAGGATTACGATTATATACCAGCCGTACGCCAACGAGGAGAACTAATTGTTGTTGCCGAGCTAGTTTTTCTTGCCTTTTGGCGGTCGTTTGAATCCTGAAAATCGCTGGATCAAGCTATCAAGATCGGCTGCCTTTTCACCATTCTCTAATGCAATAATTTTGATGCGGATCTATTTTTAAAGCTAGACTTTACGGATCTCACTGTAGATCAAAAAATTGACTCTCTTATTCAATTTGTTGAACGTTCGGGGCTCGGCTCCTTGGTGGTTACATTTGGGGGAAAAGGATCCGTCTTTACGATCCTATTCTAAAGATTCTGGTTATCAACCTGTCTTTCCGGTGAAGCTTGTTGATACGAGCGGAGCTGGCGATGCCTTCTTCTCAGGGACCGTAATGGGGTTGGTAAAAGGGCTACCATTAAAAAAAGCTGTCATTTGCGGAACGAAGGTAACAGGTTGGACCATTGAATCTCCGGAAAACACCTGTCTGGACTTGCCGTTGAAGATACAACAAGATGAGTTTTTTAGAAAGCTATTATAGAAGAAGGGGCTGTCTCAAAAGTGGTAAGCTCGCAGCAGAGATTGCTCGCTTTCTTCAAAAAAAGGTGTGAAATATGAAAATATGGCGGTGCAGGAAGTTATTCCTGTACCGCCATATTTCTTTTTTGATTGATAGTTGCTTGCTTAAGCAAATTGTGGGCAAGGGAAAGCCACCCGACCTCTAAGCTTACTTTTGGCAAGCCGCGAAGCAGGAATGTCGGAATCCATTGCAGATACTTCAGACTGACTCTTGATGGTACGGAAGTCCGGTCGTTGTCGGCCTGCAATCCACATAAACATGACGTTTTCACGTACAGTTTTGCAATCTGGCGAGAGGAGTAGATGCGCTAGGTGTAGGCATAGATGATGACTTTCGTCAACATTTTCGGAGGGTAGCTATCCCGGCAACCACCAGGATAAGCAGCGGCAAAGATGCTGTCTCTCAAGCGATTCACAGCCTCGTTCACAACACGAACGAGGTGATTTTCGGGAATATCTTCAGTTAATTCCATTGGCAGAGTAAGTTGGTCCATGGTATTGAATGTACATAGAAACCTTTGGTTGGGTGGTACCTCCATTTTACCAAGGATAGGTTTTTATTTTTACAATAATTCAAACAAACGAAGGGGCTGACCCTAAGCCATTGGCTTTTGGGATAGCCCCGTTTAAGAGATCAGCTGTACGCTTCCATCCTGAAGTCCTTGGGCGAATCCAATGTTGAACCCTTCGTTATACCCCTGATTAAATCCGGCATTGTACGCCCTGTTTCTGACGGATACTCTCCGGTGTCTGCGGCCTTTTCTCCGGGCTAACTTCCGTTTTTTTACGCGGACAATCGATTTTTTTCGACCGGAGCGTTTTTTAGGACGAGCCATAATTTTGCCTCCTTTGATCATTCAATTATCCAAAGACGACCTGCAACATTTGCGCCAGACGCTTCGGATACGTATGCTCCCGCAGCGTACGGTGCAATGCCCGAAGTGCAATTGCCTGCCGTTCGTCTTCGTGATGCAAATAGTACTCGATCTTTTCGATCATCTCCTGCGGCGAAGCATATGTCACGATCTCCTCTCCTGGCGTAAAGAAGCGACCGAGATCCTCCCGAATATCGGTCAATTGCATCGTGCCGCACGCTGCAATTTCAAACACGCGGGGATTCGGCGACAGCGCGGGAATTTGTCTGCTGTTACTGTTTAACGTGTTGTCATCATGTGCCCGGTGGAGATTGAGGGCAATACGCGAAGCGTTGTACATCACGTTCGACTCTTCGGGCACCAGCCAGCGGTTCAGATCGATATTATTAGCTAATATACGGTATTTTTTTAACCTTTTCCACCAAAAACCGCTAATATAGGTGTTTTTGCTCGCCAAATACGGGGCAACCTGGTCAAACAATTTCACCCGGTTCCAAAAAGCATTTCCGAGAAAGCATACATCCCGCCGCCGGGAGAAATCGACGTGTAATGGGCGAAATATCCTGACATCAGCCGCAAAAGGCAGGTAATGCACTTGAGTACAACCGAGTTGGCGATAAAATTCCAGACAGCTTAATTCCAACGTGAAGATGTAATCGTAGTGAGGAACAATGGCAGCCGTAATGTCTGTATAGTACGGATCATCGGTCAACCAGACAGCTGTGCGGATTCCGGCTTCACGAATACGATCAATTTGGGCTACATCCATTGTGTGGCCTTCCAAGACGAGTACTAGATCCGGTTGCGCTGCAATAGCGAATTCGGCAAGATCGGGCTGCATGGGTACTCCAGGTTTCCAATTAAAGATTTCCACTTCTCGAACAATAGCACGCAATCCATCGATGATCGCATTGTCGATCGCTGTGTATGGAAGGACAAAGCCTTTGGCGACATAGAGCACTTTGATATTCCAGTTCCGGTCAGGCAGCGGTGATATATGCCGGATGATAGCCTCACAGCGTCCAAGATAATATCCGAAATGCCTACCCATCGAAAATCCATATTGCTTCGCCTGCCGTCTTACCCTATTCAAATCCGTTTTCGATCGGGCACCCAACCGTTTAAGTCTTCTCATCAGCAGTCCTCCGTTCTTGATTGTGGCGGTAGGTATTCCCAAATATCGCCATCGGTGATGTAACTTTGATTCCATCATTAGCTTGGGTCATTCATTACTGGAACACCACAATCATCGCCAGGCTCCAACCATTTCAGTAGTTCAATATATATAGAGAACAAGTGAGCCGAACGTCATCTGTACCTGTGTGTCCGTCCAAAAATAATAGGCCAGCAAATTAGGCCCTCGTGCATGCTGTTACGGTATGCGTCAAACGGGCAGTTCATTTATCGTACGTAATAAAGTTGCGATTCTTTGGTGATAATCATGGTTCCGGACCGTATGGTCGAGACCGCTTAGGGCGATCTGATTGCGCTCCTCCTCATTACGGAGATAATGCTCAATCTTCGACACAAGCTCCTCAGGCGATGAATAGACGATCAGGTCCCGGCCGGGTACGTACAATCCCGTCAGATCCTGCCTGGCGTCCGTTAGTTGAAAGGTCCCGGTTGCGCATATTTCGAAGGTGCGCGGATTTGTCGACCAGGCGGGAATGCGTGCGCTGTTCTCGTTATACGTCTCGTCATGCGGCGAGCGGTGGAGATTGATGACGATTTTGGCGCCGTTATAGTAGTTAGCCGTTTCCTCAGGCGTAAGCCACTTCATTTGAATGGAGGACTTCAGACGAGAATAGCTCTTGAGCCTCTTCCACCAAATGCCGAAAATCCTGACGTTCTTCGTGGCTAAATAATCGGCGATTTGATCAAAAAATTCGACCCGGTGCCAATACGCGCTGCCCATAAAGCAAATATCGCTCATGTAGGACTCTCTTACCGGCTTCGGGTGGAACCCCTTGAAATGAGCGGCCAGCGGCAGATGAATCACGTAGCGGCATCCGTGCTGACGGTAAAATTCTACACAGCTTAGCTCATTGGTGAAGACGATATCGTAATGCCTAGCCGTGTTCCTTGTCCTATCGGTGTAATAGGGATCGTCCGAATACCAGATGGCCATCCGAATCCCCATCACTTTTAACCTGTTGACGGTCTCGGGCGGCACGCGCGTGCCCAGCAACACCAACGCCAGATCCGGCTTGAAATCCCTCGCCGTCTTCACAATATCGCCTAACGCCGAAACGGCCCCGACTCTTGCAACCTGCATCTGCAGCGCCTCCAACACGGCTTTATCAATAGGTGCAAAGGGAGCGTTTAAACCGGATGTAATGCATAAAACGGACATCCCGTGTCGAATGGGCGCTTCTTTCGTTATCGCACGGATGACGGTTTCGCAGCGTCCGAGCCTGCGGCCGTTCTGAAACCCAAGAGTATACCCGTTATGGCTTCCGGTGGCCCGCGCTCTGGCCATGATGTTGGCATATTTCCGTCTGGTTCGCATACTCTCCCCTCCAGTACTTGCAAGTTTCACGTTACCCGAAAACTGCCCCAAGCAATTCTTTAACTCGATGAACATACGTGTGCGATTGCAAAGTCTTATATAATCCGTTTAACGCAACGGTACTTCTCCTGTCTTCGTGCGACATATAGTAGATGATCTTATCGACCAGCTCCTCCGGGCTTCCGAATGTATCAATTTCGGCACCGTGTTCGTAAAAACGGGGGAGCTCCTCGCGTACATCCGTGAGCTGCAGCGATCCGCAAGCTGCGACTTCAAAAGTCCGCGGATTAGGCGATAATGCCTTGAGCCTCCGGGAATTTAGTTTCTCACCTTCAGAGCGGTGCAGGTTAATGACCAAACGGGAGCCCGAATAATGACGAATATTATGGTCGTACAAGACACCCCGTAGGTCTATGGATGATTTCAGCTTCTTCCAATCTTTCAGACGATCCCAACCGCCTCCAGCTATAAACAGGCGCACCTTCCGTTTGACTAATGCGGGGGTTACCTTGTTAAAGAATTCGATCCGGTTCGCGAAAGCGGTGCCGATAAAGGTTACGTCAGCGCGATAGCCGGGCTCGACAATCTGCGGGCGCACCGTCTCGGGACAGACGGCGGCCGGTAAGTAATAGGTGCGGCTGCAGCCGCGCTGCCGGTAGAAGTCGACGGTCCCTGCCTCATGCGTAAAGATATAATCGTACAACGAAACAAAACCCGCCGTGATGTCGGTAAAATACGGATCGTCCATAAGCCAGACTGCGGTTCTATACCCTCTCTCCCGAATGTGCTGGATCTGTGCCATACGGGCAGCCGAGATCCCGTTCAGGACGAGCACCAGATCCGGCCTCACCGACTCTGCAAGAGATATGGCATCTTCGTAATGCCGTACGATCACCACTTCGTAAGCAAGTATACTCAAAGCACGTTGAATCCCCAAATCAATCGTCGTAAATCCGGGACTTCCCTCTTCCACATACAGGATTCGGACATGTCTTCGTTCTTCATGCAAGGAAGGGTATGTGTTCAATACGCTTTGGCACCGGGCCAAATGATATCCGTAAGCATAACCCGAAGCATAGCCGTCCCGGCCTCCGTGCACCCGCCCTCTGAGGACTGCATGAGAAATCCGTTTCACGTTCGTTCGATGAACCACAAGCATTCCTCCTTCAGACGATTACGGGACGAGAGCAGGATTGGGCGCGGCCGAGAGCTGATCCGATGAAGTCGGCGGCTGATAGGGTTCCTGAAGCCCTTGCGCATATCCGGCCTGGAAGCCCTCTTCATATTTCTTATTGAACTCCATGTTGTAAGCTCTGTAGTACGCTCTAGGATACAGCCGTTTGCGCGAATATTTGCGATTCCGTTTCCTTCCTCGCCGCAGGGTGGCATTACGGCGGAACCGAGCGGGTTTGGACTTGCCGGCAAACTTCCGCTTCCGGACCTGGTGACGCCCGAGTCTGCGCACTCTCTTTCTTCCGCGAAGAACCGGTCGCAATCGTTTCATGATTATATCCCTCCTCCAGCTGTAAAGCCGATCTTAGGGTCGTCGTAAGTAATGTGGTATTCATCCGGGTTGCGCGGATCGTATGTGTTGGTAAAATACACGATATAAGCGGCCGTGTTTCCCAATACGCGGTAACCGTGCGCAACGTCCCGGGGAATGAACAGCAGATATGGACTCTCTTCCCCATGTAGTGGGTTTCCGTTATTCCATATGTGCTTAAATGGAGTCTCATATCGTGAAGCTCAACTTGAGCGTTGCCGAAAGGAAATACCAGATTTCATCCTGATGTTTGTGATAATGAAACGCTTTAATGACGCCCGTATACGATTTGGAAATCGAAGCCTGACCAAATTTCACGAACAGCTCTTCGCGCAGCAGCTCCGTGAAAAATCCCCGGTCGTCCGAATGCTTCACCAGAGGTTTCTTCTTACACCCTCTATTTAGATAATTCACCTCCGATAAATTCATCTTATGTAAGGGTATTGTACTAAGGTGACGGCACTTGTACGCATAGTGAAAACATCTATCCAAGCATCTCCGAACGCAAAAAAAGAACATCCTCATCACTTCACGATGAAAACGTTCTCGCCGTTGCCTCAAATATTTTCAAATAAGATTCATTCGCTCTAAGGGTTACATAAATTACTCAGGCTCCACTTGCCATTTCTCGATGAATTTCTGCCGGTTGCGTCGAAGGAGTTGCTTGACCGAAGCTCTCGGAACCTTCTTGAAGCTCAAACTTTTGTGATAATAGGCAATTCTATCCCTAAAGTCCGGCCGCAACAGTAGCTCACTGCTATTCATTCTCTCTCAATACGCGCGCTGCGGCTTCGACCAGCGATGCCGGCGTGCCGGCGTCCGTCCACCAGCCCTGCAGAACGTCATATTTCAGCGTTCCTTCCGCCGCGTATAAATTGTTAACGTCGGTAATCTCCAATTCGCCGCGCTTGGACGGTTCGAGGCTGCTTACTTTGTCAAATACGGAGCCATCATACAAATAGATGCCCGTAACGCAATAGTCGGACTTCGGGTCGATAGGCTTCTCCTCGATTCGCTTAATTCCCATTCCGTCGAGCTCCGGCACGCCGTAACGGTGCGGATCGTTTACTTGTTTGAGCAATACCATGGCCCCCGCCGCCTGCCGCTCGAAAGCGGCTATATAGCCTGCCAGCGAATCTTCATAAATATTATCCCCTAGGAGTAGGATGAATTTTTCTTGCGATTGTATAAAGCCTTCGGCCATTCCGAGCGCTTTGGCGATGCCTCCCGCTTGGTCTTGAACCCGGTATGTGATCCGAACGTTCCACTCCGCTCCGCTTCCGAAATACTCGATGAACAACCCGCTCGAAAGCTTGGGGATGATGAGCAAAATATCCCTTACCCCGGCTTCGGACAGTTTCTGCACGGCGAAGTGCAGCATCGGAACGTTTCCGACAGGCAGCAGGTGCTTGTTAATCAGCTTCGTCATCGGGTGCAGCCGAGTGCCTGTACCCCCAGCAAGGATTACTCCTTTCACCGGAACGATCCCTCCTTGAAAATATTGTTTTAACTATTGGTTAATGTATGCGCGGAATCGCAGGAGGACCGTACAGATCACCTAAGTCTGGACAAAATAGACGCAGACCTAAACCCGATTGACGGGTTTTTCCTATCAATTGAACTAGGAGCTCTTCATCAAAAAATGAATGTCCGCCCTTTACCCAAGCATGCCTTAAATCATGTGAATATAATGTACTAGAAAAGTCAGGTGTTGATTAAATGATCATCCTTGAGAAGGAGATGAACATCCTTTGCACTCACCGGTATGTGTTATTGGTACGATATTTATAGATTGCAAGGGTTTCGCCATCCAAAGTTATCATCCATATACTAGAAATTTAGGCAATATTCAATTTGTCCACGGCGGTGTTGGAAGAAATATAGCGGAGAACTTAGCCAACCTTCATTTGCTTACGACTTTCGTTACTTCCGTTGATGACACTGCGATAGGGAGAGAGGTTGTAGAAAGGCTTCAAAAATTAAAAGTAAATAATGAGTATCAAATCCGGTCGAAGCAGCGTGGAATGGGAATGTGGCTTGCCGTCTTAGATGAAAAGGGAGACTTAGCCGGTTCCATCTCGCAAATACCGGATTTTACTCTCCTGCAGCGTTTCATTGCCAGTAAAGGAAAAACCGTCATCGGACAATCCTCCCATATTGCGCTTGAATTGGATTTGACGATTGAAATTGCCAATCATGTCATTAAGATAGCAAAAAAAGAAAAAAAGCCGATCTACGGTGTCCCCGGCAACTTAGATGTGATTTTAAAGCATACCGAGATTCTAGGTGATTTAGATTGTTTTATATGCAATAATTTTGAAGCGGATCTATTTTTAAAGCTAGACTTTACGAATCTCACCGTAGATCAAAAAATTGACTCTCTTATTCAGTTTGTTGAACGTTCGGGGCTCGGCTCCATGGTGGTTACATTGGGGGATCAAGGATCCGTCTATTACGATTCCTTTACTAAAGATTCTGGTTATCAACCTGTCTTTCCGGTGAAGCTTGTTGATACGAGCGGAGCTGGCGATGCCTTCTTCTCAGGGACCGTAATGGGGCTCATAAAAGGGCTGCCATTAAAAAAAGCTGTCATTTGCGGAACGAAGGTAGCAGGCTGGACCATTGAATCTCCGGAAAACACCTGTCTGGACTTGCCGATGAAGATACAACAAGATGAGTTTTTTAGAAAGCAGTTATAAAAGAAGGCTCTTTCCCAATGGAAAGAGCCTTCAAGCTTTAATTGCCGTTAACATGATTCTTTAATATAGCTGCTTTATCCGTTTTCTCCCAAGGAACATCCAGATCATTACGGCCAAAATGCCCGTATGCTGCGGTAGACCGGTAAATCGGCCGCCTCAGATCCAACATCTTGATGATTCCTGCCGGGCGAAGATCAAAGTTATTCCGTATCAATTGAACCAGGAGCTCTTCATCTACTGTTTCTGTCCCGTACGTATCCACACTGATTGAAACCGGATTAGCGACACCGATGGCATACGCTAATTGAACTTCACATTTATCAGCAAGCCCTGCTGCTACTATATTTTTTGCTACATACCGGGCAGCATAAGCAGCAGAACGGTCCACTTTCGTCGGGTCCTTCCCGGAAAAAGCGCCTCCACCGTGGCGGGCATAACCACCGTACGTATCGACTATGATTTTACGCCCCGTTAAACCTGCATCTCCATGTGGACCGCCAATAACAAAACGCCCGGTAGGATTAATATAGTACTTTGTTTTTTCATCGATTAAATCATTCGGAATCACCGGTTTTATCAAATGTTCAAGCAAATCCTTTTTAATTTGTTCGAGAGTAACTTCCGGATGGTGCTGAGTCGAAATGACAACCGTTTCAATACGAATAGGGGAATCACCTTCATATTCCACCGTCACCTGTGTCTTGCCATCCGGCCGTAAATAAGGGAGAATTGCGTTTTTCCGCAGCTCCGCCAATCGACGTGCCAGACGGTGAGACATTGAGATCGGTAATGGCATTAATTCAGGCGTTTCATTGCAAGCAAAACCAAACATTAACCCCTGGTCACCCGCACCGATAGATTCCAAGTCATCCTCTTCCATATTTCCTTCTCTAGTCTCTAACGCTTTGCTGACTCCAATAGAAATATCCGGAGATTGTTCATTGATTGCCGCCAAAACGGCACAGGTATTGCCATCGAACCCATATTCCGCATTATCATAGCCAATTTCTTTGATCGTCCGGCGTACAATTTCAGGTATGTCTACATAAGCCGAGGTAGTAATTTCTCCTGTGACCAATACAAGTCCTGTAGAAACGGCTGTTTCGCAAGCGACTCTAGCCTGAGGATCCTCTGCAAATATGGCATCTAGAACGGCATCGGAAATTTGGTCGCACATCTTATCCGGATGGCCTTCGGTTACGGATTCGGAAGTAAATAAGCGTTTCCTCATGTTCATCTCTCTCCCCCTGGTTCAGTCGGTCCAACTGGACAAATAATTTTCTTGCTCTTTTGTAAGCTGGTCTATATGAATCCCTAATGATTCTAAACGCAGATAAGCTACATTGCGGTCAATTTCAACAGGTACAGAATGTACTTCAGCCTTTAGCAACCTGCCATTCTGGACAATATGTTTCAGGGAGAGAGCCTGTAAAGCAAAGGTAAGATCCATCACCTCTACAGGATGACCATCTCCGGCAGCAAGGTTCACCAACCGGCCTTCCGCTATCAAATATAACTTGCGTCCGTCTTTCATCTCGTACTCATCAATATTTTTGCGAACTTCGCGAATCTTCACAGCCCTTGCCGTCAAATCCGATTTATTGATTTCAATATCGAAATGGCCTGCGTTACACATCAACGCACCATTCTTCATCACATCAAAGTGCTCGTTTGCAATGACATCGCGATTCCCTGTTACAGTAACAAACAAATCCCCCTGTTTGGCCGCTTCCGGCATGGTCATGACTTCAAAGCCGTCCATATAAGCCTCAATGGCTTTAATCGGATCAATCTCGGTAATGATGACTTTTGCGCCTAAACCTTTCGCCCGCATCGCCACACCTTTTCCGCACCAACCATACCCGATAACAACGACTGTCTTACCGGCGACGACCAGATTTGTAGTCCGATTGATCCCATCCCATACCGATTGCCCGGTTCCATACCGATTATCAAAAAGATATTTACAATAAGCGTCATTTACCGCCATCATAGGAAACCGGAGAAGGCCGCTTTTCTCCAAAGCCTTTAAACGAACAATTCCTGTTGTCGTTTCTTCACAGCCACCGATGATTTCCTTTAGCTGGCCAGAACGCTCACCATGCAAGAGGCTGACCAAATCCCCGCCATCGTCAATGATCGCATTAGGACCAAAATCCAAAGCCCTATTCATGTGCAAACGATATTCTTCATCTGTTGCATTATGCCATGCATAAGCGGTAATCCCGCTTTCAACAAGCGCCGCCACCACATCATCCTGGGTTGATAGAGGATTACTGCCGCAAACGGCTACTTCCCCTCCGCCAGCCTGTAAAACTTGGGCAAGGTATCCGGTTTTAGCTTCCAGATGCAGGCAGATGGAAACTTTAAGACCTTTAAAGGGCAACTCGCTCCTAAATTGTTCCTCAATGTTATTGAGTAACGGCATATGAGATTTAACCCAGTCCAGTTTCACTTTACCCAGGGGCGCTAAAGTAAGATCCCGGATCATTGAATTGTTGTTAGCCATTGTTGCCTCCTATAGATTAAGGTTTGAGTCCATTTTCCAAGTACGCTTGACGAAAGCCCTCTTCAAAAGCTTCTGCATACCCTATCCTGTAACCGAGTTGATACGCCTTACGAAATCCCCGATGATACCCACTGCTTCGTGTTGCAGGTTTCCGTACACCGGATTTGTTTCGACCGGCCTTACGACGTTTCGGCAGTTTCCGGGGCATTGTGGTCCGTAACATGTCATATCCTCCTTTCCCCAAGGATATAATCGTTCACAGTTCCAAGGAATGAATCGTCGGAGGCGAAACAATCGGAAGAAATTCCCCGAAGCCAGCTTTTTCCTCCCAAGATATTGGAACTTGAATCCGTCCTATCATATGCCACGATTCCAGCGTTTTCCTATTTGCCAAACGACGTAATCCTCGATTATGCACCTGGTACACCTGACCGTCTGGTGTTTGTACAAGAGTCCCCATCGAAGGCGATGCCCCAGGTTGAAGCGGCAAATTCAACAGGTTAAGTCGGTTCCTTATATCAGCATCACTGATGTCAGATCCCTCCGTCCAATTACGAAGATCGACGACCGAAAGACGTACTCCGTCAAAGCCATCCGCCGTTTCAATTCGATGACGGATTTCGTCTTCAATCCAGTAGATGCTGCCATCCGCTCCTTTTACCGTAACGTGCGAGGGGTATAGATTAGCTGTGGTAAGCGAAGTTCCTTGCGCAAGACGGGAGATTTCTTCCTTCAATATCGAATATCCCTCCCATTTCGCGGATAAATACCGCTTGTTTTCCGCGTAAATGCCGGCAAAGATCTTCCCTATTGCACGGATGCTTACGCTGCCGTAATGATGCACGAATGTGTCACCGGCGATAACCAATTCCGATCCGAGCAGGCGTGCCCGCATCCCGTAATCAGTGTCCTCACAGTTGCCTATGTTGAAGCCTTCGTCGAAATAGCCGAGCTTGCGAAACATCTCCCTTGTGAACAGCAAGCAGAATCCCATTACACGCTCGGCCCGTTTCCACCGCTCAGGAGAACGCCTATTGATCGAGCGGGCAAAGACTTTCATTTGCTGAATCGACCTATACGTCGTTTTGATTCGCTGCTCACCGCCGATCCGGTTGCTGACAGGCCCCACCAATCCAAAATCGGGATTACTTCGCAAGCATGCGAGCAGGTTCTCGAGCCAATTCTTCGTAACTACCGTATCGTTATTGAGTAGAAGCAATGTCGTGCCTCGTGCCATCATCAAGCCTTGATTTACGGCTTTGGCAAACCCGAGGTTTTCCGTATTTCGCCTAATTCGTATCCCGTCAAATTTCGCCCGCAGCTTTTCTACTGTTCCATCGGTAGAACCGTTGTCGATGACGATCAATTCATAAGGTATCCGGGTATACTTGCGGATACTGCTTATACACTCCATCAGGTACTTTCGTTGGTTATATGTCGGAATGATAATGCTTGTTCCTTCAAAAGGCATTTGAAATGCATTTTTGCCTGCCTGCCTTCCCGCGTCCAAGCTATCTGCAAAGCCTGCCGCATACCCGCGGAGGGAACCATTTCGAAATCCCAGACGGTAATAACGGGAAATTACTCTTGGCATTCCATACAGACCTCCCCCTCCTATAAATCTTAAATCTTGTATTTTTTAAAGTATTCAAAAGAGTATTTGTTGGTATAGTTCGTCACCTAAAAAAATTAATTTGTTTTCCCTTCAACACAACTCCTCCCCACAAAGAAACAAAAAAAAAGACCTAAAGCCGCAATTGGCTCAAGATCTCCGTGTACATGGACAGCCCTGTTTCGTTCTTTACGCAGGAGGCCGATCAATATTTAAAACCGGTCAAACTCGTTTGACATCTCCAGATCGCTGGATGATATGCCTTCCTCGACCGCAAATTCAAAATCCTCGATATCGTATACTTGAACCGGCACTTCTGCTTCAATCAGCTTATCCTGAAATTCGAACTGATCAGATAGTAAGGGTAAATTCAGCTTCAAACCGGTTAACAGCAGCTCCGTTTCAATCGGATCGAACAATTCACCGTAATGTGCATTATCAACAGCATGCACCACTGTAAATTGAATCGTATCATTCAGCAGCAGCGGTGAGCTTACCCGCCAAGGCACCTGCATCGCCTTTTCTATTTTTTTACGATTGAGAGAGTCCTCGAAAAAGGCTATTAGTTCGTTGATTTTCGATTTTACGTGTCCGTCATCATCCGGGTCATCCATGACAGGATCGGCACCGTCTCTCATTTCGTACAACTCTGCTATAGATGAATAAGGCACAACATAATCTATTGGACGACTCGGTACGAGAAGATGTCCATACGTTGCCACTAATACTGCCTCAATTACAAAACGCCGCCGCATGTGATCTCCCCCTCAGGTTTTTCTAATGCTTTATTCCACATTATTATACAATATTCTAATACCTGTACAAGAGAGTCAAACGCCAAATTTGCGCAACCAATGCGACTGGCAGTAAAATGATCGGTAAGTCATTCTATGAAGCGAGCCATGCTTCAAATTATTATCTGGAGGGAACAACGGATGCAAGCAGAAGAAGCTATCATTATTGGAGCCGGTCCTTGCGGATTAGCGGCCGCGATAGAACTCCAGCGGATTGGTCTTAGCCCGCTCGTCATTGAGAAACGGAATATTGTGCATTCCATCTCGCAGTATCCGACTTATATGCATTTTTTCAGTACGCCCGAGCTGCTTGAAATCGGCGGCATACCCTTTACAACCGCAAATGACAAGCCATCAAGACTTGAAGCTCTCAATTATTATCGTACAGCAGCCCAGCGCCATCAGGTCCGTATTCAAGCATATGAAGCTATTACAAGCATTACGCCGGAGAATGGATCTTTTGTACTGCAAGGCGAAGACCGCTTCGGACAAAGCCGCACTTATAAGAGCCGTTATGTCGTTATTGCGACCGGTTATTTCGATCATCCGAACGAACTAGGCATACCTGGTGAACAAACGGCAAAAGTGAGCCATTTCTTCCGTGAATCCCATCCTTATGTCGGAATGAAGGTGGCTATTATCGGCGGAAGCAATTCGGCTATCGACGCAGCACTAGAGCTGGAGCGAGTCGGCGCTCATGTAACGGTAGTGTACCGGGGGGAGCATTATTCCTCCAGCATTAAGCCTTGGGTCAAGCCTGGATTCGAGAGTAAAGTCGCCAAAGGAGCTATCACCATGCTCTTTCGTTCGACCGTAACAGCAATCGAAAATAATGACATAACTGTGAGAGGTCCCGAAGGTGAAACCCGTATACCTAACGATTTCGTGCTTGCGTTGACCGGCTTCCACCCCGACCGAAATTTCCTGACCTTAACCGGCATTACGATGGAGGAAGAAGGCTATCCTACTTTTCACGAAGACACGATGGAAACGAATGTTGCAGGTATTTACCTGGCCGGTGTCGTGGCATCGCGCCATGAGGCGAACGAAATTTTTATCGAATCCGGTCGTTACCATGGGCGAAAAATAGCAGAGCACATCCGGCAAACAAAAAGACATAGCGGCTAGATTAAGCCGTTATGTCTTTTTTTAAAATATAAGAATTTATAAGATTCACACTTATAAATAAGCTTATATTTCACCGCGAAACGTAAGCTGCGCCTCCAAAGGACGGCGACAGCCGTTTACGCTTGGTTCATTTCTTTTCACTATCAAAATTTTGCTTGTAAGCGGCCACCTGCTGATCATCCGGGATCCCTTCACCGTAACGAACCTTCTCGTAGATGTCTATAAAATCTATAAATCCGTTTATTCCTTCAAGCTGCTGTGTCCCGCCCTTCCACTGGGATAAATCCCGGGCGGTTTCGCGAGGCGTCAAATGGGTTTGATAGGGATAGCCTTGCTTAACTACAGCGCGAACGAGTCGGGTATATAGAAATCTAATTCTTTCGGCATTCGTCTTGAGATCATTCCAGTCCTCACCGTTCTTACGTTTCCTGGGAAACAGCTTTTGCAGCTGATTTCCCATTTGCTTACCTATACTTGTTAATGTCATTAAATTTTCAACTTCATCCGTAAAGCCCGCTTCTCCTCGGTTTTTTTCGGCTCCCCGCTCCAGAAGCTTCGCAGCTAACGTTTTCGCCGCTTGATAAAGCTTCCTAAACACAATAAACAAAACGATGCAGATCACGATAATGACGAGCGCTATCCCGATTATTTTCAAGATTTGTTCCAGCAGAAGCATCCATTCGGAAGCCGGCTTTTCCTGAGCCGCTGGGAACATATCTGGCGTCGGATTGTTAACGGGCGCTTCTTCAATTGGTTGTTGCTCCTGTGGCCGGTTGAACCAGCTCATCAGCTTACCGACTAAAGCAAGAAAGAAACGCTCAATCGCTTGTTGAATTTGACGAAACAAAGCAAGAATAGAAATGATAGTGACGATAATTGCCATCAAAATCCGATTTTGGCGTTTAAATGCTATTATAGCCGGCGACTTCCCCGTATCTGCCGTCTCGCTGTTCAAATGTCTTTCATTTGCAAGGAAGAAGAATAGAATAACAGCCGCGATACCGCAAATAATTAACACACCGTTATAATCAGCAAGCCTCTTGAACAAAAACAGCTTTAACGGCTGAACGGAAACGTAGCTCAACACACCAACAAGCAAATATGAATTCGGGAAGGAGGCCGTCCACCCTTTCATTTTAGCCGACATCCCTCTCGCAGCAGTGATCAACCCTACTAAACCGCATATGGCGGTAGGCGCGAGCTCGAGCTCCCCTAACCATGCGCCATTGAAAAGGCAGGAATGTAATCCCCCGATCATTGCAGCTAGCAGCACCCTCACGAAAAGACGCGTTTGCGGGAACATACCGATTATCGTTGAGCCCGCCCAATAACAGAACGGTAGTGTTGCAATCCACAACCACATGGCTGATGCAGGAAGCAGATAAACAGCGACGATCAGCAGTAGTGGCAAATAGAAAAAAAGCTCTACTGCGCCTTGTCCAAGAGCATGTAAGGAAACTTCACGCTTCTTAGATGATTTCATGCGCTCACCTCTTCTCTACTCACTCCAGATGCTTTATCCGTGAGCAGCCAGACCGCGACCGCATTGCCGTTATATCGCAGCCTTTCCGCTTGCAGCTCCAGCGTATCGTTCCAATACGCGCTAATTATAAGGACATCCCGCTCACTGAAGCCGTTCTGTGCCTCTTGCTCCAGCAAGTGGTGGAACATCTCTGAGCGTTCAATCTCAAGCTTAGCCATTAATTCAAACAGCCCCATCAAATGCTCATGTCCGCCACGCGGCTCAATTTTCACACTATCCTTAGTGCCTGCTACAGGCATATTAGCAGCGAATCCAACGTCCATACCTTGCTGAATAACCGCTTCGGCAGCACCAGCCGCCCATTCAATACCGTGCTCAATAAGCGCTTCATCGGTCACGCTGCGCCACATGCCTTCTGTATCATCCACATTCAGATAGATCATCAGCCTGCGGTCCGCCGTAAAATCATGCTGGTGCACCTGAAGGCGTCCCGTCTTCGCAGTTGCTTTCCAATTGATCTGCTTGTACGTATCGCCAGCTTGATAATCCCTCACGCCGGCAATAACAAATGGATCGTTTATAATCCAGCGGCGAACCGACTGATCGCCTTGCCAGCTGTGATAAGGAAGCTCGTGGATAGGCACCTGCGCCGGCTTTGGATATACGATAAGCTGTCCATTTAGCGCAATTTGTTGAGTGGCATTAGACAACCCAAGCAGGTCCCCCCCGGTCAACGTAACCGTTTGCAGCTGGTACCAGCCGCGTTTTGCGCAAGTGATACGATGCTTACGTGTTATTTTCGTATACGGTGGTAAGCTGAAGAAGCTCTTATGGTTTTGATATAGCTGTCCGCTGCTCACCGAGAGGTTGTCCAGCCGCCCGAAGTGCAAATGAGTCGACAGCTGCGATTCTACGCGAAGCCATGGTACGGGCAGCCACTTAGCGTTAGACATCTGCTCAATCAGCTCAACCTGATCGCCGCGATAGCAAGCTTTTGTTTGAAAATGCCGCTGGTATCTGATTTTATGAAGCACGAAGCGCTGATATAGGCGGCTCTGCACAAATAGAATGCCGATTGCAGCTACAATGAACCAAAACAAGATCATGGTGCCGCCGCCTAACGGACCGATAAGCCGGCTTCCGCCGGCACGGCCGTTTGACGAATAATGTCTTCGATAATGGTATCCGCATAGCCTGATGACCGCTGCATACCACGAATTGCAAGCCGGTGTGACAGGACAGGCTTTGCCATCGCCTTCACATCATCCGGCGTCACAAAATCACGACCACGAAGTATGGCATGCACCTGAGATGCGCGCAGCAGCGCTTGGCTGCCGCGCGGACTAACGCCAATGGACACCTCATCCCGCATTCTCGTCTGCTCTACGATTTGCAGCAAATATTGAAGCACATCGTCTGTAACTGTTACACCTGTGTACGCTTGCTGCGCCTTCTGAATAACGTCAATATCGGCAACGGGCTCGAGTGCTTCGAGCGGATCATTGTCTTTAAATCGTTTTAACAGCTGTAGGCCTTCTTCCGTTGACGGATAACCCATCTTAATTTTAAACAAGAAACGATCAAGCTGCGCTTCCGGCAGCGGAAAGGTCCCCTGATGCTCCACCGGATTTTGCGTTGCAATGACCATGAACGGACGGCCAAGCCATTTCGTCTCGCCATCTATACTAATTTGCCGCTCCTCCATGCACTCGAGCAAGCTCGATTGCGTACGCGGCGTTGCCCGGTTAATTTCATCGGCGAGCAGCAGGTTTGTAAATAAAGGACCTGCACGAAACTCAAATTCGCTTAGCTTCTGATTATAAAAGTGAATGCCGCTTAGGTCGGACGGCAGTAAATCCGGTGTAAATTGAATGCGCTTGAATTGAAGCGTAAGCGACCTCGCGAGCGATTTCGCCAGCAATGTTTTTCCTGTACCGGGGACATCCTCCAGCAGCACATGTCCGGAAGTAATTAGACCGATTAACAATAAATCGACAACTTCCTCTTTTCCGACGATAACGTGTCCGATATTCCGTTTTACTTGTTCGGCTAATTGCTTAACGGATTCAAATGACATATGTGCAGCTCCTTTGTTTAAATCGTATAGTTGCTGCGGTCACGCTGCAGCTTTTGCAGCTCGCGCCAGCGGATAATACGGATTCCTTCCTCCTGCAGCGTCTGCTGTATGTCCGCATCTCTGAACAGTTCCAGCTCCATTCCCCGCTTTTCCGGCTGACCGTGAAAGGCTGTCAGCTCTTCTGTTACGAGAGACGGGTGTATGATAAGTTCCGTTACGCCCGGATGCAATCCTTTCAATAACAGCTGCATGTTCGTTTTAAGAGATTCAAAGGTTTCGCCATCCTGCAGCTGGAATGGGAGTCCGACCAAATAATCAAGGATGACTACACCCTTCGCATCGGCCAGCTGCGCGACCTGCTTTGCTTGTTCAGCAAGCTCAGGCGGGGCAATTTGCCCGTTTTCCTGCAGCAAATAACGCGGCAAACGAAACGGCAGGCCGTAGGAAGCGCATACATCGAATACAGCAGGCAAGAAGTTGCGTCCTGTTGCCAAGCCGTACAAGCTGCCCATGTGATTATCCGCATGGGTCGGCTTCATTCCCATTGCCAGTGCCATTTCAATCTGAGCAATCAATTCGTCTCTAACCTGATCAGCATCCGCTTGCTTTTCGAACGTTTTTGAATCCTTCGGGAAATAACCTTCATTCGTGACGAGGGATTCTGTGCTGCCCTTACGATTCACTGGACCCCAGCGATAGAAATCCCATTCACTCGTAAATGTCAAATGGATACCAACGTCAATTTGCGGGTGCCTCGCGCTCCAAAGCGCCGCTTCTCTCGCCCAGCCGCAAGGCATCATCAAAGTCGCCGAACTAACAATGTTATCGAGAAGAAGCTGCTGGATACCGCTATTAACGGAATGACATAATCCGAAATCGTCTGCATTTATAAGAAGAAGCCGTTCTTTTTCACCATATCCTAGCGCCTTTGCCAAACTCATACCTTCACATCCTCCCAATGTTCGTTAAGCCATTTACAACCGAATGCCGACTGATCGATAATACCGCAAAGCACATCCTCGCCGTCCAAGCCGTCTCTGTAGCGCGAAGCAAAATGAAGCGCAACGTCAAGCAGCCTTAGTTTCATTAATGACGGCAGCTTTTCAAGCTCCTGCACGGTTAATTGAAACGTTTGCCGGTAACCTTCGAGCAGCAGTTTCACATTTGCAATACATAAAGGATCATCAGGCTTAATCAGATCAACGGCAATGACAGCCAGCTCCATTGCTCTCACATCGACCGTGCTGAACTCGAAATCAAGCACGCCGACGATCTTTTCACCTTGTGAGACCGTATTGTTAAAAACAAGATCGCCATGAATCCACTGCTGAGGCAAGAGAGCTATTGCCTCATACTCCCCCTTCAGCTTTTGCCGCTCCCCCTGCAGCTCCACCAAGCTGCTTCGTCTTGCCGCAAGTGCAGGTGAGAGCTCCGCAATTCCTAGGAAAGCTGTTTCATCCATGGACATGTACGTATTCTCAAGCGAGAAGTAAGGACTATACAAAGGCTTCTGAATAGGCTCTATCTCGCTTAAAGCAACGGTTAGCAATGCTGCTGTCCTACCTAAAGCTGATATATGTGCCGCATTTGCAGCGCTTGGTCTGTCACCGTCAATATAATGGAATAAGGCGGATAAAGTGCCGTCATTCGCTATGCATACTGTATCTCCGCGCTTGTTGCGAACAGGGATGGGCACTTGAAACGGGAGCTCCTGCTTTTGCAGTTCCGCCAGCACCTCATGCTCCAGCCTCACGATATTAGCATCCTTATGGTTATTATATATACGAAGCACATACCGTTTCTTTCCTGAGGAAATCAAACGCGTCGTATTATTCATGCCGCTTTCCCGATGCTCTACTTCGCAAGGCGCTTGAAATGCATATTGTTCCAAAAACGCTGTAAAATCTATGGTGTCATTCAATCCTATAAGCCCCCTTGCCCTTTCTGAAGCAGCTTCTTCAAGCGTCCGCCCAGCTGATCCTGCCAGCTCTTGGCAAGCTCCTGCACGGAAAGAAGCTCCCGTATGCCTTGAATGTCATCCTTATCGATATACATGATACGATTGGCCTCCATAATTGTCTTTCGTGCGGGATGCCTTTGTGTAACAGTGAACTCTAACCCCGCTCTCACGACGCCTTCCCGAAGCACCCGAAAATAAAACCCGGTATACCCCTGCTTCTGGACAAGTTCCGGCAATTCAGGCAGCTGATGCCGAAGACCAAGCTTATAGCAAGGTTGACGCGGCTGGCTTACTTGTAATCTAATTTCACCCGCTTCAACAATATCACCAATGCATAAGTCATTCTCCGTCCAATTCGATAGTGTGAAATTTTCTCCGAATGCTCCATATTCAAACGGACTGTGAAACAACTCCCGCCAATGGGAATAGCGCTGTTCGAAATAGACGCAAACCGCTTTATCGGCACCACCATGATGAACGGTATCCCCTTGCCCGTCACCCTGCAGCCCGGTAAAGCTAAGAGAGTGGTCATGCTGCGAGGATTTCTTGAAAATGCCTGAAAAAACTTCTTTAGAACCATGGGCGATGGCAATGGGTTCACCTACGTTCAGTGAAACAAGTCGCGCCGCCCCTATGTTATGTGCCATTTGGATTTCTCCTTCTATGCTTATCACTTATTTGAATATTATAAACTTGATAGGGAGAAGTTGGCAAAGAGATGTAACCACATTAACGTTTAATGTAGTTAATTTAAATGGCTCTGTCCGATGTTTTAAGGTGCATAATTAGACACCAAGTTCCATGTCTTGTCGAAAATATTTCTTTTGTGTAAGTTATTGCGGTTCCCCGGGAAATTTTTTCGGAATAGTTAGAATATTTCCTCATATTGCCCATTCCACCTCCGAGCAGAAAAAACTCCGCGCCTTTCGGCGCGAAGCTAATCTCTTATCTTCAATTACGGCTGTACAGGATGCTGTTGGAGCACTCTTAGCACGTCCTCTTTCAATTCGTCAATATCAAACGGCTTAGTCAAAAACTTAGATACACCGAGACGTACTGCCTCTTCCATCTTTGCCGGCTCTGCGTAAGCGGAAATGAGAATAACCGGCACCGCTTGCGATTTTTCCCGAATAGCCCGAAGCACCTCGATCCCGTCCATTTCGGGTAACTTCAAATCAAGAAGCACACAATCAACATCGTTATTCTTAAGATGCTCCAGAGCTGCATATCCATGTTCGGCCAGATATACGTCAGCCCCTTCCGCGCGAAACAATTCCGAGAGCAGCATCCGTATGGAAGGCTGGTCGTCCACTATTAATATTCCGGCGCTTATTCCGGTTTTTCTCATCACTGTATTAGTGACTTGTTTGGTTTCTAGTTTCGTACGTGAAGAGACTGAATTAAACGTTATTGGATTCGAAGATACAGCCTGGGCCAACACGGTTGATGCTTTCAATCGCTGTTGTTCTTTGTCCGATTTACGTTGATGGTAAACGACGAACGACACGGCGGCAAGCAAAGCTACTGCAACGAGGATTAGATAATAAGTCATAGTGTCGTCTCCTTAAAGCTTTACGGCAGTAAAGCCACATCGTGAAAATAAGCTTAGGAATAGTTCTAGTCGTTAACAATCATCGGTCCGAGCGGGCCTTCATCATTAATAATATCTTGAAGCTCGTATACGGAAATCGGAAAATAGAGAAAACCGAACACATAGGCTGCCAGTTCATAAAGCTGAAAATAAATGACGAGCGCCCGATCCGCTACATAATAGTCTTGATCGGGCCGGATCGCCTTAAACGGCTCCAGAGTATCAATCGCCCTCGCTTGAATTTGTGCGCTCACGATGGCGCTTATCCTTTTCACATAATCGCTTCCCGGCTTAAACAATTGCGCCAAGGTATAGGTTTGACCCGTCGATTGCTTAAATGTAAGGGATTCCTGCAAGGTTAAACCATGAGCTCCGCCGGTATATGCATAATTAAACAACGATAAGCTGAGATAATCCTTCTCGTTCGTCTTTAGCTCGTAATAACCTAACATCTGCGCTCTCGGGTCGTCTAAGGAGCCCTGATTATTCACGAGCTGCTGTACCGTTTGGCGGATCGTCTCATTTATTTTCTTATCAGCGGCGTCACTTTGTCCACCGCTCACGTGAGGCACCGCCAGTTCAGCTTTCGGAAATGCGGCCTTAGCCGTTTGAACAATTACAGGCGACTGAAATGACATGTTGAAGACACCTTCCTATTCGGTAAGATGCTTCATTGTATGCAGCGTGCGGCTCATCTCATACCAGACGATTCCACCGTGCGTCGATGCTGATAAACCGAGCAGCCTGAATTGCTCCGCTTCGTAGAAAGGAATGAGATGCCGCTCACACATTAAAATAATTGTTTCAATACCGCTAGCCTCACACGTCTTTATTAGCTTTCGCAGCAATTGGGCTCCGACACCTTGCCGACGATGCTTCGGATCAACCGCAACGGTAAGCACACAGAAATGGCTTCCATCCTGACTGTCCGGCTGGTCTCCCTTCATTTCATCGCCGCATGCTTTCTGAGATGTCCGTATACCGTTCGTTATTCCAATCAGCTCTGAGCCCAGCCATGCAGACCAGAAGAATGGCTGATAATTCCTATAGCGATAGTAAAAGCCGCCTAGCGTTGCCGCAGCTTCCGGCGCATAGCATCTCTGCTCCAGCCGGATGGCAGCCTCTAGCTCGGACTCTGTAATCAACCGCAGCTCTATTCCACTCACAGAAGCGACTTCTCCCGCTCCGTTAATCGCCTTCCCCTTACATCAAGCACTAGCTTGCCATTATTCAGCCCAAGTATCCGATCTGCGAACCGTTCAGCCCAATCGCCTTGATGCATCACTGCAATTACGATAACGCCTTGATCGCGGCAGAGCGCTTTCAAATCGGTTAGCACTTGATCTGCCGTATGCGGATCAAGCCCTGATACCGGTTCGTCAGCCGCAATCACTTTTGCGCCGTGCACGAGTGCTCTTGCAATCGCCATTCTCTGCCGCTCGCCGCCGCTTAGTGTGCTTGCCTTCTGATGCGCTTTATCTAGAAGCCCCCGTTTTTCAATCATATCCATGGCGCCCATATAATCATCGCTCCGTACCATGCCTGTCCATCTGCGCCAAGCCGGAGTTTGGGTTACGGAACCGATTATGACGTTTTTTAAGCTTGTCTTGTTCGGGAACAGAAATGGCTTTTCTTCCACATAAGCAACCTCGCGTTTTACTTTCAGCTTTCCTGATAAACCCTCCTTAAAAACGTCCTTTCCTTCGAATTGGTAGGAGCCTGAGCTCCATTTTTCCTGAAGCGCGATGCAGCGAAGCAGCATCGACTTCCCGCTTCCGCTGTCTCCTTTTATTGCGATAAAGTCACCGGGGTAGGCTTCAAAGCTAATATCGTCGAGCACCTTTGGTCCCCCGGGAATTCGTTTAGTAAGACCCTTTATTCTGATCATTTTCCGCGCTCCTTCTGTTAGCAGCAATCGCATCTATGAATCTAGTTTACGGTAAACAAAAAACAGTTTCCACACGAACAAATGTTTGGTATAATAAAAATAAGAACAAATGTTCCTTTGATCGACTAATTCAAAATTTTGAAGGAGGCCTGATCACCATGAATAACATCTGCGAAAATTTCCGTTATGTAGAGAAAGTACGTCCTTATCGAGATTTAACCTTTAAGTTTTACGCCGATGGACGGCTTGTCATTATCGACAACGTTGCAGAGGAGGTGATCACCCCGAAGGATTTGAAGGGAGACAGCAAGGACTTTTACGTTCGTAAGCGAATTGCATTTATAAAAAACCAATTAGCCGCGTCGCAGCTTAAATATGCTTGACTTAACGTAACAGGAGGGGCAAAGAATCTGCCTCTCCTTTCCGTTTAGCCTTTGGATCTCATCACTATGGCAGTTGTTTATTAATCTTGTTTAAACTCGATGGGCGACTGGCGAATTTGTTCATTTTCAGCGAAAGCGACTTATCGCGGATACTGGAATGATTTTGTTGGTTTTCCGTTTTATTGCTTTTGTTAAATGGCATACTAATATCACCTCCACTATCATTATGCGGATTTAATTGGATAAGTATGTAAATGCTCTTTATCTTCCGTTCGTTTAATTGACGGAGCACCTCCATTTGCGGTAGATTGATCATACAGTTTCAAGTACCGCAAAGGAGACAGTTTAGATGAAGCAGCAGATCATGTTTGACTTAGACGATACACTAATTCACTGCAATAAATATTTTTACATGGTTATTGATCAGTTCATCGATGCCATGTCGACTTGGTTTGCCGGTTACAGTCTCGTTACGGTCCAAGCGATTCGGGATAAACAAATGGAGATCGATATTGCCGGCGTTGCTGTGTTCGGCTTTAAAAGCGAGCATTTCCCCCAATCATTCGTAGATACCTATATCCATTTCTCCCATTTAACCGGTCGCAAGCGTTCCGTTAATGAAGAAAACCTGTTATGGAAGCTCGGTTTGAGCGTTTATGAGCACGAAACTGAACCTTACCCGAATATGGAGCAAACGCTATTCACGCTTGCCGACGCTGGTCATGAGCTGCATTTATATACAGGCGGAGAACTGCTTATTCAACGTCGCAAGATCGAAAGTCTGCAATTAGAGCGTTATTTTGACTCCCGCATCTATATCCGGCGCTTGAAGAACAGCGATGCCTTGGAAAATATTTTAACAACCGGTGTTTTCGATCGCAGCAGCACGTGGATGATCGGTAATTCCATTCGTACCGATGTCGTACCTGCCTTAACGGCTGGTATCCACGCCATTCATATGCGCGCAGAGACCGAGTGGGAATATAATGTCGTTAATATTGAAGTAGAGCCGAAAGGCGCATTTCTTACATTAGATCACCTCAAGGATGTGCCGGATGCGATACATCGTTATGTGAATCGATAAGCTGCCCTTGACGATACAAATAGACCCGAGTCTGCCTCATTGGATATGAAGCGCACTCGGGTCTATTTGTTGTATAACGAGCTAGCCATTACTGTTCAACGGCTAGCTCGCCTGTATCGATATTCTTAACGATTAGTCGGCCTTCTACTGGTGTCCCGTCTTCAAGCGCAAGCTTCAGCTTACTCGTCTTACCCTTTTCGATCAATGCCCTCACCTGAGCATCCGTTAAATTTCGTCCAAAGCATTGCTTCCAAATGACGAATTTACAGCCTTCCTTGTAATGGGAGCAACCATATCCTTTGCGCCCCATGAAAATTGAACCCCCGCAGCCTGCTCGCGGACATGCAGCAATGATCGTCGGCCCGTCTGAAGCAGAACCATCAGCTGTAGCGGTCATTTTCTCAGCAGTCGTTGTAGACTTTGCTCTGGCCGCTCGACTGCGTGCAGCTGATCCGGCTTTTCCTTCCGCCCCTCTCCCTTGAGCGGGAGCTTCGCTCTCAAACGACGTTTTCGCGGCACGGGACTGAACTCGAACCTTGTCAACGATCATTGTAGCGAATTTCTTTACATTTTCCATAAATTGTCCGTCGGAGGCGGTTCCTCTTGAAATTTCATTCAAGCGCCGCTCCCAGAGACCTGTCATTTCGGGGGAAGTCAGCAGGTCAATGCCTGCACCGCGAATCAATTCGATTGCGGTACGGCCTTTTTGCGTGATTTGTATCTTCTTCCCCTGCATTTCTACATAACCAACATTTTTCAGCCGCTCGATCGTAGCGGCGCGTGTAGCTGGAGTGCCCAGACCTGAATCCTTCATCGCATCGCGCAAGTCCTCGTCTTCGATCTGCTTACCCGCGCTTTCCATCGCTTTAAGCAGCGTTCCTTCCGTGTAATGCTTTGGAGGCTGCGTATCCTTTTCTTTCACAACCGCATCTGCGCATGTAACGCCGTCGTTTGCATCTATAGAGAATGGCTCATTGACTTCAATTTCTTCTTCCTCAGAGTCTTCCTTGTCTTTGCCCTTGGTTGTCTTCGCCTTTTCCTTCTTCTGGTCGGCATAAATAACCTTCCAGCCTAAGCTGAGCAGCTCTTTAACCGTCGTTTTAAACATTTCGTTCTCCACTTCGGTCATGACTGTATGTACCTTATACTCGGCGGCTGGATAAAACTGCGAAAGAAAACGTCTAACGATCAAATCATACAGCTTTTGCTCGTCCGGGCTTAGCCCGTTTGCTTTGCGGTTAGTAGGCAAAATGGCGTGGTGGTCCTCAACCTTAGAAGGGTTACAAATAAACTTATTCCCTTTATGAACAAGACTCCGGTTAGCACCTTTGACTAGGTCATCGTATGCAGTACCCTGCAGTGCGGATAAGGTTTTATGCATCTCCGGAATGTTCTGCTCCGTCACATAGTTAGAGTTCGTTCTCGGATAGGAGATAACCTTATGTTTCTCGTAAAGCGCCTGCGCAGTATCCAATGTTTTTTTGGCCGAAAAAGCGTACTTGCCATTAGCTTCCCGCTGCAGCAGCGTCAAGTCGTATAGCTTGAACGGATATTCCTTTGTTTCCTTTACTTCATAGGAGGCAATCCGTCCTGGCTTCCCCTTCACTTTGGCAGCCAGCGCATCTACTTGAGCTTGGTCGGTCATCCGTTCGCCTTGCCACATTCCCCGGTAAGTCATATCGTTTTGCGAGAAATGTCCTTCCAATTCAAAAAACTTTAGTGAGGAAAAGGCTTCAATTTGCTTCTGCCTGTCATAAATGAGCGCAAGGACAGGCGTCTGCACTCTGCCGACCGACAGCAGTACATTATGCTTCGTTGTGAACGCGCGCGATCCATTCATCCCAATGAGCCAGTCCGCCTCACTGCGAGCTGTGGCCGCTCTTGTCAGGTTCTCATAATCGGCGCCCTCCTTCAGCTCCGCAAACCCTTTTCTAATCGTTTCAGGAGTAAGGTCGGAAATCCACAAACGCTTCACCGGTTGGCTTAGCTTGAGATGGCGCTGGATGAGCGAGAAGATGTATTGCCCTTCCCTCCCGGCATCGCACGAATTGACGAGCAGATTGCTTCGTTTAGCTAAATCGCCTATCACTTTAAGCTGATCGATCGTTTTTTTATTTGGAACGAGCTTGAATTGCGTTGGAATAATCGGAAGATCATTTATATTCCACTTTTTATATCGGTCATCGTATGCATCCGGTTCCGCAAGTCCGATTAAATGTCCGATTGCCCACGTAATAATATACTGTTCGCCTTCTATGTAGGAACGGTGATTTTTTGCTTTAGGATCTATTGCGGCAGCTATATTTCGTCCCATATCGGGTTTTTCCGCAATGATTAATGTCTTCAAAAGATTATCGCTCCTTCATTAGGCCTGTAAAACCCAACTGGACGCTCGTCCTTATCGAGTTTATTTATGAAATCTATTATATGAATATAAGTTCAATCAGTCTCTATTGCTTTCGCTCTACTTGTCCATATAGTTCTTCATAGTTGCAAAAATAGAACGCACGCCGTCTGACCACTTCGGATCCTCCGCATATTCGCGATTAATCCACGTAAACGGGTCAACGTCAGCCGGTCTGTCTTTACTTAAACGAATAATTGTTCTTGAGGCAATTTCAGCGGATTGATGAATATTCGTATTAAAATCCTGCCAGCTGTGAAATACGTTGAACGGGTTATTTGCGATTTGCTTATATTGTTTATTCGACTTAGGCACAAAGCCTTGCTCTTGACCGGTAATGGCAAATAGTAGGATCGGATGAATATCAAATGATTTCGCAGCTGCAAGAATAGCGTCAAAATAAGGCTGTTCCGCTAGAATAGAAGATTTTGTCTCCAAAAAAGCAATAAGTCTCGCCTTGTCGATTTCTTGATAACGAAGCTCAATTGGAAGACCGTCTAACTGAGCCTCGATTGGCTGAGCAGGCTTTAAAACTACTGGCGGTTGGAGCACATAAGGTGAAGGCTTGCCTAATGACCAGCCGTATAATAATGAAGCAGCTATTAAAAAGATGCATAATGCGCCGTACATATAGGCTCTTGGCTTTATTTTGCGCTGTAAGGGCTGGGATTGCGGCAAAGGAAGCGTTATGACTTCAGCAGGAAACGAACCGGCTGGCTCTGCGAGCAAGGTAACACCCTCGTCCTTCAATAAACTCTTCAGCTGCGCCCAGAGGCTGCCATTGTCTTCATCAGCAGCTCTTTCAGACATTATCTCATCGGATGGAAGCTTGTCCAGCAGACGCTCAAGTACGGGCTTCTCACAGCTTATACGCAGCTGCCTCTCTACCCAGGAATGGAACGGATCGTAAATGGTCGAATCAGTCCGGTCCAACGATAAGCACACCCTAAAAATATCATCGGCTCGAACCGGCCGTTGATGCTCCAGCACCGCAGTCCGGATTAGAGCTGTTGTTACTGAACGCTTCAAGCCGTACTCGAAATCCGGCAATTGCCTGTGGATAATTCGACTCACTGCATCCGCCACGATTTCCACACGACTCTCATGCGGCATGGCGGCGTATTTGAGCTGTACATAGCTTCGGATGTTCCGAACGTCTGTCGGCGACAGAACGTATGCTTCATCGGCTGGCATGACGAATCGCCCCTTTACGTCATCTCAAAACCGATTTTACCACAACTTTCCTTAGGATGGTGAGCTTAGTTTCTGAATCTCAGCTTGAATGCGAGGCTGCATAATAAATGCTGCAATTTGTTCCTTCTCGCTTACTGTAAACTGATATTCGCAATCGCAGCCTTCATCATGCGGCACCACTTGTACGATTGTACCGTCCGTCGTGCAAATAACGAGCGCTGTTAAATCAATCAAATCCTCTGGCACTTCCGTCTCCGGGGCAAGCTCGAAACGAAGCGTAATGTCCACCCACTGCTCGTCTCGGCGTTCGATTACAGGTTGAAAGGAACGAAACTTTAACTCAGTTATCCGGTCTAGCCCATACTTGATCATTTGCTGCGTCCTCCCATCAAAAGTTGAATACCTTCCGTCAGCAAGAAAAGCGCCCAAGGGCGCTTTTCTTCAAGCTTATTCGGCTATATTTACAATAACGCATTCGCTGCCTATTAAGGAAGCATCGAAGAGCCCATCAAATATTTATCTACCTCACGCGCAGCTTCACGGCCTTCATTAATTGCCCATACCACTAAGCTTTGTCCACGGCGCATATCGCCAGCAGCAAATACTTTGTCTACGTTTGTCGTATATTTGCCGTATGCGGCTTTTACGTTCGTGCGGCGATCTTGCGCAAGACCGAGCTGCTCGATCAGCGTGTTCTCAGGACCTTCAAAGCCTACCGCAATAAAGACAAGATCTGCAGGCCAAACCTTTTCCGTTCCAGGAATTTCGCTGTATATTTTACGGCCAGTCTCATCGACTGTACGCTCTATTTGAACGGTATGAAGCTCTTTTAAATTTCCGTTGCCGTCGCCGACAAATTTCTTCGTCAGTACGGAGAATGCTCGAGGATCTTCGCCAAATAGCGCTTTCGCTTCCTCTTGTGCATAATCTAGCGTGTACACGTTCGGGAATTGCGGCCAAGGATTGTTCACGTTGTCACGCTCAAGCGGAGCCTTTGCATGAGTACCGAATTGTGTAACCGACTTGCAGCCATGACGCAAAGCAGTCGCTACGCAGTCCGTACCTGTATCGCCGCCGCCAATGACGATAACGTCTTTGTCTTTAGCCGAAATGTAGTTTCCGTCTTCCAGATTGGAATCCAGATAGCTCTTGATCGTACCGTTCAAGTAGTCCATCGCCATGTGAACGCCATTCAAATCACGGCCTTCAATTTCAACGTCGCGGGCTCTTGTCGAACCGCCGCAAAGCACGACTGCGTCGAAGTTCTCTACAAGCTCGTTTGCAGTAATATCTTTGCCAATTTCAGTGTTCGTTACAAATTCAACGCCCTCAGCAGCCATCAAATCAACGCGGCGCTGAACGACATGCTTCTCAAGCTTCATTGTAGGAATGCCGTAAGTCAGCAAACCGCCAATGCGGTCAGCACGCTCGTATACCGTTACTGTATGACCTGCTTTGTTCAATTGCGCAGCAGTAGCCATACCTGCAGGACCAGAGCCAACAACAGCTACCCGTTTGCCTGTACGTACTTTCGGCGGCTGCGGAACAACCCAGCCCTCCTCAAATCCGCGGTCAATGATAGCTTGTTCGATCGTTTTGATCGTAACCGCGTCGCCGATTAAACCAACGGTACAAGAACCCTCGCACGGCGCAGGACAAACGCGGCCCGTAAACTCAGGGAAGTTGTTCGTTTTATGCAGACGGTCGAGCGCTTCGCGCCACAATCCGCGATAGATCAGGTTATTCCATTCCGGAATTAAATTGTTGACCGGACAGCCTGATACCGAACCACCAAGCTCCATGCCTGTATGACAATAAGGCGTTCCGCAGTCCATGCAGCGAGCGCCTTGCGTTTTAAGCTGCTCTTCCGAAAAATGCTTATGAAATTCTTGCCAATCCTTAATACGCTCCAGCGGGTCGCGATCGGCCGGCAGTTCGCGCTGATATTCCATAAAACCAGTAGGTGTAGACATGATCGCTCTTTCCTCCATCCATATTTCCCGTTACCATTGGTACGATTCTCTTTCAAACTATATCGGGAATCCATTAAATATTCAATAACAAACTTTTCTCAAAATCTAAAAATCTGTACAACGCACTCGTTAACTATTTTACAACATCCTAGCATTCATGCACTAAAGTCGTTAATGGATTATCCGTACAATCATTTGCACTTTATAACATATCGTTCGTCAAATATTCATTTCTTTGGCCGTACATTAATTCGAACGCCGTTTAAACGTTTGAAATGTAAAAGCATACGGATTACTTTCATCGCTTTGTCTTTTCTCGCTGTCCACGAGCTCCCATTCCGCTTCCGGAACTACCGGGAAGAAAGCATCGCCGCCTTCTATCTCTGCATCAACAGCCGTTAATAGCAATGTATCCGCAAATGGCATAAATTGATCGTAAATATCGGCCCCGCCCATTACCATGAGCTCATCCTCTTTGCACAGCTCAAGCGCTTCATGCAGGGAATGTACGACCTCGCAGCCTTCGGGATGAAAATGCTCCTGACGCGTTAGAACGATATTTCTCCGGTCCTTCAGCGGCTTTCTAAGCGATTCAAACGTTTTGCGGCCCATCAATACCGTTTTGCCTGTCGTCATTTTCGTAAAATAGGCCATCTCCGCCGGCAGGCGCCACGGCATTTTGTTGCCGATACCAATCGTTCTGTTGCGGTCCATCGCGGCGATCATTGTAATAGACATATAAATCCGCACCTCTCAATATATATGCTGCTTCTGTTATACCGCGACTGGAGCTTTAATGGTAGGATGCGGCTCATAGTGCTCAATAGCCAGATCAGCAACGTCAAAGTCGAATATCGACTTTTTGTCCGGATTAATCTTCAATTGCGGTAACGGCTTCGGCTCTCGGCTAAGCTGGACCTTAATTTGATCCATATGATTTGTATAAATATGCGCATCGCCAAGTGTATGGATAAATTCTCCTGCCTCTAGTCCGCACTCATGAGCGACCATATGCGTTAGCAGCGCATAACTCGCGATATTAAACGGGATGCCCAGGAAAATATCTGCGCTCCGTTGGTACAGCTGGCAGGAGAGCTTACCGTTTGTCACATAAAACTGGAACATCGTATGGCAGGGCGGCAACGCCATGCCAGGTACGTCTTCCGGGTTCCAAGCCGAGACGATCAGCCTTCTTGAATCGGGATTTCGCTTGATCGTATCAATGACATCCTTCAGCTGATCAATCGATTCGCCTTGCGACGTTTTCCACTGACGCCATTGCTTGCCGTAAACATCGCCGAGTTCGCCATATTCAGCCGCGAATAGCTCATCATTTAGAATCCGTTGTTTAAAGAGCTCCATTTGCTCCTCGTAAGCAGATTGAAAAGCAGCGTCCGTTTGAGAGCGCAAACCGAAGTTCGTCATGTCAGGGCCCGTATAGGCTGCACTTTCCACCCATCTTTTAAATGCCCATTCATTCCATATATTATTATTGTGCTGAAGAAGATAACGAATGTTCGTATCGCCTTGGATAAACCAGATCAGCTCGCTGGCAATCAGCCGAAACGGAACCCGTTTCGTCGTAATCAACGGAAATCCTTCGTTTAAATCAAAGCGCATCTGATAACCAAAAGTAGAAATCGTGCCTGTACCGGTACGATCATCCTTTTTCGTGCCATTCTCCAAAACATATTTTAACAATTGCAAATAGGATTGCTCGCTGTTGCTCATTCCGGCATTGCCCCCTATCATGAAACAAAAATCGACAAATAACACCTATTATATCATTAACTTTAAATTCTGTCCTGCTTTCGTTTCTTTCTTAGCTTATGCCGGTCAGGTGCCGTTGCGTGAAGCTGTTTTTCTTCTTCAGTTTCAGGCATGACGGCCGGTACCGGAGCAGGCTTGCCATACTGATCAAGTGCTACGAATGTAAAAAATGCGGTTACCGTCGTTTTGCGGTCACCACTATATAAATTTTCCGATTGCACAGAAACGTAAATTTCCATGGAGCTGCGATTCGTCCACGTGACAAACGCTTCAACCTCAATAACTTCGCCTACCCGGATCGGCGCCAAAAAATCAAGGTTGTCCGTCGATGCCGTTACGACCTGCATACGGGCATGCCTCATTGCTGCTATCGCGGCTACTTTATCCATATATTCCATCAGCTTACCGCCAAACATCGTATCGTGATGGTTCGTGTCAAGCGGAAAAATAAGCTGTGTCATCAAGGTCTTGGATTGGCTTGCAGGTTTAGCCGTCTGTTCCATGTCGATCTACGCTCCCTTTGTACCTTCATCATATATAAGCTCACGAATCGCAAAGAGGCCCCGTCGGCTGGATAAGCCGCGTGACCTCTTCTAACGCTAACCGGATCGTTTAGAACCGTTTTATTTAATAAATGTGTGGATCGGGTGGCCGAGCGCGACTTCCGCTGCGTCAAGCACGATCTCGCCAAGTGTAGGATGCGCATGGATCGTTAGAGCGATATCCTCAAGCGTAGCACCCATTTCAATTGCAAGAGCAAGCTCAGCAATCATATTGGAAGCTTCAAGACCGATAATTTGTGCACCCAATACAAGACCGGAATCTGCATCAGATACAAGTTTGACGAAGCCTTCATTTGCGTTCAGCGACATTGCGCGTCCGTTAATAGCGAACGGGAATTTGCCGACCTTTACATTATGGCCTTTGTCCTTCGCTTCCTTCTCACTCAAGCCAACGCTTGCGCATTCAGGATCGGAGAAGCAGACAGCAGGCACACATTTGTAGTCAATAACGCTTGAGTGACCGGAAATCGCTTCAGCAGCAACTCGGCCTTCGTACATGGCTTTGTGTGCAAGCGCAGGTCCTGCAATGATATCGCCAATCGCATAAATATGCGGAATGTTCGTACGGCATTGCTCATCAACCTCAACGAGACCGCGGTCGGTCATTTTAATGTTGATAAGGTCAAGACCAAGCTCGCCATCGGTGTTTGGACGGCGTCCAACCGTTACGAGCAAGTAGTCAGCCGTTACTTTTTCTTCCTTGTCGCCAACTGTATAGGTTACAGTTACGTCTTTATCTGTTTGCTCAGCGCTCTTTGCTTGTGCGCCAGTAACGATGTCAACGTTCGTGCTCTTCAGCTTCTTCGCAACGATCGAGGACATATCCTTGTCAAAGCCAGGTAAAATAGCGTCGGAGCCTTCGATTACCGTTACCTTTGTACCGAATTTCGAATACATTTGTCCAAGCTCGATACCGATATAACCGCCGCCGATAACAACGAGGCTCTTCGGAATTTCAGGCAAGGACAATGCGCCTGTCGACGAAACGATACGGCCGCCGTAAGGGAAAGCCTTCAGCTCGATTGGGCGGGAACCGGTAGCGATGATGCAGTTTTTGAAACGGTAGCGCGGCGCTTCCTGATCGTTGAATACGCGCGCTTCGTTTTCGTTAATGAACATGACTTCGCCTTGGAAATATTGGACTTTGTTTGCTTTCAACAGGGAAGCAACGCCGCCTGTCAATTTCTTAACGATACCGTTCTTGAATTCTTGCACCTTGCTGAAGTCAACCTTCGCTTCGCCTACTTCGATACCGAAAGCAGAAGCGTGGCTGATCGATTCATATTGATGCGACGCGGAAATAAGCGCCTTCGACGGGATACAGCCTACGTTCAAGCATACGCCGCCTACATATTCTTTATCTACGATAAGTACGTTTTGGCCAAGCTGCGCAGCGCGAATCGCTGCTACATAACCGCCTGGGCCCGCACCAATGACTAGAGTGTCAATATCAAGGGAAGCATCACCTACGACCATGTCTTATACCTCCATTATGAACAATTCCGGTTGGCCCAGAAGTGTTTTGATGTAATTCATAAAGTTTTGTGCCGTAGCACCGTCGATAAGTCGGTGATCGAAGCTGAGTGAAAGAGCCATGACAGGCGCCGCAACGATTTCACCATTACGAACGATCGCTTTCTCCGTAATTCTGCCTGTTCCAAGAATCGCAACCTCTGGGAAGTTGATAACTGGTGTGAAGAACATCCCGCCGGCAGAACCAATGTTAGAAATTGAAATGGTGCTGCCTTTCAATTCGTTTGCAGCAAGCTTGCCGTCGCGTCCGCGGGCAGCCAGATCACGAATCGAATCCGCAATTTTGAACAGATTTTTACGATCAGCATCCTCAATGACAGGTACGATCAGACCGTTATCCGTATCAGTCGCAATACCGATGTTGTAATACTTGCGCAATACGATTTCTTGGTTAGCCTCGTCAAGCGTTGCGTTCAAGATCGGGAACTCACGGCATGCTGCCACGAGTGCTTTCACGATGAACGGCAAGTACGTAAGCTTGGAGCCTTTTTTCTCAGCATAAGGCTTATATTTAGCACGAAGTGCAACAAGCTCAGTAACATCCACTTCGTCCATGATAGTAACGTGTGGAGCAGTATATACAGACTTGGACATCGCATTTGCGATGATTTTGCGAATGCCTTTGAATGGCACGCGCTCTTCCGGACGGTAAGCTGTTCCAGCTGCAACTGGCGCCGCTTTTGCTTCTCCAGCGACCTTCACTGCGTTATCCTGTTGTTCAGCTGCTGCAGGAGCTGCAGTATCAGCCGCAACTGCTGCCGGCGCGCCGCCAAATCCGCTTACATCGTCGCGTGTAATTCGGCCGTTTTTGCCTGTTCCGCCCACTTGCGTCAGGTCAACGCCCTTCTCGCGAGCGAATTTGCGAACGCTCGGTGTTGCAAGAACTAGACCGCCTGTTGCTTTTGGAGCAGCCGCAGCCGTTGGTGCTGCAGGAGCAGCAGGTGCTTCTGGAGCCGCAGCTGGTGCAGCTGCCGCAGGATCCTCCGCTTTTGGCGCTTCAGCAGCTGGTGCAGCTTGCTCCGGCAGTTCGCCTTCAGCGTCAATGATTGCAACGATTTCGCCAACGTGGCACACTTGTCCGTCCTTCACAAGCACTTCAAGCACTTTACCGTTTACCGGGCAAGGCACCTCAACGATCGCTTTGTCGTTTTGAACTTCCATAATAATATCATCATCTGTAACCGCGTCGCCGACTTTGATAAGCACTTTAATAATTTCGCCTTCGTGCAAACCTTCGCCCAGCTCCGGGAAACGATATTCGAATTTAGCCACCGCTTGTAACCTCCTTTAAAAGTTCAGTACTTTTTGTACTGCCGCCGAGATACGAGCTACGGAAGGAAGCCACGCATCCTCTATTTGAGCAAACGGATATACGGTATCCGGTCCGGCAACGCGAAGCACTGGCGCTTCCAGGTGCAAGATTGCTTTTTCATTAATTTGAGCGATAACTTCAGCTGCAACGCCGGATGTCTTTTGAGCTTCTTGAACGACGATTGCCCTGTTCGTTTTTTGAATCGAAGCTACAATGGTATCGATATCCAGCGGAAGCAAAGTACGAAGATCGATTACCTCTGCCTTTATGCCTGTTTTCTCCAGCTCTTCCGCTGCTTTCACAGCTGTGTGAACCATCAAGCCGTAAGCAATAATCGTTACGTCGCTGCCTTCGCGAACAACGTTAGCTTTGCCGATCTCGACCGTGTACTCACCTTCGGGCACATCCGCCTTGAACGCGCGGTACAGGTTCAAATGCTCCATGAAAAATACAGGATCATTGTCGCGGATTGCGGAAATCATCAAACCTTTTGCATCGTAAGGATTCGAAGGTATGATTACTTTAATACCAGGAGTTTGAATCGCAAGACCTTCAAGAGAATCGGTATGAAGCTCAGCCGCTTTGACGCCGCCGCCAAATGGCGTACGGAATACGATTGGCGAATTATAGCGTCCGCCTGAGCGGTAACGCATACGAGCCGCTTGAATAAACATTTGATCAAGCGCTTCGAAGATAAAACCGACAAACTGGATTTCTGCGATCGGACGGAAGCCTTGAATACCCATCCCTACTGCCATACCTGCGATAGCCGATTCAGCTAGCGGCGTATCGAATACGCGATCTTCGCCAAACTCTTCCTGCAAACCTTCTGTCACACGGAACACACCGCCGACCTTACCTGCGTCCTCACCGAAGATGAGCACGTTCGAATCACGTTTAAGTTCTATGCGCATCGCGTCGCGAATCGCTTCCAACATATTCATTTGAGCCATGATCGTCTGATCCTCCTCTACTATTGAAAATCGGCCTTTTGCTCTTCCAGATACTGCGGTGTCGTTTCGAACATCGAATCGATCAAGCCTGCTACAGTCATTTTCTCAACCGCTTCAGCCTTCTTGATGTGCTCGTTTACAGTTGCTTTCGCTTCTTCCTTCACGCGGTTCGTATCTTCTTCCGTCCAGAGGCCTTTTTTCTCCAAATATTTGCCGAAACGAACAAGCGGATCCTTAAGCGCCCACTCGGCTTCTTCTTCTTTTGTACGATATTTAGTCGCGTCATCCGCCATCGAGTGCGGACGGAAACGGTATGTGAGCATCTCGATCAAAGTTGCGCCTTCGCCGTTGCGGCCGCGTTCAGCAGCTTCTTGAACGGCTTTGATTACAGCAAGCACGTCCATGCCGTCTACTTGAATACCGCGGATACCGGCTGCAACCGCTTTGTGTGCAATAGAAAGTGCAGCGGTTTGCTTGGCAAATGGTGTTGTAATCGCATATCCGTTGTTTTGAACAGCGTAAATGACAGGCAGTTTATAAACGCCAGCGAAGTTCATACCTTCGTAGAAGTCGCCTTCTGACGAACCGCCATCGCCTGTATACGTAATCGCTACGCGCTTCTCATTCTTTTTCTTAAACGCCATTGCTACGCCAGTCGCGTGCAAAATTTGAGCGCCGATAATAATTTGCGGCATAAGCACATGTACGTCTTGCGGAATTTGTCCGCCGTGCTGGTGACCGCGTGAGTAAAGGAATGCTTGGTAAAGCGGCAAGCCATGCCATACGAGCTGCGGCATATCACGGTAGCCCGGGCAAATGAAATCGTCTTTATTAAGCGCGTATTCGCTGCCGATCATCGATGCTTCCTGCCCGGATACCGGAGCGTAGAAGCCAAGTCTGCCTTGGCGTCCAAGGTTAACTGCCCGCTCATCCCAGGTACGGGTAAATACCATGCGGTACATTACTTCTTTTAATTGTTCATCAGTCAATGCCGGCATTAAGTCCGGATTAACAACTTCACCGTCAAGGGACAAGACGGATAGCGGTGTAACCGGTTCCGTTTGAACTTCGTATGGCAATTTGCTCATTTTGAACGCTCACCTCAATCGAAATATTTGAAAATCGTTTACCTCTGTTATAGAATTATTATAAACCTGTTTAATGAAAATGGTCAAAGCAAAAAACAAAAAAACCGTTGTTTTTTCGCCGATTCTCATCATTCTATTAATAAATTGTATATGCTACAGACTTATATTTTAACTATAACAGCATAATACAACAAAACAGAATTAGATGCGATTCCCAGGATTACCTTTCTATTGTTTACCCACAACAGCAGCTTTCCATTCAATAATTCAAAACGTTAGGAGATAAAGAAATGACGGATGAGCGATATTTAAAACGTACCATTGTAAAAGAATCCGTGCCTAGCAGTCTGCTGCCGGAGCAATCGCGCAACTTGCGCATCTTTTTACCGCCAGGCTATAACGAGGTGCTTAGCTACCCTGTCGTCTATTGCCAGGACGGCGAAGACTTCTTCAATTTCGGCCGGATTGCGACAACGGCAACCCGCTTAATTTTGGACGAAGGTCTGGAGCCCTTTATTATTGTCGGCGTCGATGTCGACAAGAAGCTGCGGACGGCGGAGTATGCGCCAGATGGCGACCGACATGCCAATTACATCCGTTTCTTCGCAGAGGAGCTTCTCCCGTTTGTAGAGGAACGTTATTCTGTAAGACGAGAGCCTGAACACAGACTGCTTGCGGGGGATTCGCTCGGCGGATCGGTTTCACTACATTTGGCTCTGACATATCCTCATTTGTTCACGCGTGTAATGTCTTTATCCGGTGCTTATTATGGTATTTCGCAAAACATCATCTCTGCGGCAGGCGACCTCAGATGGCTTACCGTCTATATGATTGTCGGCCTGCAAGAAGATGCCTATGAAACGGATCGAGGAGTATTTGATTTCGTCGCGCTGAACCGGAATGCAAAAGCACTGCTTGAGCTGAAACAGGCGACACTCTTTTATGAAGAGAAAGACGGGAAGCACCAATGGGGGTTTTGGCAAAAAGAACTCGGTCAAGCGCTCTCCTATTTCATTGAGGTTGAATAGCTCCAAGAATATAAAAAAAGCTGCCCGACAGGTTCAAAGCAATGAACCGGGACAGCTTTTTTTTACATTTGATTAATTCATATCCAAATCTGATTGAACCCGCTTCAGCAGCTCCTTGCAGCCATTCTCTACAAGCTCATAGACGAACGAGAAATTACCGTCATAGTACGGGTCAGGCACATCTGCCATCGCTTTGTCCGGAAGAAGCTCCATAAAGGTAAACAGCTGATTTCGCGAGCCGTCACCCTCCCTCTTCGCTCCTCCTGCATCATTTAAAAGTTTACGAACATCGCGCAGATTGTTCGTATCCATACATACAATATAATCAAACGAATCGAAATCTTCGGAAGTTACTAAACGCGCCTTCATCCCTTGATGAGAAATACGGTGCTGATCCAATTGCTTACGAGTCCCCTCATGCGGGGGATGGCCCAGATGCCAATCGCCTGTTCCTGCTGAATCCACTTCGATACGGCCTGACAAGCCGGCTTGCTCCACTTGATGACGCATAACGGCTTCCGCCATCGGTGAACGGCAAATGTTGCCTAGACAAACGAACAATATGCGAGCTTTCATTGCACGCCTCCTTTCTGCCGCGGTTCAGCTGCTGCTACCTTGAGCGAGCGGCGCGGAAGTTTCCACTTGTAATAGACTGACAGCATTCGAAAACTAATAATAACGACAAATAAAAACAGCAGCTCTAAAGTCGATTTAAACCAGCCAAGACCAATCGCCAGTCCCGCAAGCATAGCCCATACCGCATAAATTTCATCCTTCAGCACGAGAGGCTTCCGCCCGGCAAGCACGTCCCGGATTATACCGCCTCCAATTCCCGTAAGCATCGCAGCAACAAGCACCGCACTGAGCGGATGCTTCATTTGTGTCGCATAAAGCGCCCCTTGAATCGCAAAAGCCGACAAGCCGATGGCATCGAAAAAAGCTTCGCTGCGCCGCCACCGCTGAATCCATGCGACAGGCAGCACGAAGGCGATCGTCATAGCGATAATTGCTATTTTGAGCAAATAGCCTTGGCTCCAAAGCGACGTGACCGGCATACCGATCAACAGGTTTCGGACGACCCCGCCGCCGAATGCCGTTACCAAGCCGAGTACGAATACGCCCAAAATATCGTATTCTTCCTCCATTGCCACAATCGCTCCGCTGACCGCGAAAGCAATCGTGCCAATAATACTGAAGATTCCAAAAATGTCCATATTCACCGCAAATTATTCCTCGCTTCCCGTCCCATGCACCGACCTTAGTCATCGGTACTTTCCTTCCCCATTTTAGCTGGGAGCATACGGTTTCGCAACGACAAATTTCGCGCTATTCCGAGCGCAAAATAAGTCGCTTATCGCTTTACTCTAGTTTTTAAGTAACAAAAGGCTTTATACTTGGTATTATACGATTTTCCTATATGAAAGGACGACAATTCATGCAACCTCGCATCGTCATCTGCACGGGCGGCCAGCTCGGCGCTTGGGCTCTAGAACATATAAAAGCCGGCGATTTGCTCATTGGAGCTGACAGCGGCGCACGCTTTCTTATTTCGCAAGGGCTGCGGCCGGATATTGCGATCGGCGACTTCGACTCGGTCTCTGTGGAAGAACTGGCGAGCATCCGCAGCAGCAGCGGTCAGACAATAGCTTGCGATCCGATCGACAAGGATTACACAGATACCGAAATGGCTGTAAGACTCTCACTCGATATGCACCCATCTGAATTAGTACTGCTCGGCGCACTAGGCACTCGGTTCGATCATTCACTCGCCAACGTCCATCTGCTAGCTCTCGCGGCACAACAAAACGTTCGCGCAACTATTATTGACGAACATAACAAAATTACACTGGCAACTGAGCAAATCATTATAAAAAAACAAGGTTATCCTAACGTTTCACTGCTGCCGCTTACCATGCAAGTAAAAGGGATAACATTAACAGGTTTTCAATATCCGCTGACCGATGCAGCATTGACGATTGGCCAATCGCTAGGGATTAGCAATGTGTTGACTGCTCCCACCGGAACGATCCAATTAAGCGAGGGGCTGCTCCTTATTATCCAAAGCCGGGACTAGCAATACTTCATTTAGCAAAGAGCCGAGGTTCATGAACCCCGGCTTTTTTTCTTTACTTATAAATGTCTTCCTCGGGTGTAACGATGGAAAGTCCTTCTACATGCTTACGGTTCATCAGCTTACGTGCTTTTCTATTTTGCTTCGTTTCAAATACGATATCCAAATCATATTGCTCGTCAGGATACAATTTTGTTTTGGCAATATACAGCTTGATCCGTTTGTGGTTAAAGGTAAGCTTCTGTCCCTGCACCTGCACGACAACATTGCCTCGCTCATCTGCAGGTCGAAATACCACTCCGATTCTCTTCAACGGATATATCCAAACCGCGTCTCCCTTCTGAAACGGTTTAGCTTTTGGTTTTTCGGCTTCGGTATCGTCAAGCTTCTTTGATTGTTCATTCACTTCGGTGTTTGCTGATGGCAGCTTCATTACCTCTGATGTTAGAGCCGTCTCTTGCTTACGCACTAGAAGCTGCTCCGCACGCAGCAGAACCTCTTCCGGCAAACCGAATCTCCGTGCGATCGCGAATGCATGGCTATCCCCAGCTTCACCAATTTCTAAACGGTAAAGCGGCTTTAATGTTTCAGAATCAAATGCCATCTTGCCGTTTTGACAGCCTGCCGTTCGAGCGGCAAACGATTTGATTTCATTAAAATGGGTAGTTGCCGCAGCTAGTGCCCCTCGTTTTAGCAATTGTTCAAGCAATGCGATTGAAAGTGCGATTCCTTCTGAAGGATCCGTCCCTGCCGCAAGCTCATCCAGCAGCAGCAAAGCTTTCGGACTGGCATATTTAAGCATTTCTTTCAGCACCGTAATGTGAGAGGAAAAGGTGCTCAGCGACTGCTCCAAGCTTTGACCATCGCCCACATCGGCAATGACATGCTGGAACACGCCTATAACGCTTCCCTCCTCCGCGGGCACAAGCAAGCCCGATTGCAGCATGAGCACAAACAATCCGATCGTCTTTAAAGTAACTGTTTTTCCGCCGGTGTTAGGACCCGTAATAATAAGCTGCTTCCAGCCATAGCCAAGCTCAACATTTAGCGGGACGCTTCCCTGCCCCAGCAAAGGATGGCGAGCTCCTTTGAGCCGGATAACCGGCTGATCCGATAATTCAATTCGTTTTCCTTCAAAAGATCGGGACAGCTTAGCCCGGGCTGTTATGAAATCAAACGACGCCATCGCTTCCACGTTACGATGCAGTTCAAAGGAAAAAGATTCAGCCAGCTCTGACAATCGCGCTAAAATGACCGTACGCTCGCGCTCCTCTTCAGCCTTCCACTGCTGCAGTTCTACCTGAAGCTCAGCAACATCAACGGGTTCAACGAAAAGCGTCTGCCCGCTTGACGATTCATCCCATACCGTACCAGGCACCTGCTTGCGCAGCTCACGTTTCACGGCTATCACGAATCGGTCTCGCCGTTTGCTGATAACCGGCTCTTGCAGCGACGTGCGATACTTATGCAGGGCATGCTCCATTTTTCGCTGTATTTTATCTTCCGAAGCATAAATGTGCCTTCTTATAAAAGCGAGATCAGCACTTGCTTGGTCTGTAATTAAGCCGTACCGTATACAACGGTTCAGCTCATCCCGAAGCTGAGGGCAATCATACATCGACTCCGCATAAGCCGCTATAGTCGGTGCGATGCTGCGTTTGCTGTACATATACTTTTTCATTTGCACGACAGAGGTAAGCCATACGGACAATTGTTCCAGCTCTGATTCGTTATAAATCCGCCCTTTACCAAGCAATGTCAGAAAAGGATCTATTCCTTCCATAGCTGACAACGGGATGCTGGCACCACTTGCAAGCAATGCCGCAGCTTCCTCCGTTTCCAGCAGCCAAGATTCAATTTGACGATATTTTGTACTCGGCTCCAGCCGCTCAGCGAGTAACCGCCCCGCTGGTGATACGGTAAAGCCAATAACTTGCTCCTTCACCTTGTCATACTCTAATTTTCTCCAAGATGCTTCGATCATCTTATTGCCTCCTTAATTTTGGATAAAAAAAAGACAGGAACAGAACGCGGGCGCGTTCCATTCCTGTCATGTTCGACGTATGCTCCAATACCGCTTCCATCGTCAACGCAATTCGTTAACAGAAAAAAGGGTATAAAAAACCGCGCTGCGAGAGCACGGTGATTGGGCCGCTGTCGAATTGCATTCAGGCGGAAATCCTCATGTCCTTAACTCTTGGCGTCAGATAACTAAATAGAGCCTTGCCGCACGACACAATTGCACCGAGCGTAAGCCGCAAGACCTTCGTTCATCTGACCATATCCAATTTATGAGTTAAGAACACCTGTAATCATTAAAATTTCCCCTTTTCGTTAAAGAAGCTTACTCCATTAATGTACAAAAAAGATAAGTCCTCTGTCAAGCCCGACATTAAGACCGGCAAATTAAATCGTTACCGACATCCCAGTCCGAGCAAATTCCATTCTCTCCGGCAGCGCATATGATTTTCTGAAGTCAATGTCATGCGACATATGAGTAAGCAGCGTACGCTTTGCTTCCCACTTCCCGGTCAATTCAATGGCTTCAAGGACATCATAAACGGACCTCGTATCATAAGCGAATGGCTCATGATAAAAACTTGTACCTAATACAAGCAAATCAAGGCCGTATAAGGGCTCCTGCTGCTGCTCCGTCAAACCGATGGAATCGGAACAATACGCCCACTTATAACCATTTACTGTATGCTCGAAACGGAACGCGTAGGCATAGCCGTTTTTGCCATGATTTACGCGCCAGCTGGAAGCAATCCATTTACCTAATTTAAAGGGCTGATCGAAGGAATGAAACGAAATATGATTTTGAAGCCAGGGAAAACGGTCATTAATTTCGTTGATAACTTCCGAGGGTGCATAAGCAACCCCCCGCTTTTTCAGCCAGCGGCAAGCGTCAGCCCATTCTACTAAGCCGCCGATGTGATCGAAGTGTGCGTGTGTAATGAGCATCGTATCTACTGTGTGCAGCTTAGCGGCTTCCATTTGTTTCGCCCAATCAGGTCCGCAATCAATCCATATTGTTCCCGCATCCGGATCTTCGATTTGCATGGAAGAGCGCAGACGACGGTTTTCGTTAGTTATGCGGGCTTCATCGCAAACCGTGCATTCACAGTAGACACGCGGAACCCCCATTGAGTCCCCGGTGCCTCTAAATATTAATCTCGTCATAGCGGAAGGAGCTCGATCGTCTCTGAAGCACGAATCTTCTCCATCATGCTAAGCCATTCTGCCGGTTTGTTCGGCAATGCAGAATAATAGCCCTCGAGAAACGCGGATACGAGCGAAGCGTCAATACTTGCTTGTTCTTCATCCTTTGGTAAAAAGCATAAGTCCAGATCTGATACGGCCGCGCCTTCATGATCCCATGATGGGTGAACATAAGCCAGATTTAGCCGTTTGTAGCCGATATGCGACAGCACCTCGCGGCGGACGTACGGATTCATCGGAGATACCCCTCCAAACGCATGATCTTCCGCACGATAAGGATCGTAGACCTCGGCAAACATTCCGATCGGCGTTGTTCCCGATTGTTCAGCGAGTCTTTCCAGGTCACGCTCACGATTTCGCAGCAGAAACCGCCCAATACCGAGAGATGGCTTGGCGATTATCGTAAAGTCAGTCATCGCCACACTCAGTTCAGGATAATAACGATATTCGGTTGATCCAACAACTTCACCCTTATGTACCGCCACGTATACATGAATGGTTGGATCCTCAAGCGGTTCCTTCCAAAGCTCATAAGCCAGCACTTCTTCGGGCGGGAAAATCGATTGCAGCAGCTGGTGCAGCGAGCTGAAATAGGGATCTTCAATCGATGAAATGCGATGATAGATTAACATAATGGTATCTCTCCTTTATATAAATGGATTTCTCCATTCCATAATGACCGCACAATTTTGCGATTGCTCGTCTTCCAAATAGTTATGGGCTACCCCAACCGGCATACGGCCGCAACGCAGCAGAAATGTAATGACGGGATCCTTCCACTCACCTTCCAGCACTTTTTCCAAATACTCTTCAGGCGACACCTCATGCGCATGTGCCGAATAGCCTGGCATCCGTCCCCCGCCTAGCAATCTGCTTAGTCCTGCTTGTACGACAGTCTCATACATCGTCTGCATGAGCCATTTGCCGATTCCCGATTTGCGATATTCCGGTATGACGCATATATCAACGACGTATAACGTATCACCGCTTCTGTTATGGTTACGGATATAGCCGCCATCTGTTATCGTCTGCCAATCGTGAGAATGGCCATAATCGTTCATATCGACGATTAGACCGGTCATGGAGCCAATCATACGCCCTCCCACTTCAGCGCACAATGCACCCTCAGGGTAACGTGACACATGCTCTGAAAGCTGCAGAGGGTTCCACCAGAGCTCTTCTGGAAAAGGCGGCGGAAAGCTTGCCCGTTGAACGTCAATGAGTGCTTCAAAATCAGCTTCGGAATAATTGCGTATGACGGCCTTTTGGGGTTTCCCGTCGACAAACAAATATATTTCTTTACGCATCGCTAGCTCCAATCCGGATACAAATCGGTCCGGCGGTCACGCCAGGTTGTAACCGAGCCTTTCGTTCTTACATCCTCCAGCAACGACAGATCAAGATCTGCAACGACCAACATATCGTCATTTATAATGCCTTCACTTAGAATACCAGCCGGCGGGAATGGAATATCGTTTGGAGTTATGATGGCAGCTTGACCAAAATTCGCCCGCATGAAATCGACTTTGCGCAACGCACCGACCGTTCCCGTCGTTACGATATACACTTGATTTTCAACCGCTCTCGCATGACAGCAATAGCGGACGCGATAGAATCCATGCTGATCGTCCGTACAGGACGGACAGAAAATGACGTCTGCTCCTTTGGCACGCGCCATACGTACGATCTCAGGGAATTCGATATCATAGCAGGTTAACATTGCAATCGTACCAAATGCGGTCTCGAACACTTCAATGCCCTCACCCTGCGACATGTTCCATTCACTCACTTCAGTCGGCGTGAGATGGATTTTGTGCTGAACGTCTATTTTCCCGTCCGGATGGAACAGATGCGCCGCATTACGGAGCTTGCCATCAGTTACCTCAACGACATGTGTACCACCGACAATATATACCCCATATTCAACTGCTAATGAACGAAATAACTTCAAATAGTCATCCGAAAAGTCAGGCAAGCGCTCGATTGGGAGCGCATTGCCTTCCTCATCACCGATCGAAAGCAATTGCGTGGTCATAAATTCGGGAAATAAAATAAATTGAACGCCATACTCCGAGGCATTACGAACATAATGCTTGACTTGCCCGGCAAATTGATCAAATGAGCTAATATCAGCCAGCTTATATTGAACAGCAGCTGTACGAAACTTCATCTGCATCCCTCCTTTATAAAATGCTATTGTTTCCGTTGCTTGAATTGCAGCGTTATCGTCGTACCTAGATCAGGCAAGCTGAAGACGTCAACTTTGCCTTCATGCAAATCGACGATACGCTTTGCAATAGACAATCCCAGCCCAACGCCGCCGGTAGTCCGGCTTCTGGCTCCATCTACGCGATAAAATCTTTCAAACAGATGCGGAATTTCATTTTCCGGGATCCCGATTCCTTTATCTTTGACCTCAATTTTCACGATATGCCTGACCAGCGTAACGGTGACATCAATCGGGTCCTTCGAATATTTGATTGCATTATCCAGCAAAATAACGAGCAGTTGTCTAATTTTATCCTTATCGCCTACCATCCGGACGACTTTAGACATCGCCTTTACGCGAATCGGGCGTCCAAAGGTGGTCTGCAACATCGTTGCAAGCTCATCAACTACTTGAACAACGTCGAACAGCTCCTGCTTGAGCCAATCTTCTTGCTCAGCCTCTGCCAGCATTAGCATGGACTTCGTCAAATTTTGCAAACGGTTTGCTTCCTTATCGATTGCTTCAATGGCCTCATTGCGCAGGTTTTCATCGTCGCGCCCCCAACGCCTCAGCATGCCGGCGTAGCTGCTAATTACAGTCAGCGGCGTTTTCAGCTCATGTGAAGCATCGGCCACGAATTGCTTCTGCTTAGCAAAAGTACGTTCAAGCCGCTCGATCATTTGATTAAATGCGCGGACAAGCTGCAATAATTCTGCCGATTCCTCACGGCTGTTCAAATCAATTTGCCTCAGCTTCCCGCTTCGATCGATTTCGCGCATCGTATTAACCATTTGCTGAATGGGCGCCGTCAATCTGGATGTGAACCAATATGTACCAAAAATCGCGAACAAAATGGCTCCGCCGCTCGTTACGCTTAAAGCAGCAACCAGCACTTGCAAATAGTTATCGAGCTCGTCCAAAATGCGGTTAACCTCAAGCATTCCAATGACACGGTTGTCTTCATAGAGCGGAACACGCATAAACAAAATGCGCTCCCCGCCCTTCGTAATCATCCCTGTATGATGCTGGAGCTCGAACTCTGCCGGCAGCTCCAGCAGCAGCTCGTTGGAGCCCGTGATGTTAACCACTCTATTATTTGGGACTATAATGCGGATCATTTCATTTACATTGTAATATTCATTCAGCAAATCCGGAGAATTCAGTCCTCGGCCGCTCTGGATTCGGGGGTTTTCAAGCATGAGATTGACCTTATTGGCAATTACTTCTTCTTCGCTTTCAGTCGTGATTTTTATCACATAAAAATAGACGAAAATATTAAACAAAATGAGAATAAAGATTAGCCAAAAAATAGTGAAAAGCGTGAACCTTTTGCGCAGCGTCATGCATCGGGCTCCTTTATCATATAACCTACACCGCGCACCGTATGAATAAGCTTATGACGATAACCCTTGTCTAGCTTTTGCCGCAAATAACGGATGTAAACGTCAACTAAATTCGTTTCGCCGATAAAATCATAGCCCCACACTTCAGATAAAATGTCTTCGCGCGACTTTTCTTCATTTTTGTTCTCGACGAGATAGACAAGCAGCTCAAATTCGCGCGGCGTCAGTTCAATAACGATATCTTTACGGAATACTTTACGCGTCCGCAGCTCAATGGTTAGATCGCCGACTTTAATCATGTCCGAGCCTTCCGCTTCACGCGGATACTGCTGGAATATGCGCAAAATGTTGCGAACCCGAGCCAGCAGCTCCTCCATTGCAAACGGTTTGGTAATATAATCATTCGCGCCGTGCTCGAAACCGCTCACTTTATCCGGCACAGTATCCCGCGCCGTCAATAATATAATTGGTACCGGATTACCTGCCTGACGCAGCAACCTCAGTACTTCAATACCACTCATTTCCGGAAGCATGACATCAAGCAGTACTAGCTCCCAATCACCTGAAGAAGCCATTTCATACCCCTTGCGTCCATCAGCGGCCGTACCGACCGTATAGCCCTCATGCTCCAGCTCCAGCTGCAAAATACGGGATATACCCGCTTCGTCTTCAACGACAAGAATTCGCTCTTTCATCTTTGAGGTTCACCTGCTTCCGGTTGTCGATTGTATATTCATTTATTAACGCACTCTTGCAAGAGCGGTTGATTTTATCATAATGAAGCTGTTTCACAAATGCAAGCAAGCCGATCTACAGGAAAAGTAGACCGGCAATGGCCGCGAGCAAGACTGCTTGCCACGGAGGACGTTTCCATAATTGCAAAAAGGCAAACAAAATCAGCACAAGAACAAACTGCATAGAGGTTTTAACCGTATCTATAAATATAGGATCGTATAAGGCCGCAAGCAAAATACCGACGATACCGGCATTGACTCCTTTGAGCGCAGCTTGTGCCATACGGTTTCGTTTCAGTGAATCCCAGAATGGCAAAGTGCCGATCAACAAAAGAAACGACGGTAAGAAAATAGCTGTAAGCGCAATTAAGGCATACCCGATTCGCATCGGACCCGTTTGCAGAGCCGCACCTATGTAGGCTGCGAAGGTAAACAATGGCCCCGGCACTGCCTGCACCGCTCCGTAACCGGCCATAAACTGATCATTCGTAAGCTTAAGCTCACCGTTGCCAAGAAACTCAACCTCCAGCATAGGCAAGACGACGTGTCCGCCGCCAAATACGAGAGAACCGGCCCGATATATGCTGTCAACCATCGATAAGACCGGTGATCCTGTCCAAGTGCCAGCTATAGGCAATAGGATAAGCAGCAATAAAAATATAACGAGCATGACTGCGGCGGCAATGCGTCCGACAGGATGCTTATCATCCTGTTGTTCTGCCGGTTGATCCTTCTCCGCCTGCGGCTTAAGCAACGTTATTCCAATAACTGCACTTAGTAGAAGCGGAAGCAGCTGACCCCACATATTCGGCACTAAAATGGCCATGCAAGCTGAGCCGAACATCAGCGAGGCGCGTGAGCGATCCGGGGCAAGGGAACGTGCCATGCTCCAAACAGCCTGCGCTACAATTGCTACTGCTGCCAGCTTCAAGCCCTGGAGCCAGCCCGCTCCTGCCAAAGACAACGTATCTGCACTATATGCAAATGCAATCATCAGCAGCGCCGAAGGGAATGTAAAACCTATCCATGCTGCAAAAGCGCCGATGATCCCGGCACGTTTGGCACCTATAGCCATTCCAAGCTGGCTGCTGGCAGGCCCGGGAAGAAACTGGCACAACGCAACCAAATCGGCAAACGCCCGATCGGAAAGCCACTGCCTGCGTACGACATATTCATCACGAAAATAACCGATATGGGCAATAGGTCCGCCGAACGAGGTGAGTCCGAGCTTGCTTGCTGCCCAGAACACCTCCCATAGCGCACCAAAACCGAAGGCCCGCCTATTCATCCTGAATTCACTCCTAATTTTGCATCGACCAAGCTTCAACATCCCAAATCTTTGTCACCCAATCCTCATAAAAATCAGGCTCATGGGATACAAGTACGACAGTACCTTTGAATGCTTGCAGCGCACGCTTTAGCTCTGCTTTCGCAACGATATCCAAGTGGTTTGTCGGCTCATCGAATAAAATCCAGTTGCTTTCACGCATCATCAGCTTACAGATTCGCACCTTCGCTTGCTCGCCGCCGCTCAATTGATTAAGTGCGCGGGTAATGTGCTCGTTTTTCAGTCCGCAGCGCGCAAGCGCAGCACGCACCTCATGCTGATTCATAAACGAGAATTCGTTCCAAACATCATCAAGAGGGGTCATCGTCGGCGCTTTTGCTTCCTGCTCGAAGTAAGCCGGATTCAAATAATCGCCGCGATAAACGTTGCCGTCAAGCGGCGGAATAACACCAAGAATCGTTTTTAAAAGCGTCGATTTACCTACACCGTTGCAACCGACGATCGCAATTTTATCCCCGCGCTCGATAAGCACGTTCATCTTCGGCAGCAATGGCTTATTGTAGCCGATGACCATACCATCAGCCTCAAATACCGTTTTCCCGCTCGTTCTGGATTCTTTAAAGTTGAACGTCGGTTTTGCCGCTTCCTCCGGGCGGTCAATGCGATCGATACGGTCAAGCTGCTTCTCGCGGCTCTTCGCACGGCCGGAAGTGGAAGCCCGCGCTTTATTCCGTTGAATGAAGTCTTCCTGCTTCTTAATATAATCCTGCTGCTTCTCATAAGCATCAATATGCTGTGCCTTGTTCAAATCCGCCATTTCCAGAAACTTCTCATAGTTTGCGGAATAACGGGTCAGCTTCGTAAATTCGAGATGATAAATAACGTCGACGACCTGGTTCATAAAGCCCGTTTCGTGGGAGATGAGAATAAATGCGTACGGATAATTTTTCAAATAGTTTGTCAGCCAGTTAATGTGCTCTTCGTCCAAATAGTTCGTCGGCTCGTCAAGCAGCAATACGGTCGGCTTCTCAAGCAATAGCTTCGCGAGCAGCACCTTCGTCCGCTGTCCGCCGCTTAGCGACGTTACGTCGCGATCAAGACCAATGGCACTAAGACCTAAGCCGTTAGCCATTTCCTCGACTTTCACATCAATCAAATAGAAGTCGCCGATATCCAGCTCTTCTTGAATCTCTCCCATTCGCACAAGCAGCTGGTCCAGCGTATCGGGATCTGCATCACCCATTTGCATCGCGATATCATTCAGCTCCTGCTCCAATACGAGCATCGGCGCAAACGCATCCTTCAGCACATCACGAATCGTTTTGCCTGCTTCGAGCTTCGTGTGTTGATCCAAATATCCATAACGGACGCGTGGCGTCCATTCTGCTTTTCCTTCGTCTTTCAACAGCTTGCCTGTCAAAATGTTCATTAGCGTCGACTTGCCTGTCCCATTCGCGCCAACCAGACCTACGTGCTCGCCTGCAAGCAAACGGAACGATACATTTCTAAACAGAACGCGATCGCCAAACGTATGTGATAATTGCTCTACTGTTAACAAACTCATGTCTTTTTAAACTCCATTCATGCATCCTCAATAATATGGCTTGACAATTTTGCCGTTTTCACCCGTATTATTGTACCACATACAAGGTTAATGTGTGTTAATTTCATTGTAAAGCAGTGTAAAAATAGGCTCCAACGCCCGGTACAGCCGTTGATTCAACCCGTTTTCCCCCGTAAACCACCGACCGTTCCATTGTGCGTTCAATATGGCTTCCTGAGGCAGTAATGGAATAGCCGCGGCCGGCGGCGACGGAAATAGCGACAACCATTCGCTTCGCCCTGAAAAACGGATATCTTTATTGGCAATCCAGACCATCGAACCACCAGTTCCTAGCAGCTCCTGCTCTAACGCATTCAGCTTCCGAAAATCGCTTGCCCGCCACTTAGTGACAGAAGGATCTCCTACGACAATAACAAAGGGGGATTGCCTCAAAAGCTGAAGCGAACGCGGCTCGTCCCATTTTGCTGATAAATCAATAAGGTCAATTGTTGCTCCGGCATGACGCAGCATCTGTTCAAATTTATGGTCATCAGGTTCTGCGTTTGCCATTTGTTCCGGATGAAGAGTGAACCAAGTCACCTTGCTATCCCGTTGTTTGTATCTTATATACCGTTCGTCAAAAGCTGCTTCATTCTGTTCATACGAAGTCCTGCTAGCCCGCTGCATGAGCAAAGCATGCCATTCAGGTCTCAAACCGCTGTACTCAGCTGCTGCAACTGATATGCCGCGATGTCCTAATAAAGCAGCTAATGCCAAAGACACAAAGGTTGCTCCAGCACCGGGTGATAGCGATATAACACTGGCACATAACCGCTTTGAACGAATGATTTGTGACCTTGCCGTTGCAGGTCCCTCACCCAGTTCCCGCGTCAACCTTTGATCTAATGACTTGAGGGCAGACTCTACATCAACCATGGAACGATATCTGTGCTGCGGATTTGACTGAAGCATTTGCCTAAGAATACTTTTAAAAGAATGCGGGATGCCGGCCTGTAAATGAACGAATGGATCTTTGCCGCTAATACTGACATCATTTCTGAGATATGCCTTGCCTCCGCTTGCCATGTAATAGAACAGCCCGCCAAGTCCATAAATATCCGTTCTTGCGTCGCTTTGTCCGGCACCCTCCTGCTCAGGCGCAGCGTAGCCGACCGTTCCAAGCTGCACGGTATCTTGTAGCTGTCCCAGTTTATATTGACGCGATATGCCTAAGTCGATTAGCTTCACATGTCCTTTGCTGTCAATCATCACATTTGACGGCTTCAAATCCCGGTGAATGATTGGCGGCATCTGACCATGTAAATAAATGAGCGCAGAACAAAGCTGCAAGCCGATATGAATCAATTGCGCAAAGGCAAAGCCACCATATGGCTTAACATAATAGTCGGCAACCGTTTGGCCGTCAATGTAATCCATTACGAGTGCTTCATAGCCCTGCTCATTCGGGGGAAAATAATCGATGATTAACGGTAGATGAGGATGATTCAGCTTCATCAAGGTATTGGCTTCACCTATGTAGCTGCCGCTTCCATCAGGCGAAGGAACCGTTACCTTTACCGCTCTTAGCGAGCCTCCCAGCTTCAAATCTTCAACCGCAAATACAGTTCCCATTCCGCCCCTGCCAATCGTTCCAACGATTCGATACCGCCCCCCGAATACGTCACCCTTTACGAGCGAGAATGAGGACCGTTCTTTATTTTCGATAGTAGCCACCCCTTTTTTTTGGCATCAAAAAAAGCACCCTGATCCGCGTGCTGTTACACAAGCGGCTTCAGGATGCTTTCCCGGTTCATTATTTATTAGTGCTACTTTAGCATATAATGGATAATTCAAACAACAGCTATTTATGAAAATACGCGCTTCTTGGAATTGAGAAGCTCTGCTAGGAAAGCAAGAGCGAGTCCTTGTCCCCAGCCTTGAACACGCTTATGGGCAACATCTCGGTAGCCCTGGATATCATTCATTACAGCTGTTCCCGCCGATACGTTCAGGACAGCACCATCCTCCGTAATTTGACTCAGTATGCCGTCAATTGAACGCTGAATGTATTTGTTGTACAGCGATCCGAACGCAAACAATCCGGTTGCGATACCTGCTGAACCTGATGTTTCGAAGTAGGACGTTTCATCATTCAGAACGGTATGCCATAATCCGTTGTCCGCTTGCAGCCGCACGAGGGTACTTAGTTGATCGCGCATCGAGCCTTCGATAATCATAAAGGACGGATGCTGAACCGCGATGTGAGGCAGCGCCTTCGCCATCGTTAGCGCAGCCCATGAGTTGCCGCGCGCCCAGAAGATCGAGGACATATGATTTTGCGCGATATTGTCCCAACCGTGATAATACAAATTAGAAACGGGATCCTGCAAGAAATGCTCGTGTCCGTGATACTGCTTCAAGCCATCCTCTAAATAATCGGTGCGGTCAAGCAAATGCCCCATCCGGACGAGGAAGTAGCCGGCCATCATCATCGTATCGACCCATGCCTGCTCAGGGAAATTATAGGTTTCCGAATTAACCGTATGCTGGAAAATTCCATCGGCAAAGCGGACGGCGTCATGCTTTAAGTATTCCGCCATTTGGATGGCGACATCTAAATATTTTTGATCATCGGTCGCCTTATACAAAGAGATAAGTGCATGTCCGATCGATACGCCGTTAACGGACAGTTTAGGCAGCCCGTCTTCCAGCTTCTCGTCAATCCATTCCTTCAACAATTGAATGTAACGCTCGTTGCCGGTTGCTTCATAGGCTTCCGCCACTCCGAAGAAAGCGACACCGCCTGGCCAATCCCAACTGAAGTCCATTCTAAATGTACGGTCTACGACACGGTCGATTACGTCACGAATATGATTTTCATCAAATTGAAGCTGCGGCATTTCCATCTTCCTCTCCCCTGGTTCTTTCAAATTTCTATTTTAATCCACTTGTGCTAATACCTTCAACAATGTACTTCTGAAAAGCAAAGAATATAGCCAGTACTGGAATTAAGCTGACGATCGACATCGCGAACATCGCGCCCCAATTCGAAACCGTATCGCTGTCGAGGAACATCTTAAGCCCCATGGATACCGGATATAAGCTTGGACGGTTTAAGTAAAGAACCGGTCCGAGCAAATCCTCCCACCGCCAGTAGAAAGAGAAAATAGAGGCGGTTGCTAAAGCCGGCACAACGAGCGGCAAAATAATTCGGAAAAACAAGCGGAACTTTCCGCAGCCGTCAATCGTTGCCGCTTCATCAAGCTCATTCGGAATTGTCCTTATGAACTGGATAAGCAAAAAGATGAAAAACGGAATACCAAAGTATTGCGGAATGACAATCGGTTTGATTGAATTTAACCATTCGATCTTAGCGAACAAAATATATTGCGGGACAAGCACCACATCATGCGGAAGCATGAGCGTAACCATCATAATCGCAAACCAAAACGTTTTGCCCGTAAAATTAAGCCTTGCGAAGCCGAATGCTATAAAAGCAGAAGATAATACGGCGCCGATTGTCGATAAAACGACGATCTCGAGCGAGTTCATAATAAAATTACCGAAGGATTGGCCGGCGATGCCGATCCAGCCGATTTTGTAATTTTCCCAAATCCATGGCTGAGGTATGAGCGAATCGGCGGTTGCGAAAATGAGATTGCTTTGCTTGAATGAACTCATTAACAGCCACAAAACGGGATAAACCATAGCAAGCGCGAGCGCGGATACAAAGATATGGTAGATGGGCCACTTCAGCTTTTTTAGCAACATGATTAATGCCCGCCTTTCGACTCGTAATGGACCCATTTCTTAGATGTCCAGAACAGGATTCCCGTAAGTATTGCAATAATAATGAGCATGACCCATGCCATAGCTGACGCATAACCCATATCGAAGTATACGAATGCTTGACGGAACAAGTACAGTGAGTAGAGCAGCGTTCCGTCAAGCGGTCCGCCTTCACCTTTGGAAATGATGTAAGCTGGAACGAATGTCATAAAGGCGCCGATCGTTTGCATAATCGTGTTAAACAATATGATCGGGCTGAGCATCGGCAATGTTATTTTGAAGAAACGAATGACAGGACCTGCACCATCCACATTGGACGCTTCATACAATTCCGGCGGAATGTTTTTGAGTCCTGCCAGAAAAATGAGCATCGATGAACCAAATTGCCAAACAGATAATGTAATTAGCATCCAGAGCGCAGCTATTGGTTCCGCAAACCATCTCACGCTATCTAAACCGAGTGCATTCAGAAAAATGTTTATGACCCCTTCATCACCATACAGATTGCGCCACATAATGGAAACCGCGACGCTGCCGCCAATAATGGAAGGAAGATAATAAACCGTCCGATATAACCCGATTGCTTTCGAGGCTGTATTTAATATCATGGCGATAAACAAAGCGAACGCCAAGCGAAGCGGTACGCCGATAAACACGTACAGGAACGTAACCTTCAGCGATGCCCAAAACTTCGAGTCGTCGGTGAACATCGTCGTGTAGTTTTCTAATCCGATAAAGGATGGCGTTGATAAAAGATCATAATCTGTAACCGAAAAATAGAGCGATGCGATAGCGGGAACTAAAGTGAACAATAAAAATCCGATAACAAACGGCCCTATAAACGTGTAACCGATCAAGTTGTTTTTGAGTGATAGCGATTTCATCTTTTCCAACTCCTATACGAAGTCTAACGTGCCAGGTATGAAAGAGCGATGGCCGATCTTACGACCAGCCATCGCATCTGTTCAAACAATTTTACTTGTTCTTCTTAAGAATGGCGGTTGCTTCGTCTCTAAATTTCTTTGCCGCATCTTCAGGTTTGATTTTGTTGTAGTTCATTTGCTCTGCAAGGCTGGTGAGCGATTTGAACACTTCAGCGGAGCCGATTGGATCAGCCGGATCCATTGGGGAGCTGTTCGACTCAGCCCAAGAAACATAGTCATACACTTGAATTTGAGCCGGAGTAGAAACCTCTTTCAGCGCTTCTTTTACTTTTGCCGCAACCGGAACGCCGCGGTCACCCATAATCAATTTGTTTGCTTCGATATCATTTACGAAGAAGCTGATAAATTTAGCTGCTTCTTCTTTTGCTTTCGAATTTTCGGAAACGGAGAAGAACATACTTGGCTTCAAGAACAACCCTTTAGTCATTTCAGGACCAACCATAGGAGCGATTGCGAGCGGACGGTTGGCTACTTGCTGCAGGCCAACGAATTGATTCGACCACTGCCATACGCCGATACCTTGGTTCAGTACAAGATGGCTGTCTTCCGCGCCTTTGATTTGTGACAGTACGTCTGGTGCCGGAACTGCTCCATCAATGACCAATTTAGATAACATTCCAAAGAAATCGACGAACATTTGATCATCTTCATAGCCAAGTCCATTGCCCTCAGCATTAAATAGCGTTTTACCTAATGTACGGAGGTAATATCCGAAAAACACCTCTGCACGCATACCGCTATCGAAGTAAAGACCAGCAGCCTTTGCTTTGCCTGCCATCTCTACGTAGTCATCCCATGTCCAATTCTCGGGAATGGAATCGATGCCTGCTTTTTTCAGAAGAGCCGGGTCATAGTTCAAGCCAAGTGCATTTACACCAAGATTAATACCATAAAGTCCGTCTCCCAGTTTACCGCCGTCAAGCGCGTTTTGGCTAATGTCGCTCACGTCGATTTGATTGTTCAGGAAAGGCGTCAGGTCAGCCAATTGATTTCTGCCCGCATATTGCGAGTAGTTTTGAGTATCGATTTGAATGATGTCCGGAAGCTCGTTTGCAGCCGCTTGCGGCGCAAGCTTTTTCCAGTAATCATCATAGTTCGCATATTCCATTTCAATCGTTACATGCGGATTTTTGGCTTTGTACATTTCGATTACTTTCATCGTGTAATCGTGGCGCGGCTGGCCGCCCCACCAAGCGATTCGGAGTGTTACCGGCTTCGCTTCCGCCGGCTCTTCCTTTACCTCTGTCCCGCTGTTTGTTGTGTTTGGTTTGTTCGCTGTGTTTTCAGCATTGTTTGCATGACCGCCGCAAGCGCTTACGAGAACGAGTGCGAAAGCCATGAGCAGTAAAAGCATTTTTTTCGGTGCTTTCATTGTGTTACGCCCCTTCCAAACTCTTAAATGTTGTTTACAAGCTTTATTATAGGTGTAATGTCGAAATGTCGGAATTCAAAAAACCGCTTTCTTTTGTTAAAAAAACAGAGGTCGCCTTTTATGGCGACCTTTTGTATTCGGAAGGCGTAAAGCCCGTATATTTTTTGAATACTTGACTGAAATATTGCGGATTATCTCCAAATCCGAATTTTTTGGCAAGCTCGAACACTTTTACATCGCCTGTTTTTTCGATTTCCTCCATCGCTTTCTCCATCCTAAGCCGGACGACATAATTTGAAAACTTATCTCCGGTCTCTTTCTTGAACAGCTTGCCTAAATAGTCTGCGTTCATATACAAGATCTCGCTTGCTACCCAGTTAAGCGAAAGTTCAGGATTAGCAATATGCTCCTCGATAACAAGAATCATTTTATGAATAATAAAGGAATGCTTTTTAGTATGCGATTGGAAGTTGTTCAGACATATTTGTTCCGCATTTTCGGTAACGAATTGCTCAATTGCACGCAGTGTGAAAAGTTGATCGAAGCTTGCAATTTTTTTCAAATAATCATTGATTTCATCAGGTTTCCCTTGTCTCACAATCGCCACGTAAAGAGGAATAACATAAGACTTGGACAGATGCGTATCCATTCTGCTATCCGCAAGCATCGCGAAATAATTTTGCAGCTCCGCTTGAACAAACAACCAATCGCCGGACTTCACATGCATGCAGAGCGGTTCCTCGTCATAGATGAACGCCTTATGAAGACCATCGTCCGTTCGTTCGATATCGTCCTTCGTAATGATGCTGCCTTCGCCTAAATAAAATTGATAGTTTAAGCACTCCAACGTCTCACGATACATTTTACGGGCGTCGGTAATTTGACCGGCATCGCTAACGGCAACCGTCGTATCCAGCTTGTAATAAGAGGCGAACGTTTGCTTGATTTCTTTTAGCTGAGAAAATAAGGGCTCCGCATCATCCGTTACCTTGATAAGCAGAAGTACATGCTTGCCGATCGTTGTGCTGAGCAGCACGATTGATTTGCCTAGAACATCCTGCGCGATGTTTTTAATGGCAAACATATGCTCGAACTCAAACTTTCCTTCTATTTGAAATAAAAGCAGCTGTATCTTATCGTTCTCTACCGTAATGTGAAACAATCTTCCATAATCGTCCCAGTCACGTTGACCATACGTCTTGTTCGTAACGAGCTCCTTCAGGAACTGCTCCTTCGCATGGGGAAGAACCTTGGATAACTCCTTCTGAATGTTCAACATAAAGCTCTCTTGCGAATGCTGCTTCTCCAGATCTTCTATGACTTCCGATAAGGCTTGCGTAATGGTGTTCTCGTTGCAGGGCTTCAATAAATAATGCTTTACGCCATATTGCATTGCCTTACGGGCATAATCAAACTCACTGAACCCTGATAATAGAATAAAAGCAATGTGAGGAAACTGCTCGTACATTTTCTCTACAAGCTGCAATCCGTCCATACCCGGCATTTTAATATCGGAAATAACAATGTCAGGCATATGGCTTTCAATGAACGTCGCTGCTTCAATGCCATTTCGGGCCGTTCCAATCAGTTCGGTTTGAAAGGCGTTCCAATTAACTGTACGCGATATGCCCTCAACAATTATTCGCTCATCATCTACCAGCAGTACTTTATACATCGGAATCCCTCATTTCATAAGGCAGCATCATCGTAACCTTCGTGCCTCCGTTAGGTTCACTCTCCACCATAAGCCCATATGCCTCACCGTAAAGAAGCTTGATGCGTTCTTCGATATTTTTCAGGCCAAGTCCTGAGCCTTTCGTTTTCACTTCGCCGCTTAACAGTTTAGCAACAAACTGCTCCTCCATGCCAGGACCGTTATCCTCAACGGATATGAACAAAAGGGCTTCTTCTACATAAGCATGTATTCGAATCGTGCAGGTGTCAATCATTTGCTCAAGTCCGTAGTTGACCGCATTTTCGACAAGCGGCTGCAAGGAAAGCTTTGGAATGCTGCAATTTAGCAGCTTATCGGGGACATCGACATGAAAGTCGAGCCGTTCCTCGAACCGGTATTTTTGAATCGTCACATAATGGCTAATGATGTCGAGCTCTTTGCTGAGCGGTATAAGCGGCTCCTTCAAATTAATCGAAGTTCTAAGCAAGGAGCCTAATGCTTCGACCATTTGGGAAATATGCGTTTGATTACTCAGCTTAGCTGACCAATTGATCGATTCTAACGTATTGTACAAAAAGTGCGGGTTAATTTGAGCCTGCAGCGCTTTGAATTCCGTATCGCGAATCGTGAGCTGCTTCACATAGTTTTCATGGATAAGCTCGTTGATCCGCTCGACCATAATGCGGAAATTACGATGCATTTGCCCCGCTTCATCCATTGCCAGCGCCCGTGTGTTTGGCTCATCCGTATAATCAAAATTACCTAGCTGAACCCGTTTCATTTTTGCATTCAGCCGTTCAATCGGCTCCGTTATCCCGTTCGCGAAAGAGATGGCGATGAGAAGGATGACAACGAACAATACGGCAAAAATGATAATAATCGTATTTTTAACTTTAACGATTCGTTCAAAAATATCATCGAACGGTATTAGCGTGAAGTACGTCCAATCGGTATTAGTAGATGCTATATAAGTAACGAAATATTGTTTCCCATTTGAACGGATAACCTTGTAACCCTCGTCTCCTGACAATGCAGCTAGTCTATCGATCGGAAATTCAGAAGCCTCCGGGTAGATCGCTTCTTTATTTTTCATGATGATAAGCTGAGCGTCATTGCTGTTCATTCCTTTGGCGAAGTCGCTAAACAGCTTCCTCATGTCAATTCGTAACGCTAAAGTTCCGATGTAGTCGAGGTTGATCTGCTCGAACGAGCGTATCTCGCGCGCAGCAATCAGAGAGTTGTCATTGCGGTCGGGAGCGATCCACGTATTGCCGCCTTTATTGACCCTCGTTAACTGCTTAAACTCATTTAAACGGTCTTGATTGACCGTGATCGAATTCGCTCCAACGGCATATTCATTATCGTTCACATCATAAAGCTGTGAAGATAACACATACTTATCAAGCGCTCCGATATTCACCATCCGCTCGCGGACAGTCGTTCTTACCACATAATTATCGTAATCTGACAATCCGCTCTTGATCGATCGTAAATAGTGCTGGATGGTCGAGTCTGTCGCAATCATGAATGACAGCTTCTCCATTTTCTTCAGTTCATTCTCGATGCTAAGCGAAGACAAGCTAAGCGCTTTGGACGATTGCTGATATATTTCTTGGTCGTAGAAGTCAAAAGCATATTGCTGAACACCTATTCCAAGCACTGCAACGACTAGCATAATAATCGAGATTAACACAAACATTTTGTGCTTAATTCTCAAATTCGTATAAAGCGCTTTCAAACTAGCCACCAGCAATAGCCTCCTTTGCCAAGCATAAACGGCAGAAGTGCGCCCTTCGTCGAAGGGCGGCTTCCGTTATTTTTTTTGCAAATAAAGTGTGATCTCTTCGCGGTTATGGAATAATTGCTTCGCTTTTTGAAGCGCAAACTCCGTTTCCAGCCTTGATATGACATCCCTGATCGTTTGCAATGGCTTGCGATGCATTAATTTGACGGTAATGATTGCGGTAGCCCCCTTGGCCAATGCAGGCTCAAGATCAAGCACAAGCTTGCACATCAGCATCGGACTCCAGCTCATATCGCAGACAAGCAAGTCAAAGAAACCGGCATCAAACTTCACATCCGAAGCGTTGCGCTTTAAATAGGTCAGGGTTGGATATTCCAATAACGAAGGGTGCAGATCTGCAGGATCGACAGCTGTTACACGCAATCCCCGCTCGAGCAGCAGCGACGTCCAGCCTCCAGGTGCCGCGCCAACATCGAGCGCTTTCTGGTGCTTGGCATAATTAAGACCGAATTCACGTTCCGCTTCCAGCAGCTTGAATTTAGCACGAGAAACCTGTCCTTCCTCACGCTGGAACCGTACCGCGCCTCCCGGCCAATCAGACAGCATGTCCGATGGCGTACCGAATCCAATGTACAATTCGTTCACCGCTGCATAAATGGCGATAATGATTTCCGGCTGCTGCACGACCGGCTCAGCGCCAATCTCTTCCAACACCGCATCCAGTACCGCTTTCGTATCTGCGGCCGAATAGAGAAAGGCTGTATTCGAAGTGCGTCTAATATGAACCGCAGTCCTTTTATTTTCAAATGTAAGTACGGCATGACGAACCATATCCGACAATTGCTCTAAATCATTGGCATTTCCGGAAATTTCAATGGTTCTGTCAACCGGCTGCACATGCCGCAAAAATATCGGCTCCTGCTGATGAATCGCTTGCAGCGTCGTTTCACGGCTCTGCGGGCTGTTCATCAGAAACACCTCACCAGCTGCAAGCTGTGTAAAGGCCGCACCTTCTATGAGTCTCCGAAGCTCTTCCATTGCATAGGATGCATAACTTTGATTCGCTGTTCCGATCCATTGACTCACTTTTATTTGCCTCTTTCGTCGTTTATTACCCCGGCCCTTAGAGGGAGTTTTCACCTGTAGCCCTCGAGGGCGATTACACCAAACCCTTGAAGGATTTTACACCCAAACCCTGAAGGGCTTTACACCCAGACCCTGAAGGGCTTTACACCCAGACCCTGAAGGGCTTTACACCCAGACCCTGAAGGGCTTTTCGAACCCACCCAAACCCTCCCTTCCAAGGGAGGGCCCCGAGGGTTGCACCCTCTGGACACCCGCAATTGGACTAACGTGGGAGATTCTGCGTGTTCGCGTGTGTCGTTTGAGCGTGGAACGCTTTCGTCCCTGCGGGACACGCTTTACTTTTGGCGCGCTTTGTTACCTTAACACATGAGTAACGCGAGAGATTCCGCGTCGTTCGGGTGTATCATTTGAGCGTGGAACGCTTTCGTCCCTGCGGGACACGCTTTACTTTTGGTGCGCTTGTGTTACCTGAACACATGAGTAACGCGAGAGATTCTGCGTCGTTCGGGTGTGTCGTTTGAGCTTGGAACGCTTTCGTCCCTGCGGGACACGCTTTACTTTTGGCGCGCTTTGTTACCTTAACACATGAGTAACGCGAGAGATTCTGTGTCGTTCAGGTGTGCAGTTTGAGCGTGGAACGCTTTCGTCTCTGCGGGACACGCTTTACTTTTGGTGCGCTTGTTACCTGGACACATGAGTATCGCGAGAGATTCTGCGTCGTCAGGTGTGCAGTTTGAGCGTGGAACGCTTTCGTCCCTGCGGGACACGCTTTACTTTTGGTGCGCTTGTGTTACCTGAACACATGAGTAACGCGAGAGATTCTGCGTCGTTCGGGTGTGTCGTTTGAGCGTGGAACGCTTTCGTCCCTGCGGGACACGCTTTACTTTTGGCGCGCTTTGTTACCTGACACATGAGTAACGCGAGAGATTCTGCGTCGTTCAGGTGTGCTGTTTGAGCGTGGAACGCTTTCGTCCCTGCGGGACACGCTTTACTTTTGGTGCGCTTGTGTCACCTGGACACATGAGTAACGCGAGAGATTCTGCGTCGTTCGGGTGTGTCGTTTGAGCGTGGAACGCTTTCGTCCCTGCGGGACACGTTTTATGCTAGTTAGCGCTAGTAACTAGTTACTAATAAGCCTCGGCTGTAAAAACAGTATCGAAACGGATCAATTTCCATGTCTAGCGCCTCTTTTGAGGTGCTGGCGGACTTGGAATCCGTTATTTATCCGTTTTTCCCCTTTTTCGAGGTACATGCGGACATTGAATCCGTTATTTGCCGTAAAACAGTTATTTTAAATGTATTTTAAGGCGTATAGGAGATCCTATGTCCGCACAGTTTGTATTTTATGCCTCTTTCACACAAATAGCGAATCCTAGGTCCGCATCCGTATAAGCTGACTGAATCATGATCTACGGATACCGCTGGCGCCTCTTGGCAAGTCTTATTTCCACTTAATTGCCTCCCGAGCTCATACACTAGTGGCTGGTTTATTTAAGCATAGATTCTTACAATACCCAATTAATCTTACGAACTGCAAAAGTCATGTTAATTTCATTTATTATACTTATTTTGTTCTTTTATTGAATCATAGCCGAGACAGTGTCATTTCGAGAAACTAATCAAATTACTTACAACGAATGTGTCTAGAATAGCCATTATTTTCATGATTTAATACTTCTAGGCTTGTCTTTATAAATTGCTCCAATTAGTTTCACCAAATATAACTAATTTTCTCCCCGCGACTTCAAGCGTGTCCCATAGGGACGAAAGCGATCCTACACATAACCTTCTGATTTCCTTCTCAGTCACTAAATCGTTATTCGATTCACTGATTTCCAGGTAACCCTAGCCCATTCCATGCAAGCGTGTCCCCCAGGGACGAAAGCGTTCAACCCTCTAACCCAACTCGCGAGCAACTGTCCACCTCCCACGTTAGTCCAATTACAGGTGTCCAGAGGGTGCAACCCTTGGGGCCCTCCCTTGGAAGGGAGGGTTTGGGTGGGTTCGAAAGCCCTTGAGGGTTTAGGTGTTAAGCCCTTTAGGGGTTGGGTGTTAACCCTTCAGGGTTTGGGTGTAGAAACCCTTGAGGGTCTGGGTGTAGAAGCCCTTGAGGGTCTGGGAGAAAATTATTTATCAGCTATTTCTTTTAATAATGCGTCCGGCATAGGTCCATTATGAAGCTGGATATTCGTGGGTGCATTCGTTGAGAGCAAGTGGTACATTTGGATGCGTCCAGCTGTACTGGACGTGTGCAGATAAATATGCTCGGGGTAACGACCGGACTCAACGATATGACGTACCACTTCGTAGCCTGTAGGCTGTGCCCAGCCTAGATCGAAGTCAAGCGATAAAATGCCAACCGTTTCAAGGTCCAGCAGCTGCTTGCACTCTTCGGCATTGCTTGCTAATACGAATCCCTTTGGACATGCACGGTAATCATCTAAATAAACATGAATCATCAATGAATCCCCCATCCATACATAGATTCAAAGCTTGCTTATTCATTGATCCTTCTGGCAGCTCAGGCAAACGTAAGCTTTGCGAGTAGATACGTCCATCCTCACTATCGTTGCGCCGCATCTTGGGCACGACTGACCTTCACGGTTATAGACTTTAAAATGGGCGAGATATCCGCCTGTTAAGCTATCGTCTTCGGCAAAGGGCTGCTCGCCCGCTCCACCTTTTGAAATCGCTTCCTTTAGCACTTTATGCATGGAAACATAAAGTCGTTCCCATGTCTCGCGTTCCAGAACGGGAATTTTTGCATCGGGCCGCACTTCTGCTGCGAAACAGATCTCATCTGCGTAGACGCTTCCAATGCCCGAAATGATATTTTGATCAATAAGAGCCGCTTTTAGAGTGCCTCGTTTTTTTGCAAACCGGTCAATGAAACGATCTAACGTTAGTCTTTTTTCGAAAGGATCCGGCCCTAAACGACCCAATTTCTCTTCGACTTCCTTAACAGACAGCAGCTGCATATCGTCTGCACGAAGTCCAATACAATATAACACTCGATCAGAGAATCGAATAATTAATTGTGCCGGTCGTCTTGGTTGATCGACATCGCTGCCTTTATACAAATAAGCGCCTTGAGCCACATGCAGCATTAGACGCTTTCCGTTATCCAAATGGAACAACAAATGCTTGCCGCGTCGTTCTACGAACCAGACGGCCTTTCCTGTTACGTCACGTTCCAGCTGTTCTGGGCTTGCTTGAAACGTTTTCGAATTTTTCACTTCAATACCGGTTATTTGGGCTCCTGCGAATTGCTCCGCCAACAAAGCCCTGTATATGTCTAACTCCGGCAGTTCCTGCATGAAAGCTCGCTTCCTTCCCTTGGCCTTCGTTTTGTTTCTCTTATTTCCTTCTAAGATCGGAAATATACGAACGAAGCTCTTCTAAATGATTGCAAACAATATCCGGCTTACAGCCGGCCTGTTCCATATAATAATCGATATTTTGTGCTGTCGTAAGCCCCGTCAGAACTAGCAGTGTCCCGCATCCGGCAGCCCTGCCAAAAGCAATGTCCGTTGCCATATTATCGCCGATAACCCACGTTTTATTAGCCGGAAGTCCGATTCTCCGCAACGAGTAGTTCATCAATATCGGGGAAGGCTTTCCGATAAGCACAGGCTCCTTGCCGCCAGCCGCTTTCAGCATTGCACCAATCGATCCTGCCCCAGGAATAAGACCGTCACCTGACGGTAACAGCAAATCCGGGTTCGTCAAAACATATTGCGCTCCCCGATGAATAAAGCGGACCGCCTTCGTTAATCGTTCATAGGTGAACGATCTGTCAATGCCTTGAAGCACAAAATCCGGCTGCTCCTCCGTCAGCAATAAGCCTGCTGCTTGAACAGCGCTCCTCAGCCCTGCTTCACCTATAACAAATACAGAAGCGCCAGGGTAGTTGTCAGCAATATACTCTGCAGCCGCTTGCGCGGACGTACAAACATCATCCGCTGCGGCCGGTATTCCCATATTCATTAACCGATCTGCCACTTCTTGCGGTGATGCAGATGAATTGTTCGTTACATAACGATAGGGAAGCCCTATATCCCGCAAATAAGTAATTAACGTATTGGCACCGTCAATACGATGCGCACCATGGTATAACGTACCGTCAAGATCAATGAGTAAACCGTGCATATCAGGCAGTCTATCGGTCAAAGCTGTATACCTCCCAAGCAACAACGGCTGATGCCGTCTTAAAGCGTCTCAGCTTCGTTATCTATGACTGTCTGCTTACGCTTCCTGTCATATCGTTTAATGCTGCTTATTTATCGAATTTGCTTTCCCGCCTTACGGCGCAGCCGGGCTACCCGGTTCCGCAACGACTCGAGCTCAGCCCGTCTCTTCATATCGCGACGCAGCAGCATAGTTTGATTTAAAGCATACTCAAAAGCATGATTTGCGTGTCCCAAAGCGGACTCATAATCTTTGAGCTTATGTTCATAATACATGGCCAGCTCTACGTTAGCTTCTTGAGCAGCCGACCCGTATTGCGTGGATGAATGAATAATGACCTTCTGCCACAATAACACAGCGCGCCCCCAATTTCCAGCCTTCTTGTCTCGTGAAGCAAGCATCAAAAGCGTAGATGGATTGGCTTGATCCGCACGCATGACCATCTCGAACATTTGCTCGGTAAGCGTTATTTTCCCCATTTTCTCCAGCCAGAGCCCTGTTCGAACCATCTCCTCCGGCTCTATGGGCAAAGGAACATATTCATGAATGTTTTCATTTAACAAATGACCAAAACGGATAGCTAAGCAAGCGAGTGACAGCATATCCGTTTCATTATGACGAAATACGCCTTCAAGCGAAGCTGGATCACCATCGGCCAAAAATTGAAAATAAAGCTGAGGGGCTAACGAACCCGGAACATCATCCTTTCGATGAATGCCCAGCCTTTCTTCTTCGACGTGGCTCAGTTTGCATGATATAAGCGTGTTTCTCCAAACGGACCGGGCAGGATGCAAAAAATCGAGATGCTGCGGCTCCCAAATGTTACGTCCAAATCCGTTCATAATGAATCGGTTTTGAACTAGCGGCCAATCAAACGTTTTGCCATTGTACGTAGCAAGAAAAGTATAATCTTGAAGCTTCTCCGCTAAGTAAGCGAGCATCGCTCTTTCCTCGGCAGGATGTCTGATCAATGTCTGCTCGATAACAAAATGTTCATTCGACATATATCCTATGCCGACCATAAAAGGAACGTTCCCAGCGCCGACTCCTAAACCCGTCGTTTCTAAATCCAGAAATAACACCTTTTCTGCAGACATGCTGCGCGTCGGGTGGAATGCGGACAGGCCGGGTACCGCTTCTCGCAGCTCTTCGATTGCATGCAATCCGTGGGAAAACGTTGTTGGATATACGATTTTCCGCAATAAAAAGCTGCCAATGTCGTTCTTGTACAGCATAACGCCGAACGACTCCCACACGGGGGAAAGCCATTCCGTTTCTTCTTCAACCGATATGGACGGAGCATCGTGCTTCGTTTCTGCCATTTCAGATAATGCCGAAGCAACTGGAGCAGACTTCTTTTCTTGTTCAGAGCGGTCTCCCCGCAAACGATTCATTCTGTCGCGCAATCCGCTCATCGCGTCGTACCCTCCGCTTCGTTTAGAAGCTCCAGCGCTTGCTGCTTTCCAAGCAGCCCCACCTCTTCAATCGGACCGACGCATGCCGGACAACCGCTTAAGCATGTGCAGGATCGGATTAGCGACTTAGCTTGGCGAATAAGCTCATCATGAACCTCGAACAAGCGTTCGCTAAGCCCGATTCCGCCAGGATACCGATCATAGAAATAAATGGTCGGCTTCTGTGTATGCACCGCCTTAACTTGCGGTACGACCCGGATATCAAATGGATCACACATGAGATACAGCGGGGCAATGTGTACGAGCACGTTAGCAATGCCGAGCAGCGCGAATTGCATCTCATTTTTGCTTTTTCGGGCAGCCGCTTCTTCACTGAACGAAAACCAGTAACCGCTCGTATGCAGTTCCTCTTCCGGCAAATGGATAGGACCGGAGCCGATGTTTTCATGCGTTCGCAGCTTTATTTTTTTGAAAATCGTTGGCTTTGCGTTGACAGTAAGCTCGCCATATTGCCTGACAAGATCGCCCGACTCGCGCTCTTTGTCAACATGCAGCACCTTTAGCTCTACCGCCAGATTCGCGTCCGTATAATAGTCGACATTAACCTCTCGCACATACGCTTTTTTCTCCGGATAATCCAGCTTCTCGACCTGGTATTGCACACCTTCATGAATATAGATGGCTTCCTCATGGATAAGCGTAGGCGCGCTGAAGCGATCAACCTCCCCGAGGACGCGGCTGCCGTTTGTTTTATCAATGATAATAAAATTTTCTTGCGCTGCTGTGCGCAAGGAGATGTTGTGGGCCGGAAACGACTGCTCCATCCAAAACCAGCGGCCGCCCGCTTTGTGCAGCACCTTCTCCTCTACGAGAAACTCCATCATGTCCTCAAGCGATTCCGACCCAAACTGCTCTCCTGCCTCGAAGGGCAATTCGTATGCGGCACATTTTACATGATCGATTAAGACGAGTAAATTGTCAGGATGAATCAGTGCCCTCTCTGGCGGTCTATTAAAGAAAAAGTCCGGATTTTGAATCATGTACTGGTCAAGAGGATTGCTGCTCGCTACCATAAACGTTACCGAGCTTTCTTGCCGTCTGCCCGCACGGCCTGATTGCTGCCAGGTGCTCGCAATTGTGCCGGGGTATCCATTAAGTACACAAGCTTGAAGCTGCCCGATATCAATACCCAGTTCGAGCGCATTCGTGCTTACGACACCTCTAATTTCTCCTGATCGCAATCCGCGTTCGATCTCTCTGCGAAGCTTCGGCAAATAACCGCCTCGATAGCCGCGAATCGACTTATCATTCACTTTATCCCGGATGAGTTCCTGCAAATAAGTCAGCAGCAGCTCAACCCTAACGCGGCTGCGTGCGAAAACGATTGTCTGTACGCCTTGCTTTAAGAGCAAGCCTGCTAATTTACGTGTTTCCAGAACACTGCTCCGGCGTATGCCAAGCTGTCGATTAACTACCGGCGGATTGTAAAACACAAAATGCTTCTCCCCCATTGGAGCGCCGTTGTTATCTACTAAAGATACTTTCTCGCCTATTAAACGTTCCGCATGCTCCCGGGGATTATCAATCGTTGCTGATGCACATATAAATTGCGGCCTCGACCCATAAAACCGGCAAATTCGCTTTAATCGCCGAATAACGTTCGCGACGTGACTTCCGAAAACCCCTCTATAAGCATGTACCTCGTCAATGACGATATACTTAATATTTTCGAACAGCTTAACCCATTTCGTATGATGCGGCAGTATAGCCGAATGCAGCATGTCCGGATTGGTCACAACGATGTGTCCTGCATTTCTGATCGCCGTTCTTACCGTAGGCGGCGTGTCGCCATCATAGGTATGCGTCTTAATGCCGACGTCCATAAGATCAGCCAATGCTTGCAATTCTGCAACCTGATCCTGCGCCAAAGCTTTAGTTGGAAACAAGTATAGAGCTCTGCCCTCTTCGTTTTCTAGCAGTGATTGCATAACCGGGAGGTTGTAACAAAGCGTCTTCCCCGAAGCGGTCGGCGTCACGGCAACGACATGATTCCCAGCCCGCGCCGCCCGGTATGCTTCCGCTTGATGCGTATATAATTCGCTGATTCCACGGGAACGCAGCGCTTCCTTCCATGCATGATGCAGTCCATCCGGCAGCGGTGCGGTACGCGCCTCACGCGGAGCAATGGTTCGCCAGTGCGTCACATTGTCCATGATCTCGGTATTTTGACGCACATGCTCTAACCACTCCTCCAAGCCGGAGGTTTTGCCCGTAAAGCGGTTCATGAACGTCCCACTCCTCATCCCATCAATGTTTCTTTATATTTTACAGAATACATGTTCGTACTGCAATTTAATTTTAGGAGATAAGCGTCGACCTGAAAAGAAAAACGCGGGGCATCCCCCGCGTTTTCAATATTGTACGATCAGTTATCGGTTTATCTCCGTCATATATAGATCGGTTGCCGCTGTCACTGCGCCAAAAAGTACGGCAGCTTCCTCTTCCAAACGACTCAAATCCTCATTGCTGTATCGACCGCTAAAATGTGTCATGACTAGCCGCTTCGCTTTCGCCCGCACAGCCGTCTCCGCTGCCTCTGCCGTTGTGCTGTGCCCGAATTCATGCGCTTTCTCCTCCATGCCCGCAGCGAAGGTAGCTTCATGTACGAGCAGGTCTGCGTCTGCGGCCAACTGTAAAGCACGCACGCAAGGCTTCGTGTCGCCGAGCACCGTCACGACTCTGCCGCGCTGAGAAGGACCGGTTACATCCTCTGAACGTACGACCTTCCCATCCGGCAGCGTTACCGAGTGTCCTTGCTTTAATTTCCCGTATACCGGGCCTGCCTCGATTCCCAGCTCCTGCAGCTTATGAACGAGCAGCTTTCCAGGCTGATCATGCTCCGTAATCCGATAGCCGAAGCAAGGCACGCGATGCTCAAGCAAGCCCGCCTCTACCTTAAACCGTTCATCGTTCAAAATAATACTTTCATCAGCCGATATTTCGTGAATATTCAGCTCGTAATCCAGCTGTGTTCCGCTCAAAGCAAACACTGTTTCGATGTACGACTTCAGCCCGGGAGGCCCAAAAAGCTGTACAGGGGTAACACCGCCGTCGAAGGAACGGCTGCTTAACAAGCCGGGAAGCCCGTAAAAATGGTCGCCATGCAGATGTGTAATAAAAACAGCCTCCAGCTTGTTAAGCTTCAGCGGTGTTCGCAATACCTGATGCTGCGTTGCTTCACCGGCATCAAACAGCCACCAATTGCATCCCGGCTCCGGCAATTGCAGGGCAATAGCGGTTACATTTCGATGCTTAAATGGCCTTCCTGCACCCGTTCCTAAAAACCACATGTTCATTATCGCGTCCACCTCGCTCTCTAGCATCTGCTTTGCTGCCTGGCTTTATTTATGAAACGAAGAGCCCTCTCTGGCTCGGATAACCGAACGCCGGAGGGCTCTCATTCCTTTTTTTTCTACGAACTACACTTTCTCCACATTAAAATATTGCGCCTCCGGATGTGCGAATACCATCGCGGACACGGATGCTTCCGGCTCCATCATGCAACCTTCCGTCAGCTCAACGCCGATATCTTCCGGCTTCATCAAATCGAACAGCGGCTCCTGATCCTCCAGGTTTGGACAAGCAGGGTAGCCAAACGATACTCGAATACCTTGATAACGTGCGCCAAGACGCTGCTTCATCGTCATTTCCGAAGGATCCGGATAACCGCAGAAATCGCGCATCATATGATGGACACGTTCGGCTAGTCCCTCAGCAACCTCAAGAGCTACTGACTGCAAGGCATGCGACCGCAAATAGTCGCCGCTATCCTTCCACTCGTTAGCGAGATCACGAATGCCATGACCGGCTGTTACGACGAGGAAGCCAACGTAATCCATTACGCCGCTTTCCACAGACTTCAAGAAATCAGCAAGGCACAGATAAGGCTCTACCTGCTGACGCGGGAAGGTGAACCGTTTAAGCTCCTGCGCCGGATTTTCCGGATTATAAACAATAACATCGTTTCCGGAAGACTGCGCGGGGAAAAACCGGTACATGCCGTGGGCACGAATGAATCCTTCAGCGCTTCCCTTTTGCAATATTTCGTCTACGGTTGCTTTCAAATTCACGGCTTTCTCATTGCCTTCCTGAAGCAGGCTATCCACATTGCCCTTCAAGCCAAGGTGATGACCGAGCAGCATTTGCATATTCACATACGGAATAATGTGCGGTATCGGTACATCACGCAGCACATGGCGATCCAAATCCGGTGGAGTAAATACCGGAGCATCAGGAGAAATATTCGAGCGAACAGCGCGCGTCAGCTGCGGCAGCTGCTTTTTATCTTCCTCCTCCGTTCCGCCAGACGCTTTATATGCAGCCATTTCCTCTTCAAACCGTGCACGATGCTCAGGATCCATCAGCTTGTTGGCAATGTCGAGTCCATCCATCGCGTCCTTCGCATAAAGGACAAGTCCGTCATATTCAGGACCGATTCTCGTTTTCGTAAATTTACGCGTAAGCGCCGCTCCGCCCACAAGAATTGGTGCGTCGATACCAGCATTGCGCAAATCCTGTGCCGTAATAACCATTTGCTGCGCAGATTTAACGAGCAAGCCTGACAAGCCGATCGCATCGACCTTCTCCTTGCGGTAAGCTTCAATAAGCTGCTCAGGCGGTACTTTAATGCCTAAGTTGATAATTTTGTAACCGTTGTTGGACAAAATGATTTCAACTAAGTTTTTGCCGATGTCATGAACATCGCCTTTTACTGTCGCCAAAATTATTTTACCCTTAACGGAGGACTCGTCTTTCTCCATAAAAGCTTCTAAATAATTAACGGAAGCTTTCATAACTTCAGCACTTTGCAGCACCTCGGCTACGATCAGTTCATTGCCATTGAATAAGCGGCCGACTTCTTCCATTCCGCGCATAAGCGGACCGTTAATGACATCCATGGCCGAATACTTTTTGAGCGCTTCATCCAAGTCGGGAATGAGTCCTTCCTTCGTGCCCTCCACCACGTAAGAGCCTAGCCGCTCCTCCAGAGACAGGTTTGAAATTTTTTCTTTCTTCTCTACCTTCTTATTCCGGAAAGCAGCGACAAATTCAGCAAGAGTCTCGTCGTTTGTATTGTAAATAAGTTCTTCGGCCAAACGGCGCTCTTCTTCCGGAATGGAAGCATAACGCTCCAGCTTTTCCGTGTTTACGATCGCATAATCAAGTCCCGCTTTTGTAGCATGATACAGGTAAACCGAGTTTAGCACCTCGCGCCCGGCATCCGGCAAGCCGAAGGAAATATTGCTGAGTCCCAAAATCGTTTTGGCCAGCGGGAACTTTTCCTTGATCATCCGGATACCTTCAAGCGTCTCAACTGCCGAGCCGATATATTGCGGATCCCCTGATCCGACCGGGAACATATTCGGGTCAAAAATGATGTCTTCCGGATTCATACCATACTTATCAACCAAGAGGTTATAAGAACGCTCTGCTACTTCCATTTTCGCTTCGCGCGAAACGGCCTGGCCTCTCTCATCAATCAATATCATGACGACAGCAGCGCCGTAGCGATGGATCAATGGCAATATTTTCTCAAACTTCGATTCACCATCCTCCAGGTTGATCGAGTTAATAATGGCTTTGCCTTGAGAATATTTTAGCCCGAGCTCAATAATATGATCATAAGTCGAATCAAGCATGAGCGGTGCTTTAATCTTCTTCACGACTTGCGGCAAAAACTGATGAACGGCATACGCTTCATCAATATCCGTGTCCTGCAGGTTAATATCGATAACATGGGCACCGCCCTTAACTTGTGCGCGGGCGATTTCCGATGCTTCATCGAACTTTCCTTCTTTCAAGAGACGTTTAAACTTCCGCGAACCGGAAATGTTCGTACGCTCCCCGATCATGATCGGACGGTTTTCCGGCTCAATAAATACGGTATCTATGCCGGAGACAGCATTAGGATGATCCCCCAGCTTGGTGCGAGGCGCGTAAGCAGCCATCGTCTCGGCCATGACACGAATATGATCAGGTGTCGTTCCACAGCAGCCGCCGGCCATGTTTAGCCAGCCTTGCTCCGCGAACGCCGACATTTTCTTAGCAAGCGACTCCGGCGATTCATGGTAGTGGCCATTCTCGTCCGGCAAGCCGGCATTCGGATAACAGCTGATCGCTGATTTCGCGATTTCGCTTAGCGTCCGGATATGGTCACGCATAAACTCCGGACCTGTCGCGCAGTTTAGACCGATTGAAATCGGCTTCAGATGCTCGAGCGAAATGTAGAACGATTCAATCGTTTGACCAGCTAACGTTGTACCCATTGGCTCGATTGTGCCGGAAATCATGATCGGAAGCTCTCGGCCCAGTGTCTCAAACGCATTCCGAATACCGATGCTGCCCGCTTTAACATTCAGGGTATCCTGAGATGTTTCAAGGAGCAAAGCATCCACGTTGCCTTCTATCAAAGCAAGCGCCTGCTCATAGTAGCTTTCAACCAGCTCGTCGAACGTAACGCCACCGGTAACCGATAACGTTTTGGTCGTTGGACCAAGCGCTCCGGCAACGTAACGAGGCTTATCAGGAGTGCTGTATTTATCGCAAGCATCACGCGCAAGCTTGGCAGCGGCAAGGTTGATTTCTCTCGCTTTTTCCGGAATATCGTAATCGGCAAGCACGACGCTTGTTGCACCGAACGTATTCGTCTCCAAAATATCCGCGCCAGCTTCCAGATATTGCTCATGAATCGATTGTATAACATCAGGACGCGTCAGAACGAGCATTTCATTACAGCCGTCCAGCTCTGCTCCGCCAAAATCATCCTCGTTTAAGTTTGCTTGCTGAATCATTGTACCCATTGCGCCGTCCAATATGAGTATACGCTCTTGAAGCATTTGTTGTATGGTCGGTTTCGACAAATTACTACACCCTTCCCCCTAAATCATTAACCAATAGTTTATCAGAATACACACTAAGTTAAAAGGTACATCCATCGACAATCATTTTAAATTGTTTTATAATAATTATATCATTTAATTTCCATGGGAAAAGAGGGAATGTTCATGGCTGAGATTAGAATTCGGAATACAGAGCAACGGATTCAAGGCGAAGAAAACGTCCGTGCATTTCTAGAACAGCAAGAGGTGCTTTACGAGCACTGGGATCCAAGCAAATTAGCAGAAAATCTTCAACAAAAATTTGTCCTTTCCGATGAAGACAAAGCGCAAATTTTATCGACCTTCGACGAAGAAATTCGTGATCTGGCTGCTCGCCGCGGTTATCAAACATGGGATATCATCGCGTTGTCCGATGCGACTCCTAACCTCGATGAGCTGCTGAAAAAATTCGAAAATGTTCATACGCATACTGAAGATGAGGTTCGTGCTATTACGGCTGGCCGCGGCATTTTCATTATTAAAGGTACTGACGATGTCGGTTATTTCGATGTTGAGCTCGAAGCAGGCGATGTTATTTCCGTACCGGAGTATAAACCGCACTTCTTCACCCTGATGGAAAACCGTCAAATCGTAGCTGTTCGTTTATTTATCGAAACCGAAGGCTGGATTGCGCATCCTTATACGGATGAATCCTTCTCTTCAAACAAAGCTTAATTCCGAATTATAATAATGGAAGCCCCTCGGTAGCAGCTAACGCTGTCAGCGAAGGGCTTTTTGTTGCTGATGAATCCATTTATTTATGCTTCCAGTATTTGCATGAGCTCTTCCAAATGTTGAATTTCATAAGTTGGAACGATTTCATCGTTGCGAACCGCACCATGACGATTGAGCCAAACCGATGTCATTCCGATCGTGTTTGCGCCGAGTATATCCGTTGTCAGCTTATCCCCGACCATGATGCCGTGATCCGGTTCTATGCCGAGACGTTCAAGTGCATGCTTGAATATCGAAGCAGCCGGCTTTCCTTCTCCGAACTCGCCCGAAATAATAATATGATCAAAGTATGGCACTAGCTGCGGTACACCTGCAAGCTTTTCTCTTTGCAAGTCCGGCGATCCGTTTGTCAAAAGCAGCAGCTTGTACTTGCCCTTCAGAGCATCCAGCACACGGAATGTCTCGTCATAGACGATTGGACGCGAGCGACGTTCAGCAGGAAACTGCTCGGCCAGTTTTGCCCCTAGCTCTTCATCGTCAACACCTAGCGCTTTAAGTCCTTGCGTCCATGCTGCTTTGCGATAACCTGGTGCGAGAGCTTGAAGCTTACGGAATTCCTCTTGCTCGCCTTCGAGGAAAGGAGCCCACAGACCTTCGAACGGGTTGATTCCGATCATTTTCGTGAAAGAGTACGTTTCATAGGACTCATACAGAACTCTCGCTTCACGGCGAACAGCTTCCTCGAGCGCATCTGGATCAACACCAGTTGCGGCAGCTGCTGCTTGGCATGTCGCTTCGAAAGCTTCCTTTACGCTGCGGTCATCCCACAACAGGGTATCATCAAGATCAAATAATACTGCTTGTTTAGCCATCGTTGTTCGTACGCTCCTAAAGTTTATTTTTGCTGAAAAGCGATTCCGTTCACCTGTGCGAACTGCTTCAACTTCTCGCCAATGATTTCAGTTGGAAAACGGTTAGTTAATTTGGAGAATACCCAGTTGCCGCCTTTATGCTGTTCAATAATGACATAACCCGCTTGGACGCTAATCCCTTTTATCGCGGATACAGGCAGCCGCTTGTCCCCTGTAAAACGGCGCGTCTGCACATAGTCTTTGCCGATCGTGATGTACGGCCTGCGGAAATAAAATAATGCCGCGAGCAAAATATAGCAGCCGATCGTAACCCAGAACATCGTGTCCATTTGAAATTCAGTAGAGCTTTGCATCAACACGACGTACAGGCAGATAAATAAAATCAGAAGAATCGGAGCGATAAAATTACGTCCGACAATTTTCTCCGATTTCTCGGCATTCAATACAATTTGACCGTTTCCTTGCTTCTTGCGCTGCTTGTTCACAACACTCATGTTTTTGCGCACTTTGCGCTCCCAAGAACGTGACATGCTGCCACTCCTTCCAATTTGCAATCTTATTCAAACGGTCTGCGAAATTTATGGATAAAACGATTCGGGTAGTCGTCCGGCAACGCGCTGACTTCATCCAATCGATTCCATACGTCACTAGGCATCTCCCAGCCAACAGCACCGATGTTATCCTCAAATTGCTCCAGCTTGCTGGCGCCGAATATGGGCGAGGTTATTCCCTCGCGCTGCAGCAGCCATCTTAAAGCAATCTGAGCAGGGGTTTTGCCAAGCTCAGCCGCCGCTTCTAGCAATCTCCTCAATCGGTGTCGCGTCATCCCAAACATGAACCTGATATAAATCAATATAATCCGTTTGCAGACGCTTTAAACTAGCTTCCACGCCGTCCATAATATGCTTGCGCGACAGGTCGACTCCATTGATATTGCCCGAAGTAGCCATACGCACCTTCGTTGCGAGCACGATGTCCGAACGTTTGTTCTTCATCGCTTTTCCTACGATTTCTTCAGAGCGGCCACTCACATAAACATCCGCGGTATCGAGAAAGTTGCCTCCGCGATCAACAAACCGGTCAATCATTTCAATAGAATCCTCTTCACTTGTCGTATTGCCAAATGTCATTGTGCCAAGACATAACTCGGATACGGCGAGCCCACTCTTGCCTAATAGATTATATTTCATCTAATCACCCCTTCTTGGACATTAAATGAATATACAACAGCGAAAGTTAATGCTTGATATTGTCGTCCCCGTCACCTTCGACAATAGTAATCGTATCTAATTGTTGACGAAAGTTTCTTTTGAAATTGTTTAAATATTGACGTCGCAGCTCGTCTCTTTCGGTCGTTTCGGCATCGGTCAAGCCTACCGTTTTATTTTTACGAGAAAGCTCGTTAATTCGCGCAATTAATTTCTCGAACTCCATGACTGTACTCCACTCCTTTCATGCCAAGCGTAAACGGCTAATGCCATCCATTGGCGGTGCAGCTTCCGTTTCGTGATGAAATATAAGAAATGTAAACTTTAATATTTTATCATTCTTATATCTTGAAAAAAACTCTACCCTCTACTTTTACATTTCAAGTATTCAGTTGTCAAGAAAACTACAAGTCAAGCCGCCATGTACTTCACATCAAACAAGAAAAAACTTTCTGAACAGGCAGATATGTTGTATCCGCCTGTTCAGAAAGTTCTTTGTGTAAAACAAACTTAACGAATTGATTACAAGTATAAATTATATAGCAGGAATTATCAGCTTCTGTCCTGGTTTAATATCCGCGGATTGCAAGCCGTTCCGGTCCTTAATGCTGTAGATTATATATCTGATATCGTCGTCTTTCCCATCGGCGTATTTCTTTGCAATATCCCATAGCGTATCACCTGTATGTACGGTTACGACTTGTTCATTTAAGGAAGCTTCTGCAGGAAGATTGCCGGATGCATCTGTTCCCAACATTAGAAAGCTTGTAAACAGCAGTATGAAAACTGCGAAGCTAACAATAATCTTTACAGCATGTTGCTGTAGCCATCTTGCTGCAAGACCGTTCCAGTTGGCTGATTTGATCTCTTGCTTCTTGTGAATTGTTCTATAAAAACTTGGACTCATTATCATTATCCACACCCCAAACGTTTGTTCTGTTTTTAGAATACACGAACAAACGTTTGGTGTCAACAAAAAATGCGAACCTTTGTACTTAAGAACTTATGTTTGTACGAACCCTGGTTCTATGTTATAATTTTTTTACAAACCTACTAATGGAGTGATCGCAGTGTCGAAGATTTCTAACCGACAACATTCGATTCTTGAATTTATTAAGAATGAAGTCCGGGAGAAAGGCTATCCACCCTCCGTACGAGAAATCGGCGAAGCTGTTGGATTGTTATCCAGTTCAACCGTTCACGGACATTTGGACCGATTGGAGAAGAAAGGGCTTATTCGCCGAGATCCAACCAAGCCGCGTGCAATTGAAATTTTAGATCAAGAAGGCATGGACGATATTATACCACTCTCCGTTGCCAAAGTGCCGATTGTCGGTAAAGTTACAGCTGGCGTACCTATTACAGCAACAGAAAACATTGAAGAATATTTCCCTCTTCCTTCACACTTTGTCGGTGACAGCAGCGTTTTTATTTTGAATGTCATAGGTGAAAGTATGATTGAAGCAGGCATTCACGACGGTGACTACGTAATCGTTCGCCAACAACAGACCGCTAATAACGGTGAAATCGTTGTTGCAATGACGGAAGACGACGAAGCGACTGTCAAGACGTTTTATAAGGAGAAAAATCACATTCGCTTGCAGCCGGAGAACTCCTCCATGCAGCCTATTTTGCTCCAAAATGTCACGATATTAGGAAAAGTCATCGGGTTGTTCCGAGATATCCATTAATTAATAACAATTGCTACTTAAAGAAGAGGCTGAATCGATGCGAATGCATCAAAGATTCAGCCTCTTTTTTTACTTATTGGAGACTGTCGATTAACTAATTAAAGTGCGAAAGACGAAATTGTATAACGGTCATTTGTGGTCTTTTTCTTTAATTGGAGGAAATGATTGGTACAATAGCGGAACTTTTAGGTCTTATTCATACTGAATTGACCTCTAACTTACCAAGAACTGATTAATAACGCCTAATTTTTCCTCTATTTCAGTCGGTAATGCAGAAGTAGAGGATATAGCGCCATTTATTACCGGTAACTTTTATACCACTATTCGAATGAATCGACAGTCTCTATTGTCCACTGAAAATAAAGTCTTAGACTGGCGCTCCTCCGCAGCATGGATCATACAGCCTATATGGACCTTGTCCCCCTTTTCAGTTAATATTACAAAACACCGTTGGGCAATTTCACTCGATAAACGAACGGGAAAAGCAGTAGTACTAGCCGCATTGCGTAGAACTCGCCCGGTAGAAAAATCACTAAAATCTCTTTCTTAATATCAAATTCATACTGATCCACCTCACTCTCAGTTCCAACAAAAATTTGTTTGATATTTAACTTATAAAGTACTCAGACTAACTTACCAAGCAGAATTTTCCCAGTTGGCCTGCCGTTCTTTCCGGAAACGCTGAACCCAACTTTCGGCAATGTCATCCGCAATTGGATCGAAGAACGGAGCTGCCACTTGAATGCCATTCGTAGGAATGTTTAAATGTTGCAGTACTTGTATAACTGTTTCTTCATAACACTCAATAAAATCCTCATATACAATGGTCATAGGTACAATATGACCTTCCGCTAAGAAGGCTGCCACACCTGCTTCACGCAAGGTACACTCTACAAGCAAATGGTTAATGGCATCCAAGTTATACTGATCTGCAATATCCCCTTGATGCGGGCGTGTGCCATGTACCCGATGCCATTCTCCAGATACAATCGCTCTCCACCATGATACCGCCAGTCTTACCTTATTTCGTCGGGTCATGAAAATGTGCTTGCAATTGGGAAATGCCTCTGCCCAAATTCTTGGACTCGATAGCCCTTCAGGGAGCTGAAGCTCTCTATGAAATGCTTGTATCCAATCATCTAATTTAAAGGATGAGGTTTTAAGGCCAAATACACCATTCACCGTCGTACCATCCTCCCATATTTTACGTAGGTATTGGATACTGAATGTTTCAGGATTTGGCTCAGTCAGCCATTCTCCTGGAACGCCAGCGACTCCGGTAGATTCAAGCGCTTTAAATAATAAGGTACTCCCGGTTCGCTGTGAAAACCAAATGGTATAGCTATTTGTAGGTTTCAAAGATCATTCTCCTTCTGTGTTTCAAATTTGTATTTAGAGAGCACATAGTCTGCGAGAAAGTCTACACAGTACTCTAAACTAAAATACTCGGTATCGACTATAATGTCGGATAAATAAAAATAGAAAAAAAGCCGTGTGTGAACATCGTTCACCCACGGCTTTTCATGCGTAAGAATGCTTAAACAAGGCATACTTTGCCCAAGCGCTCGCACAAATGCAGTGATGATGATAAGGTTCATAACAGGAGTACTTGAACGGGGGCATAGACAAACAATCCCTACCTAAATTAGCAGGGTCATCACCCACGATCATGTGTTATTAGGTTAAAAATTAACCGATAACTTCTGTTAGAAACACTGTCATCATCATCACTGACATATCCCACCTTCAACTATTTGCTACCAGTATAAACCATTTCGTGAAATAGTCAACGACTTTCTTGGAGTATGCTGCCAGTTAGCTTAACGCCGCTGCCATAAAAGAAAAACCCTTGACGCTAACAGCGTCAAGGGGGTTAGTCATTAATATAGAGTCAAATATTGATCGCGTTCCCATTGGTGAACTTGAGTGCGATACATATCCCACTCGATTTCTTTCAGCTCATAGAAGTGCGCTAGCGCATGGTCGCCCAGAGCCTCGCACACGATGTCGCTTCTCAGCATTTCATCAAGCGCTTCCTTCAAGTCACCTGGCAAGCTCGGAATATTTGCGTCTAAACGCTCTTCTTCCGTCATGATGTAAATGTTGCGGTCAGTAGGAGCCGGCAATGGAAGCTTGTTCTGAATGCCGTCAAGGCCCGCTTTCAGCATAACTGCAAGCGCTAAGTAAGGGTTTGCTGCAGGATCCGGGTTACGGACTTCCACACGAGTACTAAGCCCGCGTGAAGCTGGAATACGAATCATCGGCGAACGGTTGCTTGCCGACCATGCAACGTAGACTGGCGCTTCATAGCCAGGCACAAGACGTTTATAAGAATTGACAGTCGGGTTCGTGATAGCTGCCATTGCCCGGGCATGTGTCAAGACACCAGCCATATAATGACGTGCAACTGCGCTTAAACCCAGCTTATCCTTCTCATCATAGAACGCATTTTTTTCACCTTGGAACAAGGACTGGTGACAGTGCATACCGGAACCATTCACTCCGAACAATGGTTTCGGCATAAACGATGCATGCAAGCCATACTCGCGGGCAATCGTCTTAACGACTAGCTTGAACGTTTGAATTTGGTCTGCCGCTTTGATCGCGTCAGCATATTTAAAGTCAATTTCGTGCTGTCCAGGAGCTACCTCATGATGGGAAGCTTCGATTTCGAATCCCATTTCTTCAAGCGTTAGCACGATTTCACGACGGCAGTTTTCACCCATGTCCATCGGCGCCAAGTCGAAATATCCGCCTTGATCGTTTAGCTCTGTAGTCGGCTCGCCGCGCTCATCTGTTTTGAATAAGAAAAACTCAGGCTCTGGACCAACATTCATCGCAGTAAAACCAAGCTCATCCGCTTCCCTGAGAGCACGCTTCAAAATACCTCGCGGGTCCCCGGCGAAAGGTGTTCCGTCCGGCATATATATATCACAAATCAATCGGGCAACACGATCTTGCGTAACCCAAGGGAAAACAACCCAAGTATCCAAATCCGGGTACAAGTACATATCAGACTCTTCAATACGAACATAGCCTTCAATCGAAGATCCGTCGAACATCATTTTGTTATCAAGCGCTTTCTCAAGCTGGCTGATAGGGATCTCAACGTTTTTGATCGTACCGAGCAAGTCTGTAAATTGCAAACGGATAAAACGAACATTTTGTTCCTGTGCAATTCGTCTGATGTCTTCTTTAGTGTAACTCTTATAATTCACTGAATCATCTCCTTTGTTTGCGAATCGATTGTTATTGCAGCCATTCTAGCGTTTATTTAAGAAACGAGTCAATTGTCCTTGAATAAGCGACGCTTGACCCGGTCTCTTCTCAAGCAGCTGCTGCTTCAGCATGCGGTGAAGCTGTTGATCGGAAAGCTCCCGCCGCTTCACTTCAGACTGCTCGCTGACGATCGTCGCCTCCTCCGATTCCTTCGAAACCGGATTCATCACTTGCTTAATACCCGCGATGTTAACGCCCTTCTCAATCAATGATTTAATCTCCAAAAGCCGTTCTACGTCATTAAAAGAAAATAATCGCTGGTTTCCTGCTGTTCGCGCAGGTACGATCAATTCATGCTGCTCGTAATAGCGGATTTGGCGGGCCGTTAAATCAGTCAGCTTCATTACGATGCCGATCGGAAATAAGGCCATATTTCTGCGAATATCATCAGCCATGTCGCATCAACCTTCCAGTCGCTCATTTATATGTTTATTCTATACGTTATACCGTAAATGTGTCAAGTTATGTAAGGTTTAGTTACAATTAAACCACTGTTGACCAGGCGATATAACGCGGTCAAAACACCAAATTTCGCATGAGCATATGTTAGGCCGCCTTGCATGTAGGCGATGTAAGGTTCACGAATCGGGGCATCTGCAGACAACTCCAGACTGCCTCCTTGTATGAACGTTCCTGCCGCCATGATGACAGCATTCTCGTAGCCCGGCATATCCCACGGCTCGGGAACAACATGTGAATCAACAGCTGCCGCTTGCTGAATGCCCTGTACAAATGCTATAAGATGCTCGGCTTGCCCAAAGCGTACTGCTTGAATAAGATCCGTGCGCGGTTCATTCCAACGCGGTTTTGTTTCAAATCCTAGCTCCTCGAACAAAGCCGCTGCAAGCACGCTGCCCTTAATGGCTTGTCCAACAAAATGCGGCGCAAGAAAGAGCCCCTGGAACATCGCACGAAGCGTACCGAGCATGGCGCCAACCTCTCCACCGATCCCTGGCGCAGTCAGTCGATAAGCTGCAGCTTTCACAGCGCCAGCCATTCCCGCGATGTAGCCGCCCGTTTCCGCAATGCCGCCTCCCGGGTTTTTAATAAGCGAGCCTGCCATTAAATCAACGCCAACCTGGGTAGGCTCAAGCAGCTCCGTAAATTCCCCATAACAATTGTCTACGAATACAAGAACATCCGGTTTCAAAGCCTTAACCCGATTCACAATATTTTCGATCTCAGCAACAGAAAAAGACGTACGCCAATCGTAGCCGCGCGAACGCTGAATACCGATCATTTTTGTTTGAGCCGTAATGGCTTGCCCGATGCGCTCCCAATCCAGGCTCCCGTCCGGCTGCAAGGCAACCTCTGAATATTTCACGCCAAAGTCCTGCAGTGAACCTGTACCGTCTCCAGGCTTACCGATTACCTTATGGAGCGTATCATAGGGTCTGCCGGTTACATATAGAAGCTCGTCCCCCGGCCGCAATATGCCGAATAACGCACAGCTTATCGTATGAGTGCCGGAAACGAAATGCGGCCTAACGATCGCAGCTTCAGCCCCCATCACATCTGCATAGACGAGATCGAGAATCTCCCGTCCGCGATCGTTATAGCCATACCCCGTTGAGCCAGTAAAATGAAAATCGCTCACTTGGTGACGTTGGAACGCTTCAATAACTTTCCACTGATTGCGCTCCGCTATCCGTTCAACGCTCCTAAACGATTCTGCTGCTCGCTGCTCAGCATCATCTGCCAGCCGCTCAAGCTGCTCCCATACCTTCTGTTTCTCTTGCTGCTCATTCATTCCGGTATCTTCTCCCTTATCGTTCTGTAATTCCGTTATTCTATATATTGCTGCAATCGGTGTCCGTGCTGCTCGTACTGCTGTTTACTTACTTGCACGGTCAATCGTAACGATTCCTCGCTGACCTCTTGATTAATAACCTCGCCGCTGCGGTACGCTAGTGCAATAAGATCACCGCGCTCGGCAGGTACAACGAATGTGAGCGTATCTCCGCTCAGCTTGTCTTGAATCGCTTGACGCAGCATCTCAAGATCGCCGGCATCATATGCGCTAATGACAAGATTGTCTCCGCCTGTTATAGGCAAGTCAGCTAAAGTACCGCTAACGGCACATAAATCCTTCTTGTTATAAACCATAACATATGGCTTATCGGATGCCCCGAGATCATCCAGTATTTGATTGACGACCGCTATCTGCTCGTCACGCATCGGCGAGCTGCTGTCAATGACATGCAGCACAAGGTCAGCTTCGCATACTTCCTCAAGCGTCGCCCGAAACGCGGCCACAAGATCATGCGGCAAATTTTGAATGAAGCCAACCGTATCGGTAAGTATAACCTCTCTGCCATTCGGCAGCTCCAGCGTACGGGAAGTCGGATCGAGTGTTGCAAACAATTGATTTTCAACGTATACGTCTGCCTGCGTAAGCTCGCGGAGCAGCGTCGATTTGCCAGCATTCGTATATCCGACCAATGCGACTTGAATGACACCTGATTTTTTGCGGCGCTCCCGGTGCAGCTTTCGGTGACGCACAACTTCCTCCAACACGGTCTTCAGGTCTGTGATCCGGTCCCGAATATGCCTGCGATCCGTCTCGAGCTTCGTCTCACCCGGTCCACGCGTACCGATACCGCCTCCGAGACGCGACAAGTTTTTGCCATGACCGGACAAACGCGGAAGCAGATAGCTCAGCTGAGCGAGCTCAACCTGTATAATACCTTCGCGCGTTTTCGCCCTGCCTGCAAATATATCCAAGATCAATTGCGTTCGATCAACAATTTTCAAATCAAGTGTTTCTTCCAGATTTCTAACCTGTGCGCCGGACAGCTCTTGATCGAAAATAGCGGTCGTAGCGCCAAGCTCATCTGCCAGCGCTTTAACCTCCTGCACTTTGCCTTTGCCAATGAACCATTTCGAGTCGGCAGACTCCTTATTTTGCGTAATCGTGGTTAGCACCTCGACGCCTGCCGTTTCTGTCAGCTGTACGAGCTCCTGCAGCGAATGCTCAGGGTCCCCGCTCTTCCTTTTATCATTCGAAGTGACCAAGCTGATCAATATCGCTTTTTCGTTTAAATTCGTATTTGTTTCGAAAGTTTTATCGCTCATCTCATACTCCTTCTGCACTTCTTATGTCCTTATGTCTTCGTATCCCATTTCAAATCCTCCGGCCTGATCGTCATTAGCTCCTGCTTCGCCGGAACGGAGTTCGCGTATTGGTTCAGCAGACGTACCGCCTGATACCGAATCGCCTTCTCGATCGAATTTCTTACATATCTGGCATTGCTAAACGAGAACATCGTGCTCTGCTTCTCCTGCATCAAATGCTGTCTTAATTTAAATATCGTCTGCGGCTGCAAAATATAATCACGTTCTTTGGCCATCAGCTCGCTTATTTGAATCAATTGATCTACCGTATAATCTGGGAACTCGATCTGAATCGGAAAGCGTGAAGGCAAGCCGGGATTCGTCAACAAAAAATCATCGATTTCAGCAGGATAACCCGCTAATATGAGCACAAATTGATTTTTGTGATCTTCCATCGCCTTCACCAGAGTGTCAATCGCTTCCTTGCCGAAATCCTTCTCTCCGCCGCGTGCGAGGCTGTAAGCTTCATCGATGAACAAGACGCCGCCTATCGCTTTACGAACGAGATCGCGTGTCTTTTGCGCCGTATGGCCAATATACTCACCGACGAGATCAGCCCTCTCGACCTCGATCAGATGTCCTTTCGTCAGCACACCCATCTTCTGAAATAGCTTTGCCACGATCCGCGCAATCGTTGTTTTACCTGTTCCCGGATTGCCTTTGAATATCATATGATACACATGGGAGCCGCCGAACAATCCCGCTTCGGAGCGCATTCGGCTAATATAAAGCAACGCGTATATTTCATATACGAGTGATTTTACGTTATCCATGCCGACCATCGGCTCGAGCTCTTTCTGAATGTCCGCATAATGATCCACGCTGGGCAGCGGCTTCACGGCTGGTAGCGGCTCTGCCTCTAAAGCATGCGCAGAAGCTCCCGCCTGAAAAGTCTCTTGGCTTCTAAGCACAACATTTATTTGTCGGGAAGGTCTGCCGGTTCCATTGCCGGGCCCTGATATGACGTGTCCATTCATTTATCGCATCACCTATCCTTCGCATCGAAAGCTATAGCGGCTGTCCGCACTACAAGTTTATTCTATCTTGCAGCCGCATATTAGCAGATTCAAAGCTACGGTTCAGAAGAGCGAATTCGTAATAAGAGCAGCAGCGAGTCGAGCTTCCATTTGGTAAAAGCAAGCACTTCACGCGACTCATTATAGACAGGATTTAATACCTTGGATTTAGTAGCAGCTACTTCGGTTTGTTCAAAACCCAAGTGTTTCGCGACTTCCTCAGCTCTCGCCGCATGGTAATCGTGTGTAATCACGATCAGCTTGGACAGCTTATTTTGCTCAGCAACCGTCTTGCTGAACAGCATATTTTCATAGGTGCTGGTCGCTTTGTTTTCTAGCAACAGCTTGTCAGCAGAAACGCCTTTGGCAATTAAATAGTCGCGCATGCCTTCGGCTTCCGTTTTAATAGATCCGTTGCCGTCCAAGCCTCCGGATAAAATAAGCTTGTCCACGGTACCATTTTCGTATAAGCGGTATGCGAACTCCAGCCGTTCCTTGAGTGCCGGGCTTGGAATATCGTTCCATAGCGCAGCTCCAAGGACAATGCCGGCATCAGCTTTGTCCAATTGCTTATCGGTAGGAAACCCATTAATTAACCACAATAAATATCCACACCAAAACACACCTGCACATATGAGCCAAGCGACAAAACGAAACAGGAGCAGCCACGGACGAGTTTTTTTCGTTCGTTTACGCGGCCTGCTCCTCCGACCTGTTGCTGTTTTCATGACTCGCTTAACTCCCCGGAACGCTCGAGTAAGCTTTTCCGATGCTTCAGACTGAGCGTAAAATAACGGAATCTTCCGTTGCGAATGCTCGAAAGCAGTCTTCCTGCCGTTTTGCGTGCAAGCGCAACATCCTTGCCGTTCACATCGCCCTGCCTCAGCGCTTCCTCCAGCTCATCCTCATCCATCAAAAACACTTCTCCGCTTGGCAGCACGACAACGTCCAAATACAGATCATCGAACCAAGGCACCTGCTGATCGGTCAAACCTTGCGTTTTGCAAACATCGATATACCACTGCACGACTCGTCCTTTATCATCGAACATCGTCGTTACGACAAAATGCTCACCTCTTGGAAAGTGCTGCATCCATAAGTAACCGCGATCGGCCAAGCAAAGCCGGCGTCCGTTATATTCCTTCCATAACGGCTCACGCAATTCATGAATCCGGTAAAACGTAACGAGACCTTTGAACTCCTCGCCGTCAAGCGCTAGGCACGAATAGCTTTTGCGCAAAATACGGCGCCAGTTAGCCCGGTCTGAAAATTTTCTCTTCATACGGAACGTACCTTTCCGTTCATTTGGGAAAAGCCCGCAACTACATGCGAATGCTCCTCTTTTTGGGTCAAACAACGTCCAACACGCGACAACCGACTGTAGAAATCTTCCTATAAAAAAAGATTACCATATCTTAACGTCCATCTCCAGCCGACGGAGAAAATAAACCAAGCTTCATGCCGTAAAATAAAAATCGCCGTCCCAAAGGGACGGCGAATTCCTTATTCTTCAGCAATAACAATCAACTTAATAACGATTTTTTCGGTCGGCACATTATTTTTGATCGGTGTTTTGGAAATAGCCTGTACGACATCCATTCCACTTTCCACCTTGCCAAAAATCGAGTAGTTAGGCTCCCGGTTTAAATTTGCAGCGTCGGGACCGGTGCAAATAAAAAACTGACTTCCGCCCGAATTCGGCTCACTCGCATTAGCCATCGCCACGATGCCTTCTTCATATTTCAATTCCGTGCTTAGCTCATCAGGTATGGAATAGCCCGGCGTACCCGTGCCATTCCCTTTCGGATCGCCGGTTTGAATCATAAATGACTCAATTATGCGGTGAAACGACAGCCCTTCATAAAACCCTGCACGCGCAAGAAATACGAAATTGTTTACCGTTACCGGCGCCTCATTCGCGAACAGTTTGACTGTAAAGTCGCCTTTAGTCGTTTGAAACTTCGCTATATACGACTTATTGAGATCAATCGTCATCTCAGGCATTTTATCCCAGCTCATCGTTTTAACAGAAGCCTCTGCGCTATTCCCGGCTGTTAACCGCGCATCTCCCTTTGTACCGCAGCCTGCCGTCAGCATAACTACAGCCATAAGAGCGACAAAAAAATGGAATCGCGCTTTCTTTCTATTCGCCATTAATTAACCACCCGTTCCTTGCGTATTGCCGTCGCTCCCAGACCCGTCAAACAACCCGTCCAGGATGTCGTTTCCGGCTCCGTCACCGGTGTCCGGCGTTTCGCCCGGTTCGCCGGTTCCATTACCGGCATCCGGTTCACCCGTACCACCCGGAAGGTCTGTACCGTCTCCCGGTTCCGGAGTTCCTTCGCCGCCCTCTTCATCAATTGGAGGCGTAATTTCGCCGCCATCAGGATCAATAGGGTCCGGCTCCATTGGAACGTCCGGAATAATATCCGTCTCCGGAATCACAACCTTGATCGTTGGGGAAGGCGGACTTTCCAAGTTATTTTTTGCATCATAAGCGACCACGTAATATTCATAGGTCATCCCCGGGAATGCACTCATATCATCAACCTCGGTGGATGTCAACGAATCAACAAACTCGATGAACTCACTTTCCGACGCTTCCTTACGGAACACTTTATACGTCACTTCACCATCCTGAATCGGATCCCAAGACAATTGGACCTTCATCTCTTCCGGAATAAATATCGCGTTAAAATTCGTTATTGCTGACGGCGGATTGTTCTCTTTGACGCCTTGCGGTTTTTTAAAGCTTGATTCCTGCAAACCCTTCATTGCTGGACGCATTACCTTTGCAAAAAACGCGGCAGACTGAGAACTTCCTTTTTTTAGAATGTGATCCTTGTCCGTCTTATCGTATCCCATCCATACTGCCGCTGTCCACTCCGGCGTATAGCCGACGAACCATGCATCGCGAATACCGGAACCGCTATATCCAGGTATACCGTGTTGAGTGGTTCCCGTCTTACCGGCGAGCTGCCGGCCGATAGCTGCTCTTGCGCCCGAACCGCCCTTCTCAACGACCGTCTGCATCATTTCGGTCAAATACCAGGCCGTTTCGGCCGACATCAATTGCTTCGATGCGGGAGCTTTGTACGTATAGGAATAATTGTTCTGCCCTTCGATCTTCAAAATCGTATGCGGATCAACCGACTTCCCGCCGTTTGCAAACACGCTGAAGGCTGTAGCCATTTGCATAGGAGTAGCGCCTTTAGACAAACCGCCGAGCGCGGCCGTCAAATTCCGGTCCTCCTGCTCTAGATCAAAGCCAAGCTTTTTCGCAAATTCAAAGCTGCGCTTCAGACCAATCTCGTTCAGCATCCATACGGCTGCCAAGTTGCGTGAATCCTTAATCGCTTGCGTCATGGACACCGGTGTTGGACCCCATCTATCCGTCGGACAATAGTTGTTGTAGCATTTTTTATCGTTTTTGAGTATCGTCCATGGATAGTAATCGCCCGTTTCAAGCGCAGGTCCATAAGAGATAATCGGCTTGATCGCCGATCCCGGCTGACGCGGCAGCTCGACACGGTTAAGTCCCTTCTTCACATAATCACGTCCGCCGGACAATGCTTTAATCGTGCCGTCACGGTGATCTATGATGATCATTGCGCCTTGTACCTGCTGCTCGTCCTTGCTCTTCTCAAAGTTGTCGTCATCGTTGAACTCCGTATCCATCGCTTGCTGAGCATGCTGATTCAGCGAGGTGTAAATATGGTATCCGCCGATCCGCAGCTCTTCCTCGGACAGCTTCGTCACCTCGATCGCCTCTTCAATGACATAGTCGACGAAAGCCGGATACGATTCCGATTCATTTTCCTCATAATTGGCAGGACGCTCGTACACAACCGCTTTCGCTTTCTCCTTATCCGCTTCTTCGATATAGCCCTGATCGAACATGAGCTGCAGAACGACTGCCCTCCGGTTCAACGAATCCTCCGGATTGTTTATCGGATTATAACGGTTAGGCGCCTTCGGCATGCCTGCTAATGTAGCCATCTGCCAAAGCTCCAAATTTTCGAGCTCTGTGTCAAAATAAAATTTGGCTGCCGCTTTCACGCCATATACGCCCTTACCGAAATAAATCCGGTTCAAATACATCGTCAATATTTGCTGCTTCGACATTTGGTGCTCCAGCGCTACAGCGATCGAGGCCTCCGTTGCTTTACGGAAAAACGTTTTGTCCGCTGTCAGAAACACGTTTTTGGCAAGCTGCTGCGTTATGGTGCTGCCGCCCTCCACTGCGCTGCGCGCAATAACGTCCTTCACTACTGCACGGCCGATTGCGAAGAAATCGATACCGGCATGTTCATAGAAGCGCTGATCCTCCGTCGCGACAATCGCGTTCAGCATTTGTTCAGGAATTTCTGAAAATTCCGCAACCTCGCGATTATCCTCAGCAGCAGACAATCTGGCAATTTCTTTTTTATCCGCGTCGTAAATGATCGACGCTTCCCCTAAGTTCAGCTTGCTGCCGTTTTCGGCTAAAATCCGTTCACCGTTTAATATGATAAGCAAGTACCCGATGATCCCGCAAACGATCGCGATCGCCGCCGTAAAAAACAAGCCATAAAACCACTTTCGTCCTGATATTCTCTTTTTCTTCTTTTGTTTCGGTGCAGTTTTGCTGCGCGGTCGTTCAGCCATAGCCGACTCCCCTCCTGTTGATCCGTAGTCCGTCTACTCTATTTTTGCCACGAAATGAAAAGAACAACCCAGCTTAGAGCGGGTTGCTCTTGCATGCCGCTATCTAGTTAAACGAAGCACGTTATTAGAAAGTTTCACTTAATGACTTCACTTACGATTCAGAACCGCCTTGATCCTGCTGCATAAGCGATACATTTCGCTGCGGGGTGAACGTGGAAATCGCATGTTTATAAACCATTTGTTGACGGCCTTCGCTGTCAATTATGATCGTGAAATTGTCAAACGCTTTAATAACGCCCCGTATTTGGAACCCGTTCATCAAAAACACTGTAACCGGTATGTTGTCCTTGCGCAGCTGATTCAGGAACGTATCTTGAATGTTGATTGATTTGTTCATTGGACGTTACCCCCGTCTTCAAAAGGTTGATTAGAAGTATATTCAATATGAAGTTGAAACTTTCCTGCTATTATAGCATGAATTGATAGCAAATTGTTGTGAAAATTTTCCCCCATGTCGATCCAATGAATATCGTTCATATGGCGAAACCAAGACAGCTGCCGCTTGGCGAACCTGCGTGTATCTCTTTTGAGCCTCTCTACAGCTGCTTCCAGCGAGCAATTCCCGCGCAAAAAATCGGCAATTTCTTTGTACCCCAGTCCTTGCATCGCTACGGCCTGAGGAGGCAAATCACGCTCCAGCAGCAGCTTCACCTCATCCACAAGGCCCTGCTCGATCATTAAATCTACCCGCTGCTCTATTCTACGATACAACTCCGCACGGTCCATAGTCAAACCGATGATACAGAGTTCGTACGGCGAATCCTTTTTCTGACCCGCTTGCTGCTCCGAAAATGTCTGCCCTGTTAAATGATATACTTCAAGCGCCCGTATAACGCGGCGCATATCGTTTGGATGAAGCCGCTCCGCCGCCGGCGGATCTATCTCGGCTAACCTGCGGTGAAGCGCTTCTGCACCGTTAACGGCTGCGAACTGTTCCTGTTCCTGACGAAAGGCTTCATCGGAGCCGATTTCCGCAAACTGATACTGATAGCATACGGACTCCACGTACAGTCCGGTTCCCCCTACAATGAAGGGCAGCTTGCCCCGTTCAGCAATTTGCCCGATCGCGTTAATCGCACCTGCTTGAAAATCTGCAGCAGAGTACGGTTCCTCAGGCTCGCATATATCGATAAGATGATGCGGAATACCTTCACGCTCTTCGAACGGTATTTTGGCCGTTCCTATATCCATGCCGCGGTAGACTTGCATCGAATCGCCCGAAATGATTTCTGCGTTCCAGGCTTTGGCAATATCCAGACTCATTCTCGTCTTGCCTACCGCTGTAGGACCAATCAGTACGAGCAGCGGCTGCTTGCGGGCAGCGGCGCCTGGTGCCTCTGACTGCCCATTGCTTGTTAGTTCATTCAAAGCTGTATCACTCCATATGCTATTTTCGACGTATTCACATGCCGCCGCTCGAATCCGAGCCGGGCGAATTCTCCGCTTGATTGATGCTCTTTAAGAATGACGCATTTGCGGGCAACCCGTACCGCCTGCCCAACAACCTCGGACGAGAGCGCATCCATGTTAGCGATTGACCGAAGCGGCTCCATGGAGCTCGATTCTTTAATCGGCCGCCTGAACATCGGATCGAAATAAACGATGTCGGCGCTTTTATCCGGCAATGCCTCTAAATAATCGAGATGATTAACACAGCGCATAACGATCCGTCTCATTGCGGCATCTACATCATCGAGGCCTGTCTCATATCCCGCTAGCCCTTCACGAACGAGCGCGCACAGCACCGGCTCGCTTTCAATCGCAATAACGCTTCCGCTTGCGCCAGCCGCATAGGAGAACACGAGCGAATCAGAGGCTAATCCGGCCGTACAGTCTATAATACTGTCTCCCTCACGGCAGCCGGAAAGCTGGATAAGCGGATCCGTTTCTCCCCGCCGCAAACGCTTCACCCGTACAAAGGCCATACTTGGATGAAAATAAAGCGGCGCTTCCGATTGTCCATCATAATAGCGCACCTCTTGCTCAGTCACCACAAGCAGCCGTTCGTCGCTGCTCATCTCGATTAGCTTGCGGACGGTCAAATTACCTCGTGCCTTAAGCTGTGCGGAAAGCTCAAGCGCCAGCCGGGACGCTTGCTCAAGCGCCCTGGCGGAAGGCTTCGCTGAAGTTGTGACGATCACGACATCACCCGCTTGAACATTTTTTCCAGCTGGTAGGTTGAAAGATGCACGATAATCGGACGGCCATGCGGACACGTGTATGGCTGCTTACAATTTGACAGTCTGGCGAGCAGCGTCTCGCCTTCCTCACGGTTCATCCGGTCATTCGCTTTGATGGACGCTTTGCAGGCGCACATAATTGCCGCTTTCTCACGCAGCTTGGCGATATTAATGGATTTGCGCTCTGTGATGAGTAATTCTGCCATCTCTTCAAGCAGCGACTGCTCCTCTCCTTGAGGCATCCATTCCGGATAGGCTCGGACAAGAAACGTTTGGGCGCCGAACGGCTCCAGCTCTACTCCAGCTTGTGCGAAAAGCGATATGAGCTCGCGAAGCTGTGCAGCTTCACCTGGCGTAAATTCAAGCGTTATCGGAACAAGAAGCTGTTGACTCGCAGCTTCAGGATTCCCAAATTTATGAAAGAAATATTCGTAGTTAATACGTTCATGTGCCGCATGCTGGTCGATTAAATAAAGCCCGTCCTCCGCTTGCGCCACAATATACGTACCGTGATGCTGTCCGATCCAGTGCAGCTCCGGGAATGCCGGCTTTCCATCAGCGGGTTGTTCAGGCTCAGCAGGGGATTGCTGAGCCGTTGATTGTTCCCCTGAAACGGGAGTATGGTGCTCTATTAATTCAGGCTCAATGGTTTGCGCAGAAAAATTATAGTCCTTCCGTATATCTGCATCCAGCACTGTTGAAGCTGCTTGCTCCCACGGAGCAGTTGCCTCGCGGACTGCAAGCTCGTCTTGCTTCACTGCGGAAGGAGGTGCATACAGCTTCTCAGCCGCGTCGCGAGGAACATATTCGCGTTCTAAAGCGGACGGCTTGTAGTTGGAAGACGATGAAGCCCGGGTAGAGCCGGCTCCTGATCCGAAAGTACCATTGACATATGATGAAGAGCTATCGCCCAATGATGGTTTACCCGTCGATTGAGCTGGCTGGAATGGCTTAAAAAGCTCCTCAGGCGGCTCTGGCCGATGAAACGATATGGCATCCTGCACGAAAAGCGGCTTGGAGCGTTCCTGCTTATTGCCCGTTTCAGGTCCGGGTATGTGACGCTGGCGGCCCAGCACACGCTTTACCGCATCCTCGATCAATGAGCGCAGCTCGGGTTCCTTACTGAACCGCACTTCCATTTTGGACGGGTGGACGTTTACGTCGAGCAGGCTTGGATGCATCCCAAGCTCCAACACCGCAAGCGGATAACGATTAATCGGAAGAAGCGTATGGAACGCTTGCAGCAAAGATTGATTTACCGCATGACTGCGAATGTAGCGTCCGTTCACGATAACCGTAATACCGCCCCGGTTCGCACGCGTAAGCTCCGGCTTCGATACGAAGCCGCGCAGCTCATAGTCCGCATTTTCCGCTTCAACCGGCAGCATGACTTTTGCCGTATTTGAGCCATAAACCGCTGCTATGACTTGCAGTCTGTCACCTGTTCCAAGCGTCCGAAGCAGTACATTTCCATTATGCTTAAAGGTAAAAGCGATGCCGGGATGGGCAAGCGCAATTCGGTTAATATAGTCCGATATATGTCCAAGCTCGGTTTGAATGGCTTTCATATATTTGAGACGTGCAGGCGTATTGTAAAATAAATCCCGCACGGTCATGTCTGTTCCTTGCGGTGCATTTGCCGGCTCGTCAGAAGTAACATTTCCGCCCTCAATGACTATTCGGCGGGCTAGTCCAGTCGTTGTTTCTGATGATATGCATTGCAGACGGGAAACGGCGGCTATACTCGGGAGCGCTTCGCCGCGAAAGCCCAGGCTGGCAATTCGGAACAAATCGCTGCTCGTCGAAATTTTGCTCGTCGCATGACGCTGAAAAGCCGTCACGATATCGGATGCCTCAATACCGAAACCATTGTCAGTTACGCGTATCAAAGACAATCCGCCTTCTTCAATCGAAATATCAACGGTTGTGCTGCCGGCATCGACCGCATTCTCAACGAGCTCCTTTACGACCGACGCGGGCCGTTCCACAACTTCGCCGGCCGCTATTTGGTTGGCTAACTGCTCGTCCAGCACTTTGATTTTTCCCATGGCGTTACCGCTCCCCCTCTCAGTTATTCTAGTCGTTCAGTTTGTTCTTCATATCATTCAGCCACTGCATCGCTTGCATCGGCGTCAAATTAAACAAATCCAGCTTGCGCAGCTGTTCAGCGAGCTGCTCTGCCTTCGGGCTGGCTTTGCGCCGCGGCGTCTCTGCTTCCATTGCGGCAGCCGGCTCATCGAAGATGGACAGCTGTACAATTCCCCTTGCTTCCGCAACCTTATCGGGTTGTATTTTCGATAGATTATACGCTGGTCCACCGGTTGTTCCGGACTTCGCTGCAACTGGCGCCTCAGTATCCTCTAAAAGCTCATAGGCTCTGCCGATAATGGACTGCGGCAGCCCAGCTAATTGCGCGCAGTAGATGCCATAGCTTGTACTCGCCGCACCGGGAATAAGCTTCCGCAGAAACGTTACATTATCGCCGCTTTCCTCGACTGCCATACGCGCGTTCGTCAGTGAAGGCAGCGATTCCTCCAAATGAGCGAGCTCATGAAAATGCGTTGAGACGAGCGCTTTACAGCCTATATGATGATGCACATATTCGATAACGGCTTGGGCGATCGCCATTCCTTCTCCGGTCGAGGTTCCGCGGCCAAGCTCATCAATAATGACAAGACTGTTTGCAGTCGCCTTCTCCGTCATCAATTGGATATCTTTCATTTCTACCATAAACGTGCTTTGTCCGCCGATAAGGTCGTCAGCTGCGCCAATGCGGGTAAATATGCGGTCGATAAGCGGAACGGCCGCTGATTTGGCCGGAACGAAACAGCCCAATTGCGCCATGATGCATATAAGCGCCACTTGCCGCATGTAGGTGCTTTTGCCCGCCATATTCGGACCTGTAATAAGCAGCATCCACTGCTCGTCTTTATACAACGCAGTGCCGTTCGCGATGAATGGCGTTCCATCCATCATCGCTTCAACGACCGGATGCTTGCCTTCTTCAATATGCAGGTCGTAACCCTCGCTAACTTGCGGACGGACAAAGCGGCGCTCAGCGCTGACGGTTGCTAGCGATTGATAGACATCCAGCTCGGCAATGACGGCCGCAGCCTTCTGAAGCCTATGTAAATGAAGGGCAAGGTGGTCGCGCAGCTCAATGAACCGTTCATACTCCAAATCGACCATTTTATCCTCGGCCTCGAGTATGAGCCGTTCCTTCTCCTTCAGCTCCGGCGTTACGAACCTTTCCGCATTAGCAAGCGTTTGTTTCCGTTCATATCTTCCTTCCGGGAGCATCGACAAGTTCGCTTTGGATACCTCTAAATAATAGCCGAACACTTTGTTGTACCCGATTTTCAGAGACTTGATGCCTGTTGCCTCACGCTCTTGCCGCTCTAGTTCCGCCAGCCACTTCTTACCGTTCATGCTCGCCTCGCGCAGCTGATCCAGATAAGCATCGTAGCCTGCGCGGATAAGCCCGCCCTCGCGAATCGCAACCGGCGGCTCATCGACGAGCACCGTTTCAATGAGATCCGCCAAATCCGCGCAGTCGTCCGTCCCCTCAACAATAGTGCGAAGCACCTCCGAACCCGATTGCTCGCAGAGTGCGGTCAATCGCGGAATTCGGCGAAGAGAGCTGCGCAGCGCATTCAAGTCACGTCCGTTCGCATTGCCGAAGGCAACTCTGCCTACGAGCCGCTCCAGGTCGTAAATGGGTTGAAGCTCCGCCCGGATATCGTCCCGCAATATTAAATTAAGGTATAACGTCTCCACTGCATCAAGGCGTGCGTTGACGGCGGTGCTGCTCAGCAGCGGCTTATCAATCCAGCGGCGCAGCAAGCGGGCCCCCATTGAGGTTTGCGTCCTGTCGAGCAGCCATAGGAGCGAGCCCTTCTTATTCCGGTCGCGAACCGTCTCCGTCAGCTCGAGATTCCGTCTCGTATAATGGTCCAAAATCATATATTGATTCGGCTCGTACGAATTAATTGTCCGAACATGTCCAAGCGAGCGCTTCTGCGTCTCATCTAAATAACCGGTTAATACGCTGACTGCCCGTAAGCGTGCTCCGGATAATCTGCTTAGCTCATCATCGCCATATTGCTCGGTCAGCTTGTCCTCCGCCATCGGCTCACGCGCGGTCAGCGGCAGCTGCCGGTTCCAAACCGCAGCGGCTTGTACCTTATCGATCAGCTCGCTGTCTCCAACAAGCTCTGATGGCTGATATACATTAATCTCGTCGATCAGCGCTTCGAGCTGCTCGGGAAACGAAGTAACGTAAAGCTCCCCCGTCGACAAATCGCAAGCCGACAATCCCAGCATGCCGCCCACTCGAACAACGGCTGCAATGAAATTATTCGTTTTTCCTTCCAGCGATTTCGATTCCATGACCGTTCCGGGCGTGATGATCCGTACGATTTCACGACGCACAACGCCTTTGGCAGCCGCGGGATCCTCTACCTGCTCGCAAATCGCGACCTTGTATCCTTTTTCCACAAGCCTGCTTATGTAGTTCTCAGCCGAATGGTAGGGAACGCCGCACATTGGAATTTTTTGCTCGCCGCCGCCCTCGCGCCCAGTCAACGTGATTTCAAGCTCGCGGGATGCCGCTATCGCATCTTCAAAAAACATTTCATAAAAGTCGCCCAGCCTAAAAAATAAAAAAGCGTCCTTCGCTTCTTCTTTTATCGCAAGATATTGCAAAATCATCGGAGTATATCCAGCCATCCCGATCCTCCTCGAAAATGTTAGGTTTAAAAACGGTTATGTTAAAAAACGAAGTTACCTTTGTAGTAAACATCAGATGTCTATTATAACAAGCGGAACAGATGTGCGCCATAACAATGAAGCAGGAGCTTTTATCCGCTCCTGCTTGTGGGTAGTAAGACTAACTGATGCAGTTTGTACCATCATTGGGGAAAGAACAATCTTAGTAATCGATAATCGCAGCTAATTATAGAATCAGCAGCAGAGGGAGAGTATCTGGCTTGGATTTACGGGACTTTCGATTCATTCGAATAGTGGTACAAAGGATAACGGTAATAAATGGCGCTATCATCTCAACTTCTACCTTACCGACTGAAATAAAGGAAAAATTAGGCGTTATTCATCGGTTTTTGATGAGTCAGATGTAATTCAGTGTGAATAAGACCCAAAAGTTCCGCTATTGAACCAGTCAATTCCTCCAACTAAAAGAATAAGACCACAAA
>JBNJJW010000014.1:0-171066 GCA_051750645.1 Bacillota bacterium | reverse complement strand
TTAATTATTAAACTAATGTTGTTACATAAAACCATTAACTCACTGTCCTCGGACATGTAGGGTTAGTGGTTTTTTTACTTGTTTATTTTTGATTACAATAGGGAAATATAGCTACGCTAATGTACAGAAAGGTGTGATTTTTGTTGAAGCGTAGAATGTGGTTAGCGACATTGCTTGCCGTGATCATATGGGGCGCATTAAATTCTGGTGCCGCTATTGCGCAGCCCGGTGCTTATCATTTTGGCTTCAAGAAGAGCGTGGAAGGCAGGCTGCCTTCTATCGATGAGGAAGGCTTCAAAGACATCGTAGTGAAATACGGAGCGTTGTTTCTAGGTGATACAAGTAAGAAAGAGCTGTATCTAACATTTGACAACGGATATGAGAACGGCTATACTTCTAAAATTCTCGATATCCTTAAAGAAAAAAAGGCACCTGCCGCTTTTTTTGTAACGGGACATTATGTGAAGGATCAACCGGAGCTGCTTAAACGAATGGTTATGGAAGGCCATATCGTTGGCAATCATTCTTGGAGCCACCCGGATATGTCCCAGCTATCTGAGGGGAGCATCAAAAAGGAGCTCGACAAGGTGAAGGAGGAGGTCGGGGTACTTACAGGTCAGAAGGAAATGAAGTATCTTCGCCCGCCCAGAGGTATTTTTAACGAAAAAGTTCTAGCAGCAAGTAAACAGTTCGGCTATACGAATGTTTTTTGGTCAGTGGCATATAAGGATTGGGACGTTAACGCGCAGAAAGGTTCGCAATATGCACTCAGCCAAGTGGTAAAGCAGCTTCATCCCGGAGCCATTATTCTGCTGCATGCCGTATCAAAGGACAATAGTGAAGCTCTAGGCAGCATTATTGATGAGGCTCGCCGCCAAGGGTATGAATTTAAAAGCTTGGATCAGCTTGTGGTTAGCCAGTAACGGATAATAAAAAACCTTAGCCATAACAGTTGGCTAAGGTTTTTGTGCTTGAAAGAGGGATACGAAACTGGTAGATTTTTTTATCACAGGAAACAAGTCATCCTGAAGAAGAAGGAACATGGGATCGTGTATAATATCCTTAGATGATTATTAACAAGTTTTCTTCCTTATAGGAGGGTATGATGAATGATATAAAGAAGCAGTTAGCACAAGCATTATTGGAAATTGAGCGATTAGAAATGGAAAATTCAACGTTACGCAAACAATTAGACATTTTTCAACAGATGGATTCTCCGCTAGAACCAATAAATACTACTTCAGAGCATACAAATTCAAATTCTCAAGATGACGAGAAAACCATAAATCAATATTCAACACCGTTAGAAAAGATCGCATTATTTCGAAGTTTGTTTCGAGGACGCGAGGATGTATTTCCTGCTCGTTGGCAGAATAAATCGGGGAAATCGGGTTATTCACCGGTGTGTGGAAATGAATGGACGGCAGTATGCAAGAAACCGCAGGTGAAATGCTCGGAATGTCTGTACCAACAATATTTACCGGTAACAGATGAGGTTATCAATAAGCATCTAGATGCTAAGTTTAACCAAACTTTAGGTGTATATCCTATGCTTCAAGATGAAACCTGTTGGTTTGTGGCCATTGATCTGGACAAGCACGACTGGAAAACTGATGCAAAAGCAGTAATGGAGACTTGTAAAGAAATGGGAGTGCCTGCGGCACTAGAACGTTCAAGGTCAGGTCAAGGCGGGCATATTTGGATTTTTTTCGAAGAGCCTATAGATGTAACTATAGCAAGGAAGCTTGGATTTTCGATAATTTCAAAGACAATGCAGTCGAGGTATCAGCTCGGTCTAGATTCGTACGATCGATTGTTTCCGAATCAAGACACGCTTCCTAAAGGAGGGTTCGGAAATTTAATAGCGCTTCCTCTACAAGGAATTCCAAGAAAACAAGGGAATAGTGTATTTGTTGATAATGAGTTAATGGCTTTTGACGATCAATGGCTTTTCCTATCACAGATGCGGAAGCTATCTTCCGATAGAATTGAAAAAATTGTTCGTGATGCTGCTGCAAAAGGTGAAGTAATAAATGCCGGATTTATCAATGTTGACGAGGAAGATGAACGCCCATGGGATTCTGTTCATAAAAACAGTGAATCAATCATACAGGGAGCGTTGCCATCTAGTATCGAAATTGTATTGTCCAATTTGGTGTACATCTCCAAAGATGGGCTTCCGTCAAATATGATAAACCGATTAATTGGACTTGCCGCATTTCAAAATCCTGATTTTTATAAAACACAGGCAATGCGTTTGCCAACCTACGGAAAACCACGAGTAATCGGGTGTGCAGAAGATTTTCCAAAACATATTGCTCTTCCGAGGGGGTGTTTACAGCCAGTTCTGGATCTATTTAATCGCCATAATATTAAGCCAGAGCTTCATGATAAGCGAAATCATGGGCAGCCCATTGAAGTTGAGTTTGTCGGAACTTTATCCATGCTGCAAGATGGTGCCGCAAGAGGAGTAATGGCACATGAAATAGGGATTCTCTCCGCGACAACAGCTTTCGGGAAAACCGTAGTGGCTGCTAATATCATTGCAACACGAAAAGTGAATACCCTAGTATTGGTTCATCGAAGGGAGTTGATGGATCAATGGAAGGAACGATTGAAAACCTTTCTGGAAATTCAGGAGAGCGATATTGGTGTTGTCGGTGGCGGAAAAGATAAGAGAACTGGAAAAATAGATATTGCGGTGATCCAGAGCTTGAATCTTAAAGGACAGGTAAAAGAGTACATTAGTGATTATGGGCAGATCATCGTAGATGAATGTCATCACGTTTCCGCCTTCAGCTTTGAGCAGGTACTAAAAATGGCAAAAGCGAAGTTTGTGGTCGGTTTAACGGCAACCCTAGCGAGGCAAGATGGACAACATCCGATTGTGTTAATGCAATGTGGACCGATACGGATACGCATTGATGCAAAATCTCAGGCTGTTGCGAGAGGTATGGAACACAAGGTTATTCCTCGCCAAACTTCATTTCAGTTGCCGCAAGATACAGGAAACTTATCAATCCAAAATATCTATCAATTACTTATCGAAGATGAAGAACGAAATTCGTTCATATTTGATGATATACTCAAATGCTTAGACCAAGGAAGGTCACCAGTTATTTTGGCTGAACGTACGGCTCATGTAGAATATTTCGAGAAAAGGTTAGTGAAATTTGCTAAAAACGTTATCGTTCTTCGGGATGGGATGGGTAAAAAACAGCGTGAGGTGATTCGGCAGAAAATAGCTGACATAAAGGATAATGAGGAAAGGGTATTTATCGCTACCGGGAAGCTTATTGGTGAAGGTTTTGATGATTCTAGATTAGATACTTTGTTCTTGGTTCATCCGATTTCTTGGAAGGGAACATTGCAGCAGTATGCCGGCCGCTTGCATCGGTCGCATATCAATAAAACGGAAGTGCAAATTTATGATTATATAGACTTGCAAGTTCCGATGTTGATGAGTATGTATAAGAAAAGAATACATGGCTACCGAGTGTTAGGTTATAAAGGTTTTGAGTTATGATGGAAATATTTGATAAAGATTTTGGTTATTCGTAGCATGTACGAATACCATCCGAATTATGTAGTTGAAAAAAACCAAAATGTTCGTGGGAGGGCATCTTCAATGCCTCAAAAAGTTCATGTTAACAAGATCATAAACGAAAAATTATCTGATGAAGACATATTTGCCATTCTTAGAGCAGCTGATGAAATTATTGCTCATGGCGGACGGACTCTGCTTGCTAAAATATTAAAAGGCTCCCGCGAGAAAAAAGTGTTGGAGCTTGGATTGAATGATTGCCCGTCTTATGGTTACTATAAGTTATTTTCTCTAGAACAAATCGTAAATAAGATAGATTGGATGATTCATCATGATTTCTTGGAGATTCAATTCAGCGGGAAGCTTCCAATGATTGTTTTTACTGAGCGAGGCTGGTCGATCGAGCGTGCAAGGATGGCTGAAGAACTTCTTCAGGAATGGGATGCATGGTTGGCACAAGGAATAACAGATGTCAATATGAGCTATCTAAAAGACCGAAATCGCGGTATGATTCTAATGTTTCTGGATAAAATCAAGCAAACAGGCAATCCGAAATACATTCCGTTATTGCGTCTATGGGAGAAAATTGAGTATAAAAAAGTGCAGCAAGAAATTCGTGATACGGTGTGTCAACTTGAGAGATCGATACACTAGAAACAATCCCGCCTGATGCATTGTTGTGCAAGGCGGGATTGTTTTGTTACGAGCTTGTTACCCCGGTACTCCTTCCCGCTTACGGAAAAATGACTTGAGGGCATTATACACTTCGCCCTTCTCCTTGATGACGTAGTACATGAAATGCTGGAGATTGATGTGCTTGTAGGCGGACATGAGCGTACTGGAACGGTTGTATTGGTTGACCTCGCCGTAACCGAATAGGTTGGAGCGCTTAAGCAGCTCGCCGATCAGCTTCACGCAGCGTTCATTGTCGCTCGTCAGATTGTCTCCGTCGGAGAAATGGAAAGGGTAAATATTGTACAAGTTCGGTGAGTAGCGGCTATCGATTATTTCTAGCGCTTTCACGTAGGCTGACGAGCATATGGTGCCGCCGCTTTCGCCGCGTGTGAAAAATTCCTCCTCGGTCACTTCTTTCGCTTCCGTGTGATGGGCAATAAATACAATATCGACCTTCTCGTACTGGTGACGCAGGAAACGAGTCATCCAGAAGAAAAACGAGCGGGCTACATATTTCTCGAAGGAGCCCATCGATCCCGACGTATCCATCATGGCGATAATAACGGCATTTGACTGCGGTTTGATGATCTCCTCCCACGTCTTGTAGCGCAGATCGTCAGGCGAGATGCCATGAATGCCCGGCTGGCCAGACGTCGCGTTTCTCCGCAGGTTTTCGATAATCGTCCGCTTTTTGTCGATGTTGGACATGATACCTTTCTTGCGGATGTCATTGAACCGAATTTCTTTCGTTTCGAGCTGGTCCTTATCTTTGTTCTTGAGGAAAGGAAGCTCCAGCTCGGCAAATAACATAGTCTCCAGCTCCGCTAAGGTGATTTCAGCTTCAATAACATCTTCACCAGGCTGATCGCCGGCGCCCTCGCCCTTGCCGCCTTTTTGTGCAGAGGCGGGATCTACGCCGAGTACGTCGCCAACCTGGCTGTCTCCATCACCCTGGCCTACATGTTTATTTTTATTATAGTTATAGACGAACCGATATTCATCAAGGCTCCGAATCGGCACTTTGATGATCTGTTTGCCGTCAGACATAACAATGCTTTCCTCGGACACAAGGTCCGGTAAGTTTTGCTTAATCGCCTCGCGGACCTTCTGTTGATGCCTGGATTGATCTTGATACCCCTTGCGATGCAGTGACCAGTCCTCCCGTGACACGCTGAACATTCCATTGTCCGATGAACCCATTTCGGAGCACCTCCTCGCTTATTTCTTTGTTGTTATTCAATATATTCAAGTGCCGAGCAGTTATGTGAAGGAAAATTAGTCCAATTCTAGTAAACTACCAAAAAAGCCTTACGTCCTATTTGACTTTATGTCAAATAAGCCGCCCATTATTTAACCATTTTGTATAATGAATTTTATAATTAGTGTTATATAATATTACACAAGAGCTTTTTAAACCTATCATTAACATAACGCAAAATGCTTTATTAATGAGGAGGGATTACATGCATCTATCTGAGGCTGTTAAGAAAGCGGAGATTAGTGTCGATCAGGTGTCCATGCGTTTTGGCAAAAAAGGCCACGAAGTTACTGCTCTCCAAAATGTTAGCTTCAAGATCTACCGTAACGAATTCGTATCGCTCCTGGGCCCATCGGGCTGTGGAAAGTCAACTCTCCTTAGACTGATGGCCGATTTGCTTGAGCCGACCGAAGGTCAAATAACGATTCAAGATGAGCATCCCCGCGAGGTTCGCCTCCGTCGAAAGTTCGGTATCGTGTTTCAAAACCCTACCTTATTTGAATGGAGAACGGTTAAACAAAATATTGAGCTCCCGCTTGAAGTGCTGGGTCAAAAAAAGTCTCAATATAGTGAGCTAACCGAACAATTAATAGAAATGGTCGGGCTCTCTTCCTTCAAGCATTATTATCCTTGGCAATTAAGCGGCGGCATGCAGCAGCGTGTTGCGATTGCCCGGGCTCTTTCCTTAGACCCTCCTATTTTATTAATGGATGAACCATTTTCTGCACTTGATGAATTTACGAAGGAAAAGCTGCAGCTTGAGCTGCTTGAAATTAAACGGAAGACAAACAAAACGATCGTATTTGTAACGCACAGCATTCCCGAGGCTGTATATTTGTCGGACCGAATCATCGTTTTGTCAGCGCATCCCGGACGGGTTCATTCTATCGTGGATAACGTCAGGGAGGAGGGGGACCCGTCCCATATACGCGAGTCGGAACGATTCCACGAAATGATGAAGACGGTTAGGAATTGTTTTTACGAGGAGAGTGGTTTCCTTGACGAGCAGACTATTTAAAAAGTTTGGTCAAAGCGGTGCATTCGTATTGTGGACGGCGGCAATTCTCCTTCTGTGGGAGGCAGGGGCATGGTTTATTGCAGACATTGCGCAAATGACTGCTCCTGCTTCCAAGCTGCCTTACTTGCACCGGGTGCTCAACTCGCTGGTAGAGCACTTCCCGACGCTGCTCAAACAGGGAGCCGTTACTTTTGGCAATTCCATAACCGGTTTTGTCATCGGATCGGCGATTGGTTTCGCATTGGCTATTCTAATGAGTTTATCAAGAACGGTGGAAAATACGCTGTCCCCATATATGATAGCTTCCCAAATGATTCCGATCATCGGGCTGGCGCCAATTATTTACGGTATTATTCATGACGGGGCTTTATCCCGGGTGCTGATGGCAGGTTATGTGACCTTTTTTCCAGTCACTATTAATGCGTTGCGCGGCATAAAGAGCATCAAGCCGGAGCAGCTTGAGCTGATGCGATCATACGCAGCATCGACTTGGAATTTTTATTTGAAGCTTAAGCTGAAATCGGCATTGCCGGGCTTGTTTGCGGGATTAAAGCTGTCGGCTCCGCTAGCTATTACGGCATCAATCATTGTCGAGCTGATGGGAGCGCCGGACGGCATAGGGGTTCTAATGATTAGCTCGCTCTATTACGGGACAGCCCAGGTGTATATGTTCTGGTCAACCGTTCTAATCAGCATGGCCATAGGACTGCTTTTATATCTTATCATCACCTTTCTGGAGAGGTGGATGACGCCATGGCAGCCTGAGTTCCGTTCGAAGGGGAGGGATGAAACATGAAGGAGATGGCCGTTCCGCAATCTGCCGATAACGTTCGCCCCAAGCCGGCAGCTTTAAAAAGCAGGCGGGCTCATAAGAGCAAACGTCCACCATTTCTGCTTCCATCCGGTTTTGGGGTGTTGTTTCTGCTCATCTGGCAGCTCAAAGGCTTTCATAAGCTTTTCCATTTGGAGCAATATCAGCTTCCGATCCCTTCCTCGATAGCTGTTTCGATTAGTGAAAATGTTGATGTTCTCTGGAGCTACTCGCTGTATACGGGAAGCGAGATAGCAGGCGGCTGTTTAGCCGGATCGCTGCTTGGCCTTATCGCAGCCGTTGCTGCGTCTTTTTTTCCTCGAATGGGAAGGGGCGGCATCACGCTAATGGCTTCACTAAATGCCGTGCCGATTGTTGCTTTAGCGCCTGTTATGAACAATTGGTTCGGTGACGGTGCTGCATCAAAAATAGCGATTGTTTCCGTAATGACGATGGCAACGATGGCTGTCAGTGCATACAAGGGGCTGCGGTCCATTGATCCAACTTCTATAGAGCTTATGAATTCGTATGCGGCAGGTAAGTTTCAAATCTTCGCCAAGCTTCGTTTTCGAAGCGCGCTTCCGCATGTATTTACCGCTTTAAAAATTAATATGTCAACCAGTATTATCGGGGCAATCGTCGGGGAATTTTTTATATCGTCCCGGGGACTCGGGTACCTGCTGTCCGACCAAATCAAATTGGCGAACATGCCGCTTGCATGGTCCTGCATCGTCATTGCCGCGATACTCGGAATCATCCTGTATTACATCGTTCAGCTCATAGAGCGCTTGGTTATTCCTTGGCATATTGCGCAGCGGAAGCAGTAGCTTCACCGAATGGATTATCCGTCTCACACAGGGCAGCAGGGGATGTCATCATACTTTTAAATAGAATCGATAATGGAGAGGAATGGTCTGCATGACAAAGAGAAACCGTATGCTGCAATCCGTTTCAACAATTTTGCTAGTATTTGCGCTGCTAGTCGTATCTGCATGTGGCAACAACATTGAGCCTGCTTCATCGACAAACGAGCCCGTACCGGACGCTGATGCGTCGCCGGAGGCTGATAAGCCGGCTGCTGAACCGCTCAAGAAGGTGAAAATTCAGCTAAAGTGGGTACCTCAAGCGCAGTTCGCCGGTATTTTTGTCGCAAAGGAGAAAGGCTTCTATGAAGAAGAAGGACTGGAAGTCGAAATTATCCCGGGCGGTCCGGACGTTGTGATTGAGCAGCAGGTCGTGAACGGCGCAGCCGACATTGGGGTAACGAGCTTCGACAGCTTGCTTGTTAACCGGGACAATGGCCTCCCGCTCGTTTCGGTAGCTCAAGTGCTGCAGAAGAGCTCTTACCGGTTTGTAGCGAGCAAAGAGTCCGGCATCGACTCGCCTGCGAAGATGAAAGGTAAGAAGGTAGGCATGTGGACGGGCAGCCAGCAATTCCAAGTGCTTGCGTTCATGGAGAAGAACGGGCTGGATCCGAAGAAGGACGTTGAGCTGGTAAAGCAGGGCTTTACGATGGACCAGTTTTTTAATAAGCAGCTGGACGTTGCTGTCTCGACCATTTATAACGAGTACCATGTTGTGCTCGAAAGCGGCGTGAAGGAAGAGGATCTGTATGTTTATGATTTCGAGGATGCAGGCGTCGGCATGCTGGAGGATACGCTCATCGTCAAAGATGAATGGTTGAAAAACAACCGCGACATTGCCGTCAAAGCGATCAAAGCGACGATGAAGGGCTGGAATTACGCGATCGCGAATCAAGCCGAATCGGTTGATATCGTTATGAGCGCCGTGACGGAAGGCAGTACGACGAAGGAGCATCAGACGACGATGCTGATGGAAATGGCGAAGCTCGTTAAGCCGGAAGGCTTTACGGATGCGCAGGTCGGCTCGTTCGTGGATGATGCTGTTCAAAGAACGGTAGATATTGCAACCAAATATGGGCTTATAAAAAAAGAGCCCGACCTCGCGTCAGCTATCGACAAAACAATTTTGGAAGATGCGGCGAAGTAACCGCATAGGCTAGTCTGTAAGGACCCTCGGATGGTCTATCCGCGGGTCCATTCCACTACTATACGAACGGCAGTCGTGAAGGAGGAAGAGCAGCCTATGAATGTGAAAGAGGAAGCGATGGATACAGCGGCGAAAGAAGCGCTGCTGGAGAAGGACCGCAAATATTTATGGCATCATATTACTCCCCATAACGAAAACCCGATGGTCGTCGTCTCGGGAGAGGGCAGCTGGATAACCGATGCTGACGGCAATCGTTACTTGGACGGCATGTCCGGCTTATGGTGCGTTAACGTCGGGCACGGGCGGAATGAGATTGCCGAAGCGGCTGCGCAGCAGATGAAGACGATCGCTTATTCAACACTTATTCAGTCCCATGTGCCTGCTATTGAGCTTGCTGCCAAGCTGAATGAATGGCTCGAGGGAGAGTATCGGATTTTCTTCTCCAATTCAGGATCGGACGCCAATGAAGTAGCCTTCAAGATAGCACGCCAATACCATCATCAGAGGGGAAAGCCAAGCAAGCATAAGTTTATTTCGCGCCATAGAGCCTATCACGGCAATTCGATGGGAGCGCTCGGCGCGACAGGGCAGGCGCAGCGGAAGCTGAAGTACGAGCCGCTTGGCGTAGGATTTACTCACGTACCGCCGCCTTATTGCTATCGTTGTCCCTTCGGACAAACGAAAGGCTCGTGCGAGACGCAATGCGCTCAGGCCTATGAAGACGCCATTATGTGGGAAGGTCCGGAATCAGTCGCAGCTATCATTGTCGAGCCTGTCATTACCGGCGGGGGGATGATCGTACCTCCGGATGATTATTTAGCTAAGCTGAGGGCAATTTGCGATAAGCACGATGTATTGCTGATCATCGATGAGGTCATTTGCGGCTTCGGCCGGTCGGGCGAGCGGTTCGGGCATCACAATTACGGAGTACGGCCGGATATCGTCACGATGGCGAAAGGACTGACCAGCGCTTATTCGCCGTTATCGGCAACGGCTGTGTCAGCTGAAATGTACGACAGCTTCAAAGCGAATGAGGCGGACAGCCACTTCCGGCATGTAAATACGTTTGGCGGAAATCCGGTATCATGCGCGGTGGCGCTCAAAAATATTGAAATATTGGAACGTGAAAATTTGGTGAGCCGTTCCGCTTATATAGGCAAAGAGTTGCTAAGCCGGATTGAAACGCTGGGCGAGCATCCTAATGTAGGTGAGATACGAATTTTTGGTTCGGCTATCGGCATCGAGCTGGTCGAGGATAAGCTGACAAAGGTGCCGGCGCATGCTGCGACAGTGGCCGCCATTATTGCCGGCTGTAAACAAAAAGGGCTGCTCATAGGCAAAAACGGCGACACCGTCCCCGGTTTTATGAATATTTTGACGCTTAGCCCTCCATTGTCAACGACGGACGACGAAATCGCCTTTATTGCCGATACGCTTCTTCAGGTGTTCGAGGCTGGGGCGGGAGAGGATGGCAGATGAAAGTGAGTACTCCAATCCATATTAACTCCAATAGGCTTCATGACCGGATTTATAAGCTGTCGCAAATCGGGAAAATCGGTGAAACCGGCGTTTGCCGGCTAGCTTTATCGAAGGAGGATCGCGCGGGTGTCGAGCTTGTGAAGAGCTGGATGGAAGAAGCCAAGATGACAACGCGAATCGATCCTTTCGGCAACTTGATCGGCGTTCTGGAAGGGCGCGACCCTGAAGCACCTGTATTAATGCTCGGGTCGCATGTCGATTCGCAGCCTTATGGCGGCCGATACGATGGAGTCATTGGCGTGCTGGGCGCAATCGAAACGGTTCAGACGATGGTTGAAGCCGGATATGAGCCGGAAATGAATATAGAGGTTGTCGCCTTCTGCGATGAGGAGGGCTGCCGCTTCAATAAAGGGCTGTTCGGCGTAAGAGGCATGACAGGAAAGCTCGAAGAAGGCGAGCTGGAGCGTACGGATAAGAATGGAATGACCCGAAGGGAAGCATTGCTGGAATTTGGCTGCGATCCTGCAGGGTTTGACGATTATACATTTGAGGATGGACGGATCGGCGCATTTCTTGAGCTTCATATTGAGCAAGGCCCGGTTCTGGAAGCCAGGAACGAGCCAATAGGTATAGTCAGCGGTATATCCGGTCCGCTGTGGTGGACGGTCGAGATGACCGGCTTCGCAGGACATGCCGGCTCGGTGCCGATGCCCATGCGTCAGGATGCTCTTGTCGGCTGCGCCAAGGTCATCATTGCACTCAATGAGCTGGCGCGCCAGGAGCCTGACGCCCCGACAGTCGGAACGGTCGGTTCGCTGACCGTATTTCCGGATTCACGCAATATTATCCCGGAGAAGGTGTCGTTCACCGTTGATTTGCGCGACATCGATCTGGAACGCAGGAACGGTCTGGAAGAACAGCTCCGTATGCTCATTGACGACGCTTGCCTGGAGCATGGATTGACGTACACGATCCGAGAGGACACGAACAGCGAACCGCGCTTTTGCGCAGATTGGCTCAAGGAAGTGCTTCATCAGGAGGCTGCAGAAATGGGGCTTACGCCGCCAGAGCTCATGAGCGGGCCGTTTCACGATTCGTTAACAATGTCATATGTTTGCGACTACAGCATGATTTTCGTCCGCTGCAAGGAAGGGATCAGTCACAACCCGAAGGAATACGCGGCACCGGAGGATATAGAGCTAGGGACAGAGCTGCTCTACCGGGCTGCCCGGAAAATTAGCGAACGGAAAGGGGGGGAAACGCAATGTCGATCGTAAAAATCGGATTGATTCAGGCCGCCAATGACTTGCATGGCGACGAGCCTGTTGAAGAGCATAAGCGCGCGGCTATTGAAAAGCACATAAGGCTCATTCGGGAGGCGGCGGCGAAGGGAGCGCAAATCATCTCACTCCAGGAAATATTTTATGGGCCTTATTTCTGCTCCGAGCAGCAGACAAAGTGGTATGACGCGGCGGAGGAAATTCCGAACGGGCCGACAACGAGCCTGTTCCAGGAGCTGGCGAAGGAGCTTGGCGTTGTCATCGTGCTCCCTATCTATGAGCGCGAAGGAATTGCGACTTATTATAATACAGCTGCTGTTATTGATGCAGACGGAGCCTATCTCGGCAAATACCGCAAGCATCACATTCCGCATGTGGCGGCCGGCGGAGGCTCATGCGGCTTTTGGGAGAAGTATTATTTTAAGCCGGGGAATCTGGGGTATCCCGTCTTTGATACGGCGTTTGCCAAAGTCGGCGTTTACATATGTTACGACCGGCATTTTCCTGAAGGCGCGCGGGCGCTTGGGCTGAATGGCGCAGAAATCGTTTTTAATCCGTCAGCTACTGTCGCGGGTACGTCCGAATACTTATGGAAGCTGGAGCAGCCTGCGCATGCGGTTGCCAATGGTTATTATGTGGCGGCAATCAACAGGGTCGGAACGGAAGCGCCTTGGAACATGGGCGAGTTTTACGGGCAATCGTATTTGGTAGACCCAAGAGGCTCGATCGTTGCCATCGGGAGCAGAGATCAGGATGAGGTCGTTATTGGCGAGATGAATAAAGAATTAATTCGCGAGGTGCGCAACGTGTGGCAATTTTACCGTGACCGCAGGCCGGAAACGTATGAAAATATCGTTCAAATATAAGAATTTATAAGTTTCACAGTTATAAATAAGCTTATATTTCACCGCGTATCGTAAGCTGCGCCTCCAAAGGACGGCGAAGCCGTTTACGCTTGGTTTATGAGCATATGAGTTCGAATCGGATGATGGGATCGCATAAAATTTGAGGAGGGAAGCGGCATGAGCAATCGCGTGTCTGCCAATGCGGCGTTCATTCCCATCGATTCGCTAAGGCGGAATTTTGCCGAAGTGAGAGCGGGAATACGGCCGAAGGAAGCTATTGAGGAATCAAATCGCTGTTTGTATTGCTACGATGCACCTTGTATTAAGGCATGCCCGACAGGCATTAATATCCCTTCCTTTATTAAAAAAATTGCATCCGGCAATATGAAAGGGTCGGCGCGCGCTATTATGGATGCGAATCCGGTCGGCGCCACCTGCGCGCGGGTATGCCCGACTGAAGAGCTGTGCGAGGGTGCTTGCGTCCTTAATCATTCGTCCAAACCGATCATGATCGGCGATTTACAGCGCTATGCGACGGACTGGGCAATGAAGAACGAGCAGACGTTGTTTACGGCTGGACAAAGCAACGGTAAGTCGGTGGCTGTCATCGGCGGCGGTCCGGCTGGACTGTCAGCGGCACGCGAGCTTGCAAGGTTCGGCTTCGCGGTAACGATATTCGAAGCGAAGGAACAGGCAGGAGGTCTCGACACGTATGGGATCGTCTCGTTCCGGCTGCCTCAGAGCATATCGCTCTGGGAGGTTGATCAAGTGAAGAAGCTGGGCGTCGACATTCGTACGAACACAAAGGTCGGTGAAGACGTTAGCACGGAAGAGCTGCTGGAGCAGTATGATGCGGTCGTGCTGGCAATCGGCATGTCGAAGGTGCCGATGCTCGGTATAGAAGGGGAACAGCTGGAGGGTGTCTTTGATGCCATTGATTTTGTCGAAGCGACCAAGACGGAAATTAATGCTGACTTTGTCGGTAAGCGGGTCGCGGTTATTGGCGCAGGCAATACGGCAATCGATGCGGCAACCTGCTCGATTAGGCTCGGAGCAGCCAATGTGAAGATGGTTTACCGCCGGTCAAGAGAAGAAATGACCGCTTACGATTTTGAATATGAATTCGCGAAGCAGGACGGCGTCGAATTTCAATGGTTGACCGCTCCGAGCCGAATTATCGGGGATGAGGCCGGTAACGTGAAGGCGCTCGAATGTATACAAATGAGGCTGGAGGCGGCGGAGGATAGTGGCAGAAAACGTCCGGTTCCCGTGGAAGAATCGGCGTTTCTGCTTGAGGTAGATGCCGTTATTAAGGCGATTGGCCAGACCCGGCATTTGCCGTTGATCGAACAGCTTGGTCTGGTAAACAAGCGTGGAACCGTCACCGTTGATCCCGAAACCTATCAAACGTCCAATCCTAAGGTATATGCGGCGGGCGACGTTGTTTTCGGGGAAGGCCAAGGCGAGGCGATGGTTGTATCGGCAGCGCAGCAGGGCAAGCTTGCCGCCTATTCCATTTATAAAAAGCTAAGTGCGAGGAGGGAACGTTATGGCTGATTTACGCATCAATTTGGCAGGCATTTCATCTCCAAATCCATTTTGGCTCGCATCGGCACCGCCTACGAATACCGGATATCAGGTGCAGCGCGCGTTCGAAGCCGGGTGGGGCGGGGCGGTATGGAAAACGCTAGGCGATCCGATTATTAACACGTCTTCGCGTTTCGCGGCCGTTCATTTTAACGGGCAAAGGGTAGCCGGCTTCAATAATATCGAGCTTATTACAGACAGACCGCTTGAGATCAATCTAAAAGAAATATATGAAACGAAAAAAAGATTTCCGGACCATGCGGTCGTGGTTTCGTTAATGGTAGAGCCCAAGCAGGAAAAGTGGCATGAAATTGTAAAAAAGGTAGAGGCTGTCGGCGTGGACGGGCTGGAGCTTAACTTCGGCTGTCCGCACGGTATGGCCGAAAGGGGGATGGGCTCCGCTTCCGGCCAGCAGCCGGATTTAGTGGAAATGCAGACGATGTGGGTGAAGGAGGTTGCGCAGACGCCAGTCATCGTTAAGCTTACTCCCAACATTACCGACATCACGGCTACCGCTAAGGCGGCCGTCAGAGGCGGAGCAGACGCGATATCGCTTATTAACACGATTAACTCGCTTGCCGGCGTTGATCTTGATACGTGGAATACGATTCCGCACGTTGGCGGCAAAGGAGCTCACGGCGGCTATTGTGGTCCTGCGGTCAAGCCGATTGCGCTGAACATGGTTGCGGAATGCGCCCGTAATCCGCTTGTCGGCGTTCCGATCTCCGGCATCGGCGGCGTATCCAATTGGCGGGATGCGGTAGAGTTTTTGTTAATGGGGGCGACAGGCGTGCAGGTATGTACGGCAGCCATGCATCACGGCTTTAGCATCGTGGAAGATATGATCGACGGATTAAACAATTATTTGGATGATAAAGGACTGCAGTCCGTGAACGAGCTAATCGGCAAGTCGGTTTCCCGCTATTCCGATTGGGGCGATCTCGATCTGAATTATGCCGTAGTCGCGCGAATCGAGCAGGACAACTGCATCGTATGCAATAAATGCCATATTGCTTGCGAGGATACGTCGCATCAATGTATCGAGCGGCATACGGACGAGAACGGAAACGCCTACTTGCAGGTTCGCGAGGAGGATTGCGTCGGCTGCAATCTTTGCTCGATTGTTTGCCCGGTCGAAGGAGCGATCTCGATGGTGGAAATTCCAACGCCAGAGCTGCCGCTAAGCTGGAACATGCGTCAAGCAGCCATCGGAGCTCTCGGCACGGACAAAGGCACGAAAGATTCCGATTCGAAGGAGGCGGTGTAGGATGACGGCCAAATTGATCAAAAACGGAACAATCGTAACGGCGGCGGATACGTATACAGCCGATGTGCTTATTAAGGACGGTATTATTGCAAAAATCGGATTCGATCTGGATGCTGAAGCGGATGAAGTCATTGACGCGTCAGGAAAGTACGTATTTCCAGGCGGCATCGATCCGCATACCCATCTCGAAATGCCGTTCGGCGGCACGGTGACGGCCGATGATTTTGCAACCGGCACAACGGCGGCGGCATTTGGAGGGACAACGACGATCGTCGATTTTTGCTTAACGACGAAGGGCAAGCCGCTTAGCGATTCTATAGCAGCATGGCACAACAAGGCAAAGGGAAAAGCGGTCATCGACTATGGCTTTCACTTGATGATCGGTGAAATAAACGATGAGGTGCTGGCTGAGCTTCCTTCAATTGTTAAGGATGAGGGCATAACGTCATTAAAAGTGTTCATGGCTTACAAAAATGTGTTTCAAGCCGACGACGGTACGTTATTCCGCACCATGCTTGCCGCCAAGGAGCTGGGCGCGATGGTCATGGTCCACGCGGAGAATGGCGATGTCATTGAGTTTCTTATCCAAAAAGCGCTGAAGGAAGGCCATACGGATCCGATCTATCATGCGCTTACAAGACCCTCCGTTATCGAAGGGGAAGCGACCGGACGCGCGGCTAAGCTTGCGGCCCTCGCCGGAGCGAGGCTGTATGTCGTTCATGTGACGTGCGCGGAGGCGGTGCAGCAAATTTCGGAAGCCCGGGGGCAAGGCGTCGACGTATGGGGCGAGACATGTCCGCAATATTTGGTGCTCGATCAATCGTATTTGGCACAGCCGGGTTTTGAAGGAGCGAAATACGTATGGTCGCCGCCGCTTCGCGAGAAGTACCATCAGGAGGTGCTGTGGAATGCGCTGAAGACAGGACAGCTGCAAACGATCGGCTCCGACCATTGCTCCTTTAATTTTAACGGGCAGAAGGATCTTGGGCTTGGCGATTTCAGTAAAATTCCGAACGGCGGTCCGGTTATTGAGGATCGTTTCTCACTCCTCTATTCTGAAGGGGTTCGCAAGGGCCGCATTACGCTGAACCAGTTCGTGGACATCATATCCACGCGTAACGCTAAGCTGTTCGGATTATTTCCCCGGAAGGGGACGATCGCGGTCGGCAGCGACGCGGATATCGTCATATTCGATCCGGAGGCACAACGCTTGCTATCGGCGGAAACGCATCATATGAACGTTGACTACAGCCCATTCGAGGGATTGCAGGTGACTGGCGTACCGGTAAGCGTTATGTCCCGGGGAGAGTTTGTTATTCGTGAGCAGCAGTTTGTCGGCACGCTTGGCGCTGGCCGTTACTTAAAGCGAGCACCGTATATTACTGTAAGCGAAGCAGCACCTGATCCGAAGCAAAAAGTGAAGCTTTAGCCTGAAGGAGGGTACTCTCGATGTCCGCATATAAACAGTTCGCAGAAGAGAAAAACAGACTTGATGACTTTATCAAGCAGCAATACAGCATTATAGGCGTACGTGAAGATTTAAGCGGTACTTGGCTTACGCTGCAGCACCCGGGCGGCGATCAGGCTGAGCTGCTGCTGCTGACCGCGGATGCCCGTAAATATGCAGCAAATGTGTTGATTAAGCAGTCGCGTATTTCTTAAACAATCGGGCCGTGCACGTATTCGTAGGCGTGAAGCGCCAGCTCTACCGTTAACCGCTTATCAGGCTCCATGAAGTTATCGCCTAAGAGAGCACATAGCTTGTCCAGTCTATGGTAGAGCGTTTGCCTTGCGATGAACAACGCTTTAGCTGTTTCCTGCTTCGATCCGGTTAGCGATAAATAGACCTTCAGCGTTAACAGCAGATGACCGTTTTTCTCCCGGTCGCTGGCGACGACAGGACCGATATATTCCTCTATCAAAGGAGGAAGTGCATCCGCCTTTTTAAGCGTATAAATGATTTTGTGCAGGTGCAGATCGTTATAGAAGGGAGAAGGAAGCGAACCGATATCCTTCCGAATGGCAATCGTTTCTTTAGCGGTCTCATAGCTTTCATTTATGTTCGTAAATTGCGTCATGTAGCTGCCGATCCCCATATGTGACGAGAAGAAAGCCGGCTCCTGATGCCGTTCCGTCTTTTGCAATCGGCCAACGGCCCTTAGCAGGCGTTCTTTCCATTTAACGGCGCCAAGCTGATCAAGCACGATAAACACGATCTGGTCATGCAGGAGCAGCGGAAGCAGCACAAAGCCTTCGCCCTCGAAAATAGCGCGTGCCACCATGTTTTTCTGAATAACCAGCGAACCGTCATCCTTATCGGCTGTATGTTTTGAGGCAGCGTCCAATTCAAATAAGCATACCGTAACACCGGTCACCTTGGCGGATGGCTTGAGCGAGCTGATATAGTCCCGTATATCCTTTGCCGAATGCTTGCCGCCCAGCCAATCAACAGACCATAAGTCCTCCTTGTGGCGGCGTCTTTCTTCCATATACTTCGTGCGCATCATCTCTTGGGCAATAGCTGTTGCGCAGCGGTCTAATGCTAATATTTGAAATTCACTCAGCTCTTGCTTGGATTGAAGCAATAAATCGGCAAACAAATGGTCCAAGGCCAGTATCGGACGGTGTGCAAGGGTGCGCTTCGTGTGCGGCGCCTCAAACATTTTGCCATAAATCCACTGCTCGTAGAAGAAATCCGCTTTGGCCTTCGGCATATGCGGTACGAACTGCGCTTCGGCACCGAGCGGGAAGAGAGCGACCTGCGCGCCGGTCGTTTGGTGGAGCAGCCGCAGCAGCGACATCATGCCCTTGCCGGACAAAAGCAATTGATTGAGCTCTGTCGACAGCGTCTCAAGCTCCGAAACCATGCGGTGATGCTGATGAATAAAGTAGGCATGAAGATCTTGGGTAATATCGATGTAACGAACTTCTTCGTGGAAAAAAATAAGGGGGAAGTTCTCGCGCTGAGCGAGCTCCTTCATTTTGTCGAACGGCTGCTTGGTGTACTGTCCCAGTTCAATGCAAAGACCGGATGCGCCGCTATCAATGAGCTGCTGCAGAAACGAGACGCTAAGCTGCTCGTTATCGTGCCAGCCAATGCCGGTGCAAAGAATAAGCTCATGGCCGTTTAATAAATGGCCAACTTGCGTTACTTCCATGATATGAACCCACTTCACGTTGCGGTTCAGCGCTTCTTCACTGGCGACTGCTTCCGCTTTTTGAAACAGAGGGCGCTTCAAAATATCTTTTACCGTCAGCTGCAGTACTGTCTTCACCATAGGCAGTCACCGTCCGTATTGGATTTATAACGTTTTTTACTGATTATACAAGATGTCCAAATCATTGTGTGGAAAATTTGTGCCGCCGGGAGCTGAGAGTAATGGCCATAGAACCGATATCGTTAAAGGAGACGCACAAATTAAGGAATCTAATTAATGGGTCATGGGTAAATTCGGAGAGTGAGCTGGTAGACAAAGTGTTAAATCCTGCGACCGGCGCCGTCATCGCTTATGTGCCGCTGTCAGAGCAGGCGGATGTCGACGCGGCCGTGCTTGCCGCCGAGAAGGCTTTTCCGGCATGGAGCAAAACGCCTGTTCCGCGTAGAGCAAGAGTGCTGTTCCGTTACTGGCAGCTGTTGCAGGAGCATGCCGGGGAGCTCGCTGAAATCATAGTGACCGAAAACGGCAAAAGCTACAAGGAAGCGTTAGGCGAAGTACAGCGCGGCATTGAAAATGTGGAGTTTGCGGCCGGAGCGCCGACGCATATGATGGGCGCGACGCTTGCCAATATTGCGACCGATCTCGATTCGGAGCTGTTTCGAGTCCCGCTTGGGGTAGCAGGCGGCATTACGCCGTTTAATTTTCCGATGATGGTGCCGTGCTGGATGTTCCCGCTTGCGATTGCGCTTGGCAATACGTTCGTGATGAAGCCGTCGGAGCGAACGCCGCTCACTGCGAATAAGCTGGCGCAGCTGTTTCAGGAGGCAGGCTTGCCGGATGGCGTGCTTAATGTCGTACACGGCAGTCATGCCGTTGTCGATTCCTTAACAAGCAGTCCAACCGTTAAGGCCATATCGTTCGTAGGCTCGCAGCCAGTTGCCAAATATGTCTATGAACGGGCATCCTCATTCGGAAAACGGGTTCAAGCGCTAGCCGGCGCCAAAAACGTCCATATCGTAATGCCGGATGCCCATGTGGACAAAACGGTAGAAAACATTATCGCGTCGTCGTTCGGCAGTGCCGGTGAGCGGTGTATGGCCTGCTCCGCGGTCGTGGCGGTGGGCGACGGGAGCGGGTTTATGCATGCGCTGCAGAAAGCGGCAGAAGCGATGGTTATCGGGAACGGGATGAAGGATGAAGTTACGCTGACCCCGGTTATCCGCAGCGAGCATCGGGCACGGGTGGAAGCCTACATCGAACAGGGTACGGAGGAAGGAGCCAAGCTGCTGCTGGATGGAAGGCTTGCCGCTGCTCCCGGGGAAGAAGGTTTTTTCCTTGGTCCGACTATATTTGATGATGTAAAGCCGGATATGACGATCGCGAAGGAGGAAATTTTCGGGCCAGTGTTATCGGTACTGAGGGCTGCTGATTTGGATGAGGCGCTGGCAATCGTTAATAGCTCTCGCTTTGGCAACTCAGCTGTCATTTATACGGAAAATGCGAAGGCGGTTCGCCGGTTCCGCGAGGAAGCGGAGGCCGGCATGCTCGGCGTCAACGTTGGTGTTCCGGCCCCGATGGCCTTCTTCCCTTTCTCTGGCTGGAAGGATTCCTTCTATGGGGATTTGCATGCGAATGGAAGAGACGGCGTGGAGTTTTATACGAAGAAGAAGATGATAACGTCTAGATACTTTTGAAATTATCTTTTGAGGATGGCTTCATTTAATTGCGCTTGGTCGCATAGGAGGCGAAGCAAGATGGAGATCGGCATTCCGAAAGAAGTGAAGAGTCAAGAAAACCGCATCGCCATTACGCCGGGCGGCATCCATGAGTTTATACGCTGCGGACATCAAGTGTTCGTGGAGAGCGGAGCGGGCGTTGGTTCCGGTATAACAGATGAGCAGCTTGAAGCAGCGGGGGCGGTCGTTGTGCCGTATCCGGAGGATGCATGGGGCAGGGAGCTTGTGCTCAAGGTAAAGGAGCCGTTAAAGGAAGAATATCGTTATTTTCATGAGAAGCTTATATTGTTTACGTATTTGCATTTGGCGGCAGAGCCTGAGCTGACCGAAGCTTTAGTACGAAATAAAGTTACGGCAATTGCTTACGAAACGGTCCAGCTGGCAAACGGCCAATTGCCGCTGTTAACGCCTATGAGTGATATAGCAGGACGCATGGCAGCGCAGATTGGGGCGCAGTTTCTAGAGAAGACGCAGGGCGGAAAAGGGATTTTGCTTGGCGGTGTCCCGGGCGTCAGGAAAGGCAAGGTTACGATTATCGGCGGAGGCGTCGTGGGAACGGGAGCTGCTCAAATCGCGCTTGGCTTAGGTGCAAACGTAACGATATTGGATACCGATGCAAACCGGCTGCGTTATTTGGATGAACGGTTTGGCGGAAGGGTTCAAACGCGTGCATCGACAACGCATCAAGTAGCCGAATTGGTGGCCGAGTCCGACTTGGTAATCGGAGCGGTTCTTATTCCCGGAGCGCGTGCGCCAAAGCTGGTCGGTGAGGATGCGGTTAGGGCAATGGGGATTGGATCGGTGGTCGTTGACGTAGCGATTGATCAAGGAGGCATCTTTGAGACAATCGACCGGATCACGACGCACGCTTCACCTATATTTGAGAAGCATGGTATCCTGCATTATGCAGTCGCCAACATGCCGGGCGCTGTACCTCAGACGGCTACCGCCGCGCTGACAAACGCTACGGTGCCGTATGCGCTCGCGATCGCAAATGCGGGAGTGAAAGGGGCCTTGTTAAACAGCGCCGCTTTGGGCAAGGGAGTAAATACGATTGCAGGCTGCGTGACTTACGAAGCTGTTGCGAATGCGCATGGGCTTAGTTATACGGATCTAAATGAATGTATACAATCCGTTTCCGCTTAAAAAAGGTTGCCCATGCAGGTTGTTTGCGAAGCAGACCTGTTAGGGCAACCTCTATTTTTGTGTAAGAAATAATATGCTACAAAACTTTATTCCGCCTTTTAAGCATCCGGTAGAGCAGAAAAGAAGTTATCGAACATAGCAATGCGCAAATACCGATAAACAAATAGCCAGCTTGCAGCCCCTTGATCAGACCTGCCTCTTTAAGTTCACCATAGGCAAATAGATGCTTCGTCCAATCGGTTATCGCGCCAATCAGGAAGTTACCGATGACGCTGGCGATTCCCATTAGTGTTACAGTGAACGTGATCGCAGTATCGGCTGCGCTTCAGTAACGTTTGGCAAGAAGAGCCATCACGGTCGGATAAATCGGCGCGATGCCCACTCCTGCCAATGCGAACAGAAACGCCCCCGGTTCACCTACTATAATTACCGCTGTTCTTTGTGAAGATGCGGGCCGCCAGTATGGCTAATGCAATTTCCAGTATCCCATTCCCGACATACATGAGAAAATAGGCGGTGGACAGCGTCGCGTAATTAGCGGCGTAATAAATGAAAATGCCTGATAAAGCCATCGAACCGAAGGCGAGCGAGGTCGTGAACTTCATTCCCGCCCGGCGGGCCAACCAGCCTGTAAAGCTGCACGCAAAGCAGATAGCCCAGCGAGTTGAAGGCTAGAAGCAGGCCGATTTGCATTTCGTCGAGCGATAGATCCGCCTGCATCCGAGGGAGCGCAGGCCCTTTAATATTTTCAGAAAATCCGAATACGAGAAATCCGACGAACACGACAATCAACAGCAGAATATAGTTTTTGTTTATGATGGTAGATTGGCTTGACAAAATTTGTTGACCTCCGAGAGTAAAATGATAGAGAGAAAAAAGGCTTAATAACAGAATGGATGGTCTTAACTTTATCGCGGATTGTGAGGTTAAGCAAGGCATTATGCATGCTTCTTGCGTTTGACTATGCGATGGGTAGAGACGAATGGTAAAATAGTAGATAGATTTGATAGATTAGATTGATAGGGATTAATATCGATTCGCTATGAAAGGATGTTAGGTACGAATGAAGCTATTTCATACCGCGGACTGGCATCTGGGAAAGCTGGTTCAAGGCGTATATATGACCGAAGACCAGCGTTACGTGCTGCAGCAGCTGCTGCAAGCCATAGAGCTGGAACGGCCGGACGCTGTAATTATTGCCGGCGATCTCTATGACCGGGCCGTGCCGCCGACAGAGGCGGTTGAGCTGCTTGATGAACTGCTCGAGAGGATCGTAATTGATTTGAATACGCCAGTGCTTGCTATTTCAGGCAATCATGACAGCCCGGACCGAATAAACTTCGGCACAAAAATGATGGAAAGCCGCGGTCTTTATTTGGCCGGACAGCTAAAGGCGGAATTTAGGCCAGTCGTGCTGCGGGATGCGCATGGCGAGGTGCATTTTCATCTCGTGCCTTATGCTGACCCGGCGCAAGTACGCTACCAATTCGGAGATGAATCGATACGGACGCATGACGATGCGATGCGCGTGATTACGGAGAAGCTGTACGCGGTAATGGACAAGGCCGCGAGGCATGTATTCATCGGCCATGCTTTCGTTACGGCAACGGGGGAACCGGAGCATAATACGAGCGATTCCGAGCGGCCGTTATCGGTGGGCGGCGCGGAGCATGTCAGCGCAGCTTATTTCGAACGGTTTCACTATACGGCGCTCGGTCATCTTCACCAGGCACACTTTGTCCGGAACAATACGGTAAGATATGCCGGTTCGCCGCTTAAATATTCTATTTCAGAGGAAAAGCACGTAAAGGGCTATTTCGTTGTTGAGCTTGATGAAGCAGGCGCGGTTCAAGTAGAGAAGCGTGAGCTGACGCCGCTCCGCAACATGCGGCGGGTTGCGGCTTCAATTGAAGAGCTGGAGACGCATCCGGTGAACGACGATTATGTTTTTGTAACGCTGCTTAATGATAATCCGGTGCTGTTCCCGATGGAAAAGGTGCGTGCGGTTTATCCGAATGCGCTCCATGTGGAACGCCGGACGACGCCGGCCAGCGGCTTAAGCGCTGATGATGGAGCTGCTGGAGCAGCCAGTGGAGCGGGCAGGCGTGAAGCAGACCCGGTCGAGCTGTTCGCCGCATTTTACCAGGAGGTCAAAGGATCACCGCTCACGGAAGCAAAGAAACAGCTATTTTCTGATACATATGCGGAACTGCTGCGCGAGGAAGGAGGTGCCGTATGAGACCGCTTAAGCTAATGATGGCCGCTTTCGGACCGTATCGCGACACGGAGACGATAGATTTTGGATTGCTGGAGCATCGTCGTTTATTTGTCATTTCAGGTAATACGGGAGCAGGGAAAACATCGATTTTTGACGCGATCTGCTTTGCTATTTATGGAACGGCGAGCGGTGAGGACCGTTCAGACCCGCGTATGCTGCGAAGCCAGTTCGCTAGTGAAGAAACGCATACCGCAGTAGAGTTTGAGTTCGCGGTGGGACGCAGAAGCTATCTCGTATTGCGGCAAATGGCGCATCGCAAGGGCGGGAACAAAAGCGAGACCGGCGGAAAGACCGAGCTGTACGAAACGACAAGCGGGGAACCCGTTCCGGCAGTGGATCGGTTCATTGTATCCGACGTAAATGCGAAGCTCGAAGCGATTATTGGACTTACGAAGGAGCAGTTCAGTCAAATCGTTATGCTGCCGCAGGGTGAATTCCGCAAGCTGCTCACCTCTGACACAGACAATAAGGAAGAAATATTGCGGCGCATTTTTCGTACGGAGCTGTATGAGAAGCTGGAGAGCCGTTTTCAGCAAAAAAATCGCGACATGCAGGATCAGCTGAAGGAAGCGCGGACGAATGCGGCTGCCTATATGAAGCAAGCGCATGAGGCGCTGCCCGAGCGAGAGGGCAGCGAGCTCTACCGCACCTTTAAGCAAGAGGTCTACAGTGCAGCACAAGTAACGGAAGCATTACAGCTGGAGATTGAATACTATTCGGAGCTGACTTCGCAGGCTGAGGAACGAAAAGGTAAGCTTGCTGTTCTGCTGGAAGAACAGGAAGTGAAGCTTCGGGCAGCCATTGCTCTGAACAGCAAGTATGAGGAGTATGACAGGAAGCGAGCGCAGCAGGAGCAGCTTGATGAGCAGAAGAGTGATTATTCGCAGCGGGAGCAGCGGCTGACGCTTGCGGAGAGAGCGGCGCATCTTGCTCCATATATGGAACAGGCTGAGCGGACGACCGCTGATGCAACCGCCAAAAGGAGTCAGCTAGAGGTACGGCTGAACGAGCTGGCAGCGGCTGAGCAAGATTATGGGTCGGCAGCTGAACGGTATCGCAGCGAGGAGCAGCGGGAGGAAGAAAGGCGCGAAAGTGAGCGGGAGCTGAATAAGCTAACAGAGCTTGCGCCTGTCGTAAAGACTCTTGCCAGTCAGCAGCAAGCGATTGAAAGGCTTCTGCAGGAGGAGAAAAGCTGTGCCGCTAAGCTGGCGTCAGCAGAAGCAGCGCTCACTCAGCTTCGCGACGCGAAGCTTGCAGCAAATATACAAATCAAAGAAGCGGAATCGGAAACGGCTCATTTGACCGATAAGCTGGACAAGCTGCGGCAGATCGAGCAGCAGGGAAAGCAGCTGAAGCGATTAATTGACGTTGAAAAAGAAATCGCACGGATTGCGCAGCTTGAAACGGAATTTGGTCAGGCATTTGCGAAGGTGAAGGCAGAGCACGACCGGCTGGAGGCTTCGTGGATTGAGGGTCAAGCGACTTTGCTTGCCGTTCATTTGCATGACGGAAAACCTTGCCCGGTGTGCGGCAGCGAGATTCATCCATCGAAGGCGGACACGTCCGCGGAAGTCCCATCCAGGGAGCGGCTGCAGCAGGTAAAGGAACAGCTCGGTAAGGTAGAGCGTGAACTGCTCGAGGCGAGGGCGCAAGCAGCAGCTGCGCAAGCAACGCGGGAGGAGGGTGCGAGAGATCTGGCCGAGTATGGCTTGGAGGCTGCAAAGCTGGAGGAACAACAGGCGCAGCTTCGGCAGCATTGGCGTGCGCTGAAGGATGAGACCGACAGGCTTCAGCTTAAAGCGCAGCAGCTTCCTGTACTCAAGCAGCAATCTGAGCAGCAGGACCTTTTGCTTGAGCAGCAGTTGACAGCGAAGGAACAATTGCAGCAGGAGCAGCAGCAGCGAATGTTAGAGCGTACAGCTCAGCAATCGGTGCTGCAGAAGGAGCTCGATCGAATTCCGGAGCCGTTGCGTTCTCCAGAACGGATGACGGCCAAGTTAAGTGAGCAGCAGGCGAAGTCTGACCGCCTTGCCTCTTCCTGGAAGGCTGCCCAGGAGCAGCTGCAGCGTATGACGACGAAACTTGCGGAACAGAAAGCCTACGAGGATCAGGCGAAAAAGCAGCTTGAGGAGTCGGAGAGCAACCGTTTGATCGCAGAGCATAGGCTAAAGGATGAGCTGTTGAAGGCTGGTTTTGCAGACATGCAGAAATACCGCGAAGCAGCGCTAAGTGATTCGGCGAGAGAAGAGTTGAGGAAGGAAATCGAAGCGTACCGATCGGCGGTTGCTTTGCTGCAGCAGCAGCTTGCTGAACTAAGAGCAGAGCTTGAAGGAAAGCAGCGAATGGACATCTCCGCGCTGCAAGTGCAGCTTAGCGCTTTGAAGCAGCAGCTTGAGCAATTGATTGCCGACGCTCAAGCTGCACAGCGAACCGCTCAAGAAGCTCAGCGGTTGTCAGCTTCTATCGGACGAGCCTATGAACGTGTGAAGTCGCTTGAGTCCAAGCTGGAAGAAGTGATGGACCTTTTCCAAATGCTTAAGGGCGATAACGCAATGAAAATTTCATTTGAACGGTATATCCTTATTGAGTATTTGGAGCATATTCTATATGCGGCAAACGTCCGGCTCCGGGATCTTTCTAATGGTCAGTTTATGCTGCAGCGAAGCGAACGCCTAGAAAATCGCGGCAAGCAAAGCGGTCTGGGTCTTGACGTTTATGATGCCTATACCGGACAAAACCGTGATGTGAAGACGTTATCCGGCGGGGAGAAATTTAACGCATCCTTATGTCTGGCGCTTGGAATGACGGACGTTATCCAATCGCATCAAGGCGGAGTCACGATCGAGATGATGTTTATTGATGAAGGATTCGGTTCACTGGACGAGGAATCGTTGCAGAAGGCGATAACTGCTCTAGTCGATTTGCAGCGGGCTGGCAGAATGATTGGTGTTATCTCTCATGTGCAAGAGCTCAAGGATGCTTTTCCTGCTTGTCTTGAAGTAAGCAAGACGAAAGAAGGATTCAGTCGCACTTCGATTACGGTAAAGTAGGCAGGAGTTCATAAAAAAAAGTCTGCTTTATGCGCTCAATTGAGCGCAAGCAGACTTTTTTGAAGAACAAGCACAACTTTATTGTAATATTATGGTATAATATTATGCGATTTATGCAACAGCCGATGCGCCTAAAGCTAAGCCCACGACTACAAGACCGACGGCACCAATTACGATAAGCCCATTCAAAATAATGCCGATAACGCCAAAAACTTTACGGCGCGTCTTTGAGAAGGCGCTAATAATGCCTAGAATGAGCCCAATCACGGCAACGCCGATAGAAGTAAGGATTGAAAGACCGGCCAACATGATTGGTACGAGCACTTCCTCATCCATCGATTCAATGGCAGCAGGATTATTTAACAGCAGTTCATTATTAGCAATGTCTCCAGCGAATGAAGCTGCTAACGCAATTGAAACAATGATCAGAACTACGGATACTAATGCTAGTATGAATGATGCAATGCCAAGTCCTGATTGCTTCTTAGGCCCAACATCGCCCGGCGGCATGCTTGAAAAGCTTGGCTCAGGAGGATACGGTGCAAATGCGGAACGGTTATGCTCCTCATTATTATGCTCTGTTGTGTTCTGTCTTTGTAATTCGGTTGAGTTATTGCGGTCGTTTTCGTTTTCCAATTAAATCGTCTCCTTTACTAATTACGGTAAAATTATACACAAACTTGAAAGGATTGAAAACCACATGTTTCCAAAATATTTTGCACTCGGGGCCATAAATGCTGCTCTAGCTATCGCGCTTGGCGCATTCGGTGCACACGGTCTGGAAAATTCAATCTCTGAGCATTATCTGGAAGTATTTGAAACGGGCGTCCGTTATCACATGTATAGTGCTCTTGGACTAATGCTCATTTCGCTGTTTGCCAAACATACGAACGTCACAAAACTCGTACGGAATGGCGGCCGGCTTATTTTGGCGGGAACTGTATTATTCAGCGGCAGCTTATATGCGATTGCATTAAGCAGTGTGAGCGAACTTGGCATCATTACACCTTTTGGAGGCGTTGCTATTCTAGCGGGCTGGACATGCGTTATCGTGGCAGCTTTAAAAAAAAGCTCAAATTAAGCTAGTAATGGATACTTTATGAGCAGCCTCGACATAATTCGTTGTTATCTAACAAAAAATCAATAAACTTTAGTAAATATTTCTATACCCGAAGGACTACATCGTTTATAATGAAGCTAACACTCACTTGACTCGAAAAAGAGGAAGGACGTTGGTGCGTGACGAAACGGATGGATGGTTTGCCTGAAAGACGAAAGCGGCAGCTTTTAAAGCAGCTGTTCAACGGGCCGTCGAAAATTAGTGCTCTATTAGCAGCACTCGCGTCGGTTTGGATCGTTATTTCATTTCTATTGATTTCTAATCCGATGTACAGATGGACCACTGCGGCAGTTGCCGCTTCGTTATTCGTTACAGCAATCATCGTTTATTTAAAACGGCAACAATCGTTAAGCTTCCATAATTATCACACAGCAATAGTGGAAACCTTACTTCGTTCCGAAGCTGTTCCGCTTGCTGTATTAGATCGCAGCGGCATTGTAATGGAGATGAACGAAGCTTCCAGCCGCACGCTCGGATACCAACGTTCGGAGCTTCTTGGAGAGCCGATTGCGCGTTTAGTCGAGCCCGGCAGCCGCCAGCTGATGCAAGAGACACTTCAGCAGGCATTGCTGGGGGAAGCTAAACAGACGAACATAAACATTACGCATCGTTCAGGCTTTCCGCTGGAGCTTCAAGTCGTGTGCGCCCCGATGATTCTAGAGGATGAAGTTATCGGTACGGTAATGATCAGCCAAGATTTAAGCGACCGGAAGCGAAACGTTGAGCGAATCCGTTACATGGCTTATTATGACGACATGACCGGATTGCCGAATCGGACTTTGTTTCAGATGAAGCTGACTGAGACGCTTGCCAGATCCAAAGAGGAAGACCGGGTCGTCGGCATTTGTTATTTAGATCTGGATCGATTTAAGCTGGTCAATGCATCGTTCGGACGCGAATTCGGCGATATGCTTCTCATGCAGGTTGCTGAGAGATTGAACAGAGATCTTTCCGAGAACGATTTTGCTGCACGCATGGAAGGCGATGAATTCGCCTTATTGTTTTGTAACCTGCAGTCTGAGAAGCAATTGCTTGAGCTGTCCCGGCAGCTGTTGAAATCGATTGAAGAGCCCTACGAATTAAAAGGGTTTCCATTACATATTACAGCAAGCATCGGTTCGGTGACGAACTGTAATGAAGAAGACGACAGCTATACCCTTATTAAGAAAGCAGATATGGCTTTAGTCAAAGTGAAGGAAAGCGGCAAAAATGATTGTCTGCTCTATTCAGAGAGCTGGAGCAACTCTTCATTAGAGCGGCTTACCCTTCAGCATGAAATGTACCGCGCGATTCAGCGCAGCGAATTTATTCTACATTATCAGCCGCAATACGATTTAGACTCATGCACGATGGTTGGCGTTGAAGCGCTTGTCAGGTGGAACCATCCGCTTAAGGGCATCATATTGCCAGGAAGCTTTATCCCTTTAGCGGAAGAAAGCGGAATGATCGTCCAGATTGGCGATTGGGTGCTGGAAGAAGCATGCCGGCAAAATAAAGCATGGCAGGATGCAGGACTTCCGCCAATACCGGTATCCGTCAACCTGTCGATCAGACAATTCGTGCAGAACGACTTGGCAAGCAAAGTATCTGCCGTGCTCGAAAAAACAGGTCTTGATGCTAAATATCTTGATCTTGAAATAACCGAATCGATGACGATGGACGTAGGCCACGTATCCCGCTGCATATTGGCATTAACGGAATTAGGCGTAGGCATAAGTGTCGATGACTTCGGCACCGGATACAGTTCATTTCATTATTTGAAAAACTTCCCTATCGATCGTTTGAAAATTGATCGTTCCTTCGTGCGCGATATTCAGCAGGATCCAAGCGATGCAGAAATCGTTGCAGCGATCATTGCTATGGCGCATAACCTGAACATTCAGGTTATTGCGGAAGGCGTAGAGACAGAGGGACAAATGGAATTTTTGCGCAAGCACAATTGCGATGAAATGCAAGGCTATTACTGGAGCCCGCCAGTTTCAAGCGACAACATTGAGCAGATGCTAAGTCCCAGTTATATATAAAATACCCGTTCATTGGCTGCTTTAACAGTCATCTGAACGGGTATTTTTTAAAATATAAGAATTTATAAGTTTAACACTTATAAATAAGCTTATATTTCACCGCGAAACGTAAGCTGCGCCTCCAAAGGACGGCACAGAACCGAGCTGAGCACAAACGCAGCTAACGGTTCGTGCGAAGCGACAACCGTTTACGCTTGCGTAAAATCTTCAATTTCAGTCAACCTGAACGTATAAACTTGTTTCTCGTCGACATGGTAAACCGTAATAAGGTTTTCGTTCTCATCTACATTAATTATTCTGCATGGGATGCTGAGCTTGATTCCAAGTCCTTTGTTCACAATAAGACGAATTAAGGTATTGCTTCTCATAATAGCTTTTATTTTCTCAAACCCGCTTAATGATTCGGAAGCGGCAGCAGCTGCTTTTGCAGGCGGTACGGAAGATTGTTTTTCAGTTTCTGCTGCTGTCTGCTTCATCTGAATGGTTACATCCTTGATTGACGCCGCATTTACTTTGCGCTCATCAATTTGTTCGCCAAGCTGTATGCCGGAAAGAATGCGGTAATCAAGAAAGCCGCAGCTGTTAAGTAGGCGAAGCAGATGTTCCAGTGCAGCGGCATTGTTTTTACCTTCAACAAGCACCTCGACATTGTAGATAAAGGAAGACTGATCAGGTAATGAGGGTTGTTTTTTCATATAACCTCCGAACGGCATAATATATTATAATATACCATCAAATCAGCAGTCCATGTAGTACTAGAAATGAGCATTTATCAGGGCGCTGAAAATCTAATCCTGCATATAATGATGTTGCGGTGTATTACCTCTTATTAAGCGGATGAAGGGGGTGGATCCTATATGATGCGAATGGTTCCTTTCACACTAGAGAATGGGGAAACCGTTCTTGGCGTTGAAGTGAAGCTGCCCAAAACTACATTGCTTGCGATAATGACGGACAAAGGATATATTATGTGCGGTGCGCTAGACGTTTCTCTCCTTAACGAACGGCTTAAGGATCGGGAAATAATAGCCGGTCGTGCGGTCGGTGTACGAACTTTGGAGGAGCTGATGGAAGCGCCGCTTGAATCTGTAACGACTACAGCAGAGACGCTTGGCGTCGTTGTAGGCATGAAGGGCTCGGAAGCGCTTCGTTTAATGCTGCTTCATGAAGAAGTATAATGATAATAACGGAACTTATAAAAAGCCCTAATCAGTTACGCAGCACTTTAAAAAATGCGTGGCTGATTAGGGCTGATTCTTTTAAGCGGCTTAATTGTTCAAAATATAAGAAAGTATAAATTTGAACCTTATACGATGCTTATATTTCACCGCGAAACGAGCTGTTGCCGCCAGGGACGGCGACAGCCGTTTACGCTTGATTAATCAAACAGCTTGCGCAGAGTAACATCATAAGGAGCTTGCACGATTCCTTTTTCGGTGATGATGGCCGTTACATATTCATTAGGCGTTACGTCAAAGGCTGGGTTATATACTTTGATCCCTTGCGGAGCCGTACGCTTGCCGAAGCCTTCCGTAATCTCTTCCGCATTGCGTTCTTCAATCGGAATTTCTGTGCCTGTAGGTGTGTTCAAATCGATAGTCGATAACGGACAAGCGACGTAGAATGGGATACCGTGCGCTTTAGCCAGCACAGCTACACTATATGTGCCGATTTTGTTAGCTACATCGCCGTTTGCGGCTACGCGGTCGGTACCGACGATTACAGCATCAATCCAGCCTTTTGACATCACCATACCGGCCATATTGTCGCAAATAAGCGTTACATCGACGCCTGCTTGCTGCAATTCAAATGCGGTTAAGCGGGCGCCCTGCAGAACTGGACGTGTCTCATCAGCGAATACACGAAGTGTGATGCCTCGCTCCAAGGCTAGATAGAAAGGTGCGAGCGCGGTTCCATATTTGGCAGTAGCCAGGCCGCCGGCGTTGCAGTGCGTTAGGACGCCCATATCATCCTTGAACAGTGACAGTGCGTGTTCACCGATCAGTCGGTTGGTTTCCTCATCCTCGCTCTGAATGGCAATTGCTTCGGTCAACAAAGCAGCCTTGCACGCTTCCAGGGACAAGCCTTTTTGAACAAATGAGGCAGCCGCAGCTTTCATTCGATCGAGTGCCCAAAATAAATTGACAGCAGTCGGCCTGGAGGTGGCCAGGTATTCCGCTTGCTTGTTAACCTGCGCCAGCCAATCTTCCACTGATTGTTCGTCACGGCTTCCAAGAACAACGCCATAAGCAGCGGATATACCGATTGCGGGTGCTCCGCGAACTTTCAAATGCCGAATGGCTTCCCATACATCTTCTGAAGTAGTTAAAGGCAAATATACAATTTCCTCCGGAAGCAGCCGCTGGTCTAACAGATCAAGCTTATCCTCGGACCAAATGACCGATTGCAAGCCCGCATAATTTGAAGTCATAATGTCATTTCCTCTCTACCTTGAATCATTTGCTTGCAGCTGAATTAGCTAATTCGATGACTTCCTCGATGGATTGCGTCTTACGGTTATTGCGTATGAGAGACGTTCCGATTGTTAACGCAAGACGTTGTGCCTTCTCGCGGACAGCGGCATCCGGAATACGGTCGATATCAATAACGTGAGACAAGCCGACGATACGGCGTACGATTTTGCAGCCGGCAAAGCCGACGGCATCTTGCAGCAAACGATTCATGTAATAATCTTTGTAGCCAGGTGTTCCGGATGCAATGCGGTCTAAGCCATGCTCGTCCCATAGCGCGCGAAACTTCTTATCGAACAAATTCCATACATCACGAACCGTGTCAGTAAGGTAACGGCGGAAGTCACTGCGCTGGTCTTCATCGTTCGTCCAATGCTCTTGACCGGCAAAGTTAAGGAGCAGGTTAGCAATTACTGCACCAATATCAAAGCCGATAGGACCATAATACGCAAACTCAGGATCAATTACCTTAGTTGAAGCAGGCGTTACAAATACACTGCCCGTGTGAAGGTCGCCGTGAAGCAGCGCTTGCGCGTTTGTCAAAAATTTCTCCCGCAAAAGGGCAACCTCAAAGTGAAGCCCGTTGTCCTGCCAAAGCGCTTCAGCAGCATCTTGGATAGCGGGGTCAAAGCTGTTGTTTGGCGAGTTCGTATATGGGTCGTCGAAGATAAGATCTTCTGTTATTTTACACAATTCGGGATTAATAAAAGCCTTGACTTGAATTTTTTTGTCCTGCTGATTCATTCCAAGATCGGAAGTGAAAAATAAGGTACGGGCGATAAAGGTCGAAATATCGTCGGCGAATTTCGGGTAACGGTTACCTGCGATCAAGCCTTGGCGCATGATGATATGGTCACTTAGGTCTTCCATAACGGTAAGCGCCAACTCCGCATCATATTTATAAACGACCGGAACAAGTCCCGGCGCCAGCTTACCTTCCAAAAGAAGCTTCTCGCTCTCAATGCGCGCCCGGTCGAGCGTAAGCGGCCAAGACTCTCCAACAACCTTCGCATAGGGTAGAGCCTGCTTCATAATAAGACTCTTGCCGCTTGCGGAATCCGTAATGTGGAATACCAGGTTTAAGTTGCCATCGCCGATTTCACGGCATTGCAGCGCTGCTCCTGCAGGGAAGAACCCCTCAAGCGAGCCTGCTATTTGAATTGCTTCTTGTTCGGTTAAAGGATGATATGCAGACATGGCTGTCCACCTCCGGTTTTTAAGTAATCGGGCTTTAATGCCCAGTATTCATCTCAACATAGTATAATGTATATTATTTCGCCTTGGAATACCCTCGTTTGATATAATAGTATCATAATTAGGACATGATGGATGGAGGAAACATAATGACAGTACTTGATGAACGGCAGCCAGTTGCGCTAAAAGAGTGGGCCGTAAGCGTACAGGCACTTGCCGAGGGTCAGCAAATTATCGTGATGCGCAAAGGAGGCATTATTGAAGAAACACGTGATTTTCAGCTTATTAGCCATTCCTTTTATTTAATGCCGGCCTACGAGCATCAGAAAAAACAGCTGTTAAAAGAAGGCTACGCTGACGAGCTCGACAAAACGCTCGAAGGATGGTCGGCGGATATGGAGACGATAAAGGTGGAATCGTATGCAGAGGTCGTAGAGGATATCGAAGTAACCGATCAGGAAAAGTTGGATCGGCTGCGCGATTTTCATATTTGGACCGATACATTCGCGGAGGAGAGATTGCGCTGGAAGAAAACAAAGCCATTACATATATTGATTCTCCGGGTTTACCGTCTCGAAGAGCCATTAGAAATTCCGATGCGCCCTGCTTATAATGGATGCAAATCTTGGGTAAGACTGGAAGATGAAATGGCTGTTCCCGGCCTGATCCCCGTCCTGGATGAAGAAGTGTTTCAAGCTCAAGTTGAGCAAATTAAACGGGTGTTAACTTAAAATAAATGAATGCAAAGTAGACAAATCTGCTTCTACGGGTGTTTCCCGCATTGATTTATAACAAAAACTATATTAAAATAATTATTGAGAATCAATGAGAATCACTCCGCAATAGACAAGCTTGTCCATTGCGGCGTGACTGGTCGAAGTATACCAACCTTGGAGGGATCAGCATATTATGGCAACGCATTTTGTTATCGATGGCCTAAAGGCGGCTATCGACGGAAAAGAAATTTTGAAAGGCATTAACTTAGAAATCAAAGGTGGAGAAATTCACGCGATCATGGGCCCTAACGGTACCGGAAAAAGTACGCTGGCTTCCGCTTTGATGGGACATCCTAAATATGAAGTAACAGAAGGTTCAGCTCAGTTGAACGGCGAAGACCTGCTCGAAATGGAAGTTGACGAGCGCGCTCGCGCAGGCTTGTTCCTTGCAATGCAATACCCAAGTGAAATTCCGGGTGTTACAAACTCCGACTTCTTGCGCAGTGCATTGAACGCACGTCGTGAAGAAGGAAATGAAATTTCCCTAATTAAGTTTATCCGTCAAATGGAAGGCAAAATGAAGGAGCTTGAAATGAATCCTGAATTTGCACACCGTTATTTGAACGAAGGCTTCTCCGGCGGCGAAAAGAAACGTAACGAAATTTTGCAAATGATGCTGCTCGATCCTAAGATTGTCGTGCTCGATGAAATCGATTCGGGTCTTGACATCGACGCGCTGCGCATCGTTTCGAACGGCGTTAACGCAATGCGTTCGGAGGAACGCGGATTCTTGATCATTACTCACTATCAGCGTTTGCTTAACTATATTAAACCGGATTATGTTCACGTTATGATGCAAGGCCGCATCGTTAAATCGGGCGGTCCCGAGCTGGCTGAGCGTCTGGAAAACGAAGGTTATGATTGGGTTAAAGAAGAACTTGGCATCGTAGATGAAACGGTCGGCCAGGCTTAAGCGGAGAAGGGGGCATAACGGATGAGTACACAACTATCGACTCCGACCGACCGTCAATCTGCAGAAGCATTGGCCCGCAGCAAGGGTGAGCCGAATTGGCTTGTTGAATTGCGCGGCGAAGCGGCTGAGCTTGCCGGAACTATTGGTTGGCCAAAGCCTGAGAAGGTGCGCATTGAGCGTTGGAACTTAACGGCTGTAGGCAGCTATGAGCAGCCGACGGCGGTCAACGCGATTAGCGAATTGCCGGAAATCGTTCGCGAATTGGTCTCGGAAGGAACGGAAAATTTACTGATTCAAAGAAATTCAGGCTCTGTTTGGAAGCAGCTTTCAAGCGAACTTGCCAACAAAGGCGTTATTTTTACGGATTTGGAGACGGCATGCAAGGAGCATGGCGAGCTCGTTCAAAAGTATTTATTCCAAGCAATAGCGAAAGACGAAGACAAGCTGACGGCACTAAATGCCGCATTATGGAACGGCGGAGTGTTCGTTTACGTTCCAAAGAATGTAGAAGTTGAGCTTCCTTTACAAGCAATTTTGTACAATGATAATTCGGAATCGACGTTTGCGCCGCATATTCTAATCGTTGCTGACAGCCACAGCCGTGTGACGTACGTAGACTGTGTTGTGTCCGAGCCTGGAACAGCAGCCGCTCCATTCGTTCATCCTTCCATCGTCGAAGTATTCGTAAAGCCGGGCGCACATGTTCGTTTCGGTTCGATACATTCTATGGGTGAGACGGGCGTTGATATGACGATTCGCCGGGCCATAATCGAAAACGACGGTCAAATGGAATGGATTATCGGAGATTTGAATGATGGTAACACATTGTCTGATACAAAGTCGGTCCTTAAGGGTCAAGGCTCCACATCAGACGCAAAAGTAATTAGCGTTGGCAAGAACGCGCAGCAAAATAGCTTGACGACGCAAGCCGTTCACTTCGGCAAAAGCTCCGACAGCAACATGGTAACCCGCGCGGTTATGAAAGATTCCGCAACTGCGATTATTAACGGCATTACAAAAATCGAACATGGCGCGACGAAAGCGAACGGCGTACAAACCGAAAAGGTGCTCATGCTGAGCCCGAAAGCGCGCGGCGATGCCAATCCGATTTTGCTTATAGATGAAGATGATGTTACTGCCGGTCATGCGGCAAGCGTAGGGCAAGTTAACCCGGAGCAGGTATATTACCTGATGTCTCGCGGTATATCTAAGCAGGACGCTGAACGTTTAATTATTTACGGCTTTTTAGCTCCGGTCGTATCGGAAATTCCGGTCGAAGCGGTTCGCGGGCAGCTTCAGCGTTTGCTCGAAAGGAAGCTAGAGGGATGAATATAAATGCGATTCGGGAACAGTTCCCGATATTGCATCAAGAAATAAACGGGCATCCGCTCGTTTATCTGGATAGCGCGGCGTCTTCTCAGAAGCCGCGTTCCGTCATTGATGCGGTTAACCGATACTATGAGCTGAATAACGCGAACGTTCATCGCGGCGTGCATACGCTTGGTTCTAGAGCGACTGACGCCTATGAGGGAGCGCGCGAGAAGGTAGCGAAATTTCTGAACGCGGGAGCGCCGGAACAAATCATTTTCACGCGGGGCACGACAACTGCTTTGAATTTGGTCGCATCGAGCTATGCGCGGTCCGAGTGCGGGGAAGGCGATGAAATCGTCATTACGCCGATGGAGCATCATAGTAATTTGATTCCGTGGCAGCAAGCGGCGAAAGCAACGGGCGCAACGCTTAAGTATGTCCCGCTGCAGCCGGACGGCTCGATTTCGATCGAGGATGTCGAGAAAACAATTACTCCGCAGACGAAAGTCGTTTCCGTTACTCATTTGTCCAACGTACTGGGCGTTGTTAATCCAATTAAGGAAATAGCCCAAATTGCTCACCGCAACGGCGCGGTAATGGTCGTGGACGGAGCTCAAAGCGCGCCGCATATCAAGATCGATTTGAAGGATCTCGATGTCGATTTCTTCGCGTTTTCCGGACATAAAATGTGCGGACCAACCGGAATCGGGGCTTTGTATGGCAAAAAGGCGCTGCTGAACAAGATGGAGCCGATCGAGTACGGCGGCGAAATGATTGATTTCGTTGATCTGTACGAGTCGACTTGGAAAGAAATTCCTTATCGCTTCGAGGGCGGCACGCCGATTATCGCAGGTGCGGTTGGTCTAGGTGCGGCAATCGATTTCTTGAATGAAGTCGGGCTGGATGAAATCGATAAGCACGAGCGTCGCTTAACGACATATGCTTATGAAAAGCTGTCATCGATGGAAGGCATAACGGTATACGGACCGAAGCAAAATCGCGTTGGACTGGTCACCTTTAATTTGGATGACGTTCATCCCCATGACGTGGCGACTGTGCTGGATTCCAAAGGCGTCGCCGTACGGGCAGGCCACCACTGCTGCCAGCCGCTTATGCGATGGCTGAACGTATCGTCAACGGCTAGAGCGAGCTTCTATTTATACAATTCCGAAGATGACATAGACCGGCTAGTCGATGCGTTACTACAGACAAAGGAGTTCTTCGGTCATGCAATTGGATGATTTATACCGCAGAGTCATTATGGATCATTATAAAAATCCTCGTAACCGTGGAACGCTGAGTGAGGAATCGGTGACGATCAATCTCAACAATCCGACATGCGGCGATCGCATTTCGCTGCAGCTTCAAGTCGTTGACGGCAAAGTAACTGATGCGAAGTTCAGCGGTGAAGGCTGCTCGATCAGCATGAGCTCGGCTTCGATGATGACGGAAGCTGTCAAAGGGAAATCGTTCGACGAGGCGCTAACGATGGCTGACAAGTTTTCAGCCCTGATGAAGGGCGAACCTGTCGAGTTCGAGGAATTAGAGGATATAGAGGCACTTTCGGGCGTTAATAAGTTTCCAGCGCGGATCAAATGTGCGACGCTTGCGTGGAACGCATTGCGCAAAGGAATTGAACATCAGAACGAATAACAAAAAATACGAAGGAGCTGAAAAAAATGGCAAAATCAATGCCGGAAATGGAAGAGTATAAATACGGTTTCCGTGACGAGCATAAATCGATATTCCAATCGGGAAAAGGCTTAACGCCAGAAATCGTCCGGACCATTTCAGAAATGAAAAACGAGCCGGAATGGATGCTTGAATTCCGTTTGAAGTCGCTAGAGCAATTCAACAAAATGCCAATGCCTCGTTGGGGCGGCAACATGGATGATCTTGATTTTGACGACATTCAATACTATGTCAAGCCTTCCGAGAAGCAAGGTAAAACGTGGGAAGAGGTTCCTTCGGAAATAAAGGAAACGTTCGACAAACTCGGTATTCCAGAAGCTGAGCAAAAGTTTCTTGCCGGCGTATCGGCACAATACGAGTCCGAGGTCGTTTACCACAGCATGCAAGAGGACCTGGAGAAGCAAGGCGTTATCTTTACAGATACCGATACGGCGCTTCGTGAGCACTCAGAGCTGCTGAGAGAATATTTCGGAACGATCATTCCTCCAAACGATAACAAATTCGCGGCTTTGAACAGCGCAGTTTGGTCGGGCGGCAGCTTTATTTACGTACCGAAAGGCGTGAAGTGTGATATTCCGCTTCAAGCTTACTTCCGGATCAACTCCGAAAACATGGGTCAATTCGAGCGTACGCTCATCATTGCTGATGAAGACAGCTCTGTCCATTATGTTGAAGGCTGTACAGCTCCGGTATACAGCACGAACTCGCTTCACAGCGCAGTTGTAGAGATTCTTTGCAAAAAGAATGCTCGCGTTCGTTATACGACGATCCAAAACTGGGCGCCGAACATTTACAACCTTGTTACGAAACGTGCGGTTGCGGATGAGAATGCAACGATGGAATGGGTAGACGGAAATATCGGATCCAAGCTGACAATGAAGTACCCGGCAGTCGTTTTGCGCGGCCGCGGCGCGAAAGGCATGGTATTGTCAATCGCAGTTGCAGGTAAAGGCCAACATCAGGATGCTGGGGCGAAAATGACTCATCTGGCTCCAGATACAAGCTCAACGATTATTTCAAAGTCAATAAGTAAGCATGGCGGTAAAGTAACGTACCGTGGTCTAGCTTCGTTCGGACGCAACTCTGACGGTGCAAAAGCGAACATCAAATGTGATACGCTCATCCTCGATAATGAATCGACTTCGGATACGATTCCTTACAACGAGATTTTGAATGATAACATTACGCTTGAGCACGAAGCTACAGTATCGAAAGTTTCAGAAGACCAATTGTTCTATCTGATGAGCCGTGGTCTTAGTGAAGCGGAAGCTACGCAAATGATCGTTATGGGTTTCATCGAGCCGTTCACAAAAGAGCTTCCAATGGAATATGCGGTAGAGATGAACCGTTTGATCAAGTTCGAAATGGAAGGATCCATCGGCTAATCCAGTAATAAATAAAGCCCCGTTTACAGCGAGTTTACTCGTCTGCAGACGGGGCTTTTTACTTGGTTATTTATAAATATACATGCTTGATTTCATACTCGCGCTCGATTGTCAAATCGATGAAACGGTCATTGATTCGAATAAGGGGGTGGAAAAACTCAATGGGATGAGTCATGACGATAATGCCAATTTCACCGGATTCGAGCTCAACGCGCTTACCGATGAAATTAGGCATCATATGTTTAATAAATGTATGGGTAGTAAATGGATCCAGCTTGCTGAAGCTTAATTGAAAAAGCTCCTTAAGTACGAATAGCAAGTCACGCTTCTGTCGATAGACGCGCTCTGAAATCATTGCGCTGTATATATCAACTACGGCAATGATTTTGGCTAGGGGATGAATGGCATCGTTTGTTAGTCCATGCGGATATCCGCTGCCGTCATTTCGTTCATGATGCTGAAGTGCGCCAATAGCTAAGTATGCTTCATCAAATGAGTTAGAAATAATTTCGTGGCCGTATGTGGTATGCTTTTTTATTTCTTCAAACTCAGCATCTGTTAATTTGCCCGGTTTATTTAATATATCATCCGGAATGCGACACTTGCCGATATCGTGGAGAAATCCGGCTTTGCTAATTTGGAGGGCTTCCTCATTGGAATAACCGACCCAGGTGGCCAGGTAATACGAAAGCATCCCAACCTGTGCCGAATGCTGATACGTATAATCGTCTTTGGTATTAAGCAGAAGCAGCATGGATACGACATCGCGTTCTAACTGAAGATTATTTAAAAGCGGCTGAAGTACCGCATTTACTTCATCATCATCGATTAGACCTTGATCAAGAGCTTTCGAAAATAAGCCCTCGAAGCTTCTGACAGCGTTTTCGTAAATAGGCTGTACGGTAGGAAGCCACTTCGGATTGATAGTGGACTCGATCGTTCGCATAGCCGGCTGCTCGGTCATTCTTTCTTCTATATCGACATAATCAATTTGATGCTGAAACAGTCTTGATATTTCTTGGTTGCATAAAGTAGTACCCTTGGAGAGAACATGAAGCCCGAAGTTGTTAAACGTATCGCGGCTCAACTGGTCCCCATTTATCAAATCTGTGACATGAACCCTCATCAAGACACCTCAATTGATTGTAGTAATGTTATAGGTACAATAGTAGCAATGAATTGTCGGAATGGCAATAAGAGGGTTTTAGAAATATGACTAATTTCCTAATATTTCGGAATAAATCGACCTTGCTTTTGTCAATTGGTCAGTCCCTTGAACGATAGCCCGTCCATCGCTGAATAGGACAAAGGTCAGGTCATCCTCAAGCTCAATCCGAAGCAAGTAACGATTTAAGGTAATGGCTCCCACAGGCTGTAATCTTACAGCGAGTTCATCCAATTGCAGGGATACGGGTTGATTAGGCGTAATTTGCACGGAATTGCGGCCACACAATGAAGCAGCGGCCGGTTCTGACATCATCTCATCTAAAAAGTCATAATGATTTCTACCGCATGAGGGACAATCGCTGCGCTTTGCTTTGGTTATCGATACAGGGAGCCAGGAATGATTCCATAGGTCAACCTGGAATAAGGTTCGATGCAGCGCCTGCCGGTTGCCGGAAAGAAGCTTGATGGCTTCGGCAGCTTGAACGGAACCGATTATATCAACGATAGGCGATATAACTCCCGCTGTTTCACATGTATCTGTTGTGCCTGGAGCTGGTGGCTCATTAAATAAGCAGCGATAACAAGGCGTTTCATTAGGGATGATGGTCATCGTCATCCCAGATGAGCCGACTGCCCCGCCATAAATCCAAGGTATGCCATGCTTAACGCTATAGTCGTTCATTAAGTATCTGACGGAGAAGTTGTCACTACCGTCAATGATGAGATGTACGTCTGCAAGCAGCTCTTCTGCATTGGCAGCTGTCAAGTCGGCGACTACAGGCTCTACGGTAACTGAGCTATTCATTGCACGCAAATGAACGGCTGCCGCATGCGCCTTAGGAAGCAGCGAAATGACATCCTGCTCGGTATAAAGCATTTGTCTTTGGAGATTGCTCCATTCAATAATGTCACGATCAATTATGCGCACATAACCTACGCCGGAGCGGACGAGATGCTGGGCAATTACGGACCCGAGAGCGCCCATGCCAACGACGGCTGCACGGCTGCTGCTAAGCGCTTGCTGACCGCCCGTGCCAATAGGCGCAAAGCGCATTTGTCTTGCATAACGTGCGGATCCAGCAGGCATAGAGAAAGTGGAATCAGCAGCTTGCGGGTATTGTTTGTTCATCTGCATAGTCTCCTTCAAAGCTTACAAAGAAAAACTTACTTCATAAGGATAGGTTTAAAAATCGGTTAACGGCGCTGTCGGGTTCCAAGGTCCTAGCTGATGTCCCTTCCATTCCGAGCCGTCCTCCCATATCTCTTTCTTCCAAATCGGCACGATTTGTTTAAGTCTTTCTATTGCGTAACGGCTCGCTTCATAACAGCTTTCCCGGTGAGGCGAGGACACGGCAATAACGACGCTTGTTTCGGCGAGCCCGACAACGCCGATACGATGGCTTATCGCACATAGGGCACCTGGCCAACGATCGGCTATTTCATCGCCTATTTGCCGCATTGTAGCAACGGCCATCGGAGCGTAAGCCTCATACTCCAATCGCATTGTACGCTTGCCGTGCGTCCATTCTCTTGTTGTCCCGACAAAAGCAATGGCAGCACCATGCTCCGGGACAATTACTTTCGCAAGCACGTCATCCGAGTTAATGGCATCGTTTGTAATCACGTAGCGTTCAAGCTGATCATTGGAAGGGAGCTCTTGTGTTTCTTCGCCGCCGGAAACCGGAGGCAGCAGAGCCAGCTCATCCGTTGCGCGAAGAACCGAATCCTCTGCAGCATATGCATGGTTGCGTGCGACAAACGATATTTGAATCAGCCCGGCATGTTCCGGATAAATGGCAGCGACAGCTTCCTTCAATTGTTCGACAGTTAGCTGCTCCGATTCGGTTTGCAAGTGAATTTCCGAAAGGCCTAATCGTTCAGGCAGTCCGGCAAATAGTTTAATATTCCAATTATATGTCATGGCATAAAACCTCTCATCGTCATGGCTTAAAGATGTTAATAGAATATCATAATTTCAAAAAAAATGTTATGCTGATATGTACATAGAAAAGGGAGTGTGACTCATGCCGACCTTGACGGACCGTTTCGGGCGCGTGCACGATTATTTGCGTATTTCAGTAACAGATCGATGTAATTTGCGATGTTTATACTGCATGCCTGAAGAAGGCATGGAGTTTACCGAGTCAGAAAATTTGTTATCATACGATCAAATTGTTGAGGTGGTTGAAGCCGGAGCGGAGCTAGGCATATCGAAGCTGCGCATTACGGGCGGCGAACCGCTAATCCGTCCAGGCTTGGACGGATTAATTAAACGATTATCAGCCATCCCCGGCATTCGGGATATAGCGTTAACGACAAATGGCGTTTTTCTAGCCAAGCAGGCTGAAGCGCTTCGGGCGGCAGGTTTGAACCGCGTTAATATTAGCTTGGACACGTTAGATCCGGCCCGGTTTCGCTTTATTGCAAGGAGCGGTGACCTAAAAAGAGTGATGGAAGGGATCGAAGCGGCTGCTGCCGTTGGATTTGATCCGATAAAGCTGAATTGCGTGCTGCTGAAGGAAGTAAATGAAGATGAGATCGCGTCTTTTCTAAAGCTCGCTTATGAGCAGCCGCTGCATGTCAGATTTATTGAATATATGCCGATCGGTCATGCCGATGAAAATTGGAAAAAGCATTATCTGCCGCTATCCCGCGTGTTGGAAGTAGCAGAGAAGGAAGGTTATGATATTAATCGCGGGCCTAACGTTCACGGCAATGGTCCTTCGGACGATTGGCAAATGGAGGGCGGGCGCGGATCGTTCGGACTGATCCATCCGATCAGCGATCATTTCTGCAGTAACTGCAACCGGCTGCGCTTAACGGCAGACGGTTCGATTAAACCGTGTCTTTATTGGGTTGACGAATTAAACGTGAGGGATGCTTTTGGCAATCCGGATGCAATGAAGCAATTGCTGTTTAGGGCAATGGATATTAAGCCTGAAAATCATGAAATGGCGGCAAAGCTTGCCGATGGCGCGTTGTCACACGTGCCGACGGAACGGCGAATGTCACAAATAGGAGGCTAACGAACACGGATGCGTGAATTAACGATTGATCATTTTGAACTCGGATTATCGGTGACGAGCGCGGCTGAGATGGCTGAGCTGGCGGGAGCGAGCTTCCCGATCGCTGACAGAGTGCCTGAAGCAGCAGGAGAGGCGATTGATTGGCAAAGCTGGTATTCCGCTTGGCTGAAGCATAATGGTACGAAGGCGGCAGCTCAGACCCCGTCGTACCTGATGGTGGAGGCAGCAGATACGTTTGAAGCAACGATTCCATGGGAGCAGCTTGATCAAGCGGCTGTATTGATCTCATTGGAGGGAGAGCCGCTAACGAAAACCGGTCCAATACGTCTATATGTCCCGAACGGAAGCAGCAAGTGCTTGAATGTGAAAAGCATCGTTAAGCTGAAGATAGGGTATAATGCTGCAAGTGAACAGGAAGAGGCCTCATACGGATTTAAGCATACATTTACTGCTGATGATTTGCGTATGAAAAAGTAGATTGATTTGTAACGCTGAAATGGAGCAAGGAGGAGGCGTGCATAAATTTGATTGACAGCATACGTACCCAAGTAGTGCTCCTTCATAGTAACGATATTCACAGCCGTCTTGAGCATGCCGCCAAAATAGCAAGCTTCATCGCAGAGGAGCGGCGGACTTTCGGCAGCGATTGCGTGCTGGCGGTTGATTGCGGCGACCATATGGATCGGATGCGGGTGGAAACCGAGGGCAGCGACGGAATCGTAAACGTTGAGCTGCTGAATGACGCAGGCTATGAAGCTATTACGCTTGGCAACAATGAAGGGTTAACCTATTCGTCAAAGACGCTTGCTGACGCGTATGTCAATCGGGCGACGTTCTCGGTAGTGTGCGCGAATATGCGGGATTCCGCAACCGGTGAACGGCCAGAGTGGCTGCTTCCGAGCACGGTCATCGACAAAAATGGACTGCGTCTTGGCATTATTGGCGTAACCGCGGCATTTACCGATTTTTATTCCTTGCTTGGCTGGAACGTAACGGATCCGTTCGAAGCCGTGCGCGAGCAGGTCGGGCAGCTGCAGGGCCGTGCCGACGTTATTATAGTTATGTCGCATCTCGGGCTCTCGTCGGATCGAATGATGGCGCAGCGGGTTGAGGGTGTCGACCTTATCCTCGGAGCGCATACCCATCATTTGTTGGAGGAGCCGGTTATTATCGGCGGCACAACGATTTGCGCGGCCGGGAAATTCGGCGAGTACATCGGGCGGGTTGAAATCGGAATCGATCCGATTTCTTCCCGCCCGGTGTTCCGTGCGGCATGCGTGCCGACGGCCGCATTAGCGCTGCATCCCGAAGCCGCCGCCATTATCGGCAGCTTTCGCGAAGCGGGCAAGCAGCGCCTGAACCGGGTCATTGCCCGGCTTGAAGCGCCGCTGCCCGTTAGAACCGAGCGGGAATCGCCGCTCGGCAATCTGCTGGCCGCCGGCCTCCGCCGCTGGACCGATGCCGAGATCGGCATCGTTAACGCGGGGCAGCTGCTTGGCGGCCTGGCGCAAGGGGACGTGACAGCGGGCGAAGTGCACGCCCTCTGTCCGTCGCCGATCAACCCGTGCCGGATGATTATTGCCGGCACACATCTTCGTGCAGCGCTTGAACAGTCGCTGCTGCCCGAATTTATCAATAAGCCGATCAAAGGCTTCGGCTTTCGCGGCGAGGTGCTGGGTACGCTTGCGGTAGATGGCATGTCCATTGAATATGATTCCTCGCGGCCAGCTATGCATAAACTTGTGTCAGTTTCCGTGAATGGAGACCCGCTGGCGGATGAGCGTTTATACACGATTGGAACAATCGATATGTTCAGCTTCAAAGCAGGCTATGAAACGCTGGCCAATGCGGAACAATTGAATTTCTATATGCCGGAATTCATTCGAGACGTCATTGCCGCTCAGCTTCTAAGCTCATCAGCCCTAATCGATTGTCGTCAACTTCGCTGGCAAGACCAATCGCATTAACAAAATATGTCAACAATCGACACGAGATGTCGAAAAAATAGAATAAAATGGTTGAAATTTTGTCGATTTTCCCGTACATTAACATTACGAACGGCTTTTTCCGATGTAATAGTTAAGATATCATGTAGGGGAAGGGTCGAAAAAATGCGTTTGCTGCCAATTGCGAAGTGTAGGCCGGGTATGAAGCTCGCCAAAAAAATTTTTTCTCAGGAAGGACTTGTCCTCCTCGGCGAAAATATTGAGCTGACTGAACGTCTTATTTCCCGCCTTGAACAGTGCGGAATTCAATATGTGTATATAGCCGATCCGAGAACGGACGATATTGTTCTGCCAACCTTAATCAGTGAGGATACGATGCGGGTTGCGCTCAAAGAAATACGCACCAGCTTCCGCGAGATGATGGATCGTCCAAAGCGCAAGAAGGGCGTTACTTATCCCTATATCGCTCAGCCCTTCAAACAAATGATGAATATGATTATTGACGATTTATCCGGTCATCAGGATGCGATGATTATGCTGATGAATATGGGATCCGTTGATTATTATTTGTACCAGCATTCACTTAACGTTTGCGTCTATTCAACACTGCTCGGCATGTCGAACGGATATTCGCGCGATGAGCTGACGACGCTTGGGATGGGGGCGCTGCTGCATGACATCGGTAAGACGCAAATTTCGATTGATGTCCTTAGGAAGCCAGGCTCCCTCACGACCGAAGAATACGAGGCGATGAAGCAGCATGCCAGAATCGGCTATGAGCTGCTGAAGGATGAACCGAATTTACCGTTGCTGGTTGCACATTGCGCTTTTCAGCATCATGAGCGGATCGATGGAAGCGGCTATCCGCGCGGCATTAAAGGCAATGAAATTCATGATTACGCGAAATGGATCGGACTTGTCGATTCCTATGACGCGATGACGACGAACCGCGTTTACAGCGCGCCGATACTGCCGCATCATGCCATTGAGCGATTGTATGCCGGAACGGGAACGCTGTATGAGCAACGAATGGTTCAGGTTTTCCGCGATAAGGTTGCCATTTACCCGATCGGTATTACGGTTAAGCTTCAAACGGGAGAGTCGGGTATCGTTGTCGACCTCAATCATGCTTATCCGCATAGACCGATTATCCGCATCCTGTATAATGAAGCGGGCGAAGAGATAGCAGTGCCTTTTGAAATTGATTTGTCGAAGCACCTGAACGTGATGATTGTCGGTGTAAATGATAGCTATGCTGAAGTGCAGCAAGCGTCGGGTATTTAATAGGTCAGATTGCCTAGGAGCCTTTGAGGCTCCTTTTTCGCTTTTTTTCACTGTTTTATTTGCTTCCTGCCCAAACGGACATTACAATAAAAAGAGAACGATCATAACAAGATAATTAAGTCAGGTGCTGAATAAATGAATATGATAGATTTGCAACCATCTTATAGTCCGCTCTCTGCCCTATCGCCAACGAATGATCCTTGGGATCCCATCCGCTCGCTTCAGCAGCATGGCCGGCACCGTTTAACCAGTGTAGAAATGACGGTTTCCAACCTTTGTAACATGCGATGCGAGCATTGTGCCGTTGGAGATACACTCGTATTATCTGAGCCCTCCAAGCTGCCCCTTAAGGAGATGCTGACCCGACTGGATGAAGTGGAGCATCTCGAGACGATCAGCATCACAGGCGGAGAGCCTTCCTTCTCCGATCGAACGGTGCGCGATTATATGGTGCCGCTGCTTCAATATGCGCGCAGCCGCGGGATTCGTTCACAAATCAATTCAAACGTAACTCTCCCTTACAGCAGATATGAGCAATTGGCTCCGTACTTGGATGTCATGCATATTTCCTTTAACTATACATCTGCCGAAGATTTCCACCAAATCGGTTTTGCTAAAGCAGGCCACAATGTTTCGCTAGAAGCAGCCGCGAAGCTTTATGAACGGATGATTGACAATACGCGCCGCTTGAGCGAGACAGGCGTACTCGTTTCCGCTGAATCTATGATTAATTTCAGAACCTATGACAAAATCGACGAGATACATAAGCTGATCGTTGAAATGGGCTGTAAACGGCATGAGGTGCATCCGATGTATCCGAGCGCCTTCGCAAAAGATTTGCCGGTGCTCTCGCGCGAGCAAATGCTGCGGGCAATTGAACAATTGCTTGATACGAGAGATAGATCGATCTGGATGCTGTTCGGCACATTACCGTTCTATCAATGCAGCGATAACGCGAAAGAACGGAAACTTCTCAGAAGGCTGGCGAAGGAACCGAATGTAACTGTAAGAAACGATCCGGACGGCCGCAACAGACTTAATGTTAATTTGTTCACAGGTGAAGTGTTCGTAACGGACTTTTCGGATGTACCGGCTTTCGGCAACATCGGTTCGTCGAAGCTTGATGATTTGTTTGACAAATGGCTGGACCACTCCCTTGCGCGCAGCGTTAATTGTCATTGTCCGGCAGCCGCATGCTGCGGGCCGAATTTGCTTGTAAAAGATATGTACTATAAGCAGGTTGATTTCCATGAGCGCAGCGCCGTAATGGAGTAGTCCATAATACGCTAAGACAGAAGGCTTAATTACTATAGCAAACGCATATAGCATTAGAGAGGGGAGGAAAAAGGTTTGTCCATTAAGACGATTGTTTTCATAGCGCTAGGATTGCTGCTGCTCTATTTAATGTTTACTGTCGGAGCGCCATTTTTGCTGGCACTTGTCGTAGCGATTTCACTAGAGCCGCTAAACCAGCTGTTTATGAAGAAGTTTCGGATGAATAGACTTGTAGCGGCAACTGTGACAAGCACTATCTTTACCGTCATTCTCATCGGATTGATCGCATTGCTTGGCGTGAAGATTGTTGCAGAGCTTATCGCCTTTTTCAAAAAGGTGCCAAATTACTTCGAGAATGCGAACGAAGTGGTTGATGACCTGATGCTGCAAGCACAGGCGTTGTATCAGAATTTTCCGCCGGATGCGGTTGCTACGCTCGAAGGATGGCTAATGGATTTAACGAATATGATTACAAATATGGTCGGAACCTTATCAAAAACAGTCATTTCATTTGCATCGAGCATTCCGGGCATGTTCATCTTCTTTGTCGTATTTCTAGTGGCGGTGTATATGTTCAGCTTTAGCTTGAATACGATGAAGGCTAGCGTGTTGTCGATGTTTGATGAAAAATCGCATCCTCAAGTAAACGATGTGCTGAACAATTTGAAAAAATCGATTTTCGGCTTCTTGCGTTCGCAATTCATTTTGAGCGCCCTAACGTATATTATTTCCTTGGTCGGACTGCTGGTGCTTGATGTTAAATACCCGCTGGCGATTGCGTTGCTTATAATAATTGTCGACATTATGCCGATTCTAGGTACAGGCTCAGTGCTCGTACCTTGGGGAACCTATTTGGCGTTAACCGGCAATGCATTCACCGGTGTCGGGCTTATTATCCTCTTTCTGTTCATTACGGTGTTTCGCCGGATTGTTGAACCAAAAATTCTCGGCGATTCCGTTGGGATCGGCTCATTGTCGGCGCTTATTAGCTTATATGTCGGCTTCAAGCTCGTTGGTGTCATCGGCGTTTTCATCGGACCGCTTGTCGTCATTATTTATATGGCCGCCCGGAGAGCCGGACTGTTCCAAATGAAAATAAAGCTTTAGGAAAAGGGGCCGGCCGTGTCAAACCTATAGTTCGGAGCGTATGATACTGCAAAATAGCAGATATGTAGGAGGCATCCGATTATATGGCACGCATTAAGGTGGCGATCGTCACCCCCGGTTCTTTCCCGATTCCGTCATCTAACAGCAGCTCCGTAGAACGGGTGATTGAGAAGTTTGCGCCGCTGCTAAAGCCTTATGCCGAACCTCGAATATATGGGAAATTGAGTAAAAGACTGCCGCGCCGCGGACAGTTTATGGGCGTTGATTGCGAACGGTTTCCTGCCGGGAGCAAGCAGCGGTATATTCAAGCGGTAGCACGTGCCGTTAACCGTTTTTCTCCAGACGTTATCGACGTCGAAAATCGTCCCAATTACGTGCTGACCATGAAGCGAATGAATCCAGGCAAACGTGTCTGGCTTTATTTGCATTCATCCACTTTTATCGCTCCATCCTATATATCGCCGCCCAAGCTGCATCAGTGCCTGCAGGCGGCGGATAAAATTATTGTAAACAGCGAGTTTATAAGACGTGTCGTCGTAGCTAAAGCGCCTGAAGTAGCAGGGAAGATGCGGGTCATTTATCCGGGTGTCGACACGGAACGGTTTCCGTCGCAATATTCTGCGGAAGGATCGGCCAAGCGGGAAAGACTGCGTCAAAAAAGAGGTTTGAGCGGCAAAAAAGTAATCTTGTTCATGGGAAGGCTTATTCCGCTTAAGGGCGTTCATCACTTGCTTAACATCGTTCCCGAGCTCGTAAAAAGCCATCCTGATCTTGTAGTTGTCATTGTCGGCAGCCCGTTCTATGGATCGCACCGGAAGACCGCTTATGCCCGCAAGCTGGAGATGCTTGGACGCAAAAGCCCTGGTCATGTACGATTCGTGCCTTACGTGCCTTATACGGAGGTGCCGGGCTGGATGCTGGTCGCAGATGTAGCCGTCGTTCCATCCGGTCAGCGCGAAGCTTTCGGGCTTGTAAACGTCGAAGCGATGTCCTGCGGCGTGCCGGTCGTTGCAACGCGGGCAGGCGGAATGAAGGAAATCATTCGTAACGGTGTGACGGGCTATTTGGTCAGACAGAGCCGGGTGGAATCGGAGCTGAAGGAGAAGCTGCAGCTGCTGCTAAGTGATAAACAGCTGCGTCAGAAGCTCGGCAAGCGCAGCCGTGAACGGGTAGAGCAGACGTTTACTTGGCAGCATACGGCTGACCGGTGGGTGAAGCTGATGAAGGAAAGCGGCCTGTAGCAGGCGCGCCTTAGAGCTGCGGATAGAAAAATTGAGGGTTGACACCTTTCTTGAATTAACGGTATAGTCAAACAAGGAAATCCACTAGGGGCGCCGTCATGGCTGAGATAAAGCGATATGCTTTGGTCCCTTTGAACCTGATCTGGGTTATGCCAGCGTAGGAAAGTGGGATTGTGCGTTTATGCATTAGCGCGAGGAAGTGCTCTGCCGCATTCGGCTGAATCGTCAGCTTGAATAAGAACGGATGGCAGTGCATGATCGGCCCGGGGATGACCCGGAATGATTATCGCGCATGACGACACATTTCAACCGCTCCTTCGTTTGGGCGGTTTTTTTGTTGGGACTTCATGGTGCTGCGATCTCGTATCTGACGCTGCACTGAGTCTCTCGCCGCCTCAGCGAGTGCAGCTCGCGTCGCTTTCGCGCGCGAATTATAGCGGTGCAATAAACTTTCTTGTATGCTCATATCCTCCAGGTGGAATTCCGACTATTCCATTTAGGAGGTTTTTTATTATGTCAATAGCAACAACGCCGCTGCCAGGCAGCCGTAAAGTGTATGTTAAGGGATCAAAAGACAGTATTCGCGTACCGATGAGGGAAATTGCGCTCGCACCAAGCTCAGGAAGAAACGGAGAGGAAGTGCCGAACGAGCCGGTATTTGTCTATGATTCGAGCGGACCTTATACCGATGAAAGCTATGAGGCTGATGTGAGACGGGGACTGCCGACATTTAGAAGCGAATGGCTTATGGAGCGCGGTGATGTGGAGCACTATGAAGGGCGCACGGTGCGGCCTGAGGATAACGGCTTCTTCACGGAGGAGAAGGCGGAGCAGCGCGGAGCGGAGCGGTTCCCGGGCTTGACAAGACAGCCGCTGCGGGCGAAGTCAGGGCACAACGTAACGCAGCTGCATTACGCTCGCAAGGGCATCATCACGCCAGAGATGGAGTATATCGCGATACGTGAGGGAATGGATGCCGAATTCGTGCGCAGCGAGATTGCGGCGGGTCGGGCGATCATACCGGCGAATATCAATCATCCGGAGAGCGAGCCGATGATTATCGGACGTCAATTTCACGTTAAAATTAATGCGAATATCGGAAACTCCGCCGTTGCGTCCTCTATCGAGGAGGAAGTGGAGAAGATGACTTGGGCAACCCGCTGGGGCGCCGATACGATTATGGATTTGTCGACCGGCAAAAACATTCATACGACGCGCGAGTGGATCGTCCGCAATTCACCGGTGCCCGTAGGTACCGTACCGATCTATCAAGCGCTGGAGAAGGTGAACGGCAAAGCCGAGGACCTCAGCTGGGAAGTATTCCGTGACACATTGATTGAACAAGCGGAGCAGGGCGTCGACTATTTTACGATACACGCGGGCGTGCTGCTGCGTTACATACCTCTCACGGCGAAGCGGGTTACAGGAATCGTCTCGCGAGGCGGCTCGATTATGGCGGCATGGTGCCTGGCTCACCATAAGGAAAACTTTTTGTATACGCATTTTGAAGAGATTTGCGAAATTATGAAGGCTTATGATGTGTCGTTCTCACTGGGTGACGGGCTCAGACCAGGCTCTATAGCCGATGCGAATGATGCCGCGCAGTTTGCCGAACTGGATACGCTTGGCGAGCTTACTAAGATTGCTTGGAAGCATGATGTACAGGTCATGATTGAAGGCCCGGGTCATGTGCCTATGCATCTCATTAAAGAAAACATGGATCGTCAATTAGAGGTATGCGATGAGGCTCCGTTTTACACGCTGGGTCCGCTTACGACCGATATTGCCCCTGGTTACGACCATATTACTTCGGCTATCGGAGCGGCAATGATCGGCTGGTTCGGGACGGCTATGCTCTGCTACGTAACGCCGAAGGAGCATCTCGGGCTTCCGAACAAGGAGGATGTGAAGGAAGGGGTTATTACGTACAAAATAGCGGCGCACGCAGCCGATTTGGCGAAAGGGCATCCGCGCGCAAAGCTTCGTGACGATGCGCTGTCGAAAGCAAGATTTGAATTCCGTTGGCGCGACCAATTCCATCTCTCGCTTGATCCGGAACGCGCAATGGCTTACCACGATGAGACATTGCCTGCGGATGCGGCGAAATCGGCTCATTTCTGCTCGATGTGCGGGCCGAAATTTTGCAGTATGCGGATCACGCAGGACATTAGGGAGTATGCGGCGCAAAACGGAATGGAGACAACCGAGGCGATTGAGGCCGGCATGAAGGAGAAGTCTGAAGCGTTCAAAGCTGCAGGGAGTACGATTTATGGCTAGTGCAGCTGATTCCGTTTGGTCTGACCGTTATTCCAGACAAACGAGATTTGCGCCGATTGGCGAAGATGGCCAGCGAAAGCTTGCGGGCGCTTGCGTGCTGATCGTCGGCGTCGGCGCGCTCGGCGCTTCGCTTGCGCAGCATATGGTTCGGGCGGGCGTCGGCGAGGTTAGGCTGGCCGACCGCGATTTCGTCGAACCAAGCAATCTCCAGCGTCAGATGCTGTTCGACGAGGCGGATGCGCTTGCCGTACTGCCGAAGGCGGTTGCCGCGGCCAACAAGCTTCGCCATATCAATAGCGCTGTCCGTGTTGAAGCATCCGTGGTTGATGTGAACGCGTTGACCGTTCAGCAGCTTGCGGCAGGTGCGCATCTTGTGCTTGACGGGACCGACAATGCAGCAACCCGGCTGCTGCTTAGCGATGTCTGCTTTCAGCGCCATATTCCGTTTATATACGGCGGCGTAGCAGGGGCGCAAGGAATGAATGCCGCGCTTGTGCCGGGGCGAACCGCATGCTTGCGCTGTTTAATCGGAGCATCGGAGGGAGAAGGGGAAGCTGACACATGCGATACGGTTGGCGTGCTCTCTCCGGCTGTCGAGTTCGTCGCTTCGCTGCAAGCAGCCGAAGCTATTAAGTGGCTTACCGGCAATCAGACCGCGATGCGTCAAACATGGGTCAGCGTAGACTTATGGTCATTCCGGCTGCGTGAATCGGCGCTACCCCCGGGACGTGCAGCATGTTCTTGCTGCGGACAGGGGCATGGCGGGAATTCGGATGATAATGCTGCGGCTGAGAGGGATGACGAAGCTATTCATTCCGTCGTGCTTTGCGGACGGGATTCTGTACAGGTAACGCTGGGCAGAACGCTTAACCTCGAGAGTCTGGAGAAACGGTTAAGCGGAGATGGCTGTCCGTTAACGGTAAATCGTTATTTGGTAAGGGCGAAGCTTCCAAGCGGCGAGCAGCTAGTACTTTTTCCGGATGGCCGGGTGCTCGTACAAGGAACAACGGATGCGTCACATGCCGTCCGGCTTTGCAAAATCTATTTGCTGGAGCATCAGGTGACTATTTAGCAGTGGAAAGGAGCGTAAGAAATGAGCAGGGAAGCATGGCGGGATTTTCGGCTGTATGTCATTACCGCACAATCTAATCATCCAGGGAAACCGGTAGTCGATGTCATCGAACAAACGCTTATTGGTGGCGCACAGATCGTGCAGCTCCGCAATAAGACGGGCACAAGGGAAGAATTGCTTGAACAGGCCAAGGCGCTGCGTTTGTTGACACGCAAATACAACGTGCCGTTCATTATTAATGATTATCCGGATATCGTCATAGAGACTGATGCGGACGGTGTTCATCTGGGGCAGGAGGATATGCCGGTTGCCGAGGCGAGACGGCTGTTAGGGCCGGATCGAATCATAGGTATTTCTACCCATAATTTGGATCAGGCGCTGGCGGCGGAGCGGGACGGGGCTGATTATATCGGTGTCGGACCGGTCTTTCCAACCGATACGAAGCCTGGCAGGGCCGCGGTCACGACAAGCTACGTTGCGGAGGCAGCACGTCATGTTTCTATTCCGTTCGTAGCGATTGGCGGGATTACACTGGATAACGTGGATGTAGTGCTCGCTGCTGGCGCAAAACGCATTTGTGCCGTTTCGGCGATCGTAGGAAGCGATGATCCGGCCAGTGTATGCCGTTCCTTCCTGAGACGGATTGAAGCGGCGGGCGGCAAGGCCGAAATCTCGAACAAGAAGTCGTTGACTGTGAACGGGCGTCAGGAGCTGACAAGAGCGCGAACGGTTGAGGAGCTGGTGCAGCAGTTAGGACAACAAAACAAGAAGCTTATAATCGAGCTAAATGGTGTCATTGTGCAGCGTGCGCAATGGACAGAGACAGAATTGCAGGATGGTGCATCGATTGAGATGATACATTTTGTCGGAGGGGGCTGAGCAGGTTGAAGGAATGGATGGGTGACGATCCGTTAGTCATTGGGGGCCACGCGCTGCGCTCGCGGTTTTTGTTTGGAACGGGACGCTTTCCGAGTCCGGCGGTATTGCAGCAAGCGCTTGAAGCATCGGGCTCTGAGGTGATTACGTTTGCTGTCCGTCGGGTTAATTTAGACAGCGTAGAGGATGACTCCGTGCTGCAGCACTTTGATGAGAAAAGCATTCATTATTTGCCGAATACATCGGGCGCGAGAACGGCTGCGGAAGCGGTTCGTATTGCACGGCTTGCCCGGGCAGCAGGCTTGGGCGATTGGATCAAGGTGGAAATAAGCGGCGATCCGCGAACGCTGCTGCCCGATCCTATAGAGACGCTCCGCGCAACGGAGCAGCTGGCAAGCGAAGGCTTCATAGTGCTTCCATATACGTCCGATGATCCGATGTTGTGCAAAAGATTAGAGGAAGCGGGTGCATCGGCCGTTATGCCGGGAGGATCGCCGATCGGCACAGGACTCGGATTGTTGAATCCTTACAATCTCGGACTTATCGCTGAGCAGTCAAGCGTGCCGGTCATTATTGACGCAGGCATCGGATCGGCGAAGGATGCAGCGGAAGCGATGGAGCTTGGCGCGGATGGCATATTAGCAAATACGCCGATTGCTAAGGCGCAGGATCCTGTCATGATGGCTCGCGCTTTTCGGTTAGCTATAGAAGCGGGACGCCTGGCAAGGCTTGCAGGGAGGATTCCAAAGAAGCGGTACGCTTCAGCAAGCAGCGATTGGGCTGGTTCCTTATTTGAAGAGGCTGCTGCCGGTGCGGGTGAATTCGGCGGAGGCGAAGCGTAATGACGCAATCGATCATTGTACTGGGAGGCGGCATTATCGGTTTATCCTGTGCCTTTGAAGCGGCGCGCAGAGGCATGCGGGTCACGCTCATTGAGCCGGCTGCGCTTGGCGGTCAAGCGTCCGGCGCAGCTGCGGGAATGCTTGCGCCATATTCAGAAAATACGGATCAGCCGGACAGCTTCTTCCAGCTATGCCTGCACAGCTTGCGTCATTTTCCGGAGTGGGTAGCTGCCGTGGAAGAGCTGTCAGGCCTGTCAGCGGAGTGGATACGAAGCGGAAGCATTAATGTTTTCATGCATGAAGCGGATGTGCTGCCCATACAATCGAGACTGCGCTGGCAAAACGAATGGGGAGCGGACGCGCAGCTTATCGATGCGGCACAGCTGCGTAAGCTGGAGCCGCGTCTTGCGCAATCGGCGGTTGCCGGTATCTTCACGCCGCATGAGAGCCATGTTTATGCGCCTAAGCTTGTTACAGCTCTCGAAGCAGCATGCCGTAAGCTTGGGGTCACGATTTTGCTGCAGGCTGGAGAGGTTGATGATGTGGCTGTTCATCCATCGGGCGGTGTAACGGTCCGTGCGAATGCATTAGAGCAGCCTGTACATGCCGATCGAGTTGTCGTAAGCGCAGGAGCGTGGTCGGGCGCTTATGAACGATGGTTCGGACTGTCCATCCCGGTTCACCCTATACGAGGACAAATATGCTCCTTCGAGCATCCTGCGGGCGAAGTCCGGCATATGGTCTTTTCAAGTCAAGCCTACTGGGTGGGAAAAAGAAACCATCGTCTCGTTTGCGGCGCTTCCGAGGATATAGCAGGCTTTCAAACCAATGTGACGGAGCGGGGGATCGGCCGTTTAATTCGCAGCAGCAATCAGCTTTTCCCGTTTTTGGAAGGCAAGGAGACTGCTCATCGATGGGCAGGCCTGCGTCCGGCAACCCGTGACGGCCAGCCGCTTCTGGGAACAGTAGAAGGATTGCCGGCTGTCATTATGGCTGCAGGACATTACCGCAACGGAATTCTATTAAGTCCGGTTACGGCTTTGATTGTTGCTGATTTACTAGAGGGAAAGCCGGCTGAGCTGCCTCTTCAATCCTTTGATCCCAACCGGTTTACTCCAGTTTATGCAAGGCGCAGGTTTATTTGAAATGTTGAAAATGGTTTTATGACTCTGCTATATTGAAAACGAGAATCGTTATCAATATGGCAGGAAGGGTAGTTCATAGATGTGATTACAATCAAACACGGAAGCGGACACCGGCTCCAAGCTTCGCACAAGGCCGCTTGCTGCCGCCATCATTTTATTCGGAGGAATTGCCGCATTATTTTTGTCGCTGGCATTATCCATTTCAGTTGGCGCGGCGGATATTAGTCTATCCACGGTGTGGGAAGCGGTTTTTCAATTTGATCCGGATTTGATGCAGCATCAAGTCATCAAGGAGCTGCGGATGCCGCGTGCGCTTTCAGGCGCATTGGTAGGTGCGGCATTTGCTGTCGCTGGAGCAGTCATGCAAGGCATGACCCGTAATCCGCTAGCGGATTCGAGCTTGCTTGGCGTCAATGCCGGAGCGGGATTCATGCTGGCGGTCCGCTTTGCTTTTTTTCCAGCTATGTCGTATATGGGGCTCATGTTTATTTGCTTTGCCGGCGCGGCTGTCGGTCTTGGACTTGTTTATGGAATCGGTTCGTTCGCAAAAGGCGGCTTAACACCAACCCGCCTTACATTAGCCGGTGCGGCTGTAGGCGCGCTGCTTCTTGCTCTTACTGAAGGAATTGCCATCTACTTTCGAATTGGCCAAGACTTGGCGTTCTGGTATGCTGGCGGGCTAGCGGGAATGAAGTGGTTACAGCTTCAAGTGGCAGCCCCTTGGATTATTGGCGGTTTGCTGGCTGCTGCCGTAATATCACGTTCAATTACACTGCTAAGCTTAGGAGAAGATGTTGCGGCAGGACTCGGCCAGCGAACGGTCTGGGTGAAGACGGCAGGAGTTTTAATTGTATTATTATTAGCTGGTACGGCTGTATCGGCTGTAGGTTCGATTGGGTTTGTCGGTCTTATTATCCCGCATATTTCGCGCTTCCTCGTTGGGGTTGATTACCGCTGGATTATTTCATGCTCCGCTATTTTAGGCGGCTTGTTGATGGTCCTTGCGGATATCGGCGGACGTATGGTTAACCCCCCGCACGAAACGACAATTGGCGTATTGCTGTAATCGGCGCGCCATACTTTTTACATTTGCTCTCGAGATCGAAATAATCGAATAAATGCAGAAAAAACTTATTATCTCTCTCATGATTGAGAGAGATAATAAGCATATTCCAATGGTCTGCTATAAATTAGTTCTTTGTGTTTAAAACTCTCAAGTTCTTTGTATATATTTTTTTGGGGTTTTCCGTTTAGTTCAATAATCCATAGATTTCTTTGTTCGTCTAATGCAAAATCGACACTCAATTCTCCCAATGAACCCATATGAGCTTCTGCTTCTTGTGCTGCCTTTATACTTACCTCATACAGAGATTGAAGGATTTCATTCATTTTCTCCAGAGAAAATAATCGCGGGAGAATTTCTTCAACATCATAAATGGTTTCACACATACTCGTGTTAAAGTAATGACCATAAGCCACTCTACTTGTTATGGCGGAAACCGTCCATTCTCCTAAAATACCTTTTTGAACAAGGACCCGGATATCAAAATACTGATGATCAAGTTCAATCATACGAATCCCTTGCTGAACCATGTATTTCCTTTTCTTTAGTCCGAAAAGTTCATCCAATTTCTCCTGAATACTTTCATATTTTCTGCAAATATATCTTGGAGCCAAGCTGTGCAAAGCGATGTGAATATCTCCATTTTCCGTTAGTTCAACCCGATACACTGACTTTCCCTGAAATCCGTAAGATGGCTTAATGTATACTAGTTTATATTTCTCTAATAGTTCTGATACATTCACTTCATTATATAAAAATGTATCTGGTACATAGGGTTTAAGATTTGACTGTTTAAATAGGTTATAGAGATCCCATTTACTAAAAGAATTGATATTGTTGAAACATTTGTTGCTACCAATAGCCTGTTCCAGGCGTCGAGTGGTTAATTTTTTTTTGTTATAACAGCGGTTATAGACGGCATGAGGAAAAGGGAATGAACTTTGTTTCCATATACCCTTTTTCAGGCTAAGTCCAATAATACGTTGCTTCTTCCAAAGAATATCTGCAGGAGTAAAAGCGTAAAGTTTCAGGTTTAAATAGTGATAGCGATGGTAGTGCTCCAAAATTTTTTTCCTACAATTCCTATTAGCTACCATAATACCTATAAATGGCCGATTCTCCAATCTCATCTCTCCCTAACCTTCGATCTCTTTTATTATCTAATGCTTTGATAGACATTAATGGTATAGGACAATAACATAGCTTTAATAGAAATTCAGCGAATGTACTGCTCTATTCACCTATTTTTGTGATAGATAGGTATTTACTGTGTTTCACTGTTTAAACTTTTAATATGATGGATTAGTTTGAAAATAGGGAGATGAAAAAATGGGAAGATGTAATTGTCCTCCAGGACCTCCAGGACCTCCAGGGCCTCCAGGACCTTTACCAGAAGGACAGCAATTGCTTCAAGCACTTGCAGGAGCAATTGGCGCAGCTGGACCCGCAGGAGTTGCAGGAGCACTTGGACCAGCTGGATTAGCAGGACTTGCAGGAGCAATTGGCGCAGCTGGACCCGCTGGGTTAGCAGGACTTGCAGGAGCACTTGGCGCAGCCGGACTGGCAGGAGCAACAGGACCAGCAGGACCAGCAGGACCAGCTGGAGGATTATTAGGGTTTGCTGATTTTTTTGCGTTGATGCCTGGTGATAATGCAGCAACAGTTGCTCCCGGTACAGACGTAGATTTTCCACAGAATGGACCTACTAGTGGAACTGCTATTACCCGCTCGGGTCCCGATTCATTTAACCTGGCTGAAATTGGCACTTATCAGGTCATGTTTCAGGTGAGTGTGACCGAACCGGGCCAACTGATTCTAACTCTAAATGGCGCTGACCTAGCCTACACGGTGGTCGGGCGAGCAACCGATACTTCTCAAATAGTAGGAATAGCTCTTGTGCAAACGGCAGTCATCAATTCAATACTCACTGTACGAAATCCTGCTGGCAATAGCACGGCACTAACCATCACTCCTCTAGCTGGAGGAACAAGGCCTGTTTCAGCACACCTTGTTATCACGCGAATCGCATAGCGGGAAATAGAATGGCATAAGCAAGGTGTATGATTTCAGTCTATAAGCCTCCCTACAACCGTGCAGCCGGATAAACTGACTTCGTGTCAGTTTGTCCGGGACAATAAGAACCTTGTATGGTACGGTCCCATAGGCACCAGAAATATGAAAAGCAATTACTTATGTAAAGCTGGTGCTTTAACAGCCATTAAATACAAGAAAAAGATTAGATTCACTTTACATAATGGCTTCAATCCTTAAAAAAAGAGCATGTCCATAACCTGGATTCCCTAGGCTGGCAAATATGCCATGTAATCGGGCAGTGGATCACCATTTTGATTAGTTCTTCTCTTCAGATGCGCAGGCTATTGTTAATGAAGAAAAAGAAAGTAGCCAATGAAATACGGACGCAAGCCTCTTGATGGGCACCACCGCGGAGAGCATTATGCTCATGCGGTTTTTTTTATGCTGTGAGGGTGTAATTGTTTTTTTTGTATCCACTTGTGTAGCCAGCCTATAGGTAAGTGCATATATTACCAAAGACATTTCAGGTGGAAGAAGGAGAGGGCAATGGCAAAAAGCAGAAAAGGGAAAAGCCCGAACGGGCGGAAGCCGCTTTTTTATGTTGATAATCCGAAGACTTCCGAGTTAAAGTGGCTGGATGATTTGAACAGAAATAAGGTTGCTGCGCAGCCACCGGCAGCCAAACCGACTGTAACAGTAACGGATAAGAATCAACCGGAAGTTAATATTAACGCGCTTGCAGTATCTATGGAGCCGGAAACAAAACCCGCTCAGGCTGAAATGACGGACAATGAGCAGCCTGCATTGATTGAGATTGATGTGTCTGACTTAGTAGAAATATTTGAAGGAACTAACGAGCCTGAAGTAACTAATGAATCTGACATTCTTGACGAACCTGATTTACCTGACGTGCAAGTGATTAGCCAGGAAGAGAAGATGGAGAAGCTTGAGGAAAAGAAAAACCCGGATGCGCCTGTTCCGATTATTTATACGGATGATTTGGTCAACTTTGCAGTTACCGCCGAAAAAATTGCGTCAGGCGCAATCGAAAGCAGCAAGCTTCGACCAGGAAGCGTTCAATCAGACGCGATTGCCGATTATGCTGTGCAGAGCATCCATATTGCGGACGGCGCCATATACTCCGCTAAAATCGCATCGGAGTCGGTAACCGGCTTCCATTTGACTAACAATTCGGTATCCGGCGATAAAATTTTGGATCACTCCATCTCCGGAAGCAAGATTCAGGATGGAAGCATTACGTCTGAAAAGCTTGCTGACCGTACGATCAGCGCTCATAAAATAGAGGACGGCTCCATCGAAGCGAAGCATTTGAAGGCGTTAATCATTACGTCGGAGCTGCTAGCAGAGCAGTCGATTACGGCAGATAAAATTAAAAGCGGCGCGATTCAAACGGAAAATTTGGCGAACGAAGTGATTGACAGCTCTAAGCTGGCTGAGGGCTCTGTCACCCGCTCTAAGCTCCGTGATAGGGTCATTTCCGGTGATAAAATCGAAGAGGAAGCCATTGATGCCAGTCATTTGAAGCAAGGTATATTACTTTCTGAGCACGTTGCAGCAGGTAGCATCCAGGGAAAGCATTTGGCCCCGGGCGAAATAGAAGCCGAGCATCTGGCAAAGGGGGCAGTCGGAACAAGGGAGCTGCAGGCAAACGCAGTCAGATCCGAACAATTGGCGGACGATACGGTATCTTCGACACACCTGCAGGAAAGGGCCGTTCAAAGCGTCCACGTCGGAACAGCGCAAATCAAAAGCGCCCATCTCGCTGAACAGTCTGTCACTTCTGCAAAGCTAGCCGATCAATCGGTCAGTACGATTAAAGTGGTTGATCATTCGATTACATTATCAAAGCTTTCGGATCAAAGCGTTAACGCACAGAAGCTGGCAAACGATTCGGTGCATAATCGCCATCTTGGCCGCGGCAGCGTTACCTCGGACAAAATTGCTGAAGCGCAGGTGAAGCTGGCTCACTTGGCAGCAGACTCGGTATCGGCCAAGCAAATTGCTCCTAACGCAATTGCGAGAGAGCATGTACAAAATGGGATTATTAACGAGGATAAGCTGGCGCCGTTTGCTGTCCGGGAAGAGCATATTGGTTACGGGGCAGTAGCGATGGCTCAACTCGCCGATGAGTCCGTATCAAGATGCAAGCTGACTGAGGGAGCGGTAGACGGTTCGATTTTGGCCGATGGCTCGGTTGAAACCAAGCATTTGCAGGATGAGCTTATAACCTTCCAGAAGATTGCTCCCGCGTCGCTGCGATCGTATCATTTTTCGCAGAATGCGGTAACGGAAGAGTCGATATCTCCGAAGGCTGTTAATGGAGATCATTTACAGGAAGGTATTGTTGAAGGCGTGCATTTGGTGAAGGATGCCGTCAATACGGAGAAGCTGCAGGACGGGGCGGTAACGAGCAGCAAGCTCGCTTATGAAGCAGTAACGGAGCGTTATATCGCACCCGGAGTCATTTTCTCACATCACTTGGCGGATCATATCGTTAACTCGCTCAAGCTGTCTCCTGAATCCGTCACTACTGATAAGTTATCCGATTTAAGCATTACGGCCTCGAAGATTGCGGACGGAAGCGTCACAAGCGCAAAGATTGCTCCAAATGCGGTTCAATCTGATCATTTTGCTGACGGATCCGTAACGGCGAGACATATCGGGCCTGGGGTGATTGATCCTTCGCACTTAAAGGATCGTATCATTGGGGCCAATCATCTGATTGACCAATCGATTGGACCGGATGCGCTGCAGGATGGGGGGATAAAGGCAGAAAAGCTGGCAGCAGGTTCTGTTAGGTCTAAGCAAATCGCGGATGAGGCCGTTCAGAGCCGTCATTTGGCCAATGGATCAGTGCTTGGTATTCACTTGGGAGAGAATAGCGTGCACGGTGATCATTTTGTCGATGAATCGGTTACGGAGAATAAGTTGTCTGCCGAGAGTGTTGGAGAAAAACATCTTCAGAGAGGTTCCGTAGGGTCTGCGGCACTGCAGCAAGGTGCTGTGGGAACAGAACATGTGGCAGCAGGCGCAATTACGTCCGACAAAATGGCGGAGTTGTCGATCAGCTCGAAGCAGTTACAGCCTAATGCTGTAAAGGCGGTGAATCTTGAAGCGGCGAGCGTAGGCGAGTCAGCGCTCCAGGATGGAGCGGTTACTGGATCGAAGCTTGTTTCCGGGGCGGTGTCGGGCGAGCATGTTCAACTGGAGACATTAGCCGGTAAACACTTTAAGGCCGACACGATTCAAGGTTACCACATCCGTAAGGGAACGATTACGCTGGGGCATTTTGCAGGTGAAGTGCTTGCATTCGAAAAAATAGCCGATGAAAGTATTCCAGGCAGCAAGGTTAAGCATGGATCTGTGAGCCGGAAGCATCTGGCGGAAGGCAGTGTAGGTAGCGATCAGCTGGCTGCTGGAGCTGTAACACGCGAGAAATTGCCGGCAGCAGCGGTAGGCAGCAAACAAATCGAACCAGGTGCAGTCGGGGCAGAACAGCTGGCGGAAAGCAGTATAACGAGGGAGAAGCTGGTGCTTGGAAGCGTTGGATCAGAGCAACTGGAAGCCGGCAGCGTAACGACGGAAAAGCTGGCGCTCGGAAGCATAGGTACGAAGCAGCTGGCAGCCGGCAGCGTAACGATGGAAAAGCTGGCGCTCGGCAGCGTAGGTGCTGAGCAGCTGGAAGCCGGCAGCGTAACGATGGAAAAACTGGCGCTCAGAAGCGTAGGTGAGGAGCAGCTGTCGGCAAGCAGCGTAACGACGGAGAAGCTGGCGCTTGGCAGTGTAGGAGAGGAGCAGCTGTCGGCAGGCAGCGTAACGACAGAGAAGCTGGCGCTGGGCAGCGTGACTGCGGAGAAGCTGGCGCTAGGCAGCGTGGGAACGGAGAAGTTATCAGCCGGTAGCGTAACAACGGAAAAGCTGGCGCATGAAAGCGTAGATACGGAGCAGTTGGCAGCAGGCAGCGTAACGACAGAGAAGCTGGCGCTTGAAAGCGTAGGGTCGAAGCAGTTATCGGCGGGCAGCGTAACGACTGAGAAGCTGACGCTTGGAAGCATAGGCTCGGAACATTTGACGGCAGGCAGCGTAACGACGGAAAAGCTGGCACTCAGAAGCGTAGGTGAAGAGCAGCTGGCGGCAGGCAGTGTGACGACGGAGAAGCTGGCGCTGGGGAGCGTAGGCGGGGAGCAGCTAGCGGCAGGCAGCGTTACGACGGAGAAGCTGGCACTTGGAAGCGTAGGCGAGGAGCAGCTAGCGGCAGGCAGTGTAACGACGGAGAAGCTGGCGAGCGGAAGCGTGGGGATAGAGCAGCTTGCAGCAGGCAGCGTAACGAAGGAAAAGCTGGCGAGCGGAAGTGTTGGAGCTGAGCAGCTGGCGAGCGGAAGCGTAGGTACGTTGCAGCTGTCCGAAGGAAGCGTAACGACGGAGAAGCTGGCACTCGGAAGCATTGGAACGAAGCAGCTGTCGATAGGCAGCGTAACGTCGGAGAAGCTAACGTTTGGAAGCGTCGGAACTAAACAGTTGTCGGCGGGCAGCGTAACAACGGAAAAGCTGGCGATTGGAAGCGTAGGCGAGAAGCAGCTTGCAACAGGCAGTGTATCAGCGGAAAAGCTGGCGATCGGAAGCGTAGGTACGGAGCAGTTGTCGGCAGGCAGCGTAACGACGGAGAAGCTGGCCATCGGAAGCGTAGGTACGGAGCAGTTGTCGGCAGGCAGTGTAACAACGGAAAAGCTGGCGGTCGGAAGCGTAGGCACGGAGCAGTTGTCGGCAGGCAGCGTAACGACGGAGAAGCTGGCGCCAGGAAGCTTCGGTAAAGAGCATTTATCAGCAGGCAGCGTAACGACGGAAAAGCTGGCTCTTAGAAGCGTAGGCTCGAAGCAATTGGCAGCACAAAGCGTAACGACGGAGAAGCTGGCGCTTGGAAGCGTAGGCGAGGAGCAGCTATCGGCAGGCAGCGTAACGACGGAAAAGCTGGCGCTCAGAAGCGTCGGTGCGGAACAGCTGTCGGCAGGCAGCGTAACGACGGAAAAGCTGGCGCTTGGAAGCGTAGGTGCGGAGCAGCTGTCGGCAGGCAGCGTAACGACGGAAAAGCTGGCGCTCGGAAGCATAGGTGCAGAGCAGCTGTCGGCTGGCAGCGTGACGATAGAAAAGCTGGCACTCGGGAGCGTAGGCTCGGAGCAGTTGGCAGCAAGTAGCGTTACGACGGAAAAACTAGCGTTCGATAGTGTAGGTGCTGAGCAACTCTCGTCAGGCAGCGTAACGACGGAGAAGCTGGCGCTCGGAAGCGTAGGCTCGGAGCAGTTAGCAGCATATAGCGTAACGACGGAAAAACTGGCTCAGGGTAGCGTGGGATCGGAACAGCTCTCGTCAGGCAGCGTAACGACGGAGAAGCTAGCGTTCGGAAGCGTAGGTTCGAAACAATTGGCTGCAGGAAGCGTAACAATGGAAAAGCTGGCACTCGGATGCTTCGGTGAGGAGCAACTCTCGGCAGGCAGCGTAACGACGGAAAAGTTGGCGCTTAGAAGCGTAGGCGAGGAGCAGCTATCAGCAGGCAGCGTAACGATGGAAAAGCTGGCGCTGGGAAGCGTGGGTGCGGAGCAGCTGTCGGCAGGCAGCGTAACGACGGAAAAGTTGGCGCTTAGAAGCGTAGGCGAGGAGCAGCTATCAGCAGGCAGCGTAACGACGGAAAAGCTGGCACTGGGAAGCGTGGGTGCGGAGCAGCTGTCGGCAGGCTGCGTAACAACGGAGAAGCTGGCGCAGGGAAGCGTAGGCTCGAAGCAGTTGTTGGCAGGCAGCATAACGAAAGAGAAGCTCGCTCCCGGAAGTATAGGCACAGAGCAGCTTGCCGCAGGAAGTATCACGGCGGATAAGCTCGCGCCTGGGTTGTTGTTCGATTATTCCCTTGGCGTTGGATCGATTCTGTCGGAGCATATTGCAGATTGCTCGATTTCGAATGATCATATACAAGAGCAGTCCATTGAGCTTTCAGCTTTAAGTTTTACACCTGTAATAACGAGCTTCAGCGGCGGAGTCGTTAAGCAGCAGTTTGGACTATCGTCCTATAGCTTTACACCGCAAGCCGAGCAGGTCGAAATTATCATTTCTTTCGAGGAACCGTTCGCAGACAATCGTTACGTTATGACAGTGACAACTGACAATCCCGCTTGTTATGCGGTTATTCATTCAAAAGCCGTTGATAAAGCAACCGTCAGTATAATCCGTACACGGATAAGTCATGAGCCTAAAGGCAGCATCAACTGGATTGCAATCGGTAAATCATTATAATAAAAAAGCAGAGGATTTTGTACGCGAGATGCGTCAAAATCCTCTTTTTCGTCTAGGCATAAAGCTAATTGCCTGGAGAGTTGAGCTTCGATTGCCTCTTGACATTCATTAGGAAGCTGTACGATTGCCGTTACGGATATGCTGTCCCTACATATTATATGGTGTTAACCGATCAATCATATGACGGATTGGAGAGATTACCGATGAGACGCAAAAAAAGGCCGGTCCGACGTCTCAAAAGCAATGCAGGCTTGCGTGCGAATGCGAGAAAACGGATGGAGAAGTATAATCAAGGGTTGAATGAAGGCTATAATCAAGGCTTGCAGGCAGGCTATGGAAGCTATGACTCCTACTTTGAGGGAACAAGTATTATTATTCCGAGCTATAATGAGGTCGAATGGGTCAAGACATGTATTGAGGCCATAATGGACCACACCGATCTAGCATATGAAATCATCGTGGTCGACAATGGCTCTGCGGATGGAATTGAGCATTATTTAAAGCAACTGGACGGACAAGTGAGGTACCGTATTCTATCACAGCATGCCGGTTTTACAGGTGCGGCGAACCGTGGCTTTATGATGGCGAAAGGAACGACGATTCTGCTACTTTCTAACCGTATATGTCCTACCGAAAATTGGCTCGATAATATGTTGATTTGTTTAAACAGCGATAGTGATATCGGTATGGTTGGTCCAGTATCGAATGGACTGAATGGTAATCAACGTATGGAGCTGCTCTACGATAATTTGGAAGATATGCATGAGTCTGCGAGATTGAACAATGTGAGCGATTCTTCAGCATGGCAGCCTACGGAGCTGCTGTCCACCAAGTGTTTGCTGTTTCGGCGGGAGCTGCTGGAGCAGGTCGGCTATTTGGACGAAGGCTGTCAGGAGGCGCCATTCGAAGAGGAGGACTATTGTCTTCGGGTAAAGCTGCTGGGCTATTCCCTCGTCTGCGCCAAAGATACGTTCGTGCATCTGGCTTTAATAGATGAAGCGCTAGAGCTAGAGCATAACGATACAAAGAATGCGGCTATTGAAACTTCTAAATCGTACTATATGAATAAATGGAGCACACCAAATCATGTTCTTATCGATCTGGCGAATAGGAGTAAAGCTGAAGGGGCGCTCATGCGTAGTCTTGGTGCAGTCGTGTTTTATCCGCAGGAGATTGCTGTCAAAGGTCTAGGCGAAATGATATTTTGGATCACGAACGGCGTTCGAAGACCGATTGAAGGAGAATGGGATCAACCCGTCATTCAACTCTCTCAGATCGATTTATGGCGATGGACTATCGGAGAGTCTATTTCTGCAGAAGAAGCGTCTGTTCGAAGGAGCATTATGCACGAGGGCGGATCTGACTCCATACACCACGGGACGATAACTAAGAAGGCAGAAGGCAGCTACTATTATAACGAAAATGGAAAGAAGAGAAAAATCATAAGTATATTGGCCGCTGAAGCTTGGGACTTGTTAACCCGTCGGCATACGATTTTATCCCCAGCTGAACTTGCTAAAATACCGGAAGGCCTGCCTATAATCGCACCGATCCGTCTCCGCCAAGCTTTGTAACGTACAAGTACAATCGAGTGTCACCTCAATCGGCTTCGCATATGCTGTAGGAGCAGGAAGGGAGGTTGCCATGCAAAAAACGGTGACGGAAATAATGGAGCACATGTCTCATTCAAATCGCCAGCTTGCCCGCGTTTTGGAAGCAGAACGTCATGTGACGGTTCGGTTGTCTGAAATCGTACAGGCGCTCCCAGACAAGAATCCAGAATTTAGTGGAATACCTGGGATTCTTGACAATTCCCAAGCGGTGGCGCAGAACATCGTAGCTTATTTAAATAGTTTTGCTGATCTTCAGGAGACGATTGCAGCACAATTAACCTTCGTCATTCGTGAGCTGAAGGAAGCGGATGAGGATGAATAACGAGTAGCAAAGGGGACTGTTGTAGAAATGGACCGCGAACAAGCGTATTTGCGCATGCTTAGCTCTACGGCTAATATGCAATGGAATATAGCGATTATGCTGGAAGCAAAAGCGGCAGAAGCAGAGAAGTTACGAAGCTGGATTTGCAACCATCTGAACAGTAATAGCTTCAGCTCGCAGCAGTCACAATTGGGTCAATCTATGCAAATGAATGAGCAGGTCATCGAGGTTATCGACGGTATTACCAAATTAAATCAAGGAATGGTATCTATATTGAAAGCCGTGCTGAAGGATGATGAAGAGGGTAACGGTTCATCATTTGGCAAAAGCATATCGTTTGGGGATAATGACTAATGGTTAACGATTTGTCGGTACGCGAGGCGCAAATTGCTTTCATAGCTTCGCTTGCTAAAAGCCAGGAAGCGCTTGCTAGAATTTTAGACAGTGTTGCTGATGTCGCCGATTGTTCGCCTGATACGGCTAAACTGCTGCGAGATAACGTACGGTCGTTGACCAGCATGCAAGAAACGATCGCAGAAGCGGTAACAAGCCTTGCTTGGCGCAGACGAAGCAAACGGAGAGGCAAGCCGGCAAAGCCGTGGCTTCAGCCTCAACTGCGCATCAACGGAGAGTAACTCATGACGTCGTGCAAATGGTCAGGAGGAGATTTAGATGCTGATGAGTAAACCCAGAAGAGCCGGAACGGCAAGTGATGGTGCTGCAGCGACACGAATACCCACTAAACGGAGAAATCAAATGAGCAAAAAGGCGCTTCAGCGCAGAAAGCCGGTGCACAGGAAGCGCCATACTCAAAAGGATAATGAGTGGGCAGGAGTAGGTCAAACCTTCAACACTGGTTATAATACCGGGTTTGCAATAGGTTTTGAAGATGGTCATCAATCGGCTTATGAGCAGCAGCCTTAAGATGCATACAAGGATATAGGGCTTATTGGTGATGCTTACAGCGACCAGCGGATGATTACACCGGCTTGCGTTAATCCGCCTCCGAAGCCAAATAAAAGCAAAAGCTGCCCCGGCCTTACCCTCCCTGCTTTAACAGCTTCGTCTATGGCAAGTGGGATCGAAGCGGCGGACGTGTTGCCGAACTGTTTAATGCTTGATAATGTTTGATCAAACGAGAAGCCGGTTCTCTCGCATAGCGCTTCTATAATGCGCATATTTGCGCTGTGCGGAATGAACCAATCAATATCAGCAGCGGTAAGCCCGCTGCGGGATAGAAGCTGACTTATCCCCTCTGCCACATGGCTGATTGCCCAACGGTATACTTCACGGCCATTTTGCACAATGAATCCGTTTGTTAGGATATCATGCTCACCAATCGCGGGAGCAAGACTGCTGCGATATAACAGATGACCGCGAGCGCCATCTGTTTTGGTGTACATAGACAGCACGTCTCCATGATCGTCATCCGATGTCTCTATAAGGAATGCTCCAGCTCCGTCACCAAATAATATGCACGTGGTTCGATCAGAATAGTCCGTAATTTTGGATAATGTTTCAGCTCCAATAACTAACACTTTACGATAAGCACCCGAGAGCAATAATCCGTTAGCAAGCTGGATGGCAGAGGCAAATCCTGCGCAAGCAGCTTGAATATCTGCAGCTCCGCAGCCTGCTATGCCAAAATGAGCCTGCACCTGTGAAGCTACGCTTGGAAAGACGGCATCAGGAGTAGAGGTAGCAACAATAATGTAATCAACATCGGTTACGGTCACGCCGAAGCGTTCAATCATGTTTTGGACAGCTGCACAGCATAAATGGCTCGTGAATTGATCATTAGCGGCAATATGCCGTTCTTGAATGCCGGTTCGCTGCACGATCCATTCATCGTTCGTATCGACTAGCTTCTCTAAATCATAATTAGTTAATACTCGTTCAGGAACGTACGTGCCGATTGCGGTAACGATTGCATTAGAGTGAATAGCAAAAGGAGCTCGTTCGGTCATATCTCAACACACTTCCCTTCTTAATTAGTACCAGATACTAATACTTGATACCAATTTAGCGCATCATTTTACTTTTGTCAATGAACGTATAGTCCGTCAATCAATTGCGAACGCTAAGATCAGGCCTGAAGCCTGAGCAAATCGAAATGGAGGACGGCTAAATGCGCAAACAAATATTGGCTCTGTCAGCAGGAATGCTGCTTAGCGTGATGCTGGCAGGATGTATGGAAAAACAGGGGGATTTAGGAAATAAAAACATTCGTGCGAACATTATTCGGAAAGATGCAAACGGCAATTTATTGTTGGATAAAAGGTTCGCGAATGATCAAATGAACGAAATGAACCGGGTAAACGGCCGCAGGCTGAACAGCAACAACGTTATTGGATCTCATAAAAATTATCGGATGGAAATGAGCGAGAATATGGCTGCGGCCATTACGAAATTTGATTCGGTCAAATCATCTTACGTTATGCTGACCGATCATAATGCATATGTTGCAGTATCGTTGGCCGAGAACGAGCTCAAAGGCGATATGAAAACAATGAGCCGTACAAATTCCGGTTATTTAGGTAAAGAAGGCGCCCAAATGAGCAGACGAATGAGCAGCATGTCCACTGGACAAAATAGGCTTACAGATCAATTAAAAGATCAAATCGCAAAAAAAATCAAACATTTAAGACCGAGCGTAGAACATGTATACGTATCTGCAAATCCTGATTTTGTAGGCCGTATGAATGCATATATGAATGACGTTCGTCTTGGACATCCAATTCAAAGCTATATGGCTGAATTTAACGCCATGGTTGAACGGATATTCCCGGCGAAGGCCGGTGACGAGACGAATACGCTCAAAAGCACAAGCGTTAAAGACAAACGAATGATCTTTGATTGACCGGGCGGACGACCGTGCCATTATCAAAACGCGATACAAAGCTGTGTACGGGGATCATTCCCGTTCCGGCTTTGTTGCTGCATACATAATGCTATCATTTTGCACCTATAAATAGCTGCATTTCGAAAGATAGACTTATAACAGGGATTCATATGAGGCCTGGCATTCATAATATATGATAAGAGAGGAGAGGGTTAAATTACAGTGAATGACACTCGACTACAATTAATTAGCTTGATTGGAGCAGTATGATTGTTGGAACGGTTTTAAGCGCTAGTCATTTGCCGAGAGCGATGATCATGGCCAAATCTTTCAAAATGAATATGCCAGGAAGCAAGGTAATAGTAGGTATTATTGAAGAAGAAATGCCATTGAGTGCTCTCCAGTATCCTCATTTCGATGAAGTCATTCTATTGAAAAATATATGTATGTATCCGAACTATCGGAAGTTCTTTTTTCAATATGGCATTGAAGAAGCGGTCAACTCTAGTAAAGCGCAAGTTATGAATTATATCTACGATAAATATACGGATGAGCAAATTATAATCTATATGGACTCGAATATGAAAATAATGTCACCCTTTGATGAGCTGTCAACAATAGCCGAGAATCATCCTATCATTATTTCAGGCCACTTCATTAATCCGGAGTCATTTGACTTTGAATGGCTGTCGGGATTACGCGAATCAGGTATTTATAATTCTGGATTTTTAGCTTTAAAAAGGGATCCGGTAGCGAAGAAATTTTTGCTGTGGTGGGGAAAAGCATGCGAACGGCCCGGCCGTTATGGCCATGATCAAAAAAATATGGGTCAGCTATGGCTCGATCTGGCGCATAACTACTTCGATGATGTATACGCGTTGCGGCATCCGGGATACAACATAGGCCATTGGAATATGATGGAGAGATGGGATATTGAACGCGTCGGCACGAATTCGTATACGATTGAAGGCCAGCCGCTAAGATGCATTCATTTTTCATCCAATTATTTATTGGTTTCTTCTTGGATCGAAACGGACAAGGGCCAAATTTATAATGATATATTCAATCAATACCGAGCTGAAATGATTGAATTAGGACAGGATGCGCATGATCAAATGTCTTGGACCTATAACAGTTTTTCGAGCGGGGAAAAAATTGTTGATCATGCAAGAATAGCATTCAGCAAAAATTATTATGAAAATCCAGCTATTGAAGACCCGTTCTTGTTAACAAACGCCTTCTTCGAACCGGACAAAGCTCCTGAAAACGGTGATATAATTTCCATTCCCCATCAACCCCGTAAGCTGAGAAGAAAATACAACAAGGTAAATCGTATTAAAATGAGAAGGGTCAGCCGTAAGAAACGAAACCCCATCCGGAAAAAGCGCACCCGTTATGGTTTATGAATTTATTTATTCCTTGGATCGATAACAAAAATGCACCTCATATCGGGTGCATTTTGTTTTTACATGGCTTATTCAGTTCAATCCATGACATGGGTTTTTAAGCTGAGTTCTGATTTACTACATCATAAGCAAATGATCGAACAATTCATAAGTGAAATGTAACGCTCTGAGCATACTGGTTAATGATCTTGCCGCGTAACATCTTCTTGCAAACTGTCCAATCTATTTAAAAAGTCTCCTCATATACTATTTCAGTGAATTAAAGCAGCTAGAAAGAAGGCGAGATAATAGAATATGAGCATTGAACAATACGTTCCTGCCAAAAAAGAGCCGCGAACAGTAGCAATTATAGGGCTAGGCTATGTCGGCCTTCCATTAGCTTTGCTATTCGTCAAAAAGGGTTTTCACGTGCTGGGTATCGATTTGGATCATCAAAAAATCAAAAAATTGAGCAATGGGCAGAGTTATATAATGGAAATTCAGGATCGGGATATTCAGACAGCTATAGATTCAAAGCGGTTCATACCATCCGATCAGTACAGCGTCATGGATCCGGCTGAAGCCATTATCATTTGTGTTCCGACACCTCTGACATCCTATGGCACACCGGATTTGAGTTATTTGACCCAAGCGGCGAAGGAAATAAGCGGCAGATTAAAGAAAGGGCAACTTGTCATTTTGGAAAGTTCTACTTATCCGGGGACGACAAGAGAGGTTCTGGTTCCTGTTCTAAGTAAGTCCGGATTAAAAATAGGAACTGACTTCTATACGGCCTACTCGCCTGAGCGGGTGGATCCCGGCAATAAAGAGTATCATTTGGAGAACATTCCGAAAGTGGTTAGCGGGATTACGCAAGGCTGCTTGGATAGAGTAGAAGAACTATACCGTCAGCTATTTATCCAGGTTCATTCCATTTCTACCACGGATGCAGCCGAAATGACGAAGCTGTTGGAAAACTCATACCGACTGATCAATATATCATTTATTAATGAGTTGGCCATGATATGTGATGTTTTGAATCTGAATTTGTGGGAGATTATCGATGCGGCGAATACTAAACCATTCGGTTATAAAGCGTTTTATCCCGGACCGGGAATCGGGGGACATTGTATTCCGGTAGACCCTTCTTATTTAGTATGGAAAATTAAACAATACGGAATCAATTCCGATTTTATTCAATTTTCGAATGAGGTCAATCATATGATGCCTCTGTATATTACGCGTCAGCTTAAGCAATATTTAGCCCCGAAACAGTTCGCAAGCACCAATATTTTAGTATATGGGGCTGCATACAAGCCGGATATCGGCGATTACAGGGAGTCGTCATCAATCGATCTTATTCAATTGCTGCAGCTCGAGGGAGCTGACGTGTCTTATCATGATCCTTACATTCCTTCTCTGCGTATCGGAGGGCATAAAATGGAAAGCGTGCCTCTCACTGAAGAAGCACTAAAGGAAACCGATTGCGTCGTCATTGCAACGAACCACTCCATTCTGCCTTTATCGTTCCTAATGGAACATGCATCTTTTATCTATGACTCTCGCAACGTGACCAAAGGCGCTGTAGGTAAAGCCAGAGTAGTGAGACTCGGAGGCGGAAAAGCTTTATGGATAGAGGGGGCGCACCGGGAATGACAATAGGGTAACAGTCCTGAACGCTTCGTAGCGAACAGGGTTATTGCCTTAGAATGATGAGGAAAAGGCTGATTATTGTCTAGTTTCATAGTCGTAGTTATGTGCCATTTTTTAAATAACAAGTTATATGTCTATTACAATCATACAACAAGAGCATATCATTTAGAAGTAGGAATAAGGCATCTCTAAGAAAAAGAAGATGAGAGGAGTTGGCCCGATGAAAGGAGTCATTTTGGCGGGAGGTACAGGTACGCGTCTACGTCCTCTAACCAACCTGATGAACAAGCATCTTCTTCCAGTAGGAAAGTTTCCAATGATATACTATGCAATCAAAAAAATGCATGAAAGTGGAATTCACGATATTCTTCTTGTAATTGGAAAACAATCTGCTGGATTGTATTTGGATTACTTGGGGAGTGGTAAGGAATTTGGCGTTCGATTTACTTATAAGATCCAAGATCGAGCAGGAGGGATTGCTGATGCATTGTCACTTGCTTCCGACTTTATCGCTTCCGGAGAGAAGTTTGTTGTGTTGCTCGGAGATAATTTATTTAGCGATAGTCTATTACCTTTTGTACAAGAGTTTCAGAATCAGCCGCAAGGAGCCAAGGTATTATTGAAAATGGTACAGGATCCTCGCCGATACGGAGTACCTGTTATTGAAGGGACACGAATTTCTTCCATAGTGGAGAAGCCGCAGGATCCACCTTCAAAATACTGTGTGACAGGGATTTATATGTATGATAGTCAAGTATTTGATCTTGTAGATAAGATTCATCCTTCTTCAAGAGGAGAACTTGAAATTACAGATGTCAATAATCTATATGCCGCGAAGGGTACTCTGACCTATAACGTAATGAATGGATGGTGGATGGATGCAGGAACGCTGGAATCCCTGCATGAGGCGGATGCTAAGCTGTGGGAAGAAGAATAACGATGAGGTTACTGCATTTAGTCACTGGTAAGAGTCGGAGTTGGATGCCAAAGAGTAAAAGAACTTCGATCCCGGTGAATGCAACATGAAGCACAAATGGAGGAAAGAACAAGTGAAGGCTAAGATTCGAAATCGAGCGAAGAGCGTCACTTCTGCAAAAAGAAATGAACGGAGCTATGCAGGCGGTTGGGACGCAGGACGCACAGCCGGATGGAAGCACGGGTATCATGTCGCTACTTGCCAAGCAACGGCAAGTCAAATTCCCCATGCTCAGATCGCTGCGCATCCGATTCGGGTATTGTATGTTTGTACAGGAGCACGTGGTCCATTCCCCGATATTGATCAGGCTGTAACGGATGCTCTGAGGGGGCTTGTAAGAGAGCTGATTGTCGCATCTCCCTCCGATAACTTGATCGGGCTGACCAGTCAGCTAAGACCGGATCTCGTCCTTGTCATGCATGGCATACGTGTGACAGGAAGCCAAATTCAGGGCATTCGTTCGCTAGGTATTAAGACGGCCGTTTGGCTGGTCGATGAACCGTATATGATAGACGTTACGACCATACTAGCACCCAATTACGATTACTTATTTACTCACGAGCTTGCGTCTATTCCTATTTATCAGCAGCTTGGATGTCAGGTCCACTACCTTCCGCTCGCTGCAAACCCTGTGGTCTATCAGCCTAAGTATGTACCTGCACAATATCAAAGCGATATCTGTTTCATAGGCAATGCTTTTTTTAACAGAGTTCGACTCATTGACCGAATCGGACCTTATCTGGCATCCCGCGATACTAGAATTATCGGTTTGCTATGGAAACGGCTCCGGCGCTATCAAAGCCTGAAGAGACATATCCGCATAAGTTGGATCAGCGCGGATGAGGCGGCAAGCTATTATAACGGTTCCAAAATCGTCATTAACATCCATCGCTCACATGACGATAAGGTGCACAATAAAAACAGCCGTAACCTTCCGGGTTTGTCGATTAACCCGCGAACATATGAAATAGCAGCATGCGGCGCGTTTCAGCTAACGGATATCCGTCAGGATTTAAACGATTTTTATATACCCGGCACTGAAATCGAAACGTATGCTTCACCTAAGGAGTTGGTCGATAAAATGGTCTATTACCTCCACCATGAGGAACAAAGAAAACAAATGGCTCTAAATGGCTTCAGGAAAACCTTAGAGATGCACACTTATCGAAACCGGCTGCATCAGCTGCTCAACGTCACATCAGGGAGGTAAAGCTTCATGCGCCGTCGTCGGTCACTTCGAATATATTCAGGGGTCAGTACTCAAAACTATCTCAGAGGCTATCATGCCAGCTATGCTTCCGGCTACCTTGCCGGCAAACAAGCGGCCGCTGCAAGTTTTCATCAGCCTTTTGAAGGCACCAGCATTATTATCCCGACATTTAATCAATTGAAATACTTGAGAAGCTGCATCGAAAGCATAAAGAAATATACGCAGCAGCCTTATGAACTGATTATTATCGACAATGGCTCGAAGGATGGAACAGCAGCCTATTTGAAGTCTCTTAAAGGGCGAGTGCGCTATAAAATATTCAAGGTTAACCTAGGTTTCGCCGGAGGCGTTAATCAAGGACTAATGATGGCCAAAGGGACATCGATTGTCATTCTTAACAATGACACCTTGCTTACCAAAGATTGGCTGTCCAACCTTTTGACATGCTTATCTAGCGATCCATCCATCGGCCTTGTCGGTCCGGTAACGAACAATTTATCTAATGACCAGAAGATTGCGGTGAACTATAAAACGACTCGTGAGATGCAGCGTTTTGCCAGCAGCTACAATCGTTCCAATCCGGATCGATGGAGACGGTCGAAGGGTATTTTTGGCTTTTGTTTGCTGCTGCGCAGGGACGTACTGAAGAGGGTCGGTTATTTGGATGAAGGTTACGTAAATGGCACCTGCGAGGATGTCGATTATTATCTTCGCATTCGTTTGTTAGGCCTGGATTTGGTCATTGCGGAAGATACGTTCATCCATCATTATGGCAGCGTCACCATGCGGTCATTTCGGGATGCCTCGAGGCACAACCATGTTTATTTTCGAGAGAAATGGGGAGATTGGCAGCAAATAGGCAGACTTGAAACGGTGATGGATTCGGCTCAGCCTGCCGAAAACCGAAAAGCTTCTGATTTTTATCCGACTCACATCCTCGTAAAAGGGACGGATTCTAACGTGTATTGGGTAGAGCATGGTATTAGATTTGCAGTTTGCGGTGGCGAACCGTTAGGTCCTGCCGTACGATTGCCGCAGCTTGATTTGTGGAATTGGCCTATCGGAGCTGATATTTCCATTGAATCGCTGCTGCGGAAAATAGCGGCACTATCCACGCCAATTCCGGACTTCCCCGAGGGTGGACTTGCGCAAACGGAGGATGGCGAAATGTATCAATACAGGCAGGGAAAGCTCCATCGAATCGTAACAAAGCAGGCATGCATTGCATGGAATTTCCAGCAGCGTTATGTAAAGCCGATCTCGCATGACGAGAAAAATCGGTATGCGGAAGGATTGCCTATTATAGCACCCCCGATCATAAAGGCCGGAAATATATAAAATCATTGGTACGGAGGCAAAGATGCATGTTGCAGAAGAAAACAAAAAAAGCTTCCTTAAAAAAAGGAAGCAGAACAATAACGGGAAAGGTGAGGCGTCCCTTAAAAAGTCGCCGAATGAAAGGCGCTGCAAAAAAAGGGGAAAAGCGCGGCGGAGCTGCGAGAAAAAGACTGACGGGGAAGTCCATGCATAGAAGAAGGATTTCGAGAGAGTATCAAGGCGGGTATGAGCAAGGCTATAGGGAAGGTCAAGCCAAAGGCTTCGAGGATGCTCATCAGGAGATCTATATGAATCATTCGGGTCAGCTTGTTGATCAAGCGGGCGAGCACGTTATGCCGACTGTTACGGTTCAATTTCCTGGCTAAGTGAAAGCAGGGACCGTTAGGAAGATCTATCAAGTCATCGTAGATACGGTTCGCGAAGAAATTTTGCCGATCAATGAAGGATTTGTTGCCGTACAGAATCCGATTTTCCAGCCGGATACGCCGATCATACCGCAGTACATTCCAATCAAGAGAGGTATGTTGCAAATGCTGCAGTATATGGGCTCGGAAGTGCGCGTATTTGAACAGCATGTCACGTTGGATTTTTCTAGTAAGCGCATTGACGACGAATCCGCCATCGAAGCGAATAGGTTTACTTCATTTACGGAGGAAACGAACTTGATTTCGCAAATGAGCGGACCTTCGAAATTCGATCTTAAAGAGGAAGAGAAAAAGTATGTACCTTCTCGCAAGCAAATGGTGGCCGCACGAGATTTACCGAACGGTGCGATTTTGACGGAGAGGGATATTCAGTTTAAGCGGACGTAAGATTGGTCGGATATGGCCCCGGACGATTTCGACCAACTATTAGGACGCACGTTGCTGAAGCCGATCGGCGAGGGGCAGGCGTTTTCATGGAAATATATTAATTGGGATGATCAATCGTAACAACTCACTCCGACGCTTATGCTTCGGAGTGATTGTCGAGCAAGTATTTGGCGTAACCCATTGGATTATCATAGGTAGCCGTCCACACGTCCATCATGCCGGCTTCGCGAAAGCTGTAGCGTTGGTCTCTGCCGTTGCATTCGATGAACATCGGATGCCCGTCAGTCGTAATTCCTACGTCGAGCCCCAAGTCGGCCATATGGGGAAGTTGTTTGGATAACTGGGAAGCGATTCGCATGGAAAGGTTGTAGATGCGCTTTTCTACCTCTTCCATGTCTAAATTGTCATACTCTTCTTGCAATATCGTGTGCAACTGATACGTACTGCCGCCTTGAGCTACGTTCGTCACGAACGTGTGCTTCGGGGCCACTTTCGCTACGATACCGGTCATATCCCAGATACCTTCCGCAGTTCGCTGCACGGAGACGCGTAGATCGAAGGGACTCCCTTTGAAAGTTGCAAGAGGTAAGCACTGCTGCACGATATAGAACGTGCTTCGAATGCGTTTCAGAAGCACTGCGGGCAGTTTCTTACCTTTCCATTCGATGGAGCGCCACTTTTGTTTCACGGAAACGAGCGATACCGGATACGTCAGCTTCCAACCAGCATTCGTTCGGTCTATACGCATGATGCCACGCCCAACGCTGCTGCTGTCCGGCTTGACGATCAGAGAGTCGGACTGACTCATCATCCTTTGAATTGCGGACGCTGTGGCCCGTTCGGTCGCTGGCATATGCGGGCGCAAGTCCGCGTCTTCCCATAGCAAGCGGTGAATTAGCAGCTTGCCGTAACGATTTCGACGGTTAAACAGCAGGCGTCCGTTGCGCAGGTACGAAGACAATAGACGAATTTGACGTTTGCTTGAAAAGAATGCCCGATTGTGTATGACCGAGGGAGCAGGGACATTCGTCCGGACGTAACTATTATCTAGTTTAACGTAAGCCTTCACAGACGATTGTCCTATCCGAAGATCGCACAATCGGAAGAAGCACGGGGTAATGCCGTATTTTTTACCTGCTTTAACATAAAGGTCGAAGTTTTCAAAGTCCGATGTTCCGGAGGAAATCTTGCGATACAAGTTATTGTTTACGAGAATGCCTACATAGGGAGGATGCAGGGCTATCCCTCCTTTATCCAATATCGACGCTTGCGCAAAGCAATCATGATATAAGATATGAAGGCGATCAGTTGAGGGTATGGACAGAATTCATGGATTACGGAATGTTCCGCTTTTATTACTTGTTCAGAAGCTGCGGTTGTACCGATAGCTTCTCCAGCACGCGCACAGAGGACGGCAATATTTTTTATTTATTTCATTGACCATCACAATATTATCTAATAGAGTGAAGTTGTATTTTACTGTAAAAGCTCATACTAATGCCGATATGAGGTGGAAACTGGAACGATGATGAAAATGTCCATCCGCGCTGTAATAATCATATTGCTCTTAACCCTTCTGTGGCCTTCTGGTTTCGGTCAAGCTGCGAATAATTTATTGAAAAATGCCAGCTTCGAGAACGTAACGGACGGTGTGCCCGATGACTGGAGCCATGATGCCTATTTAAAGGAAGAGCATATAACCGCTTATGCGATCAGCGACGCTGAAGCCCATACGGGCAAACAATCAGTCATGCTCGATAATGTGGAAGCCAACCATTCACGCTGGACGCAGGACGTTGCCGTAAAGGCGAACTCGGTCTATAAGTTTTCTGCATACGTCAAAACAGAACGAATCGGCACAGATGCTGCCGGCGCTCATCTCTATGTAGATGGTGTTGCTGTTACATACCCTGAAGTGAGGGATACGAACGGGAAATGGGAATACGTCTATTTCTACGGAAAGACGGGAAAAGGACAAACGAAGATTACGTTTGGCGCCAGTCTTGGCGGCTACGGGAGTATTAACACGGGGAAGGCTTATTTCGACGATGTCAGCGTAGAGAAGGTTTCGAAGGCTCCTGCCGGGGCGGAAGTATTCAGTCTAAGCGCATCTGAACAAGGCGACTCGTCAGAGGCTGCTGCTGCGGGAGGCTCTGTTCTTCCTGTATTAGGGTTTGCGGCGCTATTCAGCTTGTTTTTTGCAATCATTTACAACAAGCTTTTGCGGGATCGAAGCTGGCTGGATCGGAAGCTCCATTTGCACCAAATTCTGCCCGCCGCAGTATTTGTAAGCGCGCTTGCGCTCCGTTTGTGGGTTGCCGTTGCCAGCAAGGGCTACGTCAACGATATCGCATTATTTATGGCATGGGCGGACCATGCTGTGTCGGGCGGGCTTTCCGGATTTTACAACTCGGGTATGTTTGTTGATTACCCGCCAGGGTATATTTATGTGTTGTATGTGTTAGGAGCTGTAAAAAGCGCGTTCGCGCTTGAAGGTTCTTCTGCCGTGGCCATACTGTTATTCAAGCTGCCGTCTATTGCAGCCGATCTGGCATCAGCTTGCCTGATTTATCAAATGGCAAAAAAGAAAGCGGGCTTCTCGCTTTCTCTTGGATTAGCGCTGCTATATGTTTTTAATCCGGCCGTTATCGTTGATTCAGCTGCATGGGGTCAAGTGGATTCGATCTTTGCGCTCGTTCTGGTGCTTTCTATCCGAGACATTTCGGAAAATAAAATCGAACGCGCTTCGATTTGGTTTGCCCTTGCAGCTTTAATTAAGCCGCAAGCCTTTATTTTTATGCCGGTGCTGCTGCTCTGGTTTGTTTACCGGAGAGCTTGGAAGCTAATTCCCGTTAGCGCTTTTTACGGCTTTACAACGTTCATATTGTTAGCTTTGCCTTTCTTCTGGGGAAACGGGGGGCTATCCGCTCTCATTTCGCTGTATAAAGGGACGCTTTCCTCTTATCCCTATTCAACGTTAAATGCGTTTAATCTCTATGCGCTGAGCGATGCGAATTGGAAGCCGATTACCGATAAGTGGCTTTTGTTTACGTTCGAAACGTGGGGGTCTATTTTTATTTTGGCAGCCGTAGTGCTGGCCGGTTACTTCGCGCTTCGGAAGCGCGGCGGCAACGATTCGGGTCGTTCTTTTTTTGTGGCGATGATCTTGATTGTAGTCGTGTTTATAGGCGTCACGAAAATGCATGAGCGTTACATGTTCCCGGTTCTTTTGCTCGCCATAATGGCCTTCGTTCAATCACTCGACCGCAGAATGTTATTCATCTATTTTGGATTTAGTATAACCAGCTTTATTAATATCGCTTATGTCTTGGATTACAGTAAGGTGAGCACAAACGTGCCGTTTAATGGAATTGTTTTATTATGCTCCGCAGCAAATATTGGTCTGATGCTTTACATGCTCTATACCGGATATGATCGTTATATACGTGCCGGAGTGAAGCCGATTGAACGGATAGATGAGCAGCAGAAAATACAATCGGATCATGTGGCTTTAACGGAGTTTACAGTTGACTCGGCATCAAAATTTAATCAAGATGCACGCCGGCTTCATCGAAAAGATTGGATATGGATGGGGGCGGTAACGCTCGTATATGCAATTGTCGCTTTATATCAGCTGGGAGATATGAAGGGACCGGAAACCGCCTGGCAGCCTGCGTCAGCAGGTCAAAGCTTCTTCGTCGATCTTGGAGAGGTTCAGCAGCTGGACCGTATAAATAGCTTTGGCGGGGTCGGTACCGGAAAGTATAAATATGAATTTAGCCAAACGGGTGCTGACTGGGATCATGTGATGGAAGTAGACAGCAGCCATACAGCCGTGTTTACTTGGAACAGCCAGCCGTCCGAGCTGCAAGCGCGCTATATCAAGCTAACCGTTATGCAAACGGGATTCTCCATGCATGAGCTGGCCATTTATGAACAAGGCAACAAAACGCCTTTGCCGATCGTTGGAATGAATGAAGAACAAGCTAAGGATGCCAAAAGAGGCAGCGTGCAGTTGTTATTTGATGAACAACAGCTGGCAGCATATGATGCAACATATATGAAAGGTTCCTATTTCGATGAGATTTATCATGCCCGTACAGCGTATGAGCATTTGGAGCATATCGTGGCTTATGAGAATACGCATCCGCCGCTTGGCAAAATCTTTATCGCGCTCGGTATAAAGCTATTCGGGCTGAATCCGTTCGGATGGCGCATAGCGGGAACGCTTTTTGGTATCGCCATGCTGCCCCTCATGTATTTGTTTGCAAGAAGATTGTTCAATAGCAGCGTCTACGCAGCGCTTGCTGCAGCCTTGTTCGCCGCTGATTTCATGCATTTTACACAAACGCGAATCGCGACGATCGATGTGTACGGCGTATTTTTTATTATGCTTATGTTTTTTTTCATGCACAACTATTATTCATTAAGTTTTTATCGGGTAAAGCTCGGTGTTACCCTGGTTCCTTTGTTTCTGGCAGGTTTGTTTTTTGGAATCGGCGTCGCTTCCAAGTGGATTGTGTTATACGGCGGAGCAGGCTTATCGGTGATGCTTGGTTTGTCGTTATTTGAACGGTACAAGCAGTACGCTGCAGCCAAACGTGTATTGCATTGGGGAAGTACGCAGGAGTATTCTTTCAATAAAGAAAAGCTGCTGCATATCGTCAATGTTTTTCCGCGATATACATGGATAACTCTTGCTGTATGTTTAGTATTCTATATTGTAGTTCCGTTACTTATTTACGGCTTGTCTTACATCCCGGTTCTTACTGTAATGGAGGACGGGTACACGATTAAGAGCTTTATTGACTATCAGAAGCATATGTTTAGTTATCACAGCAATCTCGTATCGACGCATCCGTTCTCTTCCTCTTGGTGGGAGTGGCCGTTCATGAAAAGGCCTGTATGGTACTACTCGGGAGACAATTTGCCTGCCGGACTTAAATCCACGATAGTCGCTATGGGCAATCCGCTAATTTGGTGGGCGGGGATTTTCGCGATGCTGGCAACGATTTGGTTAAGCATTAGACGGGGAAACAAAGCAATTTATACAATATGGATCGCGTTCTTGGCTCAGTACGTACCTTGGATGCTGGTCACTCGGTTAACCTTTCTTTATCACTATTTTGCGATGGTGCCGTTCATTATCCTTAGCCTGGTTTATATGTTCAAAGTAATCGAGGAGAAAAGGCCGAGCTATCGTTTATGGCGAAATCTATTTTTGGCCGCTGCCATTCTGTTGTTCTTTATGTTCTATCCCGCTCTGTCCGGCATGACCGTCCAGGGATGGTATGTGGAGCATGTGCTGCGCTGGTTCCCGGGCTGGCTATTTTAATAAGGTGGGGGTACGAGGATGAAACAATCGGCTGTAAAGTATAGTATTATCGTGCCAATGTACAACGAAGAAGAGGTTATCGAATTTACGTACGATCGGCTTAAGCAAGTAATGGATGGTACGGAGGAGCCGTATGAGCTTATTTTCGTTAATGATGGCAGTCACGATCGAACAGTAGAACTAATCACGATGATATGCAACTTTGACCCGAGCGTCCGTCTTATAAACTTTTCCCGTAATTTTGGGCACCAGATTGCGATTTCCGCAGGCATGGATTATGCGCAGGGAGATGCGATCGTCGTTATCGATGCGGATCTCCAAGATCCGCCTGAGGTCATATTAGAGATGATTGCCAAGTGGAAGGAAGGCTATGAAGTGGTTTACGGCAAGCGGCTAAAGCGTAAAGGAGAGACCGTGTTTAAAAAAGTGACCGCGAAAATCTTTTATCGCACCATGCGGATTTTGACCAATGTTGATATTCCTGTCGATACCGGTGATTTTCGTTTAATCGACCGCAAAGTGTGCGATGTTCTGCGCGGCTTGAAAGAAAAAAACCGGTTTGTCCGGGGTTTGGTAAGCTGGATCGGCTTTCGGCAGACGATGGTCGAATATGAACGTGAGGAGCGCTTTGCCGGCGATACCAAATATCCGCTCAAAAAAATGATCTCTTTTGCGGTTGACGGCATTACGTCCTTTTCCCACAAGCCGCTCAAGATTGCTACCTATGTGGGCTTTACCCTGTCGATTGGTAGTTTCTTATACTTAATCGTCGTTATTTTTCAGAAGCTGTTTACCGGCAGCACGGTTGCGGGATGGGCTTCAATCGTTGCGGTTAATCTGCTGTTCAATGGCATTATCCTTATGCTGCTTGGGCTGATCGGTGAGTATATTGGACGGATTTACGATGAATCAAAAAATAGACCGCTCTATATCGTGCGTGATGTGCAGGGCTATTCCGGTCCCAAGGGTGATTACCCTACGGCCGCAAATGACCCTGAACGGTTAAAAGAATATGTTTAAACCGAACCGTAAAATGCTCGCCGCACAATTCTTCAGGTTTAATTTGGTAGGAGTGCTCAATACGGCTATCGATTTTGTATTATTCACTTTGTTTATTTGGCTTGGCGTCTATTACTTGCTGGCTCAAATACTCTCTTATGGTGCTGGAATGGTTAACAGCTTTCTGTTAAATAACCGGTATACCTTTAACAAAGGTCCGGCTTCAGAACCCGGTACGAATGAATGGAAGAAACGGCTGCGTTTTGCCGCCTGGAACGGCATTGTGCTCGGCATTTCATTGCTGCTGCTTGCTGCTTTAACCAAGCTGTTTAGTATGGACGATGTCGTTGCAAAGGCGGTTGTTACCGTAGTAACGGTTGGCCTTAATTTTTATGGGAGCAGAAAATGGGTATTTGTGCAGCAGCAAGCTAACTGAAGAGAGTGTGAGGAAAATGAGAAGAGGACACCGTGTATAAGGTATCGATCGTCGAGCCGACAGACGTGTCCGTCCTAAACTATAACAACAAAGACAAGCTGCTAACATTAATTACGTGTGATCCCATCATTAACCCCGCGCACCGTTTAATTATCCACGCAAAGATGTAAGTGAGAGGAGCCCATTTTCACCGTTTACAGCACCATTGCTATCGCCCCTTCATACTATAATTTGACTGTATCCCTTAACCTTGTTAAACCATAAAAACCCGCGCAAGGAGGGGTGACAAACTTTGAAGGGAAAAACACCATGCCTGAAACCCCTTGATATAAAGGGGGTTTTATTAATTTAAGATGCATTTGATGCAAATTTGATGCAAATCGGATATACTGATGCAAAAGTGATGCAATTATAGGGGGTTCGCACCGGGTGGCTAAGAAAAAAGAGGACAGTAAGACGAAGGATGGCATTAATTTCAACGATAAAGTCAAGAACGGAAAGCCATATTGGTTTCAGATTATGGTCAATGGGAAAAGGGTCACGCGTCGAGGCTTCCGTACCTTCACTGAAGCGAAGAATACGCGAGCTGCTTTAATGACTGAATTAAATCGGGGGGAATATATTGACCCTGCAAGAACGACGTACGGAGAATATTTCGCAGAATGGTTGGAAGGTAGAGACAACATTCAGGACACGACAAAGGATCTTTATCAATCTTTCTTTGACAGACACATCAAAGAGGGACTAGGGGAAATGACGTTGTCTAAAATGACGGCAATGGATATAAAAAAATTCATCACAAACCTTCGTAAGAAGGGGCTTGGCGATGAGTCGGTGAAGAGAATCTTCGCTACTGTCAACGCATCATTAAATCATGCCGAGACAATGGAGATCATCGCAAAGAATCCAGCTAACAAAATACCGAAGGATGATCGCCCGAAGGTAGAACGGAAAGAGCGACAGATTTGGAGCAATGAATCGGTCAAGCAAGTCCTTTCGAACGGCAAAGGCAAGACACGCTTCTGGATCGCATTTTTCTTGGCTATTATGACAGGGATGCGGCAAGGAGAGATACTTGGTCTGAAGTGGTCGGACATAGACTTTGAACGTTCCCTCCTTAGAGTGCGCCGAAGCTTGCGAAAAGACAAGGTAATATTCAAGAAAGTTAAGAACGATAGCAGCGTTCGGATTGTTGCACTATCCCCACTGACGTTGGCTTTCTTAGAGGAACATCGTTCCCTCATTGAGGATGAGAAGAAGATGCTTGAAGCTAAGGGTGGTAAATATGAGGATAATGATTTAGTGGTTTGTTCCAGTTTGGGCACCCCAGCGCGAGCTTCTAAGGTGCTGGCGGCATGGTACAACATATGTGACAAATATAAGCCAGCACACGAACCGAGAATTACGTATCATGACCTTCGGCATCAGAGCGCCAGCATTATGCTTAACGAACGCGAGGATATTCGAGTCGTATCGCAACGGCTAGGACATTCTAACGTGAATACAACATTGAGGGTTTATTCACATCTATTGCCGAATGCACAAGAGAGTGCTGCTGCTGCTCTAGATCGTGTTGTTGGATTAATCACAGAATAAGAAAAGAGCAGCGAGGTTTTATCCCTCCTGCTCTTTTTTATGTTCCATGATATCGTTCGGCTGCACCTCGAAATGTGTGCATAGCTTGATTGTTCATTGAAAAACAGAAAAATTATCATCATAGAGTACATATTGATTCATATTTAGTTAAAAGTGCGTTTTTTTGTCTTTGTTCTGCCACCAATAGTTGTAGGCACTAAACGATAACAGCATAGGTTGATGCAAAGTTATCAGGAGGTGATCCAATATCTCGTCGCCTGACGATCACGTTTAGCCCCAAACGTTTGTTTGGTGTCTCGCTCCTGTATTCGGACACGAAAACTTAGAACGCGTTACAGGGCAAATATGAGCGTTTGGCGATGTATAAGAGCCTGCTCCGCAAATTCGGTTGGCTGCCGATTCTATGATGAGGAGGACACCTCATCCTGGTAACACAATTGCGGAGCTCTTAAAACAAATCATTGGTGAGGTGCAGAAATGTCGGTAAGAGCAAAGTTCTACTGTGCAGAGAAAAGAGAACATGCCAACCATGTCAATACGGAGAAGATGGAGACGGTTGTACTTCAACCGATTATGAACGGTAGCGAGGAGAACAAGCGCTTCTACAAATATTCACCGAGCGGTAAGATCGAGCTTTGCATCATGAACCCAGAAGCTGCAAAGCAATTCGAGGTCGGTAAATCCTATTACGTCGATTTCACGCCGGCTGATTAATCCGGAATAGAATCACATAAAGCGGTGGATGGCGTAAGTTGGAAGCCGTATATCATACAGCTATTCCCAAGGGAGCCTAACGGCTCTCTTTTTCGTTACGCCGCTTCTGGCTGTGCGCACTTGGTAGGAAAGTGCTCGCTGCTTGGTTTCCCTCCTTCGATCCCTGACTGCATGGGAAAAGATGACGGCTCGCAGCGGTTTGCAACGTACCGAAGTAAACGTTGCTTCTTCCATAAAGTCAATATTGAATAACGAACAACTGTTCGCATATAATAAGAGCATCAATCTAAAAGGACGGTGCTATCTATTATGGCGAAAAAACTTGAGGGAAATGGAATGTGGGAATCATCACGAATGATGTTACCGGAACATAAAATTGCATTGAATGAATGGGATCGTGAAAGGCAGAAGCGCACGCGGATAGTTCTCGATGATCAAGAATGGGAAGACGTTTCGCGAGCAGTCGCTCAGTCGATGAAGCAGCGCCAGCCGATTAAGCTCCGGATGTTTCATGATTTTGAGGATCTTGAGATAGTCGGGATTGTGGATCGGGTCGATCAGATGAAAGGCCAGTTCATGGTTGATGGTGAGTGGTTTGCCATCAAGGACATTGAAGGCGCCAGGATAGAAGGAGAATAATCGATCTCGTCGAATTGCTCTTTAAACAAGGAGGGCGATTCAATGCGGATCGATGATTATATTGGGCTTGTGGTAGTGTTGGAGCTCGACACAATGGCGAAACACGAGGGTGTGCTGGAAGATGCGGAAGGTACGCATGTCAAGATCACGAACGGTGCTGAAGTTTGGGTGATACCGCGGCATGAGATTGTGAAGATCACGCCGATCCGGACGATAGGTTTCACGTTACGATAGGTTTTTCGATACCGAAAGAGGAAATCCTTTCCTGTTGACGAAAAGAGTAGACAGGGAGGTGACATGAATGAATAAGAAGGAATTGCTATACAAGATTTTAAGTGATTTTGATCAGGGCAAAGCTCCAAAAGCTCAGGACTATGACGTTGATTTACAGTTGTTCGGGGATGTATTGGAGATTGCTAATGATGAAGGATTTCTTAAAAATGCAAGAGTTGTAAGAGGAGGCCAAGGCAATAAAGTTGTTGGGGTTTTTGCCGAATCCGCCAAGATCACTCTTTCGGGATTGAATTATTTAGAAAAAAATATTGAGATAAAAGCACCCTAACCGGTGCTTTTTTATTTTGAGTCGCTCAAACGAGCGGCTTTTTTATTGCTCATATAGGAGGAGTTGACCGCGTGCCTAGTAAACCATTAAAGCCGTGTGGATCTCCCAGGTGCCCGAATCTAACGGATGGGCGTTATTGTGAAGATCATAAGCAGCTCGAAAAGCAGTATGAGCGGCAGCGCGGATCGGCGGCACAGCGCGGTTACACGTATCGATGGCAACTGTATAGTAAGCGATTCTTACAGTTCCGAGACAATTTGTTTTGCCGGCTAAAACTTGATGGCTGCACAACGCTTTCACAATGCGTTGATCATATCGATCCGCCAAATGGCCCGGATGATCCTAAGTTTTGGGATCGGGACAATCATCAGGCAGCCTGCATACATTGCAACTCGGTTAAAGGGCGGAAGAAGATCAAAGGCAAATAAAACGGTTCTCTTGACGGTAAAACAAGCTAATTGTATACTGCCCTTATCCTTCCTCTTAAGTTACAAAGTACGTTAAGTAACAGCCACTTTAGTGGCGCTTGACGTGAAGCGGAGCGTACCACGTGCATTTGAACTGCGCCGTATTATATCGTTATCAACAAGTCGCCCATATGGAGCGGCTTTTTCTTTTTTCTCGAAAAGATAAGATGCGGAAGGGTGAGAAGGTTGACTGGATATATATTGTATCGATGTATTGAATGCAATAACGAAATCGTGAGCGTAGCTGTTGACGGTAAATCATGCGATAAGTGTAAAGGTTATATGTCGCCAGTTAGAAAAGCTACGGGGCGGGAATTTACAAGCAGCATTAAAGAATCGATAAAAGGAAAGGGATTCGATGTATGTGTAATTGACGAATTCCAACCAACTGCAATGAAGCTGGAATACTTGGATAGGCTTACGCGGCTACATGGCAACCTGGCCACGGTTAACAACGGTCATAAGAATACGCTTGAACGGATCAATGCTGTATGCGATAGCATCGAGAAGGACTTAGGGTTGCAGGATGGTGACGAGGACATAACGGAATCAGAGAAGGAAGCTATCCGTTCTAGTTATGAAGCTAAGCATCTTAATGGCGGTATCATCATTAAACCTGGTGTGAGTGGAGTGGGAAAGGTGAACGGATGATGGATAAAGCCAAGCACATAATCGACTTTCTAACCAGCTTATGCTTGCTCGCAATCTTAGTACTTATCATTATAGCTTTGGTTGCGGGGTGAATGAATGATGGACGGCTATATCATAGGAATTGATCTTGCTAATGGAAATGATAGAACAGTTACTAATCCTATCTTAAAGGGTGACTGGTTAGATGAACGTTGTCCGACATGCGGAGAGTTAAAACAGAAAGTGGAGACGTTGCAAAATAAGTACGATAAGTACCGGGAACATGCTGTATCGAGAGTGAAGGAACTTGAATCTGAAATAGAGTTGCTTAAAAAGCGGATGCATGAGACGTCCATAGACGCGCTAGAAGGCACTTGAGAGGCTTCGTCTAGTTAATGCTTCAGGGATAGGTCGAGGGGCGCGTAAGGGTAGGGGGGGTCAATTCCTCTGGGGAAACGCCATATAGACCGGCGGGGCCTTTCGCGTGCGAAAATTACGGAAAATGGCCCTGGCCCTTTAGAAATTTAAAGAAAGGCGGTGGTGATCATGGCGGGCGCTCCAAAGAAACCAGTAGCTGCGCACCTTGCAAATGGCAATAAATCGAAACTATCGAAAGCACAAATCGAAGCAATGCAAGAAGCGGAAGAGGCGATAAAGCCCGCTAGCGATAACATTGTTCGGCCAACCTGGTTGGATGCCGTCGGGAGGAAGATGTGGGATTCAATCTCTCAAGAGTTATCGGATCTCGACCTAATGACCAACGTCGACACATACGCGCTCGCTATTGCATGCGACGCTTATTCTAAGTATGTAAAAGCATCCGGATCGATTAAAAAAGAAGGTCTAGTGCTTGAACATAAGAACTCGATCGGGGCGGTTAACAAGGTTGCAAACCCGAATGTGGCCATCGCCCAAAAGTACGCAACCCAGTTCAAATCATTCTGCTCTGAATTCGGATTATCACCTGCAGCTCGCGCTCGTCTAGCAAGGCCGAAAGACACGACCGAGGATGATGAGGATGACGACCTCGACTAGCACGCTAGTTCATCCCACAACGCAATACGCCCTCGATGTTGTCGAAGGGCGTATTGTCGCGGGCAAATATGTCATTCTAGCATGCGAGCGTCATTTACGAGATTTAGAGCGGCAGGGCACGGAAGGATTCCCTTACGTCTTTGATGAATCGAAGGCGACCAAGGTGTTTGACTTCGCAGAAAAGTATTGCCGGCATATCGAGGATGGCCTGAATGTTAAAAAGGGCGATCCAATCATCTTGGACGATTTCCTCCAGTTTATTGTTGGCAGCATTTTCGGCTGGGTTCACCAGCTGACGCGCATGCGGCGCTTCCGGAAAGCGTATGAGCAAGTGGCCCGGAAGAATTCCAAGTCTACAACGCTATCGGTTGTAAGCCTTTATATGTTCGCAGCAGATGGCGAGGGTGGGCCTCAGATATACACGGCGGCAACGATGCGGGAGCAGGCCAAGGTTGTCTATGATGCGTCTGAGAAGATGGTCAAAGGCAGCAAGAAGCTTAAGAAGAAAATATATACACGCGTCAACAAGATGCTGCACAAGACCAACGGTGGCAAGATGCTTCCACTCTCCAAAGAGACGAAGAGTATGGATGGATTCAACCCGCATGCCGGCATCATCGACGAGTATCACGCTCATCCGAACAGCGATATGTATGACGTTCTCGTATCCGGTATGGGTATGCGACGGCAGCCGCTGCTGTTTATCATCACAACGGCAGGCTTCGACATTAATGGCCCATGTTTTGATGAATATGAATATTGCAAGATGGTCCTCGAAGGTACGGCCATCAATGAAGAGTACTTTATCTATATCGCGCAGATGGACTCAGAAGAAGAAATTGAGGATGAGCGAAATTGGATTAAATGTAACCCTTTGTTGGCCAGAACACCGGAGGGTATGAGTTATTTACGGTCTCAATTGCAGACCGCGAAAGACAAGCCTGGAGATCGGCGCAACGTATGGACGAAGAACTTCAACATATGGCTGGATCAGAAGGCAAACAGCTACATGTCAATGGACAAGTGGAAGGCATGCGGCGCTACTGAAGATAATCCATTCCCAGATCTACGCGGCAGAACATGCTTTGTTGGTATGGACTTATCCAAAAAAATTGACTTAACGAGTGTTGCCTTCGAGTTCCCACTTGACGATGATCGCTTCGCTGTATTATCTCATTCGTTTTTACCGGAAGAGACGTTAAAGGCCAAGATCGCGAGCGATAACGTCCGCTATGACGTTTGGGTAGATCAGGGATGGATAACGCTGACCGAAGGTGCTGTCGTCGATTACAGGCGTGTTCAGAAATATATCATCGAGCAGGCCGAAGAGAATGACTGGAAAATCCAAGAGGTCTGTTATGACGAGTGGTCTGCTGGATTAATATCGCAAGAGATGGCGGACAAAGGTCACACGATGGTCGAGATCCCGCAGCGAATTAATTTTCTTTCTGAGCCTACCAAGAATTTCAGGGAATGCACATATGGTAAAAAAATCATCCATAACAACAACCCTGTTCTTACTTTTGCGATGGGTAATGCAGTGGAGAAAACTGTCGATCACAACGAAAATATGATGCTCGATAAATCCAAATCTAAGTTCCGAATCGACCCGGCAGCATCACTTATGAACGCACATACTCGGGCAATGCTCAGGCCGAAGAAGAAAGTATCCATATATAAAACGAGAGGGGTTGAGACTCTTGAACGAAAAACCAAATAATAAGCCTGATTGGAACGACTTGCTCGCTCTGATCGGGCTTTTATTATTGTGCGTCGGTATTTGGTGGCTATCTCCGCCTTGGGCACTTATCCTTGGCGGGACGGTCATTCTTACTATTGGCGTAGCAAGGAGTCGAAGTTGATGGGTATTTTAAAAGGTATGTGGCCTGACGGTCCGCGAGCTTCCACATCCGGACTTGCACGGCCTGCTGAGTGGTTGACAAGTTTGTTTGGAGGTCGCTCTTCCTTCACCGGCATTAACGTTACTGAGATGAAGGCTCTTCAATCCACCGCGGTGTATGCTTGCGTTCATATATTAGCCCAAACGCTGGCGATGCTTCCGCTAAACGTATACAGTTCGCTGCCGGCAGGTGGAAAGGCTCGAGCGCCTGATATTCTCCTTAATCACTTGCTCCACAAGGCTGTAAACTCAGAAATGAGCTCATTTAGATGGAGAGAAACGATTCAAGGGCACCTCGGACTTTGGGGGAATGGGTATTCTGAGATCGAGTATAACAATGCCGGACAAATCATCGGGCTCTGGCCATTGCGGCCAGATCGAACCTCTCCTTATCGAGAACCCGAAACGCAAGAATTAAAGTACCTTACCATCCTTCCGGGCGGAACTACAGTAAAGCTTCCCGCAAACAGGGTGCTTCATATTGCCGGCTTCGGTTTCGATGGGATTAAAGGTTACAATCCGATTGATTTAGCGTGTCAGTCTATAGGATTAGGGCTCGCTGCAGAGGAGTATGGCTCCCGATTCTTCGGGAATGGCGCGACGGTCGGCGGTGTGTTGGAGCATCCAGGCGAGCTCGGTAAAGAAGGGCGAGAAAACGTCCGTGAATCGTTCGAGGAGATGCATACAGGATTATCAAATGCCCATCGGATGATGATTCTGGAGGAAGGTTTGCAATACAAGCAAATCGGCATTCCGCCGCAGACGGCACAATATTTAGAGACGCGCAAATTCCAGATCACGGATATTGCGCGTTTTTATCATGTTCCGCCTCATATGATCGCTGATTTAGACCGATCGACAAATAACAACATCGAGCACCAGTCACTTGAGTTCGTTAAGCATACAATGCTGCCGTGGCTTGTTCGTTGGGAACAGGATATGGATCTTAAATTCTTTCCGAAACGTGCGGCAGGCAGGGCTGAAGCCAAGGAATATTTCACAAAGTTCAACATCAATGGACTACTACGCGGCGATTCGAAGTCCCGTTCGGAATTCTACCATAACGCTCGCTTGGACGGATGGATGAACGCTGACATGATCCTTGAGTTGGAGGACATGAATCCTATCGGCGGACAGGCAGGACAAGGTTTCTGGATGCCTGAGAACTATCATTACGCTGATGAGCCTTCTCGGAAGGATCAAAACAGCTCGAAAGGGGGTGAATGATCTTGAAAAAATACTGGAGCATGAAGAAAACAACGCCAACCGTAGCAGAGTTGCTACTTTACGGAGAAATCAGCTCCTACGAGTACTGGGGAGATGAAGTCACGCCCAAGCAGATCAATGAAGAATTAAATGCGCTTGGCGCGGTCGATGAGATAAACGTCCGGATTAACTCTCCAGGCGGAGAAGTGTTCGCCGGTGTAGCAATCCATGCGATGCTCACTCGCCACAATGCCAAAATTAACGTATTTGTCGACGGCTACGCAGCGAGTATCGCTTCGATAATTGCCATGGCCGGAGATACGATCACAATGGCTAAAGGGTCTTACATGATGATCCATAACCCCTCGGGTGGTGTACGAGGTACAGCAGCAGAAATGCGAAAGTACGCGGATGTTTTGGACCAGATCCGGGATTCTATGGTGGGTATCTATTCGGCGAAAACCGGAAAAACCTCCGAAGATATCATTCCGTTGCTCGATGCGGAGACTTGGATGGATGCTGATTCCGCAGTCGCCCAAGGATTTGCTCACGGCGTTGAACAAGGCGTGGCAGTAGCTGCCTCTATCCGGGGTAAAACCGCCATCATCAACGGTGTAGAAATGGATTGGAGCAAATTCAAGAACGCTCCAAAGTTGCCGGAAGACAAGCCGGCAGCACCGACAGCAGCGGTAGACATCGAATTGATCAAAACGATTGTTGCTGAAACCGTTAAGAGTCTTCTTCCCAACAATAATGGGGAGCCTCCAACTGAACCGCCGAAAAATGAAGAAGACGAATCGGAACCAAACGCTTTGGACAATGATCCAGGCGTTTTTCTTTTGCGCAAAAAACTTGAACTGAAACAAAAAACACTTTAGGGAGATGATTGTCAGTGTCCGTAAAAATTGATGAAAAGAAACAACAACGCGCTCAAATTGTGGTAGATATGCGTACAGTCCTCGACAAAGCCGACTCCGAAAAACGTACTTTAACTGCCGATGAGCAACAACAGTACGATCGGATGGATCAGGATTTCGATAACTTGGGGGCTGAAATTACACGTCTAGAAAAGCAAATGAAGCGTGAAGAAGAAATGCAGGCAAGCAGCGGACTACTTGCTGGTAAGCCGCCCCTGAACCAACCGGAAGATAAAAAGAATGCCCGTGAAACCGCTGCTTATAGCAATGCATTTAACAACTACGTTCGCGGTGGACGCGATTCGATGTCGCAAGACGACTTCAAAGCATTGCAAGCCGATACAGATACGGCAGGCGGTTTCGTTGTTACACCGCAACAATTTGTGCTCGAGCTCATCAAGTCGATGGACGACGCGGTTGTTGTACGCCAACTTGCGCGTAAATTCACGGTTGAGAAGGCGCAAAGCCTTGGAGTTCCGACGCTGGATTCCGACCCGAGCGATGCAGATTGGACAAGCGAAGTGGATACCGGACAAGAAACAGACATCACGTTCGGCAAGCGTGAGCTTACGCCGCACGCAGTAGCTAAGCTGATCCGCGTATCCAATAAACTGCTGCGCTCGGCATCGATCGACGTGGAACAATTGGTTCGTGACCGCCTAACATATAAGTTCGGCATCACACAAGAGAAGGCGTTCATGACCGGTTCTGGAGTTAACCAACCGCTCGGTTTGTTCACCTCTTCTTCGAATGGCATCTCGACTGACCGTGACGTGAGCACGGGTAACACAACAACGGAAATCGGATCCGACGGCTTGATCGAGACCAAATTCAAGCTTAAGCCGCAATACTGGAAGGGTGCTCAGTGGATTTTCCACCGCGATGCTGTTAAGCAAATCCGCAAAATCAAGAACTTAGACGGGGACTATATCTGGCGCGCAGGCATCGAGACGGGGCAGCCTGACACGATCCTCGATGTCCCATACCAAATGTCTGAATTCGCACCGAACACCTTCACAACAGGCAAATACGTCGGCATCATCGGCAATTTCGAATACTACTGGATTGTTGATGCACTGGACATGGCGATTCAGCGTTTGGTCGAACTATACGCCCGTACGAATCAAGTCGGTTTTATCGGTCGTATGGAAAGCGATGGAATGCCGGTGTTAAGCGAAGCGTTTGTCCGTGTAAAACTGGGATAGTAAAACATAAGGGGCACGACTTGGTTTGTGCTCCTCTCTATAAAATTAAAAATTAAAAATTCAAAATGGAGTGTGATTCCAACATGTTGGATCAAAAAACTAAGTTTGATGCTCAAACTATTCTCGCGCCAGCGGCAAGAACGGCATCCTTAAACGGTACAGGCGTCGATCTGCAGGGATTCGAAGCTGCCACTATTGTTTTGCACGTAGGCACAATTACTGACGGTACACACGCAGTTGCCGCGCAAGAAAGTGACGATAATACAACGTTCACCGCAGTTGCTGCAGCTGATCTGATCGGAACTCTGTCCAACCTGGCTACAAACACTAACCAACGTGTTGGTTATAAGGGTACAAAGCGTTATGTGCGGGTTGCAACGACAGTATCCGGCGCAACTACTGGCGGCGTTTATGGCGCATTGGTCATTCGTGGACTTGCCCGTAAACAGCCGGTATAAGGGGGATTTAACGAATGAGTGAGCTCATTAAAATAAAAATGAACACGCTGAGCGCTGGCCCCGAAGGTACTTTGCATCAAGGCGGTATTTACTCGCTGCCAGTTGACGAAGCAAAGGAACTTGTTGATGGTAAATATGCCATTTACGTCGAACAAGAACCAGCCGATCAAGAAGATGAAGAAAAAGACCTCACTGACGAGGAGATTCTCGCGCAGCTGCAGCACGTCGGTGGAGGTACTTACGAACTTCCGGATGGAGAAAGAGTGAAAGGCAAGGAAGACGCAATTACCGCTCTTCGTGTGAAAATCAAGCAGGAGCTGGAACAACAATAATGGTCGCCCCACGAAGGCCGCTCCAAACGGGGCGGCTCTTTTTGTGGTGTTAAGGAGGGCGGTGATGAATAATGCCTCTAAACGCCAATGCATTAACAACGCTACAGGCAGCAAAAGAGTATCTACGCATCCCGGTCACAGAAACCATGGACGATGCTCTCATAGAATCACTTATCAATGCCGTATCCGGCCAAATGGATGGCTATTGTAAACGAAACCTCAAACAGCAGGTCTACACGGACAAAGAATATGATGGAAACGACCGCAGCACATTGTTGCTCGGCGAATACCCGATTGCTTCAATAACGTCAGTCAAAATCGATGACGTAATCGTTCCTGCGAGCGAGTATAAAATCCGCAAGGATCGTGGCGCACTTGTCCGATTAGATTCAAAATGGCCGGAAGGCATTATGAACGTGAAAATCAGCTTTACGGCTGGGCTCAGCACCGTACCGGCAAATATGGAGTTGGCTTGCAAGCATCTTGTGATGTTCTACTATAAAACAGACCTTGCAGACTTCTCAAAAACGTTCGGAGAGGGCTTTGTTTTACGTCCTGAAGGGCTTCCACGTCAAATTAAATTCCTGCTCGCACCTTATCGAAGGGTGTTGATCTGATGTCGATCACGATGCAAGGAAAAGTAAAAGTGCATCGCAACCTTGAGAGGCTCAAGGATTTGCCGGGCGAGAGCCTCGAAAAGGGCTTGAAATACGTGTCCGAAGTGGCTCCAAAGCGGTCTAAACAGCGTATTTCACAGCTAGGTTACGTGAAGACAGGCAAAACGATGCAGTCCATTCACGGCGAGGCGAAAGGCGATAAAGCATTTATACGCGGCGGCGGTCCTGGAGCGCAGCAGATTCATATTTTAGAGTACGGCGCCGAACCCAAACCGCATCTGATCCGGCCAAAACTGCAGAAAAGCCTTTTCTGGGGTGGCGCGCCGCATCCGGTTAAATTGGTCCGGCACCCGGGTCACCGAATCAAGGAAGGCCGGTTTATGCGCGGACCAATCGAGGATATGCAAAGCTCGAATGAGCTGGAATCCATTTTCTCGCGTGCGATCAAAGAAATGCAGGAAAAGTTGGTGACCTGATATGGCGGACATTAAGCCGATTGAAACTAACATCGTCAGTACGCTTACGTTGGTAACGGAGCTAAAAAAAGTTTACGACCACGAGCCGAAGAATCTCGGCACTCTGCCGGCAGCGACTCTTTTCTTCGATGGTTTTAGCCAGGAAGACACGGCCAGCCGGCGGAAAAAGGTCACCTATCGATGGATTGTTCGGATTTATGTAACTCTTCGAGATGAGGTAAAAGCGCAAAATGACATAAAAGTCTTGGTCAACAATTCGCTCGATCGCTTGGCAGCCAATCCGCAGCTGGGCGGGACAGTTAAGTTCCACAACGTAACGAATGGAGAAATTTTCGTCGCAATGGATCAAAACAACCCGCACATGATCGCGGAAATGCACCTGGAAGTCGAAGTGGACAGGAACTATTAAGGGGTGAAGATGGATGGCCCAAAAAATGAAATATATCGGACAGGAAGAACGGGAAGTGCCCGGCATCGGAGTATATAAGCCCGGCGATGTGGTGGATTTTGACGAGATCCTGCAGGCAACCGGGCTTTTTAGTGCAATCGAACAAAAACCAAAAAAGAAAGATGGTGACGAATAATGCCACAAGGAGCATTGGCGCACATTGGAATCGCAAAAGAAACGACTTGGGGGACACCAGTTGCAGCAAGTGATTATCTCCGCTTTTTATCCGAATCCCTAACCGAAGACATCGAGCAGGTAATATCGGAATCAATGGGGGGCATCTTCGACGAAGCGACATCTTTCGAAGGTGCGCACACGGTGGCTGGGGATGTAGTGGTTGAAACGTATCCTAATGCGCTTGGTTACCTTCTGCGTGCTGCTTTCGGTGCTCCGGTGACCACACAGCCTGATGCGGCAGGGAGTCCTACAGTATATCAGCACGTATTTACTCCGGTTCAAACCAATTTCTCTAATGTGTGCGCGTTGCCGCCATATACGATGGAGATTCATCGTGATCTGGAGAATGCATTCCAATATGCTGGATGCGCGGTAAACGATCTTTCTTTCAGCTTCGGTACAGATACGAAGATCATGCAGGCTACGGCGTCGATTATTGCAAAGAAACTAGCTTTGATTACCAAAACTACGCCGAGCCTAGAAACGACTAACCCGTTCCTCTGGCACCAGGCGACGGTTACAATCAATGCTGTTGCCAATTCAGACGTGCAGACGCTCGATTTTGGAGTTAATAACTCTCTGGAGGGACGTGCCACGTTGGACGGAACGAAGGATATTTCTCGGATCTGGCGCAGCGGGAAACGTTCATTCCCGGTTAACTTTACTTTCGACCTGAAGGACCTGACCGAATTTAACCGGTTCCGTAGCCAAGCAGAAGTAGTAGCTAAGATCGAGTTAGTAGGTTCGCTAATCAGCGGTACGTATAACTTTAAATTGATCATCGACATCCCGAAACTTCGATATACTGCCTTCCCGATCAATGTTGGCGGGGCTGAGGTTATCACGGCCCAAGTGAATGGTGCCGCGAAATACGATGCAACCGCTGCTCACGCAATGAAAGTAACACTAATCAATACAAAAGTATCGTATTAAGCGGAAGCACTCCTAGCAATGGGGGTGCTTTATTTTTTATTACACAAGCAAAGGGAGATGGATTATTGATGTTTTCAAAAAACAAACCGACAAAACGCGTGGATTTAGGGGACGGCAATTGGGTTGAGCTGCAGTATTTATCCAAAGGAATGAAAAACTCTTTTAAAAGCGATGCTGCCGACGTCTATAAGTATTTAGAAGTTGAATTGGACGAAAACGGAAAACCGAAGGAAGGAATGAAACTTCCTGAAGGTGCTATTGGAAAAATAAATGGAATTCAGTACCGGAGAATGGCTGCAGCTATTCGTGCTTGGAGCGCTGCAGACATACCCGTAACTATTGAGGGTGTGCAAGAACTAGACGAAGAAATCTTTGACCTTATTGATAATGCTATTACGGAGATGAACGAGCTTTCGGCCAAAGAAGAAAAAAACTAATAGACGCGGTTACATTTTACATGAACGGCCGCGGTTCCAATAACGAATATCTCCAATTGTACGTTAATTGCAAAGAGTTTAACTGCCTCCCGTACGAAGGCGGTTATTTGGATCAGCCGGCAAAGATTATGTCGGCTTTTTCTGTTATTCAAGGAGTGATCGCCCAGTACCAGCAGGGAGGTAAATGATTTGGCGAAGAAGAATACGATTGAAATTATACTAGAAGCAAAAGACGAAGCAACAAAAACAATTGAAAAATCGATTCGGAACACTACAAAGGACTTTGCTTCACTCAATTCATCTCTCAAGCGTCTGGGCATTGATTCCAAAGAAATTGGCAAAATCAATGACCAAATCAAAGAGGTTAAACCTAACATTTTGGAAAATGACCTGAAAAATGTAGGCAAGCAGCTACAGAAACTCGGACTGAAAGATAATGAGATTAAAAAAATAGCTGATGAACTAGATAATGCAAAAAAAGAATCGAATGAATTGAAAAATGAAATCAAAAAAACCGAACGCTCCTTTGATTCATTCAAAGACGCCGCACATTCCGCTTCTAAAGTAGCTGCAGGCGCTTTTGTTGCTGCTGGAGCAGCCATTGCTACGGCTATTGGTGGGGCACTGACGGCTGGAAGCGGCATCGGGATTAAATTTAATGCTGATATGCAACAATTCCAATCCACCCTTGCTACTGTGCTGAAAAGTGAAGATGAAGCAATTAAGAAGCTGGAATGGGCTAAAAGTTTTGCGGCATCGACGCCTTTTGAAATCCCAGGAATCGTCGAAGCAATTACCAAACTCGAGGCATATGGTTTGAAATCCCAAGAAATGCTGCCCGCTATCGGAGATATGGCAGCGGTCATGGGAAAGGATGTCATGCAAGCTGTTGAAGCAGTTGCAGACGCTCAGACAGGCGAGCTGGAACGATTAAAAGAGTTTGGTATAACCAAAAACATGATCATCGATCAGGCTGCGGAAATGGGCATGAAGGGGATCGTTAATGCCAAAGGACAAATCACGGATATAGCAAAATTCAACGAAGCATTAATGGATCTGATGGAAGAGCGTTTTAAAGGCGGTATGAAACGTTCATCCGAAGGGTTTTACGGCATGATGTCCAACCTGAAAGATAGCGTAAACTCTTTTCTTGGAGACGCATTTAAACCCGCTTTTGATGAGATGCAAGAAATCATACCACAAGTAACCAAGCGTGTCGGAGAGCTTTCAGAAGCATTTAAAAACAACGGCTGGGCAGGCGTGATGCGAGATATTATCCCGCCAGATGTCTTGACAGCCTTCGATACCCTCAATAAGTGGGTTGGTGATCTGGACACCAAACTCAAATCTGGTGACTGGGCAGGCATGGGAAAACAACTGGGCGAAGGGCTGAGCGCAATGCTTAACAACCTAGGAGACTTGGGACAACAGCTGGCAGATACACTGATTGGGCTTATGCAGCAAGTGAACTGGATAGAGACAGGTAAGAAGGCGGTAGAATTCATACTGGGCTTCGCGATTGGTGTAGCTGATGGGGTGTTCGATGTTGCAATGTGGGGCCGCATTCTCAAAGAGGGTTGGCAAGAAATCTTAGGAATTTTAGTGGGCCTTGTAGCTGCTCCTGCAAAGATAATCGGACCAATTGCTAAAGCCTTATCTAAGATCCCGCTCGTAGGCACCTTTCTCTCATGGATTGTTAAGTCTTTAAATGATTTAGGTGGACCTGTTCGTGCAGGGATCAGTAATTTCTTTAAAGATATGTGGAGCTTTTTTAGCGGTGGGATCGCACAGGGTATTAAAAAGATCGAGTTCTTCCCACTACTTAAAAAGGCATTTACGGACGGTGGCGGGACTTTTAAAAAGATCGGAAGCGATTTGTACCTAAAAGCAGGACAAATAGCCGAAAACCTAGGAAAAGGATTAGGCGAAAAGGTGACACTAGTTAAAAAGTGGGCGAGTGACCTGCTTTCTAACTTCGATATAGGCTTCACGATGATAATAAAGAACGCTGTAACCTGGGGCAAAAATATCATCGAGGGCTTATGGGAAGGTATCAAACTGAAGAAGGCCTGGATTGAGTCGAAAGTAACCCAATTTAGTGATGACGTCGCTAGTGCCATTAAAGACTTCTTCGGTATCCGGTCGCCTTCCAAACTCATGGCGGAATATGGCGCCAACATCGCTCAAGGTCTTGCAAAAGGTATGGACGAGAATGCTGATATCGTGAAAAAGATTAGCGATAAGTTGGCGGCGGCCGCACATTCCAAGCTGAAGCATGTGAAGGTTAGGATCGAAAACGAAATTGCCGAATTGCGTGAAAAGCTAAAGGTTGATTCAGCTCAGATGGCACAGGCCATCAATGACGCTTTCGGTAATGCTAAAGATATGGGCAGTACATTGATCGATACTGCCAAAGCTAAACTGGATCTATTCGCAGCATCTATTGAGGCTTCTGGCGACAAGTCCAAGTTGCTCACGAAACAGCTCAATACACTGAGTCAGCAAATCGCGATACAGTACGACGTAGTACAAGTTGCCGGCAAAGCCTTCGAAGATATGAATGACCTGAAGGGCGAAAATGCGATCGAAACCAAGAAGCTTGAGCTCGCTTACTACCAAGAGAAAGCTGCGCTCGAAGGCCTTCGCGATGAGTACCGGGCAACAAATAAAGCATTAAAGGAACAAGGGAATGCATTTGCGAATATGGCCAAAGACATCCAGAAGGTAGCAGACACATATCGTCAAGACATGGCCAAAGCAGCAACGGAATATTGGAACAAAATTTCTGATGTAAATAACCGTCTCAGGGAAGACGAGAAGCGGCTTACAGACGATTACAAAAATCAGGTCGCGCAGCGGGCAAGCGCACTTAAGAATTTCGCTGGGCTATTTGACGAGATTGCTACAAAAGAAGTATCCGGAGCCGGCTTGCTGAAGAATCTACGAGATCAGGTAGGCGCTTTTAAAACATGGGCTACAGACATCAGAACCTTGGCAGCTCGCGGCGTGGATCAGGGTCTTATCGCTGAATTGCAGGAGATGGGTCCGAAAGCTGGGCCTGAAATCGCCGCTCTTAACTCGCTAACGAGTGAGCAACTGAATGAATACGTCGCTCTATGGCAGGAGAAAGCACAGGCGGCAAATGTACAGGCTCTTGGGGAACTGGACAACCTCCGGACGGAGACAGAGTCGAAGATCAGTCAACTGCGTCAAGCCGCTATGGCCGAAATCGAACAGTACACAGCGGAATGGGCGAACAAGAACGCTGAGATTGCTCAAAACGCACTGGATACTGTGGCGGAGATCGAGAAGGCATATGCCGAGCTCACTGGTAAATCCACTACATTCGGTAAGGATTTCATGCAAGGTATAATCGACGGCATGCAGAGTAAATTTCTCGATCTGGTTGCAATGATTGCCAATGTACAAGGGGTAATCGGTTCAAACGGGTCCGTAGGCATTATGCCGACTTCTGGCACAATCAGCGGCCAAACATCTGTAGATAGTCTGAACTCTATGATCGAGCAGGCTAAGACATCGTATGCAAACGCCACAAATGATAAAGAACGAGCCGCAGCTCATGCGCTAGCTGAGTGGGCAAGGAATCAAGGCGGCACCGTTGGTGGTGGAGAGGGTAACCGGTTTAAAGTACCAGGTCTAAAAGATGGCGGTAATGTTACACGAAGCGGTTTTACTATGGTGGGTGAAGAAGGGCCTGAGCTGCTGAATCTTCCACGCGGATCGCAAGTGACTCCGTTGGATAAAGCGGCGCCTCAGGTGATCGAGAACCACTACCATTTCGCACCGGGTGCAGTTGTCATCCCGGCCAAGGACCTCAAAGAGATGCGGGACATACAAGAGTTTTTCGACCGATTCCCGCAAGTAGCACGAGCGATGGGGGTGGCACGATAAATGCGCTGGATTAAGCACAATGAATTAACTGGAAAGTTAGAACGAGGCGAAACCGAATTCCCCACCGGTGACGCCTTTTTTGTTGATGAAATGGGCAGTAAGGCGATTATTAACGGTGTGCTGTATATAGACGGCAAGCCGGCACCCATTGGACAGCATGAAATCAAGCTGAAGAACGGTGAAACGCTGCCGATCAATGTTGATGCGAAAGGAAAAGCAGTACGAAAAGAGATCAGAAAAGGAGGCGGTAAGGTTGTCTAACACCATAGCGCAAATGGTCCTTACCGACCCCCCAGCTCTCTCTCCGGTCACGACTGGCGCGGAAACAAAAGCACAGGCTTATACCTTAACCGCTCCAACGCTTGCCTCAAGCCCACTTACCATTAAACATCCGGACGGAACCGCGTTCGATTGGAAACCAACTGAATTGGTCTACCGGGATGCTGCGGGGCAAATGGATTATTTGGTCGGTTCATCACCTTCATCCCTGACCACAAGAGGCTGTGAGGCACGGTATACGCGCATCTTCCCAACGGCTGACGATGTGTTTTGTGCTACCGCCAATGGAGTAAAGCATTGGACGGTGCTGCACGAGCCTCCGCGCACGCCGGCCGCTTATCTAGGCGAAGGCATAGAATTCGGAGTGAGTGGCCTTATAACAGGGGTTCCGTTACCACTGGGCAGCCATAAAGAGATTGCTACGGATCGATTTAACTTTCCGGAGCCAATCGCGAAGGACTTGAACGGAGAGGTAATGACAGGGCGGTACGAAGTCGTTAATTCGGCAGAGGGGCAGCAGCTTTTTATATGGTTCCCCGCGTCATACCTTGAGACGGCGACTTACCCGGTGATGATCGATCCTACCGTCATTGTATCCGCTGCTTATAGCACGGTTGGAAATGGCGGGCGTAAAATCGTCCGGTTAACAAATGGTTGGTTGGTGTCTGCTGCTTGGGATTCTTCAGTATTCCGAACATATTATTATAAGTCAACGGACAACGGCACGACATGGACGCAATTATGCTGGAACGTTACTGTTCAGGAAGGTGTATCTTTGGCAAGCGTTGGAACAACCGTATTGGCCGTTATGAATAATTTAGACGGGGTTGGAATTGCATACATCAAATTCGACGCAACAACGGTATCCAACGCCGAAGTCACGAAAAACAACGTATACTATGACGGTACAACCGGCAGAACTGACGATTATTTATCATCGGTTGTCGATGGTTCGGGCGTTTATCATGTTGCATTTTCAGCATTTACGTCGAGTTATCCCAATTCGAAAAACATATTTTACACAAAGAGCACAGACGGCGGTACGACATGGGCGGCCGTAACACAATTAACAACAGATAATGCAGGTGGTGTCCAAAACAAATATCCATCAATCGCAATAAGAAGTAACGGTCAACCGGTTATTTCATATGCAATGTTAGCAAGTGGGCTTGATGATTTTATTGTTTGTGCCGCCTATAACGGTTCAACGTGGTCGGGCGTTACCGTTTATCAGCCAATAACGGTGGAGGGTTACACTTCCACGCTTGTGAAGAAAAACGGTTCAAACATAGGGCGTATAATCGTAGCATTTGAGTATTCGGGTACGGTGCGGGTACGATATTCAGACGATAACGGTGCAACGTGGTTTGCATTCTCCGGGGATGCGGTCACAGGGGTAAAACCGACAGTTTCCGAAAACGCTGCGGGTGAGGTTTTTGTATTCTATGCAAACAGCAACATTTCATATTTGCCATTGCCTAACGGGTCAACAACTTTTAATGCGCTGGTTGTTCTGAGTGCAACGGGCAGCAATCCGTCAGTTATGGAGCGCGAAGTATCAACTGTTATAGGCATAGTGTTTATGGACGGCTCCACCGTAAAATTCGATGAATTATCTTATAACAATGCGCCTTTCGCACCTACTGGACTTACTCGTTCTAATTATGATGCAACAGCAGTTGGAAGTTATAGCTGGGTGTTTAGTGACCCCGATGCATTCAACACGCAATCCGCGTATCAGTTGCTTATTAAACGCGTTTCTGACGGAGTAACGATCGTTGATACGGGTAAAGTCGCCAGCACGACGAGCAGCCACACGTTAGCCGCCGCAACACTCGCAAACAACGTACAATACCAGTGGCAGGTGCGGACGTGGGACAATAAGGACCTGGTAGGACCGTATTCTTCACTCTCTACGTTCTGGACGAGCGCGAAGCCGACTGCATCGATTACCGTTCCGGCAACGGATGGCGCAACGGTATCATCTTCAAGTCTTACGGCCAGTTGGTCCTTCTCCGATCCGGAGAGCCAGGGTCAATCCGCCTATCAGGTGAAGCTTACCGATAGTGCCGATGCGGTCTTGTGGGATAGCGGCAAGGTAGCTGACGTAAATGCGCGCAGCCGGACGATTGTATACACACTCGCGAACAGCACGTCGTACAAAACGAAGGTAACGGTATGGGACGCGAAGGATATCGCCAGCGTAGAGGCGGTCCGTACGTTTACGACAAGCTTCACCGTTCCCGCCACGCCTACGATTACTGTAACCGCGCAGAGCGGTTGTCTCTCGATTGGCGTAACAAATCCAGTTCCGAGCGGCGGTCAGCCTAGCGTCAGTACTAACGATATCTACCGCAGAAAGCTCGGCGATACGGCGTGGACCCGTATCGTAGCAAATATCCCCGCAAACACACCGTACAACGATTACGCGGCTGCGTCCGGCGTGACATACGAGTACAAGGTAACAGCGAAAGGAAGCAACGGTACTACGGTAGATAGCGCGGTTGTGATCGGGAGCCTAACGCTCAACGGTGTGTGGCTGCACAGTACAGATGATCCGCAGGGTACCGCACATAACTACAAGTGGGATGGTAATGGACGCGGATCGGATTGGAAGCCAGAAGTCGCAATGATGCAGTTTGCTGGACGAAGCAATCTGGTTGCTGAGTTCGGTGAGTTGGAAGATGGCAAGGTTTCGGTGCAATTGGAGATGTATGATGGCGATCTTGATTTTCAAAAGCTAGACACGCTTGTGCGCCGGAAGGGTACGGTGTGTTATCGAGATGGCCGCGGACGAAAATTATTTGGCATCATTCCAGGACTGCCGATGAAGGATGAGCATTGGGGATATACGACGACTGTCGAAGTGATCGAAACGGCGTATTCCGAGACGATTTAAGGAGGAGAGCAGATGCCAGGTAGTACGAAGAGATTAGTGACGGACGGCGGGCAAATTCCAGCCCCTCAATACTACAATAAGACGACGGATAGCTACGAATTTCAAGAGGGTGCTAATGGCGCTCCTTTCGTGCATCTAACGGGGGATTTAACGGATTTCACTACCGCCGCGATTACGGTAACAGGCGCGGCGACCGAGCTAACGGCTGCACTGGCGAACCGCAATAAACTTATCGTATACCCACCGTCAGTCGGTACGATTTATTGGGGAACGAGTGGTGTAACCGCCGCGAATGGGGCACCGTTGTCCGCCGGAGACTTACCAGTTGAGTTCTCCTTCGCGAATACGGCGCTTAAAGTTTACGCGGTCAGTGATGGAACAAATCGCAGCGTACGGGTGGTGGATTCGAAGTGACGATTAATATCGGACGTAAAACGGTGATACCTCCGGGGTACTTAGATACGAAGGTAATTGATGCACAGTTGTCGGGTATGGCGATAAACGTTAAGCACCCTCCTGCTCCATTAGTTGCCGCCAAAGGGGATAACGTCACGGATGATACGGCCGTCATTCAGGCGGCAATTAATTACCTAATGACTAATGGCGGAGGAACGTTGGAATTTCCTCCTGGTGATTATGTAATTAACGGAACCTTATACACCCATCAAGATACATTTGATAACAACGATAGATTGTCGCCTATTGAGTTTAGAGGCGCAACACCTGTTTTTTCAGACCTATTCAACACAAAGAAACGAAATGTCACTCGACTTATTAAGCGAAATAGTGGCGTTATCTTAGCGGTAAATTACACAACTACGCAAGAATGTGTGTATACAGGTGTATATCGAAACTTAAAGGTTCGTAACATTGCCTTTTACGGAACAGGTACAACAGACGTAAAATACACCAATGTCCAATCCAGCGTAACCACGACAACGGGAATAGAAATGCGAATGGCTTCCATCACCTTAGAAGATTGTCTATTTTGGAGAGTAAATAAAGGTGTCGCGCAACCTGACACGGTTTTAGGTGGAGATAATTATTGTGACCAATCGGTATACAAACGTTTAGCTTTTCGAGATATAGGTACTGTGTGGTTAGAATTACAACGTTCTGACGCTTCCACGATTGAAAACTTAAATGGTTACGATATGGCGAAAACCTGTTTATATGGAATAAAGGCACGGAAAGGAGAATCTTTCACAGTAAAAGAAGTCCTTGTAGCAGGTAAAGGAATGCACCTTTGTCCGAACTTTAAGTTGGTTAATTTAGATTATTGTAATGGCGTTGAAATAACTTCCATATATGTTGAAAGGGTAGAAGGAGTCCCGATTTTCCTAGATAATTGTAAAAATGTGAACATAGGTGTAATTGATGCTCGTCATTATGGAAGAACATTCGTTAAAGGAACCAATAACAGAAATGTATCTATTGGGAAAATTTACGCTCACATAGAAGAAAATAAAATTTTATCTCCAGCCGATCCTGGTGATTATTCGGTTTATGATACAGTGTCAAACGCTATTGATATAGATTTTGACAATACTAATTATGATATTAGATTTGACCATTTCTTTGTTCGTAATGGAGTTCATAGTGGTGGGGCATTCAGCGAAACAACAGCAAGATTAAATGCAAGGCTAAACACTGGTTCGAAGGCTTATTATCAAATCGGAAAACAGTATGTATTTGATGTGATTTACGACAGTGCTAATTCAAAATTTGTAGCAAATGCAAATGGAACCAACATTGATTTCACCAGTTTGTTTGCTTGTTCCGCAAATCCAACATTCAACACAGGTACAGGTGAATTGACGTTTCCATCTGATGGGGCTTTTACAAACGTAAGTGCAGCCCATGTTAGCGGCAGAAGATCAGGGACAGGTGTTATCAATAATGCCTATAAAGTCACAACCAATCCTTTAACAGTACGTGTTTTAAATACGTCAGGTGCCATTATTACAATCACTGCTGATGTAGCACTTTCGGTAACAATGCACATATGAATTATAAAGATTGTGTTTGTTCGTTAAAAAAGATTATTTTTGTTCGTTATAGGGAATTGTGCAATTGTGTAAACCGTGATACGATGTGTTCCAATGGTAATAAATGTATCAAAGGGGGCGCATCGATTTCATGAATTACAAAACGAAATCCGTTAATTTCAATCTGGACGACCCGAAGGATAAGGCACTGCACGGACGTTTGAAGCTGCTTGAACACGGCGAATTTTCTGAGATCAGCAAACAAATGTGGATGAAGGAACTTTTCACATCAGAAGAGACTGAAAAACTGATCAACGAACGGCTCGGATCGAAGGGGGAACAACACCATGCACCCACAGAAGCTTAACAGTCCCTTACCTCTTCACAATCCTTCTAGACTCATCGACGACTCCTTATTTTTTGTACTCGGTTTATGCATCATCAGCGCGCCATCTCTTGCAATTGCCGTAAGTCCCGGTTTGCAAATAACGTCTATGGCGGTTTGCTTGGTTATTTACCTATTTTTTGTTGGGATCTTTCTATCGATGTTTAAAAATTTCGATTTATCCGTATGTCTAGTGTTGCCGATTGTTTTATCCGCTTTTCAAAATATTTACTTAGGTTCACTTATCGAAGATGCAACAAGTTTTCAACTTCAAATCATTATCATTTTAAACTTCATTTATGCAGTCATGTTAATTCCTTGCCTGATGATCTTTTTTTCAAAAGAACCGCATTCATCTTTTATTCAAATGTGCGTTGTTGTTATCGCCATTTTAACGGTATTCGGTTCAGTTATCTCATTTGCTTTTGGTTCAAGCCCAATGTCAATGGTCGCATCCCTACGGAATGTTATAAGCCCGATGACATTCGCGTTACTTGGATACTTAGCCGCAAAACACGTGAACTTCAACCGATTTTCTGTATACGTATTGATCACAACATTTTTTGTGATAGCGTTTGGATATTATGAGCGTTTCGTTAATCCCGAAATATGGTTTAAGTTAAAACTGACGGAATTGTGGGAACTTAAAGGAATACCGGTTAGCAAAAGTACATTATTGCCCAATAATTTTTATTCATCCGAAAAGTTAGACGGGGAGCATATACGACGGATGGTTTCATCATTCGCCGATCCAGTAAACTTCGGAACGTTCATTTTCTTCTCATTTATGGCGTCTTGGTTTTTGAAAAACCGAATGCTAATGTTGTTAATTACGGCAACTGCTGTTCTTGCAATTAGTAAAGGTGCTGTATTAGGCATTATGATTTTCCTTGTTGTACTGACCTACTATTTCGCATCGAGAGTTACTTTTATTTTAGCTGCTGGCGCGTCAACGGTGGCGGGTGTTGGATTTATCATATTCTCTCTTGCCAGCTCCACACAGAGCATCATGGCGCATTTTAAAGGTTTTACAAGTGCATTTGCGAATCTCCCGAAACAACCGTTAGGTCATGGGCTTGGGAAGGTCGGCATTCTTGGAAGTCTCTATTCGGCAGACGGGAATACAGAAATTGCCGAAAGTGGATTAGGAGTAGTTATAGGGCAGCTCGGAATTATCGGACTTGTGACGTATCTAGTGTTCTTTGTGTTTATATTTAAAAAGCTTATCACCATACAGGATGTGAGGGTCAAAGTGTTCGCGCTCTCCATATTCTTCGGTATCGTGGTAAACATTATGTTCAACGAAGTTGCCCTTAGTCCCAATTCCTCAGCCGCTTACTTTATCGCTTTTGGTGTGCTAATTAAACAATATTATCAACCTGATTTGAAAGAGGTGCGGTCATGAATAAACTTTGGGAAATTCGTTGGATTCGAAAGTTGATAATCTCTTTGTCCTTAATGTTATTGGTTATATTAGTAAGCCTAACTATGGTGTTATTGATCAATTATGATGGAGTAATTAGTTATTTTATCGCATCTATGTTGCTGGCTGGGGCTATAGCTATTATGATTTCCTCTCATCGGTTTAACTGGTTTGAAAAGGAGGGGAAACAGTGAAACAACTAAATACATCATTCTTGGATGGGACGAGAATCTTGTTAGCGCTTTGGGTGGCTGTTGGCCATTTTTACAAGTACATCGGGGGAAAAAATCTTGTGGATATTCCTGTACTCAGTGATGTAATTTTGACTAATAGCGCAGCGGTGGACGGCTTTATGCTGATTACAGGATTTTTAATGATGTATCATTACTTATTAAGAGAACAAAGGGAACCAGCGACTTCGAGAGAAACAATTTTAAAATTTTATTTAAGAAGACTTTTTAGAATATATCCTCTATACGTTTTAGCGGTAATTGTGGCTTTTTTATTATTCCCAATAAGTTATGGTTACATTTATGAGAATTACGAGTTTTTCACCGGGAAAGCAGCCCATTTTAATACAACGTATAGTCCGGATGCCGTACCGACTTTTGTAGATCTATTTAGCCATTTAACATTTCTACACGGGCTTATACCAACACAAAATGTTAGTGTTTTAGGGCCAGCATGGAGTTTATCGTTAGAAATGCAATTCTATTTATTGTTCCCTTTTATATTTTTGTTGATGTTCAGAAAAGGGAATATTGCCAATAAGAGTCTATTAGCGCTCACGATTTTCTCGATAATTGTATCCACTCTCTCTAAAAAACTATTAGGTGTTTGGGATTCGCCCGGGGAAATGATGAGTTTTGGAGCTCCATCTATTTTAAGTTATTCGATACACCTGTTTATTTTAGGAATGATAATGGCCAGTGTTGCCTTGAAAAAAGCAAGCCCAATCCATATATTTATCTGGTTGTTGTTGGCAGTGCCATTTCAACACATCCTCTCGAGTGTGTTAATCTTAGCTATTGTGATATTAATGTTTTCAGAAATGTTTAAAAAGTTTATCCCTAAGTCGGTTTACAGCTTAATAAATATCGTGAAAATAAATGTATTATCTAACAAAGTCGCTAAGTTAGGAGCAGACCTCTCGTATTCACTGTACTTAATCCATATGATTATAATGCCTATGGTTGTTAATGCTATTACTAAATATACGGATCTCGGCATTTATACAACGGCAACAATAGCTTTAATTGCGTTTTTGATTGTCAATTTATCTATTTCTTATGGAATATATTTATGGGTAGAGAAACCAGGGATAACATTCGGTAAAAATTTTATTAAACAAAAATTTGACAAGAATAAAAGTGTCGAATCTGTTTCTCAAAATCTAGTTAGCTAATAACGAAGGGGGTGAAACGGATTGCAATCGCTCGCCAAAAGCGGCTACAGCGCGGAACAGGTAAAGGCTGCGCTACACGCATCGAACCGAAAGATTGCTTTTCGGTACGAACTTCTTGATTCACAAAACCGGATTAAAGCGAGTCTCACTAACGTCATCTCGGGATCAGTTTCAAACAACGCGCTTGCGGATATAAAACGCACAGCGCGTTTTTCTTTGCGAGAAGACGGATCAATCAACTTTCTAAGTGACCGTATAAAACCGTTTGTACGGTTGTGGATCCCACCAGGACGGGTCCTTGCAAGACAATATGCGTTCATTCAGCGTACACAGCCGGTTCTATACCAAACAATTCAGGAGGCACCTGAAACAGGAGGCTGGGTCGAGTGGCCTCTTGGAGTTTTCGTGCTCTCGACACCTCCACGCAAGGTAGATGCTGTCGGAGTTGTGACGCGGGAGGTCGAGGCTTACGACTTGCTGCAGGTGCTCAAGGATGATAAGGTAACCGACCGATATACCGTGGCTGCAGGTACCAACTACGTAACGGCTGTTAAAGCGCTACTTGACGGCGCCGGACTCACCACGCAGAACCTTACTGCGACAAACTTGACGCTACCAACCGCGCGGGATTGGGCGCCGGGAACAGAAAAGCTGCGCATTATAAACGATTTACTGGGGGCGATAAATTATCGCTCTATTTTTTTTGACGAAGATGGGCAAGCAGTAGCGCAGCCATATGTGAGCCCGGCGGATCGGGCGAGTGAGTATACCTATCGTGACGATCAGGATTCTGTCATCTTCCCTGAGATTGAACAATCACTTGATCTATTTGCTATCGCCAATAAGTTCACGTTGGTTGTTTCCGAACCGGACCGCACGCCCTTAGTCAGTACCTATACGAATACTAATCCCAGCTCACCGACTAGTACAGTTAGCCGAGGACGTACGATTGTCGATTACCGGGAGCAGCAGGAAGCGGCAGACCAAGCGTCTCTTGATGCGAAGGTGCAGCGTATCGCTTTTGAGGCGTCGCAAGTATATGAGTCGGTCGAGTTCGAAACGGCCATCATGCCGCAGCATTCGGACTTGGATGTTTACACGCTCGAATTCACGGGGCTTGGGATCAGCGCGAAGTATTCGGAGCAAAGCTGGGAGATGCCTCTTAAGAGCGGGTCCAGAATGAAACACCGAATTAGACGCGTCGTTTCGATTTAAGAAGGAGGGAGGAAGAAAATGGACCCAGCAGCCTTTATAAAAATCTTTCAGGGCGTTGGCCCGCAACCGGCATCTTTCATGATCGGAACCATTCCTGCGAGTTACACGACCGGACGCCCGACGCTCACATTTGACGGCGAGAGTACGGCAACAGTGCGGACGTATCCGTATTTATCATCCTATACCCCTGCAGCCAATGACCGGGTGCTAATCGCTATAGTCGGGCATAGCGGAGTCGTTATAGGAAAAATTGTTTAATTTTCGAGGAGGTACGCACATGGAATCAGATGTTTTGAAATACTTCCTTACTCAGGGGCCGTTCGCGGTCCTTTTTGTTTGGCTACTCATTTACGTCATACGCGCAAATAAAGAACGCGAATCACGCCTCCATGATCTACTTGATAAGTTCAGTGATAAGTATGACGTTATTATTTCCGAAATTCGCGATATAAAGGAGCGGATTAAATAATGGAAGACGTATTACAGCTCGCTGCGCTCGTCGCAGCTTATGTTGGTGTCGCGAAAGGCTTTGGATTGGCGGAGAAGTGGACACACTTGGTATCCCTGCTCATAGCCGCTGTATTCGTTCTAGTGCCGGACGTTATACAAGATAAGATTGCTCTTATATCGGTCATCGGCTTAACCGCTTCAGGTGCGTATCAGTACGTCAAAAAGCGGGAGAGTGGTTCTGATGGTTCAACTAAGTAGAGCTGCCTTCATCGCTAAGCTGGCGCCAATCGTAAAACAGGTACGCGCCGAAGGCTCACCATTGCTTCCATCCGTCCGGCTGGCGCAAAACATATTGGAGACAGGCTGCGTTATTCATCCTTGGTATAACCTCGGCGGAATTAAGGTAGGCAGCGGCAAGCCAAATGGTTTCTGGAAGGGCAGGAGCATCCTGAAGGGGACGTGGGAAGAGTACGGCGGGACACGAGTCGATACGGCAGCTTATTTCCGTGTCTATGACTCACTATACGACTTCTACAAAGACCAAGACCTATTATTCCAGTTGCCACGATACGATCGCGTACGTAATGCCAAAACACCGGAACAGCAGGCGGCCATGTTGCAAGCTTGTGGATATGCGACAGATTCGGCTTATCCAGGAAAGCTGATCGCGCTGATCCAGGCAAACGATTTAACTCAATATGATAAGGAGGACGACGACTTGGAACTTACAGATTGGCAATGGGATGCACTGGCCGGTGCGGTGAAGAGGCTGCTGGACGACAAAGTTATTTCCGATCAGGAATGGCTTGAGAAGACGAAGCAGAAGAAACTTACAATTTCGGAGCTGACGTGGTTTAATACAATAGCTATATCTCGTAAATAAAGAATGAAGCCCGCCGACCGTAGAGGTTAGCGGGCTTTTTTGTTTTATTCAGTAAATATGAAGGTCGTACCGTATAACACCCCGAATAAGCAAATCCAACCCAAGTAACTCTTCATGCTTACCGCAACTGTTTCTTCTGGCTCTTTACCCTCTTTCTTGGCAGAATCCTGTTTGTACTTTGAGTAAACCATCGAGAGTATACCAATTATCAACATAACGCCTAATACCCGCTGTATAAATTCCCACATATCAATTCGCCTCTCTTTTCCATAAATTACAGACTATTTTACTATTACTTCCACCTTTGCCTATTGGTTTCACGGAAAAGAGGAGACGGCCGTGAAATTACGACACGTTCCCCTTTGCTTTCTTTCTCTTCTTTGGCGGATCAGTTTTGTTATTCGTTGCTTCGAGACTGGCCTGTAATGCTGCCATTAGACTAATCACATTTGCGCGTGGTGCTGGCACGTCCACGACATCGACGCTTTGTCCGGCAATCTTTTGCTCGATTGCTTTCATGATTGAGATCCTGTAGTCGTCTTTATACTGTTCAGGCTCGAATGGCTCGCTGAGCTGATCAATCAACATTCGCGCGATCTGCAGTTCCTTATTGTTTACGATGACATGCCCCGGAAGATTTGGAACTTGTGAAATCGAGCGAATTTCGTCCGGGAAGTGCATTGTCTCCATGCACAGGCAATTATCAATTACTCTGACGGCAGCCAACCGACTCTTGCTGCGAATGGATACCTTTGCGATGCCAATCTTACCGGACTGGCGGATAGCTTCCAAAAGCAGATTATACGCATCGGACCCGGCCATATCAGGGGAGAGATAATAGGGCTTGTCGAAATAGATAGGGTCGATCTGCGGGAGATCGGCAAAGCTTAAAATCTGTATGACCCGGGCCGATTCAGGCCTAATGGCCTCAATTTCTTCCTCGCTAAACAGCACGAACTTGCTACTTTCGTATTCGTAACCCTTTACCATGTCTGCTGTGTCGACTTTGACATCACAACGCGGGCAAATTCGAGGCTGCGAAATCGGCGTGCTGCAGGCTTTATGCAGCGTCCGAAAGTGGATATCGTGATCTTCGGTAGCCGAGTGCATCTTAACCGGGATATGGACCAGCCCGAAGCTGATCGCACCTTTCCATACTGTATTCATTGTTTTCCCTCCATTAGCTCCAGAAGTCAGTAGTAGACTTCTTCTCGCCTGTGATTGTATTCAATCCCTTAACCAACGCTTTTTTACTTATCTCCCTTAAATCAGCATCGTCGCTGCTGCATGCCTTTGTGACCGTATCTTTGCTAACTCCGCTCTTTTCTACAAGTTCACCGTGGGATATTCCGTTCCGATCAACATATTTCCCGAATCTGCTCCGTGGTTTCCCTAATCCAAACATATCGCTTCACCTCGTCCATTATTCCTAGCTCTCTTTAGTCTGGACAAATCTATCAAAAAAGATACAAGCCCATATGAAAGAGTTAGGAAACATGACCGAGCATTGCCCATAGGATACTTACATAACCAGATACGGAACGACAGACTTCGGCGCCAGTCTAGTTCTATAACCGGTTATAGAAGGGGTGATTCGACAGCATGAGCATATTAGCAATTGACGCAGGCGGTGACACAACGAAGATTTATGATGGGCAGAAGATTCACCGCTTCCCTTCAGCAATCGGTTATGACTGGAGGGAGCGGAACCTGAAGCAACAGCAGGGAGAGCATGATTTCGAATGGGAGTATCGAGGTCAACGCGGATTTGCCGGGACGCTTGCGATCCATGAGAGCGAATGTGCGGAGAGTCGAAAAGGAGACAGCAAGGCACACCCGGATGCACTGCTGCGGATCCTGATTGCATTGCATCAGTTCAGCGAGGGAGTGGAACACAAGATCGTTGTTGGGCAGCCGATCAAAACGCATACAGCCGAGGAGAAGCAGATCATCAAGGAGATGGTCATCGGCCGTCATGAGCTGACCGTTAACGGTCGACAGCGCACGTTTCTAATAACGCGTTGTGAGGTTGCAGCGGAAGGGGTGACAGCGGGCTTGTTGGTTACTGGAGAGGGAACGGTCCGTGTAATCGACATCGGTAGTGGCACAGTTAACTTTGGAACCCTTATTGATCGCCGCTTCAATGACAAGGGCAGCTTTACGCTTGTATCAGGAATGGAGACAATTCGTACAGTAGATCCAATCGCATTCGGGCGTCAGATCGCCCTCAGAGCGCTTACGGGAGGCTGGGGGAAGGATGATGCGGTCTATCTATGCGGGGGCGGAGCAGGGGTATTGCTGGAGTCTGTTAAAGGCTATTTCCACAATGCTCAATTGATCAGCGTTGAACCAGTAACGGCAAATGTCAGAGCATTTCATTTGATCGCGAGGAAGTTATATGGCTAAAGACATTGCAATCATACAGGTCTGTTTTAATTTGTTGGACCCTTTCCAGCGGAGGCAATACGAACGCGCAGCTAGCTTCCCGAATCGATCTGGATATTGCAAAAGGCTTATTCAGTGGGATATCGATCGAGAGCAGGGGGCGCTACTCCAAGAGCCGCTTAATAGAAGTAATCCAACTGCGGTGGATGATTTTCAAGCTGAGGCGTTTATTTGAAAGAAGAAAGCGGGGGTAATCGAAATGAATCCTGGTGTATGCAAGAATGAAACGTTGCAATACATTCTTAATCTGACAACGTTACTTACTTATTGTTGGAATGATGAAGAATTCTTTCTCAAAGACGTTGAAGCTAAACGCTTGGTGGATGAAGCTATTGGGTTGTTGTGTCAGGCTGCTGAGGTTTTGGAGAGTAAAATGTCCAATCGCGAAAAGGAAGGGCTGCGGAATGATGAAAATTAAAGTTAACGGACTGGATCTTACGGAGAGGACTGTTTCACTTGGAGAAAGAGAAAAGCACTACTTCGAGGTTATTAAATCGGCGGTTTATTTTATCATTGGGGCTGTCGCTATCATTTGTCTGCCTGGTGTACTTCACATCGTTGCCGGCTTACCTATTGATTTCGGGGCGGATCGTATCGTCGATGCTTTTAAAATACTGCATTAAATAGCGAAAACCACCATGGGCGCAAATAGGCTAAGGCGCTGCGGGCGGTTTACCCTCAGCATATGCAGGCCATGCGAAAAAGATGCAAGTACACAGGAGGTTTTGTGGTGTGAGCATGACATTTCATTTAACGGCAGCTGGGATGCGCGAGGTGGTACCGACTGCCTCCTTCCCGGTGGTCATCCCGTCAACTGATTCCGGAAGGGTATTGTTGGAGCGGTTAAAAGCGGGAGCTAAGGTTGTCGTCGAACACATTGAGCGGAACAAAGTTGCTTATCGGATCGGCGCGACAACGTTAATCGTTCTGTTTGCAGGAGGGCTCGATATCATAGCGCATGCAGCAGCTGCCGTCGATCCGTCAACGGCCAGCATAGACGAAGGAGCACGCAAAATTTATAGAAAGCTGATTAGTGTCGGCAAATGGGTAATCATTATCAAGGGCGGATTTGACACAATTAACTCGACCGTCCAAGGCGACTTTATCCAGGCGCGAAAATCGTTTTTAGCATATCTGCTCGTTTATATCATTCTCCTCGGTTTACCTTGGGCGTTCGGTCAGGTAGAAATTCTATTCGAAGGGCTGTGATTACGATGCCCTCACCAATGAAATTTCGCATCTCATCGGAATACGGGGTCCTTGAGGAAATCCGCAATGGTCGCGTTCATCACGGCGTTGACCTTGCAATGCCGCGCGGTACCGAGCTACACAGCATCGCTGAAGGCACTGTTTGGCGGGTGGTGGATTACGGATCTGAGAATCTCGGTAAGGGGGTTTATGTACGGACGGATGATGGGGACATTCATGTTTATGGCCATCTCGACAGCATTAATGTCAGAAGGGGCGAGCACATCGACGCTGGCGAGCTGATTGGACTTAGTGGCAACACTGGGCACAGCAGTGGCCCTCATCTTCATTTCGGATTAATCAAGGACGGTCATTTCGACGATCCCGCGCCGCTGGTGGATGCGGTACAGCACTATTCCGGCGAGATAGCGGGACCAAGCATATTCGCTGTCAAGGGTCCGGCCATGTATCTTTACGAACATGCAGCTGGGACGGCCAAGGAACACGTTAAATCAGAAGTACAGAGGCACATTATGGAGTGGTTAGGCCAGGCCGCCAGCGTAGCGCTGGAGCTATCCTACGCGTTCGGGTTGATTGGGTGCGCTGTTCTGATCATCCTCGGGGCGATGGGCTTTAAAGACGGTTACCGGTGGTCAGGTTTAACCTTTGGAGGATACGCGCTTATAAGGTTATTGTTAGGAGGTACATCATAGTGAAGACAATTGCATTCGGAAAATTCCTCCAAGTCGTTCATCCGGAGTATGTTTATCTTAAGCTGAAGCCAAACAATAGCATTCGCAATCAGGGGACATATAAGATTGCCCGCGCGATCGCAGCACTGTACCGAGATATAACAGAAAATTTCAAAATTGAAGAGCATCGGCTGGCCAAGATGTTCGGACGCGAATTCGTCATTGGCACCAAATTCCGCTACACATTCCCCGCAAAAATCAGCTATTACATCTACATGGAACGTAAAAAGGTCGAGTTTTACTTTGTCGTTCCACGCCAGTACCTATCCTACATTCGTGAAAAGTTATCAGACGTATGGAGCGCAGTGACGATCGAGGAGGTCGACGAATTACCCCAGTTCTCCGAAAGGGCTGCGAAGTATCAGCTGTATTATGAGAAGGAAGACGGTTTGAGTTTGGCAGCTGATCGGCGTGACAACGAGCTGCTAACGAGCAATCTTAACGTGGTTGAAATGTTGGAGGAAGGCGACAAGCTCGGTATTTTCTACAACTTCGTGCCGGTCTCACAAATCAGTTGGCGGCACATTTACAAGGCGACGATTACCAAGGTGAATAAGCGGCTCCCCGTCGATCGCAATAAGTACGGAGCCGCCTATGTTTTTAAAATGGCGCTATCTCTAATCGATTTGGTATTCCGCGAAGTCGGCGAGGTGCTGGGCGGGAAGATAAGTAAAGCGGGAGATGGCGCGAATATTATCGAGAGCTTGATCGATCGCCTCAATGGATCGCGTCAGATAAGCGCAGCGACCGCTAAGAAGGCGACCAGTACGATTATGGATGCTCAAATTGTCGTCTTAGCTGAGAGTGATGACACGATCCGTCAACGTAATGCTGCCCGCAGCCTGGCGCAGTCCTTCGATACAATTTCGGAGGATAACCGGCTAGTGTTTAAACCATTCAATAAAAAGTTCGCTTACACCGATCGCGATATAAGAGCTGAGCGCAATAAGGTAGGCGACCAGGAGGCGCAGAACTTTATCGCGCTTGCTGGCCGCGAAATGCTTGAGCGCTATAACTTTATCGAGCGGATTGAAACCAATGAAACGGAGGTACCGGAGGACCTCACAGAAGGAGTGATGCGAATCGGGGAGAACGTTTACCGGGGCAACGCTCAGACCGCCTATCTGTCTACGGACCGAGAATATCAAAACCTCATGCTCGTGCTGATCGGGCCTACGCGGGCGGGTAAGTCGACGCTCATAGCTAACCTTTGTCGGGATGCGATTGATAACGGTGAGTGTGCAATTATTTTCGATTACATTGGCCAGTGTGAATTGAGCAAGGAAGTGGCAGCCGTTATCCAGCCGGATAAGGTCCTGAATATCGACTGCAACGATTTCCGTAAGATGCAAGGGCTTGGTTATAACGAGGTGGGCGTAAGTGTTGACCCGTTCGAAGCGTACGACAATGCAAAGAAGCAGACGACGCAGCTCCTGACACTCGTTAACGCGATCAATGAAGAGGAAACCAAGCTATCAGCTAAGATGCAGCGTTACCTTGTTAGCGCCTCGCTGGTGACGTTTATAAACGGCGGCAGTATCCGGAATGTCTTTGATTGCCTGCAGGATCATGAGGTGCGTCACCGGCTTATTAAAGCTCTGCCGAAAAGTCAGATAGAAAACATGCAAAAATATACGCGGTGGTTAGGTGAGATTGATGATTACGATAAAAAGGGGGAATTGATCGGAACGAAGGATACGTATGTCGTCGGTATTATTGACCGCCTTAATCAATTAGAGCAGAACGCATATATGGAAAAAATGCTCGATAAGGATCCAAAGGGAAATGTTAATCTCGTAACAGAGATGCAAAAAAACCAATTGATCTGTATCCGGATGCCATCAGATATGTTCTCGACCGATGCTGAGCGCGATGTATATACGACCTACTGGAGCACGAAGATCTGGCTGGCCCTTCAGATGCGGTCGAAGCGGCTAGCCGGGGATCGGAGCAAATTCGTGAAGGTTAATCTTGTTGTCGATGAGCTATACCAGGTGGCCCACACAGAACAGTTCATGCGCAGCAAGCTGAGCCAATACGCGAAGTTTGGACTCAAACCCATTATCTCCGCTCACTACCTCAACCAAATCAGATACATCCGCGATGAACTGCGCTCGGCTAACGCTTCATACATGCTAATATCCGGCTGCGATAAGAAGAACTACGAGGAGCTGAAAAGTGAACTATACCCTTATACAGAAGAGGATTTGTTGAAGCTACCGCGATATCATTCACTAAATCTTATCAAGAATAAAGATGGTTACGGGCGGTTTATTACGAAGCTGCCTGCGCCGGTAAAGAAGGGCGGAAAATAATATATGGATTGTTACTTCTACTCGATATAAAATTGGGACACACTTGTTCAAAAACGAGATTATTAAAAGAGCAAATCTGCAAAACTATTTAATATTTTTGTATTGCAAACAATACAGATACATGGTATATTTGTAATGCAAACAATACAGTTTGCTCGGTAAGGAGTCAGTGATATGACAAATGATGCTAACGAGGAGATTGTAAAATCTCCTCTCCTCTCAGTCTACACATCGAGGGAAGCAGCCGAATTATGGGGACTTTCAGAGAACACCGTTACTCAATGGTGCAACCGAAAAAAATTCAATCCAGAAGAGGCGAGAAAATCAGGAAAAGTATGGTTAGTAACTCGTAGTGGTATGATCCGTATCACCGGTCGTGAACCGGAATAATGAGGAGTGGGCAATCTTGTTGGATTTCATAGGATTCATGTTTTTTTCAACGATCGAGGGTTTAGGGATTTTGGCCATCATGCTCAAAATATTTAGTTACAAATTCATCAGGTTTCTTGCTCCCGCATTATTCCTCATCACGATTATGAATTTACAGAGTTATTTTTTAAGAGAAGAATTGTCGCTGGAGAATGTGGTTCCGTTAATCAATATTTTTCTCTTTATTGCATTCTTGTCGATCGTTATGAAGATACCGTTTTTTGCATCAATCATCATCACTGGGGCCGGATTCTTTGTTTTTGCAATCATTCAAGCGAGCATTATTGAGTTGACTCCAAACGGCTATTTTTCGATTGATGAAGTACAAACAAACCATATAAAAGGATATTTAGTTCAGCTAATAACAGCATCCATAAACTTCTCATTAGCATGGCTGCTGAATATAAAACGTATTGGTTTCATTGAGAATCTGATTGAAAAATTAAGGATGAAGCATGAGCAGAAGATTGTTTTGAGTATCGTTGGAATTATCTTGGTACTCTTCACTTCGATTCTTTATCTCCAAAACGTTGTCATACATATTGCAATGTACATAATCGCATCATTGTTCTTTATCTATTATGCATACAGAAAGGAGATTTCATGAATTGATAGATTCACTAGCTTTAAGAATGGCAGAAGGAATTAAAAATGCCGTTCCTGATCATCCGGCTTCTGTAGGTAGGCTGAAGTACTCATTGACGTTTATCCTCAATGCTGTGTTCATCATCACATTAGCAGTAATGGTTTCATTGGTCACTCATAAAGTTTTCGAAGCTGCTACGGTATTATTCGCTTTCGGTTTATTAAGGCAAGTATCAGGTGGCATTCATTTAAAATCGGGAACATTGTGTGTAGTCGTTTCGGTATCTGGAGTAACAGCATTATCATTTTTCAGTTTTCAAGATTCTATACTAGTGAATCTGCTTACAGGTATCAGCGTAATTATTATGTTGCTGTTCGCTCCTTCAGGAATTGAAAATCAAACAAGGATCCAAAAGAAATATTATCCGGTCTTAAAGGTTCTCGCTGTTTTAATCGTCTCCAGTAATTTTTACATCGGATCATCGATTATAGCATGCACGTTTATTGTCCAAGCTGTGACTTTGATTTTACGAAGGGAGGTGAAGTCGAATGAAGAAAAAACTAATGTATAACGTTGCTTCGCTGCTAAGTGTTGCTGCAGTCGCGGTCGTTTCTACAGCGAGTTTCCTGTATGTTCATCAGCCAGAAACTCCGAAAGATTTGTTGAAGTAAGGGCGTGAAAAAATAATGCTAACTGTTACAAGAGACGCTTCCGGCAAGTCGGGCTTTTGTACCTTAGCCGTTGACCATATAATCTTTATGGAGGGTATATCAGAAAAAAAGTTAGTTATTTTTCATACTCTCGATGAGATTTATTACTCAATGGGAACACTTAAGTACTGGGAAGTGGCATTGAACAATAGCGGTTTTAAATTCGAATTGGTTCACCGTGATCTTTGCGTGAATCTGAATAATGTCCAGCTATTGGACAAGGCTAGGAAAAACATTTATTTTGAAAGAGAAGTGAAAAAGACCTCGAAAAAGTGTCCGATTGCTACTCAACGATTCAATGATTTTCTTTCTCTAGTCATAATCCATAATCCCCAAATAGTTATTATATAAAAATAACCCTGTCCACAATTGGACAGGGTTTTCTCTATTTCGACAAAGTTCACGATTGCGAAATGTCGTTTACAAATGGCATAAAATCCACAATAATACATATAGGTACAAAGTTTCAGAAATGATTAATGGATTGTTGCCTACCTATAGGTAGGGGTTCGAGCGGAGGAGAGCGAAAATTCGCTACCCTGCTACACGATCGGCCATGTATAGAAATCGTCCATACATCTTTTGAAAATGATCGCCATTGCTCGGAGCACCTCTATTTTCATGCCTTTCCGGTCTCTTTCATAATGGGCAATCATATTAACCGATACCTCAAGACCGAACTTTTTATGCAACTGATAAGATAGTTCTTCTTGAGTAAGTCCGGCCTTAAGCCTTATTTCGCGTAGCAGGCACTCCCCGCGATCGAGTGCCATTATAAGTTCCTTTCTCAGTTATGTAATATAGAAAATTATAACATCATAAGGGGTGTTCATGGTATGGGGGAATTTCAATACAAAGTTAATGATGACAGTATGTTAGGGGATTGCATTCGTCGAGGTGATATCGTGGTGATTGTAGAAACTCAGACCTATACAGATAAGGACATATTAGCTATTGCAAATGAAGATGATATCTCGCTCCTGGACTTAAGAAGAGTTAAAAATAATGGCGAGTCCTATATTCTTTCTTCTTCAAATCCAGCGGTCAAAGAGGAAACCAGGAAGGAAATCCTTGTCATTGGGAAAATCACAAAAGTGAACAAGCTAAATTAAAAGCAGCCCACCCCGAAGTTTTAGGGTGGGCTGCTATTCGGTTTATATATATAAACTAAAAATTGATGACGATCTTTTTAAGTTTACCAATCACTCGAATGTTTGATTCTATGCCGTCTCCGCAAATGATTGGAGGGTAGTTAGGGTTAGTGGATTGTAACACTAGAGTACTTCCTTGCTTATATACTTTTTTCAGTACAGCTTCTTCCCCGATAAGTACGGCCGCAATCTCTCCATCTTCAACTTCTTCTTGCTTCCGGATCAGCAGCAGGTCGCCATCATGTATCCGAGCTCCTGTCATACTGTCACCTTTGGCCCGCAGATAAAAATACTCTCCGCCATTGATCCATGAACGCGGTGTTGATTCGTAACCCTCAATGTATTCATATGCCAGTTGGCCGTTACCGCAAGAAATTTTTCCTACGATCGGTAAAGTCACGTTATCAGTGTCATCCACTTCAAGGCCAAGCTTTTCATAGGCGCCTTCGGTTAATTGAAGGACACTCACATCTAAAGCTTCAGCTAAGGCTTTCAGCCGATCTCTATCGATTTTATGTTCACCGTTTTCGTAACGTTGAATTGTTTTTTTAGTTAATCCTACTTTTTCAGCCAGCACTTGAAGACTGTAATTTCTCAAATCGCGATACTTTTTTATGTTTGCGCCAGTTGCAGCGTAAAATTTTTTTGTACCGATTGGATCACTCATTTTCAGAATCCCCTTCATTAATGGCTTGAAAACAGTATACCCCATATAAGACACGTTCTTCAAGAAAAATATATTTTCGTGTCTTTTATGGGTTGACGGAGGTAAATTGTGGTGTTATTCTGAGTGTGTCTTAAGCGAGACACGAATAAACGTTCGGAAGGAAAGGGGTGAACGAATGAAGTTATCAGTAAAGGCAGTAAGAATAAATGGTAACAAAAAGGCTTATGAAGTGGCTGAACTTTTAGGTGTATCGCTTGTAACCTACTCCAGGAAAGAAAACGGGCACACTCGGTTTTATGCCGATGAGCTTGCCAAGATCAGCCAGTTGTTCAATGTTCCATATGAAAATTTTTTTGAGGCGGAGTGTCTTATAAAAGACACAAACAAGATGAACGATGCTCCGCATATATAGAAAAATCGAAAGGAGCTTTTCAAGATGCGAAATGGAAACATGCTTTTCAATCCGATGCTCCAAGCTGTTGGTCTTAAATCTGGTCCTGTGTATGCAACTGGCCTGCTTAAAGGACGTGAAGCTGCTCGAATGGTTGCGGACTTCAAGTCTCAGGAGACAATCCACGCTGAACATGATCGAGTGATTGAAGCAGCTGATCCAGGCAGCGTTGCTCATTTGATGGACAGGCTTGCTACGTTCTACCATTCCGAACATGTTGAAGTTTGTCAGCCTTGGATCCGCGAAACACCGTTCGAGGAATGGCGGGATCGACAGCTTGCGGCGAAGGGGATTGTATTATGAGCAGCGTGAGGGATGTGGAAACTGTCTGCGATGCTGATTTCCGGGCAGTCGTTGTTGCTGATCGATACCTGCTCAAGCTGTTGAATAGCGCGACAATCGAATGGGCTCAACAGACTTACAACCGCTCAATATGGGAACCGCGTCCGTGGCCGGGAGAATAGCTGAAAATAGCTACCCCTTATTATTTTTTTGCCCAAAACGGCCTTTTGAGCCTTAAATTCGAGGAAAGGAGGACAAAACCATGGCAAAACAAACGGTTATTCAATCAGTCACAGTGATCTCATCCATACCATCCATCTTCTGTGTAGGTGCCGAACATAACGATCGAGCCATCATAGAGATCAAGCAAGTCGGCTACGATTCGGTTTCAGAATTTCATGTGTTGGATGAAGACGGCGAGCTAATTGTCAGCATCGAAAATGCGCCGGTCATTGTTGAATGGAAAACTATCGTAGTCGATGACGTTTTTGAAACTAACAAATTCCCGATTGCTGAAGACTTACCGTTTTAACAAAAATGACCCAACAGCGGGGTAGGATCCGCGTCGGGTCAGCACTAAACAATTCACTGCCAGTCTAACACAGAGCTGGCCAGAAGGGAAGAAAATGAAATGATGAAATCTACTGGTGTTGTAAGGAAAATAGACGAGCTCGGTCGTGTTGTACTTCCAATAGAGCTGCGCCGCACATTGGATATTAATGTAGGTGATCCACTTGAAATTTATGTTGATGGTGAGAGCATCATGCTCAAGAAATATTCTCCAGGCTGCGTGTTTTGCGGAAGCATTGAAAGATTGAAGTCATTTCAAGGCAAGCTGATCTGCGGTGCTTGTGTGGCTGCCGTTAGCAAATAAGGAGGGGTTCGGATGGATCGAAAGACATTGGATTACATGGAGGAACGGGCAAAGAAAGCTCGGGAGATAGTCAACAAGATCGAAGGGCTCCTTAAAGAAGCCGACAGAGTTGATTTGATAGAAGACATCAGTTGCCGGGATCGGCACACTAATAATCTTTTCGCACTTTCAAGCAGACATGGCGGTGCGCATGATCGGTCCCGCTTGATCAAAGCCATACGGTCGGCGATGAAAAAAATGATTGCTGAAGAAATCGCATTGCTTGAGCAAGAGCTTGCGGAGTTGTAGGTGACTAATGAAGCCAAAACATAGCAAACCGGATTCACGTGGCATGCTGTTCGTCGCCTGCTCTGAATGTCAACGCGGTGGGAATGGCGATGAAAGCTGCAGCAGCGGCTGGAAGGTAAAGCGCGGCGGTCCTGAAAAGGGAGCCTGCTTCTCGGGCGAACTACTTGATAAGTTCAAGAGAAGCGAGGAGGAGGAAGCATGAACAAGTGGTTCTTATGGCAATGCAAACAATGTCCTTCAAGCATGAAAATTAACTATATCGCAACAGAGCAGGATTACAACCGCTTCAAGGATTGCCATTGCGGCGGGGAGCTTGAATACAAAGCTGATTTACCGGAAGACACAAGCGTTTCGGAATAATAAACCAAAAATCGGAGGGAATTATCCATGAATCATAATACAAAACAATCCTTTTTCAACGCAGCAAAGCAAGCCGGCGCAGCCAAACAGTGGGCTCAAATGAAAGCAAACCGCCGCTTCAAGCGTGACAAATCGGACAAGCAGCCATTTAAGCCGGGCAAGTCGGTGCTGGGGCTTTCGGCGGTATCCACCGCAATCAAGAATGAATTCGGTACTGTGGTAAGTCGGAGGGAGCGTCGTCAATATCACGATGTGGCAAAGCCTGAATATAGGGATTTTCTAAATCCAGTATTAACTCTCATACGTCGACCTTTCACGGCTTTCTACAACGGCGAAGGACCGGTCCGTTTGGAGCACAACATCAAGCCTTCCAAATATGCCGGAGCGAGGGGGTAGAAAGCATTGGTTCCGAAAATTGCACTTATTTCATTGGCGTTAAGTTATTTCAAAGGGTTGATCAGCTTCAAGCTTGAGGCTGACGGCCGGGACTTGGATGTTTACGGCGACAACGCGGCTGGTAAGACAACGCTATTCGATGGTTTCTCATATCTCCTTTTCGATAAGGACAGCCGCGACAAGGCGCAGCCAGAGAAATGGATCAAGACGCTCGATGCGAGCGGACAGGCCATTCATCAACTAGAGCACGAAGTCGAAGGTGTGCTGTTGATCAACGGCCAGCGGCGGACGCTCCGAAAGGTTTTTTCAGAAAAGTGGACTAAGAAGCGCGGCGCGGCGACGGCTGAGTTTACTGGCCACTCAACAGAGTATTTCATCGATGGGGCGCCTCTTAAGAAATCAGATTACGAAGCGGAGATAGCGGCCTTTATTGACGAGAAAACCTTTAAGCTGCTCACGAATCCAACGTATTTCAATGAGCAGTTTGACAAAAATGAGCGGCGAAAGCTGCTGCTGGAAGTGTGCGGCGACCTGTCGGACGAGGACGTAATCGCCAGCAATCCTGATCTGGCGGCTCTCCCTTCTTTCATGGAAGGTCGAACGCTTGACCGACACCGTGAAAAGATCAAGGCAGATCAGAAGCGTATCAACGATGAGCTGAAGGAGATCCCGGTTCGGATATCGGAGATTCAGCGCACAATGCCAGCCATAAATGGAGCTGACGTAAAGACGGTCCTCGTTCAGCTCGATGCTCTCCGCAGCCGGATCACCGGTAAAGAAGAGGAGCTCAGCCGTATTCAGTCGGGCGGCGAGATCGCAGTGAAAGAAAACCGCAAGCGGGAGCTGCAAGGCGAGTTGCTGCAGCTTAAGAACAGCATTCAGTCCGGATCATTAGATAAGGTTGGCGCGCAGCGTAAAGCAGTCTCCCAAATCCAGAGCAGACAAGCTGGTATCGAATCTGAAATAAGTAAAGCCAATCGTCAAGTATCGGCAAACAATCACATCATTTCCGAAAAGAATACCGAGCGAGAGCGTCTGAGGGAGCGTTGGATAGTTGTTGATACAGAAATATTGGATCATGTTCATCAAGACGATAATTGCCCGACGTGCGGACAAGTCTTGCCTGCAGACCAAATTCATGCCGCATTTCAAAAAGCGGTCGAAAATTTCAACCGCAGCAAGTCAGAACGGCTTGAAACAATCGGTAAGGCAGGCAGAGCCGCTAAAGAAGAGGTTGAGCGCCTTACAAAAGATAATGAACAGCTTGCAGCAAGCCTGGTTGAATTAAACAAAACCTTTGAATCGCTATCTGCTGAAATAGCCGCGGCATCCGCTAAGCTTAACAACCTAGAAGCCGGTATTCAGGATGTTGATACGGATCCGGCATATATCTCAAAGCAGCAAGAGATAGCAGCCATTGATCGTGAAATCGTCAGTCTGCGGTCGGCAAGTGTGGGCGCGTTGGAAACGGCCCGGCTGGAACTATCCAATATGCGGACTGAGGCAGAAAAGCTGGAGCGAGAGCGGGCAGCCTTTGATGCGACCGAGAAGGGCCGTGAACGAATTGCGGTGCTTAAGGATCAGGAAAAGATACTTGCGAAGCAATATGAAGAGCTCGAACGGCAGCTGTTCCTTACGGATGAGTTTATCAGGACGAAGGTTAATCTGCTTGAATCGAAGATCAATTCCATGTTCCGGAATGTACGGTTTAAGTTGTTCGAAACTCAGGTGAATGGCGCGATCAACGAAACATGCGAAACGCTATATGGTCCGAATCAGGTTCCTTACAGCGGCGGCCTTAACCGAGCGGCGCAGCTGAATTCGGGGCTGGACATCATCGAGACGCTTTCCCGTCATTACAAAGTGTCGGCGCCAATCTTTATTGATAATGCCGAGGCCGTCACCGAGCTCGTAAAAACGACTGGCCAGCAGATCAGACTGATCGTTCCTCCTGCGTTTAACAATTTGCCGTTAGAAGTTAGAGAACGGTTGATCGAACAGCACGGTTCGTATGATATGGCTCGAAAATCATGGTCAGACATGAACAAACAGCTTCGGGTTGTAAAATCGACTGGTGTAGACGAGATCTTAGTCGACAATGAGGTCCTTTCATGAGCGATACCGTTATTGTAAAAGTCCTGACCGGCAAAGGCTGGGAGGGCTACCGGAAGGAAGTCCTTGAAATAGACGGCAAGAACGTTATGAGCGCAGCCCCTCTGAGTGAATGCCCGGAGGACGCCATACTTGAGCGTGATCTTCTCGGTCCCTCTGATTTTGCTAGCCTATTAAAAAGCTTCCTGGTCGAACACAAGGGAAAGAAAGTCAAATTCGAATATGAAGATATGGAGGATTTAGAACTATGAATGATCAACAAATCGCACAAAAGGAATTATCGCAGTCGGAACGCTTTATGAATAAGGTTGTATCTGAATTTAGTTCGGGCGTTGGTGTTGTTGCACTTACGGACTTCCAAAAACGATTAGCACAAAATTACTTCATCTCATTGGATGGGACATTGAAAGCTGCAGAAGAAAAGCGGCTTAAGAAAAAGAACAATCAGGAGCAACTGCCGGTTACCTGGGCAAACGTCAATATGGAGAAGCTGGCACGTGATGTTGTGGCAGCTGCCCGCGTTGGATTCGACCCTGCTCAGAAGAATCACATTAACATGGTGCCATTTAAAAATAATGCTCTTGGAAAATACGATATTGGATTTGTTGAAGGGTACCGCGGGATGGAGCTAAAGGCGGTTAAATACGGCCTTGATGTACCGGATCATGTAGCGGTAGAGGTGGTTTATTCGTCAGACAAGTTCAAGCCAATCAAGAAGGACCGTAATAACCAATACGAGGGCTATGAATTCGATATCGTTAATCCGTTCGATCGTGGTGAAGTTATTGGCGGATTCTATTACCACCTTTTCTCACAGGCTCCTGAAAAGAACAAGCTTGTAATGATGAGCTTGAAGGATATCGAGAAGCGAAAGCCCCAATATGCTAGTGCTGAATTTTGGGGCGGGGAAAAGGACGTCTGGAAGGATGGTAAGAAGGTCGGCAAAGAGACCGTTGACGGCTGGTTCGACAAAATGGTCTATAAGACCATTTACCGTGCTGCTTACGGTGACATAACGATCGACAGTCAGAAGATTGACGATGATTATATGCGTTTGAAAGAAAATGAATCATCCTTCACTGAAGCAGCAGTTGTCGAGGAAATATCTCAGAATGCAAATAGTAGCTCCATTGACGTTGAATATGAAGTGGTTAGCGATGAGATGGTGGGAGTCGATACCACTGAAGCTGCTCAAGAACAAAAGTCACAAGGTAAAGCTGCTTCTGGCGGCCCCGACTTCTAATGATCAAGATAACCCCGCTCGGATCCAGCAGCGCCGGAAATGCATATCACATAACGGATGGAGTAACCGCCTTGCTGCTGGAGGCGGGGCTCCAATTCAAGACAATACAGCGCTCCATGAATTATCGAACAAGCGAGCTAGCCGGCTGCCTGATCACGCATGACCATGGCGATCACGTTAAAGGAGCCAAGGATGTCATGAAGGCCGGAATCGAATTGTATTGCTCCGCGGGAACGGCGGGCGCCGCCGGATTGACCGGGCACCGCGTTAATATCGTTGAAGCACATAAGCGATTAAGTATTGGATCGTGGACCATTCTCCCTTTCGATGTTCAGCATGACGTGGCAGAGCCGTTAGGCTTCCTGCTCGCTAATCAATCTGGCGACAAGCTGCTGTTTGCAACGGACACGTATTACATCCGCTATAAATTCTCAGGCTTGACACATCTACTTATTGAATGCAATTACAGCATGGATATTCTCGACGATAACATTACGGCGGGCCGGGTACCTCCAGCGATGAGGTCCCGCCTGATCCGCTCTCACTTCAGCCTGGAGAACATGAAAGAGTTTATTCGTGCGAATGACATGAGCCGGGTTCAGGAAATATGGCTTATTCACTTGTCTGATACAAACAGCAATGAAGTTTTGTTTAAACAGGAGATACAAAAACTGACCGGACGGCCTGTATACGTCGCCGGCAGGTAAAGGAGAGGGAACGATTGCTTAACGACATTTGCGTGTTTGACTTTGAAACAACGGGCCTTGATCATGCAAACGACCAGGTCATCGAAATGGCAGCCATTCGAGTCATCAAGGGCCGTATCGTGACCAGCTTCAACACTTTTCTCCGGCTGGATCGGGAGCTCCCGGCCAAGATAACGGAGCTAACGGGTATTACTGCTGATGACCTAGTTGGCGGCATGGCGGAGAAGGCAGCGTTCCTTTGCTTGCGGCATATCATGGGCCCAGACAGTCTGCTTGTCGCTCACAACGCAGCATTTGATCTTCAATTCCTACATCACGCAATGCAGCGGCTTGCAGATAAAACATTCGCTAATCCATTTATCGATACACTGACCATCGCGCGGGATCGAACCACTTACCCGCATAAGCTCACGAATATGTGCGATAAATACGGGATCAAGTTAGAAGGGGCGCACCGGGCGCTGGCGGACGTTGAGGGAACGCTTGCCTTGTTGCAGGCGATGAACAAGGCGCACCCGGTCGACGAATACGTTAACCGCTTGGGGTATCTCAAGAAACACGGTCCGCCAGCTTGGATTCCGAATCATGCCATTTTGATCGAAAGTAAACTCGAATATGAGAAGAAGGCGGTGGTTTAAGTGGGGAGAATGACGGAGCAAGCTTTTCATGGGATTAAAACTCGTTCTGAATTAGATGGTTATGCCGAAAGCGGGAATGCAACCATTTACAAACTTATTAATCATGTTGAAGCAATCGAACTTGAGCTTAAAGTATCCAAAGAGGACGAGGTTGAAGCGGTTCGTAAATGCGGCCAAGCAATGAAAGACATTGACCGGCTAACCGAAAACCTAGCGCAGCTCAAACGGGAATTGGACGAATCCCGCGAAGCTAAGAAGGTGCCGCTGCCGTGGAAAGTGGCGAATGCGATCGATTCATTGATGCAAGGCCGTACTATAAACAGCCACGAAGAAATCGGATGGACGATATTTAACATTATTAAGCTCCCACATGAACATTTGAACAAAGATGCACGTTTTCTGAAGTCACACTTCAGTTGTGAGTGGTACAAACTTTGCGCAGCCCTCGTCATTGGCTACACGATCGAGGAGCCGCCGAGCACCGAGGATAAGATCGAAGCGAAACTCGAATCGTTATTGAATGATACAAAAGTCGGCAGCGTCGTTCCTGTTCGTGAATTAGCGGTTCTCTTAACGCTCGCAATAAGGGAAGTGCTCGCCGAAGATCGGCATGAAGAATCTGCTATTTGAACGGGTGAGGTAAATGGCAGGCGGTGCGTTTTTAAGCAGCAGGGAATTGTTCGACAATCCGATCTGGCAGAACATTGTTGAGTTTCGACTATTCTTTCTTATCTACGGTAAAGCGGTATTTGCGGAGGAGGGCGTCAAGGTCTCTGAGGACCTTACCCTCCAGCGAGGTCAGTGGCTCCGATCCACTCGAAAGCTTCAAGAGGACCTGCAATTTGTGGAAAATAGACAGGTTAAAACCTACTCTACAGCGACTATAAATCGAGCAATTCAGCGGTTAGTAAGGTTGCAGAGAGTATGCACGAAAACACATGAACTTGGAACAGTGTTTACAGTGCTAAATTATGAGCAATATCAAGGGTTTGGAGGGTATCGAAATATGGAACTTGGAACGGAACTTGGAACAGTGACGAAACAGTCACGAAACAATAATAACAATGTTTATAAAGGATATGAAAGAAAAGATCTTATATCTATTGTTTTTACACATTGGATGAGCATGAGATTAGTCAAACATAAAACCTTAACTCCTCAGATCAAACTGCAAATTCAATACAAGCTGAATCTGTATCCTGCAGAAGAGATTATGCAAGCGATTAATGCTTACGATGCTATCCTCAACAATCCGGAATACAAGCTTTCAACAAGATGGGGCTTAGCAGACTTTCTGGGAAAGGACCATTTCGAGAAGTTCTTACCTGATCGTGATCCTTATAACTTTTACCCCAAGGTTGTAAATGATCTAGCTCTGCCAAAACAAACAAAGCTGAGTAAAAACAAAGAACTCCTTCGCGGAAAGGGGGCTGGCGGGCGTGGATCCGGAACAGGCGAGTTTCATTCTTTTCAAAGCAGCGGCAGCTTACCCGAACCAAATTGAGCTTGAAGAGGAAACGGTCGCGGTATGGGTGGAACGACTGGCCAACGTACCGTTCGAATGGGGTCTTGCCAATTTAAATCATCATCTCGACACGAACAAGTATTTCCCGGGCATCTCGGATATAACTCGCTACGATCTGCAGCCTCTTAAAAACCATGAGGCACTTCAGCTGGAGACAGTTGAACAATTCGCTCTCTTAGAAAATTGGTCCAAAAGCGACGAACCACCTCCAGAAGGCTTCTGGGAAAACATACGCACCAAGCTGCGAGGTGATAGCAAGTGAATGGATTCGAAGATGACCAAATGCTTGATACTCCATCGAATATTGAAGCGGAGCAGGCTGTAATTGGCTCGATCTTAATCAATGCTGAGTCTTATGAGAAGGTGAAAGGCCGCTTAACGAACGGCAAGTTCTACGATAAATCGCTCAGAACGATTTATAGAGCTATGACCGAGATATATAAGTCCGGCGCCGCAATCGATCTTGTAACGGTAACCGCTGAGTTGCAGGACAGGGAAGAACTTGAATCTGCGGGTGGTGTTTCTTATCTCGCCAAGCTAGCAAATGCCGTCCCGACAGCGAGTAACGTAACTTATTACGCCGAAATTGTACTGGACATGGCCCTACGTCGTGAGTCGATCCTCATTGCTCGTGAATTGTACAAGCATGCTACAAACGAGCAGAATGTTGCAGGATTTGTAACATTGGCCGAAAAACGAATCACCAAGCTGACTGAAGAGAATAAACCAGCTCGCGCTTTTGTGACGATGAAAGATGCGCTCTATCAGGTTTTCGAAGAGACTGAGGAGAAATACACCAACAGGAATGTGAATCGAGGCGTTACCGGGCTTCCGAGTGGATTATTGGACTTGGACAAGATGACGGCCGGCTTCCAGAAGAGCGACCTTATCATCGTTGCTGCTCGTCCTTCGGTCGGGAAAACAGCCTTCGCTCTTAACATCGCTCAATACGTCGGAGTCCGTGCCAGAGAAACCGTCGCGATTTTCAGCTTAGAAATGTCATTCAAGCAGCTGACGCAGCGGATGATCTCGGCCGAAGGCAATATTGACGGCGAGAAACTGAAAACAGGCTACTTTGAAGGCGAAGATTGGGAGAAGATGACCCTAGCTATCGGCATATTAGCTGAAGCAAATATCATGATCGATGATACTCCTGGAATCACGGTTCAAGAAATCAGAACCAAGTGCCGGGAGCTGAAGAAGGAGAAAGGGCTCGGCATGATCCTGATCGACTACCTTCAGCTCATCAAGGGAAATGGCAGACCAGGCGAGAATCATCGGCAGCAAGAAGTATCGGAAATCTCCCGAACGCTCAAAGAGATTGCTCGTGAGCTGGAAGTTCCGGTCATTGCTCTTTCTCAGCTGAGCCGCGGTGTCGAACAACGCCAGGACAAGCGGCCTATGATGTCCGACCTTCGGGAATCGGGATCGATAGAACAGGATGCCGATATCGTAGCGTTCCTCTACCGCGACGATTACTACGACAAGCAATCGGCAAAGAGAAACATAATCGAAATCATCATCGCCAAGCAGCGGAACGGACCGGTTGGAACTGTCGAAGCGGTATTTTTGAAAAATTACGGTAAGCTGGTGAACCTTGATCGTCAAACGACCATCGATGATCAGGAAGAAATGATATGACGGAGGTGCCTGATGTGAAAATGACACCTAAGAAGCCAGCTGAGCCCGATCCCTACTTTCAAATCATGCCTTATGAGACGTTTCATGATCACGAAGGTAACGTGATCGGTGAATTATTCACGCTGCCGGCACGTTATACGCAACGGGATAAAACGGTATGGAGGGGAAAGCGAAATGATAGAGCAGATCAAAGATGCGTTGTCGAAAGTCCACAAAGATGGATGGTCAAACTTTAATGATGTAAGTTGCGAAGATTATGCATTCGTTGCTGAATATGATGCGTTGCGAGAAACACAAGGTGGATTAATCGCAACATGTGAGACAGTGGAGGACGCGACCTTCATCGCCAACACTCCAACCTATATCCGTTATCTCCTTGATGAACTGGAAAAGGCAAAAATAGCACTCTATACGCACGAATCATACGACAGAACAGTTAGTGAAATGCACATTGAAAATGAGCAACTCCGCACCGAACACACTGCCATGAAGGAAGCGCTGGAATTTTACGCTGCCGAATCCACTTATGATATCGATCATTTGAGCAAGCATGGGTTCATGATTATTGATAGAGATGATGGCGAAAAGGCTCGCAATGCTCTCTCCACACTCAAAAAGGAGGGACCGACAGAATGAGTAACTATATCAGTAAGCAAGCATTGATCGATTGGCTACGCTACGACGGAGATGTGCCAAGCCCTAAAGAAATCATTCGTGTTATAAAATCCGGGGAATTTGATGTGCAGCTTCCTAACCAGCAGGAACTTGCAACTGGACTCGAGCCATTAACATCACGGCAAGCGGAAGTGTTTGACTTCATCGTCGCTTATGACGCAGAACATCGTTCTAGGCCTTCCGTTAGACAGGTGATGGCGGGTGTTGGCCATTCATCTGAATCAACTACTCACGGAGTTATAAAGAGGTTGATGGAAAAAGGCTATCTAAAACGCGTTTCGAAATATGATTTGCAGATCACTGGTAAGAGGGAGGAAGCCACCGATGCGCTTCGTAGGAATCGATCCGGCGACTAAGACGGGATTCGTTGCTCTGGACGAACGAGGTGAGGTCCTTGTCGAAGTCGAGCTGAAGGGCGCTGGCAAAGCAGAGAAGGGTGGCATTACGATCCCGCAGCTGGTCGATTTGGAAAATCAACTCTATAAGCTGATTCAACCTGGTGACGAGATTATGATCGAGCAGGCCGCGGCCGGAACTCAAAAGGGTATTACGACAGGAATGATTCATGGTGGCTTACGAACCATGATTGAACGAAGGGGGCTACGTTTCAACGAGATTAACCCGTTGCACACGAAGAAGTATGTCGGGGTGACCGGCTGGAAGGGCGAGGTCGGCAGCAAGGTACGGCTAAAGGACAAGGAGAAAAAGGCGGCTGTCAAGGAGGCGGTACAGGATCTTTTCTGTTACACCCATAAAAGTGATAACGTGATCGATGCATACATCATAGCGCGGGCCTCTCTCAACCTGTACCTACTCCGTGAATACAAACCGCTTATCGATCATTGGGCACATCAGTTCGAAGTACTGCAGGCCATTCTCGCAAAAACGGAATAACCGCGCACTTGCTCGGGAAAGGGACTCGTGCTGCCATTTAACCAAACATATGTTCTATTTGGAGGTGTGTTTGCTTGAAATATTCAAATGTTTTTATTCTCGAGGCTCCATCCACCCGGGTTGTGGGGATGATTGGACCAATCAGGCTTATGATGCACGTCGATAAGTCAAAGGAAATTTGGTCGGTTCTATTTCGGAAGAATCAGCAACGTTGGGTCTTAACTAATGATCTTATCCACTACGGGCTTAACGTGGTAGCGTCCGAGACGGAACTTATAGGTTACGGAGAAGACATGAATTCGGCGCTATTCGTAGTCTGGGAGCATCAGAAGGAGCTTGGTTTGGATCGGACTATTCTGGATGAGCTGAAGGAGCAAAGGAAGGGGGATCACCGTGAATTCGCCTGATTTCTCAAAAGCTTCGGAAGCTGAACTAATTACGATTATTTGTCACGATCCAATGGCAACGCCGGACGACATTTATCTAGCTAAGCAAAAGCTGATGGAGGTACGGAAGCCCAAGAGGACGTATCCCAGGATGAATCAAAATATCAAGCCGGTGTACCAGCGATGATGAATTCACTTCGAAAGCGACTTCGTCCGGTACCGAAGCGAAAAACCGAAGTGATTGAGAAAGCCAGCAGTGATGTGAGTACCAGATCGATGACGGACGAAGAGCGGGAGCGCCTTGGTCCACCTGTTCCGACAGAAAAGGGATTTACCCATTATAACTGGCCGACGCCTAAGCAGAGGGAGGGGAAGCGTTGAAAAGAGCGGATGAGCGCTTTGCGGGTAACAAGTCAATGCGGAAATATTATCGCAAGGTCGCTAGTTTTACTTATCACCGACGCTCCTACATCCCAGACGAGATATTCGTCGATAATTTCGCCGGCGGCGGGGGCGCAAGCACCGGGATAGAGGTCGCGATTGGCCGAAGCGTTGAGGAAGCAATCAACCATGATCCGGCAGCGATCGCAATGCACAAAGCAAACCATCCGGAGACGAGGCACTGGTGCGAATCAGTTTGGGACGTTGATCCCCGCACTGTTGCCGCCGGACGTCCGGTCGCTCTTTGTTGGCTATCGCCGGACTGCAAACATTTCAGTAAAGCCAAGGGCAGTAAACCAGTTGAAAAGAGTATACGCGGGCTTGCGTGGGTAGCGATTCGTTGGGCCGCTACGGTCAGACCGCGGGTCATCATGCTCGAGAATGTTGAGGAGTTCAAGACCTGGGGGCCGCTCATTAAAGATGAGAATGGTAACTGGTATCCTGATCCGAAGCAGAAAGGCCGGACATTCAACAGCTTTGTCAACGCACTGAAGAGGTTGGGATATGAGGTCGAATGGCGCGAGTTGCGAGCATGTGACTATGGAGCTCCGACGATTCGTAAGCGACTGTTTCTGATAGCCCGCTGCGATGGCAAAGCGATTGTATGGCCGGAACCGTCGCACGGTGCTCCAGACAGTCCGGAAGTATTGGCCGGAGATCGGCAGCCATGGAAAACAGCTGCAAGCGATGTAATCGACTGGTCGATTTCTTGTCCAAGCATCTTTACTCGGAAGAAGGAGCTGGCCGACAACACGAAACGCCGGATTGCTCGAGGCATCATGAAATTCGTGATTAACAGCCCTAATCCTTTCATCGTTAAAGTAAATCACCATGGCGAACAGTTCAGAGGCCAATCGATCGATGAACCGATGCAAACAATGACGGCAAAAAACGGATATGGGCTGGTCCAGCCTTTCCTCGCTAAGCATTACGGTGGAAATTACAACGGACCTGGCAATGCGGTTGTTGAGCCATTATCGACAATTACGACCGTTGACCATAACGCATTAGTTACGGCCTTTCTCGCTCAATACCATACAGAAACGGGCGACGGAGTTCGTGGCCAAGAAGTAGAGCAGCCATTGCTCACTCAAGACACGTCGAATCGATTTGCTCTTGTTACATCGAATCTGGTAAAGATGCGAGGAACTAACATAGGGCAGCCAGTTACTGAACCTTTGCACACAGTAACCGCCGGCGGCACGCATCATGCAGAGGTTAGAGCCTTCTTGATCGCCTATTACGGAACCAGTGTAGGGCAGAACCTTAACGAACCGTTGCAAACTGTGGTAACGAAGGATCGATTCGGGCTTGTAACGATTCATGGAGTCGATTATCAAATTGTTGACATTGGCATGCGGATGCTGGAGCCTCACGAGCTTTATGCTGCGCAAGGATTTCCGAGCAACTATGTCATTTCGGGATATAACGTAAAAGGCAAGTCGGTTACAAAGTCGGATCAGGTAGCACGCTGCGGCAACTCTGTTTCACCGCCAATGTCGACGGCACTTGTTCGTGCCAATCTTCCGGAGCACTGCTCAGGATCAGGAAATGCTTTGAAGTTTGAACGGTACGCAGAGGCCAAAGGGCAGCTGCAGTTATCAATGTGAGGTGAATCGATGGGTACATCAATTCCAAGTAAAGACAATGAAAGTCGCGGTCAAGGAACGAGTCCTGTTATTACTACGAAGCTTACTCCGGAAGAAATGGAACGAGAAATTGAACGGCTAAACAAGGGGAGATCCCCAACAAGGACTAAACCCCAACTTAAGCCACCGGCTAAAGAAAAGGTTTATAGCCAATATACTCGCGAGGATTATCTCCGATCGTTGGCAAATGGTGAAAGTCATTCTAGGATCGCTCAACGATTCGGCCTAAGTGCAGAAGGTCTTGGGTACTGGCTTGGTAAGTGGGGGTTAAAAGAACCTGAGCAAGAAAAGGCTGCGCTTAAGGAATATATAGCTGCAAATCTAAAACCAAAGGAGGAAGCCGAAATGCAAAAACGTAGAGGTCCAGTGCCGAAAGAAAATCCTGATTGCGGCTTAACGAAACAAATCTACATCGAGCAAATTGCTGCAGGTGAAACGAACGCCAGCATTGAACGCGCGTGGAGCATGAATCCTAACAGCCTTTACGAGTGGATTAAGCGTTGGGATCTGAAAGGTTTGAAGATGGAGAAGGCGCAGGAACTGATAGAAGGTGTATCCGTTGTTGACGAAAGCCCGGAAGCTGATACTGATCCAGTAATTGCGTCTGATGCGATCCTAAATCTAACTTCTGAAAAGGAAAAGCTCCAGGCTGAAATTGAACACCTTCGAGCATGCAGTGTAAACGAAATTTCTGCATTGAGAATTGCCGTTGAAACAATCGACGAGATGCAGCTGAAGGTGAATGAACTTAAGCAGGAACGGGACGAAGCATTCAAACTCTTATCTGATAAGGAGAATGAGGGGGCTGCTACGTTTAAGACTGAACCTCAATCGGTCGGCGCTTCAGTTCCAACCCAAGCATTCGTTTCGTTCGCGCTGCCGCTCATCCTAATTGATGAGGAGCCAGGTGTTAAAAGGGACAGGGCGCTTGAACGAATATGCGATCTAAACGAACGGATCTCAGCCGGAGACATCGACTATCCTCGACTTGCGAAAGAAACGCTCGAGCTGCTGCAGGTGGTTGTTAGCCTGGTTCACGCTCAGACGAATGACCTAACTGTTAAACCCGAAAAGGTTGTCAGCCGTGTAAATGAATTCTTCAGCCACTACAATAGCCAACACATCAAACGGATGGAAGGTCTCGCTGCCGAGTATGGTTGGCAGACGACTCAGGTATGAGCAAACTCACCAAACGCCAATCCGAAATCATAACGTTTATCGAATCCTTCATCGGTCAGCAGGGACGCCCGCCCATGCTCAAGGAAATCGCGGCCGGGATCGGCATTACATCAAAATCGGTCGTTCATACACATTTGTGTAAGCTTCGGGACAAAGAGCTTGTCGATTGGAACGATGGAGAGATCGGAACGATCCGTCTTATAAAATCTGAGGAGGATGAACATGAAACTTGAGCAGTTGTATGAAATGCAAAAAGTGCTGGACGCGAAGATCATAGATGAAAAAGGGCTAAGAGGAATCGATTTACTCCCTAACACCGTACTTGCTTTGCAAGTCGAATTGGGTGAATGCGCGAATGAATGGCGTGGCTTTAAACATTGGAGCAACGATCAGCAGCCACGTACTAATAAAATGCTCGTTGAGTACGTCGACTGCCTCCACTTCATTCTGTCTCTCGGCTTAAGGCTGGGTATTACGGATAAGTATAAATTCGAGGATTTGATCCAAGAGTTTAGCGGGGTTAACGAAGCATTCAGGCATACATTCAATTGGTTATCGAGCCTCGATTTTGTGATAAGTAACAAAATGAAAACTGTTACCTGCTATTCGCATATGTTCAATGCTTTTATCGCTCTTGGCAAGCTACTTGGGTTCACCTGGGAGCAAATCGAGTCGGCTTACATCGATAAAAATGAAGTAAACCATCAGCGGCAAGATAACGGGTATTGATGTGATCATCATCCATAAACCCGAAACATTAAAACCGGAGACATTAGCTGCGCTGATTCGCGCCGCCGAGATCGCCAAAGAGCAATACGGCAAGGCAACAAAATGAATAGGTGGTGTACGCAGTGGCAATGGCATTGCAATGGGAATGTCAAAACTGTCCGTTAAATCAAACGTGTACGCAATGGACCGCATTCGAGAAGGAAAAATGCAAAGTGTACCAAGTGCGTAATGTCACGAAAGATAAAGTTTGGAATGAAGAAACTCAATGAATACAAATTTTCATAGTTGACACATTATGCGACACAAAATTTAATCATTTAGGAGGGACGCTTGCATGAGTAAAGGCTATTTGAAAGTTAATTTTACGCCCGGCGACACAATAGAAAATGCTGTGAATCAGTTGTTGAAACACAAAGAAAAAGGGCAGTTGGTTTGCGGTGAATTTAATGGGGTTACTCTATATTCAGATACCGTGACAATGGATGGGGCACACAAAGAAATCATCGGAAAGACAAAGGCGGAGTTTGACGATTATATCAAATGAGTAATGTCGCACTACGATGATACAACACATTGAATAATGAAATACTTGGGAGGTAGTTAGTTTGACAATTACAATTCCTGTTTGGCTAGCATGGACATTGGTCGGTGTTATTGGAATCCCGACCATAGCTTTCGTAATATTTTGGGCGTACGTCGGTTGGTCGATGCGCATCAAGAAATGAACACCGTATAGCAAAACGACATGAAAAAAGAACCACCGGTCTTCCCGCAAGGTTCTTCTCTTGAAGAATACCAAATTATAGTTTGATTATCAATATTGAAATAGAAAACAGACGTTTCCAGCGATCTGACGGCCAACTGTTGCCTAAAAATAGAACATACGTTTGGAAACGTCTGAGAAAGGAGTGCAGCTTTCATGAACATTTATGCAAAGCAAGGCGATAAGGTTGTCTTCCTGAATCGAAACGGATACTCTCACCAGCCAGTCGACGCGGTTAAGGCAGGATTGATTGAAGGCGCTGAATACACGGTCGAGAGTGTTGAGGTAGGTGGCTGGATGTCCCATGTGACACTTTCTGAGTTTCCGGAGCATTCGTTTAATACTGTGATGTTCGAGGATGTGGAAGGTCCATGATTTCGATAAGTGAAAAGCTCGAAACGATCCTGAAGGTGATTCCTTTCGGAGAAGGCGTTAAGTATGGCGAGATACAACGCCTTCTCGATGTTAAAAACGGTTATTTGGTCGGATCGCTGCAATGGCTGGTTGATAAAGGGCTGGTCAATAAAGAAGGCGTCACGCGGCAATATCGCTATTCCCGGGCGGATGTAGAATTCGTGGTGGTCTGTGATCGTGAGTTGAAGGAAGCCAGCGAAGAGCTTGATACGCTGATGGAGCAACTTACAGCATTCAAGGTTAGCGATAAGCAGCGTCAATTCCTCCAGCAAAACAAACACCTGCCGCGCCGTGAGTTGGCCCGCAAGCTCGGGATCGGCAAGCTGGAAGTTAACCAAGCATTGCTGCAGATGGGGATTGGCCAGAAGTAATCCTGAAATTATTCCAAAAAATTTTATCGAGGAGAGATAGACGATGGCTAAAGCAGAAAAGTTTCATTCGGAAGGAACCGCATCAGAATACAACATGCTTTCAAACATGATTAGCGCTCATCACAAAGATTTTAAAGATACAGAGATTTTAATTCTGATGAAGCACGGGGGATGGAAGTCGAAAGGCAAGACCGTTTTCGCTAAATTCAAGGTATTGGGCGATGATCTTCGGAGCACTTGGGATAAAGACGCAATACTTTATCTCAATGCCGATATGTGGAATCGAACCAGCGAACCGCAGAAGAAATACATTCTCGATCATGCGTTGTTTTCTCTCGACCTAAAACAAGACAAGCATGGATCTGTTTTGGAAGCAATGGACGGTCGGCCGCTGCTTAAATCGATCCCACCTGATATTGAAGCATATGTCGAAGTAATTCGCAGGCACGGCACGATCACGGAAGATGTAAAACGTTTGGCTCGCGCGTTGACCGAAACGAACCAGTTGACTTTTGAAGAAGTCGCAGCGGCTACGGAAGAAGAGGCTCCGCCGGCACCACCGCGCGAAGGTATCCGAGGCACCGTTAATCCGGACGGAACGGTTAACGTTTACGACAAGAATCAACTAACGCTCGAAGAAGCGGCGGCCGCTGCTGAAAAGGAAAACGATCCAATGCATGGCGTTGGAAATGATTCACCGGTTGCTGATATTGAGGTCGAGGACGAAGAAGAATCTGAATCCGACAACAACGAGGACGAACTAGAATGAGAAGTCTTTGGGACCGCGACATCGTTTGGTACTTCCTCGGCGCATTCTGCGGAATGATTTTTGCAGGCGTGATCTTGATGATTGCTGCAAATATTGGTTAAACATAAAGCCCCGGCTTACCGGCTGGGGCCTTCCCACAAATAAGGGGCGTGATGCAAGGTGGGTGAGGCTAAAAAGAGAGTTAAGGAAGAGTATTTCCCTGAACTTGATGGTCGTGGTTTCATGGTCGATCTGCAGGATTTGAAAAGGTCTTATCGCACCACCTTAAGAAAATTGATAGCGAGACGGCGCAAGATCGAGGAATATATCGAAGCTGAGACAGGAATGACGATGGAGCAGCTGGGCGAGAAGAAGCATCGGAACGTATACAAGCAATGGCGGGTTACAAACGATGGATTTGCTAATGAGCTGCAGGACCTCAAGGAAATGATATCAGACATGAACTTTGTTATCGAGTGGCTTCATACCGGCAGGCGACCAGGTAACAAGCGCGGGATTGATCGGCGGTCGGTTTATCAAAACACTAAGCTGCTGGACCCGATGGTTTTGGCCAACTACGCTAATCCGAGCAATAGCCGGAGCGGATCTTCGTTGACCGAAGATGAGAAGACGGCATTAAGGGAAGTCCTTGAGATATTGAGCCCGCAGGAACGCGAATGTTATGTGATGGCTCACGGGCATGGAATAAGTCACAAGCAAATAGCCCGGATGCTCAAAATTACAGAGGGCAGCGTGGCCACATATATCAAGCGAGCTCATGAGAAGGTTTCAAAGGGATGGCAAGGTACTTTATTTTGAATCATTCGGACAACTACAAAGAGAATAACCATATATAAAGCAAAAAAAGGAAGGATGGTACACAATGAACGCTAGAAAGTCCTTAGATGATTACCCTGAGAACATGACGGTTGCTGAACTCATGGAGTTTCTGAATATTGGCCAAAGCAAGGCCTACCAACTTGTCACCGAAGGAGAAGTCGAATCATTCAAGATAGGCCCTCGTAATAAAAGAATCATCAAATCCTCAGTAGCCAAATACATTGAAAAGAATATGAACAGTAAGACAGGCGCTAATTAGTGCCTGTCTTTTATTTTTGATGCAATGATGCAATTTTGATGCAAATGAGTATATAAAAACACACTTAATTAAACAAAGCGCAATGAATGTTTTTCACTTATATCGATGGGCTCGTCCCTTGATATTAAAGAGAATATGATAAACTACAATAAAAATAAACAAAGCGCAATAAATCGATAAAAACTTACTTTGAAGGGTAGCGACCATAAGAGCAAGTTTTTATTGACGCATCGTGAACGCGAGGTATTCGAGCTGTTAGTACAGGATAAAACAACCAGGGATATTGCACAGCAACTGTTTATCAGCGAGAAGACTGTCCGCAACCATATTTCTAATGTCATGCAAAAATTGAACGTAAAAGGTCGTTCGCAAGCGGTTGTCGAGCTGATCAAGCTTGGGGAATTACAAATCTAACATAGTAACATAATCGGACGGCATAGTGATATGCTGTCTTATTTTTTGGTTCGGTCATATTCATCTGCAATTCTATAATGGATTTTTGAAGTATAGACGTATATTAAGGGGCTAAACATCGAAAGTTACTGTATATTTCCAATATAGCCTAGCCGACAAGTTAATTTTTCACAAAGCTGATTCTCCAACTACTGGTTCAGCTACTTAGATGTGTCTTATTGCAATTGAGTAGCAGGGTTATTACCAGACCTTCATGCCCGCTTTAAGAATGACTTCGTCACCGCCGGTTACGTTGCCGCTTAAAATGATATGCTCAAGCTGCTTCACCTCATTCACGTTCGCAACGACGACCGGTGTGATAGAAGAGCAGCCGGCTGCTTCAATTTTCACACGGTCGAATTCTATCAGCGTATCGCCGGCATTAAAGGTGTCGCCCGGGATAACATGCGTTCGGAAGCCTTCGCCATTCAACTCCGCGGTATTGATTCCGATGTGAATATGCAGCTGCAGACCGGTGCTGTGCTCTACAATGATGGCATGATTCGTATCGTTGAGATGCGATACTTTGCCGTCGAATGGAGCGATTATTTTGCCAAGGCTAGGCTCGATGGCTATTCCGTCACCCCTATGTTTTCCGGCAAAGGCTTCATCAGGGACAGCGCTGAGTGGTAAAAGCCTGCCCGACAATGGGGCTAAAATTTCAATCGTCTTATGTTTTGATTTTCCAAAAAGCTTTGACAGCATCATGAAATTCCTCCTTTGTCATTAAGATGTCCAAAAGGCAAAAAAAAGAGCCAAGAGAAGATGACTGTTCTAATTAAGAAAATTAGAAAGTAATCTTATCTTGGCATCTTTAGATGCGTCTTAGTAACTGTCGGTTGAATGTCCAAGCTCGGATGAGAGCTCCATTCCCTCATTAGCCGGTTTTGTACCGATATGGCTGCTTTCTGTTTTTTTCTGGTCGGCTTGCCGCAAGCCTTCCGCTACACGTTTGCCATATTCCGCATCCGCTTCGGTGAAGTGCCCGATCATAAGCTCTTGAATGACGGAGCTGCATGTGCCGAGCGCATCGACGAGATTTGCAATCAGCTCATCCCGTTCCCATTGCTCAAACTTACGGTACGTTTCGCCGGCCTGCTTGAAGTTGTTTTGGCGGTCGATCGGTTGTCTCGTCAGTTTAGCCGAATAGGATGGCTCATGCGGAGCTCCGGGACGATCCGCTTCTGTCAATCCGCCCAACGTGGAGGGCTCATAGTTGACATGCGGGTTTTGTCCTGGCGCAATGTCGATATAGAAGGCCATTTGACCATCGCGCTGATTCGTAGCGACATGCTTCTTAGGAGCGTTGATCGGGAGCTGCAAATAGTTGCTGCCCACACGGTACCGCTGCGTATCCGAATAGGAAAAGGTGCGTCCTTGCAGCATTTTATCGTCGGAGAAGTCAAGCCCGTCAACTAGTACGCCTGTACCGAAGGCTGCTTGCTCCACTTCAGCAAAATAGTTTTCCGGATTTTTATTCAATACCATCTTGCCGACAGGCAGCATAGGAAACTGCTCAGTGTCCCACAGCTTCGTATCGTCGAGCGGATCGAAATCGAGCTCATCATGCTCATCATCGCTCATCCATTGTACTTGAAGCTCCCATGCCGGATAGTCTCCGCGCTCGATTGCTTCGTACAAATCCTGTGTTGCGTGATTGAAGTTTTTGCCTTGAAGCTGCTCGGCTTCGCTCTGGGTCAGATTACGGATGCCCTGCAGCGGCTCCCAATGATATTTGACGAGAACGGCATTTCCTTCCGAGTTAACCCATTTGTATGTATTGACGCCGGAGCCTTGCATTTGTCTGTAGTTAGCGGGAATTCCCCATGGCGAGAAAAGGAATGTAATCATATGGGTTGCCTCAGGCGTTTGGGAGACAAAATCAAAGAACCGTTCCATGCTTTGCACGTTGGTAACGGGATCAGGCTTAAACGCATGAACCATATCCGGAAATTTCATCGCATCGCGAATGAAAAAAATTTTTAAATTATTGCCTACTAAGTCCCAATTGCCGTCCTCCGTATAGAACTTCGTTGCAAAGCCCCTTGGATCGCGAAGCGTCTCCGGAGAATGACCGCCATGAATAACGCTGGAAAACCGAACGAATACAGGCGTTTGTTTTCCGGCTTCTTGAAATAGCTTTGCTCTTGTATATTTCGCAATCGGTTCATTTCCCAGCTTGCCGTATGCTTCAAAAAAACCGTGAGCTCCGGCTCCTCTGCCGTGCACGACACGCTCAGGTATTCGTTCACGGTCAAAATGCGAAATCTTCTCGATAAAATGATAGTTCTCGAGCGTTCCGGGACCGCGGTTTCCGATTGTCCGCATGTTTTGATTGTCTGTTATGGGGTGTCCCTGACGGTTCGTCAGCGTCTGACCGGTTTCGCCGGGAGCGAGCCTTTCGTCCCGAGCATGCCCTGGCTCGCTAACGTTCGTACCGTTTATTTCGCTCGATGTCATGGTTTCGGTTTCCTCCAATTTACTTGTTTATGTCATTTCATAGAACTAATATGCTTCTTATTTCCATTCATTATGCAAATAGAAGCAGCTATAATTAGCTGAATTTGCTCAATAAACAGAAGGTTTATGGTATGATAGAACCATATTTGAGCAATGAAATATCCACACAGGAGGATAAAATGTTAAAGTTTAGTCTTTTTTTATTATTGGCATGGCTGTTCGGGAACCCGTTTATTGCCATCCTCGTTATGCTGGTCCTGCTGTATGTGCTCGACCGTCGTTTCGTAGGACTTACGCCAAGTATTTTGAAGCCGCTCAAGCGAAGCTCGAGAATTAGAAAGCTGAAGCAGCACATTGGTTTATCACCAAACGATGTTTCCGCGAAGCAAGAGCTTGCGCGCCTTTTTATAGAAAAAAAGAATTACCGCGAGGCATTAAAATGGCTGGAGCCGCTGCAGAATACGCTTGATGATTCCGCCGAATATTGGGATGATCTAGGCACCAGCTACTTATATACGGGAAACGAAGAGCGTGGAGAGGCATGTATAATTCGCGGGCTGGAACTAAATCCGCGCGTGAAATACGGCGCTCCGTATTTACGGCTTGCCGCTTATTATTCTAACGGACGTATAGACCAAGCGTTATCGTATATCCGCGCTTTCCAGGAGATCCATTCCTCGTCCTGCGAGGCTTATGACCGTTTGGCTGCCATTTATAAGATGCTTGGTCAAGCGGAGGAATCGAAGCGCGCGGTCCAGGAGGGACTGCGCATTTACCGTATGCTGCCGCGCTATAAGAAACGGTTGGAGCGGAAATGGGCAGTTCGATTGCTATTGAAGAAGTTTGGGATGTAATCATTTGTTAGCGGATGCTGTATTGTCGATTTAAGCAATCTGTTACATAATGAAAGCTATAATAGAGAGAAGGGCAAGATGCGGGAGATGCAGCGCAATATTTGGCTTATGGCGATCAGCGTTATCGTCGTTTTAATTTTTCTTAATAATACAGCTTACTACTTTCTTACAAAAAAGACGCTGAATGATTCTTTTAATGAAGAGCTGCTCGCCCATGCCAAGCGGCTGGAAATATCATTGGAGCAGTCCCGGCAAGGAGCCGAGCAGTTTCAGGACCAGATCGGAAGGGAGCTGCGTGCAGCTTCAATTGCAGCGCAATACGCACTCGACCCCGATATTGAGAAAGTAACGAATGAACAGTTAAAAGAGCTTAGCGAAAAGCTGGGCATTAGCCATATTACTTTGCTCAAAAAGCTTCCCGATGATATTGTTCTGTACAAATCATCAGACGAAACGCAGCTTGGGAAAAGCACGAAAACATGGAAGCCTTGGTATGAAGTGTTCAATCAGCTGTTTGATCGTCATAATGTTTCGGTTGATTGGCTGGGACAAACCTTGCCGAATTTTTGGAGCGGTCCGTTTGAAGTTTCATCAACCGATTTGGATAAAGTAAATAAGTGGGGTTATTATTACGACGGCGCAACCAATTATATTATTGACCCGTATGTCAGCTATGATAGACAAGAAGAATATGAGGATGCAACCGGCGTTCACCGGATGATTGAGAATTCCATACAAACCAGCGAATCTTTGCTGGAAATCGCCTTTATTAATCCTGAAACGTTTCCCGATGGCAAACAAACGATTCACCCGAATGGCGATGTGCAGGACCATAAAGTGCAGCAGCCGATTTTTTATGGCAAGTATACAATAAAGTCGGAGAAGGACATCGCACTCGTGCGTAAAGCCTATTTGACGAAGGAAATCGTCACGTTAAAGGAAAAAATTGACGGGAAAGATATATATAAAATGTTCATTCCTGTTTTTGCTACGGACAAGGGTATTAACATTACGGATGAGGATGGCATTCCGATGGACAGCTATGTGCTGTCGCTTACTTCTGACTACCATATTATTCAAGAGCAGCTAGATTCACAGTTTTTGAGCTTAGGAGTCATTATTATTATTTTAACGGGCTTAAGCTTATTGATTGCGGTTGTCGCTATGAGATATTACAAACAGTCCCGAGACAAAGCGGTGCGGGTAACGCAGGAAACGTATGTGGAAGAAATCAATCAAATGTTTCAGTCGATCCGCGCACAGCGGCATGATTTTTTAAATCACGTTCAGACGATTCATTCGCTTGCAGAGCTGGAAAAATCCAAGGAGCTTGTCGCCTACACGAAGGAATTGACCGGCGACATTCGATTAATGAACGACATTATTAATATCGGGAACCCCGCGATTGCAGCGCTTGTACGCTCGAAAATTTCACAAGCAGAAAACCATAAAATTCAATTTAGCTGCTCCTTTAGCGGATTAAACATGCAGGAGATGGGTGTTAAGACGCTCGATGTCAACCGGATGCTCGGTAATTTGATCGATAATGCGTTTGACGAAGTGCTCAAATATCCGGAGGAGCGGCGCCATGTTGCGCTAATTGGCAGACAAACGGCGAATGAACTTGAATTTACGATCAGCAACACCTGCGAGCAAGCCGAAGAGGCGGTAGTGAAACCGCTTTTTGATGCCGGTTTTTCGACAAAGCAGCAGGATCATCAAGGGTTGGGGCTTTCTATTGTAAAATCGATTGCGGAGCAATACAAAGGAAATGTTTATGTGACGGCAGAACCAAATGGCCAATTGACATTTATTGTGAAAATTCCGATATAAAAGCTGAACTGCGCCTACCGGCTGAATTCCATTCGTCGGCATGGCGTTTTTTTTGTTATAATGGAAAGAATGCAAGTGAACGGAAAGGAAGCGGGTGAATGTCTGTAATGCGCCTCAATGAAAAGCTGTATGCCGCTCTCGAGCAGCAGCTAAACGATCATGTCGCAAGAACGATTATGAAACGCGGCTGGCAATATTATTTGGATGGTCATGTTAATAGTACGAATGCGGGAAGTCATGATAATCTTTATGGCGTCGTTCAGGGGTCGGACCTTTATGCGGTTATCCTTGATGCGGGACATTTTGGGTATAGTTCATGCACCTGTCCGTATGATGGATTTTGTAAGCATATGGCAGCTGTTTATTTCAAATATTGCAGCCAGCAGGAGGGGGGACACGAGCAGGCGGAGCGGACGTATTTTCGATTGCTCGGACTTTCCCCGGCCAGCTCTTTGCTTAGGACGCAAGATGAGCGCCCTATCCCGTTTGTTCCGAGTGATCCGGGAGAGGGAGCGACCGCTGAGGAGTGGCTTGAATGGATGGAAGCGGCGCACGGCGACGTGTGGAGAAAATGCCGTCATTCTCTGCATGCGCTGCAGCCTGTGCTGTCATCGCTGAAGGGCTTGTCCAAAGACTGGGAGAAGCCGCTGCAGCGGCTGCATTGGTCAACGGCTATCGTTTTCGTATTAGAGCAAGCTGAACGTGCAATTATGACGGTGGATTCGTTCAGCAGATATTATCATGAAATGTCGTTTATTCGAATGGCTGAGCCATGGGTGGAGCATTTGTATACACTCATTTCAGAGCTTGCCCCTGAAGCGATGGAGCCTGGGGAAGAGGCATGGGCGAATGCGCTTATCTCTCATGTGAAGGCGCGCGCATCGAGCGCGGAGCGGCAGCTTTTTGAATGGGAGTATATGTATTTGGCGCTTTGCGAGAAGCTTTCAGAAAATCGGGGCTGGTATGAACGCGAGCTGTCCTCGATGCTTGATACGGTTAGAAGCGGGGAAGAAAGCGGCGTTAATGCAGCGTTCTTGCATATCGCAATCGGGATGATGTACTTTTTTGATAAGCAGGATCAACTTTCAATTAATCATTTCGCACAAACGAATTTTGAACGCTCGCAGAAGGTGATGTATCCGTGCGCCGCCCAGCGCATGCAAGAGGAAGAGTGGGAGCTCGTGAAGCTCTGGATGAGCTTTTTGTTCGAGCGGGTATATAAAGTAAAGAATGGCCGGACGGTTGGCCCCTTCGTTACCTTATGCCGCCGTGCGGATCAGGATCGGCCTGATTTAGCGGTTTGGACCGAGTATATGACACAATTGCTGCCGCATTCTTACTCCGACTTATCCGAACATTGGCTGGACCAGAAGCGTTATGATGAATGGGCGGATCTACAGCTCCTCATCGGTTCCCGACCCGAGGATGTTGGAGCTCATGCGCTTCGCGAGATCGCCAAGCTGGCGCCGCGGGCGTTAATGCCGCTTTATCATCAGTCGGTTGAAGCGTGGATTCAAACCCGGAACCGTCAAGGATACCGGATGGCTGTCAAGCATCTGAAAAAGCTGGAGCGTCTATATAAGGCAGACAAAGATGTGGCTAGATGGAACCTTTATATTACTGGGCTTGTTCGTAAGCATCAGCGTCTTCGTGCGTTTCAGGAAGAGCTGTGGAAAGGGAAATTAGTAACATGAAAGCATACATTGGCGCGCGCAAGTTAGTTATAGACGGATTTTGGAACGAAGATGAGGGCGGTACTTCCGTTCTGTTAAGCGCGGTCGACCGGAAGGATGCGGCAGACGGAAGGCTGCGTTCCCTGTTGTTTGCCTGGCATAAAGCATCATGGTACGGCGCGGAAATTGAAGAAATAAGCTTGGGTGAGCGGCCGCTGCTCAAATTGCCGCCTTTGCTTGCTGTCGATTACTTATCATCGCCTATGCATGTTCGTCTGCTCCAGTTAGAGTGGACGGACCGGCTTGGTACCCTTATGCGAATGGCGGATCAAATTCGGACAGCTTTGTTGAACGGCTGGTTCGCACCCGATTGGGTACGGTGGACAGACGAGCGGCGCAGCTGGAAGATGGCTATCCCTGAATCCGAGCAGCAGCTGTATTTGCAGTGGGAGGAGACGGTTCAAGCCGCCCTCGCGAACGGGAATAAAGGAATCGATCAATGGCTAAGCGGCGCAATTGAGCAAATGATTGAAGAAAATGAGCTTGCCGCACAGGCATGGCGGGAAGTTGGTCTTGCTTCAGGTGAAGCGGTATTGAGACGGAAGTCGGCGGATGAAGAGGATTGGCTTATTGCAATCGGGCTTCGAAAGGATACACTGCCGTTCCGGGTCGCGCTGCAGCTCGTTGAGCCTGATGTGTCAGATGGATGGCGGCTGCGCCCCGCGCTGCAGGATCGGGAGGGCGGACCATGGCTGCCTATTCGCCGCAGCATTTGGCAGGATGGCTGGGAGCCGGCAGTCGGTGAGGAAAGATCTATTCCAGCGGAATGGCTTCCCTATCTCGAAGCAAAGCTGAACAAGGAACAAATGAAGTGGCTGGCTGCTCTTCCCGGATGGGAGGATGCGGCTGACGAAGGAAAGCTGCGGGAGCAGCTATCGGATAATGAAGCGTGGCAATTTCTTGAGGAAGCAAGCGTTCGTTTGCTGGAATCAGGCTGTCCGGTTCTGCTGCCTGCCTGGTGGGAAGCCGTTCGTTCGCGCAAGCTCCGCTTGAAGGCGAAGATGAAATCAACGGTCGGATCGGCTGCGCAGCCCATGTTTGGTTTGGATCAAATCGTTCAATTCGATTGGAAGCTTGCGCTTGGCAATATTGATTTGTCCGAGGCTGAATTTCTGCATCTGGCAGAGCAGAACCGGCGTCTCTTCAATGTAGGCGGCGAGTGGGTTCATCTGGATCCGCAGGATGTAACGCAAATTAAACAGTGGCTGAAAAGAATGGGCAAACGCAAAGGACTTTCTTTCCGCGATGTGCTGGAGATGCATCTGCGCGGAGGCGCTCCGCTTGATGAAGACAGTGAGATCGAATCGGATTTGCGCGCTGAGGTCGAACTGAATGAGCATCTGACGTCATGGCTCGAACAGCTGCAGCAGGCATCACAAATTCCGCTTGTCGATATACCGGAGAAGTTTCTTGGCGATCTTCGTCCTTACCAGCATCAAGGCGTATCGTGGCTGCTATTTTTAAGAAGATTCGGGTTAGGCGGCGTCTTGGCGGATGATATGGGTCTTGGCAAGACGATTCAATTTATGGCATATCTCATCTATGTGAAGGAACGGAAGCTGCAAGCGAACGGCCCTTCGCTTCTCATATGTCCAACGTCCGTTATCGGCAACTGGGAGAAGGAGCTTGAACGGTTTGCGCCTTCGCTTCGCATTATGCTGCATTACGGAAATAAGCGGGACAAGGGAGAGGCATTTAGAGAAGCTGTGCGGGACGCTGACTTAGTCATTACATCCTACTCGCTTGCCCAGCTGGATGAAGAGGATATAAGCCTGGTAGACTGGGACGCGCTTTGTCTTGATGAGGCACAAAACATTAAAAATGTTTATACAAAGCAATCGGCCGCGATTCGCCGTTTTCCCGCTTATCATCGTATTGCGCTCACAGGTACTCCGATGGAGAACCGTTTGACCGAGCTATGGTCGATCTATGATTTCATTAATCCTGGCTACTTAGGGAATTTGAATGAGTTCCGCCAGGCAATCGTTAATCCTATTGAGAAGACGCGCGATGAGAAGCTGATCGCCGGCCTGCAGCGTTGGGTGAAGCCGTTCATGCTGCGCAGGATTAAGAAGGATCCGTCCATTCAGCTGTCGCTGCCGGACAAAAACGAAGCAAAAACGTATATGACGTTAACGGCGGAGCAAGGAGCGATGTACGAAAATCTGGTCGCCGACTTGCTTGAGAATCTCGATAAGTTAGGCCCGATGCAGCGAAGAGGTCTTATATTAGCCGCTTTAACGAAGCTGAAGCAATTATGTGACCATCCTTCTCTGCTCGCCAAAGAGGACAGACCGGCAGTATGGGAGATTGAACGTTCGAATAAAGTAGCCAGACTGCTTGAAATGTGTGAGGAAATTGCTGCCGAAGGCGAACGGTGTCTTATTTTTACCCAATATATTGATATGGGACATCAGCTCCAGCAGCTGCTTGAACAAAAGTTAGGCTTGCCTGTTCCTTATTTGCACGGAGGGGTACCGAAGGCGAAACGGGATGAGATGATCGACCGGTTCCAAAATACGGAGGAGCCTTGCTGCGCGTTCGTGCTGTCGCTTAAGGCCGGCGGTACGGGACTCAACTTAACGGCCGCTAACCATGTCTTTCATTTTGACCGTTGGTGGAATCCCGCTGTGGAAAATCAAGCGACGGACCGGGCGTTCCGTATCGGACAGACGAAGCAGGTGCAGGTGCATAAATTTATTACGCTCGGCACGCTTGAGGAAAAGATTGATGAAATGATCGAGCGGAAGCAATCATTGAACGATCAAGTCGTCGGTCAGTCGGAGCAATGGATTACTGAAATGTCTACCGATGAACTTAGGGAGCTTTTTGCACTGCGAAAAAGCTGGTTAAAGGGATGAGTGATATAAATGTCTGGCGAAAGCTTGCGTGATAAACAAAAAAAAATACGGCTTGAAGGCAGTACAGCAAATATTTCGGATGAAAGCTTACATTCCGGTCGTGAAATAAAGCTGGAAAACAGCCAATTGGACGGCGCTAACCGTGAATGGCGGCGATTTTACGAGGTTATTAAAGAAATAACAAGCGATATGCGTTACTAATACGATAGATTGAATGACATAGCCTGTTGGGAATAGTATCCCGATGGGCTATTCATTTTTATCCCTCGCTGCGAAAATAATAGAATTGTATCCCTCACTCGTCGTTTTTTGGACCTCCTGGAGGATGAAAGGCGCAGACTATAATAAAGATGCGAGGCAAACAGCAACACCATAAACGAGGAGGTCTTCCCAATGAAAAAAAGCTTTCCCTTGATTGCCGCACTTATGGTTTCCATTATGCTGATTGTGTCTGCATGCGGAGCTAATAATCCGGCTGATTCTGCTGCGCCTGCAGAAGAAGCGAAGGAAGTTACGCTTTCCCTCCGCCATACACAAATTAAAGAGACAAGCAAGACACGATTGAAAATTTTAGAAGACGTTGTTGCAAAAACAGAAGAAGAAAACAAAGGCCTGACATTCAAGCTTGAAGGAATTGACGAAATCGTCAACCGCGACCAAAAGCTGAAGGCTGAAATGGCTGCTGGCAATCCTCCGGACATTTTCGAAGTATTCGGCGGCGCTGACCTGAAGCTTTATGTAAAAGCAGGACATATGCTTGATCTGACTTCAATCATCGAGGAGCTTGGCATTAAAGACCAATTCGCCAGCCTGTCGGAGTTTACGATCGACGGCAAAGTTTATGGCTTGCCATTCGGCGGCTACAGCGAAGCCATTTTCTACAACAAGAAAATTTTCTCTGAGCTGGGCTTATCGATTCCGACAACTTGGGAGCAGCTGCTTGACGTTTCCGAGAAAATCAAAGCTGCAGGCTACACGCCATTCGGACTTGCTGCAAAAGATGCATGGGTAAACGGAATGCTTTGGAACTCCGTCATGGAGCGCCATGTCGGCATGGACGCAATGAATAAAGTGGTAACAGGCGAAGCGAAATGGACGGATGAAAACTTCGTTAAAGGCTTTGCGGCTTATGCTGATCTAGTTAACAAAGATTACTTCACGAAAGGCGCGCTCGGACTTGCTTATGCCGATCAAGGCGCACAGCTGCTCTCAGGCAAAGCCGCAATGGTATTCACCGGCTCCTGGGATGCGAACCGGTTCACCAGCGACGAAGCAGGCGACTTGAAAGGGCAAATCGGTTACTTCGCATTCCCGTCTATCACAGGCGGCGCGGGCGATCAAACGTCGATCAACGCTTCTTACTCGAACGGCTTCGGCTTCTCGGCCAACCTGAATGAAGATCAAGTTGCCGGCGTGAAGAAATTCATTGCCAACTTCTATAATGAAGAAATTCAAAAGCGCACATTAATCGAAGACAAATTGCTTCCTTCCATGAAGCTGTCTGATCTGTCCGGCGTAGACCCCTTAATCTCTGATGTACTGACTGTAATGGCTGGCGCTTCGACATCATGGCCTGCTTTTGACTCGATCACTCAACCGGCTGTAACGGCTGAAATCGGCGTTGGCATCCAAGAGCTGATCGGAAAAGTTAGTACTCCTGAAAAAGTAGCCGCGAAAATTCAAGCTGCTCAAGAGAAAGCAAACTCGGCTCAATAATAGCAGACATTACAATCGATCCTGAGGGTGTCCTTCCTTCCAGGAGGACACCCTCTTTTTTAAAATCAAAGTAGGGGGAAGCCATGAACAAAGCGCTCAAAAATCCAATCACCTATATAGCGTTCATCATCCCGACGCTAGTCCTATACGCTGTGTTTTTCGTGTATCCGGTTATCGTATCGTTTTATTACGGCTTTTTTGAATGGGATGGCATTACAGACAAGGTGTTTGTCGGATTCGATAACTTTACCCGGCTGTGGAAGGATGAAGTATTCCGCAAGGCGTTAGTAAACAACTTCTATTTTATGGCGTTTTCCTTAATCGTGAATATTCCGCTCGTCTTCCTGATTTCGATCATGATCAGCAAGGTTAGACGCATGCGCGGCTTTTACAAGTCGGCCGTATTCGTGCCGGTCGTTATATCGACTGCCACCGTAGCCATATTATTTGGCGTGCTTTACAACTATGATTCAGGTTTGATCAACCAATTTATCCGTCTCGTTGCCCCGGAGGAGTGGGCGCAGGAGTGGTTGTCCAATCCGAAGCTGGCGTTATTGTCCATCTTGGTCGCAAACGCATGGCAAAATATCGGGTTTTTCATTGTATTGTGCTTGGCTGCTATATTGAACATCCCGAGGGAAATCGTAGAAGCTGCGAAAATAGACGGCGTGAACGGCTGGCAGGAAACTTGGACGATTACACTGCCGCTTATTAGACCGGTATTGTTTGTTATGCTTCTGCTATCCGTTTCGGGAACGATGAAGGTGCTCGATATCGTCCAAATTATGACGAACGGCGGACCGTTCCAATCAACGGAGGTTATGTCGACTTATATGCTAAAAGTCGGCTTCCGTTCGATGGAGCTTGGCTATGGCAGCGCAATCGGCGTCGCGATGTTCATCATCATATTGGTTCTTACCGGTATATTGCAACGAATCACGAAGCGCGAGGAGGTGCAATATTGATGGCTCGCACACGTAACGGACAATGGTGGATGCATCTTTTTTTACTGGCCTATGTCGTCGTATTGCTGTTTCCGCTAGTATGGCTGCTCATGTCCTCATTCAAAACCAACCGGGAAATTACGGCGAACACGTGGGGATTGCCAGCCAGCTTCAACTTCGATAATTATATTGCGGCATGGGAGTCGGCGAGCATCGGTAAATATGCGCTAAATAGCGCTTACGTAACGGTAGCCGCCTGCGTACTGACGCTGTTGTTTGCGGCAATGACTTCATTTGCTATATCTCGTATGAAGTATACGAAATCGAACAAAGCGATATATCAATTCATTTTGCTGGGCTTGATCGTTCCTCCCGGAGCGTTGTTCATCCCTCTCTACCGTTTGATTCAAGGAATTGAAGTGTTCGGCCATCAGCTTTACAATACGCATTGGTCGCTCATTTTGGTATACTGCACTTATGCGCTGCCGATTACGGTGTTTATTATTTATGCATTCATGCTGTCCATACCGAACGAGCTTGAGGAAGCGGGCATCATCGATGGACTTGGGGCTGCCGGCCTTTTCTTCCGTGTCATCATTCCGATCTCGCTGCCGGCGCTCGTTACGGTATTTATATTGAATTTTATAGGAAATTGGAACGAATATATTTTATCCCAGCTTTTCATCACATCGGAATCTCTCAAAACGCTGCCTACCGGCATGGCTACCTTCAACGACGGCTATCGCACCAACTTTGCGTCGCTGTCCGCTGCGGTTATCATCAGCATCATTCCTGTCCTCGCGGTGTACGTATTCCTGCAGCGTCAAATTATCGAAGGGATGACGGCGGGAAGCGTAAAAGGGTAAGACGGCCTGGAGAGATGGCTGTTACCGAGAAATATGATGCCGGAAGGGGGCGTATCCATTGAACTTGAGACCGAAGCTGATGCTTGCCTTTATATTTCTCATCATTATTCCGATGATTGGGTTAGGCATGGTCTCCTTTCTTCATTCGGAGACGCTGCTCGAGAAAAAATATAGCGAGCAGACGGAAATTTCGCTCAAGGCCGTAGGGGGAAACATCCGTTATTTCTTCCGCGAGCTGGATCAGCTTTCCGACGGCAATCTGACTAGTCCCGAGGTGCAGGACACGCTCAAATACAGCACTTATTCCGCCAGTGACGCAACCACGCTAATTAAAATCAATCAAGCGGAGAAGAAAATGAACCGCATCTTATTCCAGCATCCCGCCGTAAGCTTCGTCGTGATGTACGCAAAGGACGGAACGATGTTCCGCACCTACCGCAACGATCCGACCACGTTCAAGCCAATCTCATTCGACTTGCTGCAGCAGCACTCGCTATACAAAGAAGTGTTAAAGCTTGGAGGACGTCCGCTTTGGATAGGACCTTATGAGCAGCGTGAGCTGTCGGGCGTTCAGCCGCCGCTCTTCACTCAAATCCGTTTAGTGAAGGATATCGAGACGTTTAACGACTTGGGCGTTATGGTTACGCAGTACAAGACAGAAGAAGTTTACAGCATGTTGAATGCGTTTCAAAATCCGAAAGCGGACGGCGAGAAAACCCGGTACTTAATCGTGAATAAATCGGGACTTATTTTATTAGACAGCCGCAAAGAAATTGAAGGGCAAAACATCAATGAGCATACTGACGCCCTTCCGCAGCAAACGGTCAATTACGCAAGCTCCCGGGAGAGGTTCGGCGAGACCGATAGTCTGGTTTCTTCTTATCAATTGGATCGAAACGGTTGGATTCTTATTTCCGTAAAGTCTTGGAATGCGCTGACGAATGAAAATGTCAGGTTCATGCAATGGATTGGCATGATTACCGTGCTTGGACTGCTTTCGGCGGTTCTGTTCAATGTCTTTTTTGTTAACCGCGTTGCCAGATCGATTATTAAAGTCGTCCGCAAAATGAAACTGGTCGAGCAAGGGCTGCTGGATATACGCGTAACTGCTCAAGGCAAGGATGAGACGGTGCTGCTGGCGAACAGCTTCAATAGCATGGTTGAGCGAATCGGCAGCTTGCTTAGCGAGGTGCGGGAGGAGCAGGCCCGCAAGCAGCATGCCGAAATGATGCTGATGCAGGCTCAGATCAAGCCGCATTTCCTGTTCAATACGCTTGAGTCGATAAATGCGCTGGCTGCGCAAAATGAAGGCCCCAAAATTATGCTGATGGTTCGCAGATTAAGTAATTTGCTGCGAACGAGCATGCATCATTCAGAAGAAATTAGAATTAGCCAAGAGCTTGAACATGTGCGCAGCTATTTGGAAATTCAAAAGTACCGCTTCGAAGAGCTATTTTCCTATGAATTGAATGTTTCTGAAAAAGTGCTTGATTATACCATATTGAAGCTTACGCTTCAGCCGCTCGTAGAAAACAGTATTCAGCATGGCTTTGACGGCTATGAGGACGGGAAAGGTATTATTTCGATAGATGTTTCAGTTCAGCTTCATCAGATCGTAATTATGGTTCGAGACAATGGACTTGGTATAAGTACGAACGTGCTGCGTAAGCTTGCAGACGGATTAAATCCATCCAGCAAGCAGTCCAATGCGGCGGAGCTAGGGGAACGCAGAGGTCTTGGCTTGCGAAATGTAGCAGATCGTCTGCGCATTCATTACGGGCCGGCGTTCGGCTTATGGATCTGCAGCCAAGAAGGAAACGGAACCGTCATTCGCTGTGTAATCCCGAAGAGCAGAGGTGAACAGCTATGAAAGGCAAAGTGCTCCTGGTCGATGATGAAGCGCATATTACGAGAAACCTAGAAAAGGTCATTCCCTGGGAAATGCTTGGACTAACTGTGGCGGGTACCGCCAAAAACGGCGTAGAGGCGCTGGGACTTATGGAGCAGCAGTCAATCGATTTATTGCTCTGCGATATTCGGATGCCGGTGATGGACGGTCTTGAGCTAGTCCGTCACATACGCGATAAAGGCATAACGTGCGACATTATTATGCTGTCAGGCTACCAGGATTTTACCTATACGCGAACGGCGATTCAATTTGGCGTCAATGATTACGTATTAAAGCCGATACCCTACGATGAGCTGACGGGTGTTATCGCCAGAGTCATGTCCAATCAGCGCAGCAAGCAAAAGCAAATGCAGGAAGAGATGCAGAAGCTTGGGCGAATGATTGACCTCGCGAACGAGAAAATTTTGTATGACATTATTTTGGACTATACCGATGTGACGGCGGATCATTGGCTGTTAACTGGAGACGAGCAGCAGCTAAAGCAGCAGCAGTTCGTCTTAATCGTGCTTGATCTCGATGTCGGTTCGGAGAAAACGAAGGATTGGCGCGATTGGTCAGACAAGGAGCGGAAGCTTTGGAACTTTGCGGTTTGTAACGTTCTGCGTGACAAGCTGCGGCAAAATAGTCTTCCCCATGCGGTTATCCAAATTCGTGACGGTGAATGGTGCGTGCTTATCGAAACGGAAAAGACCGAAACATTCGATTTGTCTATCATTAACGCCTGGGCGGAAATGCTGCTGATTGCGGTCAAAAACCATGTAAAGCTGTCATTGTTTGCAGGCATATATCGGGAGTTTGCTGCAGTTGCTGATTTATCAGGAGCTTATAAGCTTGTACAGCAGGGTATGCAGCTATCACCTGTTCATGATGTTATTGCCTTGTATCCATCCGATCGATTGAAATCGTCGGAAGCGGATCAGGCGTTCTGGGATAAGGCGGAAAAAATGATCGGCGCAGTCAAGCGCGGCGACCAGGCCGCAGTGGACAGCGAGCTTCAAAGCATTACGGAGCAATTGCAGCACATGAATGAGCCTTCGCTTAGCCGGACCAAGCCGCTGCTGCATTTCTTCGTCCTTCATCTCTTGCGCGAGATGAAGGAGATGGGGGTATTCACCCGTGAGCAGGAGGATATGCTTTGGAGGAGATGGGACCGGCGCTTCGGAATCAAGGATTTGCTGTCAATCATCCGTCAGGTAACGTACGCGGTTTCGGAGATATCGATGGATAAGAAGAAGCAGTCGGAACGATCGATGGCGGAGGCTAAGGCGTTTCTGGACCGCAATCTTTACCGTGATCTCAGCGTGGAGGAGACGGCGACGCATGTTGGTTTAAGCACCTCCTATTTCAGCCTCTTATTTAAGCAATCATTTGGTGAAACCTTCATTGAATACGTAACCCGGCAACGGATGGAGAAAGCGAAGACGATGCTTGCGGATACGCTGAAGAGCGTAGCGCAAATCGCCAAGGAAGTCGGGTATGCGGAACGGCGTTATTTTACGAAGGTCTTTATGAAATATACAGGGGAAAATCCCACTGACTACCGAAGCAAACGGCAGAATGGCGCGCAAAATGGCGAGGATTTGATTGAACCGTTCCAATAACGGTTCTAGGACATCTCGTCAAGCGTCATGCCGAGGCTTGGAGCGAGATGAGCGAGGAACCATTCCACCTCCTGCATGTTGAGCTTGGCGAGTGCCTGCTCTGTCTGGCCTTTGGCAACGAGAAATTCACGATTGCCGGCGGAGAGCTCGGATAAGCATTTTAAATAAGCGTCAAGCAAATCAGCTGCCTTCACGATGTGATGCAGTTGTTTGTCATGTCCGTCATCTGTGTCTGACTGCTTGCCGAGAAGAGATCCATAGGCAGGCTGGAGCGGGGAAGGTACCATGCCAAGCAGCCGTTCGGCGGCCATTGCTTCGATTTCACGGAAGCTGGCAAGCATTTTTGGATTGTGATGCTTGACCGGCGTCGGAATATCTCCTGTAAATACTTCGGTCGCATCATGAAACAGCGCGATGGTGACCGCCCGGTCGGCGTTGTACGATTTGCCGTAAATACGATTGCCTATTTCACAGAGCATGTGCGCAAGAAGCGCGACATGAAACGTATGCTCCGCCACATTTTCCTTCGTCGTATTGCGCATGAGGCTCCATCGTTCAATATATTTCAACCTGTACATATAAGCAAAAAAATGACTGTCCATTCGGTAATCGGCTCCTTTACGAAAACGGTTTTAGACGGATAACATACATCAGAAGGCTGTCTATGCTATTATAAAGCTTATGTATTCATACGACTAGACGATGTAAATGAGGGAAACGTCATGCGCGAGATGGGATTAGCCTTTAACCGGCATTTTGAACGATGGATGTTTGTTATTATACCGGGCTCTTTGGTTCTCGGATTTCTATTCGCTTCACAGCTTAGTCCGTTTATTCAAGCAGTGCCTTATTTGTTTGCTTATGTAACGTTAACGATGGCGATCGGCTGCGGTTTAGGCCAATTGCGGGAGGTGCTGCGGCGACCGGGCATTATGGGGCTTACGTTTGTCATTGCGCATGTCGTTTCGCCGCTTGTCGCGTATGCCATTGGAACGATCGTTTTTGGAGCAGAATCGCCTTATGTCGTTGGACTTGTTCTATTTACGATTATCCCGATAGGGGTTTCAACAGTGCTTTGGGTAGGTATGTCAGGCGGAAGCGTACCGCTTATGCTGGCGATGGTCGTGCTTGATTCAGCGCTTAGTCCGCTTGTCGTGCCGGCTGGCATACATTTGTTTTTTGACTCTGCGGTAGATGTACAGGCTGGACCGCTCATTGTCGATCTGCTTATCATTATCGTGCTCCCAACGATTTTCGGGGTAGCGCTTCACCAGTTTAGCCGGGGACGTATCCAAGGTGTCGTTCAACCATTTACAGCGCCAGTCTCGAAGTTTTGCTTCGTTGCGGTCGTTTCACTTAATGCATCGGCAATCGCGCCTCATCTTGATCAGTTGAAAGAAGATATGCTGCTGCTTGTGCCGCTAGTTATCGTATTGGTCGGTTTATGCTATGCATTTGGTTATATCGGTACGGCACAGCTGCATAATCAAGAGCAGCAGGTGACGGTTTCGTATGCAACTGGCATGCGCAACATTTCGCTTGGCATCGTGCTGGCGCTTGGTTATTTCAGCCCGCTAGCTGCGGTGCCTGTTGTATTGTCTATTCTCATTCAGCAGCCGCTGGCGACGATCCATCATTACGTTTTACAAAAACTTAATAAAAACAAAGCTGGCGAAACCGCAATGCCGCATGTACGATAAACGTTGAATGATTTTAGCATTAGACGTAAGCTTACGTAACGAGTTTTGTTTAAATATAAGAATTGGAGTGAACCGGATGAACAGCTTTCGCACAAGGCTGACGCTCATTATGATTGCAATGATAGCCCTATCGGTAAGCACGGCGGGCTTATTCATGGCAAAAACATTTAAAGAGAACCACATTGATGCGCTTGAAGACAACATGGTTCGCGAGATGCAAATCATCTCGGCGAGGATGGAATGGAAGGCAGGCGAATTGTCTTCCCTGTATGACCACTATACGAACGAAGCAAAGGAGCTTAAGCGTTATACAGGCGCCCGGGTGACGTTCATTCGTAATGACGGCGTCGTGCTGGGAGACTCCGACTGGGACCCTTCGCAAATGGACAACCATCTTGACCGCGTCGAAGTGAAAGAAGCGTTGGAGGTTGGAACGGGCAGAGCGATTCGCGAAAGCGACACCGCGAACCAAAATATGATGTATGTAGCGATTCCTGTCGAAATTATTCCGGATCAAGCGCCAAATATTATACGGCTTGCCATGAGCTTGAATGAAGTTGACCAAAGCATTCGTAATTTAACGATGGTGCTGGTCCTCGGATTGTTGGCACTCTTCCTTGTTGCAGCCATAATCAGCTATCGAATTGCGCTAAGCATGACGCTCCCGCTGGAGCAAATTACGAAGGTTGCAAAGCGGATTAAAAATATGGATTACCGCGCGCGGGTGAAGGTTACGAAGCAGGATGAGATCGGTGAGCTCGGCAATGCCATTAATGCGATGGCAGATAGCCTGCAGGTTCAGATGACGCGCATCCAGCAAAATGAAAATCAGCTGGAAAGCGTTCTGGACAATATGATTAACGGTATCGTCATGATCGATAAAAACGGAAAAATCGTACTGATGAACAGACGGGCGGAGGAAGTGCTAGGCTTCTCGGCGCGCGAGCTTGTCGGCCGTCACTTTGCCGAGGCGAAGCAGCAGTACGAGCTGTCGCAGATGATTCAGGAAGGTTTTAAAAATAAGGAGCATTTGCGCGAGGAGATTACGTTTTATTTTCCGGAAGAAAGGCTGCTTGAACTTAATTTGGTGCCTATCCATCCGGATGGCAACGAGTTTTCCGGCGTGCTGCTTGTGCTTCAGGACGTTTCAGCCATTCGCAGGCTGGAGAGGATGCGAAGCGAATTCGTCGCTAACGTCTCTCATGAGCTGAAGACGCCGATAACTGCGGTGAAGGGATTCGCGGAGACGCTGCTTGGCGGTGCCGTTAACGATGAAGAAACGGCGCGCTCATTTTTGCAAATTATTTACGACGAGAGCGACCGGCTCAACCGGTTGATCGGAGATATTTTGGAGCTGTCCAAAATCGAATCGCGCCGCGTGCCGCTCGTATTTTCCCCAGTGGAAGTTGACTCGTTTGTATCCAAATCGGTTAAATTAATGGAATCGGAGGCTGCCCGCAAAAACATTGAGCTCAGCATGAATATAGAGCCAGGTTTGTATGTGGAGGCGGATGAGGACCGACTGCGCCAAATCATTATGAATTTGCTCTCAAACGGCATCAATTATACGCCGGATGGCGGACGGGTATCGGTTAAGGTCGAGGGTATCGGCGATGATCACATTCGAATTTCGATCAGCGATTCCGGAATCGGAATTCCGAAGAAGGATTTGCCGCGGATTTTTGAGCGTTTTTATCGCGTGGACAAAGCACGGTCACGCAGCTCAGGCGGTACAGGACTTGGTCTCTCGATCGTGAAGCATCTGGTGGAGCTGCATAAAGGGACGATTTCGGTAACGAGCTCTTTAGGAGTCGGTTCGACGTTCATCATCGAGCTGCCGGTGCTGCAATAGAAAAAGATTTACCTATTCTTCATGAAACCATGATAAAATAAGGTGGAAAATGTTTAAATATGCGAAAGCGGCACTTGAGGTGCCATTCGCCAAGTTGGAGGTCACCATGTCGCATAAAGTGCTCGTAATTGAAGACGAACCGACATTAGCGCGACTTTTGTCGTACAATTTGACGCAAGAGGGATACGAAACGACCGTCATCGATCATGGCGGAGAAGGCTTGCAAACCGCCTTGCAGCGCTGCTTTGATTTGGTTATCCTTGACATCATGCTGCCTGGCATGAACGGCTTTGAAATTTTAAATCGGCTCCGCCAAAACGGCGTGCGAACGCCGGTCATTATTTTGACGGCACGCAATGCGGAGGAAGAGGTTGTTCAGGGACTTAAGCACGGTGCCGATGACTATATTACGAAGCCGTTTGGCGTTGCCGAGCTGCTTGCACGCGTATCGGCAGTGCTGCGGCGGACGCAGCTTGACGACAGCAAGCCGGTCGAAACAACGGAAAAGGTCATTACGGCAGGAGAATTGTCGATTTATCCGGAGAAGTACGAGGTTATATTGAACAGCGAGACCATTCCTTTGCGTCCGAAGGAATTCGAGGTTCTGCTCTATTTGGTCCAGCGTCCGGGCATGGTTATTACGCGTGATGATCTGATGAACGTTGTATGGGGCTTCGATTATATCGGCGGTCAGCGTACCGTTGACGTTCATGTTAGCTCGCTGCGGAAAAAGCTTGAACTTGGACAACAATCGGTTCAAATTGAATCCATTCGCGGCGTGGGCTACAAGCTCGTTATGCCAAAAAAGCTCGTTACCCCGAAACTATAGGGCAAACGAGCTTTTTTTCATGACTATTGCCGATTCCACACAAGCATTTTGCGTTGAAATTGCTTTGGAGAGCAGTCGTTGTATTTTTTGAACATTTTATAGAAATGGGCCATATTTGGCATGCCTATCCGTTCTCCAACCTCTGAAATGCTTAAATCCTTCGTAAGCAGTATCCGTTCCGCCCACTTCACCTTGCGGTAATTCACATATTCTGTAAACGATAGACCAATCGTCTTTTTGAAATATTTGACGAAATAATAATAGCTCATATTCGCTATTTTACAAACCTCTTCGACTTGAATGCGTTCTGTTAAATGATTCTCCACGTAATCGAGTACCGGCTTCAGGCGAACGCGGTCGAAATTGTCCTGCTCGATCAACACCTTGCGGCTGTCGTTGCGCAGCAGCAACAGCAAAATTTGTTTAATAAGGACGCTGACCGCCAGCTCGTAGCCTGTCTCTTTGCGCGTTGCTTCATTGAGTATTTGCCGGATGCAGGAGACTGCCTGCTGTTTAACGATGCTGTTTTCCGCGAAAATGTAGTTCGCTTTGCTCAGAGGCATTTGGGTTTCCGAAAAATAGCGCATATAAGGAATGGTGCTTTGGTCGAAAAATTGCTCCAAATCAAACTGCAGTACAATATAATCAAGCAAGCTTGAGCTGCGGTCCCGGTGCAGCTCCGATGCGCCAATTAAAATGACATCGCCGGCGGTGAGATGGAAGCTCTCCTCGGCTACGTACACGTCCAAATGGCCTTCTAATATGAGAAGCAGCTCGAGCTGCTTGTGGTAATGCCAGTTTGTATAACTATCATCATTGCGCATCGTCTGAAAAATTCGCAGCGACAATAATGGGTTCTCGTATGCGACCTTTTCATTAAAGGCTTCCAATGACTGTTTCCCCCTTGGCACTTCATGACAATACCTTTATTGTAGTGAAAGCGCCCGATAATGGCAACAAGAGATGCATGATTGCATGTTTGCCGCTAAAATAGATAGCATAGAATTTCACTCGGAGCAGAGGAGCTGGACAATATACTTCTATTGGATCGAATGAACGATATTTCGCAGCGGGATGTTTTATATTCGTTTGCATTGGACGAGCTGCTTTGCAGGCGAACGGGACAAGGAGGGCCATCCATTTGTCATATATGGCGTCATCCACGGGCATTTGTGATGGGCTTGCGTGACAGCCGGCTGCCTGGAGCTGAGGATGCCCAGCATTGGCTCGAGACAAATGGCTATGCAACCGCGGTAAGAAATTCAGGAGGAGCGGCTGTGCCGCTTGATCTTGGCGTTATTAATATATCGCTTATTTTGCCGAAGCCTAGCGGGCTTAGCTTTCATTTTCATGAGGATTTCGAGAAAATGTATGAGTTAATCCGGCACGCCTTGCAGGAAAGCGGATACCGGGTCGATAAAGGTGAAATAAAGGGTGCTTATTGTCCGGGCGATTTTGACTTAAGTATAAATGGTCTTAAGTTTTGCGGAATTGCGCAGCGAAGACAGACGCATGCATATATTGTACAAGCATTCGTGGTGGCCGAGGGATCAGGAAAGGAGAGGGCGCAGCTCGTACGTTCATTCTATGATCGGGCGGCAATTGGGGAGGGGCCGTTCAATCATCCGGCAGTAACCGACGATCGTACAGCAAGCCTCGAGGAGCTGACCGGACTTGGCCCGGGCGCTGGGCGGTTGTTTGTTGATGCGATAAAGCGCGTGGTATTGTTGCAGCAAACAGAGGAGGTCTTAAGGGAGGCTGAAACCAAGCTCTCTTTGCCGACCTCGGAGCAGATTTTAGATATGGTAAATGTGCTTCGCAAGCGGTATGCGATACAATCCTAACACAGCGGATAGCATGGGCTATAATCGTTCTGCGCATTGAATGAAGCTCATTGTTGTTTCTAGAAGCTGCTCCTTCAATTGCTCCACCGGCCATGTGCCTTTATTATTTTGAATATCGCTTGACATGAGCCTTAGCATCCACAATGAAAACATCGATGAAAACAAGTAATACCCTTGCTTGAAGTAAGGATTATGTACATAGGTGTTTTGCTGTTCGACCTGCTGCAGGTAGCCGTCAAGCAGCCTTTCCCGTGTCAATGGAGTAAGCGATTTCGGAAATAACGGATGCGAAAGATCAATGACATGATATAAATCCCAATAACGGCAGTTCAGATGGGCATGTTCCCAATCCAGCACCTTAATATGTTCATTTACAAGTGCGTAGTTGCCTAGATGCAAATCGCCATGTGACAGCACGAAGGATGTAGGCAAGCTTTGCCGCCGTAAATTGAAGAATAACCGGTCTGTCAGGCGGCGGGGAATAAGTAATGATTCCAGCAAATCCCTTGCTTGCTCTTCGTGCTGCAAAAGTTCTGTGCGAATAGCTTCAGCGGATGGCTTCGGTCCCCGTAAGGGTGATTGAACGAAAATGTCTATGGGCAAAGCATGCCAAGCAGCGATGTGAACAATAAGCGCATGTGCAATTTCTTCATGGAACGAGTGCTTGAGCTGACCTAAATCCTCGAACAATGTCCAGCTGTTTTCGGGCCGGCTAGTCGAAGAACGGGCTATCATTTTCGGATAAAGGGGTGGAATGTAAGGCAGTATGTGCTCATACACCCAGGCTTCTGTTCCAAATTGATCTGTATTCGTTAACGGTTTGAAAATAAACGTCTCAGTAGGCGTTACATATATCCGTTCTACATATCTGCCGTTCATGCCTTTGTAAAGCGGTTCTCTCCGCCAAATGTATGGATCGTTTAACTGGCCGTCAGGCTTTACAATGGGATGCATGAACGCTGTCCCCTTTCTTTGTCATACATCTTCGTACGATTATCTCTCGGACTTTCGAATGATTTAATTCATCTTTGTTCAAACTCGGCACGGATGCGGGCGAGCAGGGCAGGATCGGCAAAAACGTCATAGGCAGTCGCGGCAAGCATTTTGGCGCCGAACAGCATCCCGCTCAGCGCGTAATCGGTCATGGCGGCATCGCGGAACGCTTCGGTATGCAGCAGCAGCCGGTCTTGAACAACCTTTACGTAAGGGTGGATGGCAGGGCAGCGAACGGATACGTTACCCAGATCAAGCGAGCCATGGTCTTTGCCAATTTCGATTTCTTCAGGACGAATGCCGGCTTCAATGAGGTTTAAGTTAAATTGTTCGGAGAGCGTTTCATTTGTGAGCAGCTCGTCATAGGAAAATTCATAATTGTTCGTCTTTAGCGTGCAGCCGGTCTGTAAGGCGGCACCCTCGGCACAGCGCATCACCTTAGCTGTGAGCTCATTCGTATACACACGCGAAGCGGATCTCACATAAAATTTGGCCGATGCGTAATCAGGGATGATGTTCGGCGCTTTGCCGCCGTTGTCGATTATGCCGTGTATACGAGTGTCGCTTCGGGTCTGCTGGCGCAGCGCATTGATGCTGTTGAACAGCTGCAGCACCGCATCGAGTGCGTTCACGCCCTCATAAGGGCTTGCGGCTGCATGTGCGGCTACACCGGTAAATTCAAATTGAATCGCATCGAGCGCCAGTGATTCTCCGGAACGTTCGAAGGTGTGATACGGATGCGCCATAAGCGCAAAGTCGCAATCATCGAACAGGCCGGCGGCAGCCATCGGTACTTTGGCGCCGCGCGTTTCTTCGGCTGGCGTTCCGTAAACGCGAATTGTACCTCCGATGCTGCTGCTGCTGAGTGCGGCTTTTAGGCCGGCAGCAGCCGCAATGCTCATTGAACAAATGAGATGATGTCCGCATGCGTGACCGATTTCGGGGAGTGCATCGTATTCGCATAGGAAGCCAACGGTCGGTCCCGGCTTGCCGGAATCGAATACGGCGATGAACGATGTATCAAGCCCAAGTATGCCGCGCTCGACCTTGAACCCGAGACGCGTTAATTCCGCGCACAGCAGCTCGGAGGCGTAAAACTCCTCATGCCCGAGCTCCGGGCGGCTGCCTATGCAAAGGGAGATCGTACGAAACGTATCAGAGTAATGATCAATCTCAGCGAAAATTTGTTGTTTGTCGGACATATTTTGAAACCTCCTATATGGCGAGATGAATTTCGTGAAGCGATCATATTAAAGCGTAATTTGCTCGGAAAGTGGTAATGGACTGAGCGAACTTGTTCGAATAACGGTAAAAC
>JBNJJW010000013.1:0-177898 GCA_051750645.1 Bacillota bacterium | reverse complement strand
CTATATAAATAAGACCACAAATTACCGCTATTTACTCTCGCCTTGCGTGCTATGTTAATCGACAATCTCTGAAATCCAATATAGCTCAGGATACCAACAAACATCTGCTCCTATCCTGTACCGAATCCAACATAGAACACTCATCCCCTTTATCTGAAGGCCTATAACCTTTTAGAGAGTTGCTAGGTTTTGCCTGTATTTCAACCAGTTAAAGCGGGCTACATTGCCTCTAAAGTGACATTTGAGTGGAAAACATACAATTAAAACCGACAATCTAGCCACTCGAGCTCCAATACGTCCGTTTGACTGTACAAAATCCTCTCAAACTAAGATAGCGACTCCTTCCTATCGTCCTGATTGTATGAAATCCAATCAAACCACCTGACACTTATCCCCTTAATAGATGGAGGTAAGCTGAGAAAAGGGGCTGACCCTCAAGGCCTATAGCCTTTTGGGACAGCCCCTTTCCTGTTCATTCAAGGTTCATTCAAGGTTACTTCTCGGCTTGTTAGGCTTTACCTTTTTCATATCAACGATGTATGCCGGTTCCACTACACCATTATTGGCTATGTCATAGACATAAACTTCAACCGGTTTAAGCCCGGGTTTAAGCGGGACCTGAACGCTAAACCTGCCATCCGCGGCTATAACGCCATCCACTTGAACCCAGCCTCTGTCATAGTATAACGCGGCAACACCGATAGCCGAATAATCGCCAAACAGGTCTATCATAAAATCACTTTTAATCTGTCCGGTAATTGTTCCTATCCCATTCTGTGAAGTAACAGCCGGATTATCCAATGCCGATACCGGCGCGTTCACATCAATTACAAATGGAGATGCCTGTTCCTCAAGCGGTGTAACTGCCGTATCATCTCCTACCCAAGGAATGATAACATAAAAGCCTTCCTCTAATGGGGCCGAACCTGCGTCATTCGTTACTACGCCGTCCCAGGCTTCAATGATATAGCTTCCGGGATCGATGCCATCGCTAGCCGCTGCAATGGTTCCTTTCCATTGTGAAGTGACGGCGTCATAAACATCTAAAGAGAAATAAGGAGAAGCCAAATTCACTTTAAATGCGATATCCGACGTATCCGTCACACCGTCACCATTTGGAGAGAAGAAAAGAGGGTCTAGCGTTACATCGGATATAGCATCCGGTATATCCGCCTCGCCGACGTACACGGCGAATGGAACTTGTAGGGTATGCCCTTCTCCTTCTGCTGCGGTCAATACAATTTCACCTTCGTAACGGCCGTCCGCCGCATTCGGATCTACTTGCAAGGTTACGTCAAAAAGAGTCGAGCCTCCGGCGTTTACTGCCGCGTTAGCTTGGCTGGCTGTGATGCTGCCGGCGGAAGAACCGTGCCATGTCGTAGTGATAACGTAAGATGAAGCGGCTCCCGCAATATCCTTTACGGTAATGGTTCTCTTATCAAGAGCCCCGGCATCCTTCTGCCCGAAGGAGATGCTCCCTGTAAAATACGACATGCTCTCCCCGTTTGGCACCGCGTTGGTTGCTTGTTCCACCATAGCTACCGCTTTCGCTTCAAGCGTATTCCCAAGGTCTGCTCTGCCTGCTCCTTGTACCATATGCGAATAGCGTTGGCCTTCACGGTCGGCCAACTTGACTGCGTTATTCATCAACAAGGACTTTACTTCGAAAGGATCCATCGAGCCGTCCTTCTGCAACAACAGCGCAGCGGCGCCGGCGATATGAGGACTAGCCATACTCGTTCCTTGTAAATCGGCGTAGGCATCCTCATAGTTTCCGTCAAAAGCAGGAACCGAGGAACGAATAGCCACGCCAGGCGCCGAAATATCCGGCTTGATCGTCAGCCCCGGCAAAGTCGGTCCGACCGAGCTGAATTCTCCCATTAAATCCTGCTCAAGCTCAATGCCAAACGTAAAAGGATAGGACTCGGCCGTATCTGTTTTTGCTTTGAGAGCCAGTCCATCTTCTTGCGAAATGCTCATAGTTGGAACATAATTGCCCTCTTCTCCTAAGGTGCCGCCAAAGTTTCCGGGTTCATTGTTATAAATAATAACGGCAACAGCACCGGCTGCCTGTGCATTCAATGATTTCTCGGCAAAAGAGATAGAGCCGCGGGAGATTAATGCCGCTTTCCCAGTCAAATCCTTTCCTTCAAAATCGGCAGAAGTGCCTAATCCGGCAAATACAAGATTTAAGGCTTGACCTTGCAAATCTCCGAGTTCCGGGGAAAAAGCCATAATGCTCGCATAAACCTTCTCTACTCCGTCTGCTTGTATAGTCGGAACGTTAAGCGGCGGCGAAGAAGCGCCGACAGAAATAGCCATATCCGCCGATGCCGGGGAACCGACTGTGTAGGTATTGGGTCCGTCGTTTCCGTTCGAGGTTACAGCAACAACCCCGCCGAGCATAGCGTTATTCAGGGCAATGGAGGTTGCATCAAACTGATCGTTTACGCTGCTCCCTAAGGATAAGTTAATGACATCCAGCTCATCCAGAACGGAGCGCTCTATAGCGGCTATAACATCCTCCGTTGAACCGGTACCGCCAGGCCCGAGAACGCGATACGCATATATATCGGATCCATACGCAACGCCGCGGACCCAACCTGTCCCGCTATCGGGATTGAGAGGATCCCCACGACCGGCAATCGTACCCGAAACGTGGGTGCCATGGTCAGTAGCTGCTTCCGGATCGTCCGGATCCGGGAGCGTCTCCATCGGATCCGTATCATCATCTACAAAGTCATATCCTCCTTTATAAGCGGATGATAAGCTTGGATGATGATAATCGATTCCCGTATCCAATACGCCGACCTTAATTCCAGTCCCGTCGAAGCCAAGATCCCAGTAGAAATCGGATCCCATAAAAGGCGCGCTTTCATCCATATTAGGTGTGATACTATCAATTGGCGACACTTTAAATTCTATATTCGGATAGATGGCTTTTACGCCGGGCAGCGTTAATAGGCTATCCACTTGATTGGCAGGTATCTTTAACGAGTAGCCGTTAAATACATGTTTATATTGTCTCTTTGGCTTTGCATTTATTTTGGCCAAAGATGCAGCGAAATCGGTTTGTTCTGCTGATAATTCGCTTTGATAAGCCGCACCCGATTTCTTCAGGCCTTTCTTCACTTTCGCTTGATAAACGGAAACGGGGTCAGTCTTTAGCTCCACAATGACATCGATTGGCTCCGTGCTGTCCGAAGCAGGAACATAATTTTGCGGCTTGATCGTCTGAGTTATTGTAGGATTATTAGTGCTGCTTGCCTGTTGTTTCATCGCTTCCAATTTCGATGAATGATCAAATGGTGAAGCTATATTGGCCGAAGGCAGTGACAACTGATCTGCTTGCAGGGAAGAATGAAGGAGCTTTGCTTCAGCAGCCGTTCCTGCTGCAGGGGAAGTGAGAGAAAATAGGAGAGCGAACAGGAATGAAAGGGCCAACCATTTTTTTCGAAGCCTTGTTTGGTACATCTTATCCCTCCAATACCATTTTTCTAAAAATAAACGCGGCCTTTATTAACCAATCCGCACGTTCCCCCCTTTCCCCTATCAGCTTGTAATGTTTTTAGTGTAAATGATGAAATTTAAATAATTTGTTGAAATCTCTGGAAATTGAAAAATAAGTAGATTTTCCTATAATTTGGTGCGTGAGTAGCGACAAAAAAAGCCCATTCCCAAATAAGATGGACTACTACTTATGACTGATACAACGACCTATTGATTAAAAGAACAATTTTGCGACTAATTTAACGGAATGCTGATTTCGAAGCTGATGGCCTTTCCATCCACTAACCTAACGGAGAGATTGCCGCCATATAGGTTAAGCTTCTGTTCCACAACGGCAAGTCCGATGCCTCGGTCGCCTTTTTTGGTGCTGAACCCCAGCTTTGTGAAATTAGAGATATCCGCCGGATGAAGCGGCTTGGAGAGCGGATTTATTATTTTAAATTGAAAAACGCCGTTATTGACCCGTCCCTCCAGCTCGATACGCCTATATTCCTCTGCCGCGAGCTTCGTTTCTTCGATGGCATTATCAATCAGATTTCCCATAATGGTAACGATAGCAATGGATCTGACTCCAAGAACCTTTCCGATATCACCGAAATTAATATCCATTTTGATGTCATGCGCCATGCAGGAGGAAAGCTTTGATTGGAGAAGCGCCACGATAGCGGGTTCACCGATTCTCATCAAATGGCTGACCTCCTCAATATCAAATTGAATGCCGTTTATGTATTGATTGGCTTCTTCAAGCTTGTTCAACTTTAATAGCGAGAGAGCAACTTGAGCGTGGTTCAAAAAGTCATGACGCTGCCCGCGGACGATCGTGAACATGTCATGAATTTCTTTGATATACACCTCTTTGGTCATCTCAACCACTTCGGTTTTCGTCCGGCTAATGACATGCAGTACAAAGAAAAAAACGGCGATGGAGGCGATACATAATAGAATAGAGGCAATAATAACAGCCGACTCAGGCAATCCGATAACGCCTTGGGAGATGACGACAGAGAGAGCGCAAAATTGTAAAGCAAAAAAGAGAATCAGCGCGGGAAAGCTCGTGTTCCGATGCTCGGCCACATAAAGGGAGATAGGGACGCCGATATGAACCCTGCGTTTATCGAGATAAAAGAGCAAAAATAGAATACCGAGCAATAGCGGGTCCACAATAAATAACCAAATATATAAATGGCTAAGCAAGTACTCTCTGGAAACGAACATGGTGAGGCAAGAGCCTGCAATGCTTTCCAAAGCCACGTATATCAATAAAGACAGCACAGAGGCTTTTAATAGCGCTAACCACCTTAAACGGTAGAAGAACAAACCGAAGATAACAAAAAAAGAAACAAGAAAGTTCACAAGATGATATTGAAGCGGGAGAAAATTAAAGCTGATAGCTGCATATGTAGAGCTGACAAGAACAAAACCAATTGCGCTTTTCAAATTCCGCTCCGTTGTCCTGCCCCAAAAAACAAGCGAGGCGTATACGCTCACGCAAGCTAGGGGGATCGAGACAATAAATAAAGTAGGCAGGGCATCAATGATGTTTATCATAGAGGCATAAATTCTCCTTGCTAACATTTGTTATAGGCGAAAGTAAATCCATTGTAACCCGTATAGGAGTGATTCGCATTAGAAATTTATGTTGGAGCCGGACCAACATGAATGTCCTCGTTTTCTCTACAATCCCCTTACACAATTTACCTTATTGGTGATATACTCACTTTGCAGGTTGTCGTCTATTTAGGAGGAGTTCTTCTTGGGGTCCGATGTTGTCAGGTATTTTTTAGTTGCCGGTTTTTCCGTTTTGCTAGGTATGATATCCGTTGAGTTCTTTAGCAAAAGAAATTTTATCAGGTCTTCAAAACAAGCACTTCAATGGTTCAGCTATATTATTTTTGGCGCATTTATCGTGTTGTCCATTTATTTATTATTTTCCAATATCAGCTTAATTACCGATCCGACCCAAGGCGGAAAAATACCTATTAACTCTTATAGCGATCTTTTAAAAGCTTTGGTCCAATCCGAAGTGAACTTGCTATTGATCTCAATTGGGGCTTTTTTTGGCCTTACGGGTTTGCTATCTTTATTAATCCGTATGCCATTTGCAAATTGGGAACAAGTTAAATTTTTTGGATTCGAATATAAAAGAAAAATAGATGAAATCAAAGATACGGCCAAAGAAGCAGTGGACGAGGCAAAGACTTTGGGTATTGTAAGATTACAGGTGCTCGATTTAATAGCTTCCGAATCGATGTATGATATATTAAAAGACTTTTATAATGGACATTCGATTAATGGTCATTCAGCAACGGTTGAGGTTTTAAACGGTATTGAGCTGTTCTTTGAGGAGGAGTTAGGAAAAACCCTTCATACAGGAGTTGTTCCCGTGGAAAATGGTACATTAAATCCCTCGTATTTCGAACAGCTGCCGTCCTTCGTTCGTGAAGCTGTACACCGGGCGTTTCTTTACCCGCATTCACTTAAACCTATGAACCGTAAAGAAACATCGGTAATTTCAATTCCAATAACCGTTGGAAAAATTAATAATCCATACTTTATCGTGTATTTGTACAGTCATGAATATATGTTTACAAATGGTGATATAGAAATGGTTAATATCTCGCATAGCATATTGGATGCGCATGTTGCTAGATTAGAGGCAGAATCAAGAAGTGAAAGCAGCAGTGGTGGAAGTGGCAGTACGGCTTTGCAGTAGTGGACAAGCTTACGGGGTAGTAGTAAACTTGAATAGAAGGAGGGATATGCCATGTTGAAAGTTACGATAGATCCGATGCCAAAAGAAGAGCTCGAGAAACGGCGCCGGGAAATGCGCAAATTAGTTAGAAACAAGGTTCAAAGTACTCCCAACTATCAGTCAGAACGCGATCCCTCCTGGGAGAAGTTTATAAAAAAGATAAATGCTATTTGATTCTACCATTTATAGATTAATGAAAATATTAATGGGCATACTGTTCACTTAGAGGTGATCATTATGTCCATATTTTATTTTCCGGATAAAAAAAGTAAATCAGCTTCTGCAAAGAGAAGCAAGGAAAACATGAGGAAAATGGTTGATGAATACCGGAAAACCAAAAGAACCGGCAAAAGCAAAGTCTATAAACCGGAAACGCGATTAGAGAAACGCTTATTTGAAGATTACTAGTTAAAGAAAACCTTATGATTCCAGCGCTTTCTCCACATCAAGATACCCGTGTCCCTGTACAACTTCGGGAAGGCCCCGGTTTTCGCAGCCGTTCAGCAGCATTTGTTTCACCTGATCGGGGGTAAAATCCTTATGTTTCTCCAAGATGAGTGCCGCAACCCCTGCGCAGACCGGGGTGGCCATTGAGGTACCCGATAGAGAGAAATAACGCGAGCCTACGCGGCTGGATTTAGACAGCTTATCCAAGTAGGAGTTCGGTGAGCGCAAAGATACGATATCAACTCCGGGAGTTAATAGGTCCGGCTTCACTACCCCGTCAATCGTCGGTCCACGGCTGGAAAAACCGGCCACTCGATCGTCAGATCGATCGGGGGTATCTTGATCGTCCATGGCTCCTACCGTAATAACTACGGGGCTGATCCCCGGGCTGGCTATGGTCCCTTCTTCCGGTCCCTCATTTCCGGCGGCGACACAAACCACCATCCCGCTTGTCCAAGCTTTCTCCACGATTTTAACCACCGGATCCTCCGCTGCGCTGACAGTGGCCGTGCTTCCCAAAGACATTGATATAATGTCGATCGAATAGGTTTCCTTATTATCTATACACCATTGAACGCCGGCGATGACGGTAGAGAGAGACCCCGAACCCATCCTGTCCAGGACCTTGACGCCAATCAATTTGGCGGACGGTGCAGGACCTTGATATTGGCCTCCAGAAGCATAACCATTCCCTGCCGCATCCCCCGCACAGTGGGTTCCATGACCATTATCGTCATAAGCGCTTATCCGATTGTTAACGAAGTCTTTAAAAGCCACGATCCGTTTCGTCGGGTTCATTAAATCTTCATGCTGATAGATCCCGGTATCCACAACAGCGATGGTCACACCATTCCCGGTGAGTCCGGTTTGATGAACCAAATCCGCATGAATGGACGGAGTTGCAACATTCAACAGAGCTTTAACTTTACGGTCGTAATGCACCTTTTTAATCCGACGGCAGTTTAACAGCAGATTTTCGATCCCTAGGGGAGTTAATTCGGCAGAGCAGCATGAAATAGCCGGGAACTCATGCTTCACGCGACATCTCATGTTTTTTTTAGCGGTTTGATGAACAAGGTAAACCAGATCACTGTAAGGTTCGTCACAATCCTCAAACTCAATGATAACGGAATAAGTTTTGGTCGTTTTTAATATTTTTTCAAAAGATGAATGAAGAAAGCAGGGAACCCACCGGAACGGCCGGTACAGCTCAAGCATTTGCTCTCTTAACTGCTTGTCCAGCTGTTTCCCGTTATGTCGAACAAACTGAACCATAGACAATCCGTACATACACTTCCCCTCCTAAATTGTTTTCATAGAGCATTCTATGAAGCAGTAATAGAAGGGGGTACGGTAATAGTCTAGTTAAAAGAAAGATAGGGAACAGCGGAACTCAAATCCGGTGTTGGATGCAAAGCCTTTTTAATCTTGTCCAAGGCAGATACCGTCTCTATTAAAAGTATTATCCATATAATAAAGAATTGCTTTTACAAGTAACCCAGTCTATAGCAATATAAATAGGATTACGAGAAGGAAAACAAAAAAGATCCAGGAAGAAGCCGATTCTAAATTTAGGGCAGCGATAAGGTAGACAAAGGAGTTCATCAGTTGACTTATACAAAAACCGCTAATCCGATGATTCAGGACTGGCGGTCTTTTTTGTTTATTACTGAATTCATTCCATTTTCGAATAATCCCTCTGACCGCTCCAGTAATAGATTTTAGGGTAGTGAATATTAATCAAGTACTCTTGAACAAGGCTCAATCCGACGTAAGAAAGCATTTGCCAATCAATTTCCTTCATTAATGACATTTCAGCCCCCCCCCCACATTGTTGGATCGATATATTATATTTTTGTAAGGATTGTCTAATGACTTCAAGCCTGTATCCAGCTCGCGTTTTTGATATATAGCATACAGTCACCCCTCTTCGCCGCCGATCATCGGCATCCGAATCCCCTTCTTTTTAGCGGTTTCGATAGCCAGATCATAACCTGCATCAGCATGGCGGACGATGCCCATGCCGGGATCGGTCGTCAAGACGCGCTCCAAACGCTCCTCCGCATCCTTCGAACCGTCCGCGACGACAACCATCCCGGCATGGATGGAATACCCCATGCCCACGCCGCCGCCGTGGTGAAGCGATACCCAGCTTGCCCCGGCCGCCGTATTAACGAGGGCGTTCAAGATCGGCCAATCGGCTACGGCGTCGCTTCCGTCACGCATCGCTTCCGTCTCGCGGTTCGGCGAAGCGACGGAACCGGCGTCAAGATGGTCGCGTCCGATCACGATCGGAGCCGACAACTCACCGGAAGCGACCATGTCGTTGATGATGCGGCCAAAAAGTGCCCGCTCGCCGTAACCAAGCCAGCAAATCCGGGACGGCAGGCCTTGGAACGCGATTTTGGCCTGCGCCATTCGAATCCATTTACATAAGTGTTCATTGCCGGCAAACGTCTTTAAGATGACCTCGTCGGTTTTGTAAATGTCTTCGGGATCGCCGGATAACGCCGCCCACCGAAACGGGCCTTTCCCTTCGCAAAATTGCGGACGGATGTAAGCAGGAACAAAACCGGGAAAAGCAAAGGCATCCTTTACGCCTTCATCGTACGCAACCTGCCGAATGTTATTGCCATAGTCGAAGGCGACGGCGCCGAGCCGCTTCATCTCGAGCATGGCGTTCACATGTGCAGCCATGCTCGCTTTTGCCTTCCTGACATAAGCTTCAGGATCTTCCTCACGCAGCTTGCGGCCTTCTTCCAACGAAAAGCCTGCCGGCAAATAACCGTTCAGCGGATCGTGAGCGGAGGTTTGGTCCGTAATAATATCCGGAATGAAGCCGCGGCGGAGCATTTCCGGCAATACCTCGACCGCATTGCCGACCAGACCGATGGATAACGCCCGCCCCTCCTTCTTCGCCTCGTTTGCAAGCGAGATGGCATCATCCAAGCTTTCCAGCATGCAATCGCAATAACGGGAATGAATGCGTTTCTCGATCCGTGTCTTGTCGACGTCGATCCCGATCAGAACGCCATCGTTCATCGTTACCGCTAACGGCTGGGCGCCTCCCATTCCGCCCATGCCGGCCGTTACGGTAATCGTTCCTTTCAGACTGGCTCCGAAGTGCTGCTTCGCGCATTCCGCGAACGTTTCATAGGTGCCCTGAACGATACCTTGGCTGCCAATATAGATCCAGCTGCCGGCTGTCATTTGTCCGTACATCATGAGCCCCTTCTTATCCAGCTCGTGGAACGTATCCCAGTTCGCCCATGCCGGCACCAAGTTGGAATTGGCAAGAAGCACGCGGGGCGCATCACGGTGGGTCCGGAAAACGGCGACAGGCTTGCCTGACTGCACCAGCAGCGTTTCGTTTTCTTCTAAATGTTTGAGCGTTTCGACGATGGCATCGAAGCTCTCCCAATTTCGTGCAGCTTTGCCAATTCCCCCATATACAACGAGCTTGTCGGGATATTCAGCCACATCCGGATCCAGATTATTCATCAGCATTCGAAGCGCCGCTTCCTGGATCCAGCCTTTCGTATTCAGCTTAGCGCCCCGCGGCGCGCGAATGACTCTTTCCTTCACATCGTTCAACCTCCACTCCTGTTATTCTATCGGGATGACGGAAGCGATTTCTTCCAGCACATTCGTATTTCTCATCCATTCGGCGATGACGCGGATATCATCCGACAATACGCGGTCCTCGTCCACGAAGCTCACATGCCCGCGGCACCGGTCGTAGATCCATTTCGTTCCCTTCCCAAGATGTTCCGGATCACGGAAATCAACGGCTTGCGTAGCGCATAGAAGCTCGATGGCGAGCACCGAATAGGCGTTACGTACGATTTGATTTGCCTTACGGGCCGCGATCGTTCCCATGCTGACATGATCCTCCTGATTGCCTGACGAAGGAATAGAGTCTACGCTGGCCGGATGAGAAAGCGACTTATTTTCGGAGACGACCGCGGCAGCCGCGTATTGGGCGACCATATAGCCCGATTGTACGCCCCCGTCCTTCGTTAAGAAAGGAGGAAGCTGCTCATTCAAATGCGGATTTACGAGCCGTTCGATACGGCGTTCCGAGATATTTGCCAGTTCGGAAGCGCTGATGGAGAGATGATCCATCGCTAATGCGATCGGCTGACCGTGGAAATTTCCGCCGGATATGACGCGATCCTCGGCAGCAAAAATAAGCGGATTGTCTGTTGCGGAATTGATTTCGATCTCCAGCTTTTCTTGGATATACCGCAGAGCGTCCCGGGTTGCTCCATGGACCTGCGGCGCGCAGCGGATCGAATAGGCATCTTGTACGCGCAGCTCCCCTTGATTTGTCATCAGCCGGCTTCCGAGCGTCAACCGCCGGATATTCTCGGCTGATTGTCCCTGCCCACGGTGAGGACGAATCGCGTGGGTGAGCGGTTCGAAAGCGTCGCGAATGCCGCGAAGCGCCTCTGCCGTTAACGCCGCCGTGCAATCCGCCCATCTGGATAAATGGACGGCATCAAAGCAAGCAAGCGCGCCGATACCCGTCATCACCTGCGTACCGTTAATCAAGGCAAGACCTTCTTTGGCCTCAAGCGCTATCGGCCGTAAGCCGGCTTTCGCCATAGCCTCTCTGCCAGGCAAACGTTCGCCGAGATAATAAGCTTCACCTTCACCGACCAGCACGAGCGCCAGATGGGACAAAGGCGCTAAATCCCCGCTTGCGCCGAGCGAGCCCTGTTCCGGGATGACCGGTGTTACTCCTGCATTTAGCATCTCGGCCAGAAGCTGAACAACTCCCGGCCTGATACCGGAGTAACCGAGCGATAAGGCATTTATGCGCAGAAGCATGGTTGCTCGTACGGCTTCCACCGTCAGCGGCGGTCCAATCCCGCAGGCATGGCTTCGGATGAGATTGAGCTGCATGCGCTTGGCATCCTCCGCTGAGATATACGTATCGCTGAACTTCCCAAAACCGGTCGTTAGCCCATACACTACCCGCTTCTCGCGAAGCAGTTTTTCGACGTACTCCCGGCTGATCCTCATCTTCTCGACGCAATATTGACCTATTTTCACCCTCTCCATATAACGGGCTACCCGGACAACCTGTTCAATCGTCATCGTTCCACCGTTAACGAGCACAAACTTTTCGTCCATTGGCTGCATGCTACCACCTGCTTTTCAAGTAATTAAAAAAACCAATACCCTGGTTAAGGTACCGGCTTCTAATCACTAAACACGAAATGGCCGCTGGCCCTTAGGCTCAACCGCTGCTCTTATCTCATTTTATGCTCTTTGCCGCTCCTTAGTACGTACTTTGAAACAAACTTAAATATGCAAACCCTTCGCCCCGAACCAGATGAATCAGGAAAAGCTCCCTCTAATTTCAAGTCACGATGTTTGTGTCTGATTTAACGGGAATTTCTCCCTCAGATTCGGGACGTCGCCCGTCCAAAAGGGGTTTTTCGCCAGAATAGCAGGAGGTTTTCCGGCAAAATGATCCAACAGAGCGCATACGGGCAAAATTAGCAGGAGGTTTTCCAGTTCGTATTTGCCGGATGCTGATGCAGACAGCGTGCCATCCGAGAGTTACGGCAGACTGCGATCCATAAAAAGAGGGGCTGTCCCTAGTCTTTCGACAGCCCCTCCCTGTATTAAAGCCCGGTCCAAGCAAGCTTCCATTAACCTTTGACCGATCCGATCATAACGCCTTTTTCGAAGTATTTTTGCAGGAAAGGATAAAGGACTAAGATCGGTAAAGTCGATACGATGATCACGCCGTACTTGATTTGATCGGCATACCGCTGCGCATAGCCCCCCGAATCCCCGCCGACGCCTGCACCGCTCGCAAACACCTGATTCGACAACAGTATGTCCCTTAAAACAATTTGCAGCGGCTGCAATTCATTGCTTCGGATATAAATCAAAGCCGTGAAGAAATCATTCCAATGCCCGACCAAGTAATAAAGCCCGATAACCGATATAAGCGCTTTGGATAAAGGCATGGCAACCAGCGCAAAAAATTTGAAATGGGAACAGCCGTCGATGGCAGCGGCCTCATACAATTCGGAAGGCAATGACGTTTCAAAAAACGTCCTGGCGATTATAAGGTAAAACACATTCACACAGAAGGGTATAATAAAAACCCACATCGTATTGGTCAGGTGCAGCCCTTTCATCAACAAATAAGTCGGAATCAAACCGCCGTTAAAAAACATGGTGATAACAAAGAGGAGCATGATAATCCGTCTTGCCTTAAATTCCTTTCTGGATAAAACATAGGCAGCCGGCAAAGTGAATAATAAATTCACAAATGTACCCAGCGCCGTGTAAAAAACAGTATTCCGATATCCGGTCCAAATCCTGGAATCCTGAAAAATTTCCGAGTAGCCGAACAGACTGATTCCTTTCGGAATTAAGAATACCTTACCGGTTGATACAAGGGTGGAGTCGCTAATTGATGCAATAATGATAAAGTACAATGGATAGACAATGATTAGAAAGATAAGCGTACATACTAGGAATAAAAATATGCTGAACAAGATTTCACTGCCGCTTTTTTGAGTAAGGCCCATAGCTATTCCCTCTTTCGAAAACCGATTAGAACAAGCTCATGTTTGAAGCTCTCTTTGCAATTGCATTTACGGCAAACAAGAAAATAAAGTTAATGACGGTATTGAACAAACCGATGGCGGCAGCGTAGCTGAACTGATTGGACACAATACCGATCTTGTAGACATAGGTTGCAATAACTTCCGTTACGGGAAGATTTAATGAATTTTGCATAAGGAAGATTTTCTCAAAGCCGGTGCTGAGTATTCCTCCCATACTGAGAACAAACAGGATAATAATCGTTGGAACAATAGCCGGAAAATCTACATACCGCACCGTTTGCCATCTGCTGGCTCCATCGATTTTCGCGGAATCATATAGTAGCGGATCGACAGTCGAAAGAGCTGCCAAATAAATAATGCTGTTCCATCCGCAATGCTGCCAAATGTCGGAAAGCACATAAACAGGTATAAAAGTATTCGTCGAAGCCAATAAGTTGATATGGCCAAGTCCGATGGACTTCATTATATAGCCGACAATGCCCGTTTCCGGCGACAGCAGGACATTCAGCATCCCCACTAATACGATAATGGATATAAAGTGAGGTAAATACACGGTCGTTTGCATGATTTGCTTCATTTTTTTTCTTCGGATCTGATTAAGAATAAGCGCCAATAGAATAGGTGCGGGAAAACCGATGACAATCGTTGCGAGACTGATGAAAAATGTATTTTTCATTAAATCGATAAACAAATAGCTGTTAATAAATTGATCAAAGTAATACAGTCCGCGCCATGCGCCTCCGGTAAGCCCCTTGCTGAAATCAAAGTCCCGGAAAGCTAATTGAATGCCGTACATCGGCAAATAGCTGAAAATAACAATAACGGCAATAGCCGGCAGGATCATGATCCACAATTGATAGTCGCGTTTAAAAGTGTTTAAAACCGTCGGTTTCTTCGATAACCGGACACCGGCTTCACTTGTATTGCTGCCGATTTCTATCGTTTGAGAGCTCATAAAGGCATTCTCCTAAAATCGTTTTGTAGGCTAATTTCAGGAAGATGCTGTACCGTTCGGGGACGGTGCAGCATCTTCCATCAAGTTAGGGTTTCATTTAATTCTTGCTCATGTAGTCATCGTAATATTTTTGCATGATTTCAATATTTTTCTCCAATCCGGCTTTGACGCTTTCTTTCACATAAGCATCCCATTCGGATTCAACGCCGCCTTTGGTTACCCATTTCGCAAAATTGGTATTCGCCAAATTCATCACGTTGGTGTTGTTCAGGCTCATGGCGTTATTGTCCTCTTTGCTATACTTGATAAACATATCCGGCAATACATCCTTCTCCATATCCACATTCAATGCGTCCTCCAAAGGCTCCGATTGGCCAAGGACCTCTTGCATATCTTTGCCAAGCTCCAAGCTTAACGTATCGGCAATGTACATCGGTCCGGCATCGGCCATTGTCGATGTCCACTTCCAGGTTCCCGGATCCATCTTCGCATCTGTCGGCGGCAATACGCTGTAAGAGCCGCCTCCATTATCCTTGATATTCGTACCTAATGAACCGAATAACACCTGCATGCTGACAACCGGGTTATACAATTCATTGATGAATCTCATTGCCGCTTCTTTATTTTTCGTTTTTGCCGACATGACAATATGATTGGTGCCATAGTTTAAATTGCTGTAATCATAGCTCCAAGAAACTTTGCCCGCATAATCGGCTGATACCTTGAGCGGTGACATCGAAGTATATTGCGGCGCCAGCTGCTCGCCGAAGCGGTCCGATGCGACCCAACCCCAAGTGAAGCCGACTTTCGCATTATCCCCTTCGCCCCGGGCAGTCGATTGGAATTTTGTATAATCGTGAGTAAATACTTCTTTGTTGATCAATCCGGCTTTATTAAGCTTGTTCAGAAACGCAACCAATTGCTTATAACGCTCGTCGATAAGGAAGTTTTTCACTTTGCCGTCTTCCACAAAATAGCCTTGGCCGCTTCCGCCCGATAAAGTAACGCCCATGCCGCCCAAAAGAAGGGCCGGGTTGAAAAACCCGCCTATGCCTCCCGGCCAATCCATCGGGATTTCATCGTTCGGATCTCCGTTGCCGTTCGCGTCCTTTTCTTTGAATGCTACCAAGACGTCATATAATTCATCCCACGTCGTTGGCATTTGCAAGCCTAAATTGTCCAGCCATTTCTGATTAATGTATTGTCTTGATGCGGAAGCAGGCCAGAATCTTTGGTATTTCGGCAGCCCGTAAATTTTTCCGTCCGGCTGTGTCGCAATGACTTTAGTTTCCGGCTTCGCATCGAACATTGCTTGTACGTTCGGAGCATGCTGCGGAACCAGTTCGGTTAAATCCGCAAACAATCCAGTAAATTGCGCAAAATCAGCGTCCGTAATGACATTGCCTCCGACAAACAAGTCAGGGATATCGCCGCTGGCAAGCATGGTGCCCTTCTTCTGGCCCCAGTCCGCCGTAATCTCCTGCCACTCGATATCCACACCTGCGTCTGCTTCCGCTTTTTGCAGCCATTCCATTTCTGCGAGCGGTTTCGTCAGCGGGTGTTTGACCATAACAGCCGTTAATTTTACTATTTCTTTTTTCTCGGTGCTTTTATTATCGCTGTTCACACTGCCGGTATTGTTTGCGGCGTTCTGATTTTCTTTATTGCCGCTGCCGCTGCACCCTGCCAATGACAGGGCGAGCAGGGACGAGGCCAGAACAAGGCTTAGTATTTTTTTCATATCCCCATATCCTCCGTTTTTCTCGTTTGATATCGCTTTCATTTCTTTCTGGCGAATCCTTTTTTTTCAGGTGACCCCCTGAAGTTTCGAGGGTAGGTTGTCTCAGCTGCAGCGTTTGACAGCTTTATCTTAGCAAGCGTTTACATGTCGGACAATTCGGAAATTGATTGGATTTGGGGTATTTTTATTGGGTATGGTGCGGAGAAAAAAAAAGGACCCGCGTTATATATTGCCGCGGGTCCACTGTGTTACGGATACGTTCCTTTAAACTCGGCATTGATTTGCTCCGAGACGTTTGTGAACGCTTCTCTGACGCTTTTCTTGCCAAGCCATACCTGATCGAGCGCCGGGTTCAGAACGGCATGGATTTTTTCAAAATTTTTCAGGTAATAGTCGTAAGAATTGACCCCGTTCTCAAGAGTCTGGCGCATAACCGCATCCTCATAACCGTCAGGATGACCCGGCTTCACGGATGCCCATCCGGTGATTAGTTCAGGCTTTAAATAGTAGTCTTTCAGAATCGGCATCCACAGGCCGCCGGCATGCATATCGAGTAAATTATCGGCATGAAGCAGCCATTTGTAGAACAGCCAGGCCTCTTCCGGATGCCTGGTCGACGCGGACATGACCACCGGCTCGCCGAATTGAATCGTCTTGCTGGTCTTCAGCTTCGGCAGCACGCCAACGCCAAAATTGACTTTGGCCGCGGCAAGGTCAAGCTGAACCCATTGACCGTCGAGATCCATCGCTACTTTCTTGCTTTGCAGCGCGAGCGAAGGCTGCGGAAGGTTCTTCTCCTGGATCGGGGACGGCGCCACATGATGGACGTAAATCAGGTCGGCCAGCTTCTGGACGGCGTCGATCACAGCCGGATCCTCCAGATTCATCCTGCTGCCGTCCGGCGCGATGATGCTCGTATCGTTGGAAGGCACCATCAAGTGCCACATCCACGAGTTGAATCGCACGCCGTATTGCTTGATGTTTGTTGGATCGAATTTCGAGCTCAAGGCGTTGCGGCCATTGCGGTCAATCGTCAGTTTCTTCGCAGCCTGGACGAATTCATTCCACGTCCAGGCATCCTCTGCTTTAACCGGCGGCAGCGGGATGCCGGCTTCATGAAACATATCGGTATTGTAGTACAGAGCGAATGACTCTTCGGTTACTTTAACTCCGGCTACTTTCCCTTCATCCCAATACATGACAGCGTTCGGTATCAAGGAATCCTCGTTAATTTCCTTATCGACGGCAAGAAAATGATTCAAATTGTAAAGCTTGCCCTGTTCTGCCCATTGGAGTGCGGTAGCCTTGTGCAGCATGAATACATCAGGCGCTTTATTGCTTGCGTACAAGGTCGTAAGCTTTGCCCAGTAATCGTAGGGGACATACAAATAATGGACGGTAATCCAGGGGTATTTCTCCATGAATTTCTTGATCATCCGCTCCTGGGCCTGCTTCTCGTTCGGCGAACCCCAAGAAGCGTAGGTTAAGACGACGCGATCCCGCTTCGCGTCAGCTGATTTCTTGCCGGACGCTTCGTTTTGCGTTTGGTCTCCGGCACTTCGGCAGCCAGCCATAAGCAGTGCTGCGCATAAGAACAGAATCACCATGATTCCATACCTTTTTCCCTTCATCCGTTATTCCCCCCTTTCACTCATCATTGAATTTCGGTCCTGTCCTGCGTATCCTGCGAGCCGGGCTGCCTGCCCATGCGAATCCGTATGCTGGTGCCCTTGCCTTCGGAAGAATAGATGTCAGTGCCATATCTTGGTCCATAAAGCAGCTGAATCCGCTTTTCTACGTTTGACATGCCTGTAGACCGAACCTCACCGGATTTGAGCTTGTCGATCCGCTCCCTGCTGATGCCGCTTCCGTTATCTTCAACCGAGAACAGGACCATGCCGCCGTCAGCCCAACCTTTGATCACGATTTCCCCGCCATGCTCCATTTCGGCAAAGCCGTGAATGATTGCATTTTCGACGAAAGGCTGCAGGAACAGCTTAGGCACCTCCATGTCCTGAAGTCCCTCTTCCACATCCATCCTGACGGAGAACAGATTCTCAAATCGGCTCGACATGATATAAATATACTTATCCAACCAATCCAGATCGGTTCGGAGCGGCCATGTTTCATTCTTGTTCCGTGTGGAGGTTTGCAGCATTTCCGCAAGACTGAGCATGATCCGGCTCATCTCGTGCTGGTTGTTTTCCACCGCAATCCAGTACATCGTCGTCAGCGTATTATAGAGGAAATGGGGATTGAGCTGGAGGTTCAATGCCATCAGCTCGGCCTCCTTTTCCCGCAAGCGGGAAGCATAATTCTCTTCGATCAGCGTCTGAATCCGGCCATTCATCGTATTAAACATCCGGGTTAACTGGCCCAATTCGTCGCGGCCCTTCTCCGGGATATGGATATGGAAGTTACCGCGCTCCATCATCTTCATGGCCTTCTTAATCCGGATGATCGGCTTTGTAATGAATACCGACATCAGATAGGCGAGCAGGATGGATACCATCAGCATGACGGCCAGAAACAGTACGGAATACAAGCGAAGCGCCTTGAGATCGTACAGGGCATCTTCGACAGGAATTTCGATATAGGAGATCCAACCGGTGCTTTCCATGCGGCCAAAGCTGATCAGCATTTCCCTCCCGTCAATCACCTTCTGAAAGCTGCCCTGCTTCCTGTTTATGGCTTCGCCCAGCCAGGAAGGCGGTTCACGTTCGGCGATTCGCTTCTCATCGGAATGGATGACAACGGTCCCGGTCCCGTCAACGATGCCGTAGGATAAATTACGGAATTCACTTTGCCGCGCGTACTCGGCAAATAACCTTCCAATGTAGTCCGGAGTCAGATTAACCATGAGTACCGGCCTTTTCATGGCCTTGGGTAAGGTGTGGAAAATGCCATTGTCGTCGATATAGGTGAGATTCAATTCTTTAACTGCCGACACCAGCCGGCTAAATTCGAAGCTCAGGTTCGCCATGTCAGGCTCCCCCAGATTTTCGGCAAACGGGTATGTCGGAAGCCACACAAGGTCTCCCTGCCCCATGACGGCTTTGCGGTATAAGGCGGAATTGAAAAAACCGTCAGGCGTAACGAACATCCTGTACGTACTACCGAAGGTGTATTCGGGTGTTAAGATAAACGAAGCGTAGATGCTTTCATCACCGCCGAAATACTTGAACAAGCTTTGCGTAATACGCCGGTCCGCCTTCATGAGAGATTCATTGTCAGCCGGGTCCGCACCTGTGATCACCTGGTATAATTCATTGTCGATCGGGAGCACTTCGCTCTTGTCGCGAATATTTTGAAGCTTCTCGTCCAGCAGCTGATTGTTGTTGAGCACGACATTGCCCAGACTTTCCCTGACGTTCGAGAGCATGTTGCCGGCGCTGATCTGGTAGTAGGCGAATCCGAGAATCAGAATGATGAAGCTGACCAGCAGAAAGTAGGATACGATTAATTTGATCCGGAATTTAGCATTGGCTGCCAGCTCGGCCAGTATTCTCATGATGCGCATCTGTAAGCCTCGTTTCATCAGTTTGAGAACATTCTCCGAAACTCTTCGGGTGAATACAGGAACATTTTTTTGAACACCTTGTTGAAATACTTAATATCTTTATAACCGACCTGCTTGGCGATATCCGCCACCCTCTGATCCGATTGCAGGAGCAGACTGCGAGCCTTCTGCATCCGGATTTTCACCAGAAAATCGGTAAAAGAAACTTGGAAATGGTTCTTGAACAGAATGCTGAAGTAGGAGGAATTATAGAAGAACCGCTGCGCCACCATCTCCAGACCCAAATCCTCGTGAAGATGCTCCTCCACATACTCACGGCATTTCTGCATGATCATTTCGCTGCGCGAACCCTTATCCTTCTTCATCTGGTTCACGATGTCCGTAAGTAAACGCGCAGCGGTTTCTTTCATATCCTGCAGAGAGTCCGACGCGAGGAGCTCCCGGTCGATTCGGTCGGCGAGGTCGCGGCAGACTTCCTTGTCGATAACCGGTTCGGCACGCTTGATGCACGTTAACAGCAGTTGGATCGCATGGCATTTCATGCGGAAAGGGGATGGATAGGCGGCTGCCATGTTATCCAGAATGGCAGTAAGCTTCGCGACCGCAAGCTCCAAGTCGCTTTCCGTCACCGCCTCATCTAAAGCATCGGTATCACCCGCCGTGACCGACACATTTGCAGCTTTGTCCAGCAGATTCTCAAGCGCATCCGCTGATAACCACATGCCTTCGGGAAAATAATAAAGATATTCCAGCGCCGTTCCGGCACTCGCGCAGCATTTTCGGATGTCCTTTTCGAGGCTGGCGGTTTCCGTACCTATTCCCGCGCCGATAGAACGGTTGTATACATTCCCGAGCTGCGCCAGGGCCGTCCGGAGCTTCTCCAGAACTTCCGTTCCCGACACTCCCGACTTCCATGCGGCAACCACATAAAGCCGGTCTTTCTCGTGCTCGGGAGCAATTACCAGATTCTCCGCAAATGGGCAAAGCGTTTGTGTAACCGCCCGCTTGAGAATGCTTTTCCACTCGGTCTCCGATTCCATGCGGTCGCCCGCCTTTGTCTTGAGAATCAGCACCGTACCGCATCCGGAAGCCGCGAAGTGGCTGTTGACTTCACTCTCTTCAGACGGCTGCAATTCTTCGGTCATCCATTTATACAACAGGTGCTCCAGATAAACGGTTTTCGTGTGGGCCAGCTGGTCAGTCAGATTTTTCGATTGCGTTTGCCGGCTGCTCTCCTTGTCGATCTGCCGTTCCAAATCGCCAAGGATGGCTTCAACATGCTCGCTGCTTACCGGCTTTACCAAATAATCTTTGGCTCCGAGACGCAAAGCCCGCTGCGCATATTCGAATTCATGGAATACGCTTACAAAAACAACTTTAGGAAGTTTGGCTTCTTCTTTATTCAATGCTTCCAGAAACTCAATACCGTTCACAATCGGCATCTGAATATCCGTAAATACAATGTCAAGCGAATGGTTCCGCGCAAGCTCGAATGCTTCTTTGCCATTCTTCGCCTCGTGGACCCGGTACTCCGGCCGCAGCGAGCGAATCATTGCGGCCAGTCCGCGCCGCTGCTTGGGCTCGTCGTCAACGACCAAGATTTCGGTTTGAATGGATGGCATGCGAATATCCCCCTTCGGAAAACATCTCTCTCAATCTATTGATGCTTGCTCCGCTCTACCTCGAACAGGACTCGAACGCGCCACAGCTCTGATATAGAGCTAAAAATTAGCTCAATTCCTAAAACAAACCAGTATTGCAAATATAGAGCTAGAAATTAGCTCTTTATTTATTTCACGCATGACATGAATTGCTTCTTCTATTATAAATGGCGCTGTTTGTTTTTGGATAGAAAGTACCGGTGAAAATGATTGGAAAGGAGGGATTTTATTGGGTTTCTCTGTTAAGTAACTTGAGGGTGGTAATTATCTCTCATAAAATTATTCATCAAACCTTATCATATGGCAACATTTGTCTATGCTAGAATGATCCTGTGTAGAGAGATTCGAAAAATACTAGATAGGAGATGAGTTTAATGAAAGCTAGCTATCCCCTACTTCGTATGTTCCTGGCTTCAGCTTTAAGCTTCAGCGTTTTATTCTCCGGTATCAGTTATGCACCGCAGGCTCATGCAGAGGGTCCGAACGATCCTGCTCCTGAAATCCTGCATGTCGGCACAGCTAACGGAAAAAAAGTACTTTTCGATAATACGCACGGTCAAACCGCAGGTGCAGCGGATTGGGTCATTGATGGCGCGTTCTCCGACTTCGGAAATGCTTTGGCCAACGAGGGCTATGATGTCAAAGAACTGCGTAAAACAACTCCAATCGTCCTTAGCGATCTCTCCGATTATGATGTCTTCGTGGTTGGGGAAGCGAATATCCCATACAAAACGACGGAACAAGCAGCTATGCTCCAGTATGTGCAGAATGGCGGCAGTATTTTTTTTATAGCGGATCATTATAATGCGGACCGGAACAAGAACCGTTGGGATTCCTCTGAGGCGTTTAACGGCTACCGCCGCGGAGCTTGGGCGAATCCTGCACTCGGCATGTCCACGGAAGAAAGCAGTTCCGCAGCGATGAGCGGCGTGGCCAGCTCCGATTGGCTGGCAACCAATTTTGGAGTCCGCTTCAGGTACAACGCCATTGGCGATGTAACGGCTAACCAGATTGTAGCACCTTCACAAGCCTTCAATATTACAGCCGGCGTATCTACAGTAGCCATGCATGCCGGGTCAACACTAGCTATTATCGATCCTAATAAGGCAAAAGGGATTGTATACCTGCCTGCCACCACCGCAAAATGGAGCAATGCAGTCGATCAAGGCGTATATGCAGGAGGCGGAACCGCAGAAGGTCCTTATGCTGCTATATCCAAGGTAGGCGCAGGCAAAGCTGCCTTCATCGGCGATTCTTCTCCGGTAGAGGACGCAACTCCGAAGTACAAAAGGGAAGAAACAGGCGGCACCAAAACAACCTACGCCGGCTTTTCAGAACAAAATGACGCTACCCTCCTAGTCAATACAGTGAACTGGCTTTCCACGAAGGAAAGCTATACGAGCTTGAATCAAGTCAGCGGTCTTACGCTTGACCAAGCTACACCGCTTCTTGCTATGGAAAATCCGCAGACATCCACCGAACCGCAAAGCGAGCCTTGGGCTGCTCCGGCAGCAGGCTACAAATGGTATGATCCTTCTACTTTCAAAGCGGGTTCTTACGGCTACAGCACTACAGGCGGAGGATCCGGAGGGGGCGGAACTTCAGGGATCTTCTTCTCCGAATATATAGAAGGCAGCAGCTACAACAAAGCGGTTGAAATTTACAACGGCACGGGAGCAAGCGTTGATTTGACCGGATATTCCGTAAGCTTATCGAACACCGGAACGGCTATTAACTTAAGCGGAACATTGGCAAATGGCGATGTTTACGTGATAGCGAAATCAAGTGCGGCTACCGGTATTTTGTCAAAAGCAGACCTGCAAACCAGCAATTTAAGCTTTAATGGCGATGATTCCGTCACGTTGGTTAAAAATGGCACCAACCTCGACGCCATCGGTACCGCTGGTACTTCATTCGGCACCGATAAAACGCTTGTCCGCAAAGGAACGGTTACTTCCGGCACAACCGCTTACGATGCAGCACAATGGAATTCTTATGCGAGTGATACCATTTCTAATCTTGGCAGCCATACAGTTACGGCAGCCCCGGTTGTCATGATTCTAAATGAAGCTTTCGAGAGTGGAAGCAAGGGTTCTTACACAGCAGGTAATGTCACTCTGGCGACAGGCTCATGGAACATGGATAATGCATTAATCGGCAACCTGAGCACGGATAAGAAGAATGGACTGCAGGCTGCCCGTATTAAAGCAGCAGGCTCGATCTCAATGAACTTCAATGCTGCCGGTGCAAAAACAGTGAAAATAAGCCATGCCAACTTCGGCACAGACTCAGGGGCGACCTGGAAGCTGCAGAAATCCATAAACAACGGATCGAGCTGGACCGATGTGACGGGAACCTTCACAAGCTCCTCTACCCTGGCTGCCAGAGCATAACCGTAAACGAAACTGCCAGCGTTCGCTTCCGTATACTCGTATCCGGAACAGCCGGCAGTCGTATCAATATCGACGATGTTCAAATCTACAACTAAGGCGCAACTCGTCGAAAAAAAAGCTCAGGCATCATACATGCCTGAGCTTTTGCTTTTTATAAGCGTTGTATTCCTTCTATACAGCCAGAATCCCACTAGAATGGTAATCACTATAGGGATTACTCCCGAAGTTGGCATAACCAAATATTCATATGGTTCAGGTACGACCAGGTAGTTTTTTAAAAATAAAGTATCCAGAACGGAATTTCCTACCGTATGCATGATCAAAGCGGGCCATACGCTTCGTGTGATGATCCATATTTCTCCGAAAACGATGGATAAAGCAGCAACGCCAATTAACATACGTGGAATAAAGGTTATCCAACTTTCGGTAGTGTGCATAATGACAAAGGTATAGGGAATATGCCACGCGCCCCAAATCAGCCCGACGCAAATATGAAAGAAAAGCCTGTTGGGTCCGATCGAATACAGCTTCGGAGCCAGGTAACCTCTCCAAGCAAATTCTTCGAAAATATTTTTTATAAAAGCAGGTATGAGGGCCATCCCAAATGAAGCTACAAATGATGATGATAAATTCGCTGCATCCAGCCACTTCATATTATGTCCGATCAAAATAATGATCGCAGCCAAAATGAGGAAGAAAAGGATGCTCACAAAATAAGGGAAGATATTCCCCTTTATATTTGGCTTAATACCGAAATCCTTCCAACCATCTCCCATGAAAGAACGAAGAATAACCATCGTCAGAAGAGGTGAAACTATCCAAAGCAGCATGCCAAGACTGCCGTTGCCATCCATGCCGACCTTCAAATCCACAAGCCGGCCTATCCATCCGCAGCTTAATACAATCAGAGAAAAAACAATGATATTTCTCAGCGTTTTTTTATCGTTCGCTCTTTCAGTCATGAGCATCATCCTGCCCTATTTTATTTTTTATCTGCGTTAAATATTTCTCATACCACTCGTTCAAAAAAGTATAGTAGTCCAAGCCAAATTGTAATGTAGACATTCTGCATTCAATTTTTCCGGTGTCCAGAGGTTCTTTAATTTTCGCTATCTGTTCTTGTGACATTTGTTTCATCATCGTCATGGTTGCGATTACGGATTTAATTTCATTCAAATATTGTTCGACCAATTCAATCTTCCGGTCCTGTTCCACATAATTAAAGAAATACATTTTAACAAGCGCCGGATCTCTAGGTTTTTCTAAATCGATTGCTTGAGAAGCCCAATTAAAAAACACTTTCTTTCCTTCATCCGTAATCTGATAGACCTTCTTTGCTCTCTCCCCTCGATATTCTTCGTAAAATGTAACATGACTATTGCTCATCAGCTTTTTCAAAGCAGGTTGAATACTGCCTTGGCTCGCATTGTAAAAATACCCTGTACTTTTTTCCATCGTTTTTTGGAGATCATACGAGGATTTACCCCCGTCCAAAAGCAATCCTAAAATGATTTTATCCTGCATGGGCCCTCCATTTGTATCTTATAGATATGTCTTATAGATATATTATAAAGGATTTATCTACAGCTGTCAATAGTTGGATATTGATTGCAACGACCATATTTGATTTTGTAGCAATCATAAATAACCGACATACGATACTTTAGGCGATTTGCCTAAAATAGTTCGGGAAGGTGTTTTTGTTGAGACAAAATGTTATGTGGCAATCCGTTGCGAGCGAATTATACCGCAGCCTATATGATGAACAGATGGTTTGTTCAATGAGTACTCAGTTGTTCCATATCCCAGAAACAAAAGATTTAAATGGAAATGCGGAAATGCACACGCATCTAATTCCGGCCTCTTACCATCGTGTGACCGCAACCGGATCGGCGCAAAGATTGCTAGACGGTGAAACAGCGCTATCCATAATCGAAACGATGAGGGACTGCATCCAAAATGCGGAACAGAAAGACCGCAATGTGCGCGCCGGATTACTTATTATGAGGGATGCCGCCCCTCCCGCATACAAACCGTTTGTAGAAAACATCATACGCTGGCAGGATAACGCCCAAATGCATCTGCAAAACGCGAAGAGGCATGCCATGCAAATTACCGGCCCTGCCATATGGTCCGGACAACCGCAGTATGGCGCTTAAAACGAAAACAACAAGCGTAAACGGCTGTCGCTTCGCACGAACCGTTAGCTGCATCTTCGTGCAGCTCGGTTCTGTGCCGTCCTTTGAAGGGGCAGCTTACGTTTCGCGGTGAAATATAAGCTAATCCGGATCTTTGATTGACATTTTCGCTAATTCGAGGAATAATTTATTTATTGAGTAATAAATAAATTGAAGGAGGCGTGAGAATGGTCGTCCGCGAAGATCGGAAAGAACAGATCATCGATAAGGCCGTGGGGGTATTCGCGGAACAGGGATATTACAAAGCGACGACGGCTCTAGTGGCAAAGGCGGCGGGCGTAACGCAGCCTTATGTGTTTCATTTCTTCGCCAGCAAGGAAGAGTTGTTCAAAGCGGTCGTTGACCGGGCAGTAACCCGCATTTATGAAACGTTCTCGGGGATCGAAGCGCCGGCCGACCGGTTGGAGGAAACGATGGGAATGGCGTTTGTATCGATCATGAACGTGCATCGTGACGAAATTTTGCTTGTCATGCAGGCGTACACCATCGCCGAACCCGTCATTCGGGAACATGTCCGGGAAAAATTCGCTATCATTCACAAGGTGATAACCGCCAAGTTCCACGAGGCCCATATTCCGAATGCGGAAGCGGCGGCAAGCCAATTCATCGGAACCGGTTTGCTTATCACGCTATCGGAAGTATTGAATTTGCCTCAATTGCTTTGTTTCAAATAAGCGGTCGATCAAGCAGTTATTTAGGTGGCGGCAACATGCCGCCTTATATTTCGACATTTTATTTATTTATCGATAAATAAAATTTCATTTCAATTAGGAAAGGATTGATCAAGAATGACAGAAACGAACCGTAAAGCCGCCAAGGACCTGAACGGGAGGCTGTTCGCAGGTGAACGATTGCTTGTAATGGTCGGTCTGCTAGGTTTTGCGCTTGCTGCATTCATTGCTCTTTATATCGGATTCAATGGAGCGGCCGTACTGCCGGAAGGAAATTTGGAAAGCGCGTTTTCGTTCGATGCCGCAATCGGGTTGTTTATCCTGTCCATTGCCGCAATCATGCCGTTATCTGGCCTTAGTTCCCGCAAGCGGGCAATAATCCGGTGGTTACTTATTCAAGGGACTCTCTACGCCTACGCGGCGGAGACGATCCAGCATTTCCGCGGCATCAATCCGCGGTTCACGAAAGTCGGTACGCTCGCCGACAATATATTCGGCGCTTTGTTCGGTCTGGAATCGCTCGTGATTATCGTCGCCACCGTGCTGCTTGCTGTCCCTTTTTTCCGCAAACGCCGGCCCGAAGTACGCCCGCTGCTTATACTAGGCATCCGCTATGCGTTCGTGTCAACGATGGTCGCTTTCGCCGGAGGATTGTGGATGATCGCGCTGCAGAGCCGCTATACGGGAGACGCCGGCAACCTGATCGTCCTTCACGGGCTGGGCTTCCATGCGCTGCAAGCACTTCCGCTGCTCGGTTGGCTGCTAGAACGGGCAAGAACAGACGGTAAGATCGCCCGTACGTGGATTCACGCCGGCAGCATCGCATGGATGATATCCATCCTTCTCATCGCTGTCCAAACCGTTCTCGGCCTTTCTGCGTTCGAACTGACGGCGCTCCCGGTTCTGGCCGGCATTATGCTGCTCGTATGGCTCGCTGCCGCCGCAGTCTCCATTCGCAGGCTGCTGAAGTCGAACGTCGGTGCATCGCTCCTCAATCTTTTGAAAGATAGGGAACTTTAACGATGGCGGGTCATCCTTAAACCTACTATAAATGCAGTAAGGGAGCCACACTTCATGGCTCCCAAATCTTCTTTGCCGTCGGCCTGCGGGCAATCCGTGCTATCCGATTAAGTCCTGCCTGATTGGAGTGAAGGTGTCTAGCAGCTTGCTCTTCTGAAGGGCGCGGCATCCATGCTCGGCAAGGCTCGGAATGTAGATCGTCTCTCCCGCCGAAACGACGACCTTCTCTCCGTTGACCGAAAACTCCAACTGCCCTTCCATACAGTAAGAAAGCTGTTCATGCACATGACTGTGCAAATAACCCTCCGCTCCTTCCTCGAAATGAACCTCCATCATCATGATCGTCTGGCCCGGAGTAAATATTTTCCGTTTTACGCCCGGCTCGGCGTTTTCCCATTCATTCAATCTGCTCATAGCAGCGTCCTCCCCTTTCTATTCAATTTATATTAATTTCATTGTCATTCCCGTTAACCTATTCATGCAGGCATATGAAACCGGGTTATTTCCCCAGACCGGCTCATGCTCAGGACAGGACGGCTGCGCTCATCCGTACTAACGCTCCACTCCGCTGGCTGCAATTCACCGCTCCCGCGGTACGCTCTCAGCACAGTGATAAACCAAGCGCCTTCGTCCGATGTCAGCAGACCCTGAAGCACCTTAAGGGGCTGCATCGTCATCGGATGGACCGATTCCCAGCTGTCCTCCACGTCAAACTCCAACGCTTCAGGTCCAAAAACAAGCATTTCGCACCCCAGCGGCGAAGTTCCGGCTGTCAATCCGCTGCCTTTGGCATAAAACTTGGCAGCATGCTCCTCCACCAGCTTTTCCACTTTCCAATTGAGCAACCTGCTGTGCAGACGATGCTGATAGGTATGTCCTCCCGTTCCCATCAAGCGGTCATAGATGATCCACTCGCCGCTTTCCAGAAACCACACGGCACGCTTGTGCATAATGCCGCGGCCCGCGTACCCGTCATGCTCCGCGCAAATCATCTGTCTCTGGGGCTCCCAAGCCGTCAAAGCTACCCGAGCCTCCGGTTCTCCCCACCGCTGCGTGCGCAAATAAGGCGTTTGATCCTGCCCGTCCACAAGGACGGTGTTATGCGCGGACGTACTTTTGAAATAACGGCGCCAAGGGTTCTCCATATAGGTGTAGGTCCCCGGATCCACGAACAAAGCTTCGCCGTATGCGCACAATTCAAAGGAAAGCGCATCCGCATGCCCATGTGGGCCCCCTAACGCAGCAGCATCGAAAATCAGCTTCTGTTCGCCGTTGCCAAGCCCGTAATACCCGGCTTCCGGGAATGCGAAAGGCAGCTTCTCACCGCCGGCGAAAGCCTGGAGCCTCCTGTCATCATCATCCGCAAGCCATTCGCCAATCCGCTCAGGACCAACTGTCCAAAACTGCTCATGCAGCTGATCGGCAAGCATCCAGTCCGGGCAATTATAGTAAAGGGCCGCCGCGTTGAGATCAGGCGGGTGGCTCGCATAGGAATCAGCGAACGGTGCCATGCTGCCGTCCTGCCTCGTCATGCAGCACGAGAATCGCACCATCCCGGCCAAAATGCGCTCATACTCCTCAGAGAACGCGAGTCCCCGCTTTTTCAACATAACCGCGCAATCGATGAACAACTCTAGCGATACCATATGATAGTGCGGGGTAAGCTCTGAATGAACGCCATCGGGCAGTACCTGCACGCGAATGCACTCTTCCAGCCTTTCGACCGCCATGCTGCACCACCCCGCGCTCTCCTCCCATGACGCGAAGGTAAGCCCTGCGCTAAGCAGGCCGATCATATGCATGATGGAATGGTTGATTTCTATGCTTGCGGTATAGGTCGAGAGGAACCAGGCATGCTCCTTGACGGATTCAAAAAACCGCCGCTCCGAGCCTTCGGTCCAGCTTTCCGACCCATGAAAGAAATGATAAGCGTAAACCCATTGGCGAAGCCTAAGACCCGTCTCCAGCAGCCGCCAAGGACCGGGCCTTTGAAAATACGTGATTTCTTCTGCCGGCAAACCGCGCGGGTACTGCTGGGTATCGATCCATCCCATAATATGCTCCAAGGCTTTGGCCGCATATTTCTCGTCGCCGGTACAGGCATAAGCGATACCTAAGGAACGGAGATGCTTAAAGCGGTTAATTCCCCAAGTAAATTCCTTGTCTCCGGTCGGATTATGAAGCCAATCGATCGGAGAGCCCATGTCGATCCCGAAATTTTTCCAAATAAAGCTGCTCCCCTCGTACCATCGGTTTGCCTCCGCAATCGCTTCCGACGCCTTCTCGGGAAAAAGCAGTTTGAAACGATCTCCCCACTCTCTTCTTTGCCCTGCTCGAAAGAACAAATGGTCCACCCGAATCCTCTCCTCCTCTAAGACAAATAAAAACAAAGGCTGCCCTTGCTGGCAGCCTCTCAAGCTGAACGGCTATTCGCCGAGGGAGCCCTGAAGGCTCTTGGCACTGAATGCCGGATCGGCCTTGATATTCGTCAGTCCTTCCGCACGCGCCGCTGCGAGCGCCTTTCCATATCTGGCGTTCAAATCCGCAATGGCAGCATCCAGCTCCTGATTATCCGTCAAAATATACTCAATAAACACATCCGACATTTTTTTGCCTTCCAGCTTCGTCTCTGTGATCGACAGAGGAGTCGCCGGATAGATCCCGTCATACTTAGTTGGGAGAAATCCGTCTATACCTGGCAGCTCAGGCTTGCCTGCCGCCTCGTTGACGAATGGCAGAACCGAAATTCCAAGCCCTTTCTCCTGGTATTCCGAACGAAGCTCCGTGCTGTACAAGAACTCCAAAAACTTCACAGCTGCCTCCTGCTTATCCGATTTAGCGCTGATCCCCAAATAACCGGCTGCATTGACCCATGTAACGCCGTTAATTTGGCCGTCCTTCGTAGGTACGATCGTCGATGCCCAGCGAATGTCCGTCGGAAACTGCGAAGTGTACACCGCCGGTTCACTGGAATGGTTCACATACATCCCGATTTTGCCTTGTGCGAATTGCGCGCGCAGCGGATCGATGTCCAGTGATTCAGCCCCAGGGATCATGCTGCCGTCCTTTTTGATTTGGTGAAGCGCTTCCGCGATATCGCGGAACATACCGAAGTCGAATTCCCCGGTTTGATAATTAAAGCCTTCGTGGCTGGTGTCCGAGCCGAGCGAGCCCGATGCATAAGCCGGACGCGTAAATCCGGAACCGTTTTTAAAATTGCTAGCAAAACCATAAATGCCTTCCGCCTTGCCCACTTCGGTTATTTTCTTTGCATACTCGACCATTTCATCAAGCGTCTTCGGAGGCTCGGTGTAGCCTGCCTTCTCCAGCAAATCCACATTGTACAGCAGCCGCCAGAACTGACCGGTATTCGGAAGCGTATAGACATGGCCATCCATGGCATAAATATTTTCAACCAGCAGACCATCAAATTTCGCCAGGAACTCCTTGCTGAGCAGCGTATCAAGCGGGGCAAAGTAGCCTTTATTCACGTAAGTTTGAAAATCACCGCTCTTGAAAATGTCAGGAGCCTGATTACTCGCAAACGCAACCTCCACCGCCTGATTGTAATTATCTGCCATTACCTTCATTTCCACTTCAATATTATCTGTATTCGTGGCGTTATAGGTATCCACCTGCTGCTGCATATAATCCATATCATGACGATCCATCGTCCAATAGGCAATTTTCGTCTTGGCAGCGCCGCTGCCGCCCTCCTCAGCTTCCGGCTTTGCATTCGGCCCGTTATTGGTCGAGCATGCCGCCAGCATTAATGCAATAACCAGCAAGTAACAGACCGAAAGCGTACTCTTCGTTACAAACCTATTCTTCATCTGCTGTACCTCCCCTTTGTTTGGCAAGCGGTGTTCCTCCGGCACATCCCGTCCGGTTCACCTTGCTGACCTCATTGTAGCACCTAAGCGCGTCCCGCCATGAAGGACAAAAACACGATCCTGGGAGGGGAAAATCACTCTGATTAGCCGTCATGGCCCGTTCCTTCATATTTGGTCCGAAATTCCGTGGGCGTTATGCCCGTATGCTTCTTGAACAGCTCGCTGAAATACGGCCTGTCCCGGTAGCCGAGCTCGAAGGTGATATCTTGTACCTGCATGCCTTCCAGAAGCAGCTCCTTTGCCTTCTCCATTCGCGCAGAAGTCACGTACTGCATGAACGTCATCCCCGTTTCCTTCTTAAACAGATTGGAGAAATAGCTCGGGCTCAAATGCACGACATTCGCACATTCCTGTACCGTCAGGTCATTACTAAGCCGGCTGCGCACATAATTCATAGCCTGATGGATCAGCTGGCCGACATCATTTTTCTGACGCTTCTGAAGCCATTCGCAGCTGGTTAGCCCCAAATCCTTCACATCCCTCATCAGCTCGGCGGTTGACAGATAGCGCCCCTTCTTCATGGCGCTCAAACGCTCATCAAGCCACATGCGCTGATTGGGGTCAGCTTTCTCGGCTATGACGCGGTACATGGAGAAAGCCAGCCCATAGAATAAATTCGTCATGACATCGGGATCGGGCGGTGCCGGATAGCGCAAGCATTCCTCGAAAATGCTTGCGAGCAGCCGCTCCGTCCCCTCCCGGTTGCCCGACCGCAGGCAGTACAGCAGCTCCATCTCCTTGTCCGCGGAATAATGCGGCGAAATAGGATCCTGCCGTTCAATATCGCTGTAGGAAATAATACAGCCGCTGCCGGAATAAAACTGGTAGCTGAGCGCCGTTTTGGCTTGATCATAGGAAAGCGCGATCTCCCCAATCCCTTCCACCCGGCCTCCAACGCCAATCGAAATATCACGTTTCGCATATTGCTTTACGTTGTGCCTGCAGGCTTCTGCGAGAGCGGGCACATCCACTCCCATATCCGGATTCAGCAAAATGACGAACTGGCTCAAATGCTCGCGGAACACGATCCCTTTCGCCAGCTTCTTAATAGTTTCCTCCATAATATTTTGAACGGCAAACCGGGTAAGCTCTACCTCGCCTACGGACAATGGCGAACGCTCGTTCATTAACCCGTCGATTTGTACGGACATAGCCACGAAACCGCGTAGTTCCATGTCAATGCCGAGAAACTCCCATTTGTCATAAGCCCGCTCAGGCAGCTCATCATGGCGGATCAGCAGACGGAAGTACTCCTGGCGCAAATAAGGGAGGCTTTCCCTTACCTTTCTCTCCAGCGCCATCCGGTCCAGCTGTTCCAGCCTTTGCGCCTCAATCTGGGCTTTGGCGCGCAGCACGACATCCACAATCTGCTGTGTCGTAAACGGCTTGACCAAATAATCGAATGCCCCGAGCCGTACCGACTCCTGAGCATAAGCGAAATCGGAATAGCCGCTGAAAAAAATAACCTTAGTCCCTTGCTCTCCTCCTTCCTTTAACTCCCGGACCATATCGATTCCGCTTCGCATCGGCATCCGGATGTCAGTCAGAACGATATCGGGCCGCTTGTCCTTGATCAATTCCAGGCCATCCTTGCCGTTCGCGGCCGTGCCCGCGATTTCTATTCCGTGCTCCGACCATGGAATCTTCTTCAGGATGCCGTCTATAACCGTTTTCACATCATCTATAACGCACATCGTAATCCCGTTCATCCGTTTATCACCTCTTGAATAGGAATGATGAGCTTAACGGACGTTTGCACGCCCGGCTCGCTTTCAAGCTTCATAGAAGCCTTGTACCCGTAATACAGCGATAGCCTGGCTCGAACGTTGGAAAGCGCATAGCTGGTACGCTCCGCCTCTGTCCCGTTCAGTATCTTTTCGACGCGGGCCGCATCCATCCCGCTGCCGTTGTCGGTTACGGTGAGCGTCAGGAAACCATCGGCAGCCGCAGCCTCGATCCGGATTCGCCCCTTGTGAGGCAGCTCCTGAAAGCCGTGCAAAATCGAATTTTCCACGAGCGGCTGCAGCAGGATTTTGAGCACGGGAATATTCATCAGCTTCTCATCAACCGCCACTATTTCATATTGAAACAAATCGGGATAACACATCGCCTGCAAACTCAAATATTGCGCAACATGCTCGAGCTCCTGCCGGAGCGTCGTAATCTCTCTGCCATTGTTAAGCCCAAGTCGGAACAGCAGCGAAAGCGAAACAATCATCCCGCTGACATCTTGATGCTCCTCCATTTCGCTTTTCCAATAAATCGTATTTAACGTATTATACAAAAAATGGGGATCAATCTGCGCCTGCAGCGCTTTGATTTCTGATTTTCGTTTTTCCTGCTCGGATGCCTTGACCTCTTCGATTAATTCGCCGATCTGCCCGAGCATCCGGTTGAACTTGTGGCCGACCTGACTGATCTCATCTTCGAACACGCTCTCGAACCGGACGTCGAGATGATTCTGCTCTACCTTAAACATAAGATTGCGAAGCTTGAACAACGGCTTTAGCAGAAGCTCCGAGAGCATGCTGGACATGATCAGGGCCAGCACGACGCAGACGCCCATGATCGTTAGAATCGTCCAGCGCATATGCTGGACGGGAGCCAGCAGCTTAGACTTGGATTGATAGCCGATGAGCACCCAATCCGGATTCATGCCAAGCGCCGCATAGTTAACCAGATAAGAGTTGCCGCTCTCCGATAAATATTCAAAGTGGCCTCTGTCGCTGCTGCCGATCCGTTCATTCAGCTGCATATTCTCCGGCATGGCGGGCACGGAGGAGAATACCTCCTGGCTGCTGCGGTCAACGACGAGCTGCCCGAGGTTGCCCTCCTGCAAATGAGCCTGTATCAGCTCTTGCAAATGATCTTCCCGGATATTAACGATTACATAAACGCCCGGCAGCTGCATTTCGAATAAAGGCTTAATGATTAAGGAAATAACCGGATTTCCCCTGCTGAACAGCTCCTCGGCATGCCCCCGCACCCAAAGCGTGCTCCACCGCTTCTGCGTATCCAGAATCATCGCATTGATCGAAGTATCGGCGAAATCAACCGCCATGCTGCGCCTGCTCTCCGTCGGATAAAAATCGCCAATTGGCGTATGCACCAATACCGAATCTATTGACTGCTCGGCAAGCATCATTTGGGCAAAGGGAGTTTGCAGCTGGGAGAGCCTGTTATAGTAATCCTTGCTGTTATTTGCCTGGGCGTCACGCATTGTACGCTGAAACGGCTCCCCCATCATGAAGGTAGAGACCGAAACGACGATATTCCGCAAGCGTTCATCGAATACTTGGGCCGTTTTATTCAGCGTATCCTGGCTTGTCTTTGTCGCCTGGTTTTCCATTTCATGAGAAAAAAACACGGAAACATAGGTTCCCGTGACTGAAATGCAAACGACGGTCAGTAAAACGAATGAGACCCAAAGCCGTTTTTTTAGAGACATTTTTCTGAATAAACGTTTCATGTTGTCCAGCGCCTTAATATTAGATTATCAGCCCTTGACGGAGCCGACCGTTACCTGCATGAAGGAGCGGTTTGCGAAAATGTATACGATGAGAAGGGGTAAAATAGAGATGCATGCGCCTGCCAGCATCAGCTGATTCTCCACCGCTGCCCCCGCCCCGTACCTCAGGTTGGCCAGGCCGACAGGAAGCGTTTGCAGATCAGGCCGCGACAGCGAGAAAACAAGCGGCAGTATATATTCGTTCCATGCATTCCGGAAGGTGAACAGCGCCACGACAGCCAGTGCAGGCCTGAGGAGCGGTAAAATGATTCTCCAGAAGGTGGAATAGAAATTGCAGCCGTCAATGAGCGCCGCTTCATCCAAATCCTTTGGAATGCCTCGGAAAAAGCCAATGACCATGAAAAACGCCGTAGCGTGCGCGCTAATTAAAATGATTATGACACCCCATAATGATTTCTGCAATCCGATGGACACCATCAGATCGAACTGCGGCCGCAGCACTACGGCACCGATGGATATGAACAGCGTGAACGATTGGAGAAAAATGAACAGCTTCTTCCCCTTGAAGGCGACGCGGTCGACAGCATAAGCCGCCATAGCGGATACGAGTAAAGTACCGACCGTAGCGAAAACGGCTACATATAAGCTGTTAAACGTAAAGCCGGAAAAATCGGCTTGATTCCATGCTTGCACATAGTTCTGGAATTGCCACTTTAAAGGGAGAAGCGTCGCTCCCGTCGTCAGCTCCAGATTCGTCTTGAAGGAGCCCAGCAGCGCGATTACGATCGGAAACAGCATGAGCGCGCCCGTGATCAGCAGCAGAAGCCATACCGGCGTTCTGATTAGCATTTTACGAATGGTCAAGTTCCTTCCCCCTTTAATAAACATTGTTCAGCTTTTTCGACATCGAGAAGTAAAGCCAGGTGACTAAACCGACGATTATGGCAGTCGTGAAGCCTACCGCGCTGCCATAACCGATGTTCTGAACGGAGGTCCCCGTCGTGGTCAGCGGGAAAAACAGCTTATAAAGGTACAAGTACATGACTTCCGTTTTGCCGAAAGGGCCGCCTTCCGTTAATACCATAATGCTCTCATAGCCTTTAAGCGAGGTCGTGATGGCCAGCATGATGATCATCTGCAGGACAGGCCCCAGCATCGGAATCGTAATATACCACAAGCGCTGGGCCGGGTTCACGCCGTCCAGCGACGCTGCCTCATAGACGTCCTCCGGGATGTTCTGAAGTCCGGCAATGAAGAGCAGCATATAGTTGCCTACAGCTCCCCAGACCGCGATAACAACAATAGTCAGCATTGCATAAGCCGCGCCAAGCCAATCGATTGGTCCGGACACGATATTCAGCTTTAGCAGGTATTGATTAATAATGCCGTTGTAAGAGTTAAATACGATATAGAATACGATGGACATAACCGATGCGCTGAAGATCGTCGGAAGAAAAAATATCGCCCTGAAGGCATGCCGCCCGCGCAGCTTGCGGTTCAGTATAACAGCCAAAATAAGCGATAATGGCAGCGTAATAATGAGCTTGCCGCCCGCATATACGAAGGTGTTAACAACGGACTGCCAAAACTCGGTATCCCGGGCAACCCTCGCAAAATTGCCGAGTCCGATAAATTTTGGCGTACCGTAGCCCTGATAATCGTAGAACATATATCGAAGCGCCCATATTACCGGATATATGCCGAGCGCCATTGTCAGAAAAAAGCTGGGAAAGCTGAACAAATAGGCTCCGATGCGATTTTTATGCATGCTTTCATCTCCTCCCGTCTCGTAGCTTCATTGTATAGGATGCCGCCAGGCATACGGGATGGGGCAATCAATGAAGCTGGGGGGACGAAACCACTATTGTCCCGGAACAACCAATAGGGTACCCTTTCGGGTACCCCGTCATTTTTATGGATAAGGACTTAAAGGAAAATAACACCTAAAATAGCTACAACTATAATGCCCACAACTCCTTGTACAAGCGTAGCCATTGTCTGCGCCCGATAAGCGGTATTCAGCTTCATACCGGAGAATTGGGTGACGACCCAGAAATAGGAATCGTTCACATGGCTGACCACCATCGCGCCGCAGCCGATAGCCATTACGGTAAGCATTTGTCCGATTGGAACTGTACCCATCATTTCAGTCAACCCTAGCGACGGAAGCAAAGGCATCATAATTGTCGAAGTGATGACAAGCGATGCGGTTGAGCTGCCCTGTGCCGTTTTAAGAACAGCTGCGATAATAAAGGCAAGAATCAATGCGCCCACTCCTACGAATGCTGCGTTGCCGTCGATCAGCGATTTCACATAATCGGCAATTGGCGTCGCTTTAATGACTGCTCCCAGTGCACCGCCTGCACCCGTAATCATAATGATGATGGCGGAATCCAACAAGCCTTCACCCATCAGCTTCGTCAGGTTTTCTTCGTTGCGCTTCGGAAGCAAAGTAAAGATAGCTAACAGAACGCCGATAAATAAGGCATTAACCGGGCTGCCAAGGAAAGTAAACAATGTATTATAGAAGCCGCTCATGAGTAAAGTTTTATTGCCATCGGCGTCAACTCCGACTGGGAAATTAGCTAAAGAGCCTAGTGCGAGCAAAATAATCGGTACAACGATCGGTCCAAATGCAGCCCAAGCGGAAGGCAGCTCGCCAAAGCGCTTTTTATATTCCTCAAAAGTTTCTGTCGTCTCGTCCAGGGTAGAAGGCAGCTTATCCGCTACTTTTCGGGCCCATACGTAACCGGCCATAGCAACAGGTATGGACACGATTAAACCGATAACAATTACCCAAAATAGCCCATCAGGTCCGATTCCTACGTTTGTCGCAGCCGCAATCGGTCCTGGTGTAGGAGGAACAAGCGTATGCGTCGCATACAACCCCGTGGATAAAGCAACAGAAAGCGTTATGACGTTCACGCCGGAGCGCTTTGCCAGAGACTTTTTCAGAGAAGATAAAATAACGTACCCTGAATCGCAAAACACGGGAATCGAAACAATCCAACCGATAATGGACATGGCAATCGCCGGATGCCGGTCACCGAGCAATCGGAGCACGACCTCAGCCATCTTGACTGCTGCTCCGGTTTTCTCAAGAATTTTACCAATGATCGTACCGAAAATAATAACAAGACCGATACTTGTAATAATTCCGCCAAAGCCTCCGGAAATGGTTGCCCCTATATCTTTAATAATCGGGCTTTTGACTCCGTTAATTTCACCAATGAGGTTCGTTCCGAGCGCAAGGATATAGGTTGAGCTGATGATGGATAGAAAAGGATGCAGTTTCCATTTCGCCGTTGCATACACGATAAAGACTATACTGAGCAGCAATAGAACCAAAATAATAGGTCCCAGCTGAATCATTTCAGGGCTAAATCCTGCTTGGTTCATCGTAATCCCCCCTTAATATTGTAAATGCGAACGACTTGCTCTGCCGCCTGCTCCAAAAGCGTTTCGGTCAGCTCCATAGCCTCGTCGAGCGGCATCGGCCGATTCAGAATGCTGATTACCGCCGATATTCCATGCTCATATAAGCTTTCGATTCCTTCTCCGATAGATCCGGCAATTACAACGACAGGCACTTGGTGTTTCCTCGCTATATGCGCAACTCCACACGGCGTTTTGCCTCTGGCTGTCTGAAAATCAACCTGCCCTTCCCCGGTAATAACAAGATCCGCATCCTGAACAGCCGATTCGAGATCCGTCATTCTCGTAACAATCGATATGCCTAATTCCAATTGGCCATCCATAAATGCAAGGATTCCGCCGGATAAGCCCCCTGCCGCACCTGTTCCCGGAATATCGTGTATCGCGATACCTTTGGTGCGTACAATCAAATCGGCAAAATGCTTCAAGTGCCGATCAAGCTGCTGCACCATCTCAGGCGTCGCGCCTTTTTGCGGCCCGAACACGGCCGATGCTCCGCTAGGGCCAACGAACGGATTATTTACATCGCAGGCGATAATGAACTCGCTTTCAGCAATACGCGGGTCTAATCCTTCCAGACGAATTTCTGTAATTTTGCCTAATTCGCCTCCCCCAAAACCTAGCGGCTGACCATCCTGGTCAAGCAGTTCCGCTCCCAAAGCCTGCAGCATTCCCGCACCGCCGTCATTCGTCGCGCTTCCGCCCAGTCCAAGTATAAAATGCCTGCAGCCATGGTCGAGGCCGGCTATGATGAGCTGACCGAAGCCGTATGTGGTTGTATACAAGGGGTTCCTTTCGTTCTCTTCGATCAAATATAATCCAGAGGACATGGCCATTTCGATAACACAAGTAATGCCGTCTCCCAGTATGCCGATTCCCGATTTGATGTCCCGGCCTAACGGGTTTTTCGCTATAACTTCCAAGAAACGCCCGCCTGTTGCATCAATCAGACAGTCCATCGTGCCTTCGCCGCCATCGGCCATCGGTATCACAATGGTAGCGCTTTCATTAATTGCCCGCTTGACCCCTCTTTCAATAGCGAGCCCAACCTCTTTAGCCGAGAGGCTGCCTTTATAAGAATCCGGTGCAATGACAATTTTCATTTCGATTATGTTCCCTCCTACAATGATTTAATCCTATTGTGATTATATAGAACATTACAGCACCGCTCCATGTGTAAAACATACGAGTTTGAGTTAAAATTTTCGATATTTTTAGTGCACTTTGCACAAGTATTTATCTATTGCAAGCCCTTACATCTTGTATTTATACAGCATAAGCGCTAATTGGATCCGCACCGCCTGATGGAATTGCTTTGGATTGGCATGGATTAGGCTTTCGATCCGATCGAGACGATACATAAGCGTATTACGATGAATTCCCATTTTGCGGGCTGTTTCATTAAGGTTCATGTCACTGTCATAAAACGACTGCAGCGTATTCAGGAGATCAGGGTATTGATGCAGATCCCCTAACGTCTCGTGAATGATCCGCTCCCCGGACGTCTCGGATATCTCCCCCAAAATCAACTCAAGCGCAGCATCATCGATATGCATGACCTGCCCTTTTTCCGGATACCTATAAATAATCTTCAATAAGCTTAGCGTTTCCTGAAATGATTTTGCGAGCTCATCTGCGTTCTTGCAGCCTTTTCCAATTGCAATTTGCGCATCTGTTTTAAACCGGCTCGAAATGAAAGCTGCAATTTTTGAGGAAATGTGAAGCAATTCCTCCTTGGCATGCTTTTCATTTTTGTAACAGGAAATTTCAGGAATGACCACCCAAGTATCGAGGCCTAATTGAGCAAGCAATGTCTGCTTTGGGTTGTGGAACAATCGGGTAATCTCCGTAAAACGATAATAGCTTTGATCGAGATCGCCGCTTGTCATTTTATCGTTCATCTCAACATGGATAATCATCATTGACCGGGGTAAAGTAAGATCGACACCGAGCAGCTGCCCTCTGGCAAGCAATACATCCTTCGATGTTTGCTCCGAGGGTGAAATCATCTCTTGCACCAGATAGGCCTTGGCTCGTTCCTTCATCTCGATTTGTTCCGTTAAATACGCCTGCTGCAGCAGCATTTCCGTCATCATTCGCACAGCCCGGCCGAACGGGATGACTTCCGCTTCCTGTCCGGTAATGCCGATGACCCCGACAAGCTCATTTTGAAAAAAAATGGGCATATTGATCCCAGGCTTCGTCCCCGCCCACCTCATTGTATCTTCCGTCGAAATGATCATTTCATCCTCGGTTCTTATTACTTCAATAGCTCCTTTATGAAGTGTTCCAATTCGCTGCGGATCACTGGAGCTGATAATAATTCCATTCCTGTCCATGACATTCATGTTCATCAGGGTCAGTTCCTTCGTTTTTCTAACAATGATATCAGCAAGCTGCCTCGTTATTCTCATGCGCCTTCTTCCCCCCATCGTATTCGAAAAAGAAGCCCCACAGGCGGTTGAACACCTTGTGAAGCCTCATCATTTACAAGCATATCGAATTACCATTATATCACGGTGCGAGTGCAGAGTGGGTGTCTTAAAGTACGACGGTATCCGCTAGCGCTCATACCAATAACCAGGAATACCTTTTTCCAAACGCAGTAGCGTCTCCAAGTGATTTTAATACTGAAGAAATTGGCGGGTGCTGCTCAAAAAAAAGAGACGGCAATAGCTGCTGTCTCTGGCTGTTGTTTGTTTACATTTTTCTCAAAAAGGCAATCTAACTTATCCTAAGTGAACATTCGCTTCAAGCAGCCGTGCCTGAAGCTCCTTCACATTTATTTCATGCGGTGCAATGCCGTGCTGAACGGCGATGCCTGCCGCAGTTCCGGCAGCTTGCCCCGTCGCCATGCAGCTCGGCGTCAGTCTCGTCGTCGCTAACGCTTCATGCGTCGTCGAAATACATCTTCCGGCGCTCAGCAGGTTGTTGATTTTTTGCGGCAGCAGGCAGCGGTAAGGAATATCATAGGCCCCGTCGCCCTTCACCCATGCGGCGGTAACGCCTTTGCCGGACGGATCGTGAATATCGATCGGATAACCGCTTCGGGCAATCACATCGTCAAATCTTTTTCCTTCAATAACATCGTCAACCTGCAGCACATAAAGTCCTTCTATACGCCGGGTTTCACGGATGCCGATCTGAGCCCCCACTTGGGAAATAGAGGCCTTCTCAAATCCAGGCAGCTTGCTCGTCATGAAATCAGCAACCAGCATGACCTGCTTACGGCCAAGCTCCTCCGCATCGGTCAATTCCTCGACATTCGTTCCGTCCAGCCCTTGAACGCGCGTCGTGTTCACAAGCACCTCATCGTCATTCGGTCCCGTAAAGAACAATACCTGATCGCGATTGACAGGCAGATCCGCTTCCTTCCAATGCTTATAGAAGCCGAGCACGCCGGAGAGCGGCAGCTCATTCAGCTCGCCGAACGGCGTCTTATGGTAAAATTCCTCCGGATGCTCCAGCATGTACTGCTTCACCCGCTCCAGATCGACGCCGCGCATCCGGAATTTCATCGTCATTGGCTGCGTCTTCCGGTCGCCGTCACGCCCATGCAAGCACGGGGCTCCGGATAAGTAAGCAAGATCCGCGTCTCCCGTCGTATCGATAAACACTTTGCCCCGTACGTCGATTCGTCCTGACTTGGAGGTTAACTGAATCGATCGAATGTGGTCCCCATCAACCGTGACCTGATCGACGAAGCTGTGCAGAATAAGCTTCACGCCTGCTTCCTTCAGCATGTCGATAGCCAAAATTTTATAAACCTCCGGATGGTAAGGCGTTATCGTATGAACGAAGCCAACCGTATCCCTTATATGTCCCGGCGACGCATTTATTGCGCTTAACCGGTCAATGATTTCCTGGGCAATCCCGTAGATAACCTGCTTCCCGTCCACCGTATGATAAGTCATCCACGGATAAACGAGCGCTGCCGTCGACATGCCGCCGATAAAACCGTATCGCTCAATCAAAATCGTCTTCGCACCGGCCCGTCCCGCAGCAATCGCTGCATTCACGCCTGCCGGTCCGCCTCCAACCACAACCACATCTGCCTCTAACCTTTTTATCATCATAAATCCCCCTTACTTCAAGCCCGTCGTTGCAATGCCTTCGATAAATTTCTTCTGGGCAAAGAAGAATACCATCAGCAGCGGCAGCGTTGCCATGACGGACGCGGCCATCAGAAGATGCCATGCCGTGCCTGCCGTATCGGTAAACAATTTCATCGCGACTGGTAATGTAAACAAATGAGACGAGCTGAGATAGATGAGCGGATCGAGAAAATCCTCCCAGCTGCTCAGAAACGTAAAGATAGACAAGGTTGCGAAAGCAGGCGCCGCGAGGGGCACCATAATCCGCCAAAATGTCTGCCACGGCGTACAGCCGTCAATCTCCGCAGCTTCATCGAGCTCCTTCGGAATCGTAATATAAAATTGTCTAAGCAGAAAGACTCCGAAAATACCGCCGGCTCCCAGAATAGGAGGAACAATAAGCGGAAAATGGTTATCGACCAAATTCAACTTCGAAAACCATATGAAATTCGGAATAATCGTAACCTCATTCGGTATCATCATCCCGCTAAGCAAAATGAGAAACAATACCGTTTTCAAAGGAAAGGACAGCTTAGCGAAAGCGTATCCCGCGAGTGCAGCGACGATACAAGTGCCAGCCGTTACAAGAATGGCGATATACAGGCTGTTCCAATATTGGGTCAGGAATAACGGCTGCATCTCGAAAACCTGCCGGTAATTTTCCCAGACGAACGGGCTCGGCAGCCATTGCGGCGGAAATTCGAACACCTTCGTTTCATGCTTAAGCGAAGTCGTGACCATCCACAGAAACGGAGTCAGAATGACGATTGATACAAGCAGCAGAAGCACGTATCGTACAGATACCGTCATGTAATGCAGCGTCCTATTCTTCATGGTGCACCCACCTTTTGCGCATATTCCACTGCATGATTGTAAGCAGAAGGACGAGGAAGAAAAGAATGAACGCAACCGCTGAAGCATATCCAAGATCAAACGTTTTGAACGCCAGCTGATAAATGTAATAAACGAGCACATGCGTGCTGTCTCCCGGTCCTCCGTCCGTCATGACGACAATTTGCGAGAACACCTTTAAAGAGCCGATCAACGTAATAATCAAGGTTAAGAAAAGAGACGGCGAAATCATCGGCAGCGTGACCTTCGTAAACTGCTTCCACTTGGAGGCGCCGTCGATCGTAGCTGCCTCATAGTACATCTTGGGGACGTCCTGTAATGCCGCCAGAAAAATAACCATATTCAAGCCGACCTTCTTCAGTACGCTTACGACGATAACGACCGGCATAACTAACGCGGTATCATACAGCCAAGCCGGGCCTTGAATGCCGAAATAGTTTAACAATTGATTCAATAAGCCTGCATCCGTAGCGAACACATACTTCCACACAATCGCCCATACGATGATCGACGTAACGACCGGCGTAAAAATTGCGGTCCGGAATATCCCCGCTCCGGGCAGCCTGCGATTCAAAAGAAGCGCAAGCGATAACGCCAGAATCAAATTAAGCGGAATTAAGCCTGCCGAGAAATAAAGCGTATTTTTTACCGTCGTCCAGAACATGTCATCCTCCGTCAGAACGTGGACATAATTATCCACGCCGACGAATTTTGCCGGATGCAGCAGCGAATAATCGGTGAAGCTGAGTCCGAATGCGGCAATAATCGGACCCGCCATGAAAAACAGAAAGCCCAGCATCATCGGTGCTATGAATAAGTAGCCGTAAATGGCATTTCTTCGCTTCAGGCGGTTTTTCTTCTTGGGGCCGGTCTTATTAAACGCCAGCCCGCTCTCTATTACAGCAGCGCTATCCATATTCATGATTCTCTCCACTCCTTCGCTGCTACTGGCCCAGGACAGGCGTTACTTCCTGCTCCATTTTCTTCAAAATGTCCTCGATCGTCCCGACCTGCGTATAGATCGCATCGAAATGAAGCTTCATTTTCTCATCGATCTTCTGGAAGTTTTGGAAGCTTTGTCTTACTCTCGCACCGGCGATCTGATCAAGCACGGCCATCTTCACGCTTTCAGGAGACGGTCCCTGATTAAGGAAAGCATCCGACTCCAGCACCGACTTGCGACTCGGTACAAAAAATTGCGAGGTGACGGCCATATTTTCCGGGCTCGTCAGAAACTTCACGAATTCCTTCGCTTCCTCAACGTTCTTATTGCCTTTCGTAACGAAGTAAGCGGCATAACCAAGCGTTGTCCCCTGTCCTCCCGGCCCCTTTGGCATCGGCGCAATGTCCCATTCAAAGTCCGTTACCGGCTTTACTTTGCCCATGTAGCTGAAGAGCTCCTGCTGCATCGCGATTTTTCCCGACTCAAAAGTGGTTTGATCGCCCGGCTTCGGATGAATCTTCGATGTGAACATCGCATCGCTAAAATATTGCAGCGCCGCTTCGCCTTCCTTCGAACGGAGTACGAAGCTTTTGCCGTCCGGGCTGAAGAAATCCGCTCCATATGCCCAAATCAAGGTTTGCAGCGATTCGGTCCAGCTATTACTCCAGCCGCCTGGGCGAATCAGGTTTAAGCCATACACGCCTTTATCCGGCTGTGAAAGCGCAGCTGCCGCCTTCGTCATTTCCTCATACGTCCAATTGCCCTCCCGGTGAAGCTCGCCCGGCGTTTTCAAGCCTTTTTCCTTGAATAAGCTCTTGTTGTAATAGATCATATTGGGCGGCGTGGAGAAGGGAATGCCGTAAAGCTTATCGCCTTCCGTCACCAGCTCCAAGGTAGAAGGGATAAGATCATCCGCCTTGTAAGCAGGATCGGTTTTAAAAGAGGAAATATCCTCAAGCTGTCCCGCATTCATAAATTGCGGAATCGACCTTTCCATCAGCCACAGCACATCCGGCGCCGTTTTGGATGCCATCATAATCGATAGCTTCTGCTGATAATCCCCACCAGGAATCGTCATGATCTCCACGCTTACATTCGGGTGATCCTTGCGGTAGTTCTCGATGAGCGTCTCATACATCGCTTTGTGCGTGTCATTCCCCCAAATGCTGAACGTTAATTTGACATCCTTGGCTGTCGAAGCGTTCGCCGCTGCATCCCCGTTTTCTTCGGACTTCGAATTGGATGAACAGGCCGCAAGCAAGCTTGCAAGCAGAAGGATAACGCATAAGATCAAAAAGCTCTTTTTCATATGTCTGATCCCCTCTTTCGATTTTGATAAGCGCTTACAAGACCCATTATAAATAAAAATCCGTATCACAATAACGATACGAATTCCATAAAAGGTATAAAATCGCAAGGTCTTTATTGGTCTCTGAACTCGGTCGGCGTGCAGCCGTTATGCTGCTTAAAGAGAGAAGCAAAATATTTATGGTTGGCAAAGCCGCATAGCGGCGCGATCTCGGCGATCTTCAGCGTCGTCTCCTTCAGCAGCTTTTTGGCCTTGCCCAGCCGCTGCTCCGTTACGTAGTCTGAAAGATTTTGACCGGTTTCCCTTTTAAACATATCGGACAAATATTTAGGATGAAGATACACCTGCTGTGCGACCAGCGGGAGAGAAATATCCTGATCGAGCGACTGCTTCACGAATGCCTTCACCTTGCGAATCATTAGCCGCTCCTTGTCATTCTCGCTTTCATCGCCTTCCTGTCCGGTTCCGGCCTCCTTCTTGCTGCCGATCAATTCCTGGACGCGGCCTAGCACGCGGGCAAGCTCGACCCGCTCAATCGGCTTAAGTAAATAATCAATCGCGCCGTATCGCATAGCTTCCCTTGCATAGCTGAATTCATCATATCCGCTGATGACGATAATAGGCATGTGATGATGCGTTTGCTTCACCCGCTTCAGCAGCTCAAGGCCGTCCATTTCGCTCATCCGAATGTCGGTGATCAGAAGATCGACACGCTCCTGCGTTTTTAACCAGTCGACCGCTTCCCGGCCATTACTGGCTTCTGTCAAGCTTAACCCGGTCGTGATGACGTCCTCGATCGCTTTGCGCAATCCTTGTCTAATCTTAATCTCGTCCTCTACGAGCAAAACGTTCATGTTCTATTCCTCCCATTGAAAAGGCAGCCTGATGCAAAAAACAGTTCCCTCGGCGCCGGATGACGATTCGATAAAAAGACCGTAAGGCTCTCCATACAGCAGCAATAGCCTTTGATGAATATTTCGCAGAGCAAAGCCCTTTGTCCGCTTATCCGCCGGCGATTCAGCTGCAAGCTCTTGCCGCTGCGTCATTCTTTTCTCGATCAGTTCCCTTCGATTCGCCGGGATTCCCGTCCCGTTGTCCCGTACATAAATGTATAAATCCTGCCCCTCCGCTCTTGTCGAGATGGTGAGCTTGAGCGGTTCCGCACCAAGCCCGTGCTCGATGGCATTTTCTACAAGCGGCTGGAGCAGCAGCTTCGGCACTAGCGCATTTTCATGGGAGAAGTCAACAAACATCTCACTGTCCAGCCGATCTTCCAGCCGGAACGCTTGAATGTTTAAATAGCTCTCAAGGAAAGCGAGCTCATCCTTCAAATAGACAAGCCTCTCCTGCTTATTCACCGTATACCGGAGAAGCTTCCCGAGACTCATGATAACATACGACAGCTCATCGTTTCTTTGCTTATGAGCCACCATACTGATCGATTCAAGCGTATTATAAAGAAAATGCGGATTGATTTGGCTTTGCAAGGCATTAAGCTCCGATTCCTTCTCTCTTAAACGCAGCTCGTACATATCCTTGATCATCGTATCCAGCTGCGAAACCATTTTATTAAAGCCCTCCGTCAGCTGCCCGATCTCGTCGTTTGAATACACCTCGGCCTTCTCTTGAAATTCTCCGTTTTGCACGCGCCGCATTTTCTTCTGCAGATGGCGTATGGGATTTACCAGCTTGTTCGAGGTAAATACCGCCGCCGCATAAGCCATTAGCAGGGAGCCCATCGAAATCCAGAGCGTGAAGCTGGTCAGCTGCTTTGCCGCGGACAGGACATCATCCCGCGGAATCATGCCGACAATTTGCAAACCGCCGTAATTCGTTGTTCTGCTGGACACAAGCATGCTGTCCGTGGCCTTACCTGCAATATCGCGATAGCTGTATCCGAGCGGATCTTCAAACGGAAATATACGTTCATCATTTTCATTAAATACATACAGCTGACTGTTCTTCGTCACTTTAACCGAGGAAACGATCTTCTGAAAGCCTTCGCTCGTCAGATCTACCTTCACATAACCAAGCTCCTGATTGGAGACCGGATCTTTAATTAATCTGGCCAAAGAAATCACCTGCTTGGGCTCATCCAAGTAGTAGCTGCCTTCTGAGGGAGAAATGACCGTCAGTCCGCCGTCCTTTAGTTTCGCCTGCTGCATCCAAGGATTAGCTTCTGGCTGCCAGCTCATACGGACCGTTTCCTGCAGGTTGCTGAACAGACTCCCGTCTAACGCGAAAATAAAAAAGCCTTCCATCTCCGTCTGCTCGATAATGCCTGATGCGATGAACTGATTCATCTTGGAAATCTCTTCGTTCTTCAAATAATTGTCCCGCTGCTGCGGTCCTTTATGGTTATGGAGAATTTGCAGCACATGAGGATCGTAGTAGAGGGCAATAGTAATCCGCTCCATCTCCTTAACATAGCGCTCCAGATTAATGGACACCTGCTCGGCGATTTGTTCCGAATAAGCCTCCGCCTCGCGCTGGCTGTTCGCCGAATATTTCTGGTACGTGAGAATGCCGCTGAACAAAAATGGGAGCGTAATCATGATGCAGAACAAAATAATAAATTTTTTGCGAAGCGATACAAATAGCGGTTTAAACGCGCTCAAGCCGTTTCCTCCTGTAACTCGCAATAGATGATAGATTGAAAGAATAACCCTATCATACACCAAAGCCCGGAGAATCTAATAGTCTTGGACTAACATGGTAAGGAATTTGGAGAATGCGGGAGAATATTTCAGAATAGTCAGACTTTTTCGGGATACATCGCAAATAAACCATTTTTAACGGCTTTGCCTTCTCCAAAAAGTTAATGATATGATATTTTTGACTCGTTTCACCTCTCGTTACACCCATATGCGGGCTCCTCATTATTTAAAAAACAGTGAAGGAGGAACAATGATGAAGTGTAAACCATGTGATGGAACCGGTAAGTCAAAATGCGCCGACTGCAATGGTGAAGGATTGGGCTATGGACATGGAAAGTGTATGACCTGTGATGGAAGCGGTTTAATTGAATGCACGCAGTGTGAGGCAACCGGCAAAGTGAGCCTGTTCCAATGGATGAATCTCAAAAAGGCCGAGTAATTTCGATTATCCCCCTCAATAAAAAAAAGCGAGCGTATGATTCACATACACTCGCTAAGATTGATGACTAAGCCCCGTGACCCGGGGCTTTTGCTTTTAAACGTTCTTCTGCTCCAGCGACTCAAGCGCATACCGAAGCTGCACAGCCGCGTTGTCGATTGTCTCTTGAGCTGCATCCGCTGGCAGTGCATTCGCTTCCGCGACCGCTGCCTCAAGCGCTTGCCAGCTCGATTCAGTATATAGCGCTGCATCGAGCGCAGCAGCTTCTTTCAGCAAGACATTGACCAGGCTGCTGTCACTCCATTGCTTCGCCGTATTGTTCATCGCCGCCTGAATTTCTTCTGCACTCAAGACGTGATTATAAGTGCGGAATTCGTCGATCATGCCGTTAAACAGCGGATCGGGCCATTGGCTTTTGCCGATGTAATTAACGCTCGGCTTGAAATCGCTCGGCTTGATTGTGACATTGCTATTAGTAGCCATCAACACTCCGCCTACATACAATTTCGCCGTACCTCCGCCCAGCGTCACCGCTACATGCACCCATTCACCCACGGGAAGCTTCGCGGTTTGCACCAATTGTTCGGCGCCGCCGTTCTTAATCGCGAAACGCAGCGTATTGCTGCCGCCGGAACTCGGCGTAAGGAACATGTATTGGTTCGTATTGTTGCCAAAGTCGAAGATGCGCTGCCATGCATTTCCACCCTTCCAGTTCACCCAGGTTGCCACTGTGACGGCATCGGATGTGGATAGAGCATGCGCCGAAGGCAGCGTAACGGAGCCGGTTCCGTTCAGATCAATCGCCTGACCGAACTTTCCTTCTACATAAGCAGGCGTCCCGTTCACGGTTGCGTGAGTTGACCCGAATGTATTGTCCGCATGGCCATCAAACGAATAGAGTGACAGAGGAACCAGGACCAGCAAGCCTCCGGCCTGCTTGAGTTCAGCCGCAAGCAACTCTTTATTGGCTTCCGGTTGATTCATCTCCGATTCAATCCGCTCCACTTCTTTCTGGTACGTGTAGTAGCTTCCTTTCGTGTAGCTTGAAGATTCGCCGATATAAGACTTTGCCGTTCTTTCGCTTTCCAGCTTGAACTCGGCAGTTGCTGAAACATATAGAGTGCCCGGACTTACGCCGATTTGCGGGATGCTCACGGTTCCGTACGTGCTTCCGATTACGGTTGAGCCAAGCGCATCGGTATCCGAGGCCGTTCGGTAAACCTTTACAACCGTTCCTGCCGCAAACCCTGAAACTTCAACCGTGTCCGCAGTTCCTTCTGAATGATTGGTTACTTTGATACTGGTTTCTGAAGGCGGTACAGTGATGTTATCCGATTTATATTTCACAATTAATTCAGGTCCGTATTGACCAGGGCTGCTGTTACCGGAAATATATTCTTTCGTAACCGGGTTCACTTCGCCGCTAGGAACGGATAATAGGAAGGTTGCTCTGTTCCCTTCGTTGGCCTTCACTATCTCGGTCACATCAAGAGTCCAACTCCCGTTAATAGCATGCATCGTATACGCACTCTCGGGTTTAACTACGGCTGAAGCGGACGGTCCTGCCAAGAAGGCTGTGGCCGCTTCCCAGCTTCCATTAAAGTACTCGTTTTTCAATTCCGCTCCAAGCGTACCGCTGGTCTCCTTCCAGTTATCCCACTCCAAATGCTGCGCACGCAGGGTCGCCGTTCTTCCATTATTCCGGTACATTCTTAACGATACGGATTCAATATTCCCATCCTCGAAATCCGGTACGTTGTTAAATGTAACGATACCAAATCGTTTAGCCCCTTCGTCCGGTCCATTGGAAAGAATAACTAACTGTGGATCTCCGCCAGGTGCAGTGGTGTTAAACCGCAGCGTTGCATCCTTTTCCGCCTTCAAGTTAATTAGTCCGTCTTCCCCTGGGTATGACTTGGCCGTTCTGGCACTTTCCATTTTGCCCGGGGTGGTTGCAGATACATACAGGACACCGGAATTCGCACCGATTTGGGGGATGCTGACGGTTGCGTAGGTGCTATCGGCAACGGTTTTGCCAAGCACAGCAAGGTCCGTACCCGTTCTGTATACCTTTACAACATCGCCTGCCGCCAGACCCGTCACTTTAACCGTATCTGCAAGTCCTTCAAGATAGTTGGATACCGTAATACCGGCTACGGAAGGCGGCGCCGTTTCAGCAGGAGGATAGACCGTATCGGAGAATTCTCCCAACGTTCCGTCCGCATACCTGGCAACTACCTTATAGCCCGGCGAATCTTCAAAACCCGGCTCGGGGTCAACAAATGACAATGCCGTCGCATTCGTAACGAGCGCGGTCCAAGGCGAGCCTTCCGCCAGCTCCGCAGTGCCTTCCTTAAATACCGGGTTTGTTAAGCCGGCATCCTTGTCATAGGTACGGTACAAATTGAAGCTTACCGCATGCTTCGGTTTGTTCCAGGAAAGAGAAATGCCGCTGCCGTTATTCACTCTTTGAATATAAGAATAAAGCTTGCCGCGAGTCGTTTCTTCGACAGTGACCTCGCTGAACTGCGCTTGCTCAGCAGCCGCGACGCCCGTAAAGATGGCGTAAGGGAATGGGGTAAACATTTTCTCCACCATGATCCAATCCGCTCCGTCCCTGGACACATAAGCATGAATATAATGCGAATCGTAGTCACGCACCAATTTCAGATACGGAAAATCATCCGCGTGCAATCCAATGAGTTTTGCATTCATCGGACTTTTCTTCTCTTCCGAGAACGCGTGTCGGGAATCCCTTGTACGGTTCTGCAATACAAGATTGCCGTCTTGATCGGCTCCGAAATAAATATACCGGGTATTGGACTGCAGCAGATCACGCATCATAATTCCGCTTGCATTCCCGCTGTAGCTGTCCAATTTTACACGGATGGAGCTGCTGCCGGCTGCGACCTGATTTACGAAATGCAGCGAATCGTTGATATCTCTATCAAAAATATTCAAGTCGTCGCCTTCACCCAGGCCTGTGCCGTCAGCACCCTCGATTGCAATGGTTGTGCCTGTAATCGTTGCGCTGCTTGCTGTTGTGCCGATGCGGTCATCACGCCATATCGAGCCCGGATCTTTTAAGGATACCGGTGCAGTCAAATTTACCTTTGCGCGATAGGATTCATCTCCAGCACCTAGATCATTTACTGCAGACACTTTATAGTAGTATACTTTTCCATTTTGAACCGTCGAATCTTTATAGTAATTGCCTGTTACTCCTGTTGCAATGACTTGGTACGTACCATTTTCCGTTTCAGAACGCTTAATATTGTACGATTCCGCTCCTGCGGTCGTAGTCCAGGTAATTCCCGCATATCCGTTGCCCGCGAATGCTTTTACGAAATTAACGGTAAACGGCAATGGGTCTATATGGACATCGGACGTTAATTTCAACACCATCGCAGATTTCGGCGGAATCGTTACCTTTCCAGTTTTGGTAACCGGAATTTGTTTTCCCGATACAAGGTCCAATACGGTACTGTTCCCCTTGTAATCTGCCGGCATTTTCACATCAAAGGATTTTTTATTTCCATATTCGTCGCGGGTTGTATTGAAAATCATGAAATACTTTCCGTACCTTGCCGATAACAGATCAGGATAACCGGCATAAGGTGTGTCCGCCTCAAAATTATCCCGTTCCGTCTGGCCGACACCAGGCTGATAAGTAATCGGTAAAATTTCCCCCGCAAGAGCTTGAGGGGCGTCAGCACCATTCGTTATTTGATCTTCAAAGAATATCATGTCGATATTTTCCATGCGCATCCAATAGTCCTGATACTGAAATTTGCTATCGGTTGCAATTTGTACGATATTGTCATAGTTATCGTTAATCACATGAAGTCTACCGTTGCCGCTGTAACCTTTATTAAGCTCGTTCAGGTTAGCGAACATACGAAGGTCGCCATCCCGGATCGAGAGGAACATATTGTCAATGTCCGCCCAGGCAAACTGTTCGTAGTCGGCCGGGTTCACATCAAGCGCCGCTATTTCTTCTTCCGTATAATAATTGAAATCTGTCTGCGGAAGAACGGCGCCTGCCGTCACCTGACCGAAGCGATTGAAATCGGCCCGCTCGCCGGTGACGTATTTATAAGTGTCTGCCAGATGGTAATCCTCTCCGCTATTCGTGCCTCTAGTTCCGAAAGTGAAATTGAACAGTTGGTGATCCGCAAGCTGCTGCTGCGCGAAACCGACCGCTTCCTTCGCATACCGCCAGTACTCGTCCCATTCCGGACCGCTGTACCTTTGCTCGTTATGGACCATCTCCATTTCCAGGGAAGCGTACTGCAGCGACAATCCGGTTGAAGTTCTCGCGCCATACGCGTAGAAACCTGGCAGAGCCGTGTTCCGCTCATCCGTGACTTGTTCCGCTCTCATAATTCGTTTTCCGTCGTCATCCAAAGATGTGTACCGGACAAACCCGCGGGCATGCATGTTTTTCAATGCCAGCTTCAGAATTTTATCGTTCAATTCCTCATCGCCGGGGTGGTTTAACGTTTTGTAGAAGTTCTTCAAAAGGTAGTTGGCCGCCTCGCCGTAATTGGCGACATATCCGTTTTCCCTAGTCAGCCCCGCTTCCGTCAGGCCGTTGTAATGCTCGCCGTACGGCAGCCGCCTGACGACGTTCCCGTCCGCATCCAGCTTGCTCTTCGCGAGTCCCTTAGCAACAATTTGCAAATAATCTTCCGTAAATCTAGCTGTCTGGTCATGATAGAACAAGGAATGGTACAAATCCAATTCTTCGCCGTTCGGGCCGACCAGCACTTCTTCCCCGAGGAACGGCTGCCCCCCTAACGCTTCAAGAAGAATCTGATGGCTGCGCTCTTTGCCTTCAAAGAACGGAGAACCGATCAGGCGCAGACCTTCGTGCGCTTCCCATGCGCCTTCATACGTATACACCACTTGATTATAGATGTAGGACAGTCGCGTACGGGCAAAATCGAAATTCGCTTTCAGCACGCGCTCCCACGCTTCACGGCGAGATAAAGCTCCGCCATTCCAGTCTACTCCCGCTAGCGAGTACAGTCCATCGACCGTTCCCGTCGCAAACGGCTGATCGAGGAATGCGTTGAATGCCGCCTCGCCATAGATTGCGTCATCCTTGATAAGCTGTTCGACAATATACAACGCCTCGCCTAATGCGCCGTAATAGCCGCCCCAATCGCCTTGATGTCCGCCCCGTGTCACCAATCTAATATTTCCATAATAATCCTTGACATGATTATCAATCACTTTAAAAATCCGTCCAAGCGCCGCTTTCTTTGCTTCGGCCGTTTGAGCCGGCGACCAATCGTAATGAAGCGCGTTCGCATAAAACTTCAATTCATCCTGATAACGCACAATGGATAATTTGCCGGCTGCGCTAGCATCCACCCGGGTGGAATAATCATTGAACGTCTTCACCAGATTTTGCGTATAGCCGTTAATGAGGGCTTGCTTTTCCTCATCCGTCAGATCCGCTCTAAGCATTGAAACCGGATCTTCGACAATATCGCCCTGGGTTTCATCCGATACATCCAAGTGGGCCCCCGTGTGTGTATAGGCGTTGTAATACCCCCTGGATGGCGCGTTCACTTTATCGCCAAAATTCCCGCTGTACGTTCTGACGGTAATTTGTACGGTATCTTGTCCATGCGTGCTTACTAACGGAAGCATGGTTGTATTATAGTAAAACCGCTCCGGCAAACCTTTGCTAATACCCATATTGATCGGTTGATAATCTCCAACGCGGCGAAAGCCGACTTGCTCGCCATTGATGTATACCATACTTTTGTAGAATGATTCATCGCTTCCCCAGAACTTCATGGTGAAGTAGTTTTGGGCGGCAGGATCGACTTTCATCGTAAAAGTCAATTCTCCGCCTTGAATATCTTCTGGTATACGCGGCAGGGATACCCGTGCAGGCTCACCCAATGCGCCGACGATGGCGCTGGTAAATTCACCTTTGAACTGGTGCTGTTGTTCTGACTCTGAATTACCAAACACCAATTTATCGGTATATGCATTAGCAGCTGCAATCGGTTCAGCATGTACGGCCTTTGGTTGCAACGGTAAAGCTGCCGGCAGCATCAGGGCGACGCTCAGGCAAACAGCCAGGACACTTTTGAAATGTTTTGTTATCATGTTGATCTCCTCGTTCCTCAATTGGATTGAACCATATGCGATTTACGAATATGAAGCTGATAAATCTATCAAATGAGTATGTATCGCCCTCCTTGTTTCTTGCCTCGTAAAATCATTCGAAGAAATGGTTAATAGTCATCCTCTCTACTGAAAACGTTTACAATCACTATTAAAAAATACAGCACCTATAGTTTGAATACAATGCGGTTTTTTAAGGATAAACTGCATGTTTTTAAAGAAAACGTTTCGAATAGTGAGAAATAATAAATAACCTTAACGAAAACGTACAAATAATTTGAAAATTGGCGTTTGCAAAATTTAGGTTTACAAAAACCTTTCTTCAGCGTATATTAAATTCATCAAAAGTTTCCGTAGTGCAACAATTTGTCTATAGGTTTAAAATTGTTCCATAGGGAAACATGAGGAGTGATTTATTAAGCTGTAAACGGTGCATATCTGGTCGAATTATGATGGTCAAATACTTATTTAGGAGGAATTTTTATGATGAATTGGTTACGAAATAGTAAGACGGCGGCAGGACTCTTGACGGTGCTGCGGCTGTATGTGGGATGGAAATTCATCTCGGCCGGGTGGGGGAAATTATCCGGCGACAAGACGTTCGATGCATCCGGGTTTATAAAGGGGGCCATTGCCAAAGCGGGTGGAGAAAAGCCTGTCGTACAACAATGGTACGGGGACTTCCTTCAAGGTTTCACCTTGACGAATGTGGATGTTTTTAATTTCCTTATACCATGGGGCGAGTTTCTCGTCGGTCTTGGCTTGATCACAGGTACTCTCACCACTTTCGCCGCGTTAATGGGCATCTTCATGAACTTCAATTTTTTGTTTGCCGGGGCGATCAGCCATAATCCAAACATGATCATCGTCCAATTTTTCCTCTTGGCAGCAGGGATGAACGCGGGCCGCTTCGGCGGGGATTACTGGGTTATTCCATGGGTTCGGACATACACCCGGAAACTTTTCAGGAACGGGCAATCCTCCGTACAATCCCGAACTACTTAGTATGTTCATACTTACTTTCCGTAAATTGATCGCCAACCGGCAGCCGAATCCATATCGCGACTTTCAAATCTACAACTGAGCTTAATTAAAAAAGCTGCTGAGAATTTCTCGGCAGCCTGTTTTTTCAGCCCTGAGTCTGAAGTTCGTATCTCTTAAACATCGCAATTGAGCATCGCTAGGCTTACAACGGCATCGTGATTACGATATAAAGGACCTTTCCATCTTCAAAATAAAGATGAAATTTGAAATCATCGCTGTCCTTATAGCTCCACTTCGTAGCCGACTTTTTGTTCGGCTCGCCAAGCTTCCCAATAACCTCCGCTTCGGTCAGTCCGACACGGATGCCGTCTTTCGTTCCATACTTCGGATCTTCAAAAAGGATGGCCAGATTCAACGCGGCGATGCCTGGCTCGTACTGCCCGATACTACCCATCTTCTCGGTAAAATAATTGTAGTATTTTTTCTCGCTGACAAGCGGCAGGTTCTTCAGTTCTTTCTCCCAAGCTGCATAGTCTTTCCCGTCAATCTGCAGCCTTTCCCAATCATAAAGTTTTTCATGCTCGATCACCTGGCCATTTGCCTGCTCCTTACGCGCCTGCTCAAAGACCCTGTAGATCTTGGCGAGCTTCGTCTCCGGCAGCAGCAGTCCGTGCAACAGCAGCATGATCCCGTCATCCACATAGAACGATTGTCCCTTCCATTCGATCGTGTTCGTCTTCAGGCGATAAGGAATTTGATAGATTTTCCCGTCCACCGAAAAACGGAGGAACACGCTCGCTTCAGAATTGGATGAAGCGGCCTCCGGAGCTTTAGCCGCAGTTAAGTCGGTTCCGTTCAGGCTTTGCAGAATAACATACTCGCGATCGGCGGGAATTTCGAATTCTTTCCCGCTCTGCGCGTCATGGATCGAAATAGTCATCTCACTCTCCGTACTGAATTGGAGCTGGTCCTTCAGTTTTCCGGTCAACGGTACGGTTTCCGCCGGCGGCTGAGGCTCGATCTCCGGCTGCAGATCCGCCTGATCCGGAGGGGTCGGATTCGGTTTGGCCGTAGTGCCGTCAATCTGTTCATTTTTGAATAGATCCGAGAGCCATCCCGTATAAGGGCCGCTTGGCAGGATGCCGCTTACGAAGATTATGACCGCGACAGCTGCCGCGAAGCCCGGAATCCATACCTTCCGCTTGCGTCCTCTCGATGGTTTGTTCATATTTTCGACCGCCTTCTCGATCACCGACATTTTTTCAGGGGTGAAGGTTTTCGCCCGCAACGGATCAGTTGTTTTCAATTTTTGCATCCATTCAAGATCATAGTCGTTCATATGCAGTACCCTCCTCCTTCCAATAAGCCCTAACCTTCTGCCGTGCACGTGCTAATCTGGACTTCACCGTGCCTTCCGATACGCCGAGCACACCCGCGATCTCTTTCATCGACAGATCATATTTTCCGGATAAAATGAGGACCTCTCTAAACTTAAGCGGCAGCTTCATGACGATTCTCCAAATATCATCGGATAAGGATTGCTCCAACGCCTCATGTTCGGCAGACGGACTTGTCTCCTTGCTGGTGACCCATGCCATGAGCGTCACTTTGCGCATAAACGCGGTTCGCAAGTAATTCACGGACGTATTGCGCGCAATGGACAGCAGCCATGTTTTGATGGAAGACTCGCCGCGGAACAGCCCGATATTCCGGTAGGCACTCAAGAACACTTCTTGCGTGATGTCATCAGCCAGGTCATTTCGTTTCGTCAGGATATAGGCCAAGTTCCAAACTTCCTGCCCGTACTGGATCATGAGCTCGCGCAGCAGTCCGGCATCCATGCCCGTCAAGTGTTTCCAATGGGATTCCTCCAACCTCTTCACCTCCGATGATTAGACAATGCGCTTCCCACTTCGGTTCCATTTTTCCGAAAAAATGTCGTTAGTCAAAGGCGGTTAATTAAATTATCATTCCTCGTAACTACAAAACTAACATTTGTCTCAACCTAAAGATAGCCAATAGCCAAAGTTGACTCAACGTACATAAATAATCGCCAATCACTTCCGTCAACGGAAGTGATTGGCGACTGGAGCGTTACTCTTCATCTTCTTCTAAATCTTCGATAATCTCACTTGCGGCTCGCTCACCGCTCTCAACGCCTCCGTTCAGGAATCCCTGCCAATCAACAGAGGTGTGTTCACCGGCAAAGTAGCAGTTCCCCATTCTCCCCTCTCTCTCTCCTTCGATACCTGCAAATTTCGTATATTGACCGACCTTCCAAAAGGAATAAGAGCCTTTGGTAAAAGGATTTCCCGGCCAGTAATCACGTGTTGACCTACCGTTCCATTTCCCAGAGATGCCAGGTAATACGGGCTCCAGCTGCTTCAGAAATATTTCTGTACGTTCTGCTGGAGTGCCTCTGTTGAATCCTGTTGCGATTTCTCCGCCCGTGTAATCCACCAAGATTCCTGCTTTTCCAGGTTGTGCCCTGCTCACCTCATAAGTGTTCTGATAGCCTCGATCGGAAAAGGTTTCCCCATTGCAGCCGAGGTCATTCCAATGACGATCTGTGAACTGAACATGAAGCTTCGTGTTCGCTCCCATGCCAAGCTCTTCGATGGCCGTTATCTTCAGTGATCTGAATCCTGCCTTGCTATAATCGACAGAGGTACGCAGGATGGAAAAAGGCAGTGTCAGTACAACCTTATCAGCAATGACGTTAAAAACTTTCAACATGTTCTTAAAGGTCAGTGTGTAGCTTCCATTGCTGTTCTCTTTGATTGCAATCAATGCTGTATTGCGGATGATCTGACTTTTCTCAAGCTTTTTTTCCAGTATCTCAGGAATTTGATCGTTTCCGCCACGTATATGAAATCGCTCATCAGAAGAACCGAAGATTCTAAATGGTCTCCTGCTTTCTGAAAATCCGAGAAGATAAATCAGATTGAGTGAGCTCTGATCGCTTGATTCTGCGCCGAACTCGATGTTGTACGCCACGTCTAATAACTGCCCAAACTTCGACTTGATGCCGCCGGGAACATTCTCGTTGATCCAGTCGATAATCGACATGTGATCCAGCTCGAATCCTCGTTGTGTAAAATTGTTAAACGTCGTTGGATGAGGAGCGGCATTAAGATCTCTTTGAAGTATATTAAATATCTTCTGAAAATCGCGAGTCGCCTCCTCGTATGAATACGGGGTGTTATCAAAGAAGTAACAAGGGTCCGTTCCTTTCTTCTCAGCCTCAATAAGGTCATCCAAGGTAAGACCTAACTCTTCAGCCAACTGACGAATTTCCAGATGCTCCGTGTCTATCAGCTCGCCCCCCCGTTCAACGATTTGTCCCTCTTCAAAATCACCGCGGCGGGTCCAGCATCGGCCGCCGACTCGATCGGATGCCTCATATACTTTGGCGATAAGCCCCGCTTGCTTCAGACGATAGGCACAGGTGAGACCGGCAAGGCCCGCACCTACAATCACGATACGCGGAGTTGATGCTGCTTTCTTGGCGGACTTTGCGGAAGGTTTAATGGTTGTAGTTGAGGAAGAGGAAAGCTTTATTTCGCGCTTTTGATGAGACTGTCGTTTCACGCTCCGCTCTTGCATGACCTGATCAATCGATACACTTCTCTCTAAGGCCTCTCCAACGACTGAATAGGCATCGCTCAAAAATCTAGCTAGTTGTGTCCGAGCCATAACGTCCTCCTTAAATCTAAATTTCACAAGTTTAACTGTAAGAACTATGTGAAAATTGGAGGTATTATAACGTTGTCAGGTGATTTGTATGAATATGGTGTTCCCTGTCTACAAACGAAAAAAGGCTGCTGAGAAGTTCTTCTCGGCAGCTTTTTTTTGCAAAGTTGCTTATGATTCTAAATCCGTAAGAGTTGAACAGGAAATCTACTGAATTCAAGCTACTGGGATGAAAATACTGGAAGTTAAAATAATAACAAGCAGAACAAAAAGAACTAGAATCAAACCTATATTATTACGGCGTCTACAACAAGCCGACATTTTCAGCACCTCCTTTTTGATTGAATGCCAAATTATTAGAGGTCCATCCAACATTTTAACGAAAATATACGCTAAAGACCTTCGCGGCGCGGTTTGAATGAGCGAATACTTGTCCGCTATTTTAGCGTATAAAACCGTCAATTGTCGCTACCCCTATTAACATATGAATCCCTTACTTTCTTTGATTCTATTAATTGTCACGACTCTATGAAAATAGTTTCTTATCTCAATAAATAAAAATAAAAAGATTGCCTCCTATCCGGCCTTTCTAATCTGGCCAGGTGGTTGGCAATCTTTTTCATGTTCTGGGCAATAGCTGTCATCAGAGCTTACATCTTTACGAGGTACCATTTTTTACGTTTTTTTCTCTGTTTAGATGATACTCTTCTTTTCCTAGTTGCCTTCTGCTTGTTTACTAGACTACCTAAAAGTGGCAGTATTGGAGAAACGCTTTCAGCCACCTTTTGAATACTCCCTATTGTGTTCATAATCCCTTCAATTCCGCCAAGCTGCCCAATGATCCTTTCTATGTTAGCTGAGTTTGGACTTTGAGTCACAGATCGATGCGTGGCCTTCTCCAAGGATCTGGATGCGTTTGACTCCTTTTTTATTAGCAAGGGTTTATTTTTTATCATTGCCGTATCCTCTCTTTACTTTTTTTAAAATTTTGTTGTTTATCTCCCCTTTATGCTATGCGTTCTCCCTAATATCCGAATGAGGCAATATCACCAAAAACTTGCCATGCAAGCAAAATAGGCTAAATCAATAAATAACGATGGCATTATCACACCAATTCCCGAATACCCGTGTTCGCTTTCACTAATATCTCGTCATACTTTGCATCGTCCCGCTTAGAGGAGCAGTAAGTTCCGATAAACGCCCCCAAGAACCCTAATGGAATCGATATGATCCCCGGATTGGTCAGGCTTATTAGCGGTGTGCCGACGAAGATTGCTTTGCCTGCGACCGGATCCCAAACGTTCGGACTGACCGCTACAAGAATGAGAGCGCTGAATAAACCGATCAGCATACCCGTAACCGCTCCCGATGTGTTGAACCGTTTCCAGAATACCGTAAATACGAGAACGGGCAGGTTGGCGCTGGCGGCCACGGCAAAGGCAAGTGCCACAAGGAACGCGACATTCAGCTTCTGCGCAAACAGAGCAAGCAGGATGGAAATAACGGCAACGCCTACGGAAGCCAGCCGGGCCGCCCTTACCTGCTCTTTCTCCCGTACGTTCCCTTTCCGGATAATATGGCCATAGAAATCGTGAGCGAAGGCAGAGGCGGCGGAGAGTACAAGTCCGGCGACAACAGCCAGAATCGTTGCGAACGCCACAGCCGACACAAAGGCGAATAAGAATTCTCCGCCAAGAGCTCTGGCAAGAAGAGGAGCAGCCATATTGCCCGCGGCGTTCGCTTGCACAATCACGTCCTTGCCTACGAAAGCCGCCGCGCCGAAGCCGAGAAATAGCGTCATGACATAGAACAACCCGATGATCCAAGTAGCGACGACAACGGATTTTCTTGCAGTAGGCGCGTCTTTAACGGTGAAGAAACGGATCAGAATATGCGGCAGGCCTGCCGTCCCCAGCACGAGAGCCAGGTTAAGAGAAAGAGTATCGAGTCCGTTTGCAAATTTGTTGCCCGGATTGAGGAACGCTTCCTTCAGAGGGGTTGCTGTCCGCATTTGGTCGAACATGTGCCCGATATTGAAATTGAATTTGGCGAAAACAATAAGCGAAATAATGAACGTGCCGGCTATAAGCAGCACGCATTTGATGATTTGCACCCAACTCGTCGCCGTCATGCCGCCGAACACAACGTAGACGGTCATAAGCACTCCGACGATCAGCACGGAGGTCGTGTAATCGAGGCCGGGGATAAGAAGCGAGATAAGCGCTCCGGCGCCGACCAGCTGGGCGATCATGTAGAAGATGGAGATGACGATCGAATTGAGCGCTGCGACGCCGCGAATTTTTTTGTTATCGAAACGGGCCGCGATCATATCCGCCATCGTATACTTACCCAGATTCCGCAGCGGCTCCGCTATGAGATACAGCACGACCAGATAGGCGACAAGGAACCCGATGCTGTAGAAAAATCCGTCAAAGCCGAATAGCGCGATCATTCCCGCAATCCCGAGGAAGGAAGCCGCTGACATGTAATCTCCGGCAATGGCAAGTCCATTCTGCCAACCGGTCAATCCTCCGCCGGCGGTGTAAAATTCGTTCACCGTTTTTGTTTTTTTGGCTGCGTAATAGGTAATGACAAGTGTGCCCAGCACGATAATGAGAAACAGCAGAAACGCCGTATTCATCGGTCAACCCGCCTCTCTTTCGGCGGCTTGCACCTGATCTTTGATCTCTTCGCAAAGCGCGTCGAAGGTTTCGGATTTCCTGGAATAGAGGGAGCATAAAGTCCATGTCATAATAAACTGGGAGAACGCGAAGATCCACGCCCAAGAAATCGAGCCGATAGCCTTATTATTCAAGACCTCGGAGAAAGACGTCAGGAGCGGAAGGGTAAAGTAAAACGCCAGGAAGAACAGGGTCATCGGAATGATAAAACGTTTCTTCTTCGCCATCAGCTTGCGGAAAAGCTCCGAACGGGCAATATCGCTGTACGTTAACTGATTCTTTCTCAACGCGATTCCCTCCATTTGATGAATTGCGCCGATAAACGTTTCCGGTATAAACCATGTTGTAAGCGCTTCATATATTATAGTTAATATTTTCTGCTATTGAACGATTTCGGTGCGAAACGTCGGAAATCGCTCCTTACATACACAAAAACCGTCCTGAACGTACAGCAATTGTACAGTAAAAATAAAAGACTGAGCCAATAATTTCGGGCTGATCGGATGCAGCGAACGCCGACTGATCATCGGTGTTCCCTCCATAGTTCATTTTTTGAAACTATTGCACTTTAATGTAACTACTTTTCAAATGTACCACAGTTCGCTACTATTGCGAATGAGGAAGGAAAATAATTGAAGAAAGAATGTCAGGAGGAATCATATGAAAACTATATTATGGGCAACATTAAGCGCTAACGGCAACTATGCACAGTCCAGCCCCGAAAACCCGCCGAAAAAGGAAGCATTTGATGATTTTGTGAAACATGCCAAAGCTGCAGGAAATTTTATTGTTGGACGCCGAACATTCGAGGGCATGTTGGGAAGCGGCGGAGTCGTTGGGGGTCCCTTTACCGATCTAGATATCGTAGTGGTTTCCAAGAACGCCGAAGATTTTCCGGGGGTAACGGTCGCGAGATCGCCGCAGGAGGCTCTGAACTACCTTCAGCAAAAAGGACATCAAACCGCTCTCATAGGCGCCGGCGCGGATCTGCACAATGCATTTTTAGGTCAAGGGCTTGTAGATGAACTGATCTTCAATGTAGCACCGGTGCTTGAGGGTAAGGGATATAATCTTCTGATTGATAAAGAAAATTACCAATACAAGGATGTGCAGCTGCTGAATTTCATGCCCCTCGGCAGTGGCGTCGTTCAGATGCACTATGCGATAGCGCATTAATCTGTTAAAGCTGACAGGACTGTTAAGTGTCGGACCCTTATGCGAATTGCAGAGGGGTCTTTTTTTTATTTTCTTGCTACACCATAACGATTAATGCCCCTGCAGCAGCCGGATCATTTCTTTGGCCGCCACACGGGAAACCGGTATTTGAGTGCGGTTCGGATCTCTTAAAATAGCATTGTAGGCGCCGTTAAACCAAGGCTCAAGCTCATAAATATAATCCAGATTAACAAGATAACTCCGATGAGGGCGGAAGAACGATGGACCAAGCCTCTCCTCGAGCTCCTGCAGCGTCTGTTTTGCCGCATAAGACCGGCCGTCCGCCATATGTATGCGGGTTACCTTATCCTCTTTAACCGCATAGAGTAATAGCTCCGCCTCCAGCACAACCATACGGGCGCCATCATCTACAAGAAGCTTGCCGCTCTTGAAGAGGGGACCCGGCGTCGCTTTCGTCCTCACATCGATTCCGGCTTCAGTCTTTCTCCCGCGGATGCGCTCCAGTGTCCGCCTAAGCCGCTCTTCATCGTAAGGCTTAAGCAAATAATCGACCGCTTCCAATTGAAAAGCCTCCAGCGCGTACTGATCGTAGGCCGTCGTAAAGACCAGGAAAGGCCGGAGATCCATCTCAACCAGCCGATGAGCCGCCTGAATACCGTCCATCTCAGGCATTTCGATATCAAGAAAGACAACATCAGGCTTATGCTTCCGCGCCAGCTCCAATGCTTCAACCCCGCTGGCGGCCGATGGTACCAGCTCAACGTCCGGCTCCTTCGACAGCAGGTAGATAAGTTCCTCTCTTGCCAGCCGCTCATCCTCCGCGATCATGATTCTAAGCTTCATTGACTTTCCCCCTCCATTCCCCGTTGCCGTAGGGGACGGTAAACGATACCTGCGTCCCGCTCCCGGGACGGTTCCCGTACGTAAGCGATGATTCCGGGCCAAGTAAACTGATCAAACGCTGATTGACATTGTGAACGCCTAGTCCGGTGCTCCCGCTTCCGCTCATCGGAACTGTGCCAAGCTTGTCCAAGAGGTCGCCCGGAATTCCTTCACCGTTGTCCTCCACGATGATCCGAACCGCATCCCCTTCCCGCTTCAATTCAATTCGAACCCATCCCCCGTTCGTTTTTTTCTTAAGCCCGTGCTGGATGCTGTTCTCAACGAGGGGCTGCAGCGTCGACGGTGGGATCAGTACCATCTCAAAATTCGGCTCCGTTACGCATTCCACCTTCAATTGATCGGCGAACCGGATCCGTATGATCTCCAAATAGGTGTTCAGATGCTCCATCTCCCGGTAAAGAGGAACAAGCGGCGACTGGGTCATCGTCAAGTTCATCCGCATGAAATGTCCCAGCTGTACCGTCATATGGCGCGCATGGTCCGGATCGATCCGGATTAGGGTCACAATAGAATTTAACGTATTAAACAGAAAATGCGGATTAATCTGCGATTGCAGTACCCGGAGCTCCGCATCCTTCATCAGCGCTTCCAGCTTCTCGCCCATCGCACTCGTTAACTGGCTGGAGATCAGCTTTCTCAAACCGTATGCAAATTCAACCTCTACCTTGCCAATCTGTTTGGGACTGCGAAAAAAAAGCTTGATTAATCCCGCCGTCCGGCCCGATTGGTCGAACGGCACGATAATGGCCGCTCCCAAATCGGAATGGTGAGGCTGAATCTGTTCCCGGTTAGCTGCAATCTGAATCGTACCGGTACGAATCGCCTTTCTCGACAATTCGGTCACAATGGATTCCCCGGGGACGTGCCGGGAAGTTCCAATACCTGCATGCGCAAGAATCCGTTCCGTGTCCGTTACGCCCACGGCGTCGGCCGGCAATTCCCGCAGCAGAATGGCTGCCGTCTCCCGTGCCGTCTCATAGGTTAGTCCCTGCTTGAGGTGAGGAAGCACCATTTCGGTAATGGTAAACGCCCTTTGGGTTTCGTGCGCCGCCGCCCGTTCCTCTTCCTTGAGAGCAACCTGAATCATAGCGACGAATATAGCGATACCGATGCTGTTCGTAATGACCATAGGAACACCCACCCGATTCACGAGCTCGATAGCCGTCTCCGAGGAGGTAGTGACAATCAATAGGACTCCCATCTGAAGGATAGGGGCAAACACCCCGATAAACATCGCTTTGATCGGGGCGATTATCCGTTCTTCATAGAAGAAACGAGCCACGAATCCCGCCAGAAGGCCGATCAATGGAGAAGAAATAGCATAGGAGACGCCGGCAAGCCCCCCCAAAACATAAGCATGCAGGCCTGTCAACAATCCCGCTCCGGCACCGACATAAACGCCTCCGAGCAATCCGGCCATTACAATGCCGATGAGCGCGGAATGAGCCATCATCTCAGAAGGGGCAAGCGAGGTTACCCAGAACGCGGAACCCGTCTCCTCCGGACTCACGGCGACTCCCGCGTACGTCCCTACAATACCAATCAGGCCAAACAATATAGCAAAAACGATTCCCGTTCGAAGATTGATATCCCGGTCCAATATATTTCGGAACAGCGGGATGCGGGTCAGTATAAACATAAGGATCAAGAGCATCCCCATTCGCTCGAACAAAACAAGCGTTAGCTGTTCCACTAGCACCCCTCCCGCCGCATAAACTGAACACCCTTTCAAATAAAGCGAAAACAATCTCTTTCCTATTTTAGAATAATTGCTTATGCTCGTCCGCGCAATCTTTATATCAGTCAAATTTTAGTAGATGAAACAGGCTGCCGAGAAGATCCCGACAGCCTATTTCTCAGCCTTCTCGCTAAACTTGCTCAGAGATCTCGTTATTCACGAAGTACAAATGGGAATCTCCTAAAAATTCCACATCTGATCATCCAGCCAATCCAATTCATTTAGTTCGCTGTCCATCTGTTCGCCATTCCAATTCATCTCTTGAGGTACCGGGCTGCTTTTTTTCCGGTTTGCTGCGGGTCTTCGATATTCGAGGCCTCTTTTGATAGTATGACTGGTCGATTTACGATTTTCGGCACCATTTATTTTTAGATTCGGGACCGGGCTTCTGTCTCGTTTTATTATTCCGTCCCTTTGGCGGTGACGGCTGCGGTCCCGATTGAAGCTCGGTTTGCCATCATCCGATAAATAATTGTTAGTATAATACGGGACTGACTTCCTTATTAGCATGCTGCAATACACCATCCTTACAAATAAATGGAATCCTTCAGCATATTCAAAAATGAAGTTAAATCTACCAACAACTAATAAAATCCATTTATACCTACGGGCCAGGCTCCAGCTTCGCGGAACATTTTTTTCGAATAGGCTATGTTAATTAATGTTGATATTTGATCGTCAGAAGATGACTTCCTCTGGCGTTCTTGGACGTGGACGTATTCGGACAGCTAAACGTTGGATTTACAGCTTTAATGGTGTAGCAACCAAGTATTTACAACATTATCTGGCTTGGTTCCGTTACTTAGATAGCAAGGAATATGAGAACACAACGTCGAAGATAGATCAATGTTAATATCTTAGCGGTACAAATGAGTACATATAGATACGCCCTGATTAAACAGTTATAAGATGCGAAGGACATAATGGCTTTAGAATAAATGATTTCAATGATTTTTAGAGGGCTCACCCCTTCTGTTGTCTTAAAAAAGAATAAGGAGTTGTTACGTTAGATGAAACAGATTACTCTTCGCCAATCCCAAAATTCCGATGTTGAGACAATTGCTAATTTACGGGCAATTGTACTACGTAATGATTTAACTAGGTTAGGAAGGTTTGATGAAGAGAAAGTTCGTCAACGATTCCGTAATACATTTGACTCAGTTCATACTTGGATCATTGAGGCAGATTCTTCTTTTGTTGGATGCATAGCTTTTAAACCTACGTTAGATGGTTATTTATTGGAACATTTTTATATTCATCCTAATTACCAAGGTAGAGGGGTCGGCAGTCAAGTATTAAAAAATCTGCTTGAACAAAATGATGTAAAAGGAAAACGTGTAATTTTAAATGTCCTACAAGGAAGCTCTGCTAGACGTCTTTATGAACGGTTTGGTTTTAAAGTTGAAAGTGAGGATCTTATAGACGTTTACATGTCTTTGATTGTAGAGGAAAATTCCAGAACCGTCGAAGGAATGTAATACTGCTCTCCCTAAAGTGGAATATTCGCTAACTTGAATCAAAATAAAGGTGTTGGTTGTTACGATGGAAAACGATAGTTAGATTAACCGCCTTTTCAGTTGGCGGTTTTCTTTCAGTCGAAAATCAACATTAAACGAAAACAGAGCCTTCGAATAAAAGCAAATCTGGCGAAAGCTAGTGGCGCAAAGCTAAAGGGGCCACTCTTCTTCTGCACAAATAGCCCCCATCTTGTCATCAAGATGAGGGCTATTTGACGCTTACCGATAAATGAATCTGGCTATTATAGATTGACGCTAATGCCTATTTTTACTGCCCTTCATTACTCGTAATCCTTCGCCAATTCCATGAGCTCCTCATAGGCTTGCTCCGGCGTAATTTCACCGAACATCATTTTTTCTCCGACCGCTCTGAAGTCTTTCTGCGAGAAGTTGCTCCAGCCCTTAGGCTCCGGTACATACAGCTGAGCATCCGGCGACGTATTTGAAATTAACGATATGCCCATTTTATCGGAAGCGGCAAATTTCGGAGTCAGCTGCTCGACGACCTTATTGGAGACAGGAACTCCGCGGGATGTACCCAAAAGCTCAGCCGCTTCCGGATCGTTAATAAACCAGTCGATAAACTTCTTCGCTTCCTCCACATGCTCGGAATTAGCGCTTGCGCTCCAGAACATCGACGGCTTGAGCCAGCCGCCGGCTTCTTTGTTTCTCGGGATCGTCACAAAATCGAATACCCCAGGCTTCAAGCTATCCAAGCTGTTGGATTGTGCAGCGTGAAGGACACGCAGCAGGGTAGTGCCGTTTACCATGAGATCCAGCTGAGGGTCCAGTTCCTTATCCGTCACGCTCACCTCGCCCGGAGGCACAACCCCCTCCTTGCGCAGCTCGGCAAATTTCCCTTGAAATTCGAGGTAAGTATCCTTGTCTAAATTAAGCTTGCCGTCATCCGTAAACACTTGCCCTAAGCCTTTGCTCAGCTGATAATTGACGTATTGCTGGAAAGAAGCTGAAAGATCAGGTAACGCGTAATGATCGGAACCCACCTTGGCTTTCGCTTCTTTGCCAAAGGCGAAAAACTGATCCCAAGTCCAGCCGTTCTCCGGCTTCGTAATGCCCAGCTTTTCTACAGCTTCTTTATTGTAGGCCATCCCGATTGCATTATTGCCCAGAGGAATGGCGTATAGCTTATCCTGATATTTCCCTGTGTCCAGAAGAGCGGCATCGATATCTCCCGTCGATATGCCCGCAGACAAATCGGCCAATTGATTACGGCCCGCATATTCCGCCAAATAGGACGCATCCATTTGAATAATGTCCGGTGCATTTTTCGCAGCAGATTGAGTGGCCAGTTTATCCCAATAACCTTCCCAGCCGGAAAACTCAGGCTCGAACGTCACATTCGGATTTTTTTGCGTATACAAATCGAGCGCTTTTAGAGTAGCGTCGTGTCTGGACTGGGATCCCCACCATAAAATGCGCAGCTTTACCGGGCCTGCCGCCGCCGCTTGCTCCGTGCTTTCCCCCGCCCCCACCGTGTTTTTCGCATTGCCGCCGCTGCAAGCGGCAGCGGTCAGAAGCATGATTCCCGTTAATAGAACGGTGATCGATTTCTTTACATTGATTTTCATAGTGGAAATCCCCCTTTAGGAATGGATAAACCGTTTACATTTCATATATTAGCAACCAACCCGGTGATCGGGTATACGAGGAATGCACAATTTATTATAGAAATGCATCCTTTCTAGCCTTTTACCGATCCGGCCGTTATCCCTTCTACGAAATGGCGCTGAGCCAAGAAAAAGATCAGAACGGAAGGTACGATCGAAAGAAGGGACATCGCGAGCAGCTGCCCCCAAGGGACGGATGACTGGGAGTCGACGAACATGCGCAGCGCCAAACCGACCGTGTATTTATCCACCGAGTTAATATAAATCAAATGGCCGAGAAAATCATCCCAATTCCACAGAAAACAGTAAATAGCTACCGTCACCAATGCCGGCTTCGTCAAAGGCAGCACGATTCGCCAGTAGATGCCGAACCAGCTGCAGCCGTCCATTTTGGCCGATTCATCCAGCTCCTTCGGAATGCCTCTAATAAACTGTACCAACAGATAGACGAAGAAGGAGCCGCCGATTCCGCCTGCCAGCGTGTGAGGAACGATAAAAGGCAATAACGTATCGACCCAGCCCCAGCCGTTAAACATCACATATTGCGGTACCATCGTGACCTGATAGGGCAGCATGAGCGTCAGCAAGAGGATCGAAAACCACAAGCCGCGCAGCGGGAAATCGAGCCGGGCAAACGCAAAGGCGGTCAAACTGCAGGCAACTATAGTTGTGAGGAGCACGCCTATAATTAACTGAAAGGTGTTCATATAGAAGTGGGTAAACGTAAATTCAGGTATCGCCTTCCATCCGTTGCTGAAGTTGCTCCACATCGGATGCTCGGGAAAGAGACCGGGCCTCGACATTTCCTCATTCGTCTTTAACGAAGCACCAATCCACCAAAAGACGGGATACATCATGACAAGGCTTAATAGGCTGAGCAGCACATTTTTTTGAAATAAGCTACGTTTAGAGCTCCGCATCATCCTTTTTTCCTCCCATCATTCTCGTAGAATACCCAGTACTTCGAGCTCATGAAGATCAAGGCCGTGCAAACGGCAATGATAACGAGCATGATCCAAGCCAAAGCCGAGGCGTATCCCATCTGCAGCCGTCCGAATGCGCGGTCATACAAATATAGAGCGTACATATACGTAGAGTTGATCGGTCCGCCCTCCGTAATGATGAATGCCTGCGTGAACATTTGGAAGGAGCCGATCGTTTGAAGTACTAAATTAAACAAAATGACCGGCGAAAGCATCGGAAGCGTAATGCTGAAAAATTGTCTGATCCTGGTAGCTCCGTCCACTGATGAAGCTTCGTACAGCTCTGTCGATATTTGCTTGAGTCCGGCCAAAAAAATAACCATCGAGGAGCCGAACTGCCAAACCACCAATAAAATCAGCGTTCCAAGCGCGGTTTGCGGATTGGTGATCCAGCTGACGCCTTTTATTCCAAACAGGGCCAGCAGCTGATTGAACAACCCGTCCGAGTCAAAGATATTTCTCCAAAGAATAGACACCGCAATGCTGGTCCCGATCAAGGAAGGGAGATAAATCATCGTTCGATAAAAGGACATGCCGCGAATATTTTGCTTAAGCAGCATCGCAATCAGCAGAGCAGCGAACAGCTTGAGCGGAACCGAGAATAGAACAAATAAGAACGTGACCTTAAGGGACTGGAGAAACACCGCATCGGAAGTAAAAATCCGTTCATAGTTCCCGAATCCGGTCCATTCCGGCTGCTCCAACAGTGAATATTTCGTGAAAGAGAAATACAGCGATTGCAGCATCGGCCAGAACGTCAATAAAAAAAGTCCAATCAGCCATGGAGCTAAAAATAAATATCCGGCAACCGGTGATTCCCATCTGCTCAGAAAACGGCTCAGCATCGACTTCTTTTTCCGGATCGGTACCGCTTTCGCCGAATTAACAGGGACTGTAGAAGAGCTCCGATTCATAGTAGCATCACCTCTGTCTGGTTTATATAAGTTAATCATATAAGACCGGCAGACAATGAAAAATAGGAACGATGTACACTTTGTTATACATATTAACAAAAAATGAAGACTGCAAATTCGTTGGCTCGAATCCCAGTCCCCAGTTAGATAGCTACGGTTTATTTTTATACAAATCTGTCGGATTGCAGCCGGTATACTTTTTAAATAGCGTACTGAAATACGGCACATACTTATAACCGACCCGATCCGCCACCTCGTAGATCAAGTGCTTCCCTTCCAAAATCATTTCCTTTGCCTTCTCCATCCGGATCCGCGTCAAATAGCTGTTGAAGGACTCGCCCATCGCCTTCTTAAAGAGGAGGCTTAAGTAATTTCTCGAAATATGAATACGATCCGCCAGATCGGATATCGTAATCGGCTCGGCATAATGCTCATGGATAAACTGGACGATAAAATCAACGGCCTGTCGATGCTTGATGTTTTCATTGCCGCTGCGGGAGCCGCAAATCATCTCAATTTTTCCGTAAAGCCACACCTTCAGCTGCTCCAGCGTCGTTATGTTACGCAGCTCCCCCCGGGTAACCTCGTTCATCGGGACGATGTCTTCCAATTGAACGCCGACTTCAAATAGTGTATAAGCAAAAATAGTCCAAAGCTCCGTACCCAACATTTCAAGGTTGCGAGCCGATACATCCCCGCCCTTGCTCCACTGGCCGAAGTAATCATCCACAATCTCCTTCGCCTTATCTTCTTGAAACAACTTCATGGCCTCTGCCATCTGTTGATAAAACTTAACCGGACGGAGGGAGATCGGGTAAGCTTGCTGCTCTTTTTGCCCGCCGGAGACATATTCGTATAAATGAACGCCTTCTAAGGGCGCGGTGTTTTTAAAATAAAGAGCCTGGAAAGCCTCCTCGGTCGAATCGGCAATTTCCATCCAACTCGTCTTAAACGTTCCAATTCCAACATGAAGCGTAATATCCAAGAAGGAACGAACGCTTTGAATGATTCTTTCCCCAAAGCGGTAAGCTTGCTTCATCGTAAGGTCGCTCCATTCTTCATTCGGAGCATGAAGGATAATCGCCGAGTGGCTGCTGAATAATTCAACATAATGAGAATCTGGCCACTCTTCGCGGGAGAGCTCCTGAATAATGTTAGCGAGGGCGAACCTGAACAAGCTCAAATCCTTCGTCGAAGCCCTTGTCACACGATCCGTACGGATCATTTCAATGCCAATCACGGCATGGCGGCGGTCTTTCCAATACCGGTACGCATCAGGGATCATCCGGGTAACAGGAAGCTTCGTATGGTCCGGTCCTGTGGTGATCGATTTGATCCATTCCTTCTCAACGAACGGCTCGTATAGCTTCAGCTTCTCCTCCAGCTCTTCATTCCGATGTCTTTGCTCCAGCTCTTCCTCGAGTGTCGCGATCGTTCTCCCCAGTACATCCTGAATCGTCTGAACGCTGATTGGCTTGTTTAAATAATCGGCAATCCCAAGCCGAAGCGCTTGTCTTGCATATTCAAAGTCCGCGTAGCCGCTTAAAACAATGATCTTCCCGTGAAAATTCGCCTTATTCAGCTGCTCTACCATATCCAGGCCGCTGAGCACGGGCATATAAATATCGGTGATCACAATATCGGGCTGACACGCTTGAATGACCCGCAGTCCTTCTTCTCCGTCCATCGCCTCCCCGACCCACTCCGCGTCAAGCTCCGTCCAGGGGATGACGTTTTTCATTCCTTCCAATACGCTCCGGTCGTCATCTATAATTACAATTTTCCACATGCCGCATCACCCTGTTCTTCTTTATTGTTTAACGCCGGAATGCGTATGAGAACCGTAGTCCCGGGGCCATCCGTATTCGGCTTCAGTTCTAGACCGTAGCTGCTGCCAAAATATATATCAATGCGTTCACGGACGTTCCGGATGCCGTATCCCCCGGTTTTTCGTTTTTTGGGCTCCTGCCAGTCATCCCTTAGACCGATACCGTTATCGGTTATTCGAAAGACGACTACAGCATCCTTGGTGATTTCCGCACATACCTCGATCAGTCCCTCTTTTTTCCCGTGAAACCCGTGCATTATCGCATTCTCGATAAAAGGCTGCAGCGTCATCTTCGGAATAGATAAGTCCTTGATGGTTTCAGGTACATCTACCCGTAAAACGAACTGCTCACCCAGCCGAATCTGCTGAATCTCCATATAGCATTCCATATGCAGCAATTCGTCACGGATACTGATTACGCTTTCACCGTTCGAGAGGCCGATGCGGAACATTTTGCCCATTAACTCCAGTATGCGGCTCATCTTCTCCTGTCCGCCCGCAATCGCCATCCAATTCAGCTGATCCAAGGTGTTATACAAAAAATGCGGATTGATCATCGCCTGCAGCGCTTTGATTTCCGCCTCCTTCTGTCTCCGGTACTGATCCTCTAACGAAGCATACAGCTCCTGAATACGCTCGATGAGCCTGCGATAGCCTGAAAATAACGCTCCGAATTCATTACGGTACCCCGTCGGCAGACTAATTTTGTTGACATTAACTGAATTTCGGCTCATTTCATGCAGCAGCAGCCCGATCGGCTTCACAAACTGCCGGGAGAAAAACAAATTGAAGCATAGGGCGATAAGCATGGCTGAGCCTCCTGCAAGCAGTAATACCATAGCAAGACGTACGCTTCCTCCCGTAATTTCCTCCCATGGAGTCGATTCGATCAGCGTCCAATCCCTATTGAAGTGTTTGGCCCATACCATCAGATATTCGCTTGAATCCTCAAGGCCGCTGCTTACGGCTTTCGTTTTGATATAACCGGAATCGCCGTTTATGTTTTCCAAGTAGGCCTTGATCTGGTCCTGCGACATGGTGCCGCCGCCGATCATCGTAATAAGCCGCCCCCCGGAATCGAGCAGAATCCGGTTTGCCGCAGGATTATGGCTTTCGATCAGCTTCTTAATTGAAGACGCTTTAATATTCAACAGCAGCAGCCCGCGGTAATCACCTGCAGCCGAATACACCTTCCGGACAAAGCTGATGACCTGCTTCTCGCCTTGAGCGGTTCGGATCTTATGCTCTCCGATCCAACCAAAGTCGTTATTTTCGATAGCCGGGTTATACCAGTCTTCTTCTTTAATTAAATCATGCTCGATAAATTTTACAGGGCCCTGAGGTTCAAATTGAAGCGTTTGCTTAATATAGAAATGAACGGACTCAATATCGGGTGTCGAAAAAGTAAGCTGTGCGAGGAACGACTCCATTTCCTGACGCTTCTTGTAATTGGTATAGGGATTCTCCCCAGGCACGTTTACATAATCCAATAGATTCGTGTTCCGGGTGGCCGTCAACGAGATCTGTTCGATCGATTTCATTTGGATATCGACTTTATTATAAAGCTCATTAAGCAGACCTTGCTGGTAATAGGACGTATTCTGCACCATCTGCTGTGCGGAGTAGGAATAGGCGATCCAAATGACAATGGTAAGAAGCGTTACGATGAATGCTGCTGAACCGCCGAACAGAAGGTAGTCGATGCGGTATTTTTTAAACATGCTTGTTCGCCTCCTGCAAACTATCATTTTAACACCTATAGGAGACACTATAAACAAATAGTAGGCCATAATACAAGACTGAAAAAGTTGTTAGGGGACTAAGCTCTGGGATAAGCCCTAGAATAAGAAACAGCCGAGCAGGTGTAGCACCCCTGATCGGCTGAGTTTTCTATAATTGCCTATTTTCATGAAAAAGAGGTTGCCTAGGTATCCGCCACCTCAATGAGGTAGATCCGATCCTTAAAACCCCCGCGCTTCTCAGCCTTCTCGATACGAACTTGCTCTAGCTGCTCGAACGTCACTCCGTGGGCTTCCGCAAGTGCATGTATCAGCTCCATAATATCCGCCAGCTCCTCTACCGCTTCAGCGCTAGATTCTGCTTCCAAGAATTCATTGGTTTCCTCCAGCAGCTTCGTATGCAGTTCCGTCAAATACTCTTCGTTGTCGAGAACTCTTGTACTGAGCGTTTTACCTTGCTTCGTTATAATCTCCGGTATCCGATCGCGGACTAATTTATTATAGACGGGCATAAGGGCCTCCTAGGTTGTTTGTTTAATGAGTGATCAACTATATTGGTTCGATAATAGTACGCCCAATCCCCATAACCCCACTAGCCAGATCCACCTGACTATGATCAAGCTCTATCTTAACCGGGCCGAGTCGCCGCTGCTCACGCCACTCCCGCAAATCCTCTTCCGTCTCCAGCTTCAGCTCCGCAATCTCATGTGCACGATCAAACACATACTTCGAGGTGTAAAGCAGCGTATAAATCCCCCGTCCCCCAGGAATAATCGGCGTATCCCGCTTCACCCACTCACCAACGGTAAACTTCACGTACAGCTTTTCCTCTGTGCCAAGCCTTGCTGGTCGTTCAGTAATTTCTTTCCGTTTTACGACCTTCCAGTCCACGATCTTGCCGTACCAGTGAATACCCATTTCTCCACGTGGCTCGAACTTCTTCTTCGATTGATAGAGTGCCACGTATTCCAGCTGAGTCAGCAGCTTGTGATCGGAAATATTTTCGAGCGGCACATGATAAAACTTAAACTGAAGCGCATCATTAAGCTGCTGCACTTCCCGGAGCGAGCCAACCAGAACATTTTTTCCGATAAGCTTGTTCTCGTAATAATCCCTCGTTCCCCGTGGACGGGTGGAGCGCTCATAGGCCTTCTCTGGACTGTCCATAATGATCTCATCCAAGAAAGCTTCCATCAGCTTCGTAGAGTTTGGCAGGAATGGAAAAGCTCCCACGTTAATCAGCTCAATACTCTTGTAAAACTTATGCTCACGATACTGCTCCTCGTCATGATAAGGAAACAGCACATACGCCCCGAACATGCTGCGCTCCAACTCTCTCCCGCCTCCCTCTGCGTACACAATGGCGTCACGGTAACGATGCATCGTGTTAATGTCCGACTCCTCTGGCCCCGGAAGCTTGTAATCCCTTCGGTAAGGTGTACCCTCATATGCTGGATTGAGTCGATACTTCGCATCAAAAATATACTTATATTCCTCATCGGAATCGTTCTTCTTCAACGTCAGCACATTGTCAGGCTTTTGAGAAACCGTCGGCGTTCGCTCGCCACTCGGCAAGGTATTGTAGTAAAGCGTAAAAACTTCGCCGTTTCTCGGATTACGGTAGACCATCTTCGCCTTCTGCGTTTTGTCCAGCGTAACAAACACACCCGTGCGGTTCACCTTAATAATATCTTGCTTCAGCAGCTCATACTTACGGCTCAGTAAGTCATGAATTTTGAGAAAACACCAGTACTCATATAGCTGCGCCAGGTCCTTCATCGATAATCGGAAAAGATCACTCTGTATAGACAAGCCCTTCATCAGCATCAGATAGTTCCGATACACTTCTCGGTAACCCGGCGCCATCTGAAGGACGAGCGACACCGAGAGTTGCCTCATTTCCTTAACGTTCAAAAAGTCCAGCTTCAGCAGCCTTTGCAGCTGCGATTGCATGTCGTTCAGCTTCCGTGCCAGCAACGGGTCCTGAAGGCGTCCTTTTTCGGTTAGGCGAGCCTTCAAGTCCTTGAGCTTCATAGCAATACGTAGCAAAACCCAACGAATAAAACGGTTCTCGTTCGTATCGTAATCCACATACCGCTTCGTCTCAATCGCGTGGCTCGGGTAATAGCGTTGACCATTCATTGGAATGAAACCAAGCTTATCATCCTGTACGAGCAGCTGCGGACGTTTGGTCAGATAGGCAATGCTTTCCTTACCGGTCTTTTTCAAGCGCCCCGCTTCTACAACTCGGTTTTCCACCTGATGCTTAGAATGAGGCGAGCTATTGATCCGCTCAACTGCTTGAACTAGCTGACTGAATACATGCTGAAGGATCGTGAAGAACTCGGTCAGACTCTGATGGCGTGTTTCCTTGAGCCCGGTCAAATTGTACGTTTTACGCAGAAAGTCAAAAGACAGGTTATAGATTTGTTGGTTCACGTCATTCAAAATCATTTGGTAATCGTTTTTGTAATCCATTTTGGCAGGAAAGATTTCAAGCTGAAGCTGTAAAATAGCCTGTCCATTCAATCGCAGCTCCAGATCAGTCAGCCCAACCTCATTCTGAAAGTTCAGAATGCCGGATAATATTCGACTACCCAACGGCTTGACCGCTTGCCTCAAATAAACATTTTCATGGTAAAAGGTAAGCGGAATGTCCTGCTTTTTCTCAATAACAATCTCGTAAGCCTGCGTCTCATAAAAGAGGGGGAAGCTTGGTGTACCCGTCTGCCACTCCGATAGCTCCTTAGTCTCTGGATGAAACATACAAATTCGATCTATTGTAAGAGCAGCCGAGGGTGCAGAAACCTGCAGCTGCGCCTGAATGAGCTGATTGTCATCCATTCGATGCAGATGCAAGGTGTCCACCGTAGGATGGAATGGCTTTCCATGTATATATAGATTAAAGAGGTTAGTTTCGATTCGAAGTAGCTCGACATTCTGATTAAGAGAGCCAATAGGAGGTGAAGCCATCTTCCTCTAACCTCCGTAGCATGAAGGCAATTTTCCGAGCGCTTAGCGGATATTTACCCTTTTCTTCCGGCTCACTTGCACTCCACTTCATATATACATCGGATGCATCGTCCATCAAGTCATTAACGGATAACGATTTGCCTAACGCTTCTTGCATAAGCAGAAGCAGCACACGTTTAACCGAAGAGCTGCTGCCTTGAACGCGCGGTAATATTTTCTGCAATAGCTGTAAATCGAACGCAGCATCCTCGCTCATAAGCGCGAACCGTTCGTTATAAATCATATAGAAACAAACCGCATCCCGTATACGGAATCCAACATGAGAATGGATCTGCTCCAATATGCCATTTACCTCGACCAGTTTCGACGTTACTTTCTTAACAAGCTCTTGATAATTCCCGTAAGCATCAATTAGCTGCAAATAATCACTACGCAGAAAATCGTTAGAGGCTCGTATAGGTGCAACCTCATCATATGTACCCACTTGATCAGGGAACTGCTCAAGATTGATATAGTTAAATTCAATCGTGTTCGCACGGTCAAGAACTTTTTTGCTAAAAGGATGCGTCGTCTCGTCCATATTCACCGTACCGATTAAATAAACATTGTCCGGGAGTGATAGGTTTCCGTAGTTCGGTTGGTCTTCGGCAGCCAGAGTGTCCTTGTTAATAAGAGGCATCGTCACAATACGGTTGCCCTGCCACTCCTGCGTTTCAATAATGCTGAGAAGATCGCTAAAATAATGCTCCACCCTAGCTAGGTTCATCTCATCTAAACAAATGAAATACGGCTTATGTCGATTGCTCTCTTGAGAAGCCTCGACAAGCACCTCCGACAATCGTCCGGGACGAAAAGCACCCGATAAATCCTTGTAGCCCAGAAGATCCGATGGATCACTCCAATCCGGCCGCACAGGGATTAATGCGAATTGATGATTATGGCTTTGCGCGCCAAGCGCTTCTGCGAATAGCTTCACCAGCTTTGTCTTTCCTGATCCGGAGACACCGGCGAGAATGACAAAAGGTTTCGTTTTGAGGGACAAGTATAGATTCTCAATCAAGTCATCCGGAAAGTGAAAGCCTTTGTTACGAATGTAAGATTTGATGTAACTAAGCCGTTCCGAAACCGTCAACGTATTCAAAGGCTCTGCCTCCTCATCTTCTTGAAAAATATACTGATCCCCTGACTTCTTCACATAGCGGAGCTCCTCAAGCCAACTCAGCATAAAGCGAGATCTGTTCTCTTGCGTGACACTTCCCCATTCTTCCTGTATGCCCATAGCCGACATAAATTCGATGTTAAATTGTTCGAGCGAAAATGTTCCTAGCTCCTGTGCCAATGAGATTGCTAGGTTCATTACTTTAGCTAGATTAGTAGCATGTTCATTTCTTCTGGCTGCGAATAAATACTCTCGAAGAATTTGAACCTGCTCTGAGCTTAACCTCCATAAATTCTGATCGAATGCTTGATAATAGGCTGTACCTTGAGGTGTTAAGAAATAGTTACCGTCCTCGATGATAATCTGACCAAGCTCTTGAAGTGCCCTTCCCACATGCTGAATTCGTTCCTTCGGGTGTTTGACGTCATCCCCAGAAATAAGAACGGTTGATTGATTGGAGATTAGCTCATCAATAGATATAGGATGTGAATCGTTGTTGCCTAAGTAAGATATAATGCCTTGACCCAAATAGAGATGAGCCATCGTGTATTTAAATGTGGGAGGAGTTGCCTGCTGATGCTGTTCCGTAACACGATCAGCGTAAAGCTTGTAATTATCAATCACGTTTCTCAAGTCAGCTAATAGCTGGTCATCATCAGGGATGTTGTTTCGATCATAGCGAGCATACGCTACGGTAGATACCTGATAATCCCGGCCTAATCCGCTGGAAGTTAAATTGATGTTGGCATCCTTGTGCAGGTTTTGAAGCGGCAAGAGCTCTCTCATCTCCTGCACCTTATGCTCCAAATATTGATAGCCATCTCTTTTTCCACGTTCTCTTAGAGGTACCGTCACTCCTTGAGCCAGAGTTAAATAGACAGCGCTCATATCCTCTGCAAATAAATATACGACATACTCACCTTGCTGAGTGGTTGTCGTAATACGCTTATCAAGAATAGCAAGCCAAGGAATATTAGCCCAGTTGCCCTGACCTATCGATCCCTGTACCTTGTAATCCCCATCCATAAAGGGTAAGGCTTTCAGATATTCGGGCAATGATTGTCTAAATAGCTTGCCTAGCTGATGATTAGCAAATGGTTGCGTTTTGGCTTCTATGTAAGTATTTAGAATGTGAGAAAGAGACTCCTGTAGTGATATTGTCGGAGCTGAGTTCAATTGGTTATTGTAGTTCGCCAATTCAGTGTGAGCATATTCACTCAATTCATTTATGACTTCGTCATTCATTTTGTCCCATATATGTGGCTTGAAGGTTATCGTTTCAGTTGTTGCTTCAAGGATGGAGGATAAAGCTTCGATTGGTGTCTTCAGCAACGACTTAGTTTGGGCTAATGTAAAGTCACTCCAACTATCAGCTACCCCATTAGGTGGAGAGTCTACTTTTACCCCTTCGATAATGCTATCCCTGTAATACGATAAAAACCGCCCAGCCACTGGGTTGAGCGGTAACATTCGAGAAGGAGAATCTTTATATTCGTTAAGGATTGATAGAATCAAGACCATTTTGTAGGACTTTTGTTTGTTACGAAAAATGGATGCAAGATCTACTGAAAGTGTCATATAGTTATCGCTCCAAACTATCAGTTAGACTTTTTTACTTTTTCTATGTGTTGGGATCTAATCAGAGGGTCCGTAATATTAGCTTTAGTAATAATATTTTTAATAGAGATAACTTCCTCATTAGTAAACCTTGGGGACGTCTGCTCTACTTTTTGTCTTGTTATTTTCCGGTGTATAAACTCCGACAACTCAACATCATATACGATCAGCTCATCAGAGCCTATCTTTCTAAGCTCAGGATCTATGCTGAATCTACATCTCATCGTAAAAGAAATCATTGATATGTATTTCACATTGTTGAAATCAGAAAGCAGCAGCTCTACCGCTTTAATATGTCCGTAGTTTTGCATCAACGGATTGTACATTTTAAACCGATTACTTACACTCCAATATTTGTCGGTACGTGCACCCTTAATTTCACCGTTGTAATTTTTAGTTTCTATAATGAAAATACCATATGGTGTAATGACAAGATGGTCAACCTGAGAATAGCCAGAGCGTGATTTAGGATTTGGGATGAGAAGATCGTTCAAATGCTGACATTCCTTGGGCAGCTGGTCCAATTGAATGGTTATTTTATGCTCACCTAATTCACCGATTCGAATAGGCGCAACTTTAGGTTTGGAAGGTTTATTTCCTTTAGCTTTTGTAGTTGCTGCTTTTGTAGGTTTAGACATAAACAGTGATATTATTTTCTTAAACATGTGGGAGCCCCTTGGTTTGTATGTATTTTGTTTTGGTATTATTCGACAAATTAGTTCGCTAGTCCTCCTTGTCGGTTAACTACGAGGCTTTATTTAAAAAAACGACCATCATGGTCGCTCTTTTATCCTCGATATTTAATTTACAGATTTAAATTTGCATCATTAATGATATTGAAAAGCTCTTGTTCTGCTTTCTGCTCATCCTCATAATCGATTGAGTATACCTTCAGTTTCTTGGCAGATTGCTCCTCTAGATACCATGATTCCAAACAGTGCCCGCTAGCATGGTGGACTTCATCGTGATGTGGATAAAGTAGTATTACAGTATCAACTTCCTTGTATCTAGTTAAATATGCATACATCTGATAAAAATCTTCCCGTTTCACGCCATGCCTTGACCGACGGGATTGGATAAATTTCCATTTGTTGTCCACGATGATTTGCTTGCCCATCTGATTTTCAATCAATAAATCAGGTTCTAATTGAAAAGCCCCCCGCCCAGTGTCTTCTTTGATCAACAACTTGTAACGCCTATCTTTTACGGTTACACGGTCGGAAACATTTTGAGCCAACAAGGCAATGTATGCTTCAAACAGATCATTCATTTTAAATAATAACGAACTATTCCGTCTTCTTCCCTGTGATGAAACAGGAGCAGAGTGAGTTAATAGCAGCTTTGCAAGGTTAAAACTATCCTGAAATCGCCTATTGGTCCGATTAAATAAAATACTGTCCAACATATTTCGGTCTACTGGAACATCTCCGACATCATCCAATAACATCAGGCAGTGGGTAGCCCGTTTTCGAGTCTCGGTGTAAGCACAGCGGGCAAGTGTTATTTGTAGTGCAGCCTTCATAATCTGATTCAGTGGGTTGTCCCTATGAAATTCATCGTAGACGCAGCTGACACCTGAAAGCTTTGCTGATTCCCTAAGAATCTGACGCGTTATGTCTATCTTCCCTCTTATGAGTTGCAAGTCATCACGATCTTCTTGGTAAGAATGAAATACGCCTTTTCTGATTTCATTGGATAACTTGGCAACAAACAAATACGCGATGATTTCGTACAAGTCCAGCTTTTCTATTGTTAACTGACTAATCTGGCTTTCGTGAATATCCAAGTAACCCGTGCGCTGTAGTATACGAAGCAGTACACGCCGCGAATGAGCAGGGTCACCACCTGAAACTTTCGGCAAAATCTCGATTGAACAGGTACTAAGCTGTATGAATCCAACATAGTTAATAAAGGTCACATTATGCCGTGATATTATGATACCATCCTCATCAAGTTCATTATTTAAAATATAGGTTGAAAGTTCATCAGCTTCCACGGGTGTCAGTGTATCATGTCTAAGTGAAGCGGCTATAGGAATCGAATCCACACACTCTGTAATAACGAGATGCTTCATTCTTCGTTACCCTGTTCAATGTAATTACTTATTTCAGAATAGATACGTTTTAGTGAATCGGGTGTAGGATGCGACTGTACCATATAACGAGTCTTGTTTAATCTCGGTAGGCCCGTCGTTTTGGCAAATATATTACTCGCCTCTATATCTACTTTGTTCAAAAGATAAGACGTGTCTCCCACCTTTCCAGCACCGCCGAGAACACGTTCTATTTGCTCCCAATCCTCATAAAAATACTCCTGCAACAACGGAATCACTTTCGTTTTCATGATCCGGATATATTCCGTTAAATCAAGATTCTCTACAATAAAGTATGAATGGCCAATGACGTGGTCACGATCGTACATATACTCTATTCGTTCATTAATAACTTCTAACATTTTCCGGATATTAATTCCCTCAACATCTGTCGGAAGAACACTATAATCTGGCATCAACTCCAAAAACTCGAACCGTCTACGCAAAGCTGTATCTAGCAATGCAATGGAACGGTCTGCGGTATTCATTGTGCCGAGAATATGGACATTGGAAGGAACACGAAGCCTGTCTCCTGAATACGGAAGACTGATCGGGATTTCATTAGGTTGTCCTGACCGTTTATCTGGTTCGATTAGCGTAATAAGCTCACCGAAGATTTTGGATATATTGCCGCGATTGATCTCATCGATTACAAGTACGAATTGCTGTTCTTGATTGCTTTTAAGGCTATTTCCCGATACCAACTCTTGAATGCTCTCTATATTGATATCCTCATCATAAAACTTGTAAATTGTCTGCTGCGAAAAAATCTTATCCCGCAAAATGCTCTGTACAGGCAACGTTGCGGTACTGTCTGTATATAGCCACTCAACTTTACGGAAATGATTATACCCAATTGGCGTGTTAGGGTTATACATGTAGTCTCCTGTAATTTTCCCGATTGCTCTCGCTTTTGTATTACCGTTCGAAATAACGACTATATCACCTTGTTGCATCCAGTTCTTGAAGCGCTCCATGGCCTCTACCCCGAATTTGTTCTCGTCTGGGTAATTCTCAAAATAAAGCTGACGAATTTCCTGCTTGTCACTGCATTGAGTATAATCAACGTCTTCTCCCCAGCCAAGTGCGATAACGTTGTTTGACATGCAGTATTGATAGATTTCATCATCGTTGCTCAAGGTATTGCCGAGGGACATTTTGAAGAACTGGATTTCCTCGGGGTCGAAGTTATAAGTATGTTTGCGTTCTGTAGTGACAGCTCTCGCTGCGTTGCAAATTTGTTTAAATACGCCGTCCCTGACCTCATAACGTTGCTGTTCTTCACCAAAGCGGATGCCTTCCACAAACTCCTCATAACTATACGATTGATGAAAAGTACAGAACATGATCTGATTACTTTCCACATAACGGTTAAATAGTGTCACCGCTTCCGCACGTCGTTTAGGATTGTTAATCAAGTCCGAATCGATATCTGGGAATAGAATAGATAGAGCTTGATAGATTACGTTATACGTTTTACCTGTTCCTGGCGGGCCATATAGGATCAAGTTTTTAGGCTGGTTATTCTTCATAAAGGTTTGCGCTCCTTCTAGTGCTAATTCTGTAGCATATTTGATCTGAAATCGCTCTTCATAATTAATGAACATGTAAACGACATTATACGCATCAATTAGATCATGAACTGGATATCTCTTTTCACGGGAAAACCGCAAGATAGTATGGCATATTTGGTTGAATAACTCATATTTTTCAACTACATCATTCGGAGTAATAAGACCAAATTGTGCAGTGAATATTCCAAAGTCATTGGGTCTGTATAAGATATATTCATCGGGATCATATGCAGCTAAAAGTATCGCCAATAGTTGACAAGGCATATTTTCTATACTCTTTTTTGAGGAGGCAAATTTACCTTCCCTAAATAGAAGCTTGTAGCTTAAATTAATTCGCTCCCTAATGTCCACAGCTATTCCCTGTTCAAAAAGGTCAAGAAATATATCGGAAAACTCCAAGGCATCTGTGTTTTCCAAGAATACAAGGAAATCGTCTAACCATATATATCCACCAAGGAGATATTGTAAATATTTTCGATATGATTTATTCTCCTCATGTCCTGCCACCAAACCAATTAGCTTATCCTTAGCCTTTTGTGGATTTGACTGCACTTCACGTAATATGTCGCCTATTTTAGTTAACAGTTCATCCTTATATTTGCGTTCATTAACCTCATAATGATTCTCTTCAACTTCTCTGTATTGTGCAAATTGTTTCAAGATTTGCTCTAGTTGAAAGAAATCTATTTGTCTTAACGGATTGGAATATTGCTCATTGAACAACCGTGTTAATTCCTTATCACTGTCTTTTTGCCACGGCTTTTTTCTATCATCTTTATAATTTACCAGAGTGGTTTCCGATTGAGTTACATCTGGTTTGAGTTGAAGTAGAAGACGGATGCCTTCTTTTTTGGCAGCGTTGAGTCTACCATGTACATCAGAAGAATCGACAATCGAATGACCGTCTAATAGATGAACGAGATATTGGTGAGAATCTATTTTAATAGTAATGACATAATACCTAGTTTCTCTTCCGGCTATGTATTTACGTTCTTTAATTCCACGATCAGCATTTTTATTAATTATATCGATTGACACGTACGCATCTCCTTTGGACGACATTTATAAAGATCACCTATTAATTAGCTAATGACTCCTTTTGAAGCGAGAAATTAACTTCATATTTATATAAAGTCACATCCTGAACCATAGAAGCTGCATATTTTAGTTTGTCATCAATATTTGCAGCTACAATAACCCCTTTTACTTGCTTTCCCGCAGAGAGCTTAGCTTTTATCCACCCCATATACCTTAAGAGTTGACCTAAGGCACTATCAATTCCTTTACTAAGTTTTAATTCTAATATGATGTAGTTATCATTATCGTCAACTGCTAATATATCAATTCTTCCTACTTCAGTTTGATATTCGATTCCTTCAACACCATCATTGTCGACATACAGTCTTAAATTTTTACCATCAACATTCATTGAAGATATATTTTTTGCAATAAAGTCTCGCAAATGGGTTTCCCATGGAAAAAACATGTTATCCTCATTTATGTTATTTTCAAGACCGTCTCCGACCATAGCTGGTTTTTTTGATATATTGTCAGAAAGGAGTCCTACTTGACACACCATTAAGCGCCCATCATTTTCTTGACGAATTTCCCAATCACCATGTTTATGAGGGCTGTAAAGTTCTACTTGGCCGCGTCCTGTGTTAAAAAGGAAATCATATTGAGAATTAGAAGAACGCGGCTTAGAGTTCTCAGGCCAGTTAATTCTTGATTGCTTATTCACACTACAAATCAGTATTGTACAGTTAATTGTTGTATCGTTTACTGCGCTGTATTTGTCCTTGATATATTTTTTAATCTCACCGTTTGTTGCCTTTCCACCCAGTTGTTCAACTGCTTCTTTAACCATCTGCCATACGAACGGGTTTGCCATACTGATCATCCTTTTACTAGTTCTGTATTCTTCTGTTGCTTATTATACTAGAATAATATGACCACAGATTGACAGGGAATATGCGTTCCCACAAATTATTATGCAAGGGAAAACGACGACCAAAAGGGGTCGTCGTTTTACCCAAACATACTTGCCATTACTTCATTCTCAACATCCAACTTACGACTAGATACGACGATAGACGAAGCTAGCTCCTGCTTCTCACCTAATATTCGATGTACAATTTGTTCCACCGTTCCTGATTTAAGGATGTTTTCCTGGTCCGTAACAATCGGATAATATACTTGTACAGGCTTCTCCTGCCCAATTCGATATACGCGATCTGTCGCCTGATTTTCTACCGCTGGATTCCACCAACGTGTATAGTGAATCACATGATTGGCAGAAGTTATTGTGAGACCAGTTCCAGCTGCTTTGGGGGACAAAATCATAACATCAAATCCAGACCTTCGATTAAACAGATCGACATGGCTCTGCCTTCTCTCAGTCAAGCCATTAATAATAGAAGGATTGATATCGAATTGTTCACGAATGGCATCTCTAAGCAGTTCTTGCATCTGTCTCAATTCCGTGAAAATCAATATCTTTTCACCTTTAAGCTGAACCTCTTTAACAATCTGCATAGTCTTAGCTAGCTTAGGTACCGCGCTGACAGGTAGCGTTTTGAATTGCTCATGTACTAATCCTGGATGAGAACACAGCTCACGCAGCACCTGAATGGCTTGCAGGCCAGACATCCGCTTGGCCCTTACTTGAGAGACTACATCAGAATAAAGCTGTTTCTGCTCATTCCCTAATGGAACAGGTAATTCTAATGCGCTTTTTGAAGGCAGTTGACCCGCTAACTCCTCTGACTTTGTCCGCCGTTTATATACCATGGAAATACGTGCAAGAAGTTTCTGTTCTGTTACCTCATCTCTTTCCTCTGCTTCGAGCTGATCAATGAATTCTTTCTTGAATTCACTTAAGCTCCCTAATAATCCCGGTTGTACATAATCCAAAATTGACCATAATTCACTAAGCCCATTTTCTACAGGAGTCCCTGTAAGCGCAAGCCTAAACTTCGTATTCATAGCCTTAATTACTTTACTCGCTGCAGTTGATGGATTTTTAATAGCTTGTGCTTCATCACATATAATCGATTGCCACTCCACTTGCCCGAATGCCAATTGGTCACGTACTAACGTTTGATACGTCGTAAGAGTAATTCCATTCTTTTTCAATACTTCTGGATCCTTTACCCTAGATGCTCCACCATGAACATAAATTTGTTTTGTAAGCGGCCTGGCAAACTTCTCAATTTCTCCAACCCAGTTATCAATCAAAGTCTTCGGTACGATTATGAGTGTTGGTGTCAGTTTTCCAACTTGCTTCAGATATGTTAACAATGAAACAACTTGAATCGTTTTCCCTAGCCCCATATCATCTGCAAGCAGTCCTCCAAGATTACGGTAATGCAAAGATTTCATCCACACAAAACCATCCTGTTGAAACGGCTTTAATGATGCTTCGAATATAGATGGAGGAACTCTCTCCATCACTCCTTGATCGACCATATCCTGTTGAGCAGTTAATATCGGCTGATTAAACTCCAATTGTCCAATGTTCTCGAATATTTCAAGAACATAGGGAAGCTTAGTTATATCAACCCTAGGCATGTCTCCCCAAGTCTTTTGCAATCGGCCAGAAGCTTCGGCAAATGAACCCATATTATGAGGGACTTTAATCCATTCTCCGTCCATATTAAAATACTCATTACCAGACTCCTTTGACCCCTCGATTAAGGATTCAAAGTCTGCAGGAGTATAGGAATGTTTGATATCACCTTCTGCATCTATTATGGATATTCCAGTTTCCAACTCAAACCAACCGCGTCCTTTATCGGATGCATGGACGTAAGGTTGTGCTTTATACACCCGAATACCTAAAGCTTTAACACGTTCACCAAAGAGCGATAAATCGAGTCCCTCTACCTCTGGTAGGAAAGCTTCCGGATTCTCAGCAAATCGCGGAATATCTTGACCTTGAATGGCCTCAATCTCTCGAATACGATCTGCTCTCTTGGTTACATCGGAAGATATAAATATTTTCCCGTGATCCGGATCATTCGCAAAGGAAAATTTCCCTTCACTCATTTTTTTGAGCAGACTCGATGGAATCTGATCGTTAGACATATAAAGTGGATTTAATTCAATCTGTTCCCCGCTGTAGTTAATCTCAATGTCTAATCCGTCAGCAAATTTATATTCTTGTTTGTCTAAATAAACGTCCATCTGAATGTTCAAGCGCTTGGCCTCAGAGCGAACCTGGGCAACATATTCAAATATCCGTTCTTTATCCATGGGATTAGGAGCCTCATTTATTAATTGTTGAAATTGATACTGTTCAGGGTTCATTAAGAGCCAATTTCGGTCAGGAAGTCTAAGCCAAGGTCCAATTACTTGTGCGGTTCTTTCGAGATGCTTCCAGCCCTCATAATTCCTCTCCAAAATAAATCGAAAATGAGCGGTGCCTACCGCTCCATCATGCCCAAGAATTAAGTTAAGTTGTACTGGATCAGGAACATCCAATACTTTCCTGATTTCCGATGGTGCCTCAATAAGCTTGTCATAGGGCAGCAAATATCCTTGCTCGGTTTGAACTAACCATTCTTCAAACCATATAGTCTCAATAAGTTCAAGAGTTTCAAGAGCAGGCTGTTGTCTTAGCTCTGCAACTGTCATATTAAGTGGTAGTGAAATCGGGTTAGCATCACCACGAGATAAACGAATTTCTAGTCCTTGATAATGTTTTTCAAACACCCACTGCACAGGCTCATATAATGGCTGTTTGTCCTTACCAGATAAGCGATTCCACCAACTCATATTTTATGTCACTCCGAATAATCATAATATCCATCCATATATTCCTGCATATGACGTGTGAACTTAGCTGTCCACGTTTCAAAATAACCATGATGTCCGAGTTTATGAATAAAGAGAGGCTCGCCGTACTTTCTCTTATCCGTATCCTTAAGAAGATTTTCTTTCGCTGTTACACTTTTTCTTTCGAAATCAGTTCCGGTCGTACGACTTAAAATGTACCGATTGAATCCTCCTTTGTGGTAAAAATAGGCAGCACCAATATTACCAAACTCAACTACAACAACATCTTCAAAATAAATAAAAGCTACTTTAGGATCGTTCCTACCTTTTAGCTGAACGACATTTTTAATGTAATGTAAATATCTCTTCCAATAATCAAATCGACGGTTCGTATCCCCCTCAAAAAATTTCTTCAATTCGATTTCAAGAAGCCACCTATTGACTTCATTTATTGCAGATTCAGACAGAAACCCCCAGTCTGCCATTCTCTCTCGTGGATCATGCAACCGTTTGATCGCTTGTTCCAGTAGCTTCGGATGAAACTGCTCATGATTTCTAGCTTCCAGATAGGATTTAATTAACTCTTGATATTGGTGAATAGGATATCGCTCAAGTAATTGACAGATGAATCCTTCACCATCACGTCGCAATATATCATCCTTAAACAATCCGTTTTGAAGCATTCGGAACAACAAGAAATCTTCTAGTGGAGACTCCGACTTTATCTTTATTGATTTTAAGAGCTGCTCCGTTTTCGTCTTTCCAGTTGTAAACATCTGCACCATACTTGGAGCAATTCCTTCCTTGCTTGTTAAAGCTGATACGAACCCTTTTATAACAGCTTCATTATCAATATGTAAAAAACCAAATTGATCAATAGCATATAATCTTCTAAGAAGATCCTGAACATAAATATTCTGATAGTCAAGCTGAAACACGCCCCAGACAAACAAGCCAATTGTTGGACTATAACGATTGCTTATTACTAGGTTAATTTTCTTCTGCGTATCATTGGATTCTGCAAAATGAGGGTATTGGTAAAGTAAAACCATAATGTCCGTTTTTCTAAGCTGTTGGACTAGCTTTTCAATTTCCTCTTCTGGAGTTTGTCTAATTAATTCCAATAGTTTGGGCAGCCGTAGACCACTAACCTGTGATGCCGTAAGCATATCAATATCTTCATAACGTTTCTGTACCGTTTTCCTTGCTTCTAATAGCTTCTTTGGAGTAAAGGTAAAGTTAAAAATATATGTGTTATTGTCCATTTTCCACCATCAGTCCTTGAAGCTTCTCCAATAGTTGCTCGTCTTTGAGACGAAACTTAAATTCCACGCGTCTGGATTTATTGAGATCCATTTTACCGCTAGCATCTAAGATTGGAACACTAAAAGACCGACCGTTTGCTGTTACAACGGTTTTTAATTCCTCTTGATACTTAAACTTTGGAAACGTTGGAGCAAATACCTGTTGTACAACAGACAACGCCCGGTCTTGTGACAGTTTAAGATTATACAAATATCCACCATCGCTATCCGTATGTCCTTCGACAATGATTTGGGCAATTTCATTACGGAATTGATCGGATAATAATATGTCTATATATTGAGGAATGAATTGTATGAGATAGTCGTTTCCGTTAGCTGACACCGTGCTGCTTTTCTTATCAAAGAAAACGCCGCCGGAGAACCGGATTGCTCCCGTTTGCTGATCGATTTGCAAGTCTAAGTTCGAGTCCTTGAAGGCCATTACCAACTCCTGAATAATTCTTGATTTGACGCCGATAACTTCCTCAATTAGTTTGTTCTTTTGAGTAATGGCATCTTCTTTCTGTTTAATCGCTTCAGCCGTCAGCTCCATGGCCTCTTTTTGCTGTTCATATGCATTTTGAGTATCGTACATCGTCACCATTATGACTAACGCAAATATTATTAACAGAGCAGACATGAGATCCGTATAGGAAATCCAAGAGCTTTCCTTCTCTTCTTCATGAGCTATTTGAGAATGTCGTTTTATATTACGAAAACCTCGTGCCACTACCTATCTTCCTCTCACTTTATATATTCGTTGTAGCACGTTTAGCCTGCTTATTTATCTCTATGACAGATTGCTTTAATTCTTGAATGACCTCTGGCAATTCTACTAGGCCATCTCGCATAGAATCTACACCCTTAGCTAACAAATTCACGGACTTCGTTAATTCTTCATCAAATTGTTCGAAGGTACGCATGATTCCACGATGCATATCATCGGTGAATTGATTCATAGAAGTTCCTAATTGGTTGTTCATTTTTGTCATAACATCACTGTTCTCTTCCCACACAGTGGTCATGATTTGAACGCGATTATCCATTAATTCAACTTGTTCGACAAGATCTTCTTGAATATTTTCAATCAGCTGATCGACCCGTTTTCTCTCTTCAGCCGTTTGTTCCAACAAATCTCCAACGCCAGCCTGTAAATCTGAGAATAAAGAGGCGTTATTCTCAAAACGTAAAACTAATTGCCCCAACTCCTCACCCGATCGCTTCGCAAGAGATGCTTGATCGGATAGTGCAGAGACCAGAAGCTGTTGACTTTCTGACATATCGGTCATTCGCTGTAAATTTTGTTCAAGATGTGTTTGCACAGCAACTTGAATTTCCGACTGTGACACGATAGATTCAACATTTAATTGTAATCGACCAATATGATCATCAAAATGATTATGGAATACATTTCTCTCATCTACCATCCGTTCAAGGAGACCTGTCACAGCGACTTGTAGCTCACTATTTTTGGAAGTAGTATCGTTTAACTGGGCTACTGTGCCTTCAAGCACTTTTTGGTAGTCCGTAATATTTTCCGTATAATTATGGATTTCCTCTGTTAAAACAGTTGTCTTCTCCACCATCTCAGATTGGTGTTGTGCTGACTGCTGCATAGATTCTACTAAAGCACTCATCTCTTCATGAACACGCTTTTGCCATTCTACAGTTGATTGGAGAGCCTCCCCTAAATTTTTCATATGCTCGCCTGTTATTTCATTTAATGAATTCATAACCTCGGTGGTTAGCTGCTTCACGCCGTCCATTTGATTCGCGCTTGCATTGCTTATCAGCTCGCCCATTAACGTCTGGGTCTGTTCTAATGGAGGCAAGATCGACTGACTTAGCGCATCGGTGAATCCCGTCATCATCTGAGGAATTAATTGTTCGGACATGAACACTTGAAAATCTTGCATGTGCTTCTCTTGGTTTTGGAGCATTCGAAATAGAACGGTGCTCTCTTCCTGTGTTGGAAAAGCATCATCCATACTTTGACGAATGAGATGAAAGCTTTCGTGAAGAATAGGTAAGTTTCTTTTTTTATCTACATACTGCCATATACTTGAAGATGCAATACCAACCATGGAAGACATAAACTTAACAGTCATGCCGCTAAGAAGTAATCCGATTCCACTTTTCATTTCTGCCGAATCCCCATTAGGATCTAGGCCAGATACACCTGACGCAATACCAAGGAATGTACCAAATATACCGATCGCCAAAAACAGCCCCGGAATCAAATCTGCTAGTTTACGATTTCCGTACTTCTGAATGAAGCTCTCCTCATGAAAATAATCATAAACATCCGGAGTTATACTTACGCCATTACGTTGATAATCCATAAACTTCTTATAAAATGTTCTCCAGCTTGGCTCAACACATTTCACTATATATTCGTTATCTTGTTCCTTGATCCAATTATCCATGTCATTAAATCGCTCTACCAGATTATCTACGTTCTTTAGTTTTTCTAATTGATCAGCTACATTCTCAGCAGCAGTCTTGGCCTTGGCATATCTCGGGTATATTTTATAGTAGTGGTACCCACCAAAAATCAACATTCCTGCAATATATAATGCAAAAAAGTACCAAGTTGTAAAAATCGACACAAAACCCATTCTGTTCATTCCTCCAAGTTGAAAATTTTCCTTATTGTGACTTTCGACGCATAAGTAGCTAATTCCTTTTTACTTCACTTTTCTGGTTAGAAATTGAAAAAGGCGCGCATGTCTGCACGCCACAATGTTAACTCGGTTTTGCTTTCTTTAAAATAACTGATGTGAATTACTACATTTACATTATATTCAGCTCGATCGTATTTAATGAGGAAAAAATATCACTTTATATATCGCAAACATCACTAAGAGAATCATATAGTCAATTACTTTTAATATCACTTGCGACTGACTCAAGTTTATCGCAAACATCAGTAAATGAATTATAAAGCCCATTTCCTTTTAATTCATCTATTGAGTCTTTATGGTCTCCGATGTTTTCATTCATTGAATAAATACCATCCCTAATCTCTTTCAATAACTCTATCATTTCTTCCCTCCTATGTTTCAAATAAAGTCCATTAATATAATATACATATTATATGAAAGAAACTTCAAATGATTAGAACTTGCTAAACATTTCAGTAATGCCACGGTAATTTCCCACATTCTTTAGTATTCATTGGCTCAATTAAACCATAGTAATAAGACAATAGTATGTCATGGAACGTATGCTCGTACAGATAATATTCTTTATTTTTGTTAGTTCGACAATTCAGGTCGGAAGACCTTGTTAAAGGGCAAAAAGAAAGACGACCCTCGAAGATGATGGTCGCCTAGTAGATTAGGATAATGAATTAATTATACAATTCTGCGGGTTAATCAATTATATTTGATTTCTAAATATTTGAACAAATCTCATTCACATCATAGACCTCTAAACCCAGCTTGACTGTCAAATAATCTAATACCGCTTGCTTCTCTATCGCTTTTTCTTCTTTCCCTTTTCCGTAATCGCTGTCTTCCGTAACTATTATTTTACCAGAATTAAGCGATACAGCTACAAAAGTTTGATCTGTCTCCTCATGAAAGCCCAGTTCAAGCAACTTCTTTCGAATCTTAAGGTCTAATGTCCCATTTACATATTGTATTTGGTTACTGTTTTGCAAATGGACAAACCATTTCTGAAAGAGGGGATCATCTTTCATATTGTCGCGATACTCTTTCATTACAACGCCTTCATAATCAAGTGGAAGTAGCTGGGCTTTTCGATTGTAAAATGTCGTGAGAAAAGTAAACAACGTGGCCGGATCCTTCTCAATAAAGCCCTTTACCAGAATATTCGTATCTACAACGATGATCATAAGTGTCGACCCCATATTACGATTTGGATTTTCCATTTATTTTAGCAATCGCCTCGCTTAGCTTCAGACTTTCTGCAAAATCATCAGAGAAAAACGCATGAAAAGCATCGGGAATGTGAGTAAATTCACCCTTCTGATTAATATTGAGCTGATGTACAACGCTTTCCTTCTTCGTCTTCTCAACAAAATGAACGGCGACTTCCCTATTTCTAATACAATCGTCACTGTCACTCTCATTCAACGTAGTTTCTGCTATTCTTCTTCTTAAACGTAGAAGAAGATGTTCGCTATGTGTCTCTACAATAAAAATCTTACCAGTCTCCCGCTGCATTTCAATCAACATATCTGCAAGATCTGCTTGCGCTTTGGGATGAAGATGGATTTCCGGTTGTTCAATGAGCACAATTTGTTTCTTGTCGATGTAACCCTGTACGATAATCGGAAGAATTTGTGAAATACCAAATCCGACATCTTTAATGTTCACTTTGATATCAGAAGCAATATCCTTGAGAATTAATTGGAAACCGAAGTTATAAGATCTCCACTCAAACCGGTAGCCGTATTTCTCAAACCATCGATTCACTTTTCTTGTCAAATCGTCCGAATTATCTTTTCTATCCAAATATAAAATCTTAAGCGCATCTTCACCATATCTGCCTACCTCTACAGGATTCTCGCCTGCAAATTGATAGAACCGTTCCACTTCACTTCTTAATGGGCCTATGTGAGAGAGATTTTTGAATACATCTATCAAAGTCTCACGAATAGAGTCGGTTATAGCCTTTACAGGATGATCATTAAACTTCTCATCCTTTAGTATTGGCAAGAAATTAAACCATTCCGTATTTATATTTGCTTTTGCAATATCTTCATATACATCCGAATGATATGTGCTCAGATTAAGGTTTCGAGGATTACGTTTTAGTGTCAATATATTTTCAAACTGCGAGTTTAATATGGAAAAACCGGATATGAAATTTGTTTCCTTCTTTTTGTTGAAACCTAAGCGAATAACAAAAATGATCTCTTTTACATCAATTTCCTTCACTTTCCCCCCAATTCTTGATGACAGATCAAGCTTGCACTGAAGCTCTATAGGTTGATCGTGATTGGCTATATGATTATAGGCTACCTCTTCATAATTACCTAAATCTACCCCGCGTTTATCCGCCAAGAAAGAGAAGGTTACAGGCACTTCAAGAGCCGGATTCTGCAGACTTTGCTTCAATAGTAGCAAAGAATTTAAGATACTCGTCTTACCGGATGAATTCAATCCGAAAAGAAGCGTAATTTCTTTGAAATCTATCCATTTAGAATCCTGAAATGCTTTAAATCTAACCAAACGCAGTGACTTTAACAATCAGTATCCACCTCATTTCTTTTTATATAATACATTATATCCGGCGTAAACACATGTAAACTCAGCCCTACACCGAATAATTCATTCCACTCCCAAAGCCTTAAACACAGCGTCTTCGGCACTCTGGTAGAAGATAATATTGAAGCATCCTATCAATTCTGATGGACGGTACCAAGATCCACAGCAGATGTAATCGGGATCAAGACCTTCTTGGCACCACTGTCCAAGCAAACCTGCAATGTATTAGCAAGTTCTTCTACTTTCATGATTGTGCCCCCGATACTCAAGTCTCCCAGTATCACAGCACTGCCCAGAGCCGGTTTGTTTAATGCGACCGAACAGATAGCTACAACAGCTGGGAGAGTCAGACACTTGGTCATCCCTATACCGTTCAAATCCTGAACATGCATCAGATAGTCCTTTGTTGTCGTACTAATGGAGCCACTGATATTTCTGCCATTAGCTCTCAAATAACGGTATGCCGTCTCAACCGCTTCTCTCGCTTCACGATCCGATCCAATACCGGTTTTTTCAAACTTGCCTGTACCAGAAGTCATCTGCATTTCCAGTTTATAAACACCTATCATGCCAGACTTCCCATGAGATACGGTGTAAATATGCCCCGGTTTGCCCATGCCTTCCGGAATCAGCTTTCCTCCACCTTGCTCGGGCACAGAAACAAATTCTTCGTTGAAAGTCTCATTGTCAATATAAGAGAAGTTCACATCATAGAACTCCATGCCGCCGATCTTTTTCAGCTGTTCTTTTACTCTGCGTCGCATTTCCAGAGCAAACCGTAGAATTTCTTCAACATTCTCTTTGGTGAACTTGCCGTCTGGATGGATTAGTTTCACAAGACCTGATACTGTCTTTTTCCAGCAATAACATCACGCTGGTTAAAATTATTACCCAGCTTAAAGTATTTATCATAAGAATCTCCATAGGAGATTTTACGCAGCTCTCTCATGATTTCTGAAAAGTAGTCCGTGATGAAGCCATAATCATTAGTGAAGTACTCTGGACGATATTTCGGAATCTCCCAGCCAGGTATGTAACAGTGCATACGATCCAAGAAAGCTGTATCATTCGCCATTATATCAGGAAATGGATCAAACAAATGAGAGGTCTTCAAAACGACATCAACACTTTGATTGATATTGCCGACAAAGGTCATAGAAGCATAAGCGTTCTTTTCTTCCTTGCCTCTTGCGAATGAGCCTGATGCCATATAATCCTTCATAATCTGGACGCCATCTTGATCCTTAAACTTTATACCGGCAACTTCATCGAAGGCCACACAATCCCATAATCCAACCAGACCCACAGTCTTACTTCCCATATTATAGAATAGGTTCGCTACAGTAGTCTGTCCGCCTGATACCAATATACTGTTTGGGCTGATCTCCTTATATATATGAGATTTCCCCGTATTTCTTGGTCCAAGCTCACACAGATTATAGTTGTTCTCAATCATGGGAATCAGTCTGGCCAGGTGCAGCCATTTGATCCGTTTATTAAACTGAGATGGCTCCATACCCGTACTTCTAAGAACAAGATCAATCCATTCTTCGTCGGTGAAATGTGCTCTAGCAGCTTTAACCTCTTCGATATCGAGACTTGGCATCTGAATAGGTGTCAGCTTATGGATGATAAAGGGACTCCGGTTTTTATCTGCCTCATCATAAAAATATTCCATCTGGACGATGCACCAAATACCACCGCTAAGTAAACGTTCATATTCGGTAACATACCTCTCCGCAATGGGTACGCCCTTAATCCCAAGATTGGAGAATTCAGCTTCATAGATGTCATCTTTGTAATTCAGCTTAACTGACAACCCATCAATGACGGTATAGCTGCCTCTCTCTCTAAGCTTCGAGATGATCTTCTGCGCTTCATCCGGGCGTACATAATTTTCGGCCAGAATTTGCTTGACATTCATTACTCCTGCCTCAATCTCTTCTTCATCCATGGAAGAGCAGTACATCCCCAGCAGATATTCCAGCACATAGACAGGTACGTTAGCCCCTTCTTTGATCTTCTTGGTTAGATCTTTTCTAACAATTTTACCCATGAAATAGGTTTTTAATTTATCAATCAACTCTGAGTGGCTTTCCATTCCCTGTTGATAATCGCTCACATGATCACCCCGTCCTACACGTTATTAAATCCGAAGTCATTGGCAAAGGCTATATCGATTAACACATCATGACGAAGGACTTCTAAATCATTTTTTTCATCGTAAGCCACTAGATAATACCGTTTCGACCTATCGTATTGTTTATTCTTAAAGTTAAAGCGTAGACGGAAAATTCGTTTTTGCGGCTCTACATCTTTTTTGTCAGCGACATAAATATTCTCATTCGAGATTTTTTCATTTTCTTCGGATATGAAGAAAATCTTATAGCTAGATCCCTTCACTACATCGCTGATTGGCTCATTCTGAATGAAGTCCAGCGTAGTAATAAGATTGGATATTTTCTGAACCATGCTAATCAGAGTTATTTGAACGGTGCGTGTGCCTTTATGACCCTTCTCCGTCTTAATATCCAACACCGGAACAATCATTTCCTGCGGGGATGAGCCGCCGTGTACATAGTTCTGACCGCCGCCTGCAACCTTGAATACATTAGAACTGACCGGGAAAGACACCACTTTGTTATCATCATTGCCAAGGACTCTGCTCATAGGTACAGAACCAATGCCATCACCCTGAAGTGCCTGTTCGGACACAATGAAGCGGCGGTTAACAAACGAACCTTTCTCAGATACATTCGCTATCTTATCACTTTCTTCCAGCTTATCTCGCTTATAGATAAACCCATGATCGGCGGTGACTATATAATGCGTAGCACTTACATGATCCGTCAATTGCTTAATAAGATCATGGATTTCATTCACCGCTTCTTCACATGCAATGAATACTTCATTCTCTGTATTAGGCTTATCGCCGCGAGCATCAATTTGATTGTGATAAATATAGACGACATCCATACCTGTGAATACCTGACGGATCGCATCCCTTTTCATCGACTTGATGTCATCAAATTGAATACAGCGGCTATTCGCATTGTGGCGTTGCAACACAGCTTCCCGCTGCTTCAGATCATCGCAGGATGCACCATCAACCAGAATACGATAATCATCCGTCATTTCCAAAGCCTTATGTGGCAGGAGCGCAGCCATACCAAGCCTTGTATACGACGGCAGCATACTAAGCATTGCTCCCAGCTTGGCCGTACATTTCTCATCATCCTGCAATCTCGTCCAAAGAGTGCGACCTGTCTCAAAACGCATGGCATCAGAAATGATGACGACTACGCGCTCCTTTCGATTATAGATATACCGAGAATAGAAATTCCGCTGCAATGGCAGCACCGTCATGGATTCATCATGAATCAACACAGCGTTCCATTTAGAAATGATTTTATCCAGGTATTCATTAGAATAGATATTCTCGATTAGATCTTGAAGTCGCTCATAAGCAGTTGTGTCCTTGAGCTTGTCGAAGCAGTAATAGAAATACCGGTAATGGGTATCAATCAGATAGTCAGACTCACGGTATTGATTGACAATCTCTGTTAAATCATCCGGACAATTATAGCTGCCTTCCATAATCAAATAATAGGCGTGTTCCAGAAGCTTATATTGCATCTTAAAGATTTCTCCAAAATGCATTTTATTACGTTCCTGACAAACCAGCGGAATCGTCATCCCATTCAGTTTGGCACCGGTATCCTCAACCAGCAGCCGTTCCATGATCCAGTGAATGATCATCCGATCAATCAAAGCAAATGTATCACAGCGCAGCAATGCTTCCGGCCCAATAGCTTCCAATGCGACAGTTGCATTCAATCCTGCAGCCACATATTCAGATAGCTCGTTATATCGGTTGCGGTAAAGCAAGCTGTTCATCAAATTGTCCAAAAAGGCAATAATATTGCCGGACTTATACGAAATAAAGCTGTTCCACGACTTAGGAAGCTCAGCATCCATATATCGCTCCGTATAGGTCACAAATAGGGTGACAACAAGCTTCTCAAGTGTCGGCTTCACATCCGTATAGCCAAATTGCTCTTCGCAAAGTCTCCAAAAGGCGAGAAGGAGATCGTATTTCTCAAACTCTGCTAGAAACTTATTATCATCCATTTCATCATCAGTCAAAACAACACGAACAACTTCCTCGAAGGAAGCTGTTCGTGTCTTGCAGAGTGCGCTCAAGAGAGCAATTTCGATGGTATTTCTGGTGAAATTCTCAATCTCTAGATCATAAAACCGCTGTGTTCTGTCTTTCGCTCCAAAGAACTTGATGTATTTCTGAATGACCGGCTTATACTTCTCATCAATTCCAAGATCGACCGTAAGCAGTGAAGCGCGATCCGCAAAGAATTCTTTGGAGTACTTGATTGTATCAGCCAGATGATTATCCCGCACTGGCGGCTTGGAAAACGGTGCATAGATTAAATAATTGGTCGTTCGATCCAGCCTTTCCAGGAAGTATTTTGTATAAAACTGATTGTCCGATTCCAAATTGTACACCTTGGCATTGGACAATTCTAGTGTAGCAATATCATCCGCAAACTCAGCCTTATCGTCATACCAGAATACCAGCTTGCGGGTATCGCCGGCGAACTCGGCATTTAGCTTGTCGGCAATCTGTTTCAAATTCAATTCAGGCATCCGACCAGCCCCTCTCATGGTTCATTAAATCTTCGCCAGAACATCTAGCTTCTTGCCGTCTGTGCCGGTCTGAATTTTATCATAATTGACTTTTACGCCATCGTCCAGATCAATGGAAATACGTGCGAGGGCTAGGTGAGCGATTTTCTCATCATACTCTTTGGTTTCTTTTAATTGTTTAGTCAGTTTTTCTTTCCGTTTGTTCGCAGCGGCCACTTCACGTGGATTGTTGCTATTGTCAATAGTTTCCTGCATACGGGCGATCTCACTGTCATAAACACGCTGTAACCGATGGAGATAGTCAATTCGCAGGTTACCAATGGAGTCCGCATTATATCTGTGAATGTAGACCAAAGCCTTAAAGCCGTCAGCCTTACCGCTATCAAACAGCCAATAGATCGGGCGTTTCTGATAAATCTTGCAGTGATCATTAAAGAAGTCCTTCATGAAATAATTGCGGATAACATCTCTGGATGAATTACCCTTGTTCCCAAGTGCATTTGCGATAAAGTTCAGATTTTCTTCCAGCGTATCTGTACCAAAAGACTTTTTCAGGAATACACAGAACAACCCGAGTAAATCATCCTCAAAATACTCCTCGTCCGTAATTGGAATAACATTATCCTTATGCGGAGTAAATGTGGTGTAATTGCAGTCATCCCACTCACCACCAGCGTAAGCAAGACCTTCTTTATCCAGACTATAGCGGCCAAAAATACAGCCAACTGCATAAGAAACGAAGGAACGTATATCTCTCTGCAAATCATTTCTACGGAAAGTAATGTCATTTTCCTCAATGTCTGGCATTATTTCGCCATCTAAACCATAGAGCGTAATAAACATACGATTCAATTGCTCTTCGCATTCTTTAAGTCTATAAAATGCTGTACGTTTACTTAATTCCCATGCATTATAACTAACATTCAGTGAACTCTGATTTGCAAAGTGTACTAACGGGTGGATACGAAAATCCCAAGATACTTCAAACTCATTAAATTCTTGTTTAGCCAAGGCAATGCATTCTTTTACTAAACCTATAGTTAACGCTTTTGTTCTATCATCAACAATTATAGGTAAAGATGAAATGTCTACAACTTGATAAGTCATGGTGGGATTTATTAGTGACAAAAAGTGTGAAATTACTTTTGTGTTTAACAAACCTAAAAAATAATAAGCATCATCTTCATTTTTGAAAAACATAGATGGGCTATTTTCACCAAAATTCACTAATTCGTCCTTTATCCTGAAACTTACATCTCCAATCGTGATCCTACACCAAGTAATACCCAATTTATTGTAGAAACCTGGAGTTCTCAGCCTAAAATTATTCCCTGCGTTTTTAATTTCATATGCATCATGCTGCAAATTCAGAATATTCTCCCTATTCCCCCACCATTTTCTATATTCTCCAGCACGGATGATTGGAAACCATTTATATTCACTATTAGTCGGCGTTAATGAGCTTGTAAATGAAATCTCTTTATCGCTTACTTCAAACCAAAGACGATAAAAGCGATCATTGTCGCCGGTGCTTATCCCAGATCTTATATCAGCCACTTCATTCAAAAGTCTATTTTCAAAACATTTTCTAGTTTTCTCGCTTGCCCAATAAGCAAAAGACATTCCAGAAATTTTAGAATATGCTTCTTGATTGCATAAGAACAATCCCTTTCCTTCCAAAAACCATTTTTCTTTTTGCTCAATAGAGTCAACTAAGCTCTGTTTCCTGAATAGCCTTCGATAAGTACCCTGATAATACTTAATTCGTGATCTCCTTGTTACAAATGATGTTGTTCCAAAATCAGATCCAAAAATTCCACGACCCAAATGCAACATATTGTAAAATGTTACATCCTCAAGTAGATCTTTTCTTAATGGTTCATATGAAGATAAAAACATCCATACAGGAATATTTATCATTGCCATAAATCCATCAGAATGACATAAGTCAATGGTTTTTTTCATAAAAACTGTACTCATATCTGCTTTGGCAATAGGATATTCATTTTTCACATAAGAACTTAGCTTGTTATTCATACCACCTGCTCCCATATAGGGTGGATTTGTCACAACCACATCGTATTTCTGCGCCATTACACTTGCTAACTCCACTAATTTTCGTAGTCGATTCTGTTTATCATCATCTAGCCCGACGGTATCAAACGAAACCTGCCCATTGAAATCTACATTGTTTAAATATCTATAGAGCAATTCCCAGTTTAAGTTATCAATATTCAGGATAGATCCATACTCTTTGGCATCACTAATTGTATCCAGGAGATACTCCATCTGGTTCAAAGCAGTGCTTCGTTCCAAATCAGTCATACCATAACCAAAGTGTTTTAGGTGAGTTCGGTTAATCCCGTTGCTCTCCAGAATCGCATAAACATGATATTTTGTTTTACCGTCTAAGATACGACGGTTATACTGCCTTGCTTTCATCATCACAGCAAAATAAGCTAACTGGTAGGCACGATTATCAATGTCTAAGCCATAAAGATTATTTTCTACGATGCTCTTTGCAGCATCACGTTGGCTGTACCCGTAGCTCTCATAAATCTGCATCAATACATCGAAAGCGTATACCAGTATATGACCACTGCCCATGCAAGGGTCGATCACCTTGATATCTTCGGGCTTGATGGTCTTGTATTCATTTCGAATCGCGTCCAGTTGCGCCTGAACTTCCGGCTCCTGCTCAGCCTCGTCAAGATAATACTTCCATCCGGCTTTCAGATCGTCATTCGGATGGCCTTCAAGCCAAAGTCGGCCAAGGCTATTCTCTACCATATAACGAACAATCCAGTCCGGTGTAAATAGCTGAGTAGCCGCGGGAATACGTTCCTTGGTGATCTTTACATTCTTTTTCAGTAAGGCGAAGGTTTCGTCTTTCGGTTCGGTATTATAATACTGATAAAGCCATCCGATGATCTCAACCTGACCTTCTTTTTCCACATTGAAGTCATCCTCAGGGATGTCATTTACCAGATGGTAGACGACTCCATCCTTATCAGTAAAGGACACATTCATCAGCAACTCGGTATAGTCATTTGTTTTCTCAAACAAGTCGGGTAAAATGGCATTCAGAGCGTTACATTGTTTGATAAAGAGCATACGGAAAAGCTCATCCAGCTTATTGTCATTTTTCAACTGCATGATCCGATCTCTTTCATAAGGCTCGTAGTCCAGCTCAGCCTCAAAGGGTGAAGTCACCAAGTCAGGTTCGGACTTAGTACCGCTCTCTGAGGATAGCACCCTGATCCTAGAAGGAAGATAATCATTCACTTCCATAAAGCGCACAGCAATAAGACGGTTAAACCAAGTATAGGCAACCTCTTCAACTACACTTTTATAGGCAGTCTTATAATCAGTCTGCTTTTCTTTTTTCTGGATGACTTCCGACAGATTTCTGCGTTGTTCGATTTCCACGCCAGTGATGGAATAGGGTTCTTTGGCACCTATGTCAAAGAATTGAACATCCTTTGTAGACTGCGGCAAGGGAGCTTTGATTCCCTTATCTGTAATGCCCAGTAGCCCGGCTTTGTATATGATCTCTGCGATGAGCTTGTTTCTTGCCCACACGGCAAAGTTTTTAATAGCTGTCTTATTCATCAGATGCGTCCTCTCTAGAACTCAATATTTATGATGGTTTCATCATCCAACTCTTTCAGGATCCTTTCCCTTAGAGCGGCCATATATTTGTCAACGTCCTGCGGCGACTCAATCTGCCAGGAGGCAGCAAGATTGACGGTCTTAATGCTGATGTTCTTCCTTTTCTTGATCTTTGGTTGAGGCTTTGGATCCGGTCGGCTCTCAACTTCATCTTGATTGTATTTTTCACTTTCTTCCTTGACTTTATCGCGGGCAATCTGCTCATCTTTCTTAGAGAGCTCGTTCAGCAGCCGAACTTTCAGAGCATCGGCTTCCACCTTGATATTCTGTAAAGTCGCCACATTGTTGCAGGTCTTCGCCTTTTCCAAGATTTCTGCAAATAGCTGATGGAACCGGCTGATAAACTGATCCTTGTACCCCTTGGTATCCAGAAAATTAAATACTCTCTTCCGAGCATCTTCTATGGCTGCGATCACAGGAGTTTCCATCTCTCCCAAGAGCTTCGCATAAAGCTCTGAAAATTGATCCAGTCGTTCAGGTAACTTTGGAATTTCTCCGTATGGAGCATCTTTTCTCAGAATCGCCTTAATTTCAATAACGACATTTTCTACTTTTTCATCGACGATAAAGGTCTTACTATCATCGTAAATACTCATCAGTTTCAGAGCTTTTTCAAAGACGGTCTTTTGCTCCCCGGTAAAAAATAATTTGACGGGTTCATAATCTTCAGCAAAATCAAAATAATCTTCCCTATCCGAATGGATCTTCTTGAAGAATTCCATCGGGGACTGAATCTGAATGATTGCACGAAGCAAATTTTTACCAGAATCCACAACCTTTTTGCCCGGAAGCGACTTACTCTGGTACATGATTTCAAACTTCTCTAACTCATTCAAAATGTTCTTGCTATAGCTCTGGAAGCTGCGCATCATAGCATCGTCATCTTCATTGATACTGGATACACCGAACAATTCCTTCATGACTTCACGGACAGCTTTTTTCTGGTTATCATTAGCCTTCTCACGCCGTTCAGTCAGCAGCTTCTCTACAAATTCTCTCTTGGTAATATAGTTGATGATTTCTTCATCTGATTTATTCAGCAAGGTAACGCTTGTACTACTTACGGTGAAAGAAATATCGCCATTCTTGAACAGCTTGGCAACTAGCCATTCCACATCATCTTCCACGAAGCCGTAAGGTGCCTTCATAAAGCGATCCATTAGACTCTTCATCGATGTCTTCATGTGCATAGACGAATTTCCGGCAATAAAGCTCAGCATATCATTCAACGCATGAATATTCGGTTCTGTGCCGCCCTCCAAAGTAAGGGTAAGCTGGTTAGAAGTCTTGAACATTGCCCGAATATTTGCATCGCCCATAGCAGCGTCAATATACGGCAGTTTATGATAAACGGTTGATACAAGACGGCCAAGTGCATCATTGATTCTTGCCGACACCTCTTTAGAGCCAATCTGTGCTTTGTCACCATTCACATAGATATCTGCACTTTTCAAGGATTCAATCAGGAAAATCTTGGCGTTGCCATTTCTTTCACGCATCTCTACACGTTTGGCATCTTTAATCTGTTCAAACTTAGTCAGAGTACTGGACGTCGTGAGGCGCAGATACTTCTCGATCTGAAGTGCGCTTCTGATTTCATCCAAGAAGGCAGAATCATTCGGCAATACGACAAGAATTTCTCGTCCCTGACCAGATATCATACGGAGCGTCGTTTCATCGGCACCATAATCGGAATTCGGAGTGAGCACTCTTAAGCCGATATCATGGCTCTGATTCGCTTTATAAGGTCGTTCATCCACATATTGATTAAAAGCAAAACTATATCTGCCGTTAAACGATGGGTAACGATATTTTTTATCGCTGAAAATATCTTCAAAGATCAGCTCCGAAACCTTGCTGATTACCTCTGCCATCTCCACATTCTGGCTATCAATTTCCCGATTAATTTCCTGCTCTTCATCCGTCAGGAACACGTAGATATCGCCGTTCTTCTGAATCAGCATCTGGCGAGCGAGAATTTTCAGGACTTCTTCTACCTGCTTTTTCAATTCAATTCTATCGGTATTGATATCAGAAATCATCAAGCTGGTAATATTATCAATGTTTGCTGTAATCTCTTTAACATATTTAATCATGAACAGGGTTTTCAAGACGTTGACGGCAAAACAGTCCTCTTGCTTATCTGGGTTTATATAACTGTTATCTATTGCACGGCTGATTACACCCTTATGACTGTGATCAAGGAATTGGTGCAATGCATCGTAGAATACATTAAAAGGGATTAACGTTCCGGCGGTCCGTCCCATCAGCTTGACTGCAGATTCCTTAAACAGTGAAATCATGGAGCGCTCGCCCTCAGATAAATGCTTCCCTGAAGCGCCGTGGGTTCTGATGGAAGTAAGGACACTTCCTAGTAAGTTGAATTGATAGGGCACAAAGGGATAAACGGCAGCAAAGTCACGCTCATCAGCGTATAGTTTCTTTTCTACACCATCATTGAACACAATCAAGTTTTTGATTATGGTGGCTTTCTGCTCATAGAGAATTCTTAGTGTTTGCTCAGCTGTTGTATTTTTGTCCAGAATCCTCTTCTTAATGACCTCATCCACATTGGCTGAGGAAAGAGACAAGCGGGTATCGAACCGTCCCTGAATCTTGGAGAAGTCATTCCCCTTCGTCTTGGTAATGGAATCAATGTCCTGCTGGCTGGTCACGACAATCCAGACCTTGCCTTGACAAGCCGTCCCTAAATCCTCTGTTACGGTTTGCAGATTAAGCATCAATTTAGAGTCGTCACCTATGTACTGGCCGATTTCATCTACCAAAAATACGACGTGATGATTATTCCCCTTACGATCAAGATATTCTTTCACCAGTCGGGCAAAATTTTCAATGCTAATATTGTACGGTTCAGTTGCTCTTTCACACCAGTTACGCGCAGCAGCCTCGCTCATAAAGCCCATTTCATCCAGTACTTCCACTATGCTGTCTTGAATAAAATCAAACTTGTGTCGGGAAGCGTCCCATGGCTTACCGAAATTCTCTTCAAATAAGTTCTTAAATTTCTCATAGTGGTTTTCTTCAACAAGCCGTCTTTCCAGATCGGCAAGGAAAGGAATGGAACCGCAAAATCCCTGCATTTCATTGAACACTTTCAGAAAGACAGAGACAATAGCATCCTTGGACTGCTTCCCAGTCATTTCACTCTTGGAATCAATATTAAATAGGACAACATCAGTCGGCACACTTGCGACCAGTTTCATGTCAGCCAGGACCATTGGGTTGACGATTTTGTTATCCTCAATGAAATAGTCAAGCGCTTTCTTACCATCTACTTCTTTGTTGTCCAACAAGTAGGAAAGGATTTTCAGATAGTGAGATTTACCACTTCCAAAGAAGCCGGAAATCCAAACACCTATTTTATCGGTATTGCCGTTGATCCCTTTCTTGTAACTGGAGAAGAAGTCCGCAAAGTGCTTTTGCAGTTCTCTTGTCACAACATACTCTTCAAGTTCCTGTTTTATATTTACGTCATCGCCTTGGCCTACCTTAATTACGCCTTTAATATCTCGGTCAATAGGCCTGGCAAACATATCTTTGATGTTCATTTTACGCGCTCCTTAATCAACGAGCTTAAATGCTCTGTAATAGTTATCGTCTTTGATTTCAGAAAACAGAATCAGTTCCTGTCCGTCATATTTTCCTGGAAAGAACATCACAACCGGCACACGATCAATCGCTTGATGCAGGTTGTTCAATACCTTATGTGACCGAAGGAGAGGGTAGCATTTTCCTATTCCAGTCAACAACACTACGGCATCTTGTGGTGTTCGCTCCTGAATATACCGAACAATCAGACTTGCATCGTCGTTAATCTGCAACAGATTCCCAACTGACTTTACAATTCGTTCCATACCTTTTTTCTTCTCGAACCTGAAGCATTGCTCCATAAAGCCTTCCTGCTCCAGGATATCAATCACGATATCATAAAGGTCAAAGACCATTAGTTTAAAACCATCGGATGCCTTTGAATTCTTAGCCTTCATGTACTCGATTCGTTCCCTAACATCCAGTTCTTTCTCCGCGGGGTAATCGAATACATAATAGCCAACTTCATTGCCAAGTCCTTTGTTCTGACGAAAACTTGGCGTTCTAATCATGCGCTCTGCTATGTCCAATCTTTCATCTAAACTGGCCATTTTCTACCTCACCCCAGTTAGGGCATGAATCATCAATTCCATGCCATTGTCTTTCAGACATTGTTCCAATGTCTTATCTAATATTGGTTTCAGAATCCTTCTGTTTCCGGATGAACGATCTGTTAAACCGGCTTCCATAAGTATTGTCTTATAACAGGTACCAAGTCTCTTTAGCGTGTAATCCGTCCATTTCGCAACTTTCTCACTCTGTAGCTGCTTGTCCTTGAAGAAAATCCGGATATCGCTGTCGACCAGTTCGTCGTTGCCAATCATCAGCTTTTCCCTATAAATCTCATATACAAAATCAAAAAACAGGTTATCTGTCTTCATGATTGCAATAATCCCAATCATTTTTTGCGTAGATACATCACTTTGTTCAAACAACGTATAAAATGACTGATTTAAGCTTTTTACGCGGTTGGACACCGTGTTAAATATCTGAGTGGCTCTTTCCTGTGTTGGAGCCGCGAATATATTCTCCTCAAAGTTCAAAGCCTTGATCTCATTCAGCGTTTTCCCTTTATTGATTAGGCTAACCACCTTGCGAAACTCAGAGAACCAGAAGGAAAGCTTCACCATTCCTGCGCTATATTCTCTCTTGTTCATAATTGTTCTTCGCTAGATGCTACAAGATTGGCTACTCCGTGATCTAGACTTTCAACAACCTCGACGATATCACCAATATCACAGTCCAAAACACGACAGATTTTCACAAGCACTTCCATCGAAACGAATTCATTATTTGAGAGTTTCGTCAAGGTATTAGGACTGATTCCAGTCATCTTCCGTAAGTCAGTTCTCTTCATTCCTTTATCGATTAACAGCTTGAACAGTTTGTTATAACATACGTCCATAATCTAACACCTCTTATACACGCATTTAGGAACCTACAAGTAATAGGATATCATAATTTATAGATTCTTAATACTTATGTATAGGAAGTTGCGACTTTTTCTCACAAATAAACAATTCTGAATTTCATTTGATCTACTATAACTTTCGTTCATTATTAGCCAACACTTCCACCATCAAGACTTTAAACGTCTCGTATTTACCTGACCCAAGTGTTAAGAACGGCTGCCAGTTCATCTTATAGTGACCTTTAATTTTAATGACTTCTTCCCGTAGAGAAGCTGTTCCGCTTGATGTGTCTGATACACATGTCCCTTTCCACGAAAGCAGTCCATTAACTTCCCTGTCTTGATAGATATGAAAATCCTCATCTATGGTATCAGGTCTGGCTGGCTTCTCCCAGTATGAATGATCGTTTGTTACGAATATTGCATAACCTCTAACTCCAGGCCTACTCTCCAGAGCTTTCTCCAGTTTCTCTACGTCCTTTCAAGAAGTCATAACGGGATAATAAATACGCTCCATGCTTTTTTAAATTTATCGGCTTGCCATTATACATCGTTTGCAGCAAACCGGTTTTATAGCGAACTTCAATAACAATATGATCTATTCCCTTCTCTGCAGATATATCCAGTTTGTATGAACCGTATGGATGGTTAGTCTGAACCTTATAGCCATCCTCAATCAGCAACTGCGATAATTTGTCTTGCAAATCAAATTGTGAAACAGGTATGTCTTTAATAGCTTGAATTTTGGTAGCTAAATCTGTAGGAGGCAGGCTGCCATCTCCTATTGTCCAATACGGAGAATCCTTTAGCGGCGCAATGGCGATGTCACGAGCTTGAGGTCTCACATCAGCAACAAGCCCATTAAGATGAACATGAACAATCAAAGCTTTTATGATCCCATGAGCCGATGGATCGAGCACGCTGTAGTCAATCCAGTTCATTTCATATTGTCCCATTATGTCAATGGAAGCCTCGCGTCCCTTCATTGTGCCCGCTCCGGTATTCTGACCCCATGACAGAGATCCATTGATTAACTTTCCTTTGTGTATGCGAAAATCTTGATCAACCGTAGCTCTCGCTATGAGCGGCTCCCATAATACGACGAATCATTTGTCAGGAAAACAAGATATCCTTCGTCAGCTAGACTATTCCCAATAATACCTTCCAACCGCTGCAGATCCTTAAGTACATCATACCTGCTAATGTCCTGCGCCCCCTGATTCAACAACGAAAACTCCTCATCTTGAACCTTACATTTTATATTTCAATTCTATGGCCACCTTAAGGCCATTCACTTCTGCCAAAATATCCAGGTATGTTCGACGGTTATTATCAATATCCATACGGCGCTCCAAACGAATGTTACAGTCGTAATGCTCACGCAATTCCCAAGCTAATGCATGCTGAAAATCCGCTTCATTATGAAAAATAGGCCTTTTCTCTGCTAATGTTTGCAATACGTTTTGAATATCCATTGTGCCCCCCTAACAATTCGTCACACTATTAAACAACGACATACCTATTCGAATCCAAAAAATACAACCCCGCTTCCTTCACTTTCCCGCCGGCCGTATGCTCCCACTCGTCTATATAAGCCTGCACCTGCGGCTTATAGAAGTCTACAAACGACTGCTCCTGCACCAGCTCATACCGATCCGTCTTAAAGTCGACGATAACCCAGCCGTCGGCCTCCTCGAACACAAGGTCAATGACGACGCCGCGGAGCAATGTGGCGACAGGTCTGCCATCCTCATCCCCAGCAGCATCCCGAGCAACCATAAAAGAAAACTCGTGATACTTCCGCCTAGCCCGCATACTTCTGGACCACACATCGGATGCCGATACCATCCGCACGGCCTCTTTCGCCTGCTCCAACCACTTTTCCTCGACGCCTTCTTCCTCGGCTGCCATTTGGCAGAAGTCTGAGAGATCCACCTCATCCATGCCTTCCCCCAGCGCCTGCAAGCACCGGTGAGCCAAACTGCCGTAAGCCATCCCTTTACCTTCGGAGGAACGCTCGAGGATAATCTCTCCGGACGACTTAGCAAGCCCAGTCACGCTGTCTACCCGATAACTAGGCTGAGAGCATGATTCTAACGCAAGCCGCCAATCCTCTAATCCCGCCTCTATATTCGGGGCTTCCACCAACCGCTCCTGCTCTACCGGGGCAACCGCTGGAAAATCCAGCTCCAGCTGATGCTGAAGAGGAACCGCCAGCATGCTCCACGGATCGATCGCAGGCCGCGCTGGATATTGGCTCACAATGAGCAGCTGCTTCGCACGGGTGACCGCCACATAGAGCAGGCGTTCCGTCTCAGCATGCATGAATTCCCGCTCCCTCTCCGCACGCTCTGTCCAGCCTACGGGCAGGGCGAGAATTTCCAAAGTGTAGCTGTCCTTCTGCTTCGAGATCGTGAAGTACCCAAGCGGCGGCTCCGCCAATCGATCCACATGCTCCGATGCATCATGATCGACATCGCCGCAAGGGCAGGCCAGTAGCACGACCGGTGCCTCCAGTCCCTTGGCCTTATGAAGGTTCATGATGCGAACCGCATCACCGCTTCCGGAGAAGAGGCTTGCCGCCTCCATCCCTTCCTTATCGGTCAGTCGCCTCAGACATTCGGTTAGTGAAAGCCATTCGACGGATGCCTCCGGTTCGCCTTGCAGTATTTCCAACAGCTTAATCAGCGTCCCGCTTCGGATCGCGCCGGATTCTCCTGCAGCTGCTGCCGGGATAAGACCGATGTCATCGACGATACGGGTGAAGGCTGCCAATGCCGGAAGCTCGAATACCCACTCGGCATATTGCCTCAGTCTCCGTAGTGCTTGCTCCACCTTCATGCCTTTCTCCGAAAGGGCGTCAGGGTTCACGCTTACGAACAACTCAATGCTTCCGCCTTCTCGGCGATAATGATGCAGCTCATCATCGCTTACCCCGAACAGCATCCCTCGGAGTACAGCGAGTAACGGCACTTGATCGGTAGGATCGTTTAACGCCTGAACCAGCAAACTTATTGCACGCAGCTCTTCGGAAACAACCTGGCTTCCTGATGTATCGGATGAAATCCCATATCGATCGAGTAGCTCCGCATACAAGTTAATGTATCTGCGGAATTTTAACAAAATGAGAAAATCACCTGGGGCTGCCGGACAAGAGATTAGTTTACCTTCCCGATCTCTCTCTTGAATCATCAGATTTCCAGCGCAAGCCCATGCGATAAACTGCGCAACCCGCTCCGCATCATACAATGCGATATCCAGCTGCCGATCCCATTCTTGCTTTGGAACGGTTAGTGTATATATGCCGTGCAAGGACGCCTTGCCTCCCGGATTCGGCTGCTGCGTAACCATATGTACGAAGGGAGCCTGATAATCCGAAACGACTCCTGGCATCGCAAATTTACTTTCGAAAGCATAATTGACAAAGTCCCCGATCGATTTAACGGAACGGAAATTACGGGTTAATTGCAGCACACTTCCGCACTTCGCAATCCGCTGTTTCACAAAATTATAGGTCGAAATGTCCGCCCTGCGGAACCGGTAGATGGATTGCTTCGGATCGCCGACCACAAATAAGGAACCGGGACGGGGCAGCTGCTTGCGCCAGTCGGATTCCGACTTGTCAGCTCCTGTCAGCAGCATCATCATTTCAGCTTGAATTGGGTCTGTATCTTGAAATTCATCGACAAATAACCGGCTGTACCGTCGAACGAAATACCGCCGGACCTCCGGATACTTTCGCAGAAGCTCGGCTGCCTTCATCAGTAAGTCCTGAAAGTTAAGCTTTCCCGCTTCCATACGCTTTTGTCTGCAGAAACGCACCGCCGGAAGGACGAAGGCGATCAGCTTCGGATGAAGGAACTCCCTCCAGTCCTGAAGAAAAGGTCGCTGCATTGACGCCTGCCACTCATGGAACTGCTCCTTGATCTGCTTCGCCATCTTGGGATCTGTCCAGCGATTCAGCGTAACACCCAAATTCCGGTCGAAAAGCTTCGCCAATATCAGAACATTCATATCGTCGGCCATATTCTTACTTCGCAAATGCCGCTGAGCTGTACGTATGATCTTCTGCAGATCGTCCCAACCTTTCTCTGGCTCGGAAGTCGGGATATAGACGGTCGCTTCTTCCAGCATGGGGAACAGCGCGTTACGCAGTCGGTCGAAGTCGGGGCGTTCTACCTGCTCCGTATAAATCTCCACATCCTCATACTCCGAAACCCGATTGTAGACGGCTCGCAAATCCTCCACATTAATTTGGAAAAAGGAAAGCTCATTCAAGGAATCTACGTCGCCGCGAATACGAAGTTCGTCCAGATATTCGTCCCAGCATCGATCCCGTAGCTCAGCGTCCTCCAGATCATCCATTTCCCGAAAAGCTGGGTCAAGCCCCGCTTCAATAGGCCGTTCCCGGAGCAGTCTGCCGCAAAAAGCATGAATCGTACCGATGAAACATTCCGGTACTTGACGCATAGCTTCCTCCAGGTTCTCCCGTTCAGGCCCTGCATCCGTCCTGGAAAGTTCCTGCTCTAATCGCAGACGAAATCGACTCATGAGCTCTGCCGCCGCTTTGTTCGTAAACGTAATGGCCGCAATGTTACGAACCTCGACTTTGCGCTCCCGTATCAAAGCGATCATCCTGCCCACGATGGAGGTCGTTTTGCCCGAGCCAGCACCTGCCTCCACTAGGAATGTCGTATCTAAGTCCTTCATGATTCGGTAACGAGCCTCCTCGTCTTCTTGAAGCAGCTGTTCATTAAGCAAAACGATTCACCTCCAATATTAGTTCCAGTCTGGCTGCATTCTCGGAGGCGTCCCTCTTATGCGCAAATAGTTCCGCATGAGAGCCGCATACCGCGTTGTAATCGCACCAAGTACATTGTTTAGAATCGTTGGCAGGAGGATATAATCCTTGTTTCATCGCTCCAATAGTAGTAACGAGAAGAGCTTTTAAATCTTCTCTCCGGTTTTGAGGACGACTGACTTCCTCACCCATCCCCCGTTCCGTAGGAAATAGATAAGCAGATTCCACGACTTGTGCTTGCCCGTCAACGCCAGACTCTTTCATCCATTGCTCGACTGCGAGCCCATAGAGAGGCAGTTGAATTTGCGTACCACCAGAGAAGCACTCGTTTTGCTTGAATTTTCTAGGATTGCCTGTCTTGTAGTCATAGATTTTGTATCGATGAGGAGCGACCTCATCCACTCGATCCACAAATCCTTTGATAGGCATTGACCATTCATCGCTTATCTTCAACTTCAGCGGCGAATCGTCCCTATGAAGCTGCAGCTCCGTGTAAACAGGAATAGTCGTCCGATTCCTCTCCCCAGCGATGAATATGTTTACATCCTTACGAATGCTTTCCGCTTCCTTGTTCAAAATATGCTTGCTTGGAGCCGGAACTTCCTCTGCATACTGCCCGATAACCTGTTCCGTAATGGTATGCAACAGCTCAGCAGCATTACGGACGGAGTCATCTCCTTGTGTACGGTATTCCTTAACGTTCATCAAGTACAGATCAAAGATATCGTGAAGCAAGCTGCCGCGTTGACTCGCGTTCAACCACTGCGTACGGTCATAAACAGCGGCCTCTTTCGCTCGAACTCCCAATATATATTGATAAAAGTATTGCAGAGGGCATCTGCCATAACGCTCAAGGCTGCTAGCGCTGAATGCAGAGGACGCACCTGCTTCTCCTGGGAGAAGCACAGGATAACGGTCTGTTTCCACAATACCGTCATAAGACGAAAGCTTCGGTTCAGACCTTGCCTGTACAGCCTTAGCCCCATCTCTTAATGAGGGGTAGTGAGAATAAATGACTTGCTGCGCTGTCATCAAACGAGACGGATTGGTAAGCAGCGAACGCATCCAAATCTCCACCGTATCAACAGCAATACCTGACGAGGTTCGGCAATAGCGCATTGCATCCTCCATCGTATGATGCATGACCTCGTAATCCGCATTCGCTTGCTTTGTTTTCTTTCGAAAAAATTGAAGCATCTCGTAGGCGGGCATATATTCGCGTTGTTCGGAGATAGCATAGGAGCAATAGCTCATCGTACAATAACCGCGGATCATGGAGATTCGGCTGTTCCGCTCTTCAATAAGCCGCTTCGTCTGCGACGAACTTAATAGAAGACTAGAACTAATTCGTTTCCGTTCTTCGTCAAGTATCACAGGATCTTGGCGGAAGGAAGGTGACCAGTTCGTTTCCGTCATTCCCATAATAAAGGTGTAGGGGCGACCCGTTTGCCCGCCTGAAGACAAAGAAGCTACATGAACATAGCCCGGCGAAGGGGTGGCCGTTTGAACTCGCATGCTGTCCAATCCTTCACGAACATACCGGAGAGCCAAGTCACGATACATGACAAAATCACCAGCTGCTCGCATCGACTGCTGCAAGCTTTGAAGCTGGTCTATGACCTGATGATCGCTTTCTTCCTTTAATACCGCATAAGCCTTTACGAATTGCGTCAGCTCATGAACCAACTTTACCGGCGTACGTAGAGCTTGCTCGGTAAGAGGCTCAAATAATCTCGTAAATACGCGTTGAAGTAATTGTAAAACGGTAAGCCTTTCTTTCTGAATGTTTTCCACTTTCAACAATGAGGTGAGCAGCTTATACCGTTCTCTTCCCCAGCCGATACCAGATTGCTCCAATTCCCGAATCAAGTGATCCGCTTTGGCATCCTCAAGCTGATCGTCTCTCAATCGAATGATCCCTTGTTTCAAGGCCGATAGGATAGGATCAAGATTGAATCCGGATTCCAACCATTCCATATACAGTTTCGCCGCTTTTCCTGCGTTCGTGACGCCAATAGGCAGTCCACCCGCAAAGGTACATGGAATAGTAGATGTCGAAGCAACCGTATAAACGGCAGCAGCATTTTTCTCTCTGTCGGATGCGATGATTTCGACCTGATCCCATGGAATTCCCTGTTCCACTATACGACGCATCACCTCTCGGGCTTCCGCTAACGCTCCTACCGTGTGAAAGAACTGTGCATCCTCAGCAGGGAAATGGGAATCCGGAGCTGTAAATTCTGAAACATCGCACAGTATCATGTAATTGCCGGTAGTAAATGCTTGTACGAGTCTTCTATCCAATTCCGACCGGACAGCATATTCGTCGATGATGATCGTATCGTTAGATAAAGTAAGTTGCTCGATATCGTCTAATAGGCCTGCAAGATCAACAAACTTATTCTCTTTTAGCCAATCCTCATATCTAGCTAACAACTCTTTAACGAAAACCCCTTTTGCGGCTTGTTCAAAATGTTCCGGGATCAGCCCCTCCGCTCGTACTCCGCTTTCGCGTAGTTCGATCAGCGCTTGATGAAAAGCATTGGTCAGTCCTGGTGTTAACGCTATACCGGTTAAATAACCGTTGCCGGATTGGCTTATTTCCTGAAGCAGCTTACACACGATCCACTTGGATTCAGTAGAAGAGAGGTAGCAGAGCTTCTTCTTCGCTAGGAATAGCTTGGACTTTTCCAAAGCCCAAGTCTCCAGTGTTCGAACCTCGGTATTGAGCACGGAACCATACTGCCTAGTTACCTGCTCTAACCATTGATGTCCCTGCGCATGGCTTGAGACAATAAGTATTTTTCGATCCAGCGGATTACTTTGTATGATTTCATATAGGTGCTGAATTTTTGACCTCATCATCCAAGACCCCCCTGTCACCTGATGGGATTAAACTTCATACAGCGTTTTCCAGCGTTCAAGCTTTTCGCGCATCACATTACGATAGGAAACGGGCTCTAAAATTTCCGCATCAGGTCCATATTGACTCAGCCAATTCAGGAATTCGCGGTCATGATTGACCGTCACCTCAAAGAGCAAGCTCCCATCTTTTTGCGGAGTCAACTTGGGCTTCATGAATAGTTCCTCTTCCTTTACATACCTTGCTGAATCCCGATGAAAACGAACTTTAAACTTTATTTGCTGCTCACCACGTTCGATCGACCATGTATTTTTCATGTACGTCTTAAGATTAAAGTCCTCTTTATCAAAAGATTGCTCCAATATCTCGACATCGCGAAAGCGGCTGATTCGGAAAGTCCGGATGTCTTTCGCGGAATGACAATATCCTATTACATAAAACCGATAATCCCGCGGGACCAAATAATAGGGATCAATATCCCTTTTGGATTCCTCGTTGCGGCCTTGTGAATAGTACACCGTGCGAATCGTTTGCTGGGAAAGTGTAGCTTGAATAATGTCATAGAGAAAGGACCTGCCGTCTTCCCTGTAAGCTGGGGTTCCAAGCTGGATAACATCCGCCACATGCTGCACGATATCGATGCGTCTAGCTTTTTCTTTATGGTGAGTTCCCATGACTTTCTCATAGGCAGAATCAAAGCCATCAGGAATCAATGTTTTAATTTGCTCCAAGACGGAAGGAAGCATGGAGAAGGACACCGCCTCCTGCTCGGTCCAGTCAAGTGGATACATGGAGAAGTTACTGATGAAGGCATATCCTTTGCCGTGCCCAAAGTTAGAGATTGGAATATTCATCGCGTGAAGCGCCTCAAGATCTCTATAAATCGTCCGTTCCGTTGTCTCGCAGCGTTCGGCTAATTCTCTAGCCAGAATACCAGGTTTGGACTGTATTAAATTGATTATGCGCATTAATCGAATTAAACGTTCGGTCACAGGCGAATTCTCTCCTTTTGTCTACAAGCTGTTTAGGCAATATCTAGTAAATTCGATCTATGCCTAGGAGAGTCCTGCTATTTCTTCCGCTTCATCTGGCGATACTTCTGCTCATGAAGCGTCTTTCTTGTTTGGCTGGAGAACGAGAAACCTTCTAACTGGTTATAGAGCAGCTGCGCTTCCTCTCGCAGCTCGGAATCCTCGGATTGTATCGCGGCACAAAGCATCGTATCGGCTTGCCGTTGCAGCAGATTCAAACCGGCATCCTCATCTCCGCTGTCAAAGGCAGCAATAGCTTCTTCAATAGCCAAAGCGGTTTCCGTGATTCTGACTTGTTTTTCGACGTGAGCATTAGAAGCTTGCCCGAGCAAGTTAATGTCATTCGTAAAGCTCGCTTCAACTGCGAACTGCAGCGAGCAGAGCTTGGCACCCTCCGTTACATCCACGTAGTCCCATTGAATGTCTAAAGCTTTATGCTTTCCTGCCGCTTGTGGATGGAATGATAGTTCTAAAAGGATGGATTTCGTTTCTTGATCGAACACATCGCCGAGAGAAAGTCTCAGCCCGTGATCTATATTTTCCGCATTATATCCATAGATATGGTTGATCGATACACCCTCTGAAGGCATGATTGTCAGCTGCACATTTTGAGCGATTACCGACAATAGGCCCTCGAGCTCTTTTGAGAAAATACTAGGAATATCTTCAGGCTGCGCAATGAAGTAAAAGTTGCCGCCTCCATGGTCAGCGATGCATTCCATCAGTTCCTCGTCAAACCCGTCGCCTACGCCCATGGTCGTTATGCCAACTCCCATACTGGAGAACTCCTTGGCGATAGACTGCAGCTTGGCGCTGTCCGTAATCCCCTCGTTGGCATGGCCATCGGATAGGAGAATGACCCGATTTACACTTCCTTCTTTTTGTCCTTGCTTAACGTATTGAATGCCTTGCAGCAAACCTCCGCTAAGGTTCGTACATCCACCTGTTCCTATCGTCTCGATCTGCTGTTTCATAAGGTCCTTATGAGTCACGTTTTGTTGAGCGAATATCGTTTGGACTTGATCGTCGAAGGCTACCATGCTTAGTTGGTCACCCTTACTCAATTGATCAGTAACGAACTGACAGGCCTTCTTGCTGAAGGAAAGCGGAGCCCCTTCCATGGAGCCGCTGCGGTCAAGCACCAGTGACACATTCATAGGTGCTCGATCAGTACGCACTCCAGGCGTATTTCCTTTCAGCTCGAGCACTAGAAACGCCCGTTCCGTCCCTCCCTTCGGCCAAAATTCTTTATTCCATGCAGCTGTCGTTTGAATAGTTGTACTCATATGCAGCATCCTCTCCTATTGAACTATTGATAAGAATGTAGCATATTGTTTGGACACAGCCGTGTCAGGGAATGGTTGTTCGTATATGAAGAAAAAAACTCAGCCCGTTATGGAACTGAGTTTCAATACAATCACAAAATATCAGGATTTTACTTACACTGACACAGCGTTACGCAAGAAAGATAAATAGTTATGCTCTGAAGTGGTGTATCTCGTCATGTTACCCCTCACACTCTTCGATGCACGGCCGGATATCTCATACAAACAAGCGGCATGCACATCGTCGAAATTCAAAGGCAACTTGGTCATTCCACTTGAGGAATTGAGGGAGATATAGACCTATCTAATTTATATTAATAGAACGTAACAAAGCTGGTCAGGCTTCCTTAACACTACTGAAGATTCCTATCCAATTTGCAATACCACTCTCAAGCATCAGTTTTTAATAGCATAAATGTTGTTAAGCTCCATGTACTCCGATTCTGATTTTAGAATTTCAACTCCGCCACGATTATAGTACCGATTACTAATAACAGCTTCAAAGTGACTACGGATTTCTTCTTCACGAATTGCTGTGAGGCAGAATAATTGTATCTTATTTTTAAGTGCAAGCTCAATGATTGGTCGGACTACGTGTTCGGATGATGCGGCTCCGAATGGATTGTCAGCAACAATTGTTTTCCAGACACTTTCTTTGCCGTGTAGTTTCTTACGGATGTGCGTCACAATTATCATAAACATTATCATGTAGGAGGTGTATCGTTCCCCGCCTGACCAAGAAGCGGCTTCATCCCACGAGAAATATTCAACACCTAATTCAAGAAGTGTTTTCTTTCTAGGCTTGAAAATTTCAATGTAACAATTTTCTAATGGTGATACGTTTTTGAGAAGATTCATGCTATTCATTTGCTGCTCGAGGTATAAATTCACTTCATCATCGGTTTTCCCCTCTCCTTTCAGTCTTTTGAGTTCATATATAATCTTTTCAACAAACAAATTAGTATTATGTAGAGAGACTTCCCTTGGATTCGGGTCCCACTGGATTTTGACCATCTGTATCGTATTACCAAACAGTTCGACTTTCGAGTGTTTTGATACTTCACATATATTTTCGTGAATAATAACGGCACGACGGTGCGCTATATCCACAAGATTATCTTTATCTTTCCTCAACTCAGTTAGCTTAATCTGCAAGTCATTTTCCATCGCGTCTAGAGCATCGAATACTTTCACAAACGCTTCGATAATGTAGTGATAATCAAAAAGCTTCTCTTGTAATATGACAACAGAATTAAACTCGGTCGCAAACCGGCTTACCTTGGAATTATTAGTCTCATGTAGTGTTTTCACGTAGGATTCACATGCCTTTGTTACAGCGTATCGCTGTGACTCCAAGCTATTCTTTGAATTCAAATATGCACTAGAGACAACAGTTATAGCCTGAACACGAGTATCTCCAAATGTCTTCCATTCTTGATCATTAAATATTGGTCGTGAAATACTACCCGTCGGCAGTTCTCGCTGTGCTTGGTAGCGCTCAAGTGCAGAATGAATATCCTTTATAACATTGTTCTCCGCTTCCAAGCATTCTTCGTTCGATTTATTGTTTTCTCGGTTTTTCTTTATTGCTTCTTGGATTTCCTGGACAGTTAAGGGAAGTTCCCCTTCCCCATCACCATAAGGAGCCTTACCAAAGTCGTTACCGAGTGTGGAAATCATGTTATTAACGGTTCCTTCTGCTTTAGCAACCTCTATCTTTTTATCACTTAATAAATTTTCAAGAGTACTAACATCAATCCTTTTATCATACAATCCCTTTTTAAGATCTTCTCGTTCACTTTGATAAACTGGACGATAGTTCATTTGTACCCAATCAAACTCAAGCGCTGTATCTTCTATTGCAACTTTTGCCTTATCCCTGTTTTCAGTACACTTCAATAGAAGCTCTTGCTTAGCCTCATATCCGGCATTCTTTTCGCTCAGTTCTTTTCTGCCTTATCCAAGGTAATTCGAATCTCTTGAAATTCATCTTCTGAATATTCGCTTTCGAAACCATAATCTTGATCTAACTGATATTCCTTCCCAATTTTATAATGCTCATCAAGAGTCCGTTCCTTCTCTCGCAATAGAACTAATTGTTGCAAATTATGCTCACGAAGTCCATCTAACTCATATTCAATTTCATTTATTTTTGTAGTGATGGCTTCAAGCTCAAGCTTCGTTGCCTTAAGAGTCGATATTTTAAAGTTAACATCCGATTCTGGGTATTTATCAACGAAATTTTTTAAGTGCTCTGTTTTAAAATGTACTTTTTGTTGTTCTTGCCTGTAATCTTCTTGTTTGCTTTGTGTAGAAGTCTGTGCTTTCCGTAGAGCTGATATACTCTCTGTATTAGCTGAAAGCTCGTACGCGATGGAACGCAGTCTGTCTGCTAGCTCAGATTCACGTTGAGCAAATCTCTTTGCAGAAAAGGCGTCATAGGTTTCATAAAAATCTTTTGCAGTTCGAAACGTATCCTCAAAGAAATATAATTCGTGTTGATCTTGTTTAAGTCTCTCTTCCTTACGGTTAAGCTCCTGTTTTAAATCCCTAATCAGTGATTCAATTTTCTCTCGGGAAGTAAACAGCTTTCCATCCAATGCCTGGAAGGGCATGAGGCCGTCTTGGAAAGATGCAAGGATAACATCTTCATGAGAAGTATTCACAGACAGTTTATTTTTAAGTTGAAATATTACTGGAATTTCAAATATTTCGCGGTTGTTCTTAATTCTTTGCATTTCACGAACAATCGTTGCTGTCTGAGCCTCCTCTATTAAAAATGAATAAGGAAGCAGCGGATGATTTTCCAAATATTGTTCCTTGGTTACCTCATCAACGTTTTGGTCAGCTAGCCACTCGCTTCCGAGCGTAACAAGCGTACCTCCTCGATATAGTCGGTTCTTAATCTCAAGAAGAGTATGATGAGGAACAAAATATTCATTCTCCGTGAGATGTCTAATCTTTCTACGAAGCTCCTCTATTCCAACTTTAAGCTCATCCCGTTGGTTACCCCTTGTGCTAATCTCTTTATCGAGCCAAGCAAGATTTTCGTCTCTTTCGGCAAATAAATCAAAGACCATTTTCCCCTGCTTGGTGAGGGTATCTGTAAGTATGGTATTTCTGGTCTCATATTCCTGTATTGCAATTTGATTATCATTACGCTCAGTTTGAAATTTTGATTCCTCTAAGCTAAGCTCCTTCTCCTTAGAATTACAAGCGGAGAGTTCCTCTTCATACGTTTGAAGATGATCTGAGCATTCTTGAATTTGATTCTGGAGTTCTCCTAATCTCTGAATAAAGTTTTCTAACAAATTTTGGGGGCTATCAAGAGCACTCGAATCACAAATATTTTTAGTCCGTTCCAGCTCACTCTCGTAGTTTCGTACGTACTCATTGAGTGAACCTATTTCATTTTGAAGCTCCCCCTTGTCATCCTGACATCTATTAAGCTCAGCAATTGTTTTATCGTATTTAATTTTAATATCTCCAATTTTTGCTGATACTTCATCTCTAGCCTTCGTCTTCAAATGAAGAATTGCTGACCAGGCATCCTGCAGTTCATTAGTCTTATGTCGAACGGTCTCCTCTAACTCAGGCTGAGTTTTTTTCATCATTTCAAGTTCTTGAGTGTAGGAGATGACAGCTTGATTCTCCTTTTCATACAATGCATAATGTATAAACGATTGAAGTTCTTTTTCTTTTTGCTCAAGTAAAATCAACTGTTGACGGTGGGATTCAATTTCCCCTTCATACCGTTCTGCTTCTTGCTGAAGATCTTGTATCTCACGTCGCTTTGTTTGAATGTTAATACTACCCTTTTTCCAGTTCCAATCCTGAAGCTCTTGAGAAATTCTCTTTTTCTCATCCTCCAGCCTCCGCAAGGCTTCCGCAGATTGTACCTGGTGCATCTGTAACGTAGAGTGAAGACGCTCAATTTTCACCAGTTCTAAATTATGTATATGTCTCTTATTCTCTAGTTCTTGAACGCTTGAGACGACCATTTCAGCCAAAGATTTAATCATTTTAAAGTCTTCAATATCTTTTTGATATTCTGGAATGATTAGCAGGTTTTCTTTATATCCCTTGAAGGCCTCAATTATTTCCTTTTTATCCTCCTCAGTTTGAAAAATAGTATTTTCCATGGTAGGTACAAGCAATTTCGTTATCAACGTTTCCGTCGTCTTCGCTTTTTGAAAAAAACCTTCTACTCCACCTTCGTCACCGTTAATCTTTCGGATGCTTTCCCATTCTTCCGGTAGTAAACCATATAACAACAGGTTTTCCTTATACTTTTTATTAGAGTCTGGGATCTCAACGTAGGGATATTCTAAACTGTGTAAGTATTTTCTGAACTCAGTATATCTTGTTACCATCTTATCAGTAGTAAAAGGTAACGTAGCAATATTGACTTCCGATTCCTTCTCGTAAGTAAAGAGATAATTGAAATAATCCAACTTATCTTTATCCGTCTCTGCATTCTTAAAGCAAAAGCCAGTCAATAAATACTTTTCTTTCTCTCCGTCTAGTAACCACTCTACCGCAATATGCCCATATGACTTTTTGGCATAGGTATCCTTAATATTTCGCCCAGCTAGACCCGAATTAGGTAGCACTGTTTGCATTAAGGTCTGTATAATGCTTGTCTTACCGCCGCCATTCTCAAGTAAAAAAATTGTATTCTTACCTCGCGGCTCCCAAATGTTATCGGGGATAATCTTCTTCCCCTCATCAAACTTAAGACCCACCGTTCGTATGCGAGTTATAACAGGCATTTTAACCTCTCCCCTTCTGTGCATTTGTAATAAAGCGCATGATTCGTTCTTTTCGGCCAGTATTAAAATAATATTTGATAACAACGTGATTCAGTTTTTCTGTAATTCTTACCTCTTTACCCTCCAAGATTACGGCAAGTTTTTCTTTTTCTAAAAACACCAGCACTTTATTCAAAAATCCAAAGTGGTGCTTATCATACTTTGATTTTTTTAGGTTTTTTACCGTTTCATTAAACTCAGGCACAGAATCCCATGAATTCATAATTCCTTTTAAATCCAATTCAAGATCCTCTGCAATTGATATTAAGTCATCTTCATCCAGTGACTTAAAGTAATCCATACTCTTGCCCACTGTCTCTAGTATTTCCTCAATTCGCACGTATTGTCGTGTAGATACTGTTTGGTCCATACTATTAAAGAATTTTGACAACAAAACCAGCATACAGTAGTATGCCAAATAGAGATGCTCATTATTCTTTAGTCCCATTTCCTTACGCAGTTCTTCGTTCGTGTAAGAAAGTACTCGATTTTCTAAGGTAGGAACCATATATATAATACCGCTGTCTTCATACTCAAATATTTTCACTTGTGCATTCGGTTCAATAACATCACGGATCATTTCTTGCACCTCAGTGCGCTTAAAAGTATCGTAGATCTCCTCATTATCTTTGGTGATACGCCCTTCTTTTTGCAGTGCAATAAAGACAGAGAATGCATCCGCAAATTCATCCTTGAGTGTTCCCATATAAATTCCCCTTTCGTATTGCAAAATCAGAAAGAACAAAGCCGTTCGGAAGATTAATGACATTCCCATTCGGCTCGAAAGAAAAATAACCTATGGCTTCAAGCTCCGGATATGCCTCAACAGCACGGGCCAAGCATCTAGGAATCACTGGTAAATGAGGAATAACTTCATGTTCAATCCGTTGGAAAGACGTATAGTCACTTTGATGCAGATCAACAAGGAATGAGTAAAAATGCATCGTGTTTGTAAGTTCCTGATACAAGTCAATATTCTCACTTTTTATATTTAAAAGGATGTCGGAAATTGTAACACTACTGTCAGTAAGTATCGGCTTACCTAAAATACGAAGGTATTCTACCACCTTGGCTTCCTTTTGTAGTCGTTGCATTTCTTCTGCTTTTTCAATAATTAACATTTCCTCTTCACTGACTTCATGCACTTCTACATTTTGCTCCTGCTTGCGAACAATGCGCCGCTGCGGTTGAAATACTTCAAGAGGATTGAAAATAGGTTTTCTCCGGAAAGGCAATAAGGGATTTAATATGATTTTCAATGTCTCTAGACCTACGGGCCTTGTGGAAATTTCACTCAATATTTCGCGCTCAAAATTTAATTTTACAGAGAAGGCATTGAGAATTAGCGATTCCATGGAGTGGGTCATGACCATTTGCAGCTTTTGTTTATCAGTAAACAACGATTCATGTACTGCGATTACACTCGCCAGTTTTCGCTGAATTTGCATTACAAGCTCTATACCTTTAATTTCCTTCGCTGTAAGTTCACCCATATGGTAACTATGAATTTTTTCATCCACTAAATTTTTTAAACTATTGAAAACTTCTCGTTCCCGAGTTAATTTATCGTGAACACTCTCAAGTTGTTTTTTTAGCAATTCTTTTTTTGAAACTGAAATGGCGTCTTTAACAATTTCAACCTGTAAGTCACGAAGAGCAAAGCGCTCTTTCTTAATTGCTATTGTAATATCGTTAATTGCATTTAACGCTTCATAAAAAAGTCCCTTTTGCATTTGCTGTTTGAAATATAATTGAGCAATAGAGATTTGGAGCTCACCATACATTTCTTTCGTTTTAAAGAGCATTTCAATACCCTCGGTTGATAAACGGAGACTGATTTTCCTCTCTTTAATCATGTCTAGATTCATGTCCTCATCGTACTCAAATAACCGAAATGATATTATTTCCTTACTCTTCTGTTCCAAATCGAAATACTCAAATTCATGATTGCGACCAAAGTTTCGGAGGAACTCATCAACAAGAACTTCCCGTAGCTCATCGATTTCCTCGTTATTCAATTGGATGTTACACCGTTCCCATAAAGTAGTTTTAAGGAATCTGTGAATACCATCGGTAGTCGTAGGCCGGTTCATCAGCATATTTTCCAAAGTGTAGAGCATGACAGCAATCGCAAGCGATACAAGAGGCAGTTCACGAAAACGAATCTTATCTTTCATATAAAGAATTGGTGAAAACACCCCTAAGTTCTTCATACGTTCCCGGAAACCAACGAAAATATTGTTGTAACTATCCATTCTATAAGTCTCCTTCGGGGTGGCTTAACTTTATAAAATCTTTACGATTCAATCCTTCTTGCGGAAGATATCCATTGCATTGTTCCACAATCGAGATAAGACTTTTCCTTATGGGTTCGTTGAAACATTCAAGGAAGGCCGTATAGGATAATGGTTTAGTTTTTGCCTGTTCCTTTTTACGTCGAGGTGGCACCCTATGCTCATATTTGCTAAACAATGTAAAATAGAATAAGAAAAAAGGTTGAACATCTACGGTTTTCTGTAGAGAAGAAAAAATACTCATCCCCTTAGGATCAATATCCCCGAAGTAGTGAACCTGATAATTAATATCTCTCAACTCTTCGATCTCGTTAATATAAGAGAAGCTCCTTAGGATCTTATCCCCTTCTCCATAAATCAGCATGGAGAAGGTAATTTCTCCAAATGTGTAGATTCCTTCGATAAAGAGTCGTTTGAGTGTGTAATAAGTATCTTTATTTTCTACAATCAGAATGTGGTACGATGATTTACTATAACAGGTACGACGGTATTCAAAAAAAGGCTCATAAGTTGGGTAACAGCATAAATCATCTAAAGTTATGCTGATTCGTTGGAGGACTCCCCTGTTTTGGTCTAACCACTTTTCATCATAAAAAAGTTCGAAAGATCGTTCGTTAATTGAAATAACTTCCGTATCCCCAGACTTTAGGAACTTATTAATTTCATCCAAATACGGTTTATCTATGATGAAGAAATCATAATCCTTTGCGTAGGATGATAACGCCATTTTAGGATGATACTCATTGAGCAGCATTCGAACATATGCTTCTTCTACTGGCTCAGCTGCTTGTTCAATTTTCCGATAAACATTGTATAGTTTCGTGCCTGTCTTACCTCTTGAGATAACAGGGGATATTACTCCGTCACTACAGATATCTTCAATCGTTTTAACAAAAGCCGGAAATCCTCCTTCTCTTTCATAACGTAATTTATGATTACGTACCAGATAGACTTCAAGATCATCTGTCCGTATAGTTTTAGCTTTATGTTTTTTGATAAATAATGCTATCAGGTCTTTCAAAAAACATCACCCTTTTTATTTACGTTTGTGTTTGAGATCTTAATGGTTCAATAGAAAGTCAACGAAGTGTTATCCGCACAATAGCAAATGGATTGTTCCATTAGACCTATAATTTGCATTATCCTTTTATTTAACCACACCAACACGTCAATACTCTGTCACCGAGCATTTGTTCCCATAAAACATTTTCTATAATATTTCGACAAATCATACTGCAAGTCCTTTCCTCCGATGGAGTGCAGCTTATTTTAAACAGAAAAAAATAACCCCACCGTAAAGGCGAGGTAAGAGCAGCATTCATTTACTTTTTTGCCACTTGGAGCAGTGTTATGCTATTGACCGAGAACGTATCTTTAATCTTTTCTTCCGAGATGACATTTAGTTTGATCAGGCTAGTAATCTTGGATTAATTCGATTTAGAGAGCATGCACCAGGATCATGGAGCGAATCGATTTCGTCAAGGCTGTACAGTCCTAGAATAGCCGAACCCAAACATGAGCTTTCCACGCTGATCGGGACATGCACCTCTTGATCGAAAATATCCGCCATCATTTGACGCCACAATTCCGATTTGGCAAAGCCGCCTGTAGCCTGTATTTTTGCCGGCCGACCGATGAGCTCCTCCAGGGCCATATACACCGTAAATATAAATTTATAATCACACCTTCCATGACGGAACTGATCATGTGCTCCTTCCTGTGGTGAAGACCCAGTCCGAAGAAGGAGCCGCGGGCATTAGCATCCCACAAAGGGGCCCTCTCTCCTGCCAGGTAAGGATGGAACAACAATCCTCCGGCACATGGCTTCACACGCGAAGCGATTTCAGTAAGAAGCCGTCAGTGCGTAACAAAATGTCCTTCCTTTGGGATCCGTAACCGGCCGATCTGTGACTGTACGGATTGCGCCGCTTGTGCCTATCGTCACTGCCACGGTACCTGGATCGATCGCGTCGACGCCAAGATTGGAGAGAACGCCGTCGCATGCGCCGACAACAAAAGGCATCGAAACGGAGAGCTGCATTTCAGCCGCCCAATGCTCATCCATTCCCGCCAAACGGAAGGTTGTAGGCACCGGCTCCGACAGTCTATCCGGCGTAACTCCGGCAACATGCAGAGCTTCCTCATCCCAGCTCAACGTTTCGAGAGCAAACATTCCGGTTGCGGAAGCAATGGAATAATCGACTATGTACCGCTTGAACAGCTTATGGAAAACATACTCTTTGATGGATATGAATTTATGTGTCCGGGCAAAAAGCTCCGGTTCCGCATGCCGCAACCACGTCAGCTTGGATAGCGGAGACATCGGATGGAGCGGCGTACCGGTGCGCAGGTAAATCTGATGGCCGTTCATCTCGTTTCGAATGCGCTCCGTCCAGCCCGCACTGCGATTATCCGCCCACGTGATGCATTTGGTGAGCGGATTTCCCTGGGCATCCACGGCGATCACGCTGTGCATAGCAGAGCTGAAGGAAACGCACAGCACATTCTCCGAATCCGTACCGCTTTTCAGCAAAGTATGCTTGATCGTGCCGATAACCGCGCGGAAGATTTCGTCGGGATCTTGCTCCGCGACCGAGGGCTTTGGCGAGTAAAGCGGATATTCAATCGAATGGGTAGAAATCAGTAGGCCATCGGTATCGAATAAGACCGCTTTGGTGCTCATCATTCCGATATCCACGCCTATCACGTATTTTTAAGCCACCATGCATCCTATCCTTTCTGCCTCCGCGATGATATTAAACAAATAAGTCCAACATAAGGATAAACGCAAGCGCTGCAACAGAAATAATCGTCTCTAAGGCCGTCCATGTCATAAGCGTTTCCTTGACCGTCATGCCGAAGTATTCCTTAATGAGCCAAAACCCGGAGTCATTGACATGGGATAGAATGAGTGAACCAGCGCCGGTAGCTAATACAAGCAGCTCGACATTTACACCCGGCACAATGGCCGCGATGGGAGCGACAATACCTGCTGCCGTCATCATCGAGACGGTGGCCGAGCCTGTAGCGACACGGATCATGGCCGCGATTCCCCATCCGAGAAGAATTGGCGATAGGTGTGAAGCAGTGGCAATCTCCGCGATATAATCGCCGATGCCCGAATCGAGCAGCACCCGGTTAAATGCGCCGCCGGCACCGATGACGAGCAGGATCGTAGCCGTAGGCGCCAAGCAATCGTTCGTAAATTTGAGAATACGGTCACGGCTCATGCCGCGGAAGAAGCCGAGACTGAAAAAGGAATAGATAGTAGCGATAAGCAGCGCGACGATCGGGTCGCCGACAAATTTGAATGCCTGAAACAGGATTGTGCCCTTCTCCAGAGCCAAATCCGCGATCGAGGCGATGAGCATGAGAAATACAGGAACCAGAATCGTGAATAACGTATTGAAGAAACCAGGCAGATTATTCGTATCGCCGTTCTCCGTCAGCTGATCACCCATTTCCTTAGGGACGGACTTATGGATCCGGTTGCCGATCCAATTACCATACAACGGACCTGCGAGAATTGCAGTCGGAAGCCCGACAATTAGGGCATACAATATGGTTCTTCCAACATCTGCGTCGAAAATACCCACCGCTGCCATCGCAGCCGGATGAGGAGGAACAAGTCCATGCACAACCGACAAGCCGGCGACTAGCGGCACACCGATTTTGACAAGCGATACGCCGGTTTGTCTGGCAATCGTAAATACAAGCGGAATGAGCAGAACGAAGCCGACTTGGAAAAACACCGGAATGCCGACGAGAAATGCGACGAACATCATTGCCCAATGGACATTTTTTTCACCGAAAAGACGGATTAGCGTCCGGGCGATGCGTTCAGCGCCTCCGGATTCCGCCATCATTTTACCCAGCATGGTGCCAAGTGCAAGCACGACGGCCAGGAAACCGAGCGTATTGCCCATACCCGTTTTGATCGAATCGATGATACCCGTATGATCTTCGGTAGTGAACAAAGGCATACCGGCGGCAAGCCCGGTACCGATCGCAGTTACGATGAGGGCGACAAAAGGATTCAGCTTTACAACGGTAATCAGAAGCAGCAGCACCGCAATGGCTGCTAGAACGATAATTAATAACACAAGTAAACCTCCCAATATAGTATGATTTATTTGCAGGTACAGGCCATTACAGCCGCATACCGCCAATACAAAATGGTCTTAAGAGAATCGGTCTCTGTATTCCTGAGGGGTCATGCCGAATTTCTTTTTGAAAGCATAGTTAAAGGAATGCGGACGCTGATAGCCAAGGCTTGCAGCGATTTCAAAAATTTTGTCTGCGCTGTGCTTCAAAAGATACTCCGCCTGGTCCATGCGCACACGCTGCACATATTCGCTTAAATTTTCTCCGGTTTCCAGCTTATACACCTTCGAAACATAAACCGGATGAAGATACACATGACCGGCGATCGATTGCAATGAAACATCCTGCTGGACGTTTTGTTCAATAAAAGCATGGATTTCCTGGATCAGGCTCGTCCTTGAATCCTTCGTCTCGCGGTCCATGTCCTCGCGGATCCTGTGCAGCGTCCTGAGCGACCATTCGCGAAGCTGGTTCACGGAACGAAACGGAAGACCCTCGGTCATTTTTCCGTACTCAGCCCCGAGCAATTCCGATAAATGCCTTCCGTTTTTATGCGCTATATACGAATAGGCGGAAGCGATCGTGAAGTAAATCTCAAGGAGATGCTCCTGCGAACCGGGCTCCATATCCTCCATATCGTCAAAGATCATCCGAAGCTTCTCTTCGATGTCACTCCACCTGGCTGCCTCGAGCAAATGAATCAACAAAGGCGGTTCGTAGAGGCTTTTCAGAGACCCGATCCCCTCTTCCGAACGATCGTCTTCCAGCCGCATAAACAGCTCCTGCTCACTTCCGATCCGTTTGCGGAATGCTCCAATCGAACGGCTGTACAGCGTTGCCAAATCATAAGGGAAACGCCCGTCATGACAGACCATGACAGAGATTTTACCCTTTAGATACGTGCCCACCGCCGTTTGCAGAGCAGCCGCAGTACGCTCGAACCAAACCGTGTCGTTATCCTCAGCCGCCTTTCGTTTCGCCGTCATCGCAAAAACGAGATAATCATGAGCATCTTTGGCATACCAAATCGCATATCGCCCGCCGAACAGTTCTTCGACCATATTACCGATTGCATATTCCTTCCAGGACAGATCTTGATGATCAGACTGGAGAAACAGTTCGTCCAAACGTACAACCATCAGCGAAAAGGATTGCCATTCGTGATCGGAAAGCTCCAGCATCTTCATTTTGTCATGCAGGGCTGCTGTCTCCAATCTTCGGCCCTGAAGCAGCTCAAGGAGCAAATTTGTCCTCAGCAATGGGAGATTTTCTTTAAAGGTATAAGTCAGCCTCTGATTAGAGATGACTTCCTCCCATTCCAATTCCAGCTTTGCAAGAACCCGCTCGACTGTGGCCAGCAAATCCTCTTCCTTTACCGGCTTCAACAAATAATCCTCGGTCTGGTACAGAATCGCCTCTTTGGCGTAATTGAAATCCGAATACCCGGACAATAATATGCATTTTGTTTTGGGCCAGAGCCGGCGGATCTCCGCGATTAATTGCAAGCCCGACATGCCTGGCATTTTAATATCGGTGATGACGATATCGATGGAAAATTGCCTGAGGAACGTGAGGGCTTCAAGTCCGGAATAGGCCTTAAAAACCTGCTCTACGCCAATAGCCTTCCAGTCGATTGTGGTGGAGAACCGGTCAACGACATGAGCCTCGTCATCCACGATCAATAGTTGAGTCATGGTCTCCCTCCTCTAGCCTGGTATTTGCAAAGCTGTTCGTCCGGTTCCATGTCAGAACGGCTTCCAGCCCTCCGCCTGGCGCATGCCTGAACGATAATCCCGAGCCTTCGCCAAATTGATATTGCAAACGCCGGTGTACGTTCCACGTCCCGCATCCGAGTTCATCGGTCATCGGTTCATTCAGCTGAATCATCAGCTGGCGCAGCCTGGACTCAGACAGCCCCGCTCCATTATCGGCTATGGTAATCCGGTTCCACCGGTCATTCTGCTCGCCTGTTATCGTAATAATACCGCCCTCCACCTGATGCTCGATACCGTGAACGATAGCATTCTCCACCAATGGCTGAAGAAGGAGGCGCGGTACAGGCTCATCCATCATTTCTTCAGGGACGGTTATGGTGAACGCCAGACGCTGCATCCTCAAATGATGGATATTCAGGTAGTGACGTACCAAATCGAGTTCATCCCGAAGGGTAACCTGCTGATTCTCCACCCTTGAAGTGTACCGGTAATACTCAGCCAAGTTTTCGGCCATTGCGATTACCGCATCGCGATCCTCCAGCATGGCGGAATTGATAACAAAGAACAGCGAATTATACAGAAAATGCGGGTTTATCTGAGACTGCAGCTGCTTTAGCGTTGCTTCGCGGGACCGCAGCTTCTCCGTATAAACATCCTCGATCAAGACCTGAATGCGGCCGGCCATTTCATTGTAAGGCCTGATTAAATCATCAAATTCGTTTTTTGCTTCATATTCAATTCGCGAGGATAAATCCCCCCGGCTCATCCGCTTCACGCCTCTGATCATTTTTTGGATCGGAATCTGGACGTTACGGTAAAGCAGAAACGAAGCAATTACACCGATCATAAGCAGAAAGGCAATTGAACCGTAGAACCAATTGCGTGCCGTTGTAATTGGCGACAAGATCCTTTGGACCGGAACATAATCCACCAAATACCAGCCCAGTTGGCGTGATTTGACATAACTGACCAAATACGATTGATTGTTGATTGCAGTCGTTTCCTGACCTGCATCCGTCAAGGACCTGTTCAACACATTCCGAATAATCTGATCTTCAATCAGCAAGTCAGGCGTGCTATTCCGAATCGGCCGGTAATCCGGATGATACAGGAACGGATCACTGAGCTTGTCCTTCCGGTAAATATCCAGCAGGTCAGTAATGGTCTCCACCGGGAAACGGACCTGAAATACCGCATCAGCTTGACCTACGGTTGCCGCATTGGCGGGTTCGCTAGTCTCCCGGATAAAGGTGCCGATCGATGAGCCGCGGGAATAATCCTCACCGTAGAACCAGGTCTTCCGGATGGGACCGTCCCAATCCCACGCCCCGATACCGTTAACATAGATATTAGAGGACAGTACCTTCTTACCTTCCGGCATTGCGATCGTCAAATCATTGGTCCAGCTGCTGGATACACTTTGAAGGCTCAACTTCTCCGTTATGCGGGATTGTGCCTTTAACAGGTTGCCGGCCGCCTCGCCGGTTCCCCCGATAAAATCCCGGATGTGCGGGTCGTAGCTTAAGATAACCGGAAATAGGGATAAATTTTCAATGTTCGAATCCATCCGGTTCAAGAAAAACGATAATTCATTCAAATTGGAAGAGCGGAGCTGCTCCTCCACTACACTGCCCGCAATCCGGTTGGAGTAGCTGTACAAGAACAGAACGGGGATAAGCAGCAGAATGATCGTAATGATGATCTTGCCGAATATCGATATCCTGTAACGTATGACGATCACCTTCTCATTCCGCTTCTTTATCCAATATCGCTTGCAGCGCGGCATTTGCTTTGTCCGCAGCCTGTTGAAGATTGGGATCGCCCGTGATCACGCGTTGAACGATTTCTCCGACTGTTTCCCGGGCCTCTGCCACGTTGACGACGGTAGGACGGTCGTGGTCTACACCGCCTGCGCCGTCTTGTTTGATAACCTCGACCATCTCTTTCGGGAACCCTTCCGTACCCCCTGGCATGTTCCAAACGGAATAACGGGCACCCGGATTCCCTTTGCGCTGCGTTTGAAGCACGATCTCTTTACTAGTCGCCCACCGGATAAAAGCCCACGCTGCTTCTTTGTCGACGGCTCTCGGATTCATGGCCAATCCCCAGGATGTGATATTGTAGGACCTCGAGCCGCTTCTACCGGCAGGGAAGGAAGCAAATCCGATATGCTCGGCGATATTGGAACGCGCCGGATCAATTGCGCTTTTATAGATTGAATTTGCATCCGTATAAAAGGCGGCTTTGCCTTCGGCAAAAAATGCGCTCGCTTGCGGCCAGGACATGTTGATTACGCCCGGAGGCCCGTAATCTCTTAGGAGGCTTCCATATATGCTGAAAGCTCTCATCGCTTCCGGCGTATTAATGGTCGCTTTCTGCCCGTTCGTGAAATCGCCGCCTTCGGAATACAGAAAAGACGAAACCTGCGTGACCAAAGGGGAACGCTGGCCCCTTGCGATAAAGCCGTAAACCCCGTTGCCCGGATCATGCAGCTTCCGTACAGCGGATACAAGCTCCTCGATCGTATCCGGCACCGGGATTCCAGCCTTCTGCAAAAGATCTTTCCGGTAGTATAAGATTTCCTGCTCCATAATGACCGGAATACCGGCAAGCTTTCCATCCACGGTTGCGGAGCGGATGGCTTCGCCTGAAAAATCGGCGTATGCGTACTCAGCGTCCTTTCGAGCATAGTCATCGAGCGGCTCCAGCCAACCGTTTTTATAAAAAAGCTTCCCTTCCTGTAAGGGGCGGTACATAAATACATCGGGCGTTTCGGAACCCGTTGTCAGCTGCAGTGTAAGCTTCTGGGTCAGCTGGTCCTCGAAAAATCCTTGAATGATCACGTTCATGCCCGTTGCGGCTTCAAATTCGGGAAGGAGCGGCCTGATTGCATCCGCCCAAGGATGATTGGCCGTAACCAGCGTAATGGTTTTACCTTGAAATGGCTGCGCTAACTCCCCGCTTTTATCTCCGGAATAGGAAATGCCTGTACACCCTGACGCCAAAACGGAAACCAATAGAGCCCAGATTCCCGTAAGCATACACAGTCTGCGAAACCGCTTCATAGATGTCCTCCTTGCCCGCGTCGCAAATCGATAATAATAAGATTACCCGAACCCTTGTCGTTCTGCCATAACTAATACTTAACATCAATAACCATTAGTAAAGCAACTGAAAAAAGGTTGTCCCTCCAGCAGAAAAATATGCCAAAGGGACAACCTTATTTGATAAAAAGGGCGATTAGCTCTTCACGGCGCCGGCCGCCAAACCGCTGACGACATAACGCTGTGCAAGCAGCGCGATTATGAGTACGGGAAGGGTGATAATACACGCAGCAGCCATTAACCCGCCCCAGTTGATTTCAGAATACGACATGAAGTTGAATACCGCCACCGGAAGCGGCTTCGTTTTATCACCGGCAAGAATGATGGAAAACATAAAGTTATTCCACGAGAAAATGAACGAAAGCAGGGACGACGTAATGATACCGGGACCGGAAATCGGTAAAATGATTCGCATAAAAACTTGATGACGCGTACAACCGTCAATCAGACCCGATTCCTCGATTTCGGTAGGAAGCGCTTCGAAGAAGGAAATCATGATCCAAATAATGAATGGCAGTCCCACGAGCATATGACTGAGAATCAAAGACGGGAAAGTGTCTATCAGCTCAAGCTTCGAAAACAGGATAAACCAGGGGATCAAGAAGGTGATCCCGGGAATAATCCGGGCTACGAGAATGACAAGCCCCAGCTTTTGAAGGTTATGTCTGGCGATTGCGTAAGCAGCCGGCAGCCCTAGCAGCAGGGCAAACAGCGTTGATCCAAGCGCGACCACGAAACTATTTAAGATGTATTTCAGAAAATCATATTCCTTGAATACATCCGTGTAATTGTTCATCGTCGGCTTAAATATAAACAACTGATCCGTCGAGATGATTTGCCCCTGTGTTTTGAAGGAAGCCAGAAGCATCCAGAAGAAAGGAAAAGCGAATACAAGCAATACCGCAATTGTTAAGCCGCCGAAAATCAGATTTGCTGTCTTCTTATGCTTATTCATAGCGCCCCTCCATTCTTTTGCGCATCCAGATCATAACGATCGTCAAGCCCATGACCAACGCGAAGAATAGGACAAGAAGCGAGGAAGCCATCCCCAGCTTAAAATATTGAAAACCTAATACATAACCGTAAATGTTCAACGTCTCGGTAGCTAGATTAGGACCGCCCTGCGTTGTCGCATAAATAATATCAAATGTTTTTAACACATCGATCAAGCGCAGCATCGCAGCAACCATGATCGTTGGCTTTAATAGCGGAAGCGTAATCGAAATGAACTTTCTCCATCTGCCAGCCCCGTCGACGTCAGCCGCTTCATAGGGGTCGGTCGGAATTGTAGCCAGCCCCGCCATGACAATAAGGGCGATCATCGGCGTCCACTGCCAGACATCAACGATAATAAGCGATGAAATGGCCTGATCGGGGGAAGCGAGCCACAGCTGCGGCTTCAGTCCGACCGCTTTCAATATCATGTTGGCCGCGCCGATTGTCGGCTCATAAATCAACTGCCACACGAGCCCCATCGCAACCGGAGTTGACACCATTGGCAGAAGGAAGATTGTTTTCATTAAATTTTTGCCCCGAAAATCCCGGGTAAGCAGTAAGGCAATGGCAACCCCTAACACGACTTCAACGGCAAGCGCCGCAACCGTGAAAAACATCGTGGAGCGTACCGCTCCCCAGAACCGGGTATCCTTCAAAAGCGTCATGTAGTTGTCGAGCCCTACCCACTTTGGAGGCGTAATAGCTGACATACTCCACTCAAAGAAACTGATCCGTACGGTATATAGGATCGGGAATACCATCATGACGAGCACGAATATCACGGCAGGCATCGTATAGATCCATTTCAAATTTCGGTCAAACCAGTTGTACTGCATATGGAACTCCCCTTTTCCCCCAGTTCAAAATCATTAATCAAAAGGGCCACGGAATGACCCTTTTGATAGTAAGGCCGCCCTCGCCTTTATTTTGTTTTTTCGTTATCGATTATCACTTGCAAGGCTTCATTCGCCTTATCGGCAACCGGTTGAATGTTCTTCTCGCCAGTCATGATCTGCTGAACGATTTCGCCTACCGCATCGCGTGCTTCACCGACACTAATGACGGTCGGACGGTCATGGTCGACACCGCCCTTCACGCTTTCTTTGATGACATCTACCAGCTCGGCCGGAAATCCGGTTGTACCCTCAGGGTTATCCCATACCGAAGAACGGGCTCCGGGATTGCCTGCTTGCTGGGTTTTCAGGACCATCTCCTTGCCAGTCGCCCACTCTATGAATGCCCATGCTGCTTCCTTGTTGACTGCATTCGCATTCATGGCCAGTCCCCAAGAGGTAATGTTATACGGCTTGGAGCCGGCCGAACCGGCCGGGAACGGTGCAAATCCTATTTTATCGGCAATTTGCGACTTTGCAGGGTCCGTTGCGTTCTTATAAATCGAATTCGCATCCGTATAGAACGCTACCTTGCCTTGCGCGAAAATGCCGATCGCTTGCGGCCATGACATGTTAAGTACGCCTGGAGGGCCGTAATCCTTCAATAAGGTACCGTAGGTCGTAAAAGCTTTAATCGCTTCCGGCGTATTGATCGCCGCCTTATCTCCGTTCGTAAAATCTCCGCCTTCAGAAAACAAGAATGAGGAGACTTGCGTGACAAGCGGCGAGCGCTGTCCCCTGGCTACGAAACCGTACATTTCTTTAGCGGGGTCATGAAGCTGTTTAACCGCCGCAACCAATTCATCAATCGTTTTCGGTACCGTGATCCCTGCCGCTTCCAGCAAATCCTTGCGGTAGTATAAGATTTCCTGCTCTGTAATGATTGGAATGCCGGCAACTTTACCGTCAACGGTCGCCGATCCGACAGCTGATTTGGACAAGTCGGCGAAATCGTATTCGGGATCTTTATTTACGTATTCATCCAACGGATGTACCCAGCCGTTTTTGAAAAACAGCTTGCCCTCTTGGAGCGGACGATACATGAACACGTCAGGCGTATTGGAGCCCGTAGTGAATTGGACTGTAAGCTTCTGTGTCAACTGGTCTTCAAAATAACTTTCCACTTTTACTTTCATCCCCGTCTCAGCCTCGAACTCGGGAATGAACGGTTTAATCGCATCTCCCCAAGGGTGGTTCGCGGTTACTAAAGTTATACTCTTGCCTTCAAACGGTTTTGCGGCCGGCGCGGCGTTATTTACGTTATCTTTCGCTGTGTTCTCTTTACCCGCTGCCGTATTGCTTGTTTGCCCGCCGTTCGAGCACGCTGCCAGCATCGTTGCAGCAAGGACAATACTTAATCCCTGGCCCAGCCAGCGTTTTCTGAACATTTTCATACTTAACCCTCCCGAATAAACATTTTTGTATGCGCTTTCAATACAAATCATACAGATTCAGGATGACGGATTATATAACTAAGACTAAACATCGATAACTATACGTTAAGGTATTTATTCGCCGGCAGTCTGCCGCTTAAAAGGTGTTCAGGCTGTGGGGAACCCTCCCGCCGTTTTAACATGATAAGTATTGTCGGACTAATTCTCAGTCTCCCTTACATAAACTAATTAGGATTTAGATGCAAAGGGGTGAAGTCATGGCATTGAAAATATGGGTTGCCCGCAACAACGATACACTCCGAATCATTGCTGATCAAAAGCGTATACCGATAGAAAATCTCCTAACACTTAATCCATTTATCGAACATCCCGATCAGTACATTGCTGGAAAAATGGTAAATCTTCCTGTCTTCACCGAATCGGACACGAGGCCAGTCGCGATTCCTCCGATTTGTCACACACCATTAGAATATATCGAAAATTGGATTCCTCTGACTCCATTGGAAACTATGGCGGATAACGAATACGATGTTTTAATTGTAGGAACAGGTGCCGGAGGAGGAACCATGCTCTGGAGACTGTGTGAACAGTGGCGGAACAACGGTAAGCGGATTGGCATTATTGAAAGAGGAAACATTGTAATGCCAACGCATGGCCGCAATCTTCCAATGATGAATCGCACACGTCTTGAACAATATTACCGATACATATCAAAACCATTGCAAGGCTCTTATCCGGAGTTTATAGGAGCAAGAGAAGTTATTTGCCTTGGGGGAAGGACCGTATTCTGGGATCTAGTTGCTTCACGCTTGATTTTGTCTCTGCTTCCGGATTGGCCAGTCCCGATTCATGAAATGGACACCTATTATGACATGGCCGAACGGGTTATGAATGTCACAGACGAATATGCGAAAGGGTCTACGTTAACGGAGAAATTGCTGGATCGGCTGCAGCTAGGCGGTTTTCCTGAATCGAGATATATGCCGATAGCCGCTGATCTTCAACCGACCAAGTTTGGGGAAGTTCATTCAGATGTTTTTTTCAGTTCGTTTTCTCTCCTTGCTAAAGCTTCATTTCTCAGACCTTTCGATTTGGCTATAAACGCCCGTGCTGTTCAAGTGCTGGTCGATCAGGGGAAAGCAACCGGTGTTAAGGTTATGTCTCCGGATATGAGTTCTTATATTCTCAAAGCAAAAACGATCGTATTGTCAACGAGTACGTATGAAACTCCGCGTTTGTTGCTTCATTCGGGCATCCAAGGCGGGGCGGTCGGCCATTATATGACCAATCAAGTTTTTATGCTGGCTCCTGGAAAAGTGAACCGTAGAGATTTCACTGACATTCCAGGAACTCTCGCTATTTTAATCACTGCAACGCCAGAAAAGCCCTATCAAATCCGTCTGATAGGACCGAGCGGTTATGATTGGTATCCATCTTCTGAAGAAAAACCGTACTTGGAGGAGCTGGACATTCTTCTCCAATGTTTTGGTAAGATTGATCCTCGGTATGAAAACAGGGTCAGTCTCAACCCTAACAGAAAAGATGAATACGGAGTTCCAGAAATAGAAGTACACTTTTCTTTTAGTGAAGCAGAACAAGCTCAAATACAAAAGATGGTGGAAGCTGTTAAGCGGATTTCTTCCGTCGCCGATATCACCTTGGGTGAATTCTGCCTTGTGCCTACCGGAGATTTGCATCATACATCGGGGACGTGCCGTATGGGTGATGATCCTTCGACCTCGGTCACAGATCAATACGGTCAAGTTCATGGCATTTCCGGGCTGTATGTGGCTGATAACAGTGTTTTACCATTCATCGGGTCCGGAAATCCAACGTTGACTACAGTTGCGCTTGCCATTCGAACGGCGGATCATATCGTCAAGGGAATCAACTTATCCGCATTGCCACGTTAAAATACCCCGACGGAAAGTTGCAAAAGAAAGGGTTCAGGCATTGTTATAGCCTGAACCCTCTTTTTTGCAATCCACATTGAAAGGAAGATACCTAAATGATGTAAGGTTTAAAGATGTGTTTCCCCCACGCGTTATAATTCCAACCCCAAAGGAAGATTGGATTCTGTCTGTTCCCTTCGCGCGATACAGGCAGGTCTTCCCCCTACGCTAAAAAGCGACGGGCAGGGCGGCTAACCCCTATGAGGACAGCTTGAAGTGCAAGGTGACGCTCTCCCGAGGGACGCTGAGCCGCAGGCCCGGCATACGCCTCAGCAGAGTGCTAAACGCAATGTCTCCTTCGACGCGGGCCAGCGGCGCCCCCAAACACATATAGATACCATGTCGTAAGCTTTCCATATATCTGGGCGTGAAGGCTTTGGACAGTAAAGTGGGCATGATTTTTGAGCACCTGCATCGCTTCTTCCATCCGCGTGACCATCCAGGCTTGAAACCTTTTTTATATGTTAATCGTCTAATGTATTTGAAAAAAATATAAAATTATGGAGGGGGAGGAGCTTGCTTAAGAAAGTATATTGTAGGAAGTATATCTGTTGTTCTTATATTAGGTATTCTATATTTTGGATATTCAACTATTAGAATACTTAATGGCAATCCGTTAGCTACACCAAAAGCTGAAAAATTAGCTAATGAATATATAAATCAGTCATACCCAAACAATAAGTTTATTGTTGGGGAAGGTTCATATGCAAAAAACTATGGTAACTACTACTTTGACGTAAAAAGTTCTTCTGGTGCAACTGTAAATGAACTTGTGATTCAAGAAGGGTTTAAAACAATTGAAGATACAAACTTAACTAAAGAATTAATCGAAAAAGTAAAGCAATATATCTCAGCAAATTCAAACCTTTCAATTGAAAAGATGGACGTTAACGGAACAGTATTCTTTACCTCTGAAAATTTTTATAAGAATGATGATATTTGGATTTCTTTTTCTGGTGAAGATTTGACTAAAGACAAAATAGCTAACTTTGGTAAAAACGTAGTTCATTGGGGTAAGGAAAATGGATTATCATTGAATAAATTAATAATTGATTTCACAAATTTGACTTCTAATGAAAGGTTTCGACTTTCTTTTGATAAAAGCATATTAGATGAGCAGGATTTTATTAAGATGATAGAAAAGACGGAATAATGGGTATTTCTTTGCAAAGTGCTTATTGTACTAACGGTGACGATAGCTAAATAAACCGCCCTTTACGGGGCGGTTATATTTTTGGCTGAAAATCAACATTAAGAATTAACATAGCCTTGTTAAAAGAAAGGAAAGCGATATTTCAGTAGAAGCCTTCACGTCTTTCATTATTTTATGGAAATCTCATACTTAGACCCAGCTTCACCAGCGAAAACAATGGTACCTTTATCACTCGGCCTTAATTAACTGGTCCGCTTCAGCAAGCTCGTTTAGCTCCGTCTTGTCAATCCCGTCGTTCACAATCAATGGAGATGGAGATGGTATCGCTGACGGTGGCCTTTTTGACGGATGTTGCCTTGATGACGCCCTCGATCTTATAAAGGTCAGGCATCTCCCTCAATTTCAGCTTCAGCATCGTGTCGCTGATGATCTCGTAATCGATGTATGGCTTCAGCGATTCCGGAATATCCCAGTTGACGCGCTTGATGCCGGAATTTGTCTGCACGTTGGCCGTTAGGACGATTTCATCGCCTATGGAGCTCAATGCGTTTTTGTTGGCGCTCAAAGTCATTGCAACATCGTAAGGCTTATCTGTGAAAATCATCGCGCCGAAATAGTTAGCCTTCCGGCCGGCTTCATTATTTATTGAGCCCGTACGCAGACGCATCTCCGCCGCTTCATAAATTAAATCCGTTTCTCCCTCAGCGGCTACGCCCGCGACCTCGTTGAGATAGTGGTTGCCGACGATCTCGTATCCGGCGGCCCATATACCGCTTTGCGTTCTGTTCCTGTCGGAAATGAACGTCGCCGATTCCACTTCCTCGCCGACTGCATATCTCGCGTTGTACAACGTACCTGTGAGCAGGCGATTGTCATAGGCCCCGTAAAGATCGATACCCTGGTTCCAGGCGATATCCGCCTGAGAGGCAAGGCCCGTAATGCCCATCCTGGCGTGCGGCTGATCACGGCTGCTTTCCTGCTGCTCGCCGGACGGGTAAATATAGCTGGGCAGGCTTCCCATAGACACAGCGTTGCCTTCCCTGTAAGTGCCGAGATACCGCTGCTTCAGCGCGTCGTTAAATAAGCCAACATCCTCCAAATAGACCGCTGCGGCCATGTTGAAGCCTCCGATAATAGCATCCCAGTTGCCATTGGCCTGGGGATAGAAATCGTAGGTCTTGGTCAGCAGCAAGTGCAGGTAAGTCTCAAATTCGGCGATGCTTGCCTCCTGCCATTTGTCCGCCGGCGCAACGCCGGGATCGTTATTGTAGACATGCCTTATGATCTCGGCGGCGTTCACGAAATCCGTCCCCACGATCGAGATTCGCAGCTTCAAGTCGTTTCCGAGCCCGAGGGTCTTCAGTGTGTCGGCCCAGCCGCTCAGGACATCTCTCGCTTTTTTTCCGTAGGCTACGTCTCCGTCCAAATAGTACCGTAAAGCGTAATAGAGCGCCTTGCTGCCGCCACGGGTATATTCGGTACCTCCGATATTAGGGCTGTTGTAAGGACCCACATCGAGCACAGGCGCCGGATTAACCGTATTGTTATCGAACCAGGTAGTGGCGCTTACGAGTTCCTGATATCCCTTTCCATATACCGTATCCATGTTGTCTTTATTTGCCTTGATGTTTTCAAGGTCCTCGAGTGTGAAATAGACGCCCGGATGCTGGAAGACGAAATCGTCGCCCAGATAGGGGATCTCGTCCTCGCTGACATATTGATCGCCTATATAGGTCACATCGAAATAGTCCAAATTGGGTCCGTCGTAAACCGCCTGTCCCGGAGGCGCCTCCATTCCCAGAGTAACGGTATTTTCACCCTTCTCCAGCCAGACGTTCATATAGTTGTTATTCCAAGCCGTATTGCCTTTTACGTTTGCAAAGCCATTGTCCGTCTGCGGAGTCAGGGATGTGTTGGTCTCCGGATTATAACTGTCAATGTATCCGGACATATTGAAAATCATCCAGCCCGCCCAATGCGGATCCATGGTATTCGTAAAATCCGGTTCATCATCGTTGATAATAATGCGGCTATTCCTCTCGTCGCGGACATTTCGGTAACCTTCCACCTTTGTGGCTGGGTTGTTATATTTGAAAGCTAATTCATAAAAGCCTGCCGTCGGTACAAACACCCTCCAGCTGGCCTTGTCCTGCCCCGATGGAATCGTGTTATTATTAGAGCCGCTGCCCGTTTTATAGTTGGCGACAGGGTCGCTGAAATCCACAAATTTGCCGCTCGAGGCCCCTGTTAAGACAACTTCATCCGCGGCGGCAGATCCCGGCACCGTATCTCCGTTGTCCCTTATATAGATATTGCCTGTATGTTTATAAAAATCTTCCGCCTCTATCCTTGTAGTAAAGCCTTTGGGATCGGTAGGCACGATAGGATCACCCGGAGTGACGTTCTCAGCCGCGACAGCAAGATTCGCTGTTGATCCCGGGACAAGCGTACATAACGGCATACATATTATTGGTACACCTAACAATAACGATACAGTCTGTTTCAAATGCTTTTTCATAATCGCTCTCCTTTCTTAAATGACGCAATTCTATTTCCCAATCCCCTCGTTCGCCTGCCTGCAAAGTGCTGTCCGACAATCTCCTTTCCATCCGTTAATTTAAGCAACAAATGCATCGTTTTCAGGCGAGCACAGTCCGCCCGTGGCTTCTGTGTTTACCAACCTCGATAAACTTCATATTAACAATGTGAGGAAGCAATTCATATGCTGTTTTTTTAAGAATAAAGTCAGTATTCTTAAGAATTGGAATTAAAAAAAGAGCCACGGGATGCTTTCCCTTTGGCTCTTTTCAACCGAACTTTCGGATTTGTTATTATAGGGGTAGCACCATATGCCCATCAAGCTAAGTAATTATTAGCTGCTTTTTCGCGAATCGGAATGTATAACGCTTGGCTCTCTATCCTTGTGCGAGCACAGCGTTTGGTAATTATACACAAACTTTTGCGCTCGTACACATTCGACAATTTTCGTGATAAACTAAACGTTAAAATATAAACTTGCCAAATTACAACCTGGTGGCTGGGCTTAGTTATATTTCCATATTCAAACCGGAGGGAATACATGAAAACATTAATACTCAAGTGGAATCAATTGAGCCTGGTAAAACGAATACTAATGGGGATTATAGTTGGTATTATCTTGGCTTTATCGGTTCCTACTGCAACAGGGATCACCATTTTCGGTTCCTTATTTGTATTCGCATTAAAGGCGGTAGCGCCCGTATTGGTCTTGCTGCTAGTGATGTCTGCCATTTCTAAACATAAAAAAGGCAATCAAACGAATATGAAAGCGATTCTTACCCTCTATGGTGTAAGTACTTTTCTGGCGGGGCTGATAGCCGTTATTGCAAGTTTTATATTCCCGGTAAGCTTGTCACTTGTAGCGGGTGACGAAAATCTTACTCCACCTGATGGGATTGTAGAAGTACTTAAGACATTACTGTTTCAGGTTGTTGATAACCCGGTAAACGCCCTAATGAACGCCAACTATATCGGTATCCTGGGTTGGGCTATCCTTCTTGGCATTGCTTTAAGAAATGCCCATGACAATACGAAAACCATGCTTGCAAATTTTTCAGATGCCGTATCCCAAATCGTCAAATGGGTAATCAATTTGGCACCGTTAGGAATTATGGGACTTGTTTTTGATTCTATTACAAAAAACGGGCTTTCTTCCTTGCTCGATTACGGAAAATTACTTCTCGTTCTTATTGGATGTATGCTATTTATGGCGCTTGTTGTCAATCCGCTGATTGTCTACCTGAATATTCACAGAAATCCATATCCACTTGTTTTTAGCTGCCTGAAGGAAAGTGGGATTACCGCATTCTTTACTCGAAGTTCAGCTGCAAACATTCCAGTCAACATGAGATTATGTGAAAAATTGGAGCTGGATAAGGATACGTATGCGGTATCCATTCCATTAGGTGCTACGATTAATATGGCGGGCGCAGCGGTTACGATTTCTGTCTTAACTCTTGCAACTGTTCATACGCTTGGCATTGAAGTAGATTTTGGTACAGCGCTTATGCTTAGCCTTCTATCCGCTGTAGCTGCTGCTGGTGCCTCCGGTGTTGCCGGCGGGTCGCTCTTACTCATTCCGCTGGCGTGCAGCATATTCGGCATTCCGAATGATATTGCGATTCAGGTCGTTGGTGTAGGTTTCATCATAGGTGTTTTACAGGACTCTTTTGAAACGGCACTTAATTCATCCTCCGACGTACTTTTTACAGCAACAGCTGAATATACAAAAAAACGTAAAGAAGGGAAGGAATACAGGATTAATGTCTAGAACAAAAAAGCAGGAGGCCTTAGGCCAATGTCATTAAGTTAAGGCGCAAGGCCAAAAATCAAGAACAAGAGCAGGTTATCCAAAAGATAGCCTGCTCTTTTTTGCACGAAAAAGAGAAAAAGGACTTGATGTGCGAAGAAAATGATGAAATGAAGTTATTTCAGGATAGACTGTCCGCTGTTGTGGTTAACACTCAATTATCGTATAAAAGGAAATCGTGTTGAAATAACAAAAATACATGCATGAAATCAGCTATACGCTGGGTTTTATAATATCTCCTCAAGTTCATATATCATGCTGCGCACGCCTGGACATAACCTTTCAAGGTTCGCAACAACATCTTCGCGAGCTGCTTCTCCTACTGGTGACTGAAATGCTTTTTTGAGGTCTTCCATACTCTCCCAATCCAGCTCGACCACGAGATAGTATGGGGCTCCTCCTGAAATTGGTGCTGCGTTACGACTTAAGGAATAGCGGCGGAGACCCGGAAGTTTTTTAGACAAGGGAATGTGTACCTCACGGTAGTGTTTCTCAAATGCCTCAATATCATTTGGCTCGTTGTATAGGACTAAGAATCTGACTATCCACTTCTTTAAGAAAAGGATAATGCTGTTTTAACTCCCGAATGCCTTTGATGGCTTCATATTTGTTGAAAAACTCGCCTTTCCATTCGTTCGAAGGCAATTGACCGCTTTGCTTCATTTCTTCGACAATGTGCCAATAAGCATCCTTATCCAGCTGCTTGGCCAAGAAAAAATTAAACACAAAACGAGTGCAGCCTATCGTTTTGTTCATGAGTGTTGCTTGTTCTTTGTTCGGATAGATACGAAATTTATAGGCTTTATGGACAAGTATTGGGATCACCCCTTCATCCAAATTATAGCACATATGTTCGTATTTATGAACCAAAAAGAAATCGATTCATCTCCCCCTTACTTTATTGAAGAGGGAGTCTTCTCGACTGAGATGATAAAAAATGCCGAATGGACGGTTCTTCACAGAGTCCAATGGCACGACTATAAGCCGAACGTGCCTCCTCATGTCTCCCCAATTGCATGTGCAAATGGGCTGTAAGAGCCCAATAAGGCTGATAACTCACGATTTTATCGCGAGGCATAGATTCAAGCAGCGCAAAGCCCCGTTCCATTCCATATCCCTCTGCAACCGCCGCTGCTCGTCCGACCAGCACTCCAATAGTTGGACTAAGTTGGACAAGCCCCTCATATAGCAAGGCGATTTCTTTCCATTCGATGGACCCAGTGCGCGCTCGCTGGGCATGCACCGATTGTATGGCTGCCAACAGCTGGAAGCGCCCAATCCGTTTAGATTGCGATGCTATTCGAAGACAATGTTCGGCTTCCATAATCATTACAGTTGACCAACGTGTAGTATCCTGTTCGGACAGGGGAACATAGCTTCCCGATGCATCAATCCGGGCTTCTCGACGTGCCTCGCAATGCAACATTAGAGCTAGAAGTCCTTGAACTTCAGGTTCGTTAGGCAAATACTTCGCAAGAAGCTTGCCCAGATAAATAGCCTCGTGGACCAATCCCTTCCTACGAGGATCTATCCCAGTCAAATCGTCCCAGCCGCTACCGTATACTGCATAAATAGCTTCAAGAACGGCATCTAAGCGACGGGGCAATTCCTCGGCATCGGGCATTGCGAACGTAATGCGTTCGGCGCGGATTTTTGCTTTAGCACGAGTAAGTCTTTGCCCCATCGTTGATGGTTTTACAATGAATGCGGACGCAATGCGAGAGGCATCCATTCCGAGCACGGTCTGAAGCATAAGCGGTGTTCGTATCGACGGATCGATTGCTGGATGCGTACAAAGAAACAGCATGTTTAATAGTTCATCGGGAAATGCAGTGTCAGTTGACGACATTTGTTGGGACTGTTCTGACAGGGCGATCAACGCAGGCATTGCTCTTTCGGAAACACGTTCACGGCGGGCGCGGTCGATAAGCTTCCGTCTGGCTACCGCAAGGAGCCAGGATTCCGGTTTATCCGGAATGCCGGCCTTCGGCCACGACTCTATTGCGGCTACAAACGCGTCCGCCAACGCATCCTCTACAGCCTCAATATCTCGCCAGTTCAGGGTCAGATATGAAATTAACCTTCCGTAAGCATCACGCGCCGTCTCTTCGATCATGTTGTGGGCGTTCATCTTATGATCACTTCATGGGTGGAAGATTTTCCCGAACTTCAACCGCATTAACAGGGCCTCGTGCAGCCCACTCAAGAGCTGTTTCAAGGTCGGGTACATCGATAACGAATAAACCGCCGATCTGTTCCTTTGTCTCGGAAAACGGACCATCTTCCACAAACATCTCGCCATTACGATGTAGTACGGTCGCAGCCGTTTCAGGAGCGTGGAGGCCAAAACCGCTGACAACTACTCCGGATTCGAGAAGTGCATGTACATAATGGGACCAGCCTGCAAGGTATTCCTGTTGCTTGGCCGGGTCCTTTCGTGCGGCGAAGTCCTCAGGGCTTTCGAAATACATAAGGGTGAATTGCATGATTGTTGACTCCTTTACTGTATTTTGGGTTTGTGATTTTCTCTCACATTATAAAGTCGAATTAAAGATAACGATTTCTACATTCCACAAAAATTTTTTTAAGAAATAAAATAAATAATTTTGCCGATTCGACCCATTCGCCAAGGGCAGAAGAATACGCGCAAAATCCGCTATAAATCAGCTGTTATCTTCGTCTACAGAGTAGCATAATTCGTTTCACATGAACATTTTTTAAGCGGATATTTCATCCGCTTTGTTTGCTGTACGCTTTTTTTCTTGCTTGCACCAAAAAACAAACGGCACAGGGCTTTTTCCCATGCCGTTTCGCATTCCATTTTTATTCCCGGTCTTGTCTTTGAGCTTAACTTAATGACATTGGCCTGAGGCCCCTGCTTTTTTGTTCCCCCATTTCGAAGCATTCCTTTTCTATAACAATTTGCGCAGTCCCCGAACTTGGATCATCGGCTTCTCAGCCTACTTTCCAGTGCGCCCAGCAGCTTCGATAGCGTAAACGTCATGACGAAGTATAAAGCAGCGGCCGCGAGCAGCGGCTCCATCGGCCGGAACGTGATCCCTTGCACAGTCCGCGCGTTGAACATCAGCTCCGCGATTCCAACGGCCGAGATCAGCGAGGAGTCTTTAATGATGATAATAAATTCGTTGCCGATGGCTGGCAGCATATTGCGAAATGCCTGCGGCAGGATGATGAGCCGCATGGTCATGCCCTGCGTCATGCCGAGTGACCGGGCCGCTTCGGTTTGCCCCTTGTCGATGGCCTCGATGCCTGCCCGAAACACCTCGGCCATATAGGCGGCGCTGTTGATCGTCAACGCGACGACGCCGGAAATGAACGCAGGCAAATTGATTCCGAAACCCGTCAAGCCGTAATGAATGATAAACACCTGCACCAGCATCGGAGTCCCCCGGATCACTTCGATATAGGTCGAGGCAAGCGCCTTCAGCACCCAGATGCGCGAAATGCGCATCAAGGCCATTAGGACGCCCAGAACGGTGCCGAGAATGACGCCGAAGAAGGACAGCTGCAGCGTAAGCCACGCTCCCTGCAGATAGGTCTGCCAATGCTGCTCAAGAAACGTAAAGTCAAAACTCATGTGCAACGACTCCGTCCTTCCGTTATTGACCGACAAGCTCGTTCGCTTCGACAACGAAGCGTTCGATGTCCTTGCTTTCTTTCAGCCGTTTGATCGTGTTGTCGATACTGTCAAGAAGCTTCTGATTGCCTTTCTTCACCGCAATGGCAGACCCCGCTTCTTCTGCCGACTGTTCGATTTCCACATCCGAGAGGACGATGTCCGTTTGCGTCAGCACATATTGATCCGCAACGGGCCTCTCGACGATGATCGCATCTACGCGGCCGCTGGTCAGCTCCATGACAATCTCCGGGATTTTGGCGAGCGACGTCAGCTTAGCGCCGTCAATTTCCTGTGCGATACCTTCTTGAATCGAACCTTTTTGCACACCGATTTTTTTGCCTTTCAAATCGTCCAGCGTTTTGAATTCGCCGGCCTGCTCCTTCTTCGTGAGCACGCCCTGTTCCGCCAAGTAATAAATTTCGGAGAAGTCGACGTTCTTCTTGCGTTCATCCGTCGGCGTCAAACCCGAGATGACCATGTCGACTTTACCCGTATTAAGCGCAAGCAGCAAGCCATCGAAATCCATGTCCTGGATTTCCAGCTCGGCGTTCATGTCTTTGGCGATCTCTTTGGCGATTTCGATATCGAAACCGACAATTGTGTCCTGGCCGTCAATCGATTTATGAAATTCATAAGGTGCATAGTCGGCGCTCGTGCCAAGCACGAGCTTCGCTTTTTCTTGGGTGGAAGCGGAATTGCCCCCGTCTGCGCCGGTTTCCGCCGGAGCGTTCGTCTGTTCTTTCTGGCCGCAGGCCGATAAGACAGCCATGACCACCACCAGTAGCAGCAACATCATCTTCTTCTTCAATTGCCATCTCTCCCTATCCCAATATCATCTCTCATTGCCGAACCCCGTTTCAATGAACGACTTTAGGCTGTACACAATATACATTACACAATATGCATTGTTTACGTCAGGTATTATAACATCGAATTTTCACATTCACAAGATTATATTACAGATTTTAAGAATTAACCGGCATTTATGGAATGATTGTGTAATTAAACCTGACATAAAAATCAAAGAACTATGAAAACCCAAAATATCATTCATATTATCTTAGCCTCGGGAAATCGCTGATAGGGTCTGCCTGTAGGATTAGCGATCTTGAAAGAGAAAAGCCACCCTTGCTGAAAGGGTGGCGGTGTGGTTCGCTAGCTTGATGGGCAATACTCTGCTAAAATGGTTCTGTCTGTTCCGGTAAATATCGAATCAAATGCTCTAGAACGCCAGTTTGCTCCGCTTCATGTGCGACCTTCGAAGCCTCTTCGACCCATGGGAAGGACCACAAATTTTGCGTAACGTCCGGATAATGCTGAATAACCTTGGTTTCGCCGTCCATTAATGCCCCTCTCTGCAGGGCTAAACTCATCATCTTGGCCGCAACCTGTCGTTCAACCGGTTCATCCGGGAAGAAATGTTCCTTATCTATCCCATCAATATATTTCAATCCTTTTGCAGTCGCGATCGCATCCTTCGCCCAATGATTCTTCGAGTCGTCGAAGGTCACAAGGGGGACGCTTTCAATTCCTCTAACGCGTAATAGCAAGCTCACAAATTCAGCGCGTGTAATCTTATCTTCCGGCCGGAATTTTCCATTGTCCCCGACCATATAGCCGTGTGCAGCTACCTTGCGAATGTAATCATAGGCCCAATATGTTTTAGGCGTATCGGAAAATGAGATATCCTTCCCGGTTTCCGTCAAATTTAAAATTCGAACCAACGTTGCGGCAGTTTCAGCGCGGGTTTGATACGCTTTTGGATGAAAATTACCATCCGGATAACCATGATAGAACGGCTGATGGACTTCAGTACCTAATTCTACCTTCGTTTTTCCGCTCTCGTACAGTACGGTTGCAACTGTTCCCGTTTGACAAGAAACCTCGTAAGCCATATTTGACTCTTGTTTCTGATCCGCTTTTACCTTTAAGTTGAAATGAATGACGTCTGCACCGTTGCCCGGCATGTCTTTCAAATTCCATGTTATTGTGCTGTTAAGCTCATCCCATTCGAAATCACTGGTCTCGTCTAGCGTCAATCCGTTCGGAACCTTAACCTTGATCCATGCCTTCGACATGATGTTATTTTGCACATTGTGATAAAGAATGTGATACGAAATTTTCCCGCCTGACGGTACCTTTTTTTGATCGGCGACGATTTGGCAAGCTAGATCGGCTGAAATGGCAAAAGTCTGACGTGGTAACATCAACAGCATACTAAGTGTCAACAGCACCGCAAGTACAGCATAAGAACTTTTTTTCACCTCTAAACCTCCATCCTTTAATAATGAGTATAATTATGCCGAGCAGGAGTTCATTATGCACGCCCTTCATGTATTCGAATCAACTCATAAGTACCATACTTCCTATATTCACCAAATCAATAAAAGAACCTCCTTTTGACTAGGAAGCCCTTTTCATTTTAATATTTCCGGTTAGATATTCTATCTATCACAAAGCGGACAAATTCTACTGTCTCTAAATAAGTTTCTTCATGATTAATGTTCTCGTTTCGGTAATCTTGACGCCATATTATAGCGTTCTCTATTAACCAAGCATATTCGGGAATTTCTTTCTTGAACCATCGTGCTGCCTTTATTTTAGAAACTTGTTCGCCATGTTTTAGCGTGTAGAATGCCCTGCAGATCGTTAGAATGGCATATCCTTGATAGGATCTGGAATGTATGGTGTTTTTAACGTAATCTCTCCATCCCAATGCTTGTTTTTCTATGGCCTCTATAAACTCTTCTTTTGAAATGGGTTCAATGAAAGTAGTTGGAGCAGGTCCAAATAGAGTAATACCGTAATCCTGTACAAAATACCAATTCGTTAACCACTGTATACCCGCCTCCACGATATGAAGCGGCTCACCGGGGCTAATAACTGCCATTTTGCTAGGTTTTATTTTAAATGTCTTTAAAGCGTCAGTCGGATAATACTGCACTTCAATCCTGTTATCCCACTCCTTATTGCGCTTTGCAAAACCTGCATGCATTTTTTGTAGGGTTTGGAGTTCGTCTTCATTAATTTCTGAGGAGACCGCCGCCAGTAAGTCAATATCACTGATTTCATAATCGAAATCTCCCCACGCCAAAGAACCATATAAATATAAACCGACGAGCTTATCTCCTAGTACTTCATGTATGTCTGTGAATAGCGACTGGAGCAATATATTTATACTCGGATACGGGGTTGGTTTCATTAGTATCCCTCACTTTATTTTTGGATTCCTCCTTCATTTCGCCCATTGTGCAAATTTTCCTTCACCAAACCATTCACTATGATATATTTGTCCAGGATATTAACCGGTCCCACCTGAACTTCGCCAAAATCACAGGAGAACAAGGCGAGCAGGAATTTACCTTTTCCATCGCGGAACGAGAATTGGCCATTGGCGAACGCAGCTGGCTGCGTCAAGGATGGAACTTCATCCTTCTGGGCATGGAGCATATCTTCACCGGATATGATCACATCCTGTTCGTGCTCTGCCTGCTTCCGGCCGCCGCCTCAATAGGAAGGCTGGTAGAAGTCATCACAGCGTTCACACTTGGACACAGCATTACGCTTGGACTTGCAACCCTAGGTGTCGTTTCTCTACCCGGGCGTCTGGTGGAAGCCGCTATTGCACTCAGCATCATTTACGTCGCGGTCGAAAATTTATTGAAACGGAAAGCAAAGCACCGCTGGTTTGTCGTTCTTCTGTTCGGTCTGATTCATGGATTCGGGTTTGCAGGCATATTGCAGGAAATGGAGCTCTCGCGAAGCACCCTGGCTTCCTCTCTTCTGTTCTTCAACGTCGGGGTGGAGCTCGGGCAGATTATCATCATCGCGCTCGTATTCCCGCTTGTTGTCTTATTGCGGCGTTACCGGACCTATCCCCGTATTGTCTATGCCAGTTCCGCTGCCGTCATTGTAATGGGCTTGATTTGGTTCGTACAACGAACGGCGATACTCTAAAGTATGGTTAGGCCAATAGAGTAAAAGCAGCCCGTCCTCTGACGAGGAACGGGCTGCTTGTAAGTTCTACGTTTAGTCCACTTATTGCTGATATTACTTTGCTTTTTATTGCATTAGCTTTCGAATAATCGTATGTTTTCCATGAAAACCATCCTAAATAAGATCAAAACAATAACAGGTATGACAATTATTTTTCCTAGACGATTGATACCGGTACCCATTATATCGTTCCTTATCATCTTTTGGGAACTAGTTTTAAAGTTGATAGGCTTTCAAGACGTGATACCTCGCTTGTTAGCGCACTGTATATAGACTGACGAAGCTGATATTCCCCCTCTATGTGCTTCTTCATTTCAAAGTCTTCAGGTATCAGAGGCAATACGTATTCATATTCTTTTAGAGTTTTTTCAAATTTTACTATATCCTCTTTAATCATTTCAACATTACCTTTGATCCGAAATAACTTCTTGTCTTTTAATAGTTCGAAAAACTTGACATTCATCGAATAGCCTCCTGTTATTAGATGGATATCAGTATGTCACGTTTTGTTAATGAATATTCAAAATATAAAACCACTGGGGAATATCCAATGGTTTTATGTTTGATATATACTATTTAATCTGCTGTTCACTTATCTTCTACCATTGTTCCTCCAGCCAATCCAATTCATTTAGTTCGCTGTCCATCCGTTGACCATTCCAATCCATCTCTCGAGGAACCGGGCTGCTTCTTTTCCGGTTTGCACCGGGACTCCGATATTTCCGGTTTACAACAGGACTCCGATATTTATCGCCGCTTTTGATAGTGATAGTATCCCGGATCGATTTACGTTTTTCGGCGTCATTGATTATTTTTAGATGCGGGACCGGGCTTCTGTCTCGTTTTTTTATTCCGTCTCTTGGGCGTTGTCGGATACGGTCCCGATCGAAGATCGGTTTGCCATTATGCGACAAATAATTGTTATTAAAATATGGGACCGACTTCCTTATTAGCATGCTGCCATCCACCACCCTTACAAAAAAATGGAACTATTTAGCATATTCGAAAAGGGAGTTAAATTCTCGTGCAACTCAAAAATGTATTTTTACCTACGGGCTTGTGCTCTACGTAACTTATTCCCGTTTTTTCATGCTTTAATACGCTAAGCTTCGTTGTAGGAAAACCCTTGATTTAAGTCAATGACCAGTCATAAGCTTCCTAGTTAAAATGAAAATCAACAATGCAATATAGGAGGTTATTTTATGGCTAACTCAGTAAAAGAACTAACGTATCAGCGAAAATCTGCTCTGGCTGCCGGTACATCACTTATCATCATGGCACTCACCGCATTTTTTTCCTATGGCTTTGTCCATGGAAGCCTCGTGGTGCAGGGCGATGCCAGTGCCACATTTAACAACATCACGGCTTCAAATATGCTTTTCAGAGCTGAAATCTTTGGGTGGGTCATCATCCTGATAACTGACATTGTGGTCGCCTGGGCTTTCTATATCTTCCTGGAGCCGATTAATAAAAGCCTTTCATTGCTCGGTGCATGGCTCCGTCTTACGTATTCGACTATATTGGGAATGGCCATCCTGAATTTGATATTTGTGCTGCTTCTCTCGAAAGGTACGGACTATTTATCATTATTTAAAATCGAGCAGCTTCAAGCACTTACGATGCTGTTTTTTGAAGCCTTTGAATCGATTTGGTCTATTGGTTTGATCATTTTTGGCGGGCATCTAATGATTGTGGGCTATATAGCTTTCAAATCAGACAGCATACCCAAAGTCATTGGCATCTTATTGTTGCTTGCTTCAATAGGCTATATTGTTATTCACCTATGTAAAACGTTCCTTCCACAATATGATGGGGTCATTTCAATCCTTAACATTGTATTTACTGTGCCAATGATTGTAGGAGAATTGGGCTTTGGGATATGGCTGCTGGTAAGAGGAGGAAAAGTCCTTAAAGGTGGATGACAGCTTTCTAAAACTTATCATTATTGATCCGTTTCTTGATTCTGCTTAATGACTCTGGGGTAATACCAAGATAACTCGCCAATTGATGTTGGGGTACACGGTCGACTAAATGAGGTCGTTTCCGTAATAATGCTTTGTAGCGTTCTTCTGGTGCAGATGCGATAAATGAAGCCAATTCATCTTGTACCTCGCCAAAATTTTGCTCGATCATCTTGCGTGTCATTGCTTCCAATTGTGAGTATTTGTTATACATGTCCTTTTCGGATTTAAGCTCACCAACGACCAATATACAGTCTTCTAGACAAGTTAAAGAGTACGCGGATGACTTATCTTGTTTATGATGATTAAAATTCGAAATGGCTTGTTCTTCAGTGTAAAAATTGGATGTGACTTCTTTTCCTGCTTCATCTATAGAATACTGCCTGACACATCCCTTCAATACGAAATAACATTTAGTCGGAATATCTCCTTGTCTAAGGAGCATGGTTCCTTTTTTATATTCTTCAATAAGTATCTCTTCAGCGATGGCCTGTTGTTCTTCTTCGTTAAGTGTTGTAAATCTGGTCATATACTTCAATAATATTTTTTTCATTTTGCTTTCCCTTCAACTCGTTGATTAAGTCATTGTGATTATCATAATAGCTTCTACTCCCTTAATTGTGAATGAAATCATGCAAAAATCGGCCTGCGCATCGTTGCGAAGGGCCGATTTTTATTTTTCTCCGAATTTAGAACGATCGGAAAATCAACATTTCAGAGTTGAACAGGAAATCTGCTAAATTCAACCTAGGAATAATCCACCCCCGAAAATAATAGCAAGCAGAATGAAAAGAACTAGAATAATACCTAACCCGCCATAACCACTGATAACAGCCGACATTTTCAGCACCTCCTTTTTTGATTGATACTTCCGCTAAGGTAGTAAATAATGAGCAAATGCTTGTCCGCTAATGCTTAGCGGATAAGACCTAAATTCACTCTCCGATACCTCTTCTTAAAATAATAACAAGCAGAATGAAAAGAACTAGAATAATACCTAATCCGCCTACACCACCGTCCGCCATTTTCAGCACCTCCTTTTTGATTGAATGCCAAATCATTAGGGTTACAGCCAACATTTTAACGAAAATGTACGCTTAAGACCTTCGCGGCGCGGTTTGAAGAGCGAATACTTGTCCGCTAATGCTCAGCGTATAAAACCGTCAAATTGTTGCCGCTTCCCCTATTAACTTATGAATCCCTTACTTTCTTTGATTCTATTAATTGTCACGACTCTATGAAAATATTTATGGTTTACATGGTTTAGTAAACTAATCGTAAAATAATAACAAGCAGAATGAACAAAACAAGAATCACACCAATCAACCATCCACCGTAACCAACATTAACAGCCGACATTTTCAGCACCTCCTTATTGATTGAATGCCAAATGCTTAGCGGATAAAACCGTAAAATTGTTGTTTCTACCCCTATTAACTTATGAATTTCATACTTTCAGTGATTCTATTAATTGTCACGACTCTATGAAAATAGTTTCATGTCTCAATCAATTAACTCTGTACTCTCATATTCTATTTTAAACAAAAAAAGTGAGGTTGATGATATGAGTGATATTTCAAAAGATGTACAGAAATTTGTGAAGAACAAAACCGGCAAGAAAGTATCAGATCAAACCATTAATAAGCTTGCCAAGGGAGTATCTTCTGAAACTCTGCAAAGTGAAGCGCAATTGCGCAATTTGATTTCACAACTTTCCAAGGCTGCCAATGTACCAGTTTCAAAAACAACCACTAATGAGATCATTCAGGCGGTCAAACGAAGCGGCGGTAGTTTGAGCACTCTAGAGTCATTGATAAAATCATTGATAAAAAAATAAGACAAACCCCGGTTAAAAATAAAAAGATTGCCTCCTATCCGGCCTTTCTGGCCAGGTGGTTGGCAATCTTTTTCAAATCAAGATACTCATTTTTTACGTTTTGTTCTGTTTTTGTTTAGGCGATACGCTTCTATTCCTAGTTGCCTTCTGCTTGTTTAGTAGAGTACCTAAAAGCGGCAGTATTGGAGAAATGGTTTGAGCCACCTTTTGAATTCTCTCTATTGTGTTCATAATCCCTTCAATTCCGCCAAGCTGCGTAATGATCTTTTCTACGTCAGCTGTGTTTGGACTTTGAGTCACAGATCGATGCACGGTCCTATCTTTGGATCCGGTTGAGTTTGACTTCTGTTTTATTAGCAAGGGTTTATTTTTTATCATTTCAGTTTCCTTTCTCTACTTGTTTTTAAATTGTTGTTTATCTCCCCTTTATGCTATGCGTTCTCCCTAATGTCCGAATGAGGCAATATCATCAAAAACTTATTATGCAAGCAAAATAGGCTAATTTGGAGAATATTTCAAATAACCTGTTGCGAAATAACTGTGTACACACTATACTGATTACATAATACACAATAAATGAAGAGGTGATTAAAATGAGTACGCTCGCGATCGAAGTGAATGGCTTACGCAAACGTTTCGGCAAGCAAACCGTGCTGGACGGCATTAATCTGGCTGTGTCGAAGGGAACCATTTTCGCGCTTCTCGGGCCGAACGGTGCCGGCAAAACGACGTTGATCCACATCCTGTCTACGCTGTCCGAGCCGGACAGCGGCCATGCGCGGATCGTCGGATACGATATCGCCTGCGACAGGAAGGAAGTACGGAAGTCGATCAGCCTGACGGGCCAGTTCGCCGCTGTCGATGAAGTGCTGACCGGGGAAGAAAATTTGAAAATGATGTGCAGGCTGTCCGGCCTTTCGGTCACGGAAAGCAGCTCTCGCACCGCCGAGCTGCTGAAGAGCTTCGATCTCTCGGCCGCCGCAGGCAAACGGGTAAAGACATACTCCGGCGGCATGCGCCGCAGACTGGATCTCGCCGTCAGCCTCGTTGTGCACCGGCCGGTGTTGTTCCTCGACGAACCGACGACGGGGCTCGATACGATCAGCCGGCGCGCGCTATGGGACATCATTCTGCGGCTGAAGCAGCAAGGTATGACGATATTCCTGACGACACAGTACTTGGAGGAAGCGGATCAGCTCGCCGATACGATCGCGGTCATTAACCGCGGGCTCGTCGTCGCATCCGGGACTGCCGATGAGCTCAAAGCGCGCGTCGGCGGCGAAGTGATCGAGCTGAGAGACGGAAACGACGAGCTGCTCCGGACGATTCCGACAAGCGGCGGCATCGGGGACGTCCGGCATACGTTGAACGAAATCGCCCATTCCTTCGAATCCGGTACGCGCATCAGCATTCGAAAGCCGAGTATGGACGATGTATTCTTGGCCTTGACGGCCAAAGAAACGGAGGCAGCCCTCGTATGAAAACCTCGCCATCGATGCTGCCGAAACCTGCTTCCTTTACGGCGACGAACCTCATCTTTATCGGACGCAGCCTTCGTCACAGCCTGCGTAACGTCGAAGCGCTGATTATGGCCATTATGCTCCCCATTATACTCATGCTGCTGTTTACTTATGTGTTCGGCGGTGCGATCGATCCGACCGGGGACTACGTGAATTACGTCGTTCCTGGAATTATTCTCTTATGCGCCGGCTTCGGTTCCTCCAGCACCGCCGTCGATGTCGCGACGGACATGACGAACGGCATCATCGACCGATTCCGGACGATGCCGATCCGATCCGTAAGTGTCGTCGCCGGACACGTCGCAGCGAGCCTCGCCCGTAATTTGCTGGCGACTTGCATCGTCATCGGCGTTGCTCTGCTTGTTGGCTTCCGCCCAAGTGCCGGGACATGGGAATGGATCGCGGCTCTCGGTGTCATCGTCTTGTTCATCCTGACGTACACCTGGTTATTCGCGGCGATAGGGCTAGTGACCGGCAGCCCTTCCGCCGCCAGCGGCTACGGGTTCGCACTCCTGTTTCTCCCTTATCTGTCGAGCGCTTTCGTTCCGACAAACACGTTGCCTTCCTGGCTGCAAGGCTTCGCGAACCATCAGCCGATCACGCCGGTCATCGAGACGATTCGCGGTCTGCTCGCCGGCACGCCGATCAGGGACAACGGCTGGTGGGCAATCGGCTGGTGCGCGGCCATTCTTCTGATCGCCCTCGTCTGGTGCGCTATCGCGTTCCGAAGAAAGTCGGGACGCCGCTAAAAAGAAACAAAAAAGCAGCGGTTCGGTCTAGCCGAATCGCTGCTTTTTGTATGCATGTCGCATTTAAGGCTGCTTGGACCGTTTCACCTCAAGATAATGCTCGATACCGTCCAAAATTCTCTCCAGTCCGAAGGCAAGATCGTCACCGATCGGGTTTTCCGTTTCTCCCGTATAGGCGCCGGACATGAGGACGGGATACAAATCAGGAAAGCTGTCCTGCTTGACCAACTGCTTCAGCGCGGCGGTGTAGTTCAAGCCGTTGAACGAATCGATGCTTTCGCCGGCCTTGAGGGCGTGATCCATATCCCGCTGAATCATGCCGCACGCCCGCGCGTAACTGCTGAGCAGAAGCACGAACGACATTTTCTCAAAGTCATTGAGGGGGAAATCACGCATGATGCGGAGCATCCAGTCGATAAACCGAAGATTATTCGGCGTTAGGGGGATGCCCTTGATAGGAATATCCGCAAACCAAGGATGCTCCCGGAATACGCGAACGCAGGCCTGCACGAAATCCCGCATCTCTTCGCGCCAATCGGGCTGATACCCTTCCGGAGGAACCGGGATATCGCACACCGCATTCTGCATGAGCACCAGAAGATCCTCCTTGCTCGTGATGTATCGGTATAACGACATCGTCGTGAAGCCCAAAGACTGGGCGACCCGGCTCATCGAGACGGCCGGGAGTCCGTCCCTGTCTGCGATCGCGACTGCGGCGTCGACGATCTTTGGAATGCTGAGCTCGCCCTTAGGCCCCCTGCGCGGCTGTTTTACGATTCCCCAGCTCAGCGTCACGCCGTTAGGCAAGCTTTTCAAAGCTTCATCATCTATTTGACCGCCGTTCGTCATGTTGTTCGAGCCTCCATCTTAATCCTGCTTCCGAAAAGTGTATATCTAGTAAACAGTATATCACATTTTTTTAGAGCAGTCCCTTCAAGCCCGTTTCCTGATAGGCAAATAAGCAAAAGCAGCCCGCCCTCTAACGAGGAACGGACTGCTTTTTCTATAATTAGACGAAATCCATTATGCTGTTTCTTCGATTTCCGCATGCACTGTTTTGATCTGGATCATGACCGTATTTGGATCAGTCAGCACTTCAATTCCATCCTTGAAAATCAGGTCGGAAACGAGAAGCTGGGCGCCGGTTGCAAGGCCGCTTATATCCACTTCCATGGAAGACGGCAAATCTCCCGGCATGCAGCGGACTTCTACTTCATACATTTCCACCTGCAGTACTCCTCCGGATTTCACCCCGATTGCTTCACCTGAAAAATGGATGGTTACTTTGCTGTCCATGCTTTCCGTCATGTTCACATGGTGAAAGTCGATATGCAGCAATTTGCCCGACATGGTATCCCTTTGGATGTTCTGAACAACGATCGGCATCACTTTTTCATCGGATGTCTTGCCCTGCAGAATAGCCCGCGGATTTTTTTTCAAAATATCCAGCATATCTTTTTCATTAACTTCTAGTGACATAGTATCTTTACCAATTCCATACAATACAGCCGGGATTCGTCCCTGTTTTCTTGCTTGATTCAAGTGAGACTTTGTTTCGCCAGTGCGCTTGTTAAATTGAATAAATTTACTCATTTGTTTGTTCCCGCTCTCTTTTGACCATAAATTCTTGTCAAAAGGATTATAACATGACCATAGAATCTAGTCAAATGAACCATTTCTCATTCTTCATAATCCATAAACGGATCTGGGATTTCAATCTGATAAGCTTCGGCATCGCTAACGCCGACAGAAAGCACGGCCCGGCCGTTGCCTGACCGTATAAGCCCGCCGCTAAAAATAACATCCTCGAGCTCAGGCCGTTTGCCGGGGCCTCTTGGAAAATCGCTTCTTGCGGCAATAATTTTGATAGGCGTTTTCTCGCAGGTTTCGGGGTTGATCGAGAAGACCATCGAATAATAATGCTTGTTCCCTAATTCATCAAAGCAGGCGATATGCCCCAGAACGCCCACATGACCATTTTTCAATAAATGCGCTTCGTTCGCGCCTCCCCATTCTTCGGGAACGAATTGATCTTGAAACATTTCTGCCTCAATGAAGGTTTGCACATTGAGCTCCTCCAGCGAATCGATTACCGTAAATCCGATTTGCCCTCTTCCGCCTCTTGCTCCTTGCGGCCTTGTAAAAATGCCTATCCTGCCATCCGCAAGCTCAATGAGACGAATATCCTTCATCGTTCCGGGTCCGGAGGAGAAGTGACATAACGAATCAATGCGGAAACCGCGATAAAATTGAGTGACCCATGACACGATCTTGCCCGGATCATTTTCCGCGGTAATGACTTCAACTCCGCCAATGATTAATTCACCCTTGATGACGGTTTTGCATGGATCCTGCAAATTATAGGTATGTGTATGTATGCGGGGACTCCAAACCTTGTTGTCGCATGTAAAAAAGAAGACTTGAGAGAACTCGCTGTCCCGTTCCTCAACTCTTCCTAAGATCACTTCCTCCCCGTCATACTGAAACGGGGCCGTTATATTATATACATCCCGATTTCCAACCCCGGAGAATGCCAGCTTCTCTACTTTCGTCAGGCGGGGCTTCGCATAAAAGGTTTCCAGGAGCTGTTTACAGGTTTGCGTTTGCGTCTTTATCGTTTTCCTTGTCATTGCCGTCCTCCTGATGGTCAATCGATTCATCTATCGTGTAATTGCGATCTTCATCCTCTTCGATTCCAATGAGCTGTCCCGGCTGGACATTAAAATATAGACAAAGCTTTAGCAGCAAATCCCTTGGATACTGTACCATTTCATCCTTATACATACGACGAACGGAATCAAAGTGGTAATTAATATCTTTTGCAAGCTTGCGAATCGATAATTTTGGATCGTGATTTTCCATAACTTCTTTTAATTTACTGCGTATGACTGACACACATACACCTCCTAGATCAATATATCCGGAAAAAGGTAGTGAGTCAATAAAATTGACAAGAAAAAATGGTCATGTTATAGTATGGGAAGAGGAAATATTTTTCAATTTTCTGAAAATAAAATACCGCTTCTCCTAAAGAAATAAAGGGTCAAAGATCGCTTTATTTCTTTTTTTGTCCAAAAAATTAATATGGGGGCTGTTTATATGAAAAAGACAATCAGAAACAGGAATATCGTTTTTCTAGGAACCAGCCTGCCGAGAGAATGCGGCATTGCTACATTTACGCAAGATTTATTAGATGAATTTGAACAAATGCAAGGCTTCAATAAACCTTGTATCATTGCGGTCAACAACAACGAAACTTACCTCTATCAAGAGCAAGTGTTGAGGGAAATAGAACAGCACAAGCTGTCGGATTATATAGAAACGGCCGAATATCTTAACGTGTCTGATGTTAATCTTCTTGTTATCCAACATGAATTCGGTATTTATGGCGGAGAAAGCGGAGAATTTTTGATTCCATTCGTCGAAAGTCTAAGTATTCCATACATCGTTATTTTTCATACCGTGTTAACGAATCCTTCCGCCAAGCAGCGGCACATCATGAATCGGGTTGCGGAATTAAGCGTTAAGGCCGTCACGATGGCGCAGTCTACCGTAAAGGATTTGAGCTCTATTTATGGAATCGATGCCGCAAAAGTCGCTTTCATTCACCATGGGGTGCCTGATGTTAAAACCGAATCAAGATCAAAGCTTAAAGAACAATATGGCTTTGCGGACCGGAAAATTTTATCGACCTTTGGCTTTCTAAGCCCTGGCAAAGGAATTGAATACAGCATAGAGGCCATGTGCGGAGTGGTCAAACAGCATCCGGATTCTCTCTATATCATTTTCGGGAAAACGCATCCGGTAGTCAAACAAGAAACAGGCGAGGTATACAGGCAAAAGCTGATGGATCTTGTGGAAGAGTTTGATTTAAAAGATAACGTTCTCTTCGTCGACAAGCTGTTGACACAGGAGGAAGTCATTCAATCGCTTGTCATGTCAGACATCTATATGACTCCTTATTTAGGCAAAGATCAGGCCGTTAGCGGCACTTTGGCATACGGAGTCGGTTATGGAAGGGTCATTGTTTCTACGCCTTACCGGTATGCAGAGGAAATGCTGGCAGAGGGCAGGGGCTTGCTGGCACATTTCCGCGATTCCGCCTCTTTGGAAGCATGTATCCTCCAATTGCTGGATAACCCTGCTCTAGTAAAAGAAATGGAAAATCGCACGCTTGAACTCGGAAGAACCATGCTGTGGAACGAAATCGCCAAAACCTATGCCGCCATCTTTCAAGAGAAAATAATGGTTTCAGAGTTGGCTAATAGGAGTGTGATTTAATGGAAGTACAAACGATACTGCAGTTTAAGTCCGATTATATGCAGAGGATAACGGATGATACAGGCATTTTTCAGCATACCAAGTTTGGCGTCCCCGACCGCTCGAAGGGCTATACGACAGATGATAATGCACGGGCATTAATCGCAGCCGTTTTATTGTACAGCAGCAAAAAAGATCCCGTCATGCTGGCCCTTATTCATACTTATATTTCCTTCATACATCACGCACAGAATACGGCTGGAAACTTTAGAAACTTTATGGACTATAACCGTACTTTCGTTGAGGATAGCGGCTCTGAGGATTGTCAAGGACGCACGGTATGGGCGCTTGGATTCGCGCTCGCCCACTCCTCCTCCCTGCCTGATAATTTACTGAATACCTGCCGTTATTTAATCAATCAGGCATTGCCGCTTATCGGTACGCTCGGTTCTCCCCGTGCCGGGGCCTATGCCATAATCGGCCTAAGTTACCTGATAGAAACCCCAAAAGCTTTAACTTATTCCTTTCCATATCCCCACACGCCAAGCACCGCGGAAGAGAAGGCATTCCTGCCGAGAGCATTCATCATCGATCTCATTGATAATATGTCGTTCAGACTGCACAATCAGTATATTCGTAATAAGGGGAACGGTTGGAATTGGTTTGAAGACAGTCTTACCTACGGAAACTCGATGCTTCCATGGGCACTCTTAAAAGCATGCCATATTTCAGGTAACGTTAATTTGAAGGAAGCAGCCAAGGAAAGCTTGGATTTTCTGGCATCCAAAACCTTCTCTAAAGAAGGATATTATAAGCCGATTGGCAGTAATGGCTGGCTGATGCGTGACGGAACGGCCGCTCCCTATGATGAACAGCCGATTGAAGCCTGCGAAATGCTTCTTGCTTGCAAGGAAGCCGCGACCGTGCTCCAAGACCCTGCTTATCTGAAATATGCAGCCTTATGCTATGAATGGTATTTAGGACATAATTCATTAAAAATCCCTCTAATTGATCCTCAAACCGGGGCTTGCTTTGACGGTATCCATGGGGCCGGGCTGAACCTTAATCAAGGCTCGGAAAGTATCATTTCCTTCTCTATTGCCCAATCGGTGATGCATCATGAATAAATTCGCTACTATCCTTGCAGGCGGGGGCGGAACCCGCTTTTGGCCGCTGTCCAGACAAGAGCTTCCGAAGCAGCTGCTAAATATTAGCGGAAACGATATTATGTTAAACGATACCATTGAACGGTTCAAAGGCATTATCCCTCAAGAAAATACAGTAATCGTTACGAATCGTTCTCAAGCCGTATTGCTGGAGAGCATCATGCATAGCAGCGTATTAAGCCGTAATATTTTGATCGAGCCTGTTGCGCGAAACACGGCTGCCAGCATCCTTTTTGCGGCGTTGTCCATAGAAAAATCCCACGGTGATTCTTTAATGGTCGTATTGCCTTCCGATCATTATATAACGGATGAAGCACAATTCCGGCTTACGCTGGACGAAGCCTGTACGGTCGCGATGGAGACGGACAAAATCGTAACCATCGGAATTAAGCCGACATTCCCTTCTACCGGCTACGGCTATATCGCCTTTGATAGAGAGCCTATTGCTTCGAAACCTGTTGCCGTATACGAAGTAGCTGAATTTGTAGAAAAGCCGAGCTTCCAGAAAGCGCAAGGCTATCTGTCGTCTGGTAATTATTTATGGAATAGCGGGATGTTCATTTGGAAAACATCCGTTATTATTGATAATTTCAAGCGTTACCTGCCCCGGCTGTATAAGACGATGCTTCCAATCAGCGATTATCTGGGTACGGAGCAGGAAGAGGAAGTCATTAATAGAATTTATCCGGCGCTTCAAAACATTTCGATTGATTACGGCATCCTTGAGCGCTCCGATGAAGTCGTTGTTCTGTCCGGCCAATTTGGCTGGAATGATATCGGCAGCTGGGATGCGCTTGGCGCGATCTTCCCTCCGGATGAATCGGGCAACATTATAAAAGCGAATCACATGGGCTTAGAAACACGCAATTCGATCATCTATGGAAACGGCAGACTAATCACAACCATAGGCGTAGACGGCTTCATCATTGCAGACACCGGGGATGCGCTATTAATATGTCCTAAGGACAAAGCGCAGTCTGTCAAAGAAATCGTCGAACTGCTGAAGGAAAATGGAATGACCGAATATATTTAGTGCATCACATGGCGTTACTTGATTGCTCTGCCGTAACGGCTAAGCAACGTCATCAGAACTGAATGCGGACACAGCTATAATGGATAATTACAGTAACTTTTGGCTTTTCGGCCTTTGCGTTTGCTCTATGATGGAAATATCCAATGTAGAGCGCTCATAAAAACCCCATTTTCATCGCAAGTACCGAAATTAGCTGATTTTACTGTACGAAATCCAACATAGCTCATCATGCCTACAAACTTCTGCTCCTATCCTGTACCGAATCCAATATAGCCCATACCAATGAGCACATAAGCAGCAGGTACGGCAAAAAGTAATACTCTACACCCCATGCCACAATTAAGTGGAGGATTTCCTTTAATAAAAGCATGGGGCGCGGCCAATTTTGAGCTTCAAAGAAAAAGTCGTAGACTGACTCCAAAAATGAAACAGCGGCGGACTAGGACTTGAAAATAGTCTTAGACTGCCGCTGTTTTTATTGTGCTAACGTTTCCCGTTTAGAAAACACGAAGTTATTCGTTAATATTAGGTAAGTTTACATTATAGATTTTCCAGCTATCCCCGGTTGGCATCTTGCGCATATATAGAACACCGCTCGTGTCCTGCGTGCTTGTGCGACTCAGATGTCCTTTTTTGTATTCGGTTTTGTAAATGGCTCCTTTCAACTCCACAACAGCAAGACGGTTCGATTTATCAATGACGACAGCAGAAAGTTCATTTGTATTGACTGAATTTATCTCTATACCTTCAGCCATTAGCGATTTCCTATAATCAACGTTCCAATCGCTTCTTACGTAGTAGTACCCGGTAGTATACTTCACCACAATTTCTCTTTCTTTAGTTATATCTTTTCCATAAGCCTGGAGCATTTCCCTTTCAAAAAGGAGTGCAATGTTTTTTAATTCATCATCAGAAGGCAAATCGCTGCTCTCCTTATGAAGAGCCCGGTACAGCATGACGATTGATTCGCTTCTTTTGGCCTTAGCCGAAGGTTTGAATCGGTCATCCGAAATTCCTTCAATAATTCCTGCACTGTTTGCTTTATTTATAAAATCAGTTGCCCAATAGGACGGCACATCCCGAAATACTTTTGCCTTACCATTGAAGTCAATCGACGATTCAAAGGCACGGACGATAATGGCCGCCATTTCATCTCTTTTGATTGGGCGTTCCGGGGCAAACTCAGTTTCACTTCGTCCTTGTACAATACCATGTGCGTGAGCTATCAGTACGGCATTATGGTACCAAGAATCATACTTCACATCTTTGAATGATTTAGAGCCCTGTTCTCCTTCAAGCCCCAACGCACGAACCAAGATCGTGACAAATTCAGCACGACTAATTTGTTGATTCGGTCTCAAAGAAATACTTCCATCTTCATTCTTATAACCCGTTAACAAATCAGCAGACAAAAAATCTAACATAGGCTCAGCAGCCCAATGATCTTCAAGATCGTCAGGAAAATAATTACTCATCTTATACGGAATAGGAGGGGCTCCGGAATCTTCATCGAAAAGCGGCCAATCGGCAGCAAGCTCTTCTAACGAATCATATTTCTTTAAAATTCGATTCTTGACCCCATAAATATAGTAGGCTCCATTGGCATCTGATTCCAAGAAAGACACGCGAAATGGCAGTTCCGACACCATTTTCTGAGTTGTTTTGTCGTAAATGTATTCGTTGGAAAATACGTGTGAATTAGTGACACTGATGATATGCTCATCATGAATAGGCTTGCCCCCATTCAAAGTGAAGTTCTTCACATTATTCAAATCATCGGCGTCGATTATATATTCACTAAAATATAGTTCATCCTCATATACACTTAATTTCCTTGGAGACGGGAAGCCTCTACCATCGTTATGGTTGCTTTTATTAATTTTGGTTAGATCTTCGGCGGAGATTGCGAATAACGGCGATGCGCTGCTTCCTGTTTCCCCAACGTAAAGCATTTGGCGGTCTCGATCGAAATACAAATCCGGTTTTGCAGAATCAATGTTCAAAATATTTTTATCAATCGTGCCTTTTGAAAAATCATACGCGCTCAGCATTTTGAAACCATCACCACTGGTGAAAAACAGTTTGGTTTTCCCGACTGCAATTCGAATGGGATTCCTATCAAGAAGTATATGTTCAACCTTCCCATTATACGAAACACTCGTCACTGCGACTTTTGTGGCCCCGGTGAGAGCTACATAAATTTCTCCGTTATAAAGCTCAATATCAGTAGGATTGGATCCTATAAACATCTCATGTTCCACTTCTAAGCTTTCCGGATCAATGAAGTATAGTTTATTTTCTTCCCTGGAAATGGCATAAATTCGATTATTGGAATGATCATAGACAAAATCGACGATGTTATAATAAAAAGACAGCTGACCATCCTCATGTTCATAATAGCCGTCTAATACCAGCGAAAGATCCCATCTTTCTTTCCCGATTTTGTTATCCACAGTGTAGTAATACACGTATCCAAACCGATCAATTAGAATATCAGCTTCCACAGTTCCGATTTCTGTGAATGTATTTCGGTCATAAATCCCTTTATCAGTAACAACGTATTTGCCATATACGGCTTTGATTTCACTGTTGTAACTCCCTTTTACCGATTGAAGATTTTGGCCGTCCAAACGATAATAGCCAATAAACAAATCCCCTTGATCAAAAATGACCTTTGGTCGACTGTTTAGACTCTTGAGCCCGGGGTTATCCGAAAAACGTATTTTGCTTACAATTTGATAATCGGTTGTTTTAATAGCCCGAATCTCTCCATTACCTTTGGGTTCAGCTATTAATAAGATATGGTTCCGACTGTCAATTGCAATAGATGGCTCATATAAAAAAGGTTCATTTTGATTAGGGATCTGTACCTCAGTATTTTTTTTGGAAACCATGTTATATTCAAATAGTTTATGCCCGTAAAGCTCTCCAAACAATCCTTCGATAGTATAAATGATCTTGTCCTTATCGACGACAAACTCTTTGAGTGAGCTCTTTATCGAAATGCTATTTTCCAGTTGCAACTTAGGAATGTTGATAACATTGATCTTTCCATCTGAGGATAAATATAATCTGTCACCATAAGTGGCAATATTAGTTACATTCGAATTAAGTGAAATCACCTTCATAAATTTGAGGTCACTTACACTTAGAAAGGTTACTTTCTTTTCGCCAATGAGATAAATGTAACCGTGAGCTTCGTCCAAAAACCAATCGTACAGCGCTCCGACTGGCGGGCTGCTTTTTACCGTGGCATCCTCTGCATGCGCAGATTGTGGGAATAGTATGGCAAGACTTAGGATCAACATGAGTGCTTTTGTTACAACATGCTTTACATATAACATCATCATAATCCTCCAAATGACATTCTCAATTTATTACCATTTCCAACTACTCGGGGAATCATCTGTCACATATTCCATCATAACAAGCGGATATGCATCTGTCCTCTGCCTTATTTTTCTAAGTTAAATGATCTGCCCATTAACGGAGTGAAGGGCCGCCAAACGGCAGCCCTTCAGGTATGACTATCATTAACCGTTAACAAAGAAAAAAGCGGCATGAGCAAACTCCATTGACTCTCATTGGTATGGACTAGCCCACTTAAACCTTCGGAAAATGCGATTGCCAAGCTTGATGGGCTCGTTCAGTCGGTGTTTATTCAAATGTTCAATACTTACTTTGATAATAAATATTGCAAATCTTTAAAGGGCGTCTCGAATGTTCTGATAGATTGTCGGAATAAAACTGCTCCTTACGCTGAGGACGGTAATATCCCTCTAATAAGAACATCGAATGTTCGGAAAACGATTATGCCTCAAAGAGTTGTATGCCGCCTCCCCTCAAGTAGAAGGTAATAATCGTAACATCTTACGTTGTATCCGAACACACCTCGTTCCGGGGATTCCTGTGATGGTCGTGTTTGTTCGTCATCGCTCCAAGAAAAACGAGTGGCTGGCGATTCTCTCGACTGACCTGACTTTGACCCCTCAAGAAGTTATACGCATCTACAGAATGCTCTGGGATATCGAGGTCTTCTTTAAAGTGCGTCAAATCGCTTCTGCGTCATCGCACACTTGGCGGCTTGTCCTACCAGCTTTGCGATGAAGTTAGCACGTTGGACAGGGCAATTGCTCTACAACAACTGGTCGAATTGATAAACGAGATCGCTACAAAGACGGGAAAGAAGATCACAAAATTAATTCAGAATCAACTTCAACAATGGTTCGCCGGTTTGCCCAGTTACATCAAGGCTTACCTGCCTGTTTCAAGCTGCGAAAGTTGAATAACACATAAATACAAAAATTTAAACATATGTACCGGCCGCAAAGCAATCTATAGTGGGAATGTAGCAAGTTATATAAGCGGGACGTCGGTGGTCGTACATTATGAAGTTACAGAGGCTCACATACTGCTTCTGAATTCCTGCGCAAGATGGTGAAACGATACTGAGTAAAAGCTGGACCTTTCGATTGAATAATGCCAAAGGTCTGGGAAACAAACAATGAATTAAGAGGATGTTTGGAACTCCATTAACTCCTGAAGAAAAAGAGAGTTATGAAGACAAAGTGAGAGTTCATGATGATGCCGATGTAATCAAAGGAATTGTTGAACAGTCCCCTAATGATTTTGCTGGCTTATATTATGAATCAGAGACCGGTAGTATGGTTGTTCAAGTTGTAAATGACTCCGAAGAAGTGTTTAAGAAAATAACAACAAATGTAAAGAATCGCGATAAGATAAAGTTTGAAAAGCAAAAATTCTCTAAAGCGGATTTGGACAACGCTCAGGAGAAACTGTATAAAAGCGAAAGGAATCAGCTCTTAAAGGCAATAATTCCTGATATCAAAAACAATAAAATCATTGTCGTACTCTCTGAACTGAACCCGGATATAAAAAAATATTTTGAAGACCTTGTTGGAAGCACTAACGTATTAACCTTTGCTCCGGGTTCATCCACTGAGTCTAAATTCTATAGTACTAGTGGTCCTGATGAAGCAAATTACGGTGACCCTTTTCCGTACGGAGTAAGGATAACGGGGGATAATGGGAGTCAGTGTACTGTTGGCTTCTTTGGTACTAATCAAAGTGATAATACAGTTATGGTAACCGCTGGACACTGTGATACTACAACTTCAACACAAGCTTGGTCTCAACCGAAAAATAGCCTCTTCGAATTGAAAGAAGGGAATTGGTCAACAAGAACATCTGGCGATACAACAGCAGATGCAGGCTATGTAGTTATTACAGGAGAAAAAGGTAAAGCCGAAATTCCTTATCCAAATTCCACTTCTGACCCTAACCCTAACCGTACACCACTTAATGGGACTTATACTTCAGATGTAGTTGGTACTACAATTTATTTGAGGGGGGCAACTACCGGAAAATTAGTTTCGGGAACTATTAAATATACAAATATAGACGAAAAAATAAACCAAAAGGAGTACACATGGCTTAGAAAGCAGATTTATTCAACACATATGGGTACTTATGGTGATAGCGGGGGCTCAATTGTAGCAGAATATAAATATGTAAGCCAAAAGGGGGGTTACACATTTAAACTTGCCGGAATCATCTCAGGAGCAAAAACAGTCCAAGGGATACCTGGTATGGTTGATGGTACTTATATGAGATATAGTCCAATTTGGACTGTTAATAGCGCATTAAATTTAAAAACTTTAAATGCAGGTTGTCCTTGTTACTAATTACACTTAATAATTGATATGATACCCTCTATATAAGACAAAGGCTATACAGGCCGAAATGTCTGCATAGAGGGTATTATTTAGTTTTATGCATTGTTTTCCGGCTCCTTTTAAAAATTTAAAAACAGGTGATATAGGAGTTCATATTTGAGGAGGTTGAACTTTATGAAGCAATTTTTATTAATCATCGCTTTGACGTTATTGATTGCCGGATGCGGTAGAGATCCGGAGGTAAGCTTTAGAACACATCTTGAGATACCTCAAACAGCAACAGCAAATCAGCCTTTTACAGTAAAGGCCAGCTTGGAGAATGTATCAAATAGAACCTGGGAATTGTATTATGGCGGAAATCTATTCTTTTTCGTAGTGCTGGATGAGAAAGGGGAAGTTGTTGGTAAATATCCAACTTCCATTTTATTTGTTCGACAATCCAAAGTTTTACGGCCAAACGATGAGTTCGAATCTGATTTAACAAACGGTGGTGATAATATCCAATTGGTTATCAAGAGACCTGGGAAGTACAGAATAAGAGCAATTGCTGAGTTTTCGATTAAAAAGGATTCTACTGAGTACCAAATAAAATCCGATGAAAAAGAAATAAAAATTAGTTGAGCAGGTAGGGATTGGCCACGGCTTCTCTCCAGAAGTCGAAACCAATTCTTACCCTCGAACACGAGTGAAAAGATGATGCGAAAAACCACAAGTGTGCTAAGCCCAAACGACTTATGAATGCCCGCCTCACGAAGGTGTTTACCGATCTTGAGCGCATGGAAAGCGGATGAAAAACGAGACCGGTCAGACAGGGAACGATGGTGTAACATGGATTACGCACCATTCTTTGTTTGCATGCTTTTGCTGCACCACAGAGCATGAAAGTTAATCCGTTCTTTCATGGTAGTTGAGCGATCAGTTAAGTAACGCAAAAAAAAGTGATGGATCCGATCCATCGCAGCATTACCATTGGGCTTCAAGATGTAGAATCTTAGAAATCGGGTGAAAGAAAACAAATAAGTGGCCATAATCCCCGAAATTAAGAAAATCATAATCATTTGAAGTGGTCTTTATTTCCGAATCATTTGAAGTGGTCTTTATTTCCGAATCGGAATTAATGGTGCAGACAAACTTCATCCTTTCACCCAGTTTTCGGACATATGGGATATTTGGCGCCTGATACCATAACGGAACGCCGCATAACATCAAATCACTTGTTTCCATATATTTCTCCACATCCATATGTGAGGTGGATCTGTACCTCGTTTCTAGAAAATGAATTGGATAGGAATAATCGGGATCAGGAAAATCCAATTCATCGGGAACGGATCAACGTCAGACGGTAATTGATAATCAAAAGTATCTGGGTTTAGAATAATCGGTTTATTGGGATCTGAATAATCGAGAAATATACGACTACCAAATTGATATAGTGGAAAAGCAATATGTAACTTTGGAAGGTTAAGCCACCGAAAGAAAGGATCTCGTCCATCAAGCGTACCTATAAAATCTCCCAATCCCTAATGGGTAAATCAAAGCTATCCTGCTGAATTAGTTCTTCTTCAAACTCACCATTAGCCGTTAAATATCTTTCATACAATTCAAAACACTTATCATTTTCAATTGTCAATCTTAATCCTCTTTGAACTGTGCAGAAAAAATTAAATGCTTCTTCGTCTACCCCTTGCGTGAGAAGGAACGATGTTGCAGATTTATGATCATTGAAATCGACTTCCCAGCCGCCTATAAACCTGTCTACTTGCTTATTTTGCATGTATTGCACCTCCTACCCAACATCTTTTCCCGAGAATATTAAAAACACACCTTTAAAAAAGGTTGCTGTATAGTACACCTCGTTTAAAACAAATTAGCCAGTTTGTTGAGTGTGCAGTTCACAACCAAAAAAAGCTATGGAGATCCATCGCTGAGCTATCGTCAGCAATAGGTAAGCGTTTGAAGTGATCTCCGGCTTTTCCCCTGCTCCACACGGAGCGTTTCCATATGTTCTAACTTTAGACCCGTACATTCGGTTATTCGTCAGTTCCTTCTGGGGAACATTCTCACCATATCCAGTTTTTCAGCCGCGCGACATATCCATTGGCATACCTTTTCTATTAGAGTGGCTTTAGTCTTCGTTCTGCCGAATCTACCTGTTCTTCACACCCCATGACCTGTCAGACATGACGCATGCAGGAGTATTGGCGGAATGGTTTCGGGAAACATGATTCCGTCATTCCCATTCTCGGTTGTAAGGTTAAGATCAATTACTTATAATCTCCTGCTTTTCACGCTTTCAGGCGCTTATAGCAGAACTTGTCGATCGGTATCCGTTAGTTGAAGAAGTGACAATTACTATCCAGTAGTTCCTGATGATATTTATTGTATTATTATCATTGGCATGTGCTATATTATTTCCCATTCAAATGATAGATTAGTTGCACAACGCCAGAGGAGAACTTTCTTGTATTAACCATTTTTAAATTCAACCTCTGTTTTATATCAATAAACAACGGTTTTCCTTCTCCCAAAATAACAGGGTGAACAGATAATCTAAATTCATCAACAAGCCCTAAATTGATAAAAGTTGTAATAAGACTTGCCCCACCATATAGCCAGATGTCTTTACCAGGCTTATTCTTTAATTTATTTACTTCTTCAAGAATATTATCATTTATGAATATTGCTTTATTATCAATCCCTTTTTGTGTCCTCGAAAACACATATTTTTCTTTACTATGAACTAATCCCCAAATTTCTTTTTCAGTATCAGTATGTTCAATTTCTGGAGTAAATTGTCCCCATAAATCATAGCTTTTTCTTCCATATAAAATAGTATCAATTTGATTTAAGAAATTAATAAACCCCATCTCAGAGTCCATAATGCACCAATCAACTTCCCCATTTTTCCCTTCAATAAAACCATCTAAAGTAACTGCTAAATCTAAAATTATTCTTCGTTTCATGATTTGTTACTCCTTTCGTTGATCTACCACCCATTATAGACCTTAAATATGTCACCTTGTGTCATATTAATAACAGAAAGGGTATCTTTTCTACTATGCTGCCCGATAGATCGATCGACATTCTCCACGTCGTCATTCCTTCCTAGCTTTCGCCGTAATTTTTTACATGAATATCATCAAGGTTCAGATGTCCGAATCCATCGGTGCTGTTATCCATTACCTTGATATATAACTCCTGGCCCAAGTATCGCGAGGCGTCCCAGGTCACGCGGCTATAGCTTTCCGTACCCGGCCCCGTTTCTTTAAAAAGTTCTACACCGTCGAAAGCCCGAACCAATGCCACATACAGCTTATCGCTCTGATGGCCGCCTCCGATTAGAAAATTGATCTTCCCATTGCCGGATAAAATGAAATTTTCGGACTTCAACACGCCTGTCCTGTCATCCGCACCTGCTTTATAGCCCCACAAGTGACGGCTTCCCGCGAAACCGAACTCGCCGCCCCAAAAGCTTTTGTCGGAGGTCACGTCCCGATCGGAGTATAAATTGCCGCTAACGACTTTCCAGCCAGTCAAATCTCCCGTCTCGAAACCCGGATTCGTCAGATCCCTCAGGATCCCCTCTCCGGAACGACCGTGGTCGGCCTTCAGATGGAGCTTCAACTCCAGGCTTCTTTTCGAGACCGTTACATTTTGGAAGAAATACGTATCCTTCTGCACGAACAGGCCGAAACGTCCTTTTTTATAGGTGTTATCGATCGCATTAATTGCCAGCTGGTCATTGATGTATACTTTAATGTCGCTGCCGGCAGCGACGACTTTCATATGGTACGATTTCCCGGGCTTTATTGGCGTACGATATGCGGAAATCGTTTTATTATTGGATGAATTATACAACCTGACGACATCCGAAACGGCATCCAGACTTGCCACGTAGCCTTTCGATCCGTCCCCGTTCGAACGAAAGACCAGCCCACCAGTACCGATTGCGGACACGGACGGCTTGATATCCGCTTCATAGGTAAAGTCTTGTTCCGACTTTGACGTCATCGCAAAGGATTCTTTCTCCCCACGTCCCTGCTTGCCGTCCCTCGTATCGACCCATGATCCGCTTATCGCCTGCCAATTCGTCAGGTTCCCATGAAAGGGATTGTTTTTCCAAGTCTTATTCAACTCATAAATGTGAAGGGACACTAGCTTGACATTGCCGTTCGCAGCATACAGTTCTACCCCTGTGTCCGAAGGATCGGGGAAGATCTGGTCGGTGATGACCTTCTCTCCATCATTGCCGAACACTTCTACGGAAGACCTGTCAACAAAGATATGCATCTTCACTTTATTGTTTCGCACCGTGAGCGGGGCTTCGTGTCGCCTAGCGAACCCGTCGTTAAAATCGGATGTTCCCGATTGGCTGCGATCGACGAATAGCGATGCATTATGTCTGTTGTACCCGACTATTGTCCGGTTTCGATCTCCCTTGCGAACTTGAATGCCGAATTCATCGGCTGTGGTATTCGGGTCCACCTGAAACTCCGCCACAATTTCAAGCGTATCCCCGTGCACATCGGAAATCGCACGGTCATTAGGCTGTACCGCTTGATCGGACAGGCTCTTGATCGGATGGCGAAGCTGTTCCAATTGGGTTACGGGCGTTTGAATCAAGCGGATCCCTTCAGGCAGTGTCTTTAATTCCATTTTCCTCACCAGTGAAAAAGCGCTTCTCCAAGTCGAGGTCGGGGTGTCATTGGCGTACTGCCAGTTGCTCATCCACCCCAGCCAGAGTCGGCTGTCTTTGCCGTTCGGATCATCGCTCCATGTGACGCCTGCATAAAAATCGGCACCGTAGTCGGCCCATAACGTCGTATCGGCGGGATTGTTGTTGGTAAACGCCTTTCCGTCGAAATCGCCGATGAAATACTGCATGCCTGAACCGCCGGCAACGGCGCCATTGTTGATGCTGACGGCCAACACCCACTTTTTGTTGTTCGGATTCTCGTCAACCGGCAGTGCAAATAAATCGGGGCATTCCCAGATACCCTCGGGCGCACCGTTAGGTTTTCCGAATTCACTGGCATAGATCCATTCTTTCAGATCGGACGAGGTATAGATCATCGCTTTCTCTCCGGCCGCCAGAATCATCACCCATTGATGGGTTTCTTCATGCCAGAAAACCTTCGGATCCCGCCAGTCGGCATTCGGCGGATTCGGCATGACCGGATTCCCCTCATACTTTTTCCACGTTCTTCCTTTATCCGTACTGTAGGCAAGGCTTTGTACCTGCTTGTCTTTTGCTTGCGTAAAGACGGCGACAAGAGGAGGGTGCTTCGGATCGGTCCCAAAACCGCTGGTATTGTTCCAATCGACAACCGCGCTGCCGGAGAAGACGAAGCCGTGTTCATCCGGTTTTAAAGCAACAGGAAGATGCTCCCAATGAACCAGATCCTTGCTGACCGCATGCCCCCAGTGCATCGGGCCCCAGTGCGTGCCGAACGGATGGTACTGATAAAAGAGATGGTACTCTCCCTCGTAATATACCATGCCGTTGGGATCGTTCATCCAGTTAGCTTCCGGCGTGAAATGATATTGCGGTCGATAGGGTTCGTTATAATAAGACGTCGGACTTTTTACTTCAGGCTGATTCCGCTCGGGTAAAACCACCGCGAGAAATGAGACGACAATGATGAACAATACAGTGAATATAGACAGTACAGTGCGTAATTCGATAGTTTTGGACACAATTTGTACCCCTTTCATTGGAAGTATGGAAAAGTAGCCGCTGCGCGAGAGAAGCTCTTCGAATGAATTTCCGCCGACAGGCAACAAAAAAAGACCTGCAACGTATAAGGGGATCACCGCGAACGGTATCACGCCCTTTACACATTGAGGTCTTGCCTGCTTAACAGTAACAACCCTGCATTTTTGTTTCTAAACATTATAATGTGTTCCAATAAAATTATCAATGGTAAATATGACCTCCCGGGGTACATCACGACGATGCCACGCAAAACGTATCCCGTTAACTTAACCTTCCCTATGAACCAATTTAAAGATTTTATAGCCAAAAATGCATACTAATATCAGTCCTAGTGTATCTAAAAATTTTTGAAGATTAGTATCAATCTATTGTCTTTCGACATCGCATCTTTTATTCGATAATGTTAGGCATGCCCCAATCACTTCCACATGCGCCCAGCGACGAAATATGTTTTAATATACCAAAGGAGCGTGATTCAATGGACATCAAATCGTTTCTATATCCGAAGAACGAGGTTTCTTACCTCATGACATCCTCTAATATGAAAGAAGCCATGGATAAATTGGAGGCGAGCCACTATACGGCCATTCCGATCTTGGACGACAATGGCTTATATTTCGGAACGCTATCCGAGGGAGATTTGTTATGGAAGCTGAAAGCCACACCCGGCCTCGGCTTCGATACGATGCACGAAATTCCTATCGTCTCCATAAAAAAACGGATGAAAGTCGAATGCGTCTTGATCAGCGCCGATTTGGACGATATGCTGGCGCTGGCGGCCGATCAGAACTTCGTTCCGGTCGTAGACGCTGATCGCGTCTTCCTCGGTATTATTCGCCGCAAAGATATAATCGAATACTATACCCGGAATATTGCTGATTAGTTGGAAGTTGGAAATACCTGATCTTGCGGATCATGAAGGCTGCCGTTCGCCGGCAGCCTTATCTTTGTTGTTAATGTTTATGGAG
>JBNJJW010000012.1:0-179486 GCA_051750645.1 Bacillota bacterium | reverse complement strand
TCAATGATCACCATAACTTTCTTTTATTAGTTCTATAATTTCACCTACACATTGTTCTATATCCTTATTTAAGCAATCAAGGGTTTTATCACTGTACTTACTGTATAGAGGATATCTTTCCTCGTAAACGTCCTTAAGACTATTGCCTTTCTTTATAACAATGCCTCTGGTTGTTACGTTTATTAGTCTCCTCTTAATCTCTTCATATGGGACATGTAAATAAATGACCTGACCATCCTGTTTAAGGACATTCATGGCCTTTTCTGAATATATAACGCTTCCACCTGTAGATATAATGCAATTTTTTAGTTGCAATTCAGACACCGTTTTTTCTTCGATCTGCATAAATTTTTCGAAACCATCATTATCAATTATCTCTTGTAACAACCTACCCTCATGTTGCTGAATGACAATATCCGTATCCACGTAATCCATTCCTAAGGCTTTTGCAAGCAACACGCCTAAAGTGCTTTTACCAGCACCAGACATACCTATAAGAACTATATTCATTTTCTTCCTCACTTTTTTAATTGTGATTGCCGGCTGCTGCGTGTCTTGATTCAGCTATCGTTACCCATTAGCGGAGCGAACTTTGTGCTATCCTATTTGCTTTTCCTCAATTCGATACCATAACTCACAATACTCATAACCGTCTTTGTTTGTACAATACATTTCGAAATTGCCGCCATCTAAAACATTAAACTTTGATGTTTGTAGCCATTCAGAAAATATCCGATTTTTTAATGAGCTCAAATCATAGTTGCCGCTGCCATTCCCATCACTTAATGTTGAAAATACCGCCCAAGTAGATGCTGGAACATCAACAACTGTATATCCATTGACCTTGCTATTCTCCGATTTGTAACACCCGATAAGATAAGGGAAAGTAGTATTGCTTGTGAATTTGTAGGAATCGTATGCAAAAATTGCTCCAAGTTCCTTGCTGAAATCGCCTTCGCTCCACCAATCCCCAATTACCGACTGGCGTAATCTGTCAAACTCGCCATTCTTGCATATGTTTTGCCAAACCTCCGGGATAGAAACTCCTTGTTGGTTCGCAATATTGTCGTAATTGTATATATCCTCTAACCCAAATACTTGAAAAGCATCCCGTTTCTCAATTCGATAATTCATCCCGACAACTCCTTTTAATATAATTTGAAAGGAGATGCGAGGATAGGCTTTTAGCTGACTTCCGGCATTGCGCGCTGATGAAGGAGTCAATCCATGCAGATTTTGAAATGCTCGCGAAAATGATTCTGGCGTTTCATATCCATATTTCAAGGCTATATCAGTCACTTTATTATTTCTGTTTTTTAAATCAAAGGCGGCAAGCGTAAGCCTTCTGCGCCTGATATATTCTGATAAAGGTATTTCAAGTACAAATGAAAACATGCGTTGAAATTGATAAACTGAACATAAAGCAATTCTAGCAATCTGTTCATAATCAATATTATTTTCTAAGTTGTCTTCAATATAGTCTATAGCATGGTTCATACGTTGAAGCCAATCCACGGCGATCCCTCCTTTCAAAAGGAGCATATCATGCGGTAGATCATGTCGCCTGATTTTTCATGCAGCAAAATATCAGATGATTGAAAAGTTCTACTTTTTAATAATTCTTTAATCATACGAATCACGACCTTTTGTTTTAAGTTGAATGCTTATTTCGAATTTGGAATTGAATATCTTGATTTGATACATTAATAAACTTTACCAACAATGCGATTTTGTTTTCATCATTGATACGTTCCCAGTAAAAGTCTGCTATTTCATTAATTGAATCGAATAGTGGTGCTTCGAAAGGATCGCCTTCAAATGGCTTTAGTACACCATTCTGCTCCGAGTTGTACGTGTGAATGCAGTGACCAATGCCACTCTTAAATTTGCTGTATTGATAACTATTACGTAAGCAAACTGAAGGGTCGTTTTCATGTGTTTTTAAAATCGACAAACTGTACTGTTTAAGGTCTGTGTTAATCACGGCTGAAATTCTCGGTGTAAAGTGCGGAGCATCAGGTTCGAACTCTCGAAGCATTAACGATTGTTCGAAGGTCCGGTTATGCTGCAACCCATCATAGATAGTATCAGTTTGATCACCATTCGAGACAATGTGCACGTTCTCCCAATGTCGAATAGGATAATAAATAATAAGTGATGGATCTTCAATTTGGGCGGGATCAAATGCATTGTTCTTTACGCTCCATCCATCCATTTCAAAGACGCGGTTGCGGCTGTTCGCGCTTCTCCCCATAATCCAATACACCTGTACATAATGCGACCCGGAAGGAGTCATTCCTACGATAAGCGTTCTTCCGGGATATGGCTTATCAAACAAATCATGTTGAACTGTTTTCACTGCCCTTCCTCCTCTCGAGTAAACATAAAGAGGTAAGGGGAAATTCCCCTTACCTCTGCCCAGGCGTACGGCTCAACTTATATGCTTCCTCATGGGTCCCCATGCTTCGCCAGTCACATATAAGTTCTAAATTACTTCCCATAATAGCAATTACTGCTAGTAAAATCAATTAGGACAAAGGCTTAACCAACACCAACGGCTACACCTTCTACTGCATGCCAGAGCCTCTTCATGGTGATTGATAAGCTATAGTTCCCCGTAGGCATTCAATAAATTTCACTTCATTTCCAGTCAATGTATCTCGCCTCTCCACCAAATAGTTTATCTGCAATCAATTTTCCATCTTTGTCAAAAGCTCTTATTGTCCATGTATCTTCTGTATAATCATCTAATACAAACAAAACATAATGATCAATAACCTCCTTCAAATGGTAGTCATCACGCTTTGCTTTCACATCTTTAAGAGATACTTCATAAGTATCCGAAGGAGAAACTCCTTCCATGTGATTTCCAAGTGCGATATATTTTATGCCAGAATCTTTAGCAGTTTTAATCGCAACTAAAAAATCGTTGGTATCGCCAATTCCAGCTGCTTCAAATGGTTTACCTTCTTCTATCCAATGACCAGTTGTACCTCCATCAAAGCGGAACAGGAATCCGAACTTTTTTTCTAATTCTACTACTCCGAATGTCTTATCACCGTTATTTTCAAACAATACAGCTTTCCCGTAATCATTAATATTTAGGGACCGCACAATCTTAACTTCACCTTGTATTGTATTTGTTTCATTAATTGCAGTTGTTTCTTTAAAATGCAATCCACTTTGACTCCCAACTAAAAATATACTCAGCAATAATAAGCAAGCGATAATTATGTTTTTTTTCAATAACTTTCCCCCCAAGTCATGATTACTGCTCGTTACTTCAATAAAACAAAAGAGGAGCTGCTGCAGAGCAAACTCCTCCACTATCGTACCCGTCTAGCTTAATGAGTGCCGTGCTACTTCACTTCGACTTTTATAGTGTTTGTATTGATAACGTATTTCTTTTCCTTATTTCCTTCACCTATGGAAAACTTAGCAATCGCTGAGATCTCATACACACCAGGTGTGTCAAGCTTATGAGAGTATTGCTCTCTTATTTCATCTTGCGATTTTAAATTAGATCTTATTGCAGGTAATGTCATAACAAACTGGTTGACGTTTTTACCTTGAGAGTCTTTAACGCTAAAGTAAAACACTCCCCCTGCATGCGTTAACTCGTAATCATCAGTCGAAATGTTTTTCAGAGACGCTCCCATAACTAAATCCTTATTTACCTCGGATGAATTGGTTGCTGTAATTGTTGCAGAAAATGATGACTCATCTGGAGTCTTCGACTTGTTTGAGCATCCTGTAATGACGACCATTAATGCAATTGCTAATATAACAAAATATTTTTTAGACATCAAATTAAGCTCCTTCTTGGTGAATGATACAGTATAGACGCACCTTGCTGTCATATGTTGCGAAAATCACAAAGTAATGAGTAATGGTTTACATTAAAGATACGTTACTTTAATGAACGAAAGAAGGAGCTGCAATTAGGCAAGCTCCTTCATTATCGTCTCCCGTGTATTTAACAGTAAATTTTCGATTCAGATTGAATTTCTGATAGTGTTTTTATTTTGGAGGGAACTAGGTCTAATTCTGCTTGCTGGTTAATGTAACTCAGTAAATCGTATTTTAGACCACCAACAATTTTACATCTCGTGTAATCTCTTTCAGTTCCTGTCCAACGACCACATAATGGACAATCGACTCCTAGTGGCTCCCCATGCGCATAGCTAAGTGGACGAATTAATCTCTTTTTAAATTCATCATACTTGAATTCTATATTTATCTCTTGGTTTTGACTGCCATTCCCCTGAAAAACAAAAATGTAGTATAAAACAGGATATTCTCTAGTAAAAGCTTTATAAGCATGCTTGAATCTAATCTTGGATAAAAAATTTTCCAAATTCATTTCTTGCTGCTCCGTCTAAGTTTTGCTAAATGTAATTACCTAAAAATAACTTTTATATAATACCTCATATTGGAACTATCCTGCCCATTAATTCAATACCTCCCCATCAGTCAAAAACTTCATTTTCCTAGTCTAATAAGTCGCACAAAAAAAACCGGCTTTGCGATAATTACGCAAAGCCGGTTTTCTCAAATACTTATTATTTTTTCGCTACATACTTGCGGATATCGAATGCCACCGCAACGACGATGATCAAGCCTTTAATGATCAGCTGCCAGTTTGGATTGATTCCAATATAAGTCAAGCCGTAGTTGATAACGGTAAAAATCAGAACGCCGGCGATAATGCCCTTCACTCTGCCGACACCGCCGGTTGTCGAAACGCCGCCGACTACACAGGCCGCAATCGCGTCAAGCTCGTACATATTACCGTAGTTGTTCGTCGCTCCGCCCGTACGCGCCGCTTCCAATACGCCCGCCAAGCCGTACAAAGCGCCGGCGATCGCATAAATCCACATAAGATTGCGTGCAACGTTGATGCCCGATACATGCGCGGCTTGAATGTTGCCGCCAATCGCGTACATGTTTTTGCCAAGCCGCGTTTTATTGAACACAACCCAGACAATAAACGCCACGAAGATGGCAATCAGAACGATATACGGTAGTGAAAATTGTCCGCTGCCGAAAGCTCCGGAGCCCAGTTCGGTGAAATCCTTGCGTAATCCACCGATCGGCTGCGATTGGTTTGGCTCCATGTCGAAATAAAGCGAGTTCAATCCGTATACCGCAACCATCGTGCCGAGCGTGGCAATAAACGGCGGTACGTTAAATTTCGCTACGATTATGCCGTTCAAGAGCCCGACGAGCAAGCCGACCACAATCGCGATTACGATCGGAATGACAAGCCACAGCTCTGGCAGGTTCGGGAAAAACCTGCTTGCGTATTCAGGCATTTGCAGCATTGATGCGGATACAACGGCGCTTAATCCAACCACGCGTCCGGCGGACAAGTCTGTGCCTGCTGTGATGAGTACGAATGCTGCGCCTAGGGCAATAATAAGCCGCGTCGAAGACTGCACCATCATATCTCTAAGCGTCGTGATAGACAAAAAGTTTGCATCGATAATAGCAATTCCTAAAATTAATGCGATGAGTACAATCCAAATCGCGTTCTGCGAGAATACATGTTTTATCCTTAAACCTTTGGATGCGTCCATTTGTCGTAAACCTCCTTAAAATCCTCCATCATCAGCCCGTCTGTTCGCCATGCTGGGCGGCAAGCCGCATAATGGTTTGCTCGGTCGCTTTATCGCCTTCCAGAATGCCGGTTGCCCGTCCTTCCGACATGACCATAATGCGGTCCGACATGCCAATCAGCTCCGGCATTTCCGACGAAATCATAATGATGCTTTTCCCTTGCTTTGCAAGCTCGATAATAATCGAGTAAATCTCGTACTTGGCACCGATGTCGATACCGCGTGTCGGTTCATCCAGCAGCAAAATATCAGGATCAGTGAGCAGCCAGCGCGCCAGCAGTACCTTCTGCTGATTGCCGCCCGACAAGTTGCGGATAAGCTGGTCGACAGTCGGCGTTTTCGTTTTAAATTTCTCGACGCCTTTGACCGCCTCGGACTTCATCTTCGACTCGTTCAGAAAGCCAAAGCTGTTTTTGTATAAGCCCAAATTAGCAATAGCGGTATTCTCCGTTACGGACAATACCGGGAAAATACCGGTTACCCGCCGCTCTTCCGTAAGAAGAGCAATTTTTTGCTTCTTGGCGTCAATCGGCGACTTAACGGTTATCTGCTTACCGTTCTTATAAATAGCGCCCGATTTGACGGAACGAAGCCCGAACAGCGCTTCGATAAGCTCTGTCCGCTGCGCGCCGACCAGACCGCCTACGCCGAGTATTTCCCCTTTGCGGAGCTCGAACGAAACGTTTTTAAAAGAAAGCGGATGCGGCGAGGTTAAATTTTCTACCCGCAGCATGACATCGCCCGGCTTATTCGTCCGCTCCGGAAACCGGTCAGACAAATCGCGGCCAACCATGCGGGTAATAATCGTATCAATCGTCAACTCCGGCGCAGGCCAAGTGCCGATATATTTACCATCCCGCATAATGGTCACATCATCAGAAATCCGTAATATTTCTTCCATTTTGTGCGAAATATATATAATGGATACTCCCCGGGCACGCAGCTTGTTAATGATTGCAAACAGATGTTCCACCTCGTTGCCCGTAAGCGACGAAGTCGGCTCATCCATTACGATCACTTTCGAGTTGAAAGATACCGCTTTGGCAATTTCGAGCGACTGAATTTTGGATACCGACAATTCACCGACGAGCTGGTTCGGATCGATACTCATATTCAAATCTTCAAACAGCGCTACAGTGTCACGGTACATCTTTTTATGGTCAATAAACCGGAAAGGCGGAATGCCTTTTACCGGAAATCTGCCAAGCCATATGTTCTCCATCACGCTGCGCTGCGGCACCGGATGAAGCTCCTGGTGAATCATAGAGACGCCGTAACCCAGCGCGTCCTTCGAGTTTTTGATATCTACCTTTTGTTTATCCAGATAGATTTCGCCGGCATCCGGCGTATATATCCCGAATAAGCATTTCATCAATGTCGATTTCCCTGCGCCGTTTTCACCCATTAACGCGTGAACCGTGCCGGGACGCACTTTAAGCGTTACGTTATCGAGCGCCTTAACGCCCGGAAATGTCTTCGTAATTCCATTCATTTCAAGCAAATAAGGATGCTGCTTTGTCATCGTATAGCCTCCTTTGATCCACCCCGCCAATCAGGGCGCAAGACAAATAGCAAGGGATCGCAAGTGACATCGTTCCCCTGCTTTTGTTCGCTCAAATATCTAATATTATTTGCTTTCTTGCGTCACTTTTTGATACGGAATCCAAACGTATTTACCGTCCGTAATTTCAAAACCTGTATTTTCTTTTGTCGGTGTTTCGCCTGCAGCCAGAACGCGCATCAGTTCAACTGTCGCTTTACCTTGATTCTCTGCGTCGTTCAAAACAGTTCCAAGCATCGTACCTTCTTTAAGTGCCTGTTGCGCCGGATCTGTTGCGTCTACGCCTACAACCGGCATATACTTGTCGCCTTGGAAGTAGCCTGCCGCTTTCAGCGCTTCAATCGCGCCAAGCGCCATGTCGTCGTTGTTCGCCAGTACCGCTTCGATTTTGTCGCCGTTGGAAGCAAGGAATGCCGCCATTTTCTCTTGGCCCTTCACTCGGTCCCACATCGCCGTGTCTTCCGCAAGCTTCTCGACTTTAATGCCTGCGTCTTGAATCGCCTGTACGGAGAATTTCGTACGAAGCTCAGCGTCTTGGTGTCCCGGCTCGCCTTTCAGCATAACGTACTGCAGTACGCCGTCGCCGTTTTTGTCGGCTTTCGGATTCGCCTTCCAGTACTCAGCAATAATTTCGCCTTCCATCGTGCCGGACTCTTCAGCCTTCGCTCCAACGAAAAATGCTTTGTCCCATTTCGCCAAATCGTCAGCAAGCGGTTCACGGTTAATGAAGACAACCGGAATGTTCGCGTTCTGCGCTTTGTCGATAATAATGCCAGCAGCTGTACGGTCAACCGGATTGACCGACATTGCCTTCACTTTTTTCGTAATAAACAAATCTACTTTATCATTCTGCGTCGGCTGAGAGTTTTGGCTGTCTACGATATCGACCGCAAGCTTGCCTTCCGCCGCCGCGTCGATCGCGTTGCGCACGCCGCTCATGAATGTATCGTCAAATTTATAAATCGCGACGCCTGCCTTAGCCAGCCCGCTGGTGCTTCCCTCTCCGTTCGAGCTTCCACAACCTGCAGCTGTAACTGCCAAAGCTCCTATAACGAGCGCTGCCGTCCACTTTTTCATCTTTTTGTCCCCCTGGTGGATTAATTAAGTACAACTTAATTATGTCGGATTATTAAACAAATTCGAATTTAATATTCTCATCATTTATATTAATATCCTCATATGTTCACGGTTATTGAACGACAGGGAATAACAGCTTTTGGTTTTCCATCCAAAACATGTTTTCTTTGTCGATCAGCTTCATGTTCATTTCCACACGCGGAGGAACGGTATGGCCGTCAGCTGCGTCGAGCGCATATTTAATTCCGAGATAGCCCATACTGAACGGGTTTTGTACAATTAACGTCTGCAGCTGATTTTCCTGCAGCAGCTCCAGCAGCTCAGGCGAACTGTCGAAACCGACCAGCTTAACCTGTTCACCTGATTTCCGCCGCTTAAGTTCAAGCGCCGCTCCGATCGACGTTTCGGTATTGAGCGAAAGAATTCCGTTAACCGCTTGTTTGTCCAAGATGCCGCTGACGGTTTGCTGGCAAGCGCCGAATTCTTCTGAGCACGGCTGACGGTCCACGAGGCGGAGGCCGGGATATTCTGCGATGGCATCGCGGATGCCCTGCTCCCTCAATTTGCCGTTAATGCCTCCCATCGTACCCGCGATGATGGCTATGTCTCCTTCGCCCTCGAGCTGTTCTTCCATCTCGCGCACCGCTTCTTTCCCTGCCAAGTAGTTGTCCATACCGATATAGGTTGCCGTTTCGCCAGACGATAGGATGCTGTCAATTGCAATGACGGGAATATGCCGTTCTGCGGCTGCTTTCAGAAACGGCTCAAATGAGGCATCATCGTTCGCTCCGAGCACGATCGCATCAGGCTGCGCCTCTAATGATTGCATCGCCTTTTGCAGCTGCCCGTCTACATCCCCTTGGTCGGATGCTGCAGAAATATGCAGGGTGATGCCGAATTCCTCAACCGCTGCTTGTGCCCCATCGCTACGTTCTTCCAATAATCACCCTCGCTTGTGCGCAAAATAAGTTGAATCGTCTTTTCTGTTTGTTCCGGCTTACGCTCTGCGGAATCTGGATACAGTGCGGAAAACAGCATAACGGCCGCAGCTACGAGGAGAAGCCAGCCGACCACGCTTCTTTTTCTTATGTTCATTACGGTCGGTCTCCTCCTTCGATTTGCTCAGGCAGAAGTGCGGGAAAACGAATCGTGATGGTTGTCCCGACTTCAAGCTCGCTTTCAAAATGCAGTCCATATGGATTGCCGAAATAAAGTCTGATTCTATCCTGCACGTTCATAATGCCGACACCGGAGCCTTTAGAGCTTTCTATCGTACCCGTCAGCACTTTCTTTAGCTGATCCTCTGTCATGCCGAGCCCATCGTCTTTTACCTGAATGACCACATCGCTGCCGTCAAGCCTTACAGAAATAGCGATATGTCCCTTATCGACGGAAGGCTCGATGCCGTGCATTAGCGCATTCTCGATCAGCGGCTGTATGATGAGCTTTAAAGTTACATACGAAAGCGCCTCTTCCTGTATATCAAAGGAATAGTCGAATTTATTTTTGAAGCGCATTTGTTGGATGACCAAATAATTTCTCGCATGCTCCAATTCGTCTGCAATCAGGATCAGGCTCTTTCCTTTGCCCAAGCTGATTCGGAACAGCTTGGACAACGACGTGATCGTCTTGATAACCTCTTCGTTTTTGTTCATACCGACCATGCGCACGACCGTATTTAACGTATTGTACAGAAAGTGCGGATTGATTTGCGCCTGCAGCGCTTCCAGCTCATACTTACGTTTGCTCTCCTGCTCCGTTACGATCCTGTTCATCAGCTGTTTGATGGTGCTGATCATAATGTTAAACCGGTCGGCGAGATGTTTGATTTCAAGCGGGCCCTCACTGCTGACAGCCATATCGAAATCGCCCCGCTCTACGCTTTTCATCGAAAACTCAAGCTGTTTGATCGGCCTTGATATGCGGCGGGACACCAAGCTGGACAACAGGATGACGATTAATGCCAACGCGATAAGCAGCTTGGACATGGAGCGGTTCAACTCCGAAAAGGTTGTCATCACTTCATCCATATACGAAACGCCTACCACCTTCCAGCCGACGTTGCCGATCGTTTGGACACTGATCATTTTCGCTTCGTCACCTGATTCGTCAATAAAGCTGCCGTACGTATGTTTGAGCGCCAACTCGACGTTTTCTTCCTTCAAGCCGGCGTAAATAAGCTGAAGCTGCGGGTGATACACGATGTTGCCCGCCGACTCGTCCAGCATGTAGACGTACCCTTTCTGGCCGAGGCTAACTCTGTCGGAGAGCTCATCAATCGTGTTGAAATTGACATCGAGCAGCAGCACGCCATTCACCTGCTTGCCGTTCTGCTGCATCGTAATGCTTTTGCTCATCGAGACGACCCAACGGAACTGCTGCTTGTACAAATTTTGCACATGGGGCAGTGAAATAGATAAATGGCCCGGCGTATCGAGCGCGCTCCGAAACCATCCTTCTTCCGTAATTTGCAGCGTATCCTTCAATTCGACATTCGGCAAATCGAGAATAAGCCGGCCTTTATCGTCAAACAAGGCGACCGATACCGTATCGGTGCGCGTCGACATCATCGTTTCCAGCTGGCGGCGCATCGCATCCGACTTCACATTGTCGCTCTGTCCGATCGTATGATGCATCATGTTGAACAGATCGGACGTGACCTCAACATAGTTTTCCAGGTTGTAACTAACTTGATCGACGATTTGCTGCGAGTTACGGAACGCGTTTTCCTTTGCGGTTGCTGAAAAGCGGCCGTACAGCACAACGCTGACAACCAAAATAATGAATACGGAGAATAGCGTAAACGATGCCGTTAAAATAAACTGAATACTTCTGCGTCTTCGCTGCATCATTTATCCTGCTCCGACAACCCGCTCCGATATTCTTTGGCAGACACGCCGGCATATTTCTTAAAGCTGAGGCTAAAATAGTTCGGATCGGCGAACCCGACTTTATCGGCGATTTCGAACGCTTTGAGCTCGGTTGTCCGAAGCAGCTCCTTGGCTGCCTCCATCCGCAGCTGCAGCAAATAGGCGCCAAACGTCATTTTTAGTTCTTTTTTGAACAAACCGCTGAAATAGCCTGCGCTAATATGCAAATGGGCGCAAAGCTTCGCGATCGACAGGTCGCTGTCATGGTAATTGCTCTTCGTATAGCTGATCGCATCCTCCACGATTTGTTTGTACGCATGCTGCCTGCGGCTGGCGATACGGCTGCGCACTTTGGCGCACAGATCTCCAAACCAGGCTTTTGTTTCATGCAAGCTGTTCAGCTTCTGATATTGATTCAAAATGCCCCATCCCCCGGCGAAAATATCATCGGTCCCGTTATCGTGGACTTTGCTCAATTTGATAATAGCCGTTACCATTTCAAGCAAATAATGCTGGTATTCGTGAACCGGCGCCTGGACGCGCGCAATTTCGTCGAACAGCGAATCGATGACCTCTTCCAGCTCCTTCTCTGTGCCTACCTTGACCGAACGGACCAGATTCTGCTCCTTCCATTCGTCAAAGAGGAGCTTCTCATGAACGCGGTCTTCCAAATCGTCGATACAAATGATAAGGTTGTTGCCGAGAATCCGTCGGTAATCCAGGGCAACCGCAGCAGATTCGTACGCGTATTTCAAGCTGCCAATGTCCCTTGTAAACGTTCCAACGCCGATCGTTACCGGAAATCGCATAAATTTCTCGATGCTTTGCAAGATTTCTTTCAGAGCATCCTGCGTTTGTTCCATAACCGTTGCAGCTTCCGGCACCTGGCTTACTGTGAACAGCACGACCTGATCTTGATGAATAAACACCTTGCCAAGACCGTGCTTCATCCATATTTCTTCCGCAATGTTGCTGACGGAAAACAGCTTCAGATCCAAATCGTAGGATGATGCCAGTGAATAGAAAGACGGGCCGGCGGCTGCCTCGGACTGCTCATCCGAATGGTTCACAACAATAATCGAAACGATGTAGCCCTCCCCTTGAAGCCGCAAGCCATATTTCTCCGCCTTGTCATAGATACCTTTCAGCGGCTGCTTGCGGGTGATTAAAGAAGAAAGAAACTTCTCGCGAACGATCGGCAAGCTGGTGCGGTAATGCTCTTCCAGCAATTCGATATTGCCCCGTTTCTCCCGCTCCTCATCCATCCGCTTCGCCACTTCTATAATCGTTTCCGTCAATTGTTCGCCGGAGAACGGTTTCAAAACATAAGCCTCCACATGCAGATGAATCGCTTGCTTCGCATATTCAAATTCATCATGGCCGGATAAGATAACGATACGGGTAATCGGATACATCTTTCTCACCCATTCCGAAAGCTCCAGTCCGTTCATGTAAGGCATACTGATATCGGTAATGAGCACGTCCGGCTCCATTTTCTCGAAAATCTCAATTGCTTCTTTGCCGTTTCCTGCCGTTCTCACCTCTGTAAAACCGCAGCGCTCCCAATCGATTTCAACCATTAATCCTTCCGTTACTTCCGGCTCGTCATCTACGAGCAGCAGCTTGTACATAGGGCCCCTCCTTCATATTGCTTTGAACGTCACGTATTCTTGCCGGGAGCGTGTCGCCATTAACCATTTTGCCATAGATTAGACTTGAACATCCATTAACCCTCAAATAAAAAAACCGGCTCCGAGCGATTGTTCCTCCCTCTTTGATGCCAGTCCCTGTTTTATGATTATATTTTGAAATGCGACAGCTTCTCAAGCAGCTCTTGCACCATTGCACAGAGCGCTTCAGCCGAAGCGGATATTTCCTCCATGGAAGCTAGCTGTTCTTCCCACGCCGCGGCTACGCTTTGGGAATCCGAGGAGGCTTCCAACGCCAGATCGACCACTTAATTTTGACTGTATTATATACAGCCAAAATGAGCATTGCATCCCATTGCTAGCGTTATGGATGGAAAATATACAGTCAAAATCGACTAATTCGGCACATTAGAGTTTTATAAGCTAATTCCTCCACTTTTGCCTGTATAAAATCCTCTCAAAACGACCGAATCGAGCTTTTTCTTGTTGTTTGAGTGGACAATGTACATTCAAACTCACTCTACACTATAAACCCCATTCGTACGATTCCTCCCATTCCCCCTCATATCCCAAACTGTTTCAATAACGACAAGTTTAACAACGTTTCTTTATCTTTCTTCACTTGTTAACGCATGATTTACAATAAATGCTCTAATGTGCCTTCATTCAGCTCATAATAAAGCACACCTCGGCCACTCTCGATTGGCTGCAGCCAACCCTTATCCACTAAAGCTTGCAGCCTTTTGCGAGCGGTTCGAAAATCCACCTCTTGCACCCGGGCAACATCGATTGGCCGAATCCGGCGCCCCAAACTCCAAGCTAATCGCAGCACCTCCTTCTCGATCATCACAGCCGGTTTAATAGAAGCTATTCGCATTAAATAGGGGCTCAACACCAACTGCAGCAACGTGCGGCATACCTCAGGGCGGTTCTGTACATCGTCAAAAGAAAAATGGATCATTTTCCACCCCATTCCCGTTAGGAATGTATCTCGATTCAATGCGTAGCTGAATCTCTCCCGGTCCATGTCCTTCACATGGCTCTGGAACCCATCACATTCCAGACCAAATCGGCCAAAGGACGGCAGAAACGCAAAATCCAAAAACTGAGACTTTCGATTCCAATCATAGATTTCATATTCAGGATGCAGTTGATCGAAGTTCCCAAATAGCGGCCACCACACGTTCTGCAGCAGCAGCTTCTCTGCATATTGATGTCCTCTCAGCAATCTTCCTTTACGCTCTCCGATCCTGCAGTTCACATGGCGATCAATAAACGCTTGATGCGCTGTTTCAAAATTCATAAAGCTTCATCCTCTCCCGGCTTAACATAAAAAAAGAACGTCCCTTAAGCCGTACGGCTAAAGAACGTTCTTCGTCTAGGCTGATTATAACACTTCAACGTCACAGGCATCCACTTCAATTGTTCCCATTCGCTGTGACTCCGTTTGATTGGATATTGTACATCCAAAATAGGCTTTCCCGCCTTGAAGAAACTTTAGAGTGGAAAACATACAGTCAAAACTCAAATACTAACTCCACACGAACCAAATCAGCCGGTCGGAACCTGTTTGCCTGTTCAAATTCCAATCAAATTATCAAAACACTCTCTTCCTTGTCGTTTGATTGGACAAAATACAGTCAATACAATCCTCAAGGATCTATAAACTTCGATCACTGCCTTCTACTTCTTGCTATTCCGCATAGCCGCAAGCAGCTTTAAGCTGCCGTTACCGCTTTCCAAGAAACGCTGGTAGTCGGGAGACTCCATCGGAACGAGTGCCATTTTCCCCTCGGCGTTGAAATGAATGCCCCAGCCGTATTTTTTCGGTAACATGGACGCGCGCAAGCAAGCCATTGGCTTCTGGAAAAACTCGTCCCGAAGCTGAGTGCCACGCTCGGCCAATACCTCTGGCGAAATCTCTTTGTGGCGGACATGCACTTCGTATAACAATTGTTCCTGCGTATACGTGTACGGGGAGGTGGCAACTAACTCATATTCTATGCCAGGCTTCGTTTTTCCGCTTTTCTTATCCGGCGGGACCATCCCTCTCTCTGCAGGACAATCCGGTGCAACCGTAATGAACGTATCATAATAGTTCCATTCCACAGCCTATACCTCCGAACCTAATCTACTTCATTCCATTATACCCCATTTCTTTGTGTTATTCGATCATGCGGCAATCGAATCGGACATCGATTAAATGACAATACCATATGCTGACAAACTTCTCTGTAATACGTCAGCCATGATGTTATAGCCAAGTACATTAGGGTGCAGGGAATCATCCGCCAATTCGGGCCGCAATGTTTTTCCGTCGGGGCCTACTAAATAGGTGTGGTAATCGATATAGATTGCTTTTTCGTAATCAGCCATTTTTTTGAGCGCGTTGTTCGATGCGGCGAGTAATTCGTTGCGGATACCGGTACTGCAATTGGGGCAATAAATGATAGGTTCAAAATGGAAGCATGGAATATTTCTGCCCGTAGGAAGATTCGAACCGACTACCGGCATTATACCGTTATTCTTGGACATCTGTACCATCATCGTCGTATCTCTCAAAATTTCATTATAGATTTGCTCGGGGGTTCTTCTCTGGTTCATTTCAACGGCATCCAGCCTCCATGTATTGTTTGTCCCCCCTAAAATATGAACATATTTAGGCTTTAACTGAATGACGTCTGCCGGAAAACGCCGTAACATCGTATACGTTATGTCTCCGGAAATCCCACGATTGATTATAAATTTGCCCGCTGATCGGAAATAGACTTGTAAATCCCAATACTGCGTAATGGATTCGCCGATAAAATCAAAATCGACTGCGATAGGATGTGAGAGGAGTTGTTCATTATAGCCGTCGTAGACGGACCGAAAACGATCAGCCGCGGCAATAAATGAAAAGGTGCCAGGTTTAACAATTGGTACTCTTTGTTTAGTCGGCAGCAATATCATTCCTTCTTTCTTCCCGGATCATTTCAGCTCTACATTCGTTTTTTCTAAAATATGTAGATATAATCCCCTATAGAATATGCGGCTTTTGATTACATTTTAAAGGCCGGGTCTCCATCAGCGTTGGAGTTCCCGGCCTTTTTATTATTAAATATTTCGTTATTCCCTGCAAACCATCAATAAGTTTTCATCGGGATCCTTGATAACGAACCAGTGATCGTGCTCGATGCCGGTAACAAGGGTTACATTAGTTTCTTTTGCAAATTCATAAGATGCCTGCAGGTCGCTCGTAAGCAGCATAAACGCCGGCGTTTTTATATTGGGGGCGCCTTCGGGTTCTTTTCCTCCCCACATGGGCATCGTATCCAAAATAATACCTGTACCTTCCATCGGCAGCGGACAAAGATGACCGTTCATGATTTCGCAATCAGTCGGCAGTCCCAGCAATCGGCAGTACCAATCGCGCGATCTCTCGATATCCCTGACGGGAACAAATATACTGCCGACCTTGTTCTTAATGGGACTTTTGACCATTTCCGGTTTCTCTTGCTTCAGCTCACTCATTTCGATTCCTCCAAATAAAGTTTTAACCGCTTTAGGTACGACCGCTGGTTTATACCATTTGATCCCGCGCTTCATCTTTTTAATACCAGGCGTTATAAGTTCCTTCTTTGCGTTTTCAGCCAAGCGCTTTCTCCTCCTTTAAATGAATTTTATGAACAATGGGAAGATAACAAGTAACGATAGTCGATCTGTCCACGTCCGCCCCGCTGCCTGACGAGTATTTTGCGAACCACTGCCTTTGATCATCCATTTGATACTCGTTATTTTGACAGAGCCATTCATGAAGCATATCGAGCACGCCGGTCATAACGCCATAAGCACCGGTCGTCATATGCGCATAAAGGCCTCCCTCCAACCATTTGATTCGCTCCGTTTCCTCTGCACTTAGAACGAAATTATCCGGAATGGGAATCGCGAGCTCATACCACAAATCATCTTCCTCTGTAAGCCCGTAGCTATGGGACATAAATAATGAGCACTGCTGGTCGCCAGCCAGTCCGCGCTCTATCAGCCAAGCAGTCATCTGATCATCGACGATAGATTTTGCAATACTCCCTGTTGATCGAAAAACAAACACCTGGCTTGACTGAAGGCTTTCGATTCCTATCGTCTCCTGCTCGCTTTTTCTCGTTACCGGCAAATAGAGCTTAAGCCTTGTTACCTTCCCGTGATGGTGCAGAAACTCTTCCACAAACGGGTGTCCGCCCAGCCTAAAGCAGCTTCTTGGCAGCCACTCTTCGAGCATTCGGTTCCAAGCGGCGATTATGACGGAAGGCGGCCCCGGTAATGATTTGCTTACTGCATAAAGACCGCCCGGGAGCGTAGTCAGAAACAAATCAGGATGATCGATCGTACCGGGCAGGAGAGTCGGATAAAAAACAACATATTCATGCATGCAAGGCTTAGCATTCTGCTCGGGCTCGAGATTGTAGCCGAAAATGTGCGCTTTATCCAATGTAATTCCAGCGTTCGATAACTTATCATAAAAGACCCGAAACGCCTCTTCCTCCAGCCCCTCCAGCGCAAGGGAAGCATGGCGATAAGCAATCGCTTCCATCGGTTCGATCCTTATAACCTTCACATCGGAATACCTCTGAGACAATTCACGGTCTTCCCTATAACGAATTCTCTCTAGTAAATTGACCCGTTCAAAGCTGTAGTACAAATCAGCTTTACGGTACATTCCCGGTGTCAGACCGGTCATTTTTTTGAATGCTGCAGCAAATGTCCGGTACGAATCGAAGCCGCATTCAAAGGCAATGTCCAAAATGGGACGATCCGAATGCCGAAGGCTTATGGCAGCCTGATTAATTCGTCTCTTGCGGATATAATCCATAAGGGGATGCCCGGTCAGCGCGTAGAATACACGATACAGGTTCGGTACCGACATATAGGCTGCTTCCGCAATAAACTCCGGCTCCAATCGTTCGCAGAGATTCTCCTCCATATAATCGATGGCTTGCTGCAAAGCTTTATTTGCGTCCATATTCACCTCTATCCAAAAGAGATTCGGTTGCTAGCATCATCTTACCAAATCATAAGTGGAAAAACGTGCTGTTTTTTATCAATATGTTCCACATGCAAAAAAGCTGGGAATGAACAAAGCTCATTCCCGGCTTCCATAAACCGACCTAAAAAGACGACGCTCGGGATACGCTATATTGGATTACCTACAGGGTAGCAACTCTGTTTCGCTGGCATCGTGATTTATAATGGATTTTGTACAGTAACTTTACTTGAAATTGGCGTTTTTTGTGGGTATTGGAGTTAGACTCGTCCATTTTTATTGGATAAATCCAATATAGCGCTCGCGAGTTGGACTAAAAGCAGAAAGTTACTGGAAATCTCCAATATAGATACTCTCCACCCCGTTGGTAGAATTTGCTTTAGCGCTTAGAGTAACGTATGTTCCCTAACTGTTGGCATACATTGGTGCCTGCAGCCAAAGAGTGAGGGCCGCTTACAACTGCTTGAGCAGCTCTACTACCGGAAGCGCATCTGCTCCGCCAGCTTCTGCGTGGTTAATAAGTGGAATGCCATGCGGACCTAATGCTGATTTCAGCTCAGGATTGTCTGTAAGGATCGCTTTCACAATGTCAATTTTGCCTAGCATCGCCGCGGCAAATAAATCAATCCGGGCGCCTTGCGCTAAGAGGAATGCCGCTATTTCTTTTCTCCCTGTATGGGCTGCTGCTCCGAGAGCTGTTTCCCAATCTCCTCCGCCCCAATCCCATGCTGCGTTTAACAGGGCAGGTTCTTGCGCAAGAAGTTCCTTTACCCGCTCCAAGTCACCATGCGCATTACCTACAAACTGCTGAACCATTTCAGGCGACAATGCTTGCTTGTTTTCCACTAGTTATTCTCCTTTGAGCGTTTATTTTTATTTTAAAAGAGCAGCTGACTCTGGGTGTCCCCTCGTAATCGCCAAGTCGTACGGCGTCTCTCCGCTTGCCGTTTTTGCTGTTTTGTCAGCAGAGTGCTGAAGCAACAGCTTAACAATCGATTCCCGGCCAAAAAATGCTGCCACATGGAGAGCATTAAAGCCTTCCCGCCAAACTCCCTCGCACCTTGCGTTCACATCTGCCCCATGAACGATTAACATTTTTACAATGTGCTCAAAGTTTCCGGCAATCGCAGCGTGAATGGCCATATTGTTCAAATTACCGTCTTTGCTTCTAGTGTTAACATCGGCGCCATGAGCAAGCAGAAGCTTTAACGTTTCTTCGTTGCCGAAGTGAGCAGCTAATCCTAAAGGTGTAAATCCATCTGCGCTCCAGGTAGCCGGCAGCTCAGGAGACCGCTCCAGCAGTTCCTTCACTCTTGCCGTATTTCCAACGGCCGCTGCTTCATAAATATTTAACTCAGCGCCGTTGCTTAGGAGCAGCTCCTTTATCTCATTGGAACGGTAATAGGCTGCCATTAGAACCGCCGTTTCCCCCTTGCTATTACTCGCATTAACAAGAGTGGAATCGGTATGGATTAGCTCCATTACCTTTTCTACATTATTTACTTTGACTGCTTCAATCATTTCGTTTCGCAGCAGATGAACATCATCCGCAATAACTTGGGCTTTCTTCAGCAGCTGCTCCGACGACAGAATACCAGCATTTACGAAATGGGAGACAGCCCTTGAACGATTCGTTTCAAGACCGGATGATACAAGCAGGTCTACAGCTTTCAATGCCGCATCATCTAATCGAATCGATATGACCACACTTTGTTTTTTCTTAGACATCATGATTCCTCTTTGCATTATGTAATTTTAATTACAAAATTACAATAACATAGCAAGGTTAAAATTACCAGTTATAGTTTTGCCCTATTAACATATTCGCAGTTCGTATTTCCGCCTTTTTCCTAATAGTGGTATGTTCTTAAAAATACTATTCATTATAGGAGCTGATCGCAATGAGCAAGGTAACCTTACAAGCTGGAGCCGGAGGCGTTTATTTTAAAAATAAGAGCGTGCTGTTAGTAAAAATAGAATATGGCCGGAACCGCGGGATGTGGATGCTTCCGGGCGGTTTTGTCGAACCCGGTGAAACGATTGAGGAAGCTGCTGTACGGGAATTTCAAGAGGAGACCGGCTTGAAGACGGAAATTAGCCGCATGATCGGTGTCCGGTCAGGGGCACAAGAAGTTGATGGAACTATTGTATCAAGTGTTTATTTTGTATTTGAAGTCAGCTATTTGTCAGGAGTACTTCAGAAGGATGACGGTGAAATCGCAGCTATTCAATATTGGGATATTAGCGATATCGAACAGTCTAGGGAAATCGTCGAACTAAGCAAAGAAATGATTCTAAGCGCTTGGAAATCTAAAAATGGACTTTATAAAGGTAAGCCCATCCAAACGAACAACAGCTATAAAACCTACAATTACTATATACCAAACACATAAGGGGTAAGACAGCATCATAAACTGGGTATTGGCGAGCTGTATTCTACATAAATAATCGGTTAGAGAGGAGGCTGTTTCATGGAAAATCCGCCTCGGCACAGGCTGAACGATTACCGTGTGCCGCAGCCCATCCGCAGCGATGGCGCTGGAGCGACGGATCACGGTCCCCGCGATATTATGCGGGATAAAGAGAATCCCGACATGTTCGTCCCCCCTGCCACAGACTCGGGCTTGCTTCCTAATCTAAAGTTTTCGTTCTCCGATACGCATATGCAGTTAAATCACGGTGGTTGGTCCAGGGAGATCACCGTCCGAGACCTTCCTATTGCTACGACACTTGCAGGCGTCAATATGCGTCTGACCCCCGGGGGCGTTCGTGAGCTTCACTGGCATCAGCAAGCCGAATGGGCTTACATGCTGCTTGGCCGGGCGCGCATTACTTCAATAGATCAAGCGGGGCGAAATTTTATCGCTGATGTAGGCGAAGGCGATCTCTGGTACTTTCCTGCGGGACTCCCCCATTCCATTCAAGGGCTGGAAGAAGGCTGCGAATTTCTGCTCGTCTTCGATGACGGCAGCTTCTCGGATCTTAACACGTTATCCATTTCGGACTGGTTTGCGCATACGCCAAAGGATGTTCTGTCTGCCAACTTCGGTGTACCTGCGAGCGCTTTTGACTCCATTCCATCCGGTCAGGTTTATATTTTTCAGGATACCGTTCCCGGTTCGCTGGAAAGCCAGAAGGTTCAGTCCCCTTACGGTACGATTCCTCTAAGCTTTACACATAGACTATTAGCTCAGCCTCCGATCAAGATGCCGGGCGGAAGCGTGCGAATCGCAGATTCCTCCAACTTTCCTATTTCCAAAAAGATTGCTGCCGCGCTGGTTGAGGTCGAGCCCGGAGCGATGAGAGAGCTTCACTGGCATCCCAATAACGATGAGTGGCAGTATTATTTAACAGGGCAGGCACGAATGACGGTATTCGCCGGCAACGGAAATGCCCGCACATTCGATTATCGGGCCGGCGATGTCGGTTACGTCCCTTTTGCAATGGGACACTATATTCAGAACACCGGCAGCCAATCGTTATGGTTTCTGGAAATGTTCAAGAGTGACCGATTTGTCGATATCTCATTAAATCAATGGATGGCTCTTACGCCCCGCGAGCTCGTTCAAGACAATTTGCAGGTCGGGCCGGAACTGCTTGACGCTCTACGAAAGGAAAAAAGGCCTGTCGTCAAATATCCCGGATTTTCCTACTATCCGAAATAAGTTCTTGAAGATGTCTGTCAGCTCTAATTTTTGACCGCTGCGATCATAAGGAAGATAGGGCGACGGGTTTCGTCTCGCATGTCGGGATGCTTGTCTAACATTTCTTGCGTTGGTTTAGGTTCGGAAACCTTCGTAATTCTAAAGCCGGATTCAATTAGTGCATTCATATGAGTGGCGACGGTTCGATGATATTTGACGACATCATTGTCCAGAAAGCTTGTCTGACGTGAGCCCTCATTATGGTAATCGTCGACAGGCCAATATAATCTCTCACCTTGCGGACCGTAGTACCAATCTTGTGAAGCGAGCGCGGTGAAGACGGGATGTTCCACCGAGAGTACGAAAGTGCCACCAGGTACAAGACTATGATGAATTTTCTGACAGGAGATGTCCAAACGATCGACATAATGGAGTGCAAGAGAGCTTATCACTACATCGAATTCCCCTGCATTAAAGTCTATATCTTCTATCGCGAGACGGAGATACTTGATCTCTGAATCATTAGTCATAGCTCTGGCGCGCTCTAACATATTCTCTGAAAGGTCTACGCCCACCACCGAACGGGCATGCTGTTCGCGCGCATATCGGCAATGCCAGCCAAAGCCACAACCAAGATCAAGCACCTTTTTTCCTCGCAGCTCAGGAAGCATTGCACGGAGTTCTTGCCATTCCCCAGCAGCACTCAATCCATCAATCGAACGAGGCATCTGACTGTAATTCGCGAAAAATTCTGAATCATCATATTTGTTCTGTTTCATAATAGCTGAAGCCTCCTAATGTTTATTTGACCATGTTGTAGCATACTTTTTACGATATTTGATATCTTCTTCAGATTCTATCAATTGTAAAGCAGTTTGCTTAATTTCTTCATCTTTTAATTCGTCGTACATTTTCTTTAAGCCTACAATGATATCGTACCGAATCAATGTATAATATCTGTTACTGCTAAAAGATTCTTCAAAGCTTCATATTGGACAACCTTCAATCAAAAAGAGGAGCAGCACAGTTGCAAGCTCCCCCACTATCGTACCCGTTTAGGTTAAACGACTTTTAGCCCGCCCCTGTTTTTTCGGCCTATTCAGACGGAATAGGATCAGCGTATAGAGAGTAAATATAGCAGCGGCTTCTGATAGAATTTATTTTCATCGAGTTGGCTTACTTGGAAGCTTTAAAACTATTTGTTTATTTTCACCTTTTTCTTTCCATTCAACTAATATATTAGAATTAGTTATAAAATCTTCAACGTCTCCTTTTGTATTAAACGTATAGTACCTATAGATCTGATATTTTTCGCCTTTATCTAAATAACCATGATCTATTCCTTGATTACCTGATCCATGGGTATACTTAAATGGCACCGATTCATTAAACCGAGCATTAAATGATTCAGCTTTCTCTTGACCCTTATTTTCAAAATTAATTAAGATATTTAACAGTATCATCTCATCATCAGTAGCAGGTTCAACTTCTTCAATCTTTTTTTTATCAGTAATTATTTGATAATTAATCGAGCTCCAAATATCTACATCGTTCTTTATGCTATTTAACTCAGAATACAGTGGATTATTTACTTTTTCAGAATTACATCCAATAATAAATGCAGTTATTAAAAAGATATAACTGATCTTAATAAAAATTACTTTCAAACCTTTCACCTCAGTTTTGTAATGCGTACCAATTTCTCTTATGTTGCTTTACCCGTTAGCATAATAAAAAAAGGAGCTACATAAGCTAACTCCATTGATTTATTTGGTGGAAACTACCCCATAAGGTTATTGCTGTTTCCTAAATTTTTGGCAAAATTACCTATTGTAATGACTCCGATTATGAGAATAAACAATAGAAAAACAGCCACCATCACGATTTTTCGATTCTTCTTATGCACCTGCTCTTTAACATCACTGATATTTTTCTTTTCCATTGAGTACCCCCATAATATTAAATGATAGAACTTCTAGCTATCAATCAAGTATCTTTCATTGAATACTTCGGACTCGCATCTACCACATTTCCAGCAATACACTCTGATACCATTATTATTAGACGCTTTCAATAAAGTAATGGTTGCGTTATTCTACCTGTTAGCGGAGCAAAGGGCTGCCAACCAGCAGCCCTTTCATAATGGAACTATCGTACCCGTTAGCCATCCATGCATCTCTTTTGCCTCCGGGGAAATCATCGAGATATCTTTATCTTCCAACATGAAAAACTTCACTCGGTAATATCAATTTATGGATTATAATCCTTTCATTCCTGTCCCGGATTCTCAATGCAACCCATGAACAGCATTGTACCAGTCGAACCGTCTTCGATCGTGAAGAAGAACGGTCTGTTTACGTCCATCGTGAAGGGTTGAGTAGCCGACTCCGCTCTCACTTCCACTGATGTAACCGCAGCCGCTTTCGTCCCTTGCTCATTAACTTCGATAAATGTCTTGTGCTGTACATTACTAATATAAAGGTTTGGCGGAATCGGCGCCATGTTTCCGAAGTTTGCCCGTTCTGAGTCAAAAGCGACTTCCATGCCCAAAGCTTTTAACGCATCGTTCAATGAAACGGAATACTCCGACTTAAATCGCGGCATGCGGAGTTGTCCGTCTTCTAAATAGAACCCCTTTGTCAATTGATCGGGATCCGAGAGCAATAAGGACATCATTTTACCGAGACCGGGGCTTTCCATCGTCGGCAAGTAAATCACCATCCGTATAGTCCCTTTGCCGTAAGGCATGCGAACGGCCTGATATCCTTCTCCTGCTTTATACTCAAACTCACCTGATTGACTCATCATGGGAACTTGAATCGTCGACCCGTCCGGAATGACAAATTCGCCATCGGAAGTCGCGTTTTCTTGGAACGGACGCGCCCATTCCCCTTTGAAGTAGATTGCGTTTATCAGGAACAGAACCGTCAATGGATCGATTGGTCCTTCTACGATCTTCTCGATCTTTCCATTCGTTTTTTCCCTCACCCATTTGTTGATTTGATCCGGTGTTCCTGGTGCGGTCAGGTCTAGCGACGTCACTTCGGCGTCGTAATAAGTACGGTTGTTTTCAAGGAATGTTTTGTGGAATTCTTTCCCTTCTTTAGCCCACAGTGAATTCGCGATGCTTAACACTACGCTGGGATCCGCATGTTCAAGCACATATTTCAGTACTTCGTTTCCCATGTTAATGTCTTGGAGTGTCAGCCCTTTGATACGCAGTACATCTTCCATCGCCTTCTTGGTCTCAGCGTCCACGCCATTATAAGTCATGACCAATGCGGTCTCAATGCTCAAAGGAGAAATAACCTTGTTACCGTTGCGCTTTTCCGATTTCAGCAGCTCTTGATATAACATCAGCCCGAATTTATTATTCGCCTGCACAATTCTTTCGTCCACATCATTTGTAATATACGTCGGGGTTGTTGGAGCTGGAGTTGTCGCCATTTTCATTCTGGACATCCCTCCGCAACCAGTAACCGACAATATTGCTACGATGCAGCTGATAGTTAGCCATTTTTTCATAAAAAATCTCCTAGAAGCAATTTATCATCCTAGACGAGTGATAATACCGATATGTTGCAATAGGCGTGAAAATCAAAATCGAGCCGCTCGTACCACTAACTACCCGTTAACAAAGGGCCGTCTGCGGCAGCCCTTTTGGTATTTCTATCGTACCCGTTACTTCAGATACCAATGTAAATCATTATATATTCCCCGGAGTCAACCACGGTTGCAAATTCAATTAGTTTGCTTAGATTATCTAGGATTTCTTTTCTGCTGAATGATAATTTTTCATATGACCCAGCTGTTCTGGGGTTATCATCTTCATTCCAAGTATACCAACCCGTTAAAATTAATTCTTCGGGAGCTTCTGAAAACATTAGATACCAAGCTGTCATCAGCTTCGATAATTTTATTGCTCCCTTTTTCTCAATTATTGAGAATCCATAATAGTTAAACCCCAATTCACTCTCGTTTTTATCGGGATTTATGGTTTCAATCCATTTTAAAGAATCTTGCATATATCCAAACATGTCATCATGTAGATAAACAACGTTTTCTGGATTACTGTCTTTATAATTAAAGATTCCACTTAAAGAAATCTCTTCAAATTTACGATTTGAAATAAGTATGAAATCATGAACTAAAGCTATATGAATTCCTCCTATCAGTGAATCAAATCCTTTATCATAATTTACCATAAATTACAACTATCCTGCCAGTTAGCCATCCATGACGCTCACGCGACACCACAGATTATGGAAGTAATTGCGTTCTTCCATGGGAGCTCAATAATAAAAGAGGAGCGGCCAGAGTGCGCACTCCTCCAGTATCGTACCCGTTTAGCTTAACGAAGGAACTAACTGGCAAATGAGTTTTTCATTACGTACCAATAATCTGTCTCTGCTGGATACGCATGCTTTTCAATAATTTCATAATTTAATTTCTTGTAAAAAGCAAAGCTACATTACTCGGTATAGATAAACGCACTTCTAATCTTGACTCACTTACACCTTTATTCCTTGCGTAAGTTTCAATGTACTTTACCATCATTTTCCCTATACCCCATCCTCGGTGAGAAGGTAGAACGGAAACCCTTCCTATGTATACATAATTGTCTTGAAATACAAATTGTGCTGACCCCACGGGAATACCTTCTGCTTCGGCAATAATTGCTCCACCATTGGTAGAGATTTTCTTAACAATATCATTGATAGTTTCTGAAAGTGCTCCAGATGGAGGGGTTAACTTCCCCCGATACTCCTCAAATGCTTCTCCCATTAGATCGTGAACGATTTCAATTTCTTCTAAACTGGCTTTATGAATTAGTGCTTCCATCAGATGTTTCCTCCCGAAAATTCGCTTACTTTATCAATAAGATTTTCAACATTTTACCACAATAAGGTCCCCGGATCATCAGATGTATTGGTTTTAATCGTTACGCAATCCTGCCCGTTAGCCATCCATGCATCTCTTATACTGCACCACAGAGCATGAAAGTTAATCCGTTCTTTCATGGTAGTTGAATGAAAAAGCAACCGATCATACAGACCGGTTGCTGCCGTGTATCATTCAACTATCGTACCCGTCCCTCGGTTTTAAGGGTTTAGCGTAACTGCTTATCGTAGTTCGTGTCTGGAATTCGAGGATTTGTAAGTAAATGAATAATCAATAATACTACTGATTGAATTATCCAAAAGAAAAACCATTCGGGTTGCCAGTTCCATAAATAATGCTGAATGAAAAACCGAAGTAATAAATAATAAGTCAGGCCTGTAACCAACCAGCTCAATAAAAATGTTTTCCAGAATCCCATTCTTAATAAAATAAGGAATGAACCAAATATTAAAGGGGTCACTGGACCGATTATTGTATGAGCCGCTGCACCATTAAAGTTATCATTATTTGTTTCAATAGCTAAACCGAAAATAATTAACAGAAATAACAAGAGCAGGACAAAGATTAGCTTTACATTCTGTTTCAAAATGGTTCACCTCCTTTATAGGATTAGACTCCGCTTCATGGGTAAAGGTTCCTTGCAGATCAAAAGAAGAGCTGCCACAAGGCAGCTCCCCCACTATCGTACCGTTAGCGTAACAATTGGTTTGAAAAATATCTGGATCCATTATCATTTTTCAAAAAAGGTTCTGACAACACGTACTATTATTGTAATACCGCATGCTGCAAAGAAAACAAAACCTAAATAACGGAAAACAGTTTCAACATGATCTAAAACGCCTCTCCAAAAAAAGAAATGCGGTATAGGCATTAGCAGTAGAACGGTACCGACTACAAATCCGAAGAAAAATATCAGAGTGTTATCTTTGCTCATTGTTAAAGCCACCTTTCAAATGCCGCTGCTGTTATTGAGCAATCGTGCCCGTTAGCTGAATGCATATCGCTAAGTCGGTTATCAATAATCTTGTTCGAAATTCCTTCCGAAGTGTATCATTAAAAAGCATATCATCTCTTTCCAATATACTTCATACGTTGGAGTTTCCGAATCCTCTGGGTATCGTATAATACATTCAATATCATGCATCTCCATCCTGCTTTTCAACGTAATTCCAAGAAGTGGATGATGAATGAGGTGCATCCAATCTAAACTCCCTGTACATATATCATTGGTTCGACTATAAATTAGAAACGTTGGAGGTGATTCGTGGGTAACATGATTAATTGGAGATGCCTCTTCATACAAATGGTTGACCTCGGGCGAATACTCTTGTGCTTTGGTAATTCCGAAAAACTCAAGTTGAAAGTTTTCTGGCATTCTACCAAACAATTTCTTTAGTTCCCTCGGATCAAAGACCGGTTGTGTATCCTCACCACAAAATGCGGATACACGAGTAGATTGTCGTAAAATCGGATCTTTATTCGAAATGTCAGCTAATTCTCCTTTAAAGGCTATCCAACAAGCCATGTGTCCTCCTGCAGAATTACCACCAATAGCAATTCTGCTCGGATCTATATTAAACTCATTATGATGGTACCTTAAATATTGAATAACCCTCGCTCCATCTAACATCTGTGCCGGAAATGGAGCATGCTGTCTAAACCGGTAGTTAGCTGAAACTATGCTGATACCATTATTTATAAAATGCTCGATAAACGGTACATGATCTTCCTTATCTCCAGTAACATACCCCCCGCCATGAAACCAAATTAACAATGGCGCTGGTTGATTTGATCTGGTAAACCAAATGTCAAATACATTCCTCTCATGTGGTCCATATTGAATATTGCTTATATTTGGCTTCATGCTGCGCCTCCTTGCCATACTATCGTACCCGTCCATCCATGCATCTCTTATGCTGCACCACAGAGCATGAAAGTTAATCCGTTCTTTCATGGTAGTTTAATCACGAACACTGTACTCAGTCCTCTACAACACCAAGACTACTAAAGCTTTTGACAAGAACGAAAGCCTGATCTATTGTCTGTTTCACGATTTCAGCAGCAGCGTGATCTTTGGCTAACCTAAGACCCTGGCCCGCCCAGAGCGACATATACTCTGGGTTATTCGCTTTGGCGGCCGCCTGGCGAATGTCTCTCGTCATTACGTTCTGAATCGGGTAGTCGGGAATGGTTCCCGGATAAAATCGCATGTCGTTCATAAAATCCGTGAGAATGCCACGTGCGGCTTTGCCCGAATATGCATACGTGATTTCGGTGGAGTCTTCATTTGACGCAATGATTTTTCGTTTATGCGCTTCATGGGCACCGCTCTCAGGGCTCGCCAAGAAAGCGGTGCCCATCTGTACTGCAGAAGCCCCTAATGCAAGGCTCGCAATAAGCCCACGTCCATCCATGATGCCACCCGACGCGACAACTGGGACCGAAACATGATCTACAATTTGAGGAACGAGAGCCATAGTACCGATCAGTGCGTCGGTAGTGCTTTTTAAGAACGTTCCACGGTGTCCACCTGCTTCGCTTCCCTGAGCCACAATCGCGTCTACTCCGGCGGCTTGCAACTGTTTGGCTTCCTCGACCGTCGTTGCCGTGCCAATAACGACGGTCCCAAGCTGTTTCATGGCTTGTATTACGTCCAGCGGCGGTGTACCGAAGGTGAAACTAAATACCGGGACATTTTCTTCCAGCAATACTTGCACCTGCTCCTCGAACGACTCTGTAAACTTCGGGATCGATGGGTTTGGAGCAATGCTTAGCTCCGCACGATATTTATTAAGATAATCATTCATACCGGCGATTGTTTCTTCCGATGTACTCAGTTGCTCGGGTACGAATAAGTTCACACCAAACGGTCGATCTGTTCGTTGTCTGATCTCCCGGATTGCGTTGCGTATTTGTTCTGGAGTTAAGTAACCTGCCCCCAGGTTTCCTAGCCCCCCAGCGTTTGAAACTGAGGCCACTAAGTCTGGAGTCGTGGGGCCACCTGCCATCGGTGCTTGAATAATCGGATATTTAATTTTCAGCTTGCTTGTTAATTCTGTCTCCATCATCTTCAATCCTCCTGTTTTTTTTCTTTACACTGGATCGACGTGTAATCAGGACCTAGTTTAAGTTTAGCAACTTATCGATGTATTAACAAAAATCGTACGTTGATTAGAGATCATTATTAGCGAAATCTGCCGTTAGTTCAGCAATTGCTCCATTACTGTGACAAACTGGAATGGTTTCTTTGACTTAAAATAGTTATTGAATGGGTTGAAACGAAACATTCCAAATATCATCTTCATCTTTAATCATTTGAAATCCAGTTTTTGTATCTTTGCTTGATGAGAACTCAATATATCCCTCAAAATCATTTGTTTGAATGAATTTTCCTGTTCCAATATTATTAAAAGTTTTGAGGATTTGTTCTTTTGTTCCTCTATCGGAATCGGGAATTTTTTGATCCTCTTCTTTCGTCCATTGAACATGCCCATTTCTATCCGTATATAATGCATAAACAACATCGTGTTTATTGTCCAATCTTGCTTGAACGTATAACTTGGCTATACTAATGGGTTCTAACTCTTTTAATTGTTGTTCATTTAAGTCTTTTTGAAAGTTGCTATAGACCTCTTTTTCTTTAGCTGATAACTTAAAATTTGCCGCTTCTGTTGGTTGTGTCTGAGGTAAACTACCCTGATACTGATCCGGCACATTTGTTTGAGGAACAAAGTTTGCTACAAAAATGCCCAGTATCAATGCTGCTGCGCCGACGCTTACCGTAAAAGGAGCAAATCGTCTAAATACGCTTATATTTCTTTTCTCTGTCAAACCAAACTCCACTTGGTTCATCCAGTCTTTCATCGGAGTTGTGATATGACTTAGCGGTGGATTAACTAAATCTTCTTCCCATTTAAAACGGTTATTTTCCATCTTCATCAACCCTTTCTCTTCTGAAAAACTATATTTACTTTTTTTCTTGCCCGGTGAAGCCGTACTTTTACAGCTGACTCCGAAATCTTTAACAAGTTAGCAATTTCTGCAATCGATAATTGATAATGCGCATACAGCACTAAAGTTTTCACGGAAGACTCTCCTCGAAACGATTCGAGCTTATCATAAGCTTTCATGAAAACATCTTGTCTGATATCATCCGAAAGGCTTCTTTGCCTAGTTAATGAGAAAGCAAAGTTCCACACATCTTCCCCGTGGGCTACCATTAAATCACGCAGTATTTTGTTTTTGTCATGTCCTTTTGACAAGTGATGTAAATATGTAAAATCCATTTGCACACGCCCCTCGTAAAGTAGACGATTCATCGTATTGAAGGTTACATTTTATTTTTTCGAGCTTTAGGTCATTAAGGTAAACCAAGGAGCTCCACTAAACTGCCGGCTACTTCAATAGGAAAGAGGAGCTTCCGCAAAACAAGCTCCTCCACTATCGTACCCGTTTAGTTGAGCGACCGTAACTTTTAGCTACGATATGGTTCACCGTAATGTATCTGAAACACAAAGACAATTTGACCATAAAATATACATCAATATATAAAGAAGAAGCCACTCCTAACAATGGAGTGGTTTTCTTTGGATAGAACTTCTCTTTTCATTGAACTATACCCCATTAGCACAATAATCCAGTCTTATTCAAACTGTATTTTTTATTGTTCATCACCGAATTAGATATTTGCTTGCCAAACAATAATTTTATTTCCATTAAGGTCATACATTTCGAAACTTAATCCAACCCATGAATGGTCAACAATTTCTTCTACCTGTATCCCATTAACTTTCAAGTATTCGTGTAACGCCTTTGCATCATCACAGTGGAAGTTAATCGATGGAATGACCCATCCATTTTGACTTAATTGGATGACTTCATCTACTCTTATTAAATCTAAGTCAGGTCCGCTGGACAATCTTAAAAAAGTGTGATCATCTGTTAATTCGCCTTCATACTGACAACCAAGATGCTTAACATACCACTCTGCAGATTCTTTGACGTTTGCCACAGGAATACAACAATTTATCACTTTCTTGACTTCGGCAATTTGTATGTTCAATGCTGTTCTTCTCCTTTACTTTAATAATCTAATAATAGTATTCTGCAGAAAGTGGATATTTCCTTTTTTTGTAATCTGCCCGTTAAAATGAATTGCTAAAGTCTCTGATACCATACGTGTTCTTTAGCGTGTTCCTTTTCAAGAGATTCTCTTAACCATTGTTTTTGCTCTTCATCTAGAAACGGTAAAGTAAGATCGAAATCTTGATATGATCAAATGTATCGGGGCTATATTCTAAGTATCCTGCTTTATAATACAAAACAATTTCTGAAGCTAAATACGGTATTCCGTTTGATTTTAGTAAAGCCTTATTTAGCTTTCTTTTAAGATTTGCGTTTCCTGGCAAATACAAATATTCGTTATCCCTCTGATTGAAAAGAAATTCTATGTAGTTAAAATCTTTTTGCTCCTTCTTTTCTAAACCAAATCGATACCTGTCATCCCCAATTGGCTCTAATCTACAACGATTCTCATACTCCGTAAAACAAAATAGATTTCGCTTCTGATTGAATTTCTATCTTCCCAAAATACTGCAATATCCAGGTCTTTATGAATTCTTGTTTTCTTATTAAGAAAAACATCTATTGCCCCTCCACCACACACATGCCAATCAAAACCATGATCGGATAAATGTGCACGAGCATGTGAAATAAGTGATTCCACTATTAACAACTCCTCGTAACGTCCCTTATTGAGCTCATCATTATTTACAATCATCGAATCCAAAAAGCCTCCGATCAATTGGAGGCCAAGTATACAAGCAGGTTAATTTGAATGCTTAAGATTTGCAAGTATCCTTTGGATATTGTCCTTTCTTACAGCAGGACTTTTAAAGTGACCAATTCCATTAATACATTTTGATTGTTGAGGATACGGCAAACTTTTTAGGAAGCCCCTTGAGTCTTAGCATTAAACTGTGCGTTAACGGAACGAAGCTACCGATAGTTTCCTGCGGCAGCTTCGTGTGTAGATTATTGAGCTCTTGTATCCATTAGCTTAATGATCGTTGCTACATAACTTATCTTATGTATTGAAAAAACCAGCCTCACAAAAAGGACTGGTTATAGCTGCTTCCATTGAACTCCCTCGTATCCGTTAGCGCAATCTATAATCCGTTGAAACAACTAGTGTCTTGCCTGCCAAATTGTGATACGATTTCCATCTGGGTCATATAACTCAAAGTGCCAACCACATTCGCCTTCCTCAATAATCTCCTCTGTACGAACTCCCTGTTCGTTTAAATACTTGTGATACCCGTTAATGTCATCCGAAAAATAAGCAGTTCTAGGAAGTGCTTTACCATCCACCATGTTTTGAACCACGGGCGCGTCCGTCCTGAGCAATTGAAGGTCAGGTTGCAATATGGCATGCGTGTCAAACACGAGGTCGGGTTTAAAACCAAGCACCTCTTCATACCACGCGGCGGAACGTCTAACGTCTGTTACTGGAATGTACGTAAAGCAAATGCGAGCTATTTTACTAACGACTTTTTCGCGGAATGCCTCGCCTAATTTGTTTGCAGAGATTTCGTCAACAGTCATATCAAACAATTCCTTCTTTAGTTTTTCTCGGGTCCTTCTTAATCGACTTTCAACTGTATACCGCATATAGCATCTTTAATACAGACTAACAGTCACATGATTAGAGTGCATCTTTGATGATTTTTTCTTGAAAAAATTCTTCAATCAGAAGCCTATTTGGTAAAGGTATATCTACACTGCGTTATCCTGCCCGTTAGCGTAATGACCCTCGCCCCTTCAGATCCTAGATTTTCCCCATGTGAAGAGCAGTCATCTCTTGGAGCGTGGTATATCCCCTTTGCTCTATGAGCTTGCAATAGCTCTCCGCGTCGTGCATCTGCGCGGCGACGTCTGCGATCGTCATGGACCAAGCGACCTTGGATAGTGGTGCCGCATCCGGTGTCCTTCTGATCTCCTTGCTGCGCTCTGCCATACTTTTGATAGCTTTCCGGCGAATCTGTTGAGTGTTGCGTCCATCCTCCAGATAGTTTCGCAGCGCGGATTGTATCCAAACGAGCGCACTGTCACTGTATCCATTATGTTGAACCATGAAGCAGGCGACGGTGAGAAAGTGGACCTGCCCGTATCGGGGATCTGTGAATTCGAGAGCCAGAAATTCATCCAAAATCGTTTGGCACGTGCTCCCTTCCGGTAGAACGGCGCCGCACGTATGGCAGGCTTCCGTCATGCTTGTTCCCTCCTCAACTTTGGCTTTTATTTGAACTATATACCCGCAACAAATGGGAAGAAGCTCGTTATGCTATGGGATCATCAGCCGGTTGTGGAATTCCTTTTGCATGCGCTTGTTTTACCCTATCAATTTGTTTATCTTCAACTGCCCAAAACCGATTTCCATAAGGGTCGCAAAACATCATTATGGGTTCACCTCCACCTGCATCCGGAATAACTTCACCGACGGATACACCGCTTTTAATTAAATTTGCACGTAATTCCTCGATATTATCTGTAGAAAATTGAATGCTGTAATGGGGATTCCGTTTAATATCACCTGTGTACCAAAGACTGTTTGCATCGTCCTCTTCTTCTCCAAAAAGTAATATTTCTTGCCCGTTTTCGAGTTTAAGGCATGCAATCCCCATTTTCCAAACAAGTTGAAATCCCAGCACATTCACATACCATTCAATAGTCTTTTCGTAATCTTCGGAATTCCCTGATTTAGTAACCGGAATGCCTACCACAAATTCTTTCACAACATTAGCCAAGTGATTACCTCCATTATTTTATATATTTTATCAACAAACCAAGCCAGCTAGCGCAGTTTGGCTGCCGTCTCAAATTCTCGGTAGCCTATGTTGATAAGGTACTATCGACGCTTTATTAGTAAGAAGAGCAGGGTGCGCCTTCTATCCTTGGTCATAAATATTTGATAACATCTTTTTCGACAATTACCTTTATTTTCCTACACAGACGAAATATTTTTTTACAGATAACTGCCCGTTAGCTTAAGCTATACCTTCCGCCCGTCGATGAGCGGCCCTTGGAGCCGCGACGGATGGCCGCAGATTTCAGCAGCCATTCGCCCCGCGTAATTTCGTTAGTTTTGGCTTGCCCCTCTTTCTTTGCGCCCGAGTCTGACGGCCCTCGGCCATTTCCCTGCAAAGTTCATTCGCAACAAATCGGAACGCTTCATCGACCGTCAGACTTTAATGAGGTTATCCTTTCGAATTGTATAAGTGACTGAGCAATTAAGCTTTAGAGATCTTACGGTACCAAGGAGGCCAGGAACGTTAAAGCGGCGATGCCATGACCACCACGCCGCTTCGAAACGTTTCTGATTGCCCTTCTCGGGCTTATCGTGCAATTCATTCAAATTGGACGAGCAAGAATCACGGGCATATGCTTGTTGAAATAATGGAGGTATTATGATGATACGTTCAAGCTTATTGCAGGCCAAGCTTTCTTGGCATCTCGTCACAATCCAAACGGACGACGGGGATCAGTTGACGGGGATGGTCGAGGATATTACGCAGTGGACGGTCACACTGCGGCAGATAGACAGGATCATGTTTGTGCCGGTCGTAGTTATCGTGAGTGCATCCGTGTTGCCGCAGCTGGGTGATGGTTGAATGATATGCCACCATCATCCCTTCTACCGATCGTGGAGATCTATAATCAATTTTGACCCTTAATTCACCAGTGTGCCTGCAGTTTGTTACCGGAAGGGTCATTGAAGTGGAAATAGTAATGCCCTCCCTCCTCCTCCATGGCATCAACTTGAACACCACACTGAATTAGATACTCCCGGAAATTATGGATATCCGGACTAGTGAATCCGAATTACCGACGTCTCATTGCAGTGCGGGTTCTCGTCGTCCGCCACTTTTGCACGAGTGTTCAAGGAACATTTCGGGGTGAACGCTACTTTTTTTCGGCAAGACCGCAAGAATCGCAAAATGGAAAGCAAAAATCGGGAAGCAACGTCCGAACCCTCGGGTTATGATGGTGTCAGTGAAGCGGCCGCTAAACGAATCGAACAGAGGGATGTGGAACTGATGAAAGTAGAGGTCAGAACATTACCGACCTATCGTGTCGCATATGTTCGCATTCTGGATGGTATTGATCTGGGCTATAACCAAAAAATTACAGGAGCCTTTAACAAGGCGAGAGACTGGGTCGGATCTCGAAGTCTATTCAATCCACCGCACACGCTATGCATCGGTGCTGTCTATGAGACGCTAAAACTTACTTCCCCCGACAGACGCCGCTATGACGCCTGCTTTACAGTGCCAGACTCCGTCGTCTCAGGCTCAGGCGGTGTGGATGTTCAAAACATCGAAGGAGGACTGTATGCCGTTAGCCGTATTGAGGCGGAATACGTGGACGAGGGATCGTTTGGTGTCGCGCTCGCCATGATGGGCGAGACATTCGAATATATGTACGGGGGTTGGCTGACGCGAAACGCTTTTGAGCTCGAAGACAAACCCTGCCTCGAATTTTACCTGACGCCGCCGGGTCCGCCGATGATTGTGATCGAAGCGGCGGTGCCGGTCAAGCCTCTGTAGGAGTGTAGGCTGCGGTGGTGCATGTTCGGCTTCGCAAATTCATAAATTCCTTAGAAACTTAAATACAAATATTTTAATAGGAGAGGATTGGTCAAGTATGAGCATAATCGCAACGTTTGAATGTGAAGTTGTTACAAAGGAGTATAAGTTTGTTGGACAGAGTATTACAGCAAATTTTCCAAGTTCATTCCCAGAAGCAGCAATCAAAGTCCAAACGGAGTTTTTTCAAAAAAGAAGATCTGAAGTGATTCGTGTAGTGAATCCCGATATTTTATTTTCACCTTATATGTGTAATGGGGTGATAGCGACTTATTTCGCCTGCTTAGAAGTTAGTGAGATAGAGAGCGTTCCATCAGGCATGATTGGTTTTAAACTCTCTTCCACAAGATATGCAAAAATCAGTTGCTCGAATCATACAATTGGTGAAGGATATTCAAAGATTTTCGAATGGATTGGTGCTAATGGATATAAACAAAAAAATAGCAGCAATTCAAGTCCAATAGAAATTTTTTATTTTGAAGAAAAACCAGAAGAAAAAGTAGAGATTTTAATACCTATAGAATAATTATTGTGAATACCTCAAAGAAGGCAATGACAACTTATACTTATAAACACTCTATTCACTCGTATGTATTGAAAAAACCAGCCCTTAATATAGGACTGGTTTATTTGAAAACTTCCAAGTTTATTTATATTGGATGAGGCCTAAGTGCACTCCTGTTGGATCGGCAATATATGCAAGGTAGAAATCCCCAAGATCCATTTTCGCTTGTATAACATTTGCTCCGTTTTCAATTGCTTTTTCAATTGATTCGTCGATTGAATTTACTTGGATTTGTATGCGGGTGCCTTGCTGAAATTCTGCAGGACCTTGAGCAATACCACCATCTATTCCTGGCTTTTCATCGGAACCTGTTTTAGCTGTGCTGTATCCCCACTGTGGTTCCGATACTTCCCATCCAAATACTGTTGAGAAAAACTTTGCTTGCAATTCAGGGTTCTGACTACTTAGTTCAAACAATACAACTCGATTCATTGTGAGCACCTCATCTAATATATTTTTATATCTCTTGAAAACTTTGTCTAAATAAAATCCGAAAGTGGCAAAACAAGCTCGTTTGCAGCTGCTTGCATGAAATCACGACAGAAGGAGTAGTCCTTCCAACGAACTATTCTGTCCCTCTCCCATTCGAGAGTATTAATATTATTTAGCATTTGTCCGTGTTCAGTATTAAGTAGGATAATTATTGCAGGCTGGCCCCAAAGCGTGTCTGCATAAATGAAAAGGTCCTTTAATAGTTTCGTTCCTTTATTAGGATTAAGAGATTTCTTCATTATTGTATCCTTGCCGTATTCTGAACTGTTCATCGATACAAAACTAAACGTTGCTTCATCAATAAGAAAATTTGCAAGCCCCTGATAATCTTTACGGTTGAATGTGTCGAGGAACCTCTTCATTATTTCAGGATTCATGAATTGCTGAGGCGTATGTTTATGGTTTTTTGTCATCCCGTCCTCAGTACTCTTCAACTTATGAAGATTGGCTCTTGCCCGATATAATATTGCATTTACAGCTGTTTCTGTTGTGGCAATGAGCTCCGCCGTTTCCTTTGCGGTAAATGAAAAGGATTCCATAAGGATAAATACAACGGCTTGTTTCGGTGTTAAGTAATGAACCAATAATTCCAATGCTTCGTTTACTTCTAATGAATCTCCAACATTACTTTCGACTTGATGTTCCTCCACATATTCATCTAGTTGTACTTTCATTCTTCTGCACTGATCAATCCAATGGTTTGTAGCTACTCTGAATAAGAAAGCTTTAGTTTGTAACGGTTGTTGTCTATGGGATAATGCAGAAAGAGAAGCAAAGGATTTTAACAATGTATCCTGCAACAAATCCTCCGCGTCCCAAGGGGATCCAGTTAGTTTCCTGCAATAATTCCATAGTCGGGAACGGAATGGACTAATAATTTCTATAAATCTTCCCCACTGATCAACTGTATTCTCGCCAACAAGTTGTAGGTCTGTTTTACTCAAACTCCGTCTCCCTTCAAAAACCCAACTACAATAAATACGATTCTCAGTAATAAATCCATATGGGCTGTTTTATATTTTTTTTAAAACTTGTGAAAGATTTTCTTCCCCATTTATTCGCGATATTTATCAAATTTCCTTTTTCTGTTACAGCTCCGGCACTCGCATGAGAATGACGATACCTGCGATGAACAGGATGACGAGGCTGAATACGCCCATGCTCGTGTGGCCGGTGAGCTGCGCAGTTACACCAACGAGAAGAGGGCCCAGAATCGAAGCGAACTTGTCGAAAATATTATAAAACCCGAAAAACCGGTTAGCGTTCTCCTTCGGCACCATCCGCGCAAAGTATGCCCGGCTCAGCGCCTGGATGCCGCCTTGCGAGGTGGCGACCAGCATCGCAAGCACCCAGAAGTCGAACGCCGACTTCATGAAATACGCGTAGATACATACGATGATATAGACGCAGATCCCGACGTACAGCATGATTTTGCCCGAGAACCGATCCGCCAGACGCCCGTACAACATCGCGAACGGAGCAGCGACGACTTGCGTGACGAATAATATGATGAGCAGGTCCGTCGATTCTATGCCCAGATCGGTCCCATAGGCGGTGGACATCGTAATGATCGTCCCGACGCCGTCGATGTAGAAAAAATAAGCGAGCAAGAAAAGGAAAATCGCGCGATGCTGCCTGATTTGCTTTAAGGTCTCGTAGAGGCGCTTGAAGCTGTTCGCGACGATGCGAGGCTCGCGGTTCAAGTAATGCTTCTGGCGTACGTTGCGGAGCATGGGCAGCGTGAAGACGCCCCACCAGAGGGCCGTAATGAAGAACGCGATTTGGCTTGCCGCCGTGACGGAGATCGGCAGAAGCTCTTGCTCAGCAAGAAGAATGATCGCGATGCTGATGATAAAAGGAATCGTGCTCCCTATATACCCGATCGCAAATCCGCGGGCAGACACCTTGTTCATCCGTTCGTTCTCGGTGACGTCCACGAGGAAGGCGTCGTAGAACACATTGGAGCCCGCCGAGCCGATCGCGATGAACATATAACAGACGAGCAGCAGCTCCCAATTATCGTTCTGAATAAACGTGAGCAGCGCGGTGGCGACGATGCCAAGCAAGCTGAAGCCGGCGAAAAACGTTTTTTTGAACCCTTGGTAATCGGCAATCGTGCCCAAGATCGGGCCTAGCAGGGCGAGGATAAACGTCGAAATCGCAATCGCATATCCCAGGTAAGCCGTAGAATTCGCGGCGCTAACGCCAGCGTCCTCGGCCGCCGCTTTGTAGAAGAGCGGGAAGACGGCCGTCGAAATGATGATGGAGTAGGCGGAATGGCCCCAGTCGTACCACATCCAGCTTTTTTCTTCCTTCGAATATGACCTCATAAGCTTGGCCTCCTGAATGAACCGAATGCTCTTATTGTATAGGAAATGTGGAATTCCGGGCGCAGAGAACAAAAAATTTACAAAACGCCGGGTTCGCCAAGCGCGAAGATTGTCTTATACTTCTTTCTGTTAACCCTTTACTGGGGGCATGAACCTGTTCAGCGATCAAGTTAGTTTTATGCAAGCTTCACTTAGTATCGTGTATGTAGCATTGAGCAAACATTTCATATAATCGGTGTAGAAATTCATATTGTTCCAAACAGGAGGCCACCGGTTACATGAGCAGATCCCCTATTTTACTGACAGACGAGCAGATGGAAACTTTTATTACAGACGGATTTCTTATTCTGCAAACAGATTTTCCAAAAGAGTTCCACCTTACGCTGACCGATGAATTGAAACGTGTCTATGAGGAAGAGGGAAACCCCGGCAACAATCTGCTTCCACGGATTCGGGAAATCCAGCAAATATTCGATCACCCGGTCATTACAGGAGCGCTAACGAGCGTTTTGGGACCTGACTATATGCTGCATGCGCATAGACATGGTCACTACAACGCTCAGCCTGTTGCGGGAGGCTGGCATAAGGACAGCTATTGGGGATATTCCCGCATGCGCAACCATCATCCTTGGTGGGCGATGATCATGTATTTTCCGCAGGACACCCCCCTTGAGCTCGGACCGACTGGCATTATGCCTGGAACACAAAATTATGAGACGCGTACCTTCGACTCCGACGAATCGGAAGGAGAAGCATACGCAAGCGGTGGAGCAGGCACCTTCGCGCTCATTCACTACGATATATGGCACCGCTCGACGCCTAATGTGCTCGGTAAAGCCCGATATATGCTGAAATTCGAGTTCATGCGGACGGCTGCACCAACCGCCCCTTCCTGGGATAACCAAGAAACAAAATGGTTAGAGCCTGCCGACCTCGCTCTTCCAATCGCCCGTCATGAGACGTTATGGGAAGAGACTTGGAACTGGCTGTCGGGTAACGTCGGCAGTATTGCGAATTCATTAGTTGCGGATGAACAGAAGATTGGGGAGCTGGCAGACGCTCTAGAGGACACATTCGAGCCGAACGCGCTGAACGCTGCCTATGAGCTTGCCAGGTATGGCCGGCGCGGAGTTGAAACGCTGCTTTCTGGACTTTATCACGAAAGAACTGACGTGTCCCGCATCTCTGCTTATGGACTGTCTGTTGCGGGCGCCGATGCAATCGATGGATTGAGAGCCGCTCTTAAGCACGATCGCGAGGAGACGGTGCTGCATGCGATTTTTGCTCTGGGCGAGCTGCGTCATCTTGCAGAATGCTCGTTATCTGAGCTTGTCAGTTTGTTGCCCAAATCTTCCGCTCCGGTTCGAAGCGCGGTCGCGGAAGCGCTCGGAATGATCGGCCGCACTAATGAGGCAGTCGACGGCTTAGTGCGATGCTTACAGGATGCGGATACGCAGGTTCGCTTCACGGCAGGCCTTTCTCTATCACGACTTGGTGCTGCGGCTGCTGCGGCCGTTCCTGCATTGGCGACAGCACTGGATGATGACAACCGATACGTCAGGGCTCATGCGTTAGAGGCGCTACGATACATCGGAACTGAAGAAGCAAAGGACATTCTCATTAAGTCACTGTTTAATGCAAGATGGTGCACGACCACGACGCCGGCTAACGCCTTTTATCCTTGATAAAATGACAAGCTGCCTGGCAGCCCTTTAGGGCTTAAGGCAGCTTTTTCTATTTCGTGGAACATTACTATCATTAAGAATTACCATGAGAAATATCCCTGTATTCACTCGGCGATAAAGCGGTGTACTCCTTAAACAAGCGTGAAAAGTACGTTGCATCCATCCCCAGAGACTCCGCGACAGCTGATACGCTTAGCGATGTGAACGACAGAAGCTTTCTCGCTTTGTCCATACGCTTGCGGTTCACGTATTGAATGGGCGAAAGTCCTGTCGCATTTTTGAACATGCGTATAAAGTAGTTAGGATGAAAATGAACCAGCTGAGCCAGCGTATTCACCGTAATATTTTCAGCTAGATTTTCCTCGATATAAGTAAACAAGACATTCATCTTCTCAAACGAGCCCGTTGCAGGAGTGTTTATTTGAACCTGGCCAGCTTGCTCCAAGTACATCGCCAAAATCTCTAGAAAGGTAGCCTGTACATGCAGCTCGGCGGTCCATTCATCGCTCTCGTGATAATGAATAAGCTGATCGAATTTATCCTTTAACGCAGGATGATCAGTTACCGTTATAATAGTAGGCGTTTCAAGCACATGAAAGAGGTTGAAATTATCCAGCTTCGCCGTGAAGTGGCACCAGTATTTGCCGAATGTATTCGAATTAAGTGTTCCATACGACTGGACAACGTCAGCAGGCAGCAAGCATAGGTCGCCGGGCTTCGGATAATACTTGCGATTCCCGACCTTAATGTACCCTTCACCCTCCTGGATATAATAAAGCTTATTTACGTCTGGCGTATAATCATCGTCAATCCAAGTAATAGGCACCTTCGTATATTTTGCTATAGTGACGTGCAATTGCAAACCGGTCAGATATGATTTCCAAAATGATTTCATGTTTGCGTCCACCGATACTCACGCCCTCCACGTTAGAGCAAAAGCCGAGACACCAATGCGGCTGGCTCCCGGCCTTTGCTTTACTTTGTGCTATTTTGTTTCGGGTGACAAAAAGCGCCGAAGCACCTTAATAAGCAGATCATGATCTTCCTGATCCGGCAATCCGGATACAGTGACCGTTCCAACCTGCCCTTCCCCTTGGACACAAAGCGGGAACGCCCCTCCAGCTCCTACATAGTCCGCGATAGGAAGACCATATTTCTCCTCCATCGTTTGTCCTTCGCTGCGAAGACGGCATGCAACATGCCAGGAGCTGGAGCCAAAATAGTTCGTTACGTTATTTTTACGACGGATCCAATTCTCGTTTTCGACCGAAGTTCCTTCCATAGCATGGAGAAACAACCGTTGACCCGCTCTCGTAATATCTACCGTAACACTCTTCCCGTTTTTCCGAGCCTCTTCCACGATCAGGAGACCCAATTTCAACGCTGTCTCGTTTGAAAAAGAAGTAAATCGAAGATCTTGGTCATTGGGTTGAATCCATCCCCTCTTACGCTTAAATTACGAAATCGCTAACTTACTGTTTAGCACGACCGATAGCCATTGTCTAGCGATTAGTTCATGACCGGCGGCGGTTGGATGAACACCATCCCACAGCCAATAAGAGGCATCCGCACGCTGACATTCTTCGTCGAACACCTTTTGAAGAGGAACGAATACGGCACCGAACTGCTCCGCAAGCTCGCGAACCGTTTGCTGGTAAGCTGTCATAAGCTCCGACCAAGCATCCCAATTCAGCGAAGGCGCACCGGTGTTAAGAATAAAAGGCTCACATAACACGAGTCCCGCATTCGGCAGCACTTCCTTCGTTTCCTCCAAAACATGGCGATAAGCGCGCTCGAATCGGTCCGTTACGCCGCTGGGCTCTCCGCTCATCGTTCTCCATGCGTCATTCACGCCGATTAAAATACTAATAAGATTCGGATTCAAGCTGATGGCATCCTCATTCCAGCGTGCATACAGATCAGACACCCGGTTCCCGCTAATACCGCGGTTATAGAATACCGGCTGCTGCTCAGCCCATTCGTAGCCCAGCCTTGCTCCGACAATATAAGCATAACTATGTCCTAGTATATGGTTTGGATCATCATTTCTCCCTCTTGCTCCATCGGTAATAAGTCACCTTGAAACAGAATAACCCGTTTGCCCGTCATATGTATCTCCTTTTCTTCATTGCAATATTGCATGCTGCTTTCCTTAATGATACTATTCAAAATGTTCTTCCGCCAGCTCTACGATCTCCAGACCTTTAAACTTCTCCTGAAGCTTTTCAGCCAATGCTCTCACCCCGAATATTTCCGTAAACGTATGGCTTCCAACAATTAGATTCATGCCTATATACTGAGCATATTGTACGGTGTATAAGGTTTTCTCGCCTGTTATGTATGCATCGCAATGTGCATTCTGAGCATCTCGAATGTTGCTCGTTGAATTTCCCGCACCGGTTAATATACCAACTCGCTTTATGGGTTTTTCTGAGTTTCTCCACGACTTTACGTCCTCATTTAATGCCACTCCCACTCTTGCAACAAGCTCCTCAAAGGTTATCGGAATCTTAAACTCACCCACCCCGGGAATACTTCTTTCTTCATCATGATAAGACCGCTGGAGGAGATCAACAATGCCAAGCTCCTTGAACAATGAATGACAGGTGCCAAACTCCGCATAGTCCAGCGGCAAATGTACAAAATAGTGGTCAATGCCGTATTCCTTAAGTAGAGAGTGGCATTCTTCCTTCATCCCGTATACAAAATCCCACGCATCATGGTGTGTAAGAATTAGATCCACTTTATGGCTGGCTGCTTGTCTCACAATCTCTGGAGTGATATTAGTCGAATAACCGATCCGATGAATAACTGGTGGACCATAAGGATAAAAGGCATACTCTTCACCTTCAGCAAATTGATCCAGCAGGTCTCCAAAGAGAAGTTCTATCGCTTTCAAAAATGGCTGTGTCTCCACGCTGCAGCCCCCTTAGTTAGTGAATGACATACCAAACCCAAATCCTAAGCACTTCCCCTGTTGCAAATAGCATTCTATAGTCAAGAATGGGCTTCCCTTACTGATGTTACGTTTTGCCTGTATTTCATCCAGTCAAAGCGGGTCCATTCGCCGGTAAAGTGATACTTGAGTGGAAAACATACAGTCAAAATCGGCACTCTAACTCCAATCTAGCCCCCAGGAGCCCATCCCCGTCCATTTGACTGCACAAAATCCCATCAAACCATCATAAAGTCTCGTACCTAGCTTTTTGATTGTATGAAATCCAATCAAAACGCTAGCACACCTCCACAAGAGCCAGATGAATGACAGAATAGAAACGAGATCCCTTAAATGGATCGTAATACTGCATAAGATTCGGTTTAGCGAGTTAATCGGCAGTCTCGAATATACAGCATAGGGTTCTGATAAAGCGTGAAAGGAGTAAAGTTACTGGAAAAATACAGTATAACAGCGGGGCAGGCCTTTAGATGGAGAGTTTGGAGTATGTTTATTAGAGCTTGTAAAATAACCGGGAGTCTTATGGCAAGATACTCCCGGCATAACCCGTCTTATGCTTCTGCTTCAGCCAGCGTTTGTTCTGTTAACGGTGTGACCTCAATGAGCGTGATCGGATGACCGTCCGGGTCGTAGACGTCGAACATGTAATGATGGTTCCATGGCGATGTCCACTCCTCCAATTCTGTAACCTTAAACCCCTTTAACCCAAGTTGTTTATGCATTTCTTTGACGTCTGTAGCATTGAGGCTGAAGGCGGGATGCTCGAGAACCTGCACATTATCAGATTCAATTAACGTCATTAACGGCCAACCGTCATGCTCCGGGCTAGGAAAAAATGTCGCTCCTCGTCCAGGGTTCCACTCTTCGATTCCACGCAGCCGTAAGCCAAGCGCTGAATAAAACGAAATGGATTGTTCTAAATGAGTTACACGAATAAAAACGCCTCCAAGCAATTTGACCGGCATCTTCGTTCCTCCTCGAATTTATTGATTATATAAAACAGGTCCCAGAACACCCAGTGCAATATGCTCTTCCGGTTTACAATCGTTATCAAAGCGGTACTTTTCAAGCACCATGCCGTTCTCTTTGACCGCGATTTGATTCGCTTCCCTGAATTGAGCGAGCAAGGCGTAAGGGTCCGGATCCCATGGATGAGGGCCTTCATAGTAAACGGCAGCATAAGTGGATTCGGGGATCGTGAAGCCCATCATGCCTTCCGGGATATCCGACAGCTCGCTGACCTCCAGACAATAGAAGTAGGTAAACATGACTTCGCAGTTGTACCAAGGCGCCCAGTACGTATCCGGATCGACAGCATGCTGAATTTCGTCCTTCCGCTCCATGAATAGCTGTTTGGTTTTCCCGATTTTGCTGAAATCCCCATCTTTAAAAGAGACATTGACGGGAAACCCGACCATTTTCATTTCACTCAATTTGATAATCTCAACTTCCCCTGCCTTACCTGATGTCATTACGGATTCACTCACGATCATCCAACCTCTCCATTATAAAATTAGACTTTCATTGCATTTGACCCATATTTTACCTATCAATTATTCGCTTAATGAATGCAGAATCCTGCCTTTCTTAGCAACAAAAAGAGCGCCTCTTATCCTTAACGGACAAATGGCGCTCTATGTTCTTTCTACGGAGCCCGCTTCGGAAGCAAGCGGACATATTCGTCCGAAAGCTTCATAAGCTCCAAAATATAATCATAATCGTTTCGATACATACTAAAGTCAGTTACCGGTTCCATCGTTCTAATATCAACGGCAGTGCCGTCCTCGAAACCTTTGCCAGGCACGAATAAAATGTCATTGTTGAAAAAGGAGCCGGTCGGGAGATAGTACCGCATACCAACTACATTCCGGTCAATATTGAGCAGATCCTGGCCAAATGCGGTGTAGCCTCTTTCCTTAAGGGAGATGCCGAGCAAGTTGGAGACGGTGGGCATAATATCGACCTGCCCGCCAACCTGATCTACTTCCTGTCCCTCTAGTCCAGGCACATGAATAATGAATGGAATGTTAAACCGGCTAAGCTTGTCATGATAGTTAATCCCTAGCTGCGAGCTGACCCATTCAGGATTATTATCCTGAGACTGCAGGCCGAAGTGATCACCGTATAAGACCAGCATAGTATCATCCCATATACCGCTGGCTTTAAGCTCATCGATGAATTTCCCAAGCGCATAGTCTGTATAATTCATCGCCATTAAATAGTCACCCAGCTGTGTTCCCTGCAAGGAATCCGGCATCGGAATCCGCTGGTAATTTTCCGGAACCTTGAAAGGATGATGGCTTGAGGTCGTAATGAATTGCGCATAGAACGGCTTATCCTGCTGCTGCAGCGCCTGAAGCTTCTCAAGGCCAACCCGGTACATTTCCTCATCAGAAGCGCCAAAAGAGTTGAAATTGTCGTTGTTATAATAAGGCTTGTCATAGTATTTGCTAAATCCTAACGCTGGATACATCCGGTTGCGATCCCAGAACGTCACATCGTTAATATGGAACGTGTTGGATTCATAATTGTCCTGCTGCAGCAATCTAGGCAGACTAGGTACGGTTTTGTTCCCGTAACCTGTAGACATAGCAATGACGCCAGTCGGATAGATGGATGTGTTAGACATGAATTCAGCATCCGACGTGTTGCCTTGCCCGATTTGTTGGAAGAAGTGCGGGAAGTAGAAGCTCTCTCCTACAAGCTCATTAAGCACTGGAGTAATTTCCTGCCCTTCAACAGCTAAATGGATCGGGAAGTTTTGGAATGCCTCAAGCTGGACGACGATGACATTCTTGCCCTTTGCAGCGCCAAAGAAATTAGGAGTGCCTGCAGCTACAGCCTCGCCGTACTGATAAGAATAAGAGTACTGCAGATCTGCTGCAGCAGCCACCGTCTCCTCTATATTTCCGTTTTTCATCGCACTCTTTTCCTTACGCGCCTTCATCGCTGCCGCCACTTGATAATCCAGAAAGCCAAGGCTCTCTGCTTGGACAATCTCGTTTGGAATAGTGCTGCCAATACGGATATAGGTGCCCGATACGGCAACGCATAAAATAGCGGCGATAAGGACGTACAATGGCTTTGCAATCCGCTTGCGTCCAGAGCCTCGAACGCCTCGTAACCATTTAATCACATAAACGATTGCTAATATAAATATATCGAGTAAGAGCAAATAATACGAAGTTTGTAAAGTTGCCCCCACGCTCTCCGTAATCTGCAGCACCTGATCCAGCCCGTGCAGTGCTGTATAAGTTGGAACCGTTCCGTAGTAGCTAAAATATACCGTAGATGCGAACAGAAGCACCGACACGACCGCATTCAGCACTCCGAACACAGTCCCCTTCCACTTAGCCGAGGTGGTCAGTTCAACCACGCATAGCAAGGTCAATACGGCAGCTGCATCTGTAAGCAACTTGTCCGCCTGAATGCCTTGAAAGACGAATTGGCGGAAAAGGATCATTTTTAACATAATTAAAATAAATAGGAGAATAACCGGTGACCTGCGGTACCCGTTATATTGAAGCTCCAAGTGTGATCACTCCCTTATTAAGAATAGAAAAAAGAAAATAGCCATCATCGCATGACGGCTAAACCAATTATTAATATTAAGTAAACATTATAGCATTTAGAACGAATAATGAATAGAGAACTTAAAACATTTTCTATGTTACACTGAGATTGGAAATTATAGCGAGCTGCAAGGAGATTAGCAATTATGAAATTAGTATCTTGGAATGTGAATGGTATAAGAGCGTGCGTAAACAAAGGATTTATCGATTACTTCAAAGAAATGGATGCGGATATATTCTGTATCCAAGAGTCGAAAGTGCAAGAAGGACAAATTTGCCTGGAAATTGGCGGGCACTATCATCAGTATTGGAATTACGCGATGAAAAAGGGCTATTCCGGTACCGCCGTCTTCACGAAAATAAAGCCGATTTCGGTACGGTACGGTCTGGAGGAAGATCATGAGCCCGAGGGCCGGGTCCTTACATTGGAGTTTGAAGATTTCTATCTCGTCAATGTCTATACTCCAAATGCTAAGCGCGATCTGACAAGACTGGCGTACAGGCTGGAATGGGAGGATCGTTTTCGCGGTTATCTTCAGCAGTTGGACAGCCTTAAACCCGTTATCATTTGCGGGGATTTGAACGTTGCCCACCAGGAGATTGACTTAAAAAATCCAAAGTCGAATCTGGGCAACTCCGGATTTACACTTGAAGAAAGAGGAAAGATGACCGAGCTGCTGGATGCAGGCTTTATCGATACATTCAGACATTTCTATCCCGACCGGACAGATGCCTATTCCTGGTGGTCGTACATGCCTAAGGTGAGAGAGCGGAACGTAGGCTGGAGAATTGATTATTTTCTTGCCTCTTCAAGACTAACTTCCTTGCTAATCGACGCACAAATTGATTGTCATATAACAGGCAGCGACCATTGCCCCGTTATTCTGGAAATTGCAGAAATTAAGATTTAAACTAAAACCCGCCTCAGGTCCACTTCACGGCCTAAGGCGGGTTTTTGCCGCTTCATTCATTTATGAATTAAGAATCTCCTCGTTCTGAACGTCCATTCCCCGAATGATGGCAAGAGCAGTCTGCATTTTATCGATATAGGCAGTTTCCCCGCCGGTACACATAAACCGTACGCTACCGCTGCCTCTTCCTTCTGAGATCCCGTAACGGTTCAACAGCGCAGACAAACGTTTGACCGTCCCGGCGTTACCGTCGACGATTTGAATGTGCGGCGGCAGCATCTCGCGAAGTATCTCCCTATAAAAAGGATAATGCGTGCAGCCCAGCACGATAATTCCATACTTATTTAAGTCGTAACCGGAAAGCTTATCCCGGAAGTATTCTCCCATAACACGTTTGTCGAACTGCAAATTTTCACAATAGCCCACAAGCTCCGGCAAGGGCAGCGAATCCACGATACCCTCTTCGTCTACCCGGGATACGAGCGCATAATACTTGGGCATTTGCAGGGTTAAGGGCGTAGCGAATACTAATACTCTTCTGCCTGTCATACGGTTCATTTCCACTGCCGGTTTGACCGCGGGCTCCATTCCGACTATAGGAAAGGAGTATAGGGTTCTTAGCTCTGCTACGCCAATACTAGTCGCCGTATTGCATGCCACGACCAGCGCATCGATGCCCTCCTCAGCCATTGTCTTTACTGTCTTAAGAATGAACGATCTCACCTCATCCTTCGATTTGGTTCCATATGGGACATGAAGCGTATCCGCCATATAAAGGTAATCTTCGGCGGGGAGCCGCCGAAGAGCTTCCGCCAATACGGTCAATCCGCCGATCCCCGAGTCAAAAAAACCGATTTTCATATGTCATCGATTCCTATTCGTATGTAATGAAAAGATATACACAGCATATCGCGACATGAGCCTCCAAAGCAATGATAGTCTTTTCCAGCTTTTAAGGCTTATTTTGTAGCCGTATTTTGGAACATATTTCTTTGCAAGTCCCGTACCCTTTTCCATGAAATGAGTTTTATCTGTTCTTCTTGGAACAACGCAATAATTTGCGGATCACTAAACAAGTTGTATTCCATTTCTCTCTTCTCAAAATGCGGGGTTAAGCTAATTAACTCTTTACTGGTAATGGCGGGATGCGTGACGATTTGAGTAAGACCTGGCTTGAGGCTTACGATCTGGGCGGTCAACTCTTTTTTCATATCTTCGTAGTTATCTCCCGCTTCCAGATGATATGAAAGTCCGCATTGATCATCAATTAATGGTATTCCTCTGCTCTCGGCTAAAGAGATGCTGTTCGCAAACCTTTTTTTCTGATCCTTACTGAAAAATGGTTGATTTACGATCTCTTTCGGCAGATTGAACGGCAATTGAAACTGTTCACACAGATCAAACACAATTTCGAGGAAGTCTCTGCCCGTATAAATCCCCATCACACTGCCCGCGTGACTATCCAGATGAGTAACATCCACTCCTAGAGCGAGCGCCATCTCAATCTGCGCTTGAAGCTCCAGCTTGACTTGCTCCGGCTTAGCTAATTGCTCGACTAACAAAGGATCTGCATGAAAATATCCGTCTTCCGTGACCAGACTGTCTAATCTGTAACCCTGAAAGACCGGCTTGCAGCGATCATTTTCCGTACTTGTTAACGTCAAATGGATGCCTATATCAGCTTGATTGTTCCGTTTACAAAATAACGCCGCATCCTGCATCGCGGCGCACGGCACCATAAGTGAAGCGGAGGTGATCGATCGGCTGTGAAACAACTTCATAATCGCTTGATTACTGGCATGGTTAATTCCGAAATCGTCCGCATTGATAATGATAACGCGATCCTTAGCTTGAAACCCCAATTGTTCGATCATTTTGATTTTCCTCCTCGCAATAAATAAAGGATGCACCTCACCATTACGTGATTGCATCCCAATCATAGATAGCATTTCTATATTTCTCCTGCATGATCTCCATTTAACTTATTCTGCCGCAACTGGCTAAGCAATGGCGCGCTGCCCGCTTCAACACAAGCGTCCGGCCATGCGAACTGGAAAACCTCCTGCTAATCTTGCCCGCATGCGCTCTGTGGGATGATTTTGCTGGAAAACCTCCCTATAATCCAGCAAAAAATCACTTTTACCCGGGCAACGTTCCGAAATAGAGGGAGAAATTCCCGTTAACTTTAACACAAACATCGTAACATAAAAAATAAAGGGAGCTTTTCCTAATCCTCTAGCCCGGGGCGAAGGAATTGGGCTGCCCTGGATTAACACTTACCACTATTGTTCGTCATTCGTTTGACAACAGCTTTTGGGCGACGATATAACCCGACCCTCCGTTGATTCCGTGACCCGGCCAGGTTGCCGCGCCCAGCATATAAAGATTCGGCACCTCCGTCTGATGGCTAGGCTGCGACGGGAGCGGCCGGAACAAATAGCTTTGCGCCAAATCATGCGCTCCGCCGTACGGATCGCCTGGACCTGAGTTCGGGTTGTATCGCGCAATAGTATCAGGGGTAATAACCGAGTGGCCGATAACCGCGCTTGGAATATTCGGGATATGCTTGCTTACGATTGCCAGCACACGCTCGGTGAAACGCTCGGTGAGATCCGTTGTCCACGTGCCGTCGCCGACATCGATTTGACCGGCGGCGTCGCCGCGGGGACGGCACGGCACTTCAAGCACTTGTATCCGCATTATTGCCTTGCCTGCCGGCGCACGGGTCGGATCCAGATTAGTGGAGCAGTCCACCGTAAAGGTCGGCTTGACCGGAAGTAAATCCGACATCCCTTGCGCAATCGCCTGCGTGAAGCCGTCCAGCCCATCGGTCAAATGCGGCTGACCGACCTTGGCAAAGCGCGCATCAGGCCAACGCGGCGGCTCGCTAAGCGCGAGGTGGATTTGCACGCAGCCCCGGCCGTACCGGAACTTCTTCGCTTGCGTAATCAGAGAAGGGCTGACTTCCGCATCCGCCAGAAGCGAGAGATAGAGCTGATCCGGCCCTGTCGAGGCGACGACCGCTTGTTTGGCATGATATTGTTCGCCATCGGATGTTTGCACACCTACGGCAAGTCCATGCTTCACGACAATTTTCTTGGCTTGCGTATGGGTAAGGATGGTTCCGCCCTGGTCCTGCACCAGCTGCGCCAGTGCCTGCGCAAGCTTCTCGCTGCCGCCTTCAGGTATCGGCATTCCGCCGCCCATCAGAGCCATCGCTGTGAGCGGAACCCATACGCCGCTTCCGATTTCGTCAGGCGTACGTCCAAGATGCGTGACCCATGGTGCCAGCATTGCGCGAAGTACAGGAGATTGAAAAGAGCTTACCGCGTTACGGGCGGTTGATAACAATGATGCGGCGAACGCCGAGTAGCCCGGTCGGCCCGTGTCGTGAAGCAGCATATTAATAATGGCTGAAGCTTGAGGGCCGGCGAGGTCCATATTAAATAGTGCAAACACATCCCCGGCATAGGGATTGAATTCTTCGAACATACGGGCCAACGCGGCGCCATCACCTGGGGCGAGCCGCTCGGCTTCCGCGATAAGATCCTTAAACGAGCGCACGAACACTCCCGTCCGTCCGTCTTCCATCGACACGCCCGTCGGAAGCTCCGTATTTATGTAACGTAGTCCTCGTGCTTCAAGAGCTTCCCCAAGGTCTGCATAGGCGGGCCCCGTCAGCAACAGCGGGTGAGCCGCCGAGTACACGTCGTGCTTAAAGCCCGGGAGTGTGAGCTCCTCTGTGCGCAGGAAGCCTCCAGGCCGATCGTTTTTCTCCAGTACTAACACGGTGCGGCCCGCACGCGTCAAGTAAGCGGCGGCAATCAAAGCATTATGGCCGCTCCCAATCATAATGACATCATAGGTTTTCAACGTCGTAATCCTCCCTTTCACCATCGGTAAATCCATTCTAACCGAGGCTGACGGAGACGTATGCCGCTTCATGTCGACAGATCACTCAAAATTTATTATTCAATAGGAAGGATGATATCAACGGTCGTCCCATGATTAACTTTGCTTTTTATAGACATGCTTCCCTTGTGTCCTTCTATTATTTTATTCGTTACCATTAATCCGAGCCCCGTTCCATGTTCTTTAGTGGAATGAAAAGGTTCGCCCAGCTTTGGAATTTGTTCCTCAGGAATACCTACGCCTTGATCATTAAACCGAATTAATACTTTATTAGGCTGTATATTCTTAACTTGAATAAGGATTACGCCACCATTATTCATCGCTTCCAGTGCATTTTTAAGAATATTAATAAAAACCTGCTTCAACTGATTTTCATCACACTTTATTAAGGGAATGTCACTTTCAAATTCTGTTTCAATTTGAACATTTAAAAGATTTGCCTGCGCGCCGAGCAGCAGTATGATATTTTCAAGAATACTCTCCAGATTTTTTTCTTCCTGAGTGCGGATGACTTGGGGATTTGAAACGATCATAAATTCATTTACGATGAAATTGATTCGCTCGATTTCAGCTTGCATAATATCAAAATATTTATTATGACCAAGATTTTTTGAATTTAATAGCTGCAAAAACCCTTTTAAAGAAGTCAATGGATTTCGAATTTCATGAGCAACCCCTGCAGCCAACTGCCCTACCACGGAAAGCTTCTCAGACTTCCTGATCATTTCGTCTGTTCGTTTGCGCTCGGTTATGTCTCTCATCACATTTTGAATCATGGGTCTACCCAGATATTCATCAATACAGATGCTTGAGGTTTCGACTTCTATAATCTCGCCATCCAATCGGATAATCTTCTGCTCTAAGCCCTCCAAACGATCTTCTGTCGATGTAATAGACTGATGCCGTTCTTTTTCAATCTCATGATAGTCGGGGTGTAAAAAATCAAAGAATGGTTTTCCTATCACTTCATCAGCCCTGGTAGCCCCAACTATTTTTAACGCAGCATCATTCGCATAAATTAAAATACCGTCGCTATGAATGGTTATTGGGTCAGGCGATAGCTTGATAATTCTTCGGTATCTTGATTCGCTGTCACGAAGCATTTTTTCTATTTGATTCCGCTTAAAGTTATTCCGTTTCAAAAGTAAATAAAGCATCCAAGCCATTATAAGAATAAATAAACAGCCTTTGATGGTTTGTAATCTGGTAATTATTTGACCTTCCTTGAAGAATATAAACAATATAATATCTGTCAATACAACCCACAGACCTGTAATTAACGTGAAGATTAATACGGTTTTTAAAATCTCCAGTCTTCCATGGGACTTTTTTTGTCTCTTAGAGCCCATATTAATTCCCTTCTTTTTCATATGAGTTTGCTCGCAGATGTTCATGTTATTCGATGACGCCTCCTTCAACAAGTGAAAATTCCATATGAAAGTGAATATTCCTCCTTTCACGCGTGAAAGATTCGTAAATAGCTTATTTTTGTTATTGCAACCTCAATTTCCACCTCTTATACTTGATAAATATTTACAGTAGAGAATGTGTAAAGGGGGTCATCCATGCTTCAGGCTTATTGGTATATTACCAAAATGAAACTGCTTACTAGCTTGGCATACCGCTTCGAGGTGTTTGCTTCCGTAGGCACCAATTTAATTCTGATGCTGGCATCCGTATTTCTATGGAAAGCGGCATATAGCGGCGGCATCGAACAGGTTAATGCGCTTAATCTTCAAGATCTTACTACCTATACTATCCTATCCATCATGCTGTCTTCCTTGTTCGTCTGCGGCGTGCAGGACACGATCTATTACAAAATCAGAGAAGGGCAAATCGTCACCGACTTTTACCGCCCTATCCCTCTGTTCGCTTGTTATCTGGCTGACGATCTCGGCGGGATGCTAAGCGCACTAGCTAATAAGGTTATCCCGCTGTTCCTGTTCGCGTCGCTCTTCTTCGGCATTCCTTGGCCGTCATCCGCCATAAGCCTGCTGCTGTTTATCTCCAGCTGCCTATTAAGCTATGGCATTCTATGGCTTCTTAGCGCGCTTGTCGGCTTAATTGCATTCTGGGTTATGGAGCTCGGCAACATGGGTATTGTTAAAGACAGCATCGTGCGCGTATTATCCGGGAGCATCGTTCCGCTCTGGTTTTTCCCGGAAAGTGTTCAGACGGTGTCAAAGTTTCTGCCTTTTCAATACACGTACCAAACGCCGCTTGGCATCTACATAGGCACTGTCGGAACAAAAGAAGCACTCGCAGCCATGGGCATTCAAGCCGTATGGATTGCCTTCTTGTTCATCCTGCTAGCGGCCGGCTGGAAGCGAACCAAGACGAAGACCTTAATCCAAGGAGGCTGATTTTCAAAAGATGGTATCCTCAATCCGGCATTACGTTTCCGTCGCAGCCTGCTTTGCGCGTCTGGCCATTCAGCGGCAGCTTGAATATCCGCTGTTTCTGTTCAGCTGGCTCCTTATGATTCCTATTCAATATTTCTCAGGCATCTGGATGCTGAAAATCATTGTCGACCGCTTTCAGCCGCTTAACGGCTGGGATTTTCCCGAGCTCACTTTTTTATACGGGTTAGGGTTAATCAGCCATGGCATTTTTGTCGTCTTCTTCATTAATACGTGGCATATCGACCATATGGTCATTAATGGGCAATTTGACCGGCTGCTGCTGCGCCCGATGAACGTCTTCTTCCAGCTGGTGTCGAGCTATGTCAATTTTATCGGCCTTATCGATTGCATTCCAGGCGTTATCATTTTCATTTACGGCTGTCAATTAGCCGGTTTCGAGTGGACGGCCTTTAACATCGTTAAGCTTCTCCTCGTGCTGGCAGGAGGCGTCTTCATTCGCGCCGCTTTATTCATCAGCCTTGGCACAATTGCCTTCTGGACCAAACGGAACGCTTCCCTGGTTGGCTTTGCCATGGCGATGCTGGAGCGCGGAACGATGTATCCGCTCAGCATTTATCCGTATGTTATCCAGGCGCTCTTCACCTTTCTGATTCCGATCGGGTTCATCAGCTTTTATCCGGCCGTTGAATTTCTTGGGAAAAGCAGTGGCGGACTGCAGCTTCCGCTCAGCCTTGCCTTATGGACGCCGGCGATCGGAATCATATGTTTCTTATTGTCGCAGTGGATTTTTCGAATCGGAATGAAAAGCTACGAGAGCGCAGGCTCTTAACAAAGCGGGGTGCAGACAAACATGAAAGCCGTAATCGAAGTAAACGATTTAGTGAAGGAATATATGGTTGCCAAGAAAGAAAGCGGGCTGCGGGGCGCGCTCAAAAGCCTCCTGTATCCGGAGAAAACCAAGGTAAAAGGAGTCGATGGCATCAGCTTCTCCATTGCGCCGGGTGAGATCGTCGGTTATATCGGCCCTAACGGCGCGGGAAAAAGCACAACCATTAAGATGCTGACCGGCATTCTCCACCCCACCTCCGGCTCTATCAAAGTATGCGGCATCTCTCCCCAAGCGGACCGGAAAGCAGTCGTGCGAAAGCTTGGCGTTGTATTCGGTCAGCGTACGCAGCTTTATTGGGATTTACGGCTGGGTGAATCGTTTGAGCTCTTAAGGCGCATCTACCAAATCGATAAAACGACGTATGAGGAAAATTTGGCTGTGCTGAGCGATGTTCTCAAGCTGAATGAATTTATCGATACACCGGTACGACAATTGTCGCTCGGGCAGCGCATGCGCGGCGACTTGGCTGCCGCCATGCTTCATTCTCCCGAGGTGCTGTTCCTGGACGAGCCGACAATCGGACTCGATGCCGATGCAAAGCATGCCATTCGCGATTTTATCAAGGAAATGAACCGCAACCGGGGCGTAACGGTTATTTTGACGACACATGATCTGGATGACGTCGAACAGTTATGCAGCCGCTTAGTAGTCGTTAACCACGGCAAAGTCGTAGAGGACGGCCCGATCGAATCGCTTATTCACAAATTAACGCCGCACCGATTGCTTGTCGTGGAGCTGCAGCATCCATGCGATGACCTCTCCCACCCAGCTGCGGAAATCATCAAACGGGACGGGCTTAAAATTTGGTACCAGTTCGAGAAGCAGCGCATGTCCGCAGCAGAGCTTATTTCCGATCTGTCGCAGAAGCTGCCTATTCAGGACTTGAGCGTGAAGGAACCGGACATTGAAGATGCGATCCGGGAAGTGTATAAAACGACGTAGGAATATTTTCCACCGAAATCTGGAAAAACAATAAGGGTTACGAATCCAAACCAGGTTACGGAGGTCATGACGAATGGAAAACCAGAACGGAAAAGGTCACGTCGAATTCAGCCAGTCAGGCGCAAAATTGACTGCGGAAATGCCGGGAGACGAGGAAATGCGGGAGCATCTTAAGGAGTGGCAAGAAAACGACGGGTTTAAAGGCGCTTGCGGCATCGTGAATGAAGCAACAAATGAATCCGGGGAAGAACAAGCTTAATTATTATCGGGAGTGTACAGAGCAAAGGCCGGGAGTCCTCCTCGAACTAGAGGGTCCCGGCCTTGTTTGTTGCGGTCTAGAATGAACTAAAAATTGAAACAAACTCGATTCCGCATCAAGTGACTTTATAGGACGTACAAACCCTTCTTCCCTATCCAGTTAAACAGGAAAAGCTCCCTCTATTTTTCCTTTTCAATGTTTGTGTTTGGTTTAGCGGGAAATTCTCCAGCTGATTCGGCTCTTTGCCCGTACAGGAGAGATTTTCAGCAAGATTAACGGGAGGTATTCCTGTAAAATGATCCCAAAGAGTGCATATAAACAAAATTAGCAGGAGGTTTTCCAGTTATCGATTGCTTGCGCTGAGCGGACAGTGTGCCATGCTGCGAGCAATGCCCTCTGCCGACTCCATAACAACCAAGGCTACGTGTAACTAGCAGACTATAGTGTACGTTAAGAATCGGAACGTATCCCTGACTTGCGTACAAGGACATCAAATCCGTTATTTATCCGTTTCGCCCCTCTTTTGAGCTACTTACGGACATTGAATCCGTTATTTGCTGCAAAACAGTTATTTTGGGCATATTCTAAGGCGTATAGCGGATCCAATGTCCGCAAGATTCGCATTTTAAGCCTCTTTCACACAATTAACGGATTTGATGTCCGCATTCGCTCTGAATTAGGCGAAACTGCATGCCAACGCTAACCAATCAAAGCACGGTATCCTTCCGCCGTAAGCAGCTTGCCGAGCGCTTCCTCCAAATCGCCTTCTGCAGCAACCTCGATGATCCAGCCTCCCTCGTAAGGCTCGCCGTTCACAAGCTCCGGCTGTTCTACAAGCGCCTCATTCACCTTAGTCACTGTACCTGTTACCGGGGAATAGAGCTCGGATACCGTTTTGACCGATTCGATCGTCCCTATGCTGTCGCCCGCCGCGACGACGGTCCCAACCTCCGGAAATTCCACAAAAACGATATCACCAAGCTGGCTTTGCGCATAATCTGTAATACCGATCCGCACCACGTTGCCTTCTACCTTCAAAGCCCACTCATGCTCCTCGCTGTACACCAAATGCTCTCTAATTTCGCTCATACGGAACGCCTCTTTTCTTTATTTTGGATACGTTTAAGTTTTAAAAAAAGGACAAGGAAAAGGCTTGCGCCTTTTCTCTGTCCTCGGTACCTGAAAGTTTATGAACGACCGTCTGCTGCCGGCCTTTGTTACCCGTTTGGCGGCTTTCCTCCAAAGAATAAAGCAGCGGATGATCCCATGTCAATATAGCTGACAAAAACTTTTTATCACGAAATAATTGTTGACACGGAGCTGCGAACGACGCTTATAATATTTATAACAGGAAAGACGAAAATCGAATAAGCGGATGATGGTAGCGGGAGAGATTACCGATATACGGGTAACGCCGAAGGAGTAAGCCGGTAAAACGGTGAATCTCTCAGGCAAAAGGACCTTTACCGGACGCATCTCTGGAGAGAATCCTAGGCATAGGATCACCCAAGGGGAAACTTACACATAAGTAACATTTAATATCACTTACTTTATGTGTGGAGGCAACTCTCAGGTACAAAGGACAGAGCAGAAGGACAACTATGCGGGCTAAGCTTGCTTCGCCCGTATAACGTTTCCTTTTGCCTGTCCTATTTTGTTTTGGCACCTATCCTACGCTAAGAGGTGAAGAGATGAGTTCATTAAAACGCACCCCGCTCTACCCGCTATATGCGGACTTCCCTTCCGTCCGCTGCATCGATTTCGGCGGCTGGGACCTGCCGGTGCAGTTTCACGGCATCGTGCGCGAGCATGAAGCTGTACGCAGGCAGGCCGGGCTGTTCGACGTTTCCCATATGGGCGAATTTATCGTAACCGGGCAATACGCCGAGACGTTCCTGCAGCAGATGATAACGAATGACCTATCGACACTGTCCATCGGCCAGGCCCAATATACGCTAATGTGCTACGAAAGCGGCGGCACGGTTGACGATCTGCTTGTCTACAAGCTGTCGCCCGATCAATTCATGCTCGTCGTGAACGCATCCAATATCGACAAAGACCTGCAATGGCTGCAGGACCATCTCATCGGCGACGTTGTCATTGAGAACGTCTCGTCCGAAACGGCCCTTCTCGCCCTGCAAGGCCCGGAAGCAACAGCAATCCTGTCGAAGGTGACGGATGCGCCGATCGATACGCTTCCCTCCTTCCATTTCATTCATAAGGCAGACGTGTACGGATCTCCCGCACTTCTCTCCCGAACCGGCTACACCGGTGAGGACGGCTTCGAAATCTATTGCTCGGCGAGTGACGCTCCGGCCATCTGGAAAGGGCTGCTTGCCGCAGGCGAGCCGAACGGCCTCATTCCGGCAGGTCTTGGAGCACGCGATACGCTTCGCTTCGAAGCAAGGCTTCCGTTATACGGCCAAGAGTTATCGAAGTCTATTTCGCCGCTCGAAGCCGGCCTCGGCTTCTTCGTGAAGCTGGACAAAGGCAGCTTCATCGGACGCGATGCTCTCGTGCTGCAAAAAAGCGAAGGCGTGCCGCGCAAGCTCGTCGGACTTGAGCTGATCGATCGAGGCATTCCACGCTCGCATTATCCCGTCTATGCGGACGGCTCCCTGATCGGGGAGGTTACAACCGGCACGCAGTCTCCGACACTGAAGCGCAATCTCGGACTGGCGCTAGTTGATGCCGCCTATGCGGGTGTCAATACCGAAGTATGGGTTGAAATTCGCGGCAAACAACTGAAAGCGCAAGTCGTGAAGACGCCATTTTATAAAAAAGGAGCTGCCCTATCATGAAGCATCGTTATTTGCCTATGACGGAGCAGGACCAGGCCGACATGCTCGCCACGGTCGGCGCCGAGTCCGTAGAAGACTTATTCGCCGACATCCCCGCTGCTGTCCGCTATCCCGGCGTCCTGCCGATGTCCGGAAGGCTCAACGAGCCGGCGCTCCTGAAGCATATGCGCGGGCTCGCCGACCGCAACGCCGATTTTGACCGTTATGCCAGCTTTCTCGGCGCGGGACTGTACGATCATCATATTCCCGTCGTTATCAACCACATCATCTCCCGTTCCGAATTTTATACAGCGTACACGCCTTACCAGCCGGAAATCAGCCAAGGCGAGCTGCAGGCGATTTTCGAATTCCAATCCTATATTTGCGAGCTGACCGGGATGAAGGTGGCCAACGCCAGCATGTACGATGGCGCTACCGCCCTCGCGGAGGCCGCAGCACTTGCCAGCGGCGCGACGAAGCGGAAACAGGTCGTCGTCTCCCGCGCCGTTCATCCGGAAGCAAGGGATATTGTACTCACCTCCGCGCACGGCCTCGGCCTTGAGGTGATCGAGGTCGGCTATAAGGACGGCGTCACCGACGCAGAGGCGCTGGCCGCCGCCGTAACGGATGATACAGCCGCCGTACTTCTGCAATCGCCGAACTTTTTCGGCTGCATCGAGGACGTCCGTGCGCTTGAGCCGCTCGTTCATGCTAATAAGGCTTTGCTCGTGCTCAGCGTGAATCCGATATCGCTTGGTCTGCTTGAATCGCCTGGAGAACTTGGCGCCGATATCGTTGTCGGCGACGCCCAGCCGCTTGGCATCCCGGCATCGCTAGGCGGACCGACCTGCGGCTTCTTCGCCGTATCCGAGCCGCTCATGCGCCGCATTCCCGGCCGTATCGTCGGCCAAACCGTCGATCAGGACGGCAAGCGCGGCTTCGTGCTTACGCTGCAAGCTCGCGAGCAGCATATCCGCCGGGAGAAAGCGACGTCGAATATTTGCTCTAACCAGGCGCTGCTGGCACTGTGCGCCTCCGTCTATATGTCAACCCTCGGCAAGGCGGGCATACAGGAAGCTGCGCTGCTCAACGTCCGTAAATCGCACTACGCAGCAGACTGCATTACCCAAAGCTCCCTGTCACTGGAGTTCGCCTCCCCGTTCTTTAACGAGATCGTCGTGAAGCTGCCGGACGGTGCCGACTTGAAGGACGTGAACGCGAAGCTGCTTAAGGCCGGCTTCATCGGCGGCTACGATCTCGGCATCACTTACCCCGAACTGAAAGGCCGTATGCTCATCGCTGTCACTGAGCGGCGGACGAAAGAAGAAATCGACCGATTCATCGGCGAACTGGAGGCGAGCGTATGAAACCGGAAAAAGCGTTAATATTCGAATTAAGCAAGCCGGGGCGCGTTGCCTATTCGCTGCCCGAATGCGACGTCCCGGAGAGGGATGCTTCGGCGTTGATACCAGAGGGCCTTCTGCGCAGCAAGCCTGCGGAGCTGCCCGAGGTATACGAGGTCGACGTCATTCGCCACTATACGGAATTGTCCCGCCGCAACTTCGGTATCGACAACGGATTCTACCCGCTCGGTTCCTGCACGATGAAATACAATCCGAAAATTAATGAGGACGTCGCCCGGTTCGCCGGCTTCGCCAAGATCCACCCTTACCAGCCGGAGGAAAGCATTCAAGGCGCTCTGGAAATGCTATATACGCTGCAGAACGACATTGCCGCCCTGACCGGCATGGACCAGGTAACGCTGCAGCCCGCCGCCGGCGCGCACGGCGAATGGACTGGCCTCATGCTGATCCGTGCCTATCACGAAAGCCGCGGCGAGCAGCGCACGAAGGTTATCGTCCCGGACTCCTCGCACGGAACGAATCCAGCCAGCGCAACGGTTGCCGGCTACGATACGATAACGATCAAGTCCAATGAGCGCGGCATGGTCGATCTTGATGCGCTGCGCGCCGTAGTCGGAAGCGACACAGCTGCTCTCATGCTTACGAATCCGAGCACGCTCGGCCTGTTCGAGGAGCAGATCGTCGAAATTGCCGAAATCGTTCACAATGCAGGCGGCTTGCTCTACTACGACGGAGCGAATTCCAATGCCATCATGGGCATTACCCGCCCCGGCGACATGGGCTTTGACGTCGTCCATTTGAACCTGCACAAGACGATGAGCACTCCGCATGGCGGCGGCGGGCCTGGCGCTGGTCCCGTCGGCGTGAAGACCAAGCTCGTCCCGTTCCTACCGAAGCCGATCGTCAGCAAACATAAGGACGGCACGTTCTACTGGGATTACGACCGGCCGCAATCAATCGGTCGCGTGAAGGCGTTTTACGGCAACTTCGGCATCCTGGTACGCGCCTACACGTACATCCGCACGTATGGTCCGGACGGTCTTCGCCGCGTATCGGAGCTCGCGGTACTGAACGCCAACTACATGATGCACCGCCTCGCGCCATATTACGAGGTAGCCTATCCGGGACTTTGCAAGCACGAGTTTGTCTTGTCCGGCAAGAAGCTGAAGCAGTACGGCGTCCGTACGCTCGACGTCGCCAAGCGGCTGCTCGATTTCGGCTATCATCCGCCGACGATCTATTTCCCGCTTAACGTCGAGGAATGCATCATGATCGAGCCGACGGAAACGGAGAGCAAAGAAACGCTCGACGGCTTTATCGACACGATGATTCAAATCGCCAAGGAAGCGGAAACCACGCCGGAGCTGGTCATCAACGCGCCTTATACGACAGTCGTGAAGCGTCTCGACGAGGCGACGGCCGCCCGTAAGCCGGTGCTGAACTGCACGTGCGGGTAACAACACCGACTCCGCTGTAACCAAATTAATGTTTAAGTATATAAAAAGAAGCGCGCCCATTTCAGCAGTTATGCCTACTTGAGCCGCTTCTTTCAAACCACAATATTCCCCTTAATATAAGCCCTTACTTGGTCGGTGCAATACCGGATATACTTAGTATCATCATACAATTTGCTTAGCATAACCCCGCCTTCGAATAGAGCGATTACCACACTGCACGCAGCTTCTACATCGATATCACTGCGAAATTCTTGCCGATTGATACCTTCCTTAATAATATTCTCCAGAGCCGTCATCAGCTCAGTCATTGCAAGCTGGGCCCTTTGCTTTAACAGCGGGTGACCATCGTCACTCTCAACTGCGGTATTAAGAATGGGGCACCCGCCCTCACATGCATCCTGTTCAATAAGCGTTACATACACATCGCATATCGCCAGCATTTTATCCGTTGGGTCAGACCATCTTGCCAGTGCCTCGGCCAGCAGATTCTTTAATTGCGTAAATGAATAATCAAATGCAGCCAGCGCAATTTCGTCCTTGTTTTCAAAATGATTATAGATGCCTCCCTTGCGAACATTGCAGCGTTCAATAATCTCGGACAGAGATGTGCCTGTATACCCTTTTGTATTAAATAAACCAGCGGACTGGCGTATAATGTGTTCTTTCGTAACTTGTCCCTTCCCCATATCCAACCCCATTTCAAAAAGTACCGATTGGTCTTAAAATAGCACACTCTCTTGTCGAGTTCAACACCTAAGGAAGAAGCTTCAGATCATTTTTATGGAAAAATATGCTTGATAAAGAAACCAAATTATGCTCTTAATGTCAATTTCAATTTAGCACATTCGCAACGCTACATCGGTAGTAACCATAAACGGCCAAAAAATACTTGTCGATCCTATGTTAAGTGACGTAGGGGATCTTCCGCCGGTTCCTTTCACTCGGTCTCTTCGCAGAAATCCGTTAACTCCGCTGCCTGTTCCGCTGCATTTCTTTGAGGACATGGATGCGATACTTTTGACACACCGGCATTTTGATCATTTGGATAAAAGGGCAATCTCCGTTCTGAACAAGCGGATACCTGTGTTTTGCCAACCTGAGGATCAGGCTTTTTTACAAGCCGCCGGTTTCTTTAATGTACATGTCATTCATGATTCATTGATATGGTCTGGAATTCAGTTAAAACGGATTAAAGGACAACATGCCCAAGGTGTCGTCGCCAAGCTGCTCGGCCCGGTATCCGGATTCATTGTAAGCACACCATCAGACGGTTCAATTTATATTGTCGGTGACTGTATTTACACTCCTGCTATCGAAAAGGTATTCCGAGAGACTCAGCCGGATATTGCGATCTTGAATACACCGCGGGCCCAGATGATATTAGGAACAATTATTACGATGACAGCCGAAGATATCGTTCGCATTGCGCAGCTGTCGCCAGTCACGAAGATCGTTGCCGTTCATATGGATGCGATTAGCCATTGTACATTCAAGCGTCAGCATCTTAGAGCATTTCTAAAGGAACGAAGCCTGGAGCGTTGCACTATTGTTCCTGATGATGGAGAAGTTATTTCTTTTTAGCTCATCATGATTACCTTTTAATCAAAAAAACGAGCGTTATTTGGGGGAATTACCCGGCAGCGCTCGGTTTTTATGGTCTGCAAATGTCTCCAATTAAGTATTCTTGATATATTTTCTAAAACTTAAGAGGTTAATGGCGAATCATCTCGAATGACATTAATAACTAATATGGTTAAGGAAGCGAGTGTTATTTTGTGGAGAATAAAGCTGTCATACTCGGCTCGAATTTTTATACAGGTTTAAGCATCATACGAGGCCTCGGTGCCAATGGCATCTACACTGTCGCAATGGATCATTCCAAAGAAAATACATACGGTGCTAAATCCAAATACTTAAGCGAACAATTAATTGTTCCTCATTATAGGAAACAGAAAAAAGAACTTTTGCGTTATTTAATCGATTATGCCAAAAAACAGGAAGCGAAGCCTGTCCTATTCCCAAGCGTGGACCCTTATGTAGAATTCATTGATTTTTATCTCCATGAGCTTAAAAACTACTACCACATCAATATGACCGCTCAGGGATTTTGGAGCAGCATCATGGATAAAGAATATCTTCACTCTCTTGCGACACAGCACGGTGTATTAGTACCTGAATCTCTAAGTCCGACTGAGGACCGTTTCGAAGAACGGGTAGTTACCGAAATCGGATTTCCGTGCATCGTGAAACCGACAGATTCCCCCACTTTTGTATCCACATTCAGAGCTAAAATTTTTACATGCAATAACTTGGAAGAAATGAGGGCAGCTATCGAGAAATCGTCACAAGCCAAACTTGAGATCATCGTGCAAAGAATTATTCCAGGCTTCGATGATCATGTATATACGTTTGATGCTTACTTGGACCAAAACTCCAAGGTCACCCACTGGGTCACCTGCCAAAAACAGCGGCAGTTCCCGATTAACTTTGGCGCATCATCATTTACAAAACAAAAATATGTAGAGGAGCTTTACCGCATCGGAGCTCCCTTTTTAGAATCCATCGGTTATAAGGGTTTCGCTGAAATTGAATTCAAGAAGGATGCGGTATCCGGAAATTATTACTTGCTGGAAGTGAATGCCAGAACGACTACTCTGGATCCCCTACTCAGAAAATGCGGGATAAACTTCCCGCTGATCGCTTATAACGAGCTCACTGGGAAGCCTATTGGAAGCTCTGCGGTTAGGAGTAATATGGGCATAGCTTTCTGCTTTTTGTTTGAGGACCTCATCTCATCCCGGGATTATGTCAGAACCAAGCAGCTAAGCATCCTGCAAATCGTAAAATCCCATTTCGTTAAAAAAGCTCCGGCAATTTGGAGTATAGATGACCCTGCCCCTGCCTTCTATTTCTTATCGATGATATTCAAGAAAATAATAAGGAAGCTTGCGAGGCGATAGTTGAGTAACCATGGTTTGCATCTATTAAAATAACCGACTACCCAAAGGCAGTCGGTTATATTATTTATTTTAGCAAACGTCGAATTCCACAGGCCAGATAATATTCCCGGGTGCTCGTTTTCCTGCTGTTACTTCTTCACAATAGTTAGTAATAGCAGAACTTTCATCAAGGATGTTTAGCATTTTCTCAGGACCTGAGTTAACTTCTGTCTGGTACTCAAGGGTTAGTTTGTTACGTTCACACGACTCTGGTGAAATAGGCAAAGATAGAAACTTGGATTCGGTATCACCCAGCACCAGTTTGCTTTTAATATGTGCACATATTTCCATTAGCGACTCGCTATCAATAGCCAATATGCTCAAAATTCTCCCCGGATTATCTTTCTCATATCGAACATATCCTGAAAAATTACCGTCGACTTCAATCGATGAAGCTTGAATTCCTTTTCCAGGACTAATCCAGCTAGTTATTGAAGACTCCGGTTTGAACGCCATATCGACACCTTGGTTCCATATTTCCCACATCCCATTCAAGCTTTCAAGATCTGTCGCTTGGATTCTTCGTTCCTTAACGGACTTAGATGAGAAGGGAATTTCATTTTCTGGAAGTAGTACATTTGAATTACTCCACATTTTTGACTGATAACCAAATCGGGGGTAATAACCAGGGTGCCCAAGTAGAAGCGAAAAGTGAAAGCCCTTTTCTTTTGCCCTTTTATGCCCTTCTTCGATAAGTAATGTGCCTATGCCTTTATTCTGAAACTCAGGAAAGACGGCTATTGGTGCCAATATTACTGCATCCAGAAGCTTGCCTCCTACGTACACTTGCTGCGGCGTGAAAAGTACATGACCAATAATTCTGTTATTTACTTCAGCCACCAGCGAAAGATCCGGATCGAAAGCTCTACGACTTCTAAGAACGTTGATAAGCGTTGCTTCTCCCATACCATAGCTGTAATTAAATGCTGCTGCGTTTACATCTGAAATCGAATGATAATCGTTTATTCGTTCAGAACGTATAGTACATTGCTTCAAATGAGTTACCCCTTCGCCTTCGTCACTATTTTCATTTACATTATAGCATCTTTTCTATCTACTATTAGGTAAAAAACTTCTATACTTAATAGTCTGTCCCCAAGGAGTTCAGGAATTTATTTTGTTATTTGGTGTAATGTATAATTGACAAGGTGTATAGTTTAAGTTACATTATGTATAACAAACTTTACTGGAAAGTAAAGGATAACGATAGAGGAAGGAGTAAAAACATGTCCTATCAGGAAAAGAAGAATATCGTTTCTTTAATTGGAACCATACTGATTTTCGGGTCTTATTGTTTGTATATGTTTCAAAGGCACCAAGAAGGGAGCCTGGATTCTACGGAGGCCTTCCGCTTTTGGGGATTCTTCATTTTAATCTTGATCCCGGTGTCGATTGTAGCCAAAATCATCATTCAAATCGCATTCAATATCCTCTACAGAATAACGACTAATGAGGAAGAGCCTTCATTTTCCGATGAACTAGACAAATTAATCGAATTAAAAGCCACAAGGAATTCTCATTATGTGTTTATGCTTGGCGTTGTTCTCTCGATGGGATCGCTGGTTATGGATATGCCTTATTCTATGATGTTCATCATCATTATTTTGTCAGGGTTCATGTCGGAGGTTATCGGATATATTTCGCAGCTGTATCTTTATCGGAAAGGAGTCTAAGATGGGCAACGGCAACAGTAAAGGTCTTATTAGCAACAACATTCGAAACTTACGTTTTCACCATGATGAAATGACCCAACAGCAATTGGCTGAAAAAGTAGGTGTGACTAGGCAAACCATCGTAGCGATTGAAAAAGGAAAATACTCCCCTTCTCTGGAATTGGCTTTTCGTATTGCTTTCGTCTTCAACTTACCGTTGGAAGAGGTATTCTCTTTTGAGGGGAAGAATTTATGAAAACCAATCTAGGAGGAATCCTTATGAGAGCGATTGTGTACGAAAAGTACGGAACACCGGATGTTCTTCAGCTCAAAGAAGTCGAAAAACCTATTCCCAAGGATAATGAAGTACGGATAAGGGTCCATGCGGCAATCGTAACTCCGTCGGACTGCTCCTTCCGAAAGGCCGACCCCTTCATGATCCGATTTATTTATGGTCTCACAAGTCCCAAAAACAAGATATTAGGGGTTGAGTTAGCCGGAGAAATCGAATCGGTGGGCACAGGTGTGACATTGTTCAAAAAAGGCGATCAAGTTTTCGGTATAAGTACAAAAAACTTCGGCGCTCATGCCGAGTACACTTGTCTGCCAGAAAATGATCCAGTGGCCATAAAACCAGCTAATATGGCCTATGAAGAAGCCGTCGGCGTCTGTGACGGGGCATTAACGGCTTTAATTTTCCTTAGAGATACCGCAAAAATTCAGAGCGGACAAAAAGTTCTTATCAATGGCGCTTCCGGCTCGGTAGGCTCTTATGCAGTACAGCTTGCCAAGTACTTCGGGGCTGAAGTTACCGGGGTATGTAGTACCGCAAATTTAGAAATGGTGAAAGCTCTTGGAGCCGATAAGGTAATCGACTATACTAAAGTGGATTTTACAAAAAGCGGTCAGAGCTATGATGTAATTTTCGATGCGGTAGGCAAGAGTTCATTTTCGAGTTGTAAAAGCTCGCTAACGCAAAAAGGGATTTATCTTTCGACCGTCCCTACGCTGGCCATTATTCTTCAAATGTTATGGACATCAAAGAGCAGCAAAAAAGCAAAGTTCGTAACTGCGGGCCTAATGCAGAGCAAAGAAAACCTCATCTTCCTCAAAGAGCTTATCGAAGCGGAGCAGCTCAAATCGGTCATCGATAGATGTTATCCGCTCGAACAGACAGCCGAGGCTCACAGGTATGTTGAAAAAGGGCACAAAAAGGGAAATGTGGTCATAACTTTTTAACGGCCTAAATATGGTGAATAACAAAGTATTCATAGAGAGAGGGATTATAATGTGGGATCGTAAAGAATTGAAACGAAGAGCCAAGGATGTGCTGCGAAAATCGTACTGGAAGGCATTTTTGGTGAGTATTATACTGGCATTTTTCAGTGGAGGGGGCAGCGCTCCCAGCTTTAACTTTAACGGTGGATCATCCGACTCCTCCGGCGCGGATATGGATTGGGGGAGCTTCGCGCCCTTCCTTGCTATCATAATTGTCGTTATGATTTTCGCAATTTTGTTCGCACTTGCGTTTCGTATCTTTCTCGGTTTTCCGCTCGAAGTCGGTTCGATGCGTTTCTTTAAGCAATCTGCGGAACATGAGGTCAACCTGAACCATTTGGGCTTTGCTTTTAACAAGCACAGGTATCTGGATATCGTAAAAGCGATGCTCTGGAGAGGTTTTCTAAACTTCTTATGGTTTCTGCTCCTCATCATCCCAGGGTTTGTGAAAGCCTACGCATACAGCATGGTGCCGTTCATTTTGGCGGACAATCCCAACATTGGGTATAGGCGTGCGGTGGATTTAAGCAACCAAATGACGCGGGGACATAAATTTCGCATTTTCGTACTTGATCTAAGCTTTCTCGGTTGGATCCTTCTCGGCATTCTGGCACTCTTTATCGGCGTCCTGTTTGTACTGCCCTATATCAATGCCACGAAGGCGGAGCTGTACCTGAAATTGCGCCAACAGGCGCTGGAGGAAGGCCTGACAACGGAAGAAGAGCTGCGGCTGACTCAGACACCTATCTTTTAAATATCGTAACTCAGTTTGCAACAAAGGCTGGTCAGCCGCTCGGAAGAGGATGGCTGCCGGCCTTTGTTTGGTCTGTATAGAAGATTGTGCGGTTTATCGTGTAGAGTACGCTCAGCCTCGATAATCGCTCCACCTGTCGCAGCCTTTCAACTAGACTCAATAATAGGAAAGCACCCAGCAAATGCCGTTTCGATCCGTGACGATGGCCAGCAGCCCATTAAAGGGAGCCTCATATAATTCCGTATTGATATGGCCGCCCACTGCCAGCTCTCCATATACTTTGCGAAACTCCTCTTCCGTCTCGATCTTCAAAAAGACTCTCACATAGTCGCCTTTCAAAGACGGCTTGGCTGCGTGCGTATCGGCGAATGTAATCTTACTGCTCCCCAGATGCAGTTCCGCGTTGAAGACCTCTTCCCCCTGTTTTCTCAAAATGGTAATCTCGCCGCCAAGAACGCTCTGATAATATTTGAGCTCTTCTTTGCAATTCTCTACCACAACAAATGGATTGGCAATGATCACGGTTTCATCCTCCCTATCGTCATTCGCTCATATTTGGAATACAAAATTTCAATCGCATGGGCAATGTCTTCCTCGGTTTTCAAATAGATGGACACCCAGCCCGACTCCGGATATATATGGTGGGGCTCGGCTTTTCCGGCAGCTATCCATTCATCACGCTCAGATTTCGGTAAAAGCAGGTCGACGAGGTAATCGCCATGAAGATGTCCGATTTCTTTGCCTTCCATAACAAATTCAATTCCTCCGAATCGATGGGGCTGTACAGTGACGCCTGCCCAAGAAAGCAACTCATCGGTCAAGACTGCCTTTCTACTCGCACTCATAGATCAACATCTCCATTCTTCTCGCTCATATTGTGGAGCACCTTCTTTAGCAGGTCCAGCATGAACGCATACTCCTCATCGGTGATGCCCTTTCGGGTTTTGTTCTTGATACGGTTCAACGCTTCTTGAACCTTCGGGACCACCGATCGCCCTTCTTCCGTCAAATAGAGCAAGTGATAGCGATTGTCTGCGGGATCGGCTTCCCTTCGCACGTATCCCTCAGCCTCAAGCTTAGCGATCGCCTTCGCGGTTGTCGTTTTATCAATGAGCAGATCCTCGCTGAGCGCTTTCTGCGTTATTCTTTCTTGACCTGCGATCGTCATCAGAAAAATATACTGTCCGCTCCCAATTCGAAATGGTTCCAGCTCGGCTGCGATCAGAATCTGCATATGGCGATAAATAGCCGAAATGTACTTCCCATGCGATTCTGTAGCGCCCTTGAATTGTTCAGCCCAATCCTCTTTCACCTTCCTCACCTCCCGAATAGGATGTCATTGCAACTAATTTAAGTATATGCACAATAGGATGTTATTGCAACTATATTTTCCAAATAAATACTGCCACTGGTCACCTATATTTTGATAAGCTCACCACATCAAAAGGCCGGTAAGCTCCCCGAAAATGGGTCATACCGGCCTTTGTCTGTCTATACAATTAGTTCATCCCTTATGCCACAACCGGCCGCGTATTATCGAGTTTTTGCTGCTGGGTTGAGGATTTCCAAAGGGTGCTTCCCAGCCCGATGAAAGCAATGCCGGACAGGATGCGGCCGATATAGTCGCCCATCGGCACGAAGTCCGCGACAGCCCCCAATAATAGCACGATCAGCGCCCAACGCGGCAGCACCTTATACTTGAGGGATAGGGACGCGAACAAGATGAACGAAACCGCTTTAAAGAATATGTTCCCGAGCGTCGGAATGAGGAAGCTTAACGGCGGCACACTATTCCCCGCAAAGAACTCCGGATCAAGCTGGTGAATGACCGGTGCCAGCAAAATCAGTCCGTATTGATGCCCTGCCCAAATCGACGACATAAGGAAAATAAAGAAGTACGAGAAAATGCCTGCCTTCCCGACTTTATCCCATTGTCTTAGCAGCATGCCCGTGATCAAAAACAGCGAACAGGTAATAGCCGTTGTATCCAATCCCCATCCGACCATCGCCTCAACGCTTCCGTCATAGACCGGACGGATGAAAAACCTCGAAGGTAAGTACGCCAGCCCTCCCAAAATACCAAAAAAACCAAACCACTTCATCAATCTTGCCATGTTCATTTGATTCATCCCTTTCTCCTTGTTATGGTCTCATTGTAAGAAGAAAGGGTGTCATATGAGCAGTGACACGTGTCAGGTCTTTTGTCATGATTACGCTAAGGGCATCCGGATTTCCAGGATAGCTCCCTTTTCAGGCTCGTTTGGGCGGAAGTCCAGCTTGCCGCCCAGCAGCCGCGTTTTTTCCATCATCGTTTGCAGCCCGAATCCGTATGGTTGTCCTTCATAAGGAATGCCTTCGCTGGCAAGCACAAACGACCACTCGTTGCCGGATTGTCGGAGCGAAACCGTAAACCGCTTACTCTTGCCATGGCGGATACCGTTGGATAGCCCTTCAATTAACGCAAAATAGATCAAGTTTTTATGAAGCGGAGTGAGATCCAGCCCCTCCTCTATGCCATCGATGATGCTGACGTCGACGAGAACCTCGGTTTCATGCAAAACCCGCCTCAGCAGTATGGCGATATTTTCGGACCAGTCCTCTTCCTTCAGCATGCGAACCGATCCTCGTATGTCATCCAGCCCTTTGCGGACCAGCTCTTCGGCCGTTGTGATCATTTTTTTGCTTTCTCGATATCCTTGTTGATCAGCAACTTGCCGGCTTCCAACTGCACGATGGACGTCGTTAACGTGTGCCCCACCACATCGTGCATTTGATGGGCGATCCGGTTCCGTTCCTCCAATGCCGACATTTCGGACATAACTACGCTGCTTTCCCGCATGGAATGAACGAGCCGCTCGTGCGTTTGCTTGAGTTCCTCGGTGCGCTCCTCTACTTTGCGTTCCAGGCTCGTATTCAAGGAGACGATCTCCTTCTGCGTCAACCAGTACCTTCGGGCCATTATGGCCGTAAAAGCGATTGCCAGCGCGATGCTCGAGGCGATGCCTCCGTTCTGGTAAGAAAACGCGATGCTGAATGCTAAATCCAGAAAATAGACGGTATAGCCAAACAGAAAGAAGGCGTATTCGATATTTTCGGGATTTCGGCGGATCGACAGAATCAGGACCACGACGACCGATAACCAGACCAATTGAATGACCATCGCCATAATACCTTCCTCGAAAAACAGGTAAGTGTCGGGACGAAGCGTAATAACCGTTACCGCGATAAAACAAAGAAAAGCATAGCTCTGCCATAATCGACGGATAAAGGTCTTATAAGCGTGGTGTACGATTTTTTCCAGGAATAGCAGTGAGAAGAACGGCCATCCGATTGCGCCAGCCATACTAAGATAGTGATACAGCACCGGTGAAAAATAAAACAAATGCTTGGCGTTCATTCGCACCAGAAACAGCAAGGACAAGCTCCAAGCGAACAGCGAAAAAATAAGATACAAACGCTCCACGGGATAGACCATAAATAAGCCCATTGCCGAAAGCCCTATAAACAACATAATCATAAAGCCGATCATAAGTTTAAGATCATTCTTGAAAAAATATTCCACGACGCTTGCCCGTTCCCCGATTTCATAAGCGTACGGGAGCGCTCCTGGCTGGTCTACGCTAAGCAGCATGGTTTTCCCGGGATCGTCGTTCTCAGACAAGGGGATCGTAGACCACTCAATTACGAACCTTGGATCCTTGCCGTGAGGATTCGTTGCAAAAACCTCCGTTGCCCCGTCACGATGGACGGTTACTTCAGGAACGGACGGATAAATGACAAGCTCCGGCGCTTTCCATGGCTTATCCGGCACATCGATTCTGATCCACAACCTCTGCTGCTGCGCATGGTCGCTTGGTTTTTCCGGTGAAAGATGCCACTGGTTTTCCGCCGGGGCCTTCGCGTTCCATTGATAGTGGACCTGTTCCGCCGGGATCGCGATAAGATCGGCCGGTTTTGCCGGTTGGCTAATTTGGAGCAAGCCATAGACGAACAAGAGAAAGCAAATCGCCGAAACGAACACCAGAATATGAAACGCGGTATAAGATGCTTTTATTTTCATTGCTCGTCTACTAGCTCCTTCAACAAAACCATCGCGTGGGCGCGGTCGCTTGTCCCTAACTTGTTGTAGATCGTGCTGATGTAATTTCTGGTCGTTCCTTCGCTGATGAACAAGGCGGCGGCGATTTGCCTATTGTTCCATCCCTTGACCATCAGCCGGATAATTTCTTCTTCCCGCTCGGTAAAGCCGAAATCCCGGTTCTTCATTCTCCCTTTATCCAGTTCATCCTTTAGGTTGGATGAATAACGATGCAGCCTCTCCGCCAGTTTTGCCGCGATTGAGGCCGGCAGAACGAGTTGCCCCAGCAAGGCATCCCGAATCATATTCACGAGCCTCTCGCCCCGGATATCCTTCAGCAAAAATCCTTTGGCGCCATGAGCCATGCATTCAACGATAACTTCAGCATCCGCAAAGGTCGATAAAATCAATATAATAATACCGGGATATGACGCCATGATTCTTTTGGTCGTCTCAATGCCATCCATAACCGGCATTTGAACGTCCATTCGACTTGTGGACGGACGCGCTCGATAAGCTCCAACGCTTGGGCGCCGTTTTCCGCCGTTCCCACGACTTCCATGTCATCCTGACAATTAATAATCGTCGTGAGCCCGTCGACAAGCAAAGTTTGATCGTCCACGATCATCAATTTATATTTCATGTCTGCCTCCTTGCAGGCGCGGCGTCCGCTAGTGAACTCTCAAATCTATTGTATCAATAACACTAAAAAACATATATTAACAAATTACCCCTTCTAACCACAAGGATTATTCCTTAGTCTAAGAGAATTTATAAATATGAAATCCTTAAAACAATGGAGACCGCTATGACCTTCCCTATTTGGATCAATCTTGGCTTTATAAAGCTGCATCCTCATGTGGTATTTGAAGCGCTCGCTTATTTTATCGGCTTTCGAGTGTACCTCTACACCCGCAGTAAGGATAAGCTTCCGATTGAGCAAGGCATCTGGATCATTGTAGGGGCCATCTTGGGTGCTGCCATCGGGTCTAAAATGTTGTATTGGCTGGAGGACCCTCTGAAAACGATAGAAAACTGGCGCAGCTACACCTATTTGATGGAGGGCAAAACGATTGTTGGCGGGCTGCTAGGCGGGCTGATCGGTGTAGAATTTATGAAGAAGCGCGTCGGCATTACTCGTTCCACAGGAGATGATATGGCACTGCCGATTATTACTGGCATGGTGATTGGGCGTATCGGCTGCTTTATGACAGGGCTTGACGACCATACCTACGGTATTCCAACATCTTGGATTACTGGCATTGATTTTGGCGATGGCATCCTCAGACACCCGACACAGCTATATGAAATTGCTTTCTTGCTTCTGCTTGGCGGGCTGCTCTATCGATGGAAAAAAAGAGCCGCATTTCCTGACGGAGCGATTTTCCAACTCTTTATGACAGGGTATCTCTCGTTTCGCTTAGTCATTGATTTTATCAAGCCGACCCCTCACCCTTATCTCGGGCTTAATAATGTCCAGCTAGCTTGTTTGATAGGCTTAATCTATTACTTGTCTTTGCTATACAAATGGCTGGGCAAACCACAAAGCTCACATAAGGGGGAAATGTAACAATGACAACCAAAAACAGACCCTACATCTTCTACGAGCTAACGAACAGCGTATGCTCCAAGTGCCTGCGAAAGGTTGAAGCTAAAGTTATTATCGAGGACGATCAAGTATTTCTGCTCAAATATTGTGGACAGCACGGACGGGAAAAGGTACTGATTGCTAGCGACGCCGCCTATTATAAGAAATGCCGTGAATTCCTGAAGCCTGCGGAAATGCCGCAGCAATGGAACACACCGATCCGCTACGGCTGTCCGTATGATTGCGGGCTATGTCCCGACCATGAGCAGCATAGCTGCCTGACTTTGATCGAGGTCACCGACCGCTGCAATCTGCAATGCCCAATCTGTTATGCGGAGTCCTCACCGCACCGGGAAACGTGGCGCTCGCTGGAGCAGATCGAGAAGATGCTCGATGCCATCGTCCGAAACGAGGGCGAACCTGATATTGTGCAAATTAGTGGAGGAGAGCCGACCATCCATCCACAGTTTTTTGAGATACTCGACCTCGCCAAAAGCAAGCCGATCAAGCACATTATGCTCAACACCAATGGCCTCCGCATTGCTCAGGACCGCAGCTTTGCCAAGCGGTTAGCCGAATATATGCCCGGCTTTGAAATTTACTTGCAGTTCGACAGCTTCCAGGAGGAGGCGTTGCGGGAACTTCGCGGCGTTGATTTGCGCGACGTTCGCCGCCGTGCTTTGGAGCATTTAAACGAATTCAATATCTCGACCACGCTGGTCGTTACACTCAAAAAAGGACTGAACGATCATGAGATCGGCGACATTATTCAGTTCGGCCTGAAGCAGCCCGCCGTGCGAGGCGTTACCTTCCAGCCTATTCAAGCTGCCGGGCGCTTAGAGGATTACGATCCGGCAAAGGATCGCCTGACCCTTAGTGAGGTGCGGCAAGGAATAATTGACCAATCGGGCATTTTCCGCTCTGAGGATATTATTCCGGTTCCATGCCACCCCGATTGTTTGGCGATGGGCTACGCCTTGAAGCTTGGCGGGGATGTGCTGCCGCTTACCGGATTAATGGACCCTCAAATTTTACTGGAGGGCGGCCGCAACACGATCGTGTTCGAGCAGGATCAAACGCTCAAATCAAAAATTTTCGAGCTGTTCTCGACTGCTCATTCCCCTGCCTCTTCAGCGCTTTCGCTGAAAAACCTGCTATGCTGCTTGCCGATGGTCGCCGTGCCTGACAAAATTAGCTATGATAATGTTTTCCGTGTCATCATTATGCAGTTTTTGGATCCCTATAATTTTGATGTACGCTCCGTCAAAAAATCTTGCGTACATATCGTTCATCCTGATGGACGAATTATTCCTTTTGACACATACAATATGTTCTATCGCGGTGATCAGGAGAAGAAGCTGGCCGAGCTGAGAAATGAATATGACATGCGCCCGGGAGGTAAAATCAATGAGTGGAGTGAGTGATGAGGATAACAAGCAGCTAGACGTATCGCCTTCTGGCAAATCGCCTGGCCATACCAAGCAGGTATGGATGGGGATCGGACTGTTGGCGGTGCTGCATCTATTACTTTTCATTTTTCCTGTCGCCTTTTTCTTTATCAGCATCGTACAACTTATATACCTGCTTCCCGCTATCCTTATATTCCGTAAAAAAAGCGGTATCATTCAAGGATTACTGATTGGCGCCGGTATTACTTTTCTGTTGAACGCTGCCTGCTTCGGTCTCGTGATTAGTGGGAATTTTCCTCTAATCTGATCTTCACAATAGCCTGACGGAAGGTTCGCTTGATAAACAGTAACCATGCGCGCTTGGACGTAAATGCATGACAAAACGGCCACCTTATGAGAGGGCCGTTTTGTGGTTTACTGCCTATTCGAAAAAAGAGTCTCCCCTTATGTTCATTTCCTAGAAAGCTCTTTTGCTGCATTTCTGTTGGAATAAAACTTTGATTAGCCGTTAGACTTCTTCTGCAGGAGACGTTTCAGTTCTTCATCCACACGTGCGCTGCGTTGCTCTTGTTGCTGATCAAAGCCCATTCTACCGGCGTTCACGCCGTAAGAACCTTTGGCAAGCTCACGTTCCGCTTCCCATTCCATTACCTTCATTTCGATCCGTTCAAAACCTCTTGAGGCCGCGCTCCCTTGCAGCGGCTGCACGGGTTTATGGCCCGGTGTCCCAGTAGTCTGCCGCACACGGGTAATTAGCTCCGTATGCTTTCCTTGAAGCCGGACCTTCTCTTCCTTCAACGTTTGAACATGCAGCTCAAGGTCAAGCACGGCTTGCTTCGCAAGCTGTTGCAGCCTCATCGTCTCTTCGGCTTGCTCCTGATACAAGAGCTTAGCTTCAAGCGCCATACGGGCATCCACCTCGCGTTCCGCGGCTAATGCTTGCTCTGCTTTTCCTCCGTAGTAACCCGCTTGCTCATTCAGATCATAGAGCTTTGCTTGGAGCATGCGCTCCTGTACTTGCTGTTGTTCCATTGCTTGTTTCGCTTTTACAATTTCCTCGTCTAAATCTCTCAAATAATGATTAAGCATCATAACCGGATTCTCGATCTTGTCCAACATCTCGTTCGCCGCTGCTTTCGTCATGCTAACTACACGCTGCAAAATTCCCATTCTTTCATCTCTCCTTAAATAGTATTAAGTGGCGGTCTAATAACTGAAATGATTGTTAACAGCCTTTGGGACAAACAACGTAGCGATAAAGTACACCAGAATCACAGCTCCGAAGCTAAAGAACGCCGAAATGATGACCAGCAGTCTAATAATGGTGGAATCAATCCCCAGCCATTCACCGATGCCTCCACATAGACCTGTTAACTTGCTGTCCGTTGTTGAACGAAACAATTTTTTCATATTTAATCGTCCCTTCCTGTTCCTCATCTATATCCTTATTTTAGAGATTGTCTTCTGTATTCGTAACGGTCCGCGGACTGTTTTACGAGCTAGGCTTTTGGCGGGGAATAACTGCGACATCTGACGGGGAAGTGAAGGATGGTTCTTGAAAGGGAGAAATAAAGGCTTAGGGGCTAGATGCCATATGATTTCTTTTGTCGTCTCGCTGGACAGCAGCTCTCCATTCACCAACGCACGCATAAATAAATCAAGATCGCCAACTGTCGTATAGCTCCCCGGATTTGATTTTACTATTATGATTCGTGCAATTATGTATGAATAATCATATAGAAATTTCCCTAAGATGGTAAAATCAATAAATCTATATGAAAAATCGAATAGGATTTCTCATTTTGCGTATATTCCAAAGTTTCTATTCGAAATATCATACAGATCTATAGAGCAGGCAGAGGATTAGACGGGTTGTTGGTGATTCGAGTTACTTATTGAAAATGATTTAACTGATTTCCCTTTTTTGTTGCAAAATCGTTTTTTGTTTTGTTGTTTGCTGTTGATTAATACTGCGTTGAGAAATCATTCATTCTCTATCCACAGATTGCAAAGGGAGCGCGGATATCCTCCGCGCTCCCTTTCCATGATTACATATTCACTGTACTTTTACTGCTTTCTAGTTGGCGCTTCCCAAATACCTTGAAGCCAGGAGTCAAACTCTGCGCCTTTGTCGCCCTCGTAAGTATCGTAAATATCCAACCGCGTCTTTTGGAGCTTTTCCTTAAACTGTTCGAATGTATGGCCTTCCGGCAGGCTCTTCTTAATCCGCAGCAAAATCTTGTTAAGACCTTTAAATAACTCGCCCTTATTTTTCGCTGGCATTTGCACATTTTCACCCAGCTGCTTCAGCTTGCGGTATGCAGCCTCCCGCACCTGGGACACTTGATCACCGGCCATGACATGCTGCAACAACTTAATGGCAGGAGCTGTATCCATTTGACCCAATTCATTCACGGCATTCAATCGATCTCTCCAGCTAGCTGTTCGATTGACTGCTTTCTTAAGCTCCTCGAAGTTTTCCGGCAGCTCGCTAACGGCTTCATAGTTATTGTTATTCAATGTTTAATCTCCTTAATCATCGCCGTATCGACAGGATGATGAATTTCATACTTGTGCGCTCTATTATAACATGAACCTAACTGTGCTTGTTGATTCTCTGTTGACCAACCTTCTATTTACTCCTCTAACATACTTTGCGTTCTCCAAGACTTCACTGCTCTGCTTATTGAATTTTCTTTATTACAAACTTTCCATTCATCCCAAAAGTCAATTGTATTACTATTCGGCTTATTATTGGGTTCTGCGATTCTTATCCTACTAGGTAGTAAACTAGCATCACCTACAACAAGTGCCTCTCCAGTGTCAAGTACAGGTAATAACTCCGCAAAACCCCCAAGATTATCTGGCAACAATCTTTTTATTACATTTTGATCGTCAGCGTTCGTTAGCCTCAAAGCAACGAAATTATTGCATTGACTTAAAATCGTTTTATTTACCTCAGATGGTCTTTGACTAATTACAACTAAACCGACCCCATACTTTCTTCCTTCTTTTGCTATCCTTTCGAAATACCGCTCTGAAACTTCATATGCACTACTAGAACCAGCAGCCACATTATTTGGAATGTAAAGATGGGCTTCATCGCACAGTAATGCAACAGGATGTCGATCTGATTTTTCAGTCCATTGTTGAATAGAAAAAACTAAACTCGCCACTCTACCGACAACTAAGGGGAGAATATCCGAAGGAACTTCTGAGAAGTCAATTATCTTAACTCCACCTGTTTTTTCTTGCTGATTGTCTCTACCACATAGCAATGCTTCAGCTAGTTTCTCCAACCATCCCAGATCATTTACTCGTGAAGGAGGATTCATCATAAACGCAAGTCTACGATCTGATCTTTTGTTCTCTAGTCTTGCAATAAATCTGCTTAATTTCCCATGGAACTCTCCTTGTTTATCTCCCCTAGCGCCATCCACCATTTCAGTATTCAATCTGTTCAATTCAACTAATACAGAATCCAAACTAAATGGAATGGGGCTATCGATCGTGAAGTTTGCTATTAATTCTTGTTCATTCGCTTCTTTCAAAAAACTCAGTTTCGAAGAAGTTACTGCTCTTGATAAGACCATTGACTGATTAGGAGCATTTTGATCGCTTCTATCCACCAGCATACTAATCATATCCTCATAGCCTAACAGCCAATAGGGAAAATACAAAACACCATCCTCAATATCTCCACCGTTTTGTATTTCTGCAGGTCCTGCTACTTTGTAATGCTTTATGCCATCATCGCTTAGATTTTTGTATTCGCCATGTAGATCGAACAATATCGCATTAGAATTAGGCAATTCAGCTATCTGTTCTACTAATCTAGCAGTTGTCCATGACTTCCCTGAACCTGTACTCCCAACTATCACGGCATGTCTTTGAAAAAATTTATTAGCATCTAAAAATGCAATCGCTTCTTCATCCAATGTATAGTTACCAAGACTTAATGGATTTTCTTGCTCTCCTGTTTGAAAAGAAATTGCTTGCATAAATCTTGATAACTTCTCGCCTTCAATTGGATAACAATTTGCATCAATTTCAGGTACAGTTTCAAGTGTCCTCCTAAAAACATTTGTTTTCATTAACAACCTATCAAAAAATGTACCTATAAGAGTAATCCGAACAGAATTGTTTTCATGAAATACTTCTCTATCATATTCTTCATCCGCAAGCTGAAGCTCAGCATCAATTGTTTTTCTGATTATTTTATGTATAATTCCAATAAGGTGCTGACCTGCCCTGCTGCTTCTCAGCGCAACTAAACGGTTTACCTGCATTTTCCTCAATACTTCAACGTTGTTTACGAGCAATGTAACACTTGCAGTATCCACTGCTACAACCTTTCCAAGTAAATCTTCATCCGCATACTGAAATATTGTCATATCAGCACCCCCTTACATTACAAGTTTGATTAGCTCATCCAGTGACCAAAATGATAAATCCTCAATAATCTCCTCTCCGTCGTGAAACACAACTTTCGTTCCACCATAAAATTTCTCGATACCAATAACATTGGCAACTCTTGCGCTTTTAATAAATTTCATTGCACTATCTGATAAGGTCTTTGTAGCGATTAGTATAGGTGCTTTTCCTTGCCTCAATTTGTCGTTCAACTTAGAATGTATATGGTTGTCATTAAATCCGTATCCTACACACAATATTGAACCAGCAGTTTCAAAAGCTATATCCGCTCTAGCTATAGTGCTTCTAAATGGATCGTTATGAGTATGCTCATACTTTCGTGCTCCTGGCGTAACCATTAGTGGAGTCAATGTGGTTTGCTCTGAAATGATATCCGGTATGCTCACCACATTAACGTCATCGGATAGAAACCAATCGAGTGAACCGTGCACCTTTAAAAGTTCAACTTGATCAGTAGGATTTCGATGAAATCCTGTAAAAGTCTTTTGATATTCACCTGAAAACCCAGTGTTACAATTTAATAATGCCTGATCAATAGCGTATTCTGCCATTCGATCATAATTAGTTGTAACTACTTTTAATGTTTGGTTAGCTGTTCTACCAACATGTTGTAACAACTTACCAAGAGGAAGATGGATTTCATTTTTCAAGAGTGCAGTAAACACTTCAATATCTCTCCGCAGTATTAGGTCTCTTGTACTTAATATGATTTGTTTTTCTAACTTTTCCGAGACTGAAACCTTGTGCAAAGCTGTCTCTAAATCAATTCCTGATTCAAGCTGAGCCTTACAATCGTTCCATTTTTCATTATCCTCCTGATCCGGAGTGATGCTTTGTATTAGATGTATTGCCAATTGAGACATCCCAGCGAAACCATAAGCAGCAGATGCTCCACTGCCTAAGACTATTACAGGATTCAAAGATATGCATCTTTGAATTAAACCTAAACTTTTCTCTGATAGATCTGCGCTCAGTCTTTTCACCTCCTCTTCTATTTATTTTAATAGTTTCGACATTATCCAACCTCTTTAAACCATAGATTATTCGATTCAAATAGCTTGTTGAATCCATGTTGAATGGACTCACACAGTCTTAAACTGTTGACCCAGACACGATCTAAACTGACTACGTCGCGTCATTATGCAGGAAATACTTACTGCCACTCGTTTATTGACTCCGGGCATAAAAATACATCGCCAAAGGTGCATAACACTTATGGCGATGTATTCAAATCTTACATACAATTATTCTTCCACAGACTTAGTTTCTTCCCCCACAGCAACCGGTTCCCCTTATCAGAACTCCAATCGCTCCAGTTTTCGTCTGTCGCATGAAAGTGGGTACCCGTTCATAATTTCCCCAATTCAAATTCTCGTGCAATCTTGGTTTGCGGCTTTATGATTTCTTTTGTCATCTCGCTGGACAGCAGCTTTCCATTCACCAACGCACACATAAATAAAGCAAGATCGCCAACTGTCGCATAAGCTCCCCCGGATTTGATTTGACTATTACGATTCATGCGATTATGTATGAATAATCATATAGAAATTTCCCTAAGATGGTAAAATCAACAAATCTATATGAAAAATCGAATATAATCTCTCATTTTGCGTTTATCCCGAAGTTTCTATTCGAATTATCATACAGATTTATGGGTAGGCAGAGGATTAGACGGGTGTGGGTTGTTCGTAGAACTAGTCGGACGATAGTAGCTTCAAGAACCATCTGTCGAATGCCTAACTCAGTTGGCTCCGGGGCTGCTGCAATTGCTTACTCCGGCTTCTTGTTTGCAAGCTGCTGGACAAAAGCCCAAAAAGGGCCGCAAGAGCTCGCCTCCCGGCAACCTGTCGCAGTCCTCAAATCCATGCTGGATGCATAAAGCCAGCAGCTTAAAAGCTTCCTATTTTTCAGGGTCGGCCTTGGCTAAACTGCCTGTCCACAAAAACAAACGGGGGTATTGCTAATTCCTATGATCCCACCGAAATGTTCGGCTCATAAATTCAGGATCAGTCTTCATTACAGTTTTCATTTAATATATTCTCCTTTTTTGAAAAAATAAAAGCATAAATGGTGTTTATCAATATGGCTGCAGCGGCCGAAATCCAAATTAACATCATAATTAAGTCAACCACAGGATCTATATCAGCCTTTATTACAGTGTTCATTTTTATCTTCCTCCTTTTTTTGCTATGGCATCCACCGAATTGGAATTAGTAGATTTTCTCACATGATGACGGCATTTAAACCGGTGTGTAAACAATCATGTAATAAGTCATGAAAGAAGCGACAGCCATATGCAAACAACTTATCAAAATATAAACCAATCTGCCTGTTTTCAATGACAGCGGGGCAAGAAGCCTTATGATCATAAGCGAGAGGATTGATAAGCCCAACAGGCTAAAGAAAAACCTAAGGTCGGCTTCCTGCTCTCCAGTTATAATTAGGATCAAGACAGGACCTAGTGATATTAGGGCAAGGAGTAATAAAGGCGCAACAATCTGCCTGGAATAATTTTGTAAATTAAAATGCTGCCAAAACTTTATGGGAATTAGCAATATTACTACCGATATAAAATACAAAAGGGAAAGCACGAATCCATACCACATGTTCCTTTGGTTTATAATATTGTTTTTTTTCACTGCATAATTAAAGCTTTCTTCCGGATTTCCCAGCACCATTACTTGATCCAGGGCCCTGATAGCCTTGCCGAAACTATGCTGCTTAATGAGAATGTCGGAATACAAATTAAGGGCCTGGGCTTTGTATGTACTTGACATGCTGACCTTGTCAAAGCTGTTTATGTATTTTTCCGCATGCATTCTCGCCTTTTGATATTGAGTAGTTTCAAAATATTTGTTAGTCAAATAGATATGCATTTCGGGCGCAATTAATCCGTTCTCATTCTTTGAAACAATTGTTTCGACTTCCTTCAGGCTTTCTTTGATGCGAATATTGTCTTCTTCTAACTGGATTTTTCTAAAATCTCGCAATGCTTGCCATTCAGAACGTCTTTCATTTAGATAAGCAACTCTTTCCCGAAATATACTGGAAAATTTCCCCTCAGGGAACTGGACAAGATACATTTCATAAAAGGACAAAGCTTTTTCAAAATTAAAAAGGTAATTATCATAGATATGGGTCAATTGCCTGTAGACCGTTTCATTATTCAGTTCCGGATTCTTTGCCAGAAGTTCTTCCAAAACTAAAGCCGCCTGCTCATAATTTTTGTCAACAAAGAATTGGTTCGCTTTATTCCTGTATTCCTGTTCAAGGTCGTGAGAACTGGTTTGAGCCATGCTTGTGCCAGGACTTATAATTAAGATAATTAGAGCAATCATAATTGAAAAAAAATATATATATGATGATTTAATTTTCTTCATGTACTTATCCCTCCCTATTTTTCCGACATGATTAGAACGGTAACAGTTGCAGGTTGAATACCCGCTCGACGAACCAGAGTAAACCAAGAATAAAGATGGCTGTGGACGCTACAGCGGTTATTCTTCTAATAGTGAACTTTTTCCTCATCAGCTGCAGAACGGGCAACATGATTAAAAAGATCATCAGCTGTCCCACTTCCACGCCGATGTTAAACGAGACTACCGAGAGAACAAGATCCGATTTTCTTGTGATGTACTCCTGAAGAACGCTGGCAAAGCCGAATCCATGAATCAATCCGAAGATGAATGTTACCAGCCATCGATTATTGACCTGTTTTGCCAACAGGTTTTCCAACGCGACATAACAGATGGAGAGGGCGATCACGCTTTCGACAAACTTGGAGTTCAGGGTGACAACCTGCAATGCCGCCAGCAGCAACGTAAGGCTGTGCGCCACAGTAAAGGAAGTGATAATTTTTATGGCTTCCCTGGTTGATAAACCTATCACAAGTAAAGCAACCAGGAATAATATGTGGTCATATCCGGTTAGGATATGTTTGATTCCAAGTAATAAGTAGGTATATATGCTCGACCATAAAGCGGAGGCTTTAGATTTAACGGAGAATTCCCATTCGGTATTGTTGGAATCGAATGTATACTGCAAATCCGGTTGGGAATAATCGAAGAGCTTCTGTACCGAGTCGTCATCGGCATCGGAAAAATAAATCAAACCAATATTCACATGGTCATTTTTGGTTTCTTCAAATAACAGCCGGTAATCAATCTTCACCTTTTTGTCTTGCCAGTCAAAATTTATATCGTTTACCCTCAGCCATATTTTCCATAATGTTCCTTCTCGCTCTATTCTTTCTACCATTAAAGGGTAAGAGCGGTCATTGACGGAAACCGACAGCTTCTCGTTGATGTAAGGTTGAATAATGCCGGTTGCCATTTCCCGGAGCTGCTCATCGGTGAGACTATCAAGGTCATGGCTGAATTCCTTGATCCCTCTTATTTGCTGAAACAAGGAGGGGCCGAGCTCAATGGTGGACAGAATGCGATCCTTGCCAATGGACCATTTTGATCCTCCCATATTCAATTCGTGAGCGAAGCCGGGGGTAACTATGAAGAGCGATAAAGCGATCAGGAACAATGACGCTAGTTTTCTGAACCATTGTACAGGCATGACGATATCCTCGTTTCTTCTTTGAGTTATAAGCGGTCGCAGGGGAAACCCTGCGACCGCCTGTTTAATCATGCTGCGAACAAAAAAGATCTTACTGGTAAGTCACGACCAGTTTGGGGGCTTGTGTAGCTGAGCCGTTATAGGCCTCCGCGGTCCGCTCGCCGGTACCGGTGACGATGAAGACCATGGAATTGTTCTGAGCCCAGCTGGTGCGGTTGACGATTTCCTGAACAACGCTCTTCAGATCCGGAGTCCGCTGGTCAGCCCCGGCTGCTCCTACTGTGTTCCAAGCGACAGGGCTCCAAGCGACGGATGCGGTCGTGGTGGCACGGGAGGAGATGTTGGAAGTCGACGTGGTGAAGGTGCCCGGGTTATCGGCTGCCTGCCCCTTGATGGTCAGGTTGGTGGTGCCGGAGTTCGTCTCATCCACGGTGAACTGGATGTAGGCGTTCGTAATGGTCTTGCCTTTCGGCACGTTAACGTTGTTGAAGCGCATTCCGACGTATTGGTTGCCGGTGGTCGCGGTGTCGAACACCAATTCTAAGTCGGTGCTGGTGAGGTTCACGGAACCGCCGCTTTGGTTCTGCTCCGCATCATCGCTGCCGGCGTTGACTTGGGAAGTGACGGTGGTGGAAGTGCCGGAAGTGCCGGAAGCATTTACGGTGACGACCACTGTGTCAGAGGCAGAAGCCCCACCGTTATCTGTAACCGTAAGAGTCAATGTATGTGTACCAACAGCCAGGCTGACGCTCGGAGTGGCGCCGGTGGCAATCTGGGTTGTTCCCTCTTTCCAAACATAGGAAGAGATCGTTCCGTCCGAATCGGTGCTTCCGGACCCGTTCAGAGCAACCGTTTCGGAGCCGTTACCGTCGGTGTCGGTCACCGTCTGGTCAGCGCCGGCATTAGCCACCGGAGGCTGGTTAGTGCCGGTACCGCCGCCTTGGGCAACAGATACGGTCTCGATCACCGTGCCGTCTGCACGGCGGGCGGTCATGGTCATTGTGCTTCCTGCAACGTCGAACTCGGTTAAGTGGTGCGACATATCCGTTTTGACGATATTCGGCCAGGTAGAGTTAGGAGTATACAGGGAAGCGCCGCCGCCGCCGGAAGTAACGTACTGGATATTGTCGACGACCGCACGGGCATAGTTATGGTTGTGTCCATTGAGGTACAATTGTACCCCATATTGCTTCAAGACGGGATGGATGTCGGTCTGGACATAGCTATTGTTCGAATGAGTGCCGGCACCCCACCCCGGCTGATGGCCCATCACTACCTTCCACGGCTTGGTTGTGGAGGCAAGGTCGTTGACCAGCCAGTTGTACTGGGCCGAGCCGGAGGTAAACGTGGCATACTCGTCAAGCACTACGAAATGGACCGGGCCGTAATCGAAGGACCAGTAGTTGTTAGCCACGTACGGATATGGGAAGTACTTGTTGTAGACCGTGCCTGTACCCTCATGGTTGCCCCTTGCCCCAATCATAGGAACCTCGGCCTGGAGGGCGTGAATCTGCGGGTAGGTGGTCCCGGAAACGAAGTGATGAGAAGTCCAGTCGCTCTCGGTATCGACGCCGACAAAGTCCCCGCTGTTCAGGAGAAGGGTCTGGTAGGCCGGGTCGGCGGCATAAGCCGCACGTGCCTTGGCAGCTACCTTCTCTTGGTTAGCCGGATAAGTGCGGCTGTCGCCGTAGGAGAGGAACTTCACGGATGTAGCGGTGCTCGCCGGTGCGGTGCGGAAAGAACCAGCATGACCGTCCACATTATAGTAGTACTTGGTGCCCGGCTGCAGCCCGGTGATGGTGTACTTGTGCTGGTAGGCGGAATTATACGTCGCGACGGTCGCTTGCCCCATCGAATAAGTGGTGTCGGTACCCCAGCTGATGACGTTCGACTCGTTCACGCTCGTCTGCCATAGGACGCTCATTGAGGTGTTGGAACCTTCAAACAGCAGATACGGCCCTTTTAAGATGTTGCTGGCAGCTGACGCGCCGTACATACCAATGGTGAAAAGAATACTAATAACACAGAGAACCAATAAACCTTTCCACTTAGCTTTCATCTTTTTCTTCCCTTCTCTTCTCTTTGATTAGGAGTCGGGATCACGGGAACCCGCCGCACCGTTCGGTCTAAAGCTGAAACTAAAAAAAAGTCTTCTTTACCTCCTTTTACCACTGGCATCCCAACCGGCGGCACATCGCTGCCACCTCGTTTGATTTGCTTCCATCTTTCTTCCCTCTTGTACCACGAAAGAATTTGCGGTTAACAGATATTCCCGTAATCAAACTGCCCAAAGAGATTATACTGATTAAATTTAATAGATTGTTTTAATTTTGTGTTAAGTGAATAATAAAAACCCTATAAAAAACTATAAAAAATTATAAAAAACTAATAAAATACTGTTTAAAACTTCCTCTCAGATTAACAATTATTTAATCTCGCCATAATATTTCTAATGCAATTCTTCTCTATACTAAAAAAGATATGTCAAGTCATGTCTATCGAATTAGAATCAAGTAAATCCTGAAAGAGAGTGATGGACAGCAGATGAGATTATCGTTCACTGCAAGAGATTTTGCAGTTACGCAAGCGAGCATAGCTGCTCTCCTTTTTTTATCAATCCCTTTGTTCAATGTTCTAGGTTTCAGCAACAATAAGCTGATAGCCGTCCTGCACGGATTGGGCGCGACCGTCACCGTCATCATGAGCTGCCAAACGCTTCATCTGATCTATCCCATGCTGCGGGGCAAGGCAGGGGCCGCGGCCAGACTGGAATGGATGCTCTGGCTGACGAATCTTATGGTTCTGCTCACGATAGTGTTCGGCAACTGGCTCTACATCGCATACCGGGCGCCGGACGGTCCCCAGGAGTGGCTGCTGTACCATAGCCCCGCGTTACATTTGATCGTGATGGAATATAAAGAATTCGTCTCGCTGTACCCGCTCCCTCTGGGAATTGCGGCGGCCGTTTTATTGCGCCGGTTTCGCCATGCTCTCGAACCGGGCTCGGCGGCAAGCGGGATCATCGCTTTATTGATCACGCTATTCTGGATCTGTTTGCTGATCGGATTTGTGTTTGGCATCGGCTTGGCGAAACTTAGAATGGTATGATTTTTAACACGGTTGAAAGGGGGAGAAAATCGTGCAAACGCACAAGCAACGAAAAACCGGCGAATTCGCTGCCGTTCTGCTTTCGGTATGGCTCGGTATCGCAGCGACAACGGTCTGTCACTTATGGAGCGTTTACGATCCGGTCAGAGCCGATCCGATTTTGCTGAAGATGGGCTCCTGGATACCCGGTTGGTGGGGCATCGGTCCCTATGCCGGCAAAGAAACGGCAGGACTGCTCGTCTGGTTGGCCGTATGGGCTATATCCCACTGGACGATCGGACGGAAAGAGCTTGCTTTGAAACCATGGATGATCGTATTTGCCATTGCCTTTTTTGCCAATCTGATCGTCATCTGGCCGACGGTTTACCACGCCTTACTTGGCTGGCCGAACTTACCGAACACTTTGCCGGGAGGCTAATCATGTCCATCATATACAAATATAAACTTTCTTTGTTGCTGTGTGTGTCCATTTGTCTTCTGTTTCTTTCCTTCTATTGGACAAACGTGCCGACGGAAGGAGCCAAGTCATCCGCCCCGTCGTCCAAGTCGTTTCGACTCGGTTATTTCAGCCAACAGGAAGGGGAAGTCGGGGAGTGGATCAAGCAATTCGGGGACATTTCGTTTTTCGCCGCGCCTCATCAGCTGTTGCAGCGTCATCCGGAAGCGCAAACGTTTCAACTTTATCCCATATATGATGGTTCTACAACGGAAAACATCTTCAACCAAGCTTATCCTCATGTGCCTGCCGAGACGCTTCAGGGTTACGGGAAATCTTTCTATACGATCAAATTCGAAAATGCCAGATTATTCTTTCTGAACGCCGATCGGTTATCGGATGCGGGAGACCGCCAGTTGGAATGGATCCGACAGACGGTTGACGAATCTAAGCAAACGTTCAACTTTGCATGGCTAAGCGAAGATCCGAAGCTTCCCGAGATATGGAACGCGTTCAGAGCCGCCGGAATTAACGCGGTTTTCATCCGCGATTCTGTCTATGTCCTTGAATTGGCCATTGAAGAAAAGCCTTCCGATTATGTGCCCGCCGAATATGAGGGCTGGGGAGTATGGGATTTGTCCAGGCTGATGGAAGCGCCCATCATTACGGTAATTGAAGCGAATGATGACGCGTTGTTCATTAAGGCTGAGAATAAACAGGGACAAGTGCTGGATCAACTGGAACAGGATGCGCTGAACCTGGCTTCGTGGAACCTGGATTCGATGGAACAAAAACAGGAAATCCCGCTCGTGGGCATACAATCCTTATGGCGCTACCATCCGGGCAGCGAGGCGATCAAATTCGCCATACCGGAAGAGGTCGATGTGACGGGAGAGGGTGCGATCATTGAAACTTTTCACACGGAAACTATTCAACTGCCTGCTTACGATTGGCGCAGTCCGGAATACGACGATTCCGCATGGAAGATCGGCAGGGCTCCTTTGGGACATACGAATGACAGGGATCGGCAGGCTTATGTTCAAACAAGCTTGGAGGCGGCGAAGTTCCCGACTTATTATTTTCGCAAGTCGTTTGAATTGGATGGCGATCCGGTAGATTTGTCCGGATTATATTTGAATATCGCCTATGAGGACGGTTACGTCGTTTATCTGAACGGCCAGGAAGTATCCCGGGACGCCATTCGAACCGGGCTCGTAACCGAATCGTCGCTGGCGTTTCCGAATGAATTTTCCTTCTTTCGAAGAATTGATCTGAAAGCCCATTTGAACAAGCTTGTGAAGGGACCCAATATCATCGCCGTTGAAGTGCACCGCAGCCACCCCTCCTCGCCCAATCTGTTCTTTGACCTTGCCTTGTCTATTGAATCAAACGGAAAGGAACGTGAATGATGCGGACAGACCTGATGAATTGCATGAGAAAACCGGAGGGGAGAAACGTTTCATCATTCTTGCTAATCGTTTGCCTTGCCGTCTTCACGTCCGGATGCGGCATCCCCCTTCCATCCGGCACGATTCCGTATACCGACATTGCAGTTACGAATAATTATCTGATTGTCCATAACCGCAGCGGAGATGTTCGGTACGATGTGAAAATCACCATTGACGACAAGTACACCTATGTAGCGGATGTGCTGTCCCTCGGTAAATCCAGCCTGCTGTTAACCGAATTCGTTGACGATCGGGGCAATCGTTACAAACCCGGGCTGTTGAACGTCCGCAATGTGACAGTCTATATAGCGGACGCGAATGAAGGCACAGAGTACTATCGTTGGTAAATCGCGGCAAGGAGAAAACAGCCCTTTGGCAGGCAGGTATTCTATGATCCAACCCAATATTTACAGGGTCCCCTGCCCGCCTCTCATAAGAGCGGCTGTAGTCACGACCTGCAACGTCTCTAAAATGCAAAAAAGCTTTTTGATATAACTGAAACGTTGGAGCTTCGTCCTTTTGAGATTCGTTTGTTAATTTTCTGTTGATCAGATAGTGAAGTTGAAAGTATTGTTGATTTCTTGTTGCACAAGTGGAATTAGAGGAAACGACTTAGTCCTATACGGGAATCTTATAATCGGGGATATTCGGCCAAAGGACAAAAAGACCTTAGTACGCGAAGATTTGATTACCTCAACGCGATCATCTTTATTGGTCAGATGGGCACATAAGATCAAGCCATTGCCGAGCGTGTTGTCCCCGTCAGTGTTGACGTGAACTTCCTTAAGTCGAGGGATTCGAAGGTAGCAAAAGAAACCTATCACCTGCTTAACAACGCAGAAGACAAGCGCTTTTGGACAGGCTATCTGCTTTGGTGCGCGAGACAGGATAAAGCTGATGTTCTAGCAGTATACGAGAAAAGCAAACAAATGATCGCAGCTAAGTACCCGCAATTAAAGGAACGTGAGATTGGCAACTACGTTGTGTCGCTTGGCTTGTATTACTTCAAGAAGCTAGCTGATGATTACGATTGAACTGCCATTATTCTGATGAAGAGATATACGATGTCATCGATACCATCACCGAGCATACGGAGACAACACTTGGAAATAAGGCCGATGAGCTTTGGCAGTTCCTGAACGACCTCGCCTTCATAGGCAACACGCATGGCAACAGCAAAGGAAATATATTCGGAATCGGCAAGACCGTGATGTTGTACCAACTCCGGACAAGAAGGATGTTTATGGTAAAGATGGCGAACGGAAAGCGGAAGTCCGTGGTCGGAGAGTATTGCTCATGTAAGACATAATTTGACGATAGCCGCTGAGTGCTTTTTGACTTGGCGGCTATTAAAGTTCTTCCCCCACTCTAAATAATTCCATATAATTGAAGAGTACGATATGTATTACTTGTGAGGTGAAGATGTGGAAAAGAGAGGATTTTCTTTCCCAGTAGTTATGGAGTTTGGGAATGACAAGTTCAAATTCGTTTTACCCAGAGATGTTCACATACAGTATATTCGAAAGCATTTCACCCAAGATGAGAAAACTATACTTACTAAGTGGCTGGATGAAGAGGCTTTATCCGACGAGGAATATCGATATGTTATAAAAAAATCTTTTAATCAAGGCTCAACCAAATCATTAAAAGTAAACACAAACGAAAGTGGTTTAGATTCAATTATTGGTGCATTCGGAATTAAAGAGGTCGGCGACGAGGAAAATCTATCTTTTGATTTCATTGAGGATCATATTCCCCAGATAAAAGCGGATACTTGGAACTATATTGTTGTAGATATTCTGAAAGAATTTTATGAAGTTATCTTAAAAGAATATTTCCCAGATAACACTGTTTATCTCGGTGCCTGGAAAAGTGAGGCCGATGAAGAACTTCAGTCTCTTAATACCACGCTAAGACAAGCACTGATGATGACATTATTTAATTATTTATACGATCAAAATGCGGAGCTTTATGACAATTTCCAAACGTTCTTCTGTAATGAGTTTGAAAGCAGAGCCCATCTAGTCAAAAATATATGGTCAACAAGAGAAGGGCCGATAAAATATATTCCGATTTATGACAGCTTTAGAAACTATGCAAATGCAGACCTTAATCAGGTTTATAAAATTCTAAAAAAAATATTAGATTCGGAAGACTTAATTTTTGACGAAAAGGTAAAAATCGAACAACGACTTATATCCCAAGCGAAGACAATGCATAGATACAGAGATCCTGATGCAAGTAAAATTGAGGCGGATTTTCTAAAACCATTGGTATCGAGGATTGTTGACTTCCATAAATCGGAGGTAAGACTAAAAGACGCAGTTCTATTATTTGATCAAGGATCGTACGATTCTGCTATTAATAGGTGTTACTACTCTATGATGAGTGCAGTAAGATTTATACTTGAGAAACATAACGCTCTAAGTTCATGGAGACATAATCAATTAAGTCCTAATGAAAAACACGAAGACCTTGAAAAAAAGTTTAAATCTGAAATTATTGATAAAAACCTGTTGAGTAGAGCCTTGCTAATAGATTTCAGATTTGTGAAAAAACAACGTTGGGTTGCTGATTATAATCACGAATATTTAGATAAGAATGTTTGCCTTGATTGCATCAACAAGACTCGCAACTTTGTTAATGAAATAAGAAAGTTTTCAGTCTAAATTTTATGGTTTCAAAGTCCTGTTCCTAGCCCTTTGTCACCATGAGTCGAACAAAAATTCGGTAGTCACTTGGGCGTACCTTGCCCCGGTTGACTGCCACTTGTTATCACGGGGTGGCTCAGGGGCCTCTGTAACTGCTTTCTCTGACTTCTTGTTTGCGAGCTGTTGAACGGAAAGCCCAAAGAGGGCCGCAACAGCCCGCCGACAACCTGTCTCAGCCAACAAACCCGCGTCTTCCACGGCCCCCCGCCTCTTACTCTTCTCCCGTGGAGATCGGGTTCTCCTCATACGAGATCCAATCGCTCCAGCTGTCGTATTCCTTTTGCGGAAATTCTGTAATTACATCTTACGTTTTCCATCAGTTCAATCTTCCGTATTCGTAGTCCTCTCATTCCACTTTAACATTACGTATCTTTTGATTTGCTCTGCCACTTGGGATGGTGACGTAGAAGTGGTATCAATTGTGGGCATTGTCGGATTATAATGAGTTTCCGCATTATCGAGAAGCCACTGAGCAAATTGCTCATGTTGTTTCAGCATATCATCCGTCCACATTGCCTTATCATCACGGTTCCGAAGACGGGAATTGCGGGTTGCATCATCACAATGCAAGTTAATAAAGCAAACTTTACTAAAGTTATTGTAGGTATCACATTTCTGGGCATCCCACGGCATGAACGTTCCACAAATAATCGTTCCTCTCCCAGACTGAGCAACGGCATAGGCAAAGTGAAGTAACAAATTATGCCTGTCTTGATATTCCAACTTGGCTGCGGTTGTGCCAAAATTGTCAATATCCGTGCTGAATACAACGAATTCAGGCATTAGGTCTCTAAGTATCTGCATTACAGTTGTCTTTCCTACACCACTAGCTCCTGTAATAATAAATAATGGCAATTTCTGCATCATTTTCATGTTCCCCTTATATGCTCTATGATATATCGATGATCTTCCTCTGAACTCGTCCAAAATATAACTGGCGCGTGTTTGATATTCATTTGGCGCAATGCTTCATTACGGTGGCGTCCATCATTAATCTCATATTCGCCCTCAAAATACTGGACAATCAAAGGCGGCATGTCCCAATCTCCGACAACTTCCTTCATCTTGTCAACGACATGGAAATACCATGCAATATCATTTCCATCCGTCAAATACGATGGAGCCCCTTCTTCGATGCCGAACGCAGATATATCCGTTATGATTGGACCGACATAGTATCTTTGCTCAAGCAATAATCCATCCGCCAATGCAAGGTTATCCCCATCATTCCTTAGAAACAATTGAATCCACTCATCAATCGCGTCGCGCTCGGCATACTCCAATGCTAATTTGGTACTGCCATATATCACAAGGAATTCTCCTTTCTTATTTCATACACTTTTGGATGCAGGCCATGAATGCTAAGGCTGTACATTTCGTATAATTGCAATCCGTTTTCATCGGATGCCTTTGCAATTTCCTCATGACAGTCCGTAAGCAGAAGCATCCGCCCATATGGTTTCAGGATCTTTTGGCTTCCGTCAAAAATCTCACATAAAGCTTGCGAACGTCCCCTACTGCAATCTGCTTATTCCAAGGGGGATTCGATATAATGATATCTACACTTTCAGACTGGGAGGGCGTTTTCCTTGCGTCAGCATTAAATACGATGGCTCTTCCCTTGCAATTCTCTTCTGCCGTTAATACAGCATCTTCCTCAATATCACTTGCCAATATTCTTCTGGCTGAGAACTGAGCCCGTTCATCCGGTATCGTTCCCGAACCGCAAAACGGATCATAAAAAACATCGTTCTTGCAAGGTTTACTGATTCTTACGAGCGCGGCTGCCAATGTCGGTCTGATGCCGCCTTTTAAAGAAATACGATCATTTTCCCGAAATCGGAACTCAGCGTCCGTCAGCTTAATAGAGATTCTGTAGCATGTCCCGTCAATATCAGCGAATACATAAAGCGTCGGCCTCTTTTTGAGCATGCATAAAACCATCTTTTTCCAAGCCGCGTTCAATTGTTTTGATAATATCAAAGCGAGAATACGTATGTTTTCCTCTTCTGCTGGCGCTTAAGTAAATTTCTCTTGATGATTTCGAATATTCAAAGGCAAGTCGTTCCCAGTTCATTTTCTTTATGCCAATTTCAATCTGAGTTAAGTCCGATTTATGCAGTCCGACTTCAAATTCTGAAATGATACTGTAGATATTATCGGCACAGCGCAGTTTCATCAGCCGCGCAACTTCTCCAAACGCTTGAAATACTACTTTACCGCGTTCATATTTCATCCCTCGCATTTCGATGCCAAGCTCTTTTATTTCGTCTGCCAATACAGCTTCCAACCCGTGTGTTACGGTTGCGAAAAAGTAGGTATTCATACCCTCATGATACAGGCGGATATCTATGGAAAGTATTACTTATTTAACTTAAGTTGTTCTCGATATAAATGGCATAATCCGTAACAAAAATGTCGTGATCCGCTCTTTCCGTAATCCATATGATCACCGGGTGCTCCTTCATTCGAGACCGCTTCAACGCTTCGAATAACGGATTATCGCTGTTGATTTCAAATACGCCCTTGTCATAATTGATAATTAATGGCGGGGAATCTTCGCCGCTTCTGATTTTATCCATCCAATTCATAACTCTACTCTCGAAAACGGTCGGATGAACCTTCCATTTCATTTGTTCTTCCAGTCCGCTGGATCTTTGAAATAACGACAAGGGCATCATGATCGGACCCAAATAATATCGATAAAAGAGTCGTAAACCATCCGACTTGTTACGGCGATCAAATAACAGATAGGTATGGATCCATTCTTCAAGCATGCCCGCTTCCGAGTACTCCGTCGCAGACTTTGAAGTTGGATGATAATCGAGTTTATTCGTATCCTTCTTCGAATACAAGATTCTTTTGATCGTTTCCTCGGCTAGAAAAAACACTTTCGATAACTCGTGGATTTCGGTGCCATGCAAGAACTTGTTTAATATGAATTGATTCCGTCGGACAAGGAAATGACGATATCCTGAAACCTCTCCCCAGGCTTTCTTCTCTTGCTCGAGAGGAATATATAGAAGTTTGCCTGCCGCATACTTCTTCACTTCTTTCAACAGATGCTCCGGTAAAATATCACCGGCATTTTCATAATTCACATCAATCACCACTATTATGAAAGTAATGTAAATAGATTCTAGTCTATAAATCGGTTCAAACAAACTTTAGTCCATCTATTATATTCGTGACCTAGGACCCAGACCCCTTTTCGAGGGTGCATTTTCTTGTTTGGTTCAACGACCTGCTGAAAATCAAGAGATTTCTATAAATCATGTTGACTCCATGTTGACTCGTCTTAGAATACGTATAAAGTGTTGACTACAATGGGAGCGTTCAGTTCATGAACCGTCACTGTTGCAACATCAATAATTAAATAGTAAAAGCAGAATTCCCAGGCGTGCAGTTCCGGCCTTCTTTGCATTAATTTAGCGGGATACGAGCGCTCGCTCGGTCCGACCCATGCTGTAAGATTTTCAGCGATCGCGTGTTGACTCCGTGTTGACTTTCAAGCATAAAAAACAGAGCAACGGCAAACAATTAACCGTGCTCTGTATTAGTCCTCGCATACTGCTATACGTTTTTCCGTTCTTCTTCGTCTCCGGTTGCGATCGGGTTCTGTATATCAGAACTCCAATCACTCCAGCTGTCCTTTTTGGTATGGAAATGTTTTCAACAAATTCACAATGTACATGAGTGCACATCATTGCTACTGTATACCTCTTCATTACTACTTCAAACTCCAGCAGGACCAAGGCCGAATGGCCCGAAGCGTGAACTTAGATTTTGCGCTTTTTTTCACCGTCAGAATATTGATTATTGCCTAAACGAAAGTAAAAATCAAAATTCAAAAAATTATCTTAAGTTACACGGATCTATTAACTGGGGTTCGAAATCCCGAGAAACTATAAGGCTCCGTAGGAGCCGACCGCGATTGCGGTTAGGTTAGCAGGATTGTTCGCTTGAATCCACCCTCGGTTCATCCTAATCAGGCGAACCAAGGAAGTAGATCCGGCAGCGTGAATATATGTTAGCTGATGTTGCCTCTACCTGCATTACTATCTATATGTTCTACTAAAAACATCTCCTCTATATCATCAGGTGTTAATTTATAAATCAATTGCTTATCATACAGAAAATAAAAAAAATTCTTTTTTTGATATCTTAACAAAGATATAAGAACCTTCAATAGCTGTTGTGATATTCCTCTTACAGCTCCACCTATATCATTTGAAACATCTATAGCAGTCTTCTTTGATGAAAATAATAGAATTCCATCCTCACCTTCATAGCTGTAAGTAATGTATGTACCTGTAACATTCCCATCCTGTTTCTCCATTATCGTCCAAAATGGTTGACCAACAACTTTTTTATCAGGCAACATAATACTTATATGAGCAGAGGCTACTTTTGCAAGTAACGGCAATTCACCAAGAGAAATAAGTTCGATATTAAATTGCTTTGCAACTAATGGTGCTCCTACTTGGAAGCCACTCGAAGAAACCATAATACCAACACAGTTATCTAAATCACTTAACTTTCCATAATTCCTGAACATTACCCTTCGTTATAGGTTTCTTATGATTTTTACACTCAATTGCTACTCTGTGTATCACACCGGCAAGGGTAAACTCGTAATAAGCATCGATTTGATGAGTTGATCCTGACTTACCTCTAATTTTTACATCTCTTTCTACTTTAATATCTTTTCCTTCAATATAGAGTAATGATTGATATACATATTGAACTAATCCTTCAAAAGTCTTTCCATCATTCTTAGTTTTCTTTTTGAAATTAAACATTTTGATCTCCTTTAAATGTAGGCAATTTCAGTTAACGTTCTATTCTGGATGATTTTCAACCAATTGAAATTTACTATATCATGCGATTAGACCTATGCACAGAAGAAATGCATTCTCTTTAAAGATTCATTGTTGATCTTCCGTTGATTAAGATTTTTCAGCAGGAGAGTTGTTGAATTCTTGTTCACACAACTTTTGAAAAAGTTAGAGATAGATTCATCTCCATCCCAACTGTCCAGCCACCAGAAGAAAGAGCTTATATTTCTGTAATCCATAAACAGAGGGATCTGCTGAATCATATTTCTTTCCATATTATTTCGCTTCAAATAACCTGTCAAAAACTCGTTCAAAAATAACTTGGCGAACTCATTTTTAGATTTCCGGTCATCTGCTGGCGCCCCTACCCAAACAGCATGTGTAGCTGCAATAGCAACATCCAGCGCGAACCAGCCATATATACAATCATCAAAATCAAAACATGTTATTTCTCCTTCATTGATATGAAAATTGTAGGGATGAAGATCATTATGAATCAATCCATAGGTGAGCTCGTTTCTGGGAAGAGATGAAATAGAGCGTTCGAGAGATTTTAATTTTCTAAGTAACACAAGGTAGTTGCCTTGGTCTAAATTAGGGTTTTCAATATTCCGAATGCTCCAATTATCTCTTTTAACAATAATACCAGGGGCATTGTAAACTTTGGAAAGTAGATGTATTTTGCCCATCATCTCTCCCCATTTTTCAAATAAGGCTGATCCCCACATCTGTGAATTATCTTTATCAAAAAATTGACCTGACTCCATGTGGAATGCTGTTGCGATAACCCACTGCTCCTTTTCTCTGTAAACGGCAGTTAATTGATGATCAATGGTGTGGATTGGCAGTGAGACACTTACGCCGTTTTGAGCCAAATAATATACCCAATCCACTTCCGCCTTAATTTTATTCACATATTCAAATGGTTTCATTGATAGCCGTAAAATATAGGGCCGGTTATTTTTGGTGAAACGGTACACTTCATTACTTGAGTTGCTTATAAAAACCAGGGTCGTAACATCAAATTGAAAAGAGACCGCAGCTTTTGCCAACAATTCCTGACTCACCATTCATGGTTCCTCTACCACTTCAAATTTACCGGCCGGGTATACACTCACAATAATAGATTCATACATAAATATATAGACTTATAATTTTCTATCGAATAAACTAATAATTAGATACAAGGTCATTTTCCCCTTCATTGGTTGGAATAGCCGAACTGCAGACAAGCACATCGGTTCCTAACGTAATATAATTGTTGATTTTATGTTGATTTAACATACATATATACACATTGTGTTGCACCCAGCATATACAGATAAGGCCAGCAGCCACTCGTAAAGAGGAAGCTGCTGGCCTTTTTTTCTGCATAGAGAACTGCACGATGTATTGTTGAGAATACGTGCATCTACTCGGCGTGGAGGCAGTTTGCATATCCGCTTGATTACAACTTTGACAAGTTCTTTTGCGCCAACGCAACCGACGGCCTAGAACGTCAAACTCTAACCGATCTTAAATGCGAATGCCCTTTAAGAAGTAATTGTTGATTTTGCGTTGATTCCATCTTTGATTTACACTACATGTTGACTCGTTTTTTCAAGTCAAAAAGAATTCCAAAGCATACAGAAAAATCTGTATAGACAGATAGGGCCGGTAGCTGCTTGAAGGAGTTAGGCTGACCGGCCTTTGTTTTTGTAAATACAGAGGGCTATATCATGAATTATTGAACATACGAACTGGCGCTCAGCTTGGAAAATTTTTTAATCGATTTCTTAGTCTGAGTATTGACTCCGTGATGACTTAGAGCATGAAAAATACATCGCCCAAGGCATACGGCCTACATAGCGATGTATTCAAATTTTACATACTGTTATACGCCTTTCGGCACTTACTCGTCCCCAGTCACTACAGGGTTCTTTGGATCCGTACTTATCTAAAATAGATTTAAAGGAAAAGGCTACCAATTTGCGGTGTATAAGGTTCTGTTATCTATATCTTCTTTTTTCGTCTTTTCCTTCTCCTAAAAGTTGGACCTGAACTCAGCGCTTTTGTTGGTAGTCTATCTAATAATTCAATTGCTTCTTTAGCTTCACGAGCATTAATTGTTAATAGACGCTCAAACAATTCGATACCTTTTGATCGATGAAACCTGTTTCTTTGCAATGTTACAGCAACACTGGTGAGATTATCAGTTACCAAAGCAAGTGAACTGCTTATATCGGTTAACCTCTCACCTGTTATATCTATTAAATTATTGGACGCTCTATAAACTATATCAGAATAATTACTTACGAAGCTCAACAAATATTCGATCAATGGATCAGCAACCCTTTGTAACAATAAGGGGTTAACAATTATTTTTTCTATTAGTGTAATTAGTTGATTATCCATGTCCGATTCTTCTAATTCATAAAATATATTACCTATGGCCGAGTGAATATGTTCGTTCTCCTGATCAACTACAACACTTAGGATTTGCAACAAAAATCCTTTATCGGAGAAATATCTCCATAGGCCAGTTGTCGCATAAGTAATACCCAACAAGATATTAAATTGGTTATATTGCAATTCATACGAAAGCCGCTCTTTTGCCCAATTATCATTACTTAAATAGAAGTATGAAAAAAGCAGTTCACCATAAGCTTGGTTTGAATAGGCTCGGTTTATTTCTTTTATTTTTTCAAGACAAACGATTTGTACCGAATTATAATTTTTAACTTTAAAAAACCGGGGGAGAGCAATCAGTGTTTCTTCATATAAAAAAACTTCTGGGTGTTTCGTAATGATTTCAGTGAAAACCCTCATCGTTCTTGTTCGGTGGTTCTTTGCTATACAAAACTGTAAAATTCTTATTGCACATGACCAAACTGCTGCATTAGTCTCTTTTGAGATTCTTCGTTCCAAAAACTCTAGAAAACTAGAAACAGCTGGCCTCTTCCTTTTTAAATAACTGTAACCAATGGCTCGTAAGATAGTTGCTCTACCACTGGGCAAAATGTACGAGGCCCCGTGACCGAAAAAAATAGGCTGATGATATTCCTCTTGTTTTGAAAATTGATATTGATCTCCGGTAGGTTCAGAAATTATTTCGATCCATTTCTTAAGAAGAGTTATAAAGTTATCGGGTAAACCTTCTTTTGAAGCTCGGTTTTCGAGACCATGTGACACTCTTTCTATAAACAGTTCATTTCCGAAACCCCGTTGAACCACTTTCTCAAGAACTTCCCATAGCTGGTTAGTTGTAACTTCTGATTCACATAATCCTTCTATTGCACTTGATACATAAACTTGATGCTTATCTGGCGTTAAGTTTTCTAGTAATTCAAGAGTTCTCCTAACATTTTTTTTCGAGAATTCTTTGAAAACGTTCCCCAGTTCGCGTGCTCCACCTGAACGTGAAACATCTCTTGAAAATTTCCTCGAAAAATTCTCCTCTAATTGGTTATCGCTAAGTTTCTCAAACAAAGTAATAATGTTATTATTCTTCGCCAATTCCATCTCATCTAATGTAATTCTTGCACCAACGAAACCACCCCATGTTTTTCTCTCATCGTCTTCAACATTTCCAAGCGCCCTTATTTCTTCATTGATCAATTTTTTAATTTCTGATGAAGTACAATCCTCCGGCAATGCTCTCAATATAAAAAGTCTATGTTGCCTATTCCAACGCAAACGATTCAATCTATCTGTTGCATTCCATTCAGGCATTACTTGCTTATAATAGTTGTACTTAAGTATTTTTCGATTTATTTGTTCTTTGTGTTCAACATTTAAATGAGGATATATTTTTGATAAAAGTTTACTGGTGAAATAGTGACTGCTTCCATTCTTGCCTATTTGAAATCTTCTATCATCATTTGTTATATATTCGAAAATAAATTGCGAGCGAGACTTATCTAACTCGATCAATCCAATAGAAAGCAGTTGATGGACCAACATTAAGTTGGAATTCTTATTCTTTGTTACAAACTGCAAAAATTTTTTAGGATGTTTTTGGGCAAGAGAAATAATAGCAGTCAAAATACAATCACCAAACGAATCCCTGTAATCTTCTTTATCGAGAATAGAGTTATCCACAAAATCTTGGCGATAATCATTCACCCATTCATGTTCCTCATATGCCGCTCTATTAATTGCCTTTATAAATAAAGCCCACATATCTTTTAAGAACAACACAGGTTCAACTTCAGCTAACGATCCCACGTCTGCTAAGTAATGCATATCTTCAGTTATGATTTTTTCAAACGGTTTACGTGGTCCAGAGAATATGTCATTCTCTTTATTATTCTTTTCTAATCGCAATGATTGATTAACTGCTGCTTTATATTTTATTTCCATCACTTTTTTGTATATCCGAATTGCTGCCTGAGGGTTTTGTTCGGCAATATTCCCGATAATGTGAGAATTGAAAAAAGACTCTTCTTTAGTAACTAATTTATCTACAATAGTTAATGAATCATCATCCCAGATTCTAATGTCTGTTAACACTGACCAAATTAACCGTTCGTATTCATGAGTATTATTGAGCCAAATATTTTTTAGTAATTGGTTCACTCGAGTGTTTCCGTTAATTGCTGCTCTACAGAGGACTGGCAAACAATATCTTGCATTATCAGCTTTTTTCCGCATCCAGGAACTCAGAGACTCTCTGTTAATAAAATATTCCACTAATGCGGTAGAATTTGAGATTGCTCTTAAAACTATGGCTCCTTCATCCTCTGTATGCAAAACTGATTCTAATAACTCTTTCTCTTCATCAGTAGGGTAGGTTTGTGATCCTAAAAACTCAATTATTAAGATCCAAAGATGCTTTCTTGGTTTGTTATGAAACAATTCAACTAATTCTTCGTAATAAGTTTTTGGTGCGGCAGATCTTAAATAGTTAAGCGTACTTATCACAGTACCTCTGATGAAAAGAGAATCCTGATTTTCTCGAATATATTGGGAAAATCTAAGTCCCTTTTTGGCAAAGATTTTTGTCATGACAAAATCAACAAAAGTCTGATGTCTAAAACCAATCGACTTTTTGTCATCGGAACGTACCAAGATATCGGCACTAAATAGCTGTTGCAAAATTTCTCCATCCCCGTCAATCATGGAAGTATATATCCAAAAAATCTCTTCTTCCGCCATCCTTAATGCAAGTTTTTCAATAAAATCTACTTTTCTTTGATTATTACCACCCTCAACTTCTTTTTCCCATACTGCCTGTAAAAGTGATTGTAACGAGTCGAATACATCTCCTGGTGATGCCACTTGCATAAATAGGTTTAGATTCAAAGGAGTGCGTAATAATTCTCTCATATTCGGTGAAAACGATTCAGTGTTAAAGCCTATTTCCTTTACGTTAGGCTCAACATCCTCCCATGACGGTAATGTTAAATAAATGGGAGTCGCTTCAATTTTTGAAAGGCGCGGGTCCAATCGATATTCGAAATCCCTACACGATGCAACGATATGAATATTCCGTTTATTACTTAGCGTTTTGATTAGTAAGAGTAGCATTTGAAGACGATTTGTTTTTTGATCAGTAAGTTCTGAAAGAGCATCAAGTTGATCAATAACGATCACTACTTTTTGATCAATTGCTAAAGCATATATGAGTTCATACAATTCTATATTTAAACCAAGAAAATCATGCGATAGCTTATGTAAGTTGTCGATATTAGTAGGTAACACGTCCGCTTTTATACATAGTGTAGTTATGTTGTCATGGATTACTTTATTTCCTAGAACTGAAAGCAAACTTGATTTCCCAGTTCCTTTAGGACCCAGAATCAACTGAGTTGAAAAATCAGTAGATTGGATTCGATCTATAATTTCATCTATTTCATTTCTAATGATATAGACACCATTATTTAGGGTACTCGGCCACCTTAACAAATCGTCAGATCCATTAAGAAGTTGATTCTTAAGTTGCTGTTGAGTGTTTGCTGCATCTTTATTCTTGATTATGTGATTAACAATGTAAGATCTAAATAAAGATTCAAATTGCTGAGCTCCTTTATACGTCTTTGCTAATGCCTCATAACGCTTAAAGACACCGTTAATAAATTTATCTAACTTGGAAAACTGCTCCTCCTCAAGTTGAAGCTGTGGAATCTCCTCTACATTTCGAAATATCGATATTCTTGGCCGTCCTCCTCCTTGTTTGTTCATTTTTAACGCGAGTTGCCATTCTTCTTCAGTTCCCGTCCAACCATTTCCAGATCCTGCATCAGTTCCGATTCGTGACCAAAAAATAAATACAATCCAATCAGGATCAAAATTATGAATGTCCTTATTTATTAATGACTGTGGCCTTCCAATGTCAGGCTCTATATCTTCCCAGCCCCTGATTTCAAGTTTAAGATTGTATGTATCAATGATTGATTTAATCGTAGGATCTGCGCTGGCGAGCTCGCGAATCTTTTGTCTTTCTAGGGCACAATCCCCTGGAGAAGCAATAAAAATTTTTAACACTTTCGAATCCTTCATAATCGATAAGCCCCCAATATAATCACACATCCAAAGTGTATATGTATAAACTTCGCTATTTATCGACTGTTTTCCTGTTTCTCCTATTTTGACCCGCTGATCAAGATTATTCGAGCATATACGGGAGCTAGCTATCTCCCCTGCATGTTTGTTCAACGACCACTTCTTACAAAATCTCTAACTTTTAAAACATATTGATAAAACTACAGCTATGTAGCTACAACCTTTTCATTTTCATTGGTTGATTTCTGTTGATTAGGTCGTGACGATGGGAGAGTTGTTGACTTCATGTCTATGCGAGCGTGGTGAAATGATAGGAAACATTTCATATTTCACGTAAAACATGCCGGACAGTCACTCAAAAGAGTAGGACTACCGGCATGTGTTTTGTATGTACAGAGGGCTTTACGATGTGTAGGAAAGCATACGAGCGCACGCTCGGCTTGACCGTTCATGAAAGTATGTTCAGAGAACAAGTGTTGATTTCGGGTTGACTCAGAACCTCTCCGAATACACCGCCCATAGACTCGGCCCAAATGGCGATGTATTCTCAATTCACTTACTGTTACACGCCTTTCGGCACTTACTCTTCTCCGGTGGCGATGAGGTTAGAGGAGTCAGAACTCCAATCGCTCCAACTACCCGCATACAACTTCACATTGCGGAATCCCGCTTCCTCCAATGCGAACACATTCGGCGTTGCTGTAACGCCCGAGCCGCAGTAGACGATGATTTCATCGTCACGCGACAAATCGGCGAAACGCTCGGCCTGCTCCTCCGGCGATTTCCACGTGCCGTCGGCGCGTTTTCCTTCGTTCCAGAAGCGGTTGATTGCGCCTGGGATATGGCCGGCAGCAGCATCAAGAGGTTCGACTTCACCGCGGTAGCGGGGAGCTTCGCGTGAATCAATCAGTACCGTACCCTTCCTACCGATTCTCTCCTTCACCTCGGCTTGGCTCACCAATAGCTCATTCCGAACCTCTGGCTCGAAGATAACTCCCTCCGCAGGAGCAGGCGTTTCGGTGCTGACCGGATGACCAGCTGCTTGCCAACCTGCAAAGCCGCCTTCAAGCAGAAATACTTGTCCGTCATGCCCAATCCACCTCAACAGCCACCGCAGGCGGGAAGCCATTGCGCCGCCCTGATCGTCATAAGCAACTACCGTCGTATTTTTGCCAATCCCGATACGGGCTAGTACTGCTGCCAACTCTTTCGGCTCCGGCAAAGGATGGCGGCCGCCTTGTCCATCAAGGCGCTTCGGTCCGGAAAGGTCGTGACTCAAATCTAAATAATAGGCGCCGGGAATATGGGATTCCGCATACGCCCTCCTGCCCGCTTCCGAATCGTTCAACGCATACCGGGTATCAACAATAACAATGCCGTCCTCACCCAAACGTTCGAGCACCCATTCAGCCTTTTTAAAATAAGTCATTTTATTCATCTCCTCTGCTTTCGATTTAATTTATTGAGGGTCGCTTGCAATAGGCCGGATCAATAATGGAGCAAAAAAAGCGCCGGTAATGGCGATGGCCCGCTCCAAATGATCCGTCGTCCCGGCAAAAGGATGCACCGCACCGAATGTATGGTTAGCGCCTTCCAGCGTCGCAAAGCGATGATGCGGGGCCGCCTCGCGCAGCTTCCGGTTATCGTTCAATATTCTCTCCGAATCTTGATCGCCTTGGATGAACAGAACAGGTGTCTTCAAAGAAGCCGCTTGTGCCGCTATGTCGAAGCGCTCCCGATTACGATCCAAGTCTTCGAAAAACAGCGCCGATATCGGCATTTGCTGCTTCGTCCGCGTATTGGCTACAAAGCCCACTCCGTCACGCAAAACCTGTTCGCGGAACGCTTCCCCGAACAAGTTGCAGTCCGCAATCCCGTTCCACGTCACGACTCCGCGAATCTCGGGATGCTCCGCTGCAAACAGTACGCTATTCCCTCCGCCGCGGCTATGCCCCACCAGAAAAATCTGCCGCTTATCGAGCTGCTCCGCAAACGGAAGCTTCTCCTCATGAACCGACGCAAGCAGCGCTGCAAGATCATTTTGCTCCTGCGAATATGTATTGGCACCGAATCGGTCCAGCTCGTCAAAGTCAGTCTTGTTCACACCGTTGTGAGAGAAATTAAACGTAATGACGGCGAAACCCTGTCGAGCGAACTGCTCAGAAGCATAAGGGAAAAAGCCCCAGTCTTTAAAGCCTTTAAATCCATGCGCAAAAAGGAGGACCGGCTTGCGCCGTCCATCCTCCTTCAGTCGAATGTCGCCTCTCACATTTGTGACCTGGTCCAGCCTTAACGTAAACGTCTGATGTACAATGTTATGATCGCCCATAAGTAACCACCTTTCCATCGTCTCACACCCAAGCGTCGTTCGCATAGCCACGCTGCTCCCAATACCCTATATGTTCGCCTTCAATCAGCTCAATCCTGTTTAACCATTTTACTGATTTGTACGCATACATTTTCGGCACGACTAATCGGACTGGACCTCCGAGATCGCTTGGGATCGGCTTGCCGTCATGCATGACCGCAACCATCACATCATCCATATCAGCTTGCTCGAGCGTTAATGTATCGGTATAAACCCCGTCGCCGGAATACAGCTTCACGGTTTGCGCGCCAGGCTTCACGCCAGCCTTCTTCAGCAGCTCCTTGAGCGGTATGCCTTCCCATGTGTTTTTATAAACGGACCAGCCGGTCACGCAATGAAAATCACTGACCTGCACCGTGCGCTTCAGCTCAACAAACTGCTTCCAATCCCACTTGAATGAGTTCTCGACAAGGCCATCAATCGTAAACGACCAGTTATCATTCGAAAATTCCGGTATCGGCGTCACCGAGTATACCCGGAATTGCCCGATCGCCCCGCCGCCCATCGGCGGTGCTGATGCGGGAAGCGGCTGCGGCGCCGGCACCAGCATGTTGGTATCATTTTCGATCAGCTTATCGATCGTTTGGGTGCCGCCGACACTGCCAATCGAATTGCCTAACCACTTCATGAACGACGGTCCAAGCGTGACCGCGAGTCCCACGCCAATCGCCCCGCGGATAAACGCTCTGCGCGTATAGATAGGCTGCGGCACTCCCGCTGGATGCACACCGCCTTCTGCTTCGCGTTCGCTCTGTATCGTCCGGCGGCTCGGCTCCTTGAGCCATTTTGCCCGGGTTATGGAATGATAAATAATAGAAGGAAGACCGATCCAGGTAAGTAAATCATGCACCACTAAAGCGACATTCGATACGCTTGGGCCAACCGCTTTAAACTGCCAAAGTAGCACGCCCGAGCCGAACCAGCCAAGCAGCAATCCAAGCACGATGAGCACATTAAACCGCTGCCAAGGCTTTTGCTTCAGCTGCTTCCAATGCTTCCCCGCCAGCGCCAAATAGTAAAGCACGGGCAAAATCGAAGCAATGCCGACGACGATATGCAGCCACTTGATCCATACGCGGCCCTCCCCGAGAAAGCCGCGCCAGAACCCGCCCACGAGTATAAGCCCGGTCAATGCCAAAATAACGACAATCCAACCGTTCCAAGCATGAAGCGATATGAGCTTTTTGCCATAGCCTTTACGCAACCGTTCAATGAATCCGCTCATAAGGAAGCCTCCTCCTTCATTGTGGCTTTTGTTATTTGGCCTCTCCGGCACCTTCAACTTCATGAACCGTGAACCAAAATGTACTACCCTGAAGAAGTCCCGTCGGCATTATGCCAATCTGTCCTTCGTACTGCTCAACCAGCAGCTTCGCGATCGAGAGCCCCAGTCCCGCTCCCCCGCCTTCACGGCTTCGAGACCGGTCAGACCGATAGAACCGCTCAAATATACGCTCTCTTTCCTCCAACGGTACGCCTTCTCCCTCATCGGATACGGTGAACCGGATAACCCTCCCGGGCTCTTCCTTCATTTCTTCCGCTTCTATGAAAATCAACCCGCCCTGCGGCGAGTACCTCACCGCATTTTCGAGTAAATTTTGCAGTACCCGCTGCAGATGGCGCGGCTGCATCTTTAAGCGAAGCGGCCGGTCCGGCAGCTTCACCCTCAGCTGCAATGACTTCGAATCAAACGGCTTCGTAAACCGCGGCAGCAGCTCGACAAGCACATCCTCCGCAACCGCAGGCTTAAGCTCCTCCGGCTCCCGCTTCGCTGCATCCAAAGTCGACAATTCAAATAAATCGTGAATCAACTCTCCAAGTCTGACCGTCTCCGAGCGAATCGTAGCCAAATATCGTCGAAACGTCTCCTCATCCTGAATAACGCCGTCTTCTAGTGCCTCCACGTACGACTGCACCGACGCGAGCGGCGTTCGCAGATCATGCGCCATATTCGCAACAAGCTCCCGCTGTGCCGACTCAGCTGCTTTTACCTGACGAAAGCTTTCATCCAAGCTTATACTCATTAGATTAAACTGTTCAGCAAGCTGTTTAAATTCCGTCAGTCCCGTGTGCTCCACGCGGGCTTGAAGATCACCTGCCGCAATTCGGCCTGCACCCTCTCCAATCCGGCGGACGGACGTCTCCAGCGGACGCACCAGCAAAAAGTGCAGCAGTGCCGACACAACACCCGCACCAACAGTCGCCAAGGTCAACCAAATGAACTGATCCCTGTTCAAAAGCATATACCAGTAGAACGCCAGCAGCAAAATAATAATAAACGCAATACTTATCGTATTCGCAAGTAATAAGTAGGAGCGCAGCTTCATACGGTTGCCCCTTTACTATCCAGCTTATAGCCGATCCCCCAGACCGTCTTAATCCAGCATGGATCGGACGGATTAGTCTCAATTTTCTCGCGCAGACGGCGGATATGAACGGTTACCGTCGTCATATCGCCATCATAAGCGACATCCCAGATTTGATTAAGCAGCTGGCTGCGCGAGAACACTTTGCCCGGATATAGCGCCAGCAAATGGAGCAAATCGAATTCTTTGGCCGTAAGGTCCGCCTCCGCGCCCTTAACCGTTACCCGTCTCTCCTGGGGAAATATCGATAATCCGTCAAAATGAAGCGATTGCCCCGTTTCGCCACCAGGCGCTGGAGACTGCTCCTTGGTCGATGAGCTTACGTTTGCGCCCGTCCTTCTCAGTATATTTTTGACGCGAAGTACGAGCTCTCTCGGACTGAACGGCTTTGTCATATAGTCGTCAGCGCCCATTGTAAGGCCGAGCAGCCGGTCTGCCTCTTCCCCGCGTGCCGTTAGCATGATGATCGGCGTGTCCTCCGATTGGCGGATAATATCGCATACTTCAAGCCCGTCCAGCTTCGGCATCATTAAATCAAGCACAAGCAGGTCCGGCCGATGCTCCCTCCACAAGCGCAGCGCTTCCTCGCCATCGGAGGCAACCCATACCGTGCAGCCCTCCCGCTCCAAATAGCGCCGGCAAACATCCGTTATATTACGTTCATCATCGGCTACAACTATGCTCGCGCCCAAGTGTCGTTCCTCCCGTTAAATCCGTTTCGTACCATCTATGTCCATTATACCGCTGAAGCGCTGCGGTTACGACTCTACCTATCTAAGTAAAAATAAATCCCCCGCCATACTGGGGAGGATTTGCTGCTATATAAAAACATATCGGTTTATAACTTCCCGTTTTAGCAAAAGCGGGGCTGTGATGCCATAAACCGAATCAAACGTGTACGCTTAAAATGCCATCAAGTTAGCGGCTAATATACTAAACATGATTGTCTATCGGCTCGTTGCGAGTACTCGTTGGTTGTGTATATCCATTGCAGATTGTGCAGTAGATTCGCGCTGAGCAAATCCATTCGAGCTTCCACTGCAGTTTGTGCAACAGAATCGCCACCTCAGCCTGCATCAGCTCAATAATCAGCGCTAACTTGTGTGCCGCACTTTTATCCAATTACATCTTTTCATCCGTCTTCATGTCGTCTGTCTTCATGTCGTTTGTCTTCATATCATCTGTTTTCATATCATCCATCTTCTTGTCGTCTTCCATCATTTCTTTATCCATCATATCCTCGTCTTTCATGCTCTCGTCAGTCATACTTTCGTCTTTCATGCTCTCGTCCTTCATGCTCTCGTCTTTCATGCTTTCATCAGTCATGGTTTCGTCAGTCATACTCTCGTTAGTCGGACTCTCATCCTTCATTTCCGTTTGTGTGTTTTCTTTGCTCATCGTGTCCTCATTTGCATTACATGCGCTTAGCGCCAGCATGCTCCCTAGCAATAATGCCCCCCAAATACCTTTTTTCAAACCAATCTCCTCCTTAGATCAACACATTGTTCTTTCGCCTACAAACGATAATAACGAACAATGCTAACCATCCAAGAACGATACGCTTACGAAACCATTAAAAAACCATTACAGAATTCAGCCGAGAAAGCCCATTCCTTCAGGCGTGGGATGAATTATCTTAACCAAGCCATTCGAGACGCACGAAGCATCTGTAAGAAGACGAAAAAGCAAGGAAAACGACCGATTCTGGTTCGTAGGGCGTACTACGTGAATAATCAGAACTATTCGATTGGCGAACACACCATTGCATTTCCCGTTTTGTCAGAAGGAAAAGCACAGCGGCTCATGGTTTCAGCTCATATAGCAGAACGAGAGCAAGGCCTTCTATCTAGGGGAAAGCTTGGGCTATTGAAAGTTGTTGAAAAGTCGGGCAAATGGTACGTTCAAATATCCGCCCAAGTACCGACAGAACAAGCGACTGGCGATGTAACGGCGGGAGTCGACCTGGGGCTGAAAGTGCCCGCAGTTATTGTCACATCATCAGGTAAAACCAAGTTTCTCGGCAACGGCAGACAAAACAAGTACATTCGCCGCAAATACAAAGCGCGTCGCCGTAAGATGGGCAAGCTCAAAAAACTGTCTGCCATCCGCAAGCAAGAAAACAAGGAACACCGCTACATGAAAGACCAAAACCACAAAATTAGCCGAAAGATTGTGAACATGGCGATAGAAGAGCAAGTCTCGGTTATCAAGATCGAGAAACTGACGAACATACGCCAAACGACAAGAACAAGTCGTAAAAACGCCAAAAACCTACACAACTGGTCATTCTATCAATTGCAGATGTTTATTGCATACAAAGCGGCATTGGCGGGTATCCAAGTTGTAGAAGTGAACCCAGCATACACTTCACAAGCATGCCCGGCGTGCGGTAAATGCAATAAAGCAAATGATCGAACGTATCAGTGTCCGTGCAGCTACCGCGCACATCGCGACAGAGTTGGAGCCATCAACATCATGCGCCAACCTGTGATAGATGGGAACAGTCTATCAGCCTAAGATGCTACAGGCACTGTCTTAGGACGGGCTGATGGCACAGCCCTGAACTTGGCAGTTGTCCAAACCGGAAACGGCCTGCGGACGCACCAACTAGCCAAGAATCCCACGGCTTCAGCCGTGTGGAGTGTCAAGAAAGTATTACATCTCCCATCGTGGACCAAAGAAACCAAGAATGGACGAATGAACCAAAAGGAGCGACAGGTCCTCAAGAGCTTACAGGAGCTCAGGGACCGTCAGGAATTGTCGACATTAGATTTGCGGGAAGCAATGTATCTGTTCCATTTACGGTTAATCAAGATATGTCAGGATCTGCAGAGGTCGTGTTGACATTGCCGCCAATTACTGTAGCGCCCAATCAAATGGTAAATTTAGATGCGTTTACCAATGTTAATTTTATGAGTATTCAAGGCTATTCCGTTAATGGCTCGATATCAAGAAATCCTGATGACCCAGTTACCGACGGAAGTGACGTAATCTTACAATGTCAATCGATTTTTGATCAGGTAACCGTAACCCCCCCTCTAACTTGGGTAGATAGTCCAGCACCAGGAACCTATAATTATACGTACACAGTTAGAGGATTCGCGCGGCACTTTCAACGCAAGCCAAGTGCATAATGCATTAATTGCTTCAAAACCAGGTCCCTTTGTGTTGCTACACATGAATCTCCGCAAAAAATACAGCCGAGGGTGTAATCAGCGCTGTACCGGTGCTTCGTAAAAAGGATTCTACTTTGTAAAATTAGCAACTTATCCACTGAAGTGACTCAGGAAAAAGACCTCAATGGTGAGGTCTTTTCTTCTGTTCTTTCAAGAATTAAGAAAGCCACCTCCGAAGAGGCGGCTTTTGACTTAATTTTATTAGATATCCATTGAATTTTAGCATGAAGCGATCTAATTATGTGGTTTCAAAGAATCGGTGCAGCGAAGGATATAAGGGGTTCTCCCTCTCCTTGTCTTGCAAAAGCGTGACGCCAAGATCGATCATTGCGTTTTGCTCGTCGGCGAGCGACCTGATGTTCATCAACCGTAGGCAATTGATGGATAGGATCCTTGACATCCCAGAGTGGGTCCGTTTCTCCCACGCCATCGGTACGGATGACCTGAAAGAAAACATCCTCGTATCGGTATACGATTAAGCATGGTTGTTTCCGCCTGATGCTCCCGCTTCATCTTCTCTGGCTGTAGGAGCGCCTTGAACAGCGAAACATCGTCCATTTTTAGATTGGACATTTCAAACCAGGCACGTACGCCGGCGAACGTTATTTCCATGTTCATGCGAACTCAAACGGGTTATCTTTGGATAACGCAATCCTGTATCTGTGATTCAGAAGAAGGAAGTTGGAGTGGTCCACAAACGAGTCTACGGGAACCTATGCCATTACTCTGGATTTAATCCGTTGGATCTGCATGGAGATGTATGCCAGTTCCGAATCGTGAAGCTCAAAATCATACTCCTCTTTCACAAAATGACCCGCCTTTTGGGCAATGGAATACGATTCCCTGTATTTTTCCTTAATGATACGGACCATCTCGGAATCTAATTCGTGAAAAGGTTCATCGGACTCCGACCGTTGAACGGCAAAGCGCAAATGCGTTATTAAGCGCTCATAGGATACGGTATCTTCCGCAAGCTTGATGCTCAAACAGTCCTCGACTACATCCACGATGCCTCGTATCATTGCGGTAATGTCGAGCGTCTTCGTCATTTCCCCGGCATTCATTTTTGCAGTATAAATATGCAAAGCGATATAGCCTACCTCATCCTCCGGAATTTCGATTCCGAGCTTTTCACTAATTAGCTCTTTTGCGTAAAGTCCGATTTGAAACTCTTTCGCGTACAATACTTTTATTTCGTTCAGCAGTGTATTTTTAATGACCATACCTTTCGCAAGACGTTCAAGCGCGAACGATAAGTGATCGGTGAGCGCGATATGGATGTGCTCATTTATGATAACGCCCAGCTGTGTTTCGGCATGGGAGATGATTTCCTCCGACACCTGAATATGCTCCTCCGGCAATGTCGACAATATTTCTTCAAATTGCTGATGCTTCGTATGGTCCTTCATAACGAAGATTTTTTCAATTCGGGTTTGATCTACAGGATCGTTCTTCTTTTTCTGAAAGGCAATGCCCGACCCGAGGACAATCTTCTCCCCATCCCAATCCTTGACGACAATTGCATTGTTGTTCAATATTTTGTTAATCTTCATGGCATACTCCTTTCCGGGGAGTCCCTGACTAAGATTTTACTTTAACCTTCATGAGCGGGGTCAATCCCATTTCAGCCCGGGCAGGCAACTCAATTTCAATCTGTTCAATTTGATCCGAATGGATAAGGAACATCGGGGTGACAGGACTGGTCGCCTTCTCCCGAACCAGATCAAGCGAGAAATCAATGAGAGGTTGGCCCATTTTCACCTTGTCCCCTATCTTGACATAATCGAGAAAGCCCTCCCCCTTCATGTAGACCGTATCCACACCGATGTGAATCAGCAGATCCAATCCGCTTTCGGCACGAATCCACAGCGCATGTTTGGTTTGAAAAAGGTGAACAACCTCTCCGTCTACGGGAGAGCCTACTCTTCCGTCTTCCGGATCTATCGCAACCCCCATTCCAGCCATATTTTTGGAAAAAATGGGGTCGGGCACATCCTCTATCGCCAGTACTCTCCCGCTTAAAGGAGAGAAAATTATTTCTTCCGTTTTCTTTTGATGCAGGCCAAGCCAACTTCTAAACATCATGTACTCCTTTATCTTCATCGAATCCGATAATCCAAGTCGCCATAAAGGCAACACCAACGGAAATGACAAAGCCAATAAGGTAATGGAATAAGTTTGACAAACCTAACGGAGCTGCAAGGACCAACATCGGCAAACCTGTTAAGCCATATGAATTTGCCGCTACATGAGCAAAGACAACATACGCGCCGCCTGCAGCTCCCCCAATGCAGCCGCCGATAAACGGTTTTCTTAACCGTAAGTTCATGCCAAAAATGACAGGCTCCGTGATGCCGAAAAAGGCTGAAAGCGACGATGGAATTGCGGATTCCTTCAGCTTTTTGTTTCTTGTCTTAAAATAAATTGCCAAGCCGGCAGCGCCTTGCGCGATATTGGCCATCGACCATACGGGCAGCAAGAAATTCACCCCGACTTTAGGGTTGGCAATCAAACCGAACTCGACCGCATGAAAGGTGTGATGAAGACCGGTAATCACGATGAGCGGATAAAAACCTCCGAACAGAAAACCGCCGATAAATCCGACACCATGCGTATAAACAACCTCGAGCGCTTGCGTAAGCCAATTACCGAGGAATGCTCCGAGCGGTCCAATCGCAAGCAGGGAGACAATCCCGGAAAACAGGACGGTTACAAGCGGAACAACGAATAATGCTATAGACGGACGCACGACTTTTCTTAATCCCGTTTCAACCTTGCTCATCAGGTAAACGGACATCAATATCGGAATTACCGTTCCCTGGTATCCGGTCGAAGCGGCTTGAAATCCGAATGCATCCAGCCACGCCGGAGCTTGGATCTCATGTACCCCAGGCTTCAATACATCGGAATGTACTAATAGGCCGCCTATAAAAGCTCCCAAGACCGGACTGCCGCCGAATTCCTTCGCAGCGCTAAATCCGATAATAACCGGCAAAATAAGAAGTGCGGATGTCGAGAAAAAATCCAGCATATTCATCCAAGCGCTATCCGGCGCAGCCCAATGAGAGGATTCTATCATCCCTGTTAGACCCCTTAGCAAACCGCTGGCTACTATAAAAGGGAGTATCGGTACAAAAATATTAGATAATATCTTCGTAATGGCAAAGAAAGGGTTCCTTTTTTCCGGCAAACCCGCGGCGGGCTTCTCTGATTTCGCCGGCACATCTGCAATGACTTCTTCAAGCGCCTTATAAATCTTATTCACGATGCCGATTCCGAAAATGATCTGGTATTGTCCGGCTCTGGAAAATACCCCTTGTACCTGATCCAGCTTCTCTATGGCAGCGCTGTCCGCTTTTCCTTCGTCATGCAGAACCAATCGCAGTCTTGTCGTGCAGTGGACTGCGCTTGCGATATTCTGTTTGCCGCCAAGCAGCGGCAGCAGCTCTTCGACGATCTTCTTCGCTTCGGCTCGAATGACAGGTTCCTCCTTAAAGCATGTTTCCGCTATTATAACATTCGTTTCATCGGCTTGTTTTCTGTCAATATTAATCCCAATTATCGCCAAAAGCTGCCCTCAGCATGAGCTGAGCGCAGCTTTTGACATTATACAATTCGTTTCTTAATTGATCCAGCCTGGAGAAAGTTCTCCTGTAATTTTGGTCGTATCGCCATTGATTGCGATTTGGACCGTCGGAGGCAGCGTGCCGCCCCAGTGCTCAAACTGGAATTCAGGAGACTGATTGCCGACATCTCCGATGGACATTTCGCCCAGATCGCCGAAATGCGCGAAACCAACAACGTTCAGGTTCGGCAGAACCAGCCAGGAGTAAGCTTGGTACTCGTTGTTCTCAGGGTTGGCGAGAACCAGACCGCTGCCATTCAGCGGTTTGAAGCCTTCGCCCAGTTTGTCGGATACGAAACCGTACAGGCCTTCAGGACCTTTCAGACCATCCGCGTATTTGTTAATATGGCTGTCTGTGAACAGATAGTATTTACCGTTCTTCACCACGATGTGCGGACGCTCCAGTTCTTCGTTTACGTAGTTCGCTTCAAGAAGCGGGGGAAGAAGCTTCAGGTTATTGAAATCGCCTTTAACGACTTCGATAATACCGATGTTAGCGTTGGCATAAGCTGCGCCTGCAGGAACGGTATGATTTTTCTGGAACTCTTCGCTGCCGATGTATTCCGGCTTCAATTCGCGGTCGGCAACAGCGCCTGCGGATTGGCCTTCGAATAAAAGGTACTCTTTTTTCGTTTTAGGATCTTTAAACCACATTGGATCACGGAAAGCGTAACCGCCGTTTTCACCTTGCTTCGCTTGCTCCAGCGTTTGGTAGTGTTCGCCGTCCGGCTCCATAATGATGCGGTGCGGAGTCCAGTTCGTGAATTTTACGCCGTTTTTGTCTGCTTCGATTTCACCGATGGACATAGCCAAGCGTTGCTCATAAGTCAGGTTTTTCTCGCCTTCATGGCCGGTAGCGGTGTAGAAGGCATGGATTTTATCGCCGTCCAGCATCGCAGAACCTGCCCATTGACGGGAACCGAGCTTAGTGCCTTCCGGGAACAGGTCGCCTACAAATTTCCATTCCTTGCCATCTTTCGAGATGAAGTAACGAATCGTTGCGATATCGTGAACTTTGCCCGGCAGCACGTTGCTCGGTGCGGAAAGCGCGAAGAGCACTTTATAGCCTTTGTACGTAGCGATATTTCCGTCGCGGTCCATCAGCGGCCATGTATCCCAGATGTGATAGTCCGGCGTCATTTTTTCAAGCTTTTTGATATCCGTGTAAGGCAGGGTGTTATCTTCGTTTTGTTCGATCATGGACGCTTGCTCGCGTGTCCAGTTCGTCGTTGTAATTTCGGTTTGGGGATTTTTCTTTTCCATTTTTGTTACATCTTTAGCGCTGAGATAAGGGCCGAAATCGCGGATTTCGCCGTGCTGCAATTCACCGACGATTTTAGTTTTGTCGCCCTCGAAGGACAGCTGCAGCGTTGGAGCGAATGTACCGCCGTGTTTCACATTGCCGTTCTCGTCAAGCGGTTCGTTGATGAAGCTGATCGCCGTTTCATCCGGAAGAACCATCCAGGAATAAGCCTGGTACGGGCTTTCTTTCGGGTTGGCTACAACAAGACCGGAACCGTTAAGCGGTTTGTAATCGCCGCGGACGCCGCCTTCATTGTGGAAGCCGTATACACCATCCGGACCGGTCAGGCCTGGTGCGTACGTGAAGGTATGACTGATCGTCATTAGGTAATAATCGTTGCCTTTGATGTACATGTGCGGACGTTCCACTTGATGGTTCGTACCGATGGATTCAAGCAAAGGAGGAAGCAGCTTCAGTTTGGACGCATCCTTGTCGGTTACTTCCGCAATACCGATGTTACCGTCATACAGTTCAGCTCTATCCGGAACGGTATGCGTGCTGCGGTATTCTTCGTCACCGATGTTCTCAGGCTTCAGTGTTTGTTCGCTCGATTTGCCGCCTACTTGGCCTTCGAATATGATGTACTCTTTGCCTGTATTCGGATCCTGGAAGAAGAACGGATCGCGGAAAGCCGTGATGTTGTGACCTCCATCATGGAACTGTTCAATCGTTTCGTAGTATTTGCCGTCCGGCTCGGCGATGATTTGGTGCTGGCCTTCATTGATCAGCTTAACGCCGCTGTCATTCGCTTTAATGTCGAAAGTCGTTTTGGCCAGACGTTGCTCAGCCCGCTGTACCCAGCCGTTCTGATCCCACTCTTTGCCGCCGTTGGCGTTCATATCGGTAGTAGCCGTGTAGAACAAGTGAACTTTGCCTTTTTTGTCCAGCATTGCGGAACCGGCCCATTGCATGTGGCCGTAAGCTTTATCATAGTCATAAGGAATGCCTGCGTAAGTCCAGTCGACTCCGTCCTTGGAGTAGAACATACCGATTCTGGCTTCTGTGTGACGGTCGTTCCATCCGAACGTACGCGGAGCTACCAATGCGAATGCGATTCTGTATCCATTAACGACAGCAAGGGAGCCATCGCGGTTTTGGAGCGGCCAAGTATCCCAGATCCATACATCAGGAGCTGCCAGTTTAAAGTTAGTGTCAATCTTAGGTGCCGTGTTTGTACCCGTAAGCTCGACTTTCTCCGCTGCTTGACGGGACCAGACGGCCGTGTAATCGTTAGGCACAGATAGATTCTGCGCTCCTTTTGCCGAAACGGAAGTCGCCGTCAGACTGCTTGCGAGAATCGCTGCGGTCAACACCAGTTTCCCAAATTTAGCTGCTTTTTTCATTTTTATTCCTCCCCAAAATGGTTTGCTAATTTTTTGCTGCAGTTAACCTTTTATTCCGGATCCTCCCTCCGTTTTTCGCGGAACAAAAAAAGACCTAAAACGTCCAAAGAATAACGCACCTGCCGGTACGGTCATCCTCAAACATTTTAGGTCTTGCCTGCTGTGCAGTAACAATCCCGCTGTATGTAATTCGTTTTGCATCCTTATTCTAGCAAGGCAAAAATCTTATATCAATAGTAAAATATCCCTGTATTTTCAAATGAAAAAGAGGACATTCGACCCGGACTAAAACGAGAGGATAGCTCGGAGGCCATATATTTACGTTGCACTATAGTTGAAAAAAGATGAATAGGAAAAGCTCCCTCTATTTTTCATGTTACGATGTTTGTGTCTGAGTTAACGGGAATTTCTCCCTCTGATTCGGCACGTTGCCCGCTTAAAAAGTGATTTTATATTAGATTAGCGGGAGATTTTCCAGCAATATAATTTAACAAAGCGCATGCGGGCAAGATTAACAGGGGTTTTCCAGTTCTGCCGCCGAATTTAAAAGCCGAGCAGATGCAGGTGCGATACCTGAATCCTACTCGGCTTTTTATGTTAAACCCCTCTATTCCCAACGGGTCAAAACGATCGGGCCTTCCTTCGTAACGGCAACCGTGTGCTCGAATTGAGCCGCCCAAGCACCGTCCCTTGTGCTTGCTGTCCAACCGTCTGGGCCTATGTATACCTCTGCCCGACCCGCTGTTATAATGGGCTCGATTGTTATGACCATGCCTTCCTCAAGCTCGATCCCTTGACCCGGAATGCCGCGATACACGACCTCGGGATATTCGTGCATGCTTCTTCCAATGCCATGACCGACAAAAGCAGTAACGACCTGGAAGCCTGCCCGCTCTGCCCTTGACTGTACCGCAAAGCCGATATCGCCGAGTCTATTTCCCGGCACCGCCTGCTTGATACCGTCCAACATGGCTTTCTTCGCAATAGACAGCAGCTTTTCGGTTGAGGCTGTCGTTCGGCCGATCGCGTACGTCCATGCAGAATCGGCCTTCCAGCCGTCCAAATCCGCCACCATGTCAATCGTAACGATATCTCCTGTCTCCAGCGGCACCGAATCGGGAAAGCCGTGACAGACGACCTCGTTCACAGAAGCGCATGTCGCAAACGGATATCCCTTATATCCCTTCTGAGCAGGAGTAGCTCCGCGATCCAGCATAAACCGCTCAACAAAACGATCAATTTCTTGCGTGGTTACGCCCGGTGCGATCCGTTTGGAAAGCGCTTTGTGGCAGGCGGCAACAATGCGGCCCGCCTTGCGAATGCCGCGGATATGTTCTTTCGTTTTCAAATCCACTGCCATGTGTGTACCTCCCTCAGGTTTTGCGTTAGCAAAATCCAACCTCGAATGCTATTTCTCAAGTTTGCGCAGGAAACACCAGCCTCGAGAGCATGTGAATCTGTCTATGTATACTTTATTCAATTGAAAGCGATCACATGACGAGCGGATATGACAAAAATTTAATTATTATGAATACGAATAACAGCCAAGGCTGCGTATAGTGGATCCAATGTCCGCATGATTCTCAGCAACTCCTTCCCGTCGTATAGCGGAGAGTCATTACAATAATAGCTGCACTTTATGCAGCATAAAGCTCATATGGAGCAAGAAATGGAGTGTTCCATTGCAGAACTGCAGTAGAAAAGTTAGTTTATCGAGCTTTTGGAGGCTGAGGGGGGTAATCTGTTGCACATACTGCAGTGGAAGCTCGATTGCTCATCGACGAATCTATTGTACAAACTGCAATGGATTATAGAACCGCAAAAGCCGCCGCAATCGCTCACATCACTTTACACAACTTACTTTTGAGACCAGCCCCTTTTGCCCACCGACTTTCAACCGCTTGCCCGCCAGATCGTCGGAAACGTCCGTTTTCGAGGTAAAGCTTTACATTAATTCAGTATTCCTGGGTACATTAAAGCTGTAAAAAACGAGAACCTTCATTTTAGGAGAGTGTTGTATGCCAAACGAAAAAGAGCATGAACCAACCATTGCGCCAGGGATGAACATGCACGATCAACTTGAAGAAAAACCAACAGATAAAGAAAAAGAAGAAGGCGATACAACTTCTGTTACCCGACTTTATCTCGATCGTACTCCGGAGGATTAACTTCCTCCCTCCTTGTATTTCATTATTCACTAGGCTAATGACACTGATTAAATGTCTCTGCGGCAAACACCCAATCACAAAGCAGCAGCCATGCATAAATTACAGAGTACTCAACACGTAAGGAGGTGCATTTAATAATGTCCGGTTACGTAGGTGGTGCTTTCACAAATACAGGTTCAATTCTGGTGCTCTTCATTTTGTTAGTGATTATCGCTTGCAGTTGCGGCATATTCGGCGGCTACGGCAAAGGCTACTAAAATAAACCACTGAATGTCCTCCATGCATTCAGACTGCTAACTCCTCCTAATATCTCCCCGAAAGGGGCTGTCCCAGAAGGTTATAAACCTTCAGGGGCAGCCCCTTTACATTGGATTCGTTACAGGATAGGAGCAAATGTTTGTTGGCATGCAGAGCTATGTTGGATATTGGATATTGGATACAGTCGATTAACTCGTAGAACGATGCAGGATTACGGTCGTTTATTTGACAATAGTGGAGGTGCACTGGCGGTTTGATTGGATTTCATACAATCTGTCCGATAGGAAGGAGTCGTTATCTTAGTTTGAGAGGATTTTGTACAGTCAAACGGACGGGATGGCGCTCGAGTGGGCTAGATTGTCGGTTTTGATTGTATGTTTTCAACGCAAACGCCACTTTAGCGGCAATGTAGCCCGCTTTGAGTGGATGAAATACAGGCAAAACTTAGCGACTATCCAAAATCATACTCAGCGGTATAGGACATGCAATGAAAAACAAAAAAGGCTTTGCTTCCTGCCCAAGACAGGTTGCAAAGCCTTCTATTCATCATGATTCAGCTGACCGAGGAGTTGATCCTGCCTAACTCATTTTCCACCAATGTCGTTAATTCATCCTCGTAACCACCGGTAATCCGGTACTTGCGAATATAATCTTTAACAAATTTACGCGGGTCCTTTGGTTGAAAAATTCTCGTGAGTTCCTTCAGGCTTTCCTTGACTTCATTCTGGCTATGTTTCGCCATGAAATCTCCTCCCCTATACGTTGGATGGTCGTCCTAAACAGCAATATACGAGACCGCTAGCGGTGGTTGCACCGCAAGAACCCCCCGGTCGGTGTGGGTAACTCCATGGCCAAAGAGTCACAATGTTTTAATTTTTCTTACTATTATAACATTTTGGAAACAATTATGAAAGTTAACAATTATTAATCTCGTTGACCGGCATGTTCGGTTATAGCTTCCGAACTGTGCCCGCCATCCGTTGATTTTGCTGCAATAATCGGATTTAGAGACGAGACATCGACTGCCGGCTGAGCTGCCTCAGAGAGCCTGTCTTTACGAAACATTCTTAAATATGCAATTACGCCGATCACGGCGACAACAATTCCAAACGCTAATACGAGCGTCGTTACCCAGCCCTGGACCATGTCTTCGCCTCCTTCCTTTATTATGTTTATCGGTTGAAAATCGATTAATATTTAACTCTTTTATTGCAAAAATCCACTTTCCATATATTAGGTATTATTATAACGAATTAGATAAAGACAAGCAACTCAGGGCGTAAACGGCCGTGGCGAGCACGAACCGCCAGCTGTGTGAATGAACAGTTCGGTTCTGTGCCGTCCTTCGCGGCAAAAGCTCGTTTCGCGGTGAAATATATGCATCGTACAAGGATTAAATGAGCCTATAGGCACCGCTGCCCCATGCAAGCAGCTTACCGCTTTCATCCTTAACCCGGGCTTGAAGCGTCAGCGTCCGTTCCGTCCGGTGCATAAGCTCCGCTTCGCAAAACAGCATGCCACCCTTGCTGCTGGCGAGAAATTGCGTGTTCATATTCGCGGTAACCATCCGTTCATTCGCGGAGGCCAGCATCACAACAAGCCCCATTGCATTATCTAAAAGTGACATAAGCACGCCGCCGTGAACGATGCCAAGCAGGTTCATATGAGGGTCAGCGGCATCCAGACAAATCGTCACTTTACTCGGATTAGCCTGCACAACCTGACAGCCGAGCAATCCCCAGAACGTCGCTTCCGCCCGTTCTGACAGCCGCGCCAAGTGTCCGGCCTGATCTGCCTGCTGCGCAAACCGTTCCTCATCCATACCATTCACTCTCCCTTATCCTCGGCGGACCGTTTCGTTTCGGCTTCCTCCTCCAGCAGCTTACGCCGCAGCACCTTGCCGATCATCGACTTTGGAAGCGTTTCCCTGAACGTATAGTGATGCGGCACTTTGTAGGCTGCAAGCCGTTCCCTGCACCAGCGGTCCAGCTGGCTGCGCGATACCTGCCACCCGTCCTTCAATACGATAAACGCCTTCACCGTTTCGCCCCGATAAGCGTCCTTCACGCCGACAACCGCAGCTTCGCGCACGGCCGGATGCTCGAACAGCACCTCCTCTACTTCACGCGGATAGATGTTAAAGCCGCCTGCGATAATGATATCTTTAATTCGGTCCATAATGGTAAAATAACCATCTTCGTCCATCGTCGCGAGGTCGCCGGTAGACAGCCATCCGTCCCGCAGCACCTTTGCCGTTTCTTCCGGCTTGTTCCAATAGCCCTTCATAACCTGAGGGCCGCGGACAACCAGCTCGCCCAGCTCGCCGGCCGGAAGATGCTTTCCCGTAGCTGGGTCAATCACAGCGGCATCCGTATCGGGAAACGGCACGCCGATCGTCCCGATTTTGCGCGTTCCCCATAACGGATTGGCATGCGTCACCGGCGAAGCCTCCGTCAAGCCATAACCTTCAATGAGCCTTCCGCCGGTCAGCGATTCGAACTGCTCCTGTACCTCAAGCGGCAGCCCGGCCGAACCGCTTACACACACATTAATGGAAGACAGGTTGGCTTTGGCTGCTGCCTTATGATTAATGAGCGCTACATACATCGTTGGCGCGCCTGGAAAAATCGTCGGATGCAGCTGGCTGATCGTTTGCAGCACCGTATCCGGTTCAAATCGCGGCAGCAGGATGAGCATGCCTGCGCGCAGAACAGACATATTCATTAATACCGTTAATCCAAATACGTGAAACAGCGGCATCGCGGCAAGAAACCTCTCCTTGCCGTCCTCCGCTTTGTAGCACCAAGCTGATATCTGCAGCGTGTTGGCAACGAGATTGCGATGCGTCAGCATAACGCCCTTCGGCGTACCGGTCGTTCCACCCGTGTACTGCAAAGCTGCAAGCTCACTGCCTTCAGCGAGTTCAGGCAGCTCTATCGACTGATGCTTCATAAAGATCAGCCGCTTGTAGGCAACGACGCCAAAGCTGCCGTACGGAATATCTGCGCGGAACCCGTCTTTTCGCTGCTTAATGGGGTAAAGAATATTTTTTGGAAATGGAAGACCGTCCTTAATGGAGGTGATAATGGCATGCCGCAGCTGCGGCAGCGGACCTTCCTCAGGCTGATTCCCTCTCACCCGGGACAATCGCGCATATAGCAGATCAACCGTAATAATTGCGACTGCCCCGCTATCCGACAGCTGATGCTCAAGCTCCCGCTCCACGTACATGGGATTCGTCTGAACGACGACTGCCCCAGCCAGCAGCACGCCATAATAAGCGACAACCGCCTGCGGGCAGTTAGGAAGCATAATGGCTACCCGCTCACCTTTGGATACGCCAAGCGAAATAAGACCGTTAGCCAGACGAACGGCATCGGTATGCAGCTCGCGGTAGGTCATCGTTTTGCCCATAAAATGCACTGCGGTATGATTTGGATAATGATTAACGGCATTTAGCAAAAATTGAACGATGCTGTGATTCGGATAATTTATTGAGTGAGCAATCTCTTTCGGATAATGGCGAAGCCATGGACGCGCAAGCCCGGCGGTTACTCCCGGCGGGCTTGACGGCGTTTTGACGGATGGATCAAGAGGCGGTTCGGCAGCAGCATCCCCCGGCGAATCGCCGGCGGACGATTGTTCGGGCAAAAGCGGGTCCTGCGGTCTGAGCGGTTCCATACTTGCTCTCCCCCTTCACACGACATAATGCTCACTTCGAATGACTCGCGCGGCAATTGTCCGCTTCAAAGCTACCGTATCGGAAAGCGGTGCCCGCATTAGCTTCTTTAAAATGGATAGCTGCATTTGCAGCCCGTCTCCCTGCTCTAATGCGGTTAAGGCTAGCTTTGCCAATGATTCAACCCGTTCCATGGCCTCTTGCACGAATACTGTCGTCATCGCGATCACATGCTCCGTTTTTTCCGAGTCGGCTCCAGCATCGGCTTTCATCATTTTTTGCGTGCGAAGCAGTACGCTCTCCATCGCAAATATTTGAATCATAAGATCCGCAAGGGAGCACAACACCTCCTGCTCCTGCTCGAGCTTTAAGCCCAGCTTCTGAACGGCAAGTCCTCCGATGGCGAGAAATGTTTTTTTCGCTTGGCCGACCCGGAACGTTTCCTTGCTGAGCGGCATATCGAACGGCGGAACCGGCATTGGCTGAACAAGCTCAGCTTGAAGGGCACGCGCTTTGCGCAGCAATGGCAGCTCGCCCTTGAGCGCTTTTTTCATCAGGGTGCCCGGGATGAGCATGCGGTTGATTTCGTTCGTCCCTTCAAAAATCCGGTTGATCCGCGAGTCCCGATAAATCCGCTCAACCTTGTATTCACGGATATAACCGTACCCCCCGTGAATCTGCACCCCCTCATCCGCGACAAAATCTAACGCTTCGGACGCGAACACTTTTATAATCGAGCACTCCAGCGCGTACTCGCTGATCGCCTTCACCACCTGCATGCCATCATCCGATGAATCAGCACCCCGCAGCATACCGTCGATCCAACCGGCCGTCCGGTATACCATGCTCTCCAGCACGAACGTGCGTATGTTCATGTCAGCCAGCTTAGCGCCAATGAGCGGATAGGAGGAAATGGCACGCCCGAACTGCTTGCGCGTATTGGCATAAGCCGACGCCAATCCGATCGTTTCCTTCGCCGAGCCCAGGCAGCCCGCTCCAAGCTTGAAACGCCCGATATTCAAAATATTAAAGGCGATATGGTGTCCTTTTCCGATCTCTCCAAGCACGTTTTCGACCGGAACCGCTACATCCTCGAAAAATAAAGGGCATGTTGAAGATCCCTTGATGCCCATCTTGTGCTCCTCCGGCCCGATGCTGAATCCCGGCATTCCGCGCTCCACGATAAAAGCAGTGAAATATTCCCCGTCGACCTTCGCGTATACGATAAACAGATCGGCAAAACCGGCGTTCGTAATGTACAGCTTCGAGCCGTTCAATATATAATGCTTGCCGCTTGGCGACAGCCTTGCGGTTGTCTTGGCACCCAGCGCATCAGAGCCTGAAGCCGGCTCGGTCAAGCAATACGCGGCAATCCGCTCTCCCGACGCCAATCCAGGCAAATAAGCTTGCTTCTGCGCTGGTGTGCCGAAAAATACGATCGGAAGCGTGCCGATGCCCGTATGCGCCCCAACCGAGAGCGCGAATGACGAAGCACGCGCTAAGGTTTCCGCTAATAGCGTCGTGCTTACCTTGTCGAGTCCGAGCCCGCCGTACGCCTCGGGAACATCGGCTCCGAGCAGACCAAGCTCTCCGGCCTTGCGCATAAGCTCTACTGTCAGATCGTAGTTCAAAGCTTCCAGCTCCGCGTCGCGCGGAATAATTTCCGCCTCCATGAACTGCTGCGCGGCTTCGGCCATCATCCGCTGCTCATCCGTGAAATCCTCTGGCGTCACGACCGATTCCGGTGCACTGTCCTCCACGACAAACCGACCGCCAAAACGTATCGTTTCCGTCATGCCGCAGCTCTCCCTTCAGTCAAGTCAGTCAAATTGATTAGCTATTCCAATCACTCAAGGAGCCATACACTTCAATAACACCCGCAGCTCCCATTCCGCCGCCTACGCACATGGTAACGACGCCAATACCGCCGCCCCGCCGCCCCAGCTCATGAATAAGCGATACGGTCAGCTTCGTTCCCGTGCAGCCGAGCGGATGGCCGAGCGCTATTGCTCCGCCGTTTACATTCACTATTTCAGGGTTAATGCCTAGCTGATCAATGATGGGGACACATTGTGCCGCAAAAGCTTCGTTCAGCTCAAACAGATCGACTTGTTCCAGCGAAATGCCGGCTTTTTTCAATGCTTTAGGTACCGCTTCGATCGGTCCGATGCCCATCACCTCAGGAGCGACGCCAGCTACGCAATAGCTGCGGAAAACGGCGAGCGGACGTAAGCCAAGCTCCGCTGCGCGGGCCCGGCTCATCACGACAACCGCCGCTGCGCCGTCGCTCATCTGCGAGGTGTTGCCCGCCGTTACCGTCCCTTCGCGGGCGAAAGAGGGCTTCAGCGGCGCTAACGTCTGCACCGTCGTTTCCGGACGCACCCCCTCATCCGTATCAAACTGAAACACCTTCTCCCATGGCCGGCCGGCATCGTTTACTCCTGACCGGCTGGCGGTTATCGGCACAATTTCCGCTTGAAAATGACCCGCCGCGATCGCCGCTGCAGCTTTGCGGTGACTCGCAGACGCGAACGCATCCTGCGCCTCGCGCGTAACGCCATAACGGCGGGCAACCTCTTCTGCGGTATGACCCATTCCCATGTATACCTCGGGCTTCGCGTCGACAATGGCCGGATGAGGCGACAGCTTGAAGCCGGTCATCGGCACATGACTCATGCTCTCGACTCCGCCCGCTGCGATCACATCCGCATCCCCAAGCCGGATACGTTCTGCAGCATAAGCGATTGCTTGCAGACCCGAAGCGCAAAACCGGTTAATCGTCACGGCTGGCGTTGTGACCGGCAGGCCGGCATATAGCGATATGATACGGGCAACGTTCAGCCCTTGCTCCCCTTCCGGCATCGCGCAGCCGATAATGACATCTTCAATCTGGTCGGGCGATACCCCGGGCAGTTTCGCAAGCGCGCCTTGCAAAACCGCGCGCCCGAGATCCTCCGCCCTCGTCTCCGCCAAGCTTCCCTTCGATGCTTTGCCGACCGCCGTCCGTACCGCAGCTACGATAACGGCATCGCGATCGTGATCGGTAAACGGTGATGCAGCTGACATGACGCTCTCCTCCTTTGATTAAATATTTGCCCAGGTGCAGAGCCAGTGCTAGTTCCGCAGCGGTTTGCCGGTACGGCAAGAGCGAGTGCTAGTTCCGCAGCGGTTTGCCAGTGGAAAGCATGTGGCTCATTCGTTCCTGCGTTTTGCGTTCGCCGCACAGGCTGAGGAACGCTTCGCATTCCAAATCGAGCAAATATTGCTCGCTTACCTCAGTGCCGGGCTGAATATCGCCGCCGGCGAGTACATGCGCAAGCTTGCAGCCGATAAGCGCGTCATGCTCGCTAATATGGCCGCCCAGCTGCATCGCCTGGACCGCGACCTTAAGCACTGCTTTGCCTTCGCGTCCCGCCACGCGAATACGGCCTTCCGCGGGCGGCGTATAGCCCGCCCGGTCACGCTCCAGAACCGCGCGCTTCGCTTCGGCGATACGCGCGTCCTGCCGCATAATGACGCGGTCCTGCGGCCGCATCAGCCCTAACCGGCTCACCTCGTAACCGCTTGAAGATGCTTTTGCCAGCGCAATCGTCTCAAACAGCGCGTTCAAATGCGGCTGCAAGTCTGCGCCGGGCTTGCCGTTACTCGCGGTGAGTGCCCGTTCAGCCGCCATTCCGGCTGCTTCCTTGCAGCCCCCGCCTGCAGGAATAAGGCCCACCCCCGTCTCAACCAGTCCGAAATAGGTTTCTGGAGAAAAAATAATTTGATCGGCAGGCAAGCATGCCTCAACCCCGCCGCCTAGCGTCATTCGGTGCGGAGCCGCAACGACTGGCCGGTCGAGCCGCTTAAGATCCAGCATGCTGCCCTGGAAGAAGCGGATAATATCCTCTACTTCATCCCACTCGCCGTTTTGCGCCTCCATTAGAAGAAGCATCAAATTCGCGCCGACGCAAAAGTTCCGCCCCTCATTAGCGAGCACAAGCCCGCGCCAATTTCGCGCCACCTCCTTGGTCGTTTGACGAATGGCTGTCAATATATCGCCGCCAATCGCATTGTTCGGAGAATGAAACTCCAAGAGTGCGACCTCGTCGCCAATATCGATTAAGCTGGCTCCGGACGTGGCGAGTACGGTTCGCCCGGAAGCTTTTAACGCCGCTAACGAAATCATGTCTGCTTCCTGCTCTTCCAGCTTATAAACGCCGCCGGCAGCATATGCCCGTTTATTGTCCGCCGCACGATAAAAGCTTTGATGACCGTCCGCTATCCAAGCCGTCACCCAGGACGGTATTTCGTCGCCCTCCTTCTGCATCTGCTGAACCGATTCCGCAAGACCGATAGCATCCCACAGCTCGAACGGTCCAAGCTCCCAATTAAAGCCCCACCGCATCGCACGGTCGACATCCGATATGGAATCGGCGATAATGCCGACTTGGGCCGCCGAATAGAGCAGCGTTTTTTTGATCGTTGACCATGCGAATTTTGCATAGCGATCAGTGGGATCGGTCCGGAGCAGCGCCTTCACCTTTGCAGCAGCGCCTTTCGCAGCCTTCGCCGCATCGATAACAGGCGAGCTTACAGAGCGCTTAGGCCCGTATTCGAGCGTATCCAGCTTGAGCGATTCGATTTCACTGCCGCCCCGGCCCTTCACCTTCCGATATAAACCTGCTCCTGACTTCTCCCCCAGCCGCCCTGCCGCTACCAACTGCTCAAGTAACGCCGGCCTGGCAAATATGGCTTGTTCACTCGGGTCACTGCTTCGTTCCCGCACGTTATCCACGACATGCAGCAGTGTATCCAAGCCAACGAGATCGAGCATACGGAACGTCGCCGTCTTCGGCCTTCCCATAGCCGGACCCGTTAACGCATCCGCCTCCTCTACCGTCAGCCCAAAGCGAAGCGTATCCTCTAAAGTCACGAGCATGCCAAAGGTTCCAATCCGGTTAGCGATAAAGTTGGGCGTGTCCTTCGCGATAACCACGCCTTTGCCCAGCCGTTTCTCGCATATCTCGCTCAGCAGCTGCACAACCTCGGGGTTCGTATCTGCGGTTGGAACGATCTCTACAAGCTTCATATAACGGGGCGGATTAAAAAAATGCGTCACCGCAAAATGCCGTCGAAACTCCTCACTCCTTCCTTCCACCATTGACGCTGCGGATAAGCCCGACGTATTTGTGCTGACGATCGTTCCCGGCTGCCGCACAGTATCGATTGCTGCGAAAACCTCCCGTTTAATATCAAGCCGCTCGACGACCGCCTCGACGATCCAATCGACATCTCCGAGCGCAGTCAAATGATCGGTTAAATTGCCAGGCGTAATGCGCGCCGACCAAGCCGGGTTATAGAGCTGCGCCGGCTGCGCCTTGCTCATTCTCGCCACAGCGGCGCTTGCCAGCCGGCTGCGCACCTTGGCATCAGCCAGCGTCAGCCCTTGCCTCTCTTCCTCCGCCGTTACCGATTGCGGAACAACGTCCAGCAGCAAGACGCGCATGCCCGCATTCGCCAAATGAGCGGCGATTCCCGCTCCCATTACGCCAGAGCCGAGTACTGCGGCGCTGCGGATAGAGCTGGCGCTCTTTTGTAATGCTTTTACCGTCATAGGCAACCTCCTTAAGGTATTGCGAAGCAAAATTCGCTTCGAAAGCGTGGGCTTGCAATTTGTACCTTATTTCTTGAAATTGGCTAGGGTTGGGCTCAGGAGGTGCAATAATGCACCTTAGTCCACGAAACCAGCTCGGAATGCGCTAAGCAGGTGCATTTGTGCACCTCATTTATCGAAACCAGCTCGGGTTGGGGTATGCAGGTGCAATAATGCACCTCATTTCGCGTAACCAGCCGACCTCAGTCGTTTGTGTCAAAGCTCTTTTCCACCCACCCTACCCCCTCAGTCGCCAAAGACGCTTTCCGCAAGCAGCTCCGCTACATCGCGCGCTACCACCCTGTCGTCCGCCGACATAGCCTTCAAGCCGTCCTCCATCATCGTCAGGCAATACGGACAGGCCGAGCTAATGACGGAAGGTTTTACCTCCAATGCTTGAGCAGTGCGGGCATGATTGACGCGTGTTCCCGAATGCTCCTCCATCCACATGAGCCCGCCTCCGGCACCGCAGCACATCCCGTTCGAGCGGGATCGCTCCATCTCTTCAATCGTTACGCCGGGTATAGCCCGCAGCAGGCTGCGCGGTGCTTCATACGTGTCGTTATAACGACCGAGATAACATGAATCATGAACGGTAACTCGTTCATCCAGCGTATGAAACGGCCGAAGCGTCCCTTCCTCAAGCAGCCTTGCGAGCAGCTCCGTATGATGCTCCACTTTAACATCGGAGCTTAGGCCGAAGTCGGGATATTCATTCTTGAACGTGTTGTACGTATGCGGGCAGGCGGTCACGATGCGGGTAATGCCGTATTTACTCAGCGTTTCAATATTTTCACGGCACAGCTCCTGAAAAAGCAGCTCATTCCCGATCCGCCGCGCCGTATCGCCCGAGCTCTTCTCTTCCAAGCCAAGCGTTGCAAAGCTGACGCCCGCGTGATCGAGCAGCCGCACCACTGCATAAAGGACACGGCGGCTGCGCATATCGTACGAGCCCATCGACCCTGCCCAAAGCAGTACATCCGGCTTCCGGTCTTGCCGCTTCAACTCCTGCATCGTTTCAACCCGAATGCCGGTACGGCTCTCGCAGTCCGCGATCCAAGCTGCGCGTTCAGCGCGCGGCAGTCCCCAAGGATTGCTTTGACGCTCGATGTTTTGCAGCGCGCGCTGCCCGTCGGATGGAAGCCTGCCCTCCATCAGCACTAAGTACCGGCGCATATCAATAATTTTGTCGACATGCTCATTACCAACTGGACACTGCTCCTCGCAATTGCGGCAGGTCGTGCATGCCCAAAGCTCCTCCTCGGTCATGACCTCGCCGATCAGCTCCACCTCCTCCGGTTTAATCGACTCCCGTTTGACCCACGCAGCCGCTTGCGCAGCCATCGTTGGCGCAATTGTTGTTCCCCCTTCAGCTTCGGCTTCCCAAGCCGGAATCACCGCACCCATTACATGCGCATTCGGTTCGGCGGATTTAGGCTGCCATAAGCTGGCCGGCAGCCACGGTGACTTGGACGTAATCGCCGCTCCTTTCTCGGTCAAATGATCCCTCAGCTTTACGATCAGATGCATCGGCGACAGCAGCTTGCCGGTATTCGAGGCCGGACAAACATTCGTACAGCGGCCGCACTCGACGCACGCATACAAATCAAGCATCTGTTTTTGCGTAAAATGCTCTACCTTCCCCGCGCCAAAAGACTCCGCTTCCTCATCCTCCAAATTCAAGGGCGTGAGCCTCCCTGGCGGCGTGCTGCGCCGAAACCACAAATTGACCGGAGCGGTCAACAAGTGAAAGTGTTTTGACTGCGGCACGTAGACAAGAAAGCTAAGCAGCACGAGAAGATGAAGCCACCAGAAGACCTCAAACCCTGCATGGGCCTCCGCGCTTTGCGGCTGCACACCAGCAAAATGAAGCAGCTTCGCCACCTGCACACTGACCGGAGCATAGCTGGGCTCAACGATATGAGATGCGGAATCAGCTGATGGGGCATTCCCGGGGCTTTCGTTCTCAGCCAGACGCTCGAATGCTTGTGTGAACAATATGGTGAGCATAAGCGAACCGATAAACCACATGACGAGCGACGGCTTCCAGCCGCGTTTCAGCCGGGGAAGCCGTTCTCCATATCGGCGGAATGCACCATATAGAACTGCCGCCAGCACCAGCGTTACCGTCAGCTCCTGCGTCCATGAAAACAAATCATAATAGGGCAGCGGCAGCGGAACGCCTCCGTTCAGCCCCTTCCAAATTAGATCTGCCGCGCCAAATTGAAGCACAATAAAGCCATAAAAATAAACCAGATGCATAATGCCGCTTCTTACATCATTCAACAGCTTGCGATGGCCAAGCACTTGACCGCTGAAGCTGCTCTTGCGTTTACCCTGATAGCGGGCAAAAACAATCGGAACGCCCAGCCTCATATACCCGACACGCCTAAGCACAACTGTCGCGAACAACGAAATCGCAAACGCCGTAACGGCTGCAAACAGCACCCATCTACCCCAAAACACCAATTGTCCGTACGATAATAACACAAAAAACGATGCCATATGCCCCGCCCCCCTGTATGCCGGTTCCTTGTAACCAACACGTATGCGCGAGTTAATTGGACAAGTATTGAAGCGCTTTCAAAAAATAGCCGCGGTGATCCATGTATATGAGCTTTTTATCGCGAACATGCCGCACAACCGACTAATCCATAGGGTCTAATCATCGGTGAAACTACATATCGTAGCACTGATGGACAGTACTTGGCGTGAAGAACTGGCAGCTAGCGTAAACAGCTTGCTCCGTCCTTGGCGGCAAAGCTCGTTTCGCGGTGAAATATAAGCATCGTATAAGGCAATTTGTACTTGCTTATATTTCAAAAAAATATCGGTATAAGTGAGGGAGCTTCTATGCTGAAAATAGTGGTGCTTCTCAAGCAAACGTTTGATACCGAGGAGAAAATAATCGTTACACCGGAGGGCGTTGATGAGAGAGACGCCAAATTTGTCATTAATCCTTACGACGAATATGCGTTGGAAGAAGCGATCCGGCAGCGGGAGCTGTTAGGCGGACAGGTCATTGCCGTCTCATGCGGCCCCGAGCGATCGCAAGAAGCGCTTCGTACTGCGCTTGCAATCGGAGCTGATGAAGCGATACGGCTGGATAGCGACGGGCTGCCTGATGACAGCTATGCTGTGGCTGCCGCATTAGCTGCTGTCATTGAACCGCTTGCGCCTGATCTGCTGCTCGCAGGTTTATTTGCAGTAGATAGCGGTGCAGGCAGTGTCGCGCTGCAAGTAGCGCAGCGGCTTAACTTACCGCATGCATCGTCAGCGGTTAATGTGACCATTGTTTCCGCTGGCGAGCTCGCCTCGTTACCCGCGGCGGAAGCTTTGAACGCTCCCGCAGGGCTGAGCGCTGAGCGATACGCTGTAGTTGAGCGCGATGTCGAAGGCGATACAGAGACGGTATCCATTCCTCTGCCCGCCCTCATCACAGCGCAGCAGGGACTGAACGAGCCGCGCTACCCTTCGCTGCCCGGCATAATGAAGGCGAAGCGCAAGCCGCTTCGCACAATGACGATCCAAGAGCTCTTTGGCAGCGGCGCGGCTGCAGATGAAAACATTGCTCACCGCACCGTACGCTCACAGCTGCTCCCGCCCCCGCCGCGCGCTGCCGGCAAACGCCTCCCCGGCACGCCAGCGGAGCAAGCGGCCTCGCTTATTTCGCTTCTTCAGACGGAAGCGAAATTGCTGTAGGGTGACGGGTGTAGAGTGCTGATGATGAGTAGCAGAGATTGATGTATTTGATTATTAGTTCGATGTGATGAGGCTATTTTTATAATTGATAATTAATGCCACTAATTAGTTTAACACGCATCAGTAAGAGCACTTTTTAACAGGAAAAGTTACGGGAGAGGAGTTTCATCATATGACCAAAACGATACTCGTGTTTGCGGAATCCCGAGACGGGGTGCTCCGCCGCGTGGCGCTGGAGGCGCTCGGCGGAGCGCGGCGGCTTGCAGGCAAGGACGGCACCGTGCATGCCGTCCTCGCCTGCTCCGGCGGCGCGGCGGAAGAAGCCGCCGCGCTAACAGCGCGGGGGGCGGACGTCGTACATATCGCCGACGATCCTTCCCTTCGCGCCTATGCGCCCGAGGCGTACGTCGCCGCCCTCGGCGCAGCTATGACTGCGGTGCGGCCGGACGCGCTTTTGCTCGGCCACACCGCAGCGGGGCGCGAGCTCGCGCCCCGCGTGGCCGCGGCCTATGGAGCCGGCCACATTGCCGACGTCACCGCCATCGATGTCTCTCACGATAGCGGCGACGTCGGCTTCATTCGCCCGCTCTACGCCGGCAAGGCGTTCGAGCGGCGCAGCTTCGTGCCGGGCCACCCGTGGGTCATCACGGTGCGCCCGAACAACCTGCCGGCGGCGGAGCCGATAGACGCCGCCGAACGAACGGGCACCGTCACGGCTCTGCCGTTCACGGTGCCGCCGCTTTACACCGCCGTTCGCGGCCTCGTCCGCCGCACCGGCGGCCAGCTCGATCTCGCCGAAGCCGACGTCGTCGTGTCCGGCGGCCGAGGTGTGCGCAGTGCAGCTGGCTTCGAGCCGCTGCACGCGCTAGCTGCCTCGCTTGGCGGCGCGGTCGGAGCCTCCCGCGGCGCATGCGACGCCGGCTATTGCGATTATGCCCTGCAAATTGGGCAAACCGGCAAGGTGGTCACGCCGCAGCTGTACATCGCCTGCGGCATCAGCGGCGCTATCCAGCACTTGGCCGGCATGAGCCAATCCCGCGTCATCGTCGCCATCAACAAAGACCCCGATGCGCCAATATTTGGCGTCGCCGATTACGGTATCGTTGGCGATTTGTTCGAAGTTGTGCCTATGCTGACAGCTGAACTGCAGCGCGTACGCTCATAATATTTCCGCCCCTGAGCAATTAACGGAAATAATGGGCGCTAATTTGCTAGATATTTCCACTCCTACAAAAATAGCGGTAAAAACAGGCGCTATCCCCTCACATTCGTTCCCGCAGGGTCCGAAACAGGTGATATAACGCCTATTTTTACCGCTAAAGCTCACTTTAAGGTAGCGTCATCCAAATAGCACCGCTTTTTACCGTTATTCTATCTCCCTGCTCCTCCAATGGGGTTCCCATTCACGCATAATCCGGCCTTATCTCCCTGATGCAATCCGGCGACTCGTACCACTCATCATGAACCGCGTTCGTTACAGGGTAAGCTCGCATCAGGTAAGTGTCCATTGCCTCAAGATGCTTCCGCAGTCCGCTGAACTCCGTAATCCGAGGGTTCAGCCAGTCTTCAATGCCATCCTCATCCAAAATAACCGGCACCCGCGGCTGCCATACCGACATCGTCCCTGTCGAGGGCGCCGTAATCATCGTAAAGGCGCGCACCTCATGGCCGCTCACATTTTTCCATGAATCATAGATGCCCGCAATGCCGAATAAAGGCTGGCTCGGCACGACAATGTGCATGGCACGCGGATCCCTTTCCTTCCCGAACTGCTTCTGGCCAAAAAATCCGCTGCAAGGCAGGACGCATCGCTGCCTCCGCAGCATCCGCTCAAGAAAAGGCTTCGAGGACAGTGTAGCATGATCCGCATTAACGGAATCCTTCGCCCAAAAAGGGAACAGCCCCCATCTCGACTCCTGCATCGTCCTTTGGTCAAAACGGTCATTCATAACAATCGACACCGTCTGTGTCGGCGCTACATTAAACCGGTTCGTATACCCCCGGATCACCTTTTTCACCTGAAACATTTCCACCATATCGCCAATATCCGCCGTTAACGAAAACCGTTCAATCATCGCGACCACCCTTTTCACGTTGTTTGAACCAGTTTTTGTTAAAAGCGAGAAAAGTATGCACGCTGCTTCTGAAGTTACGTTTTGCCTGTATTTCATCCAGTCTAACCGGGCCCATTCGTCGATAAAGTGGCGTTTGAGTGGAAAGCATACAGTCAAAACCGGCATTCTAACTCCATTCTAGCCCCCAGGAGCCCTAACCCGTCCATTTGACTGCACAAAATCCAATCAAACGATGACAACGTTCCGTTCTTAGCATTTTAATTGTATGAAATCCAATCAAAACGCTAGAACACCTCCACTAGCCAGCGTCTCATCCTTACCCCTCTACCCCATATCCTTAACCCCGCTAACCATTTACATCGTAAATCGTTTGCGAAACTTAAGCGGCGGCATTCCGGTATGCGCTGCGAACAGTCTGGAAAAATGCGGCGTTTGCCGGAAACCCGTTTCCTCAGCCACGCGCGCAATCGTCCAGTCTGTCTTAATAAGCAGCAGCTTGGCTTGATCGAGACGGTAATACAGCAAATATTGCTGTGGCGTGCAGTCGAACACCTCAGTCATACAGCGCGTGATGTAGTTCGTGTGCAGCTGGAGCACATCGCTCAGCATTGTATTGCTTATAGGACTGCGATAGTTAAGCTTCAAATAAGCAGCCGCCCGCTCCGCAACCGATACGGCCGCTCTCGCCGCATCCGAGCGCCAGCCTTCATCGAGCATTTGCAGCAAATGCAAAAAGCGCTGCTGACGGTCCCAGAATGCCCCATGCGACGAGCTTTTGGCTGCATCATGCAGCTGCGAGAAAATGAGCCTTGCCTCGTCCGGATACGTTAGCTTCATCTTTTTCGGGAGCCGGATGGCATAGGTGTAATAATCGCCGCGCAGCGACCCCGATTGACTGCCCTCGGTTTCTTCCCATGCGCCGACCGTCTGAAAATGAATCCAGTCAAACACCGTCTCCTCCTCGCACGGGCGGGTCGAGTAATGCCAGCGGTCCGGCCTCAGTATGAGCACATCACCGGGCTCAAGCGTCCACCTGCGGTTTTCCTCCGCTATATGCAGCGAGCCTTTATTGACGAACAGCAAATCAAAGACGCCAAGGTTGGTCCGGTTAGGATGCTCTCCCCCGGCGGGATAGGTTAATCGGTTTGATTCTATAAAAAACGGCAGCGGCGGGGAACGAAATGTTAGCAATAACTCCTCTGACAACCTGATCTCTCCTCAATGGTTTTTCCCATGTGTAAATATGCAAAAATGACTACTGCCATGTTACTTGAAAACCGTTTCATTTGTCTACAACAAAACAAAACCCCTGCCGGATCCGTGACCGGATACCGACTGAGGTTCGTCTTATGCTCTATTCTCCCGCTGCAATTGCTTCCGGCAGCAAGCTTTTTACGAGGTACATAAAATCATAGGACCGCTTCAGCGATGCTTCGTCCGGCTTGAACAGAATGCGCTTGCCGCCTAGCAGTGACAGCACTTCAATTCGGGATGGAAGCTTTTCAAAGGCATTCGCGCAAAATACCGACGTCATATGGAACAGTAAATCGAGTGAATCCGCATCCGTATCTACGGCAAATTTATGTATGATGAAATCGTCGGCAGCACCCTCTGCATCCGCGGATACCACATGAAAAATTTGCGACAGCTCCATATCAAGCTCATCTACGTAAGCAGTAAGCTGTTCGAATAAAATAATCGGCGTGCTGCAGCATGGTTCATCAACAAGAAATGTGCCAAGATTGGAAATGACAGCTTGCTTCATTTGCAAAAAATGCTCGTTCGAATGAAATTTATAATTGCGGTTCGTCCACCATCGCTCCACTGCAGCTTCTACCGCCGCCCGCGTTCGGGCTTCAGCCGGAAGCTTATAGAAATCATCGACGCTGTGCATTGCGGCGAATTGTACCATCTGCCGCCAATTCACGCCGCTGTCCCGTCTGCTGCCCGACTTTATTTTTGCGAACCGTTCGGGGCTGCGCAGCAGCTCTTCGAGCTTATAATCTTCTAATCTTATCACCGCTGGCAGTTGCTCCATTATAACGGCCGCCTTTTCTCAATAGATTAACTGGCAACAGCTATCAGGCCCGCAATTTGACGCCCTAAGCTTCTGCCCTGCTCCTTCTCTGCCTCCGACGGATTGTATTCGAACTTGATGCTTTCGCTTACGATTTCCGCACCCAGCTCCTTCAGCTTTGACTCGATCGTATCGACCGCCCCGCAAAAGATCGGATAAGACGTGTCGCCTGAACCGAACACCGCTGCTTTCTTCCCGCTTAGATCAAGCGAATCCAGCGCATCGTAGAAATCGATAAACTCATCCGGCAGCTCGCCGTCTCCCCACGTATAGGCCCCGATAACAATGCCGTCGTATTCATTAAGCTCATCTGCGCTCGCATCGAACGCTTCCTTCGATACGACCTCTACGCCTGCTTCCTTCGCGCCCTCTGTAATTGCTTCAGCCATTTCCTCCGTATTTCCCGTCATGCTCGCGTACACTACAAGTACCTTCGACACCAGTCATTCCTCCGCTTTCTATTTTATATGATCTAGACATTTACCGTTTGAATGCCTTGAAACAGAGTTGCCAGGTATAGACTATCACCCTGCATGTCAACGTCTGTGACCGGGCAGCCGAGCTTTATGGACAACAGCGTCACCTGATCGCAAATATAGGCGAGCTGAAACAGTCCCCGGTCCGTGCACACATAAATATCCTTGCCTTTCGCGAGTACGGAAAATATAAATGTTTTACCGAACCGGATTCGGTCGAACTTACCCTTTTTATCTCCAATCAGCAGCTCGCCTTTATCGCTCGATCCGATCAAATGGCTTCTAAAAACAGCCAGACTCGTTACGCTCGTTTGCAGCTCGAAGTGCGCCCAGTCGTCCATAAACCGATCGTATAAGGAAATGCCGCTCTCATGCGCGATGATGACATACTGGGGCAAATGAAGGAAATCATACACCCGTTTATCTGGGCATGCGATGTTTTCCCATCTGGAGCCGGACTTAGACCAAAGTCCATATTCCGTCGCCGTGTAGCTGGATCCGCCGATTTTGCGATATTGATAGCATGGAATCGATAGACCGTCATGCTCCCACAAGTCGCCGTTCCATTCGTAAAGCCCGCTGCCCGTGCACGCGTGGAGCAAATCATGCTGCAGCTGCAGCCGGTTCACATTCGTCAGATCGGGCTGCCCGTCACCGAGCTTTTCCCATCTGCCCTCCGCATCGATTTGATATACGCCATGACCGACTGAAGCCGCATACAAGCAGTCCGGACCGGCCTTTACCGATGAGAAGGGAAAGAGCAGCCAATTCCAAGGCTTGCTTGTTTCAGTCTGCATGCATCTCTCTCCTTCTTTAAAATCACTGTTATAGACTCCGCTTGCCGCTTCGAAAGCGGATGCTGCGCTTGCTTGATGAGCATGCTGCGCTCAAAGCGGCTTTTTAATTTTCCTTGCTGGTGCAATATTTTCGTTGAACTGCGTTTTTTTATGACCATCTCATAGAGCAAGCCCATAGCACTTGCCTCCCGTTTTATGTGAATATGTAGCTTCTCCACTTAGTGATAATGATTATCACTTTCGTATATATGATAACCATTCTCATTATCGTTGTCAATGTCATTCTTCAGCCATTCTTCTTCACACGTATTCATTCCGTCTTTCACAAAAAAACGAGGCTGTCCAAATAAGGGAGAAGGAAAAACAGGCACTTGCTTACCTAGCCCATCTAGGCGAGACCGTAGAGCGTTGCTGTCCGATGCCGAAGGCTCCTTAGCGAAGCCGTTAACAATCGGTCCCGAGTAAAACATAGAGGATTCTTGAGAAGCGTTAATGCTATGACACCAGTGTTTGTTGATTTTATTACTTAGAAATTCGTACTGGTTTATTTGGTGTAAATAGTATATTCATTCTTCAATTGTTTTACTGGTTAATAAACCAATTATTATTATTAATGAAAAACACCGTTACTAAAGATATCACCTTTAAATACTATATCTTATCTGACAAAGGAAGGTGATAAGATATGAGTATAAGTCCACTATGTAGACGCTTTGCCGAAATTTTTGGTGGCCAAGCTCAAGTAGTAAATGGGGTATGTGTGGCAAGTAGGTTACGTACCAATATTAAGGTGAATATTTTGGGCAGACGCTCTAAGGGCTTACTTACACTCCCCTTCGCTATTTCTTTCGAGAGTGTTGGTGCAGATGGTAGGGCATTATGTCTTGGAGAGACAGTTGTACTCACACGGGAAATAAACCCATTAATCTCTAATCTCCGTAAAGCAGGTATTAAAGTAACGGCTGTTCATAATCATTGGTTATTTACAAATCCGAACATTTGGTATATCCATTGGGAGGCAATCCAACATCCGCTAGTCTTTGCTAAGAATGTGCGGAACGCCTCTAGAGTATTGACGAACAAACCCGTCGGTCCATTGGTCTGTAAGCCTGTTATTGCAAAAAAAAGGTAATAAGATAAAAGTATGATAACTTATGGATACTGATAGAATTTTATCTCCTTGAATATTGGATTCGGAATAAAAAAAGCCCACCGACTGCATGGTCAGTGGGCTTAATCATGCGTCAGATTTATGAGACTTGAATAGACGTCATTTTATTTTCGGGTACTTATGTGATAAAGAATCAAGTAACTTAAGAAGTTGAAGCTTTGGATTCGTACTAGGAAGGGATTTCAAAAGCTCGAGCTCATCAAAAGAGCTTTTAATATGCTCACCATGCAAGTATGATTTTAGTTTCCTTGATTTCTTTTTCATGTCCTGATTTAAGGCCTCCTGAGATATTGGATTATTAAAATGTAATGTATGTCCGTGAACCAATGGGCTTCTTCTTTATTTGGGTGACAAACTCAGTAAGCAATACGTTTTTCTATCGCCATGCATATTTCATCAGAAACCAATTCTAAAGATGGTTCTTCTAATGTCTACAATAGGCAACAGGATCATTCGAATACATTGGCATGACGTAATGGGTGAAATTTTCCATTGTATTCCTCGCAACAATTTTGATGTGTATTTGAAACACAACATCAGTCTATGGGGAGATAACTATCACGAAAACGGCTTTTGCCTATTTCCTGATTTTTAGTTTATATTTTTAAAAATGCTCGTATCTCTTTTTCGACTGTATCGAAGGTGCAATTATCGAAGAAAAACAAAAAAGCCCACTGACCATAATGAAGTGCACCCCTTATAGTAGACATTGGATAAACCCATATGGGAAACCGATGATACTTTAGGGGTGTATTTTTATGAGAAAAAGAGAGCAAACGAATAAATTGTATTCAAATGAAGTTAGGAAAGAAGCCGTACGTTTACACGAGGAGGATAAATGGACGTACAAGCAGATTACAGAAAAGTATGGAATACAAGATAAAGATAGAGTTCGTAAATGGGTGTATAAATTCAGGAAACAAGGCGAATACGGATTATTGGATAACAGAGGCCGCCGAGAAGAGTATATAGATAAGGATCGTTACAACCAACAACTTCAACGGGAGAATACGGTACTAAAAAAGTGCTTAGAAATCTGGAAACGGGAGGTGTGAAAGGCAAGTATGCAATTATCGAGGAGTTATCTGATCTTTAATGGAGAGTTTTTTCTCGCATCTGAAAACGGAAGCACTCTACCCCTATGATATTAGTTCAATTAGCGAGGCTCAACAACGAATTGAGGAGTTCATTCGATTTTACAATAATGAACGAATACAAATTAAATTAAAAAAACAGACGCCAATTGAGTATCGACTACAATTTACAGCATGAGTATTAGACATAAATCAAATGTTAGACTGGACTTCACTAAGCTAATGGGCAGATTAATTTAAGATGTCCAATTTGGGTTAATCTATTTTATCCCCAAACTTCTTCCCGAATTCTTCCATTAAATCAATAATAGGAATTAATTCCTCTCCTTTTAATGTTAATGAATATTCAACACGCGGAGGAACCTCTGGATAAATTTTGCGACTAATTAAGCCATCCGCTTCTAATTCTCGAAGTTGTTTTGTTAGGGATCCTTGTGAAAGTCCCCCTAAACGAGTCTTAATTTCATTATATCGATGCGGGTTAAACTTTAAAAACCAAAGTATTAGATACTTCCAACGTCCCGAAAGTATGTTTTGAGTGTAGGCGATGCCATATACCTCTCTATGATCTTTCTTACATTCTTCACTAAATTCATCTTCATTTATTCTAGACACCTTAATCAACTCATTTCTGCTGTTAGGTACGAAAAAGTGTACTATGTCAATTTTAATTGCCTTCTTCAAATTTCCGAGCAACGTATATATATTAGTACATGTACACAGATTACTCAATCAGGGGACCCTAAAATAGGATATTGGAGGAATGGAAATGAGATTTGGAATTATAGGTGCAGGACCAATTGGGTCTAATATTGCGAAAAAATTGGTTGATAATGGACATGATGTCAAGATTGCAGATGCTCGTGGGATTGAACGCTTGGAAGGGAAAAATCTTACAGGAACACCTGTGATCGTAGAAGATGTAATTAAAAATATTGATGTTCTTATAACATCGATCCCTTTCCACGCATTACCAAGCATTCGCAACATTACAGATAAAGTTGGGGAGGAAGTAGTCGTTGTAGACACTTCAAATTATTATCCTCAAATAAGCGGTAAAATCGAAGAAATTGAGAACGGGATGGTTGAAAGTGTTTGGGTATCCAAACATTTAGGTAGACCTATCATTAAAGCTTTCAACAATTTCTTAGCCTATACGTTAGAACATCATGGAACTCCCGAAGGGACTTATGGACGCATTGCCATAGCGATTGCTGGTGATGACCTATCCCATAAACAAATAATTATGGGTGTCGCAAACGATCTAGGCTTCGACGCTGTAGATAGTGGTTCTTTAAGCGATTCGTGGAGACAACAGCCAGGAACCCCTGCGTACTGCACCGAACTTACAAAAGAGCAATTAACCATAGCCTTAACTAAAGCGAATAAAGAAAAAGCGCCATTTCTGCGCGATAAGGTGATGGAAAAGCTGGTAGCTTCAGGTGGTACATTTTCCATTCATGATGTTGTTAAAGCAAATAGAGAAGTATTTAATTCATAAATTACAAACTGTACCTTCAAATAACTGGGATCGATAGTTCAATCATAGAAGCGGCGGACCAAATTTGGTCTGCCGCTTTGTCATTAAACAGTTCATAGGGCTTTTTTCATTGTCTACAATATTGGGGCTTGACCATAAAGGTCGGTGGGCTTCGTTTTATTTTTGTGATATTGCGATTACACGATAAAGGTACCATTGTGCTAACTGCTACGTTTTTATTTTCGTATAAAATGCACCTTATTTCGCCAAAAACTCTCAAACCAAGGGGCTGCCCCAAAAGGTTATAGACTTTTGAGACATACTTTCCGCTACAGCTCCAACTGAAGCCGCAGCTTAAACAACACCTTAACCTGGTCCTTCAGAAACTGGACATCCCGCACCGCAACGATATCATCCGCCGGCAAATCAAGCGGAATAATAATCGGCTCGAGCAAGCTGACCGGCAGTCCGATCTCTTTCACGGAGAGGGACTTCGGCCTTAGCGCAATGTTCGGCGGCTGCCATTCCAACGAGTAAACCGCATCAAGCTCAGCCGGAATACGGTCCCGGTAAGTCACGTTCATGCGCGCAGCGAGCTTGTCCTCTTCCAGCTCGAACGCGGCTCCGTCCAGACGGATACCGTTCGCAAGCTCCATGGAGGACGCTCCCGCTTCACGGCTTGCGAGCTTGCTCTCCAGATGCATTTTGATCATATTATTAATGTCTGCTTCGGTAAGCACAAGCTCCGGCTTCAACCGTTTGGCCATGTCGAGCGCCTTCTCTTTCACATCAATAGATTCATAGGCCATGTCGAGCGGCTCGTCCGGCGCAATATAGGAAAGCAGCCACCATGCAGCCCCGCCAACAAGCAAAATAATAAGTACTACAGCGGTCATCAGTCTTCTAATGGCTTTCCGCATTCGGCACCCCCTCCTCTTGTATCAAGCCTTTCTATCCAATTTATTGATTAGACACCGGCAGATGCGTCAATTCGCGTCCAAAGTGCTATAATGAATCATCTGATATGTTGTTGTTTATCGAAAGCCGAAAGGAAGTCGCCTATGAATCCGAATACCGCAGCTTTGGCCCGTATTGGGCTTGAAGAAATCGTCCAAGCGCAAATGCATTTAAAAGATGTCATTACGCGTACTCCGCTTCAATATAACCGGGTGCTGTCCGAACGCTACAACTGCAACGTCCTGCTGAAACGGGAGGACCTGCAAATCGTCCGCTCATTCAAAATACGCGGCGCGTATCATCTGATGCGCTCCCTCGCACCCGAAACGTTAGAAAAAGGTGTCGTATGCGCAAGCGCCGGCAACCATGCGCAAGGGGTAGCCTACTCCTGCCAGACGCTTGGCATTCCGGGCAAAATCTATATGCCGAGCACGACGCCGCGCCAAAAGGTTAAGCAGGTGTCCTTCTTCGGCGGCTCGCAGGTTGAAGTCATCTTAACCGGCGATACCTTCGATGACGCTTATGACGAGGCAATGGCAGAAAGCAACCGCAGCGGCATGGCATTCATCCATCCCTTCGATGACCGGAAAATCATTGCCGGAAACGGGACCGTCGGTCAAGAGTTTATGGAGGCGGCTGATTCCGTTCCCGACTTTGTATTCGTAACCGTCGGCGGAGGCGGGCTTGCTGCCGGTGTCTCCTCTTATGTGAAAATGGTTTCGCCTGCAACGAAAGTAATCGGCGTGGAGCCGGAAGGCGCTCCTTCTTTGCGGGTATCGATTGATGCGGGAGAAGTTACCCCGCTGGATCAAATCGACAAATTCGTTGATGGCGCAGCCGTTAAGCGGGTCGGTGATTTGACCTTTGCGCTCTGCAGAGAGCTGCTCGATGACGTTATCGCCGTGCCGGAAGGCAAGGTTTGTACTACACTGCTGGATTTATATAATGAAAATGCGATCGTAGCCGAGCCGGCAGGCGCGCTGCCGATTGCCGCGCTTGACGCCTATCGCGATCAAATTGAAGGCAAGACAGTCGTATGCGTAGTGAGCGGCGGTAATAACGATGTCGACCGGATGCAGGAAATTAAGGAGCGTTCACTCATCTATGAGGGCTATAAGCATTACTTTATGGTAAGCTTCCCTCAGCGTGCCGGAGCTCTGAGGGAATTTCTCGACCAGGTGCTCGGGCCAAACGACGACATTACCCGTTTCGAATACACAAAAAAATCAAATAAAGACAACGGTCCCGCACTGGTCGGCATCGAGCTTAAACATCGGGACGACTACGATCCGCTCGTCGAACGGATGACCAAGAAAGGCTTTCAATTTTTGGAGCTGAACAAAGACCCTGTCTTATTCAATCTACTCATTTGATTTACATTTATCGCCCAGCTTCCGTTAATGGAGGCTGGGCGATTTGTTTTACCAGGCGTAAGCGCGGGGCGCGTCGCCGCCGGGTCCAGGGAATATTTCGTCGATGCGCTTCAGCGCCGATTCATCCAATTCGAGCTCCACTGCGCGCAGCGAACGTCTGAATTGATCAAGCGTACGCACCCCGATAATTGGAGCGGTTACGGCCGGATTAGCTAACAGCCATGCGAGTGAGACAAGATCCTCCGGCTCGCCCAGCTCATCGCAGAACGCTGAATAGGCTTCAAGCTGCTCGCGGTGCTGCTCGAAACGTTTCGAGTCGCCGCTGCGCCGGCCTCCGTCCTTGCGACGGTGGTTACCCGCAAGCAAGCCGCCATCAAGCGGACTCCACGGAATAACGCCAAGTCCAAGCGCCTGTGAGGCCGGCAGTACTTCCAGCTCGGGAAGACGGCAAAGCAGATTATATTTGTGCTGCTCGGACACGAGCCCAAGCGAGCCTCTCGCCCTTGCTTCGCCTTGCGCCACCGCGATATCCCACCCGGCAAAATTACTCGAGCCGACATAGCCGATCTTTCCTTGCGCCGCTGCTATTTCAAATGCTCCCCACAGCTCGCGCCAATTGACATTGCGATCGACGTGGTGCATTTGGTACAGCTCAATATGATCCGTTTGCAGACGCTTAAGCGAGCTTTCCAAATGTCTGCGAATTTTATAGGCTGATAAGCCCGGTTCCCGATTGGGACCGTCATATGTATCATGCATGTCGCCGTATACTTTGGTAGCGAGTACTGTACGCTCACGTCGTCCGTCGCCCTGCTGAAACCATTTTCCAATAATTTCTTCGGTGCGCCCGGCGTTGTCGCCCCATCCGTAAATGTTAGCCGTATCGATAAAGTTAATTCCCGCATCCAATGCAGCATCTAAAATACGAAATGATTCCTTCTCGTCGGTGTCCACGCCAAAATTCATCGTACCGAGGCATAACCGGCTTACCCGAAGCCCCGATCTTCCTAAATTCGTGAATTGCATACTAATCATCGCTCCTTCATTTTTGAAATAGGATGGATATACCAATCATTATACAAAAATAATACAAAGTAACCAATCAGCGTTCACGCTCTCTTTACAAATGTCCGCTACACTAGCGGCAGGAGGTGTACCCATGGTTCGTTTTGAAAACAATCGGCAGCCCAAATTATTAATTTTATACGCATCTTACGGTGAGGGTCACCTGCAGGTCGCCCGCGCCATTCGTGATGCCATGGAGGAGCAAGGCAATTATCGGACGGTGATGGTTGACCTGATGGCAGAGTCACACCCATGGCTGAATGAGGTCACAAGACGTTTCTACTTAAAAAGCTACACCCACATGCCTTCGCTGTACGGCTGGATGTATGATTTCACAAGACCGATGAAGCATGATTCGCTGTTTGGCGGACTGCTCCATTCTTTTGGACGCGACAAAATTAGGCGCATTCTTGCAATTGAGAAGCCCGATGCCGTCGTCCATACCTTCCCGATCTTCGCTTTACCCGAGCTAAAAAGACGTATGAATTTCCACCCGCCTTCCTATGCCGTTATTACCGATTTTGATTTACACCGCCGCTGGGTGCATCCGAGCATTGAGCGCTATTATGTAGCGACCGATGATTTGAAGCGGGAGCTTTCGCTGCTGGGCATTCCAAGCAGAAGCATTCAAGTGAGCGGCATACCGCTCAAACGCGGTTTTCGCACAACGACTGCATCTGCGGAGCTATATGAACGCTACAGGCTGCAGCCGGAAAAACCTGTCGTCCTCATAATGGCCGGCGCACAAGGCGTTATGCCTGACGTTACGGAAATTTGCTCCGGACTTCTGCAGGATTCAAATGTACAAATCGCACTTATATGCGGTCATAATAGCATTCTAAAGGATTCAATCGAACAGCAATTCCGGCATCACAGCGACTCTTCCCGGCTGCATGTCTACGGCTTCGTGGATCAAATTCATGAGCTGATGGCACTCTCCAGCTGTCTCATTACAAAGCCTGGCGGCGTTACGCTCTCTGAAGCAATCGCGGCGGGGCTGCCTATTTTTACGTACCGGCCCGTTCCAGGCCAAGAGAAGCAAAACGCGCTTTATCTGCAATCCAAAGGCGCGGCTGTCATTGCGAATGATCCGGCGGAGCTAACCGAACAAATTTTGAAACTGATCGGCGACCCTCTGCGTCTTACTTCTAGCAGGATGTCCATCGCACAGCTTCAGACGTCACAAACGGCCGCGGATAGCATCGTTTTGGATATCTTATCCAACTTGCGTATAATGGAAAGAGCATCAATTCTTTAACTTAAAAAAAGGAGCTTGTCCGTGCGCACAGATCAGAAAGCTTGGTTTGGAGCGGAGATGCGCCTCATCTCCGTTATATTGTTTATCGTAGAGTTTGTCCGGGGGGCTGTTCTCGTCAGCCTGCTGCCTATTTACGGAGCAAAGACGTTAGGCTTGGCACCCGATGTAATCGGCGCAGCCATTTCCGCCCACTATATAACCGATACGTTTCTTAAAATGGCCATTGGCTATTTGCTGGACCGCTTCTCCATCCGCATCGTTGTTCAAGTCGGACTGATCGTCTCGCTTGCGGGTGTTTACTTGCTGCAGTTCGCCGAGCTTCCATGGATGTTCATCGGGGCAGCCGCTCTATACGGGATCGGGATGTCACCGATCTGGATCGTCTGTCTGACGAAGGTATCCGAGCAGCAGCGCGCCACACAGATGGGTTTTCTATATACGATCTGGATGGTCGGGCTGGGCAGCGGGCCGATTGTTTGTAATATTTTGCTCGATTACAGCACATCGTTCACGTACAAATTACTTGTCACCATGTCGGTGATTGCCTGCTTGCTGACACTCTTCATGCGCAAAGGGAAAGCCGTTACGCCACATCGAATGCCGCTGCGCGAGCAATTCACCATCCTGAAAGACAGACTTAGCCATATGAAGCTATTGCTGCCGGGAATGATACTGCAGACGACGGGTGCGAGCATGCTCGTCCCTATTTTGCCAAGCTTCGCCGATAAAGAGCTTGGGCTTTCGGGTACGCAATACTCGATATTGCTCACGGTCGGCGGAATATGTGCAGCAGCCGGGCTGATTCCAATGGGTAAGCTTTCAGACAAGCTTGGCGGCAAAAAGTGGTTTCTCGTCGCCGGCTTCGGTGTTTTCGCCCTCGGGCTGTATATGCTGGCCTCAGGCCTCACGTTCTGGTATTGTTTACTTATAGCCATTGCTTTGGGCGTGTCCTATGCCGCTATTCTGCCTGCGTGGAACGCGCTGCTCGCTTCCTATGTACCGCCAAAACAAGAAGGGCTAGGCTGGGGCATATTGTCCACCGTTGAAGGGATTGGCGTCATGATCGGCCCGGTGGCCGGCGGCTTTATCGCCGCTTGGAACGGTGACACCGCCGTGTTCTGGATCAGCGCCATCCTGTTTGGGCTTATCGGTTTATTTTATTTATGGTTTCCTTTTCATGCATTCGCTCCAAGTGGAGAAGCTACAAACAAGTAGAACGGGGTTAGATCTATGGAAGATTGGCAAAATTGGCTGCAATATATAAAGCATTTGGATCTCGATTCGATTCAATGGACGCTGGAAAGCTACTCTGAGTGGGGACCCTTGCCCGGCATACTGCTCCCGATGGTTGAGTCCTTCCTTCCCGTCTTGCCGTTATTTCTCATCATTGCGGCTAACGCCAACATATACGGCCTTTGGCTCGGGTTTATACTCTCATGGATCGGCGTCGCAGCCGGGGCAATAAGCGTATTTTGGATCAGCCGCAAGCTTGGAAGAAATGTTAAGGGATGGCTGGAGCGACGATTCCCAAAATCGGAACGGTTTTTCAATTGGGTTGAACGAAAAGGATTCACGCCGTTATTTTTGCTCGCCTGCTTTCCATTCACGCCGTCGGTGGTCATTACCGTCGTCTCCGGTCTGAGCAAAGTGCCCTTCCGTACGTTTCTGCTGGCTACCCTGCTCGGCAAAGCGGTCATGATATTCAGCATTTCATTGATTAGCTTCGATATCGGCAATCTCGTCGATGAGCCATGGCGTATTTTCGTCACGGTTACTGCCGTACTCGTCATGTGGTTTGGCGGCAAACGGCTGGAATCCCGCTATCAAGTGAACGGGTGAGGTGACGATTTTGACTATAATAGTTGGCTGGGCGGCGCATCTGGCGCTGCCCTTATTTACTTGGTTCGACGTTGGGGCGACGATCATCGTTCTCACCATAGCTGCATTGCTGCTCGGCGGCATGTTTATGTTCGTTCGAATAGCCTCGGACGATTCCGACAGGCACAAAGAGTTGAAGGAAATGGTCGAGACGCTATTCGGGACGCCTGCCCATCTCCGCCAGCACGCTGAACCTCATTCAAACAAAGATCCTGCCGAATCCACTGGCCCCGCTGTTTCCGCTGCTGCAGCAGCTCCATTTTCCGAGCCGTGTCCCGCTTGCAGCGAAACAATCACGGAACGAGACATAGAGTGTCCTTCCTGCGGACTTCGATTATTGTAAGCATAACGTCATAACGTCATAGCGTCTTTCCTGCCTCTAACCTGGACTCATACATTTCTTCCTTTTGTGGCAAACTGTTGAGGATCTTCTCTTCTTGTGAAGATAAGAAGTAACGATGAAAACCTCAGGAGGGTGACCATATGTCAGGCGAACATGCATCCGATATGCAAAAAAAGGCCAGCAAATTGCAAGCTCAGGCCGATCGTAACAAAGCCAGCAAACAAGCTGCCAGCGAGCTGCAGTCAGAAGCCGACCGTGCAGCGGTGCCGAAGCACGGATTATAAGCATAGGAAGGTTGGTTGACACGATGAGCGATCAAAAGCATCATGAGATGAAGCCGATTTCGGGTGAACGGGTTGAGGTCAAGGGCACCTATCGAGATGAATGGGGACACGAAGAACAGCTGGAGCGCGGTGATTTGTTTCCCGCTGATGTTATGCTTGGATCGACAGAATGGGAGCTCGTCGAACTGCAATTCAATAACCATCACAAAGGACATACCGATCCGCGATTGGTTCCGCATGATGACGACGATGATCCGGAAGCGCATATGCAGCATCCCCGCCGTCACGAGGGCAGCAATAAAAATCGGGACGATCAATAACGCGCGAATGATTCTTTTTACAAGACGTTATTGCTAAGCTAGACCCAGCAAAAACAGCAGGTCGGAGCGCTGGATTCAGCTAGCCTCCTACCTGCTGTTTATCATTTCCATTCAAATTTTAGTTCTATTGATTCTATACCCTTATTATACCATCAGTAATACTTTATTATAAGACTCATTTTTCCTGGAATTTACATATATAATTTGATCATCTTAACTGAAAAGGATTGGTGATTTTTTTTGGAATGTGACTCCAGTTTATCATCGCAAATTGACAATTACCTCAAAGAAAGAGACTTCAATGGCGCCATACTCGTTGGAAAAAATGATTGTATCATAATTAAAAAGGGTTATGGTATGGCCAATTTTGAACATGGTGTTCCCAGTACAGCAGAAACCAAATATCGAATCGCATCAATTAGTAAACAGTTCACGGCTGCAGCTATATTGTTACTGGAAGAAAAAGAATTGTTATCAGTAACGGATCCTATATCAAAATACCTTGCCGATTTCCCCAATGGAGAAAATATCACCATACACCATTTATTAACGCACTCTTCTGGTATACCTAATTTCACCAGGTTCCCTGGCTTCAACGAGATCAAGGGAAACTACTCTTCTCTAATTCAAACCATTGATAGATTTAAGTATAAGCCATTAGAATTTACGCCTGGTCAGCAATTCAATTATTGTAACTCTGGTTATATACTGTTGGCACATATCATTGAGGTTGTTTCTGAATCACTATTTGAGGATTTTTTGACTAAAAATATTTTCTTGCCTTTAAACATGAAGAACACAGGTCATGATAATCATAAAACCATTCTAAAAAACCGTGCTGCAGGTTATGAATTTGATGGGACACTTATCAATGTGGATTTTATTGATATGTCTATTCCAAAGGGAGGGGGGAGTCTGTATTCTACTGTCGAGGATTTATATTTATGGGATCAATCCCTTTACACCGACAGAATTTTAAGCCGCATTTCACTTCAAAAAATGTATACATTACACATAGGTGACTATGGTTATGGATGGTTTTTAGGTGATGTTGAAATTAATAATATCCCAAGAAAAAGGATATATCACTCTGGCGGCATATTTGGTTTTGGCAATGAGTTTCACAGATATGTCAACAATCGTGTTGTCGTCATTATGTCAACCAATGTTATTAAAGACAACTTGTATCCTCTGAGTATGGCTATTGCGGCCTTATTGTTTGAAGATACTGTAACCACTGATAGGCCCAGTCCCCTATCCAACACACGAACGTTTACGTGAAGCTGCAACGCGTGAACAATGACAAGAGCCGGGTCCCTGAATATGGGATCGCCGGCTCTTTATTATTACGTGCGCTTCTGGCCGACCATGATGCCGTTGCCGTCGGGATCGGCGAACTGGAAGCACTCTATGCCGTTCCGCGTCTCGATACTGTTCGTGATCGTCGCTCCTTTGGATCGTACATAATCAAAAGCCGCTTCGACATCGGGGGATTCGATAAGAATCGCCGGGTTCACACGAAGATTGAGCTGCAGCCTGTCGTAATTAACCGGTTCCGTCCGGCTCAACGTCCCGTCATCGAACAGCAAGTCTGCGCCGCGCTCCATTCGAATGCGATCCAGTCCCTCCACGAACGGATCGGCCTCCCGGATGCTCTGCAAGAAGGTCTCGTACCATTCGGTCGAAATGTCGGCTTGTCCGGTATGGATAATCACTCTGGCGATGCGAGGCAGCAACTGCTGCGGCGAGTCCGATACGTAGACTCGCTCGGCTTGGCATACCATGTTCGAGGCGACGCTGAAGTGTGCTACACTCGGACGCCGGAAAAGCTCCGTGAGGAACGAATACTGCTGCTTTTGGCAAAACTCGTAAGAAGCGTCAATATCGGACGAGTCAAACATCGTCATCGGCGGAAAGCCCCACATGTTGCTATCCAGAATGATATCGGTACCCTGCATACCGAAATAATATATCCCGCCTCCGTCGTGTTTGGGTTTCAACGGCATGTCAAGAAGCGAGCAATACCATTCAATTGAACGTTTCAAGTTGCTTACCGGGAAAAATACAGTAGGGATATAGGGGCGAATCGGATGCGTCATAGCGCATACCTCCTTAAGTGGTTTCAGGAAGATGACAACCGAAGTGACGATTATCTATCAACTTTTTAGAAAAAAGTTTTTAGGGTTTCTGATTCAGAGCCGCTGTAAAATCATAATCGCCTCACGTTCCGCTTGGCAGGCAGCGGCAATTCCTTGCGGGATGCATCCGTTCGGACCGGAACCATTATGACCGGTGCCGGTGCCGTAGCCGTATGGGAACGACGGATACAACCGCTGCAAGGATTTCAGCGCTGTTACGTAGCATTCGGCGGCTGCAGCCAGCCCTTTACGCCGGGACACTGTTTTTGCCCTCTCCGACAAGAGCTGCAAGTAAGCGACGGCGTGCTCGCGAGCTTCGCATAATATCGCCACCTGGTATGCGTGCCCGAGCGGGTCCAATGTTTCACGTTCGGCGGCATCGCGCCAGAGAAGGTAACCGTCAAGCCCGAACGCAAAACCCGCGACCGGCGCTTCCTCGCCCTTGGCATGCTTGATGATGGTATCAATCATCATACCGTCGGTAGCTTGAGGGGCGGATCGCTTGCCGACGGCTAGGGCAAACAATTCCGGCTCTTCGTTCCCGCGGCCCAACCGCATGTATGCGAACGGTTCGGCCCGTTGCCGGAAGCCGCGGTAATGGAGTGTTTGCGACCGATCATCATACCCATAGAGGAGACCGAATTCGTTAATCACGAGGTTCCAGACTACGACCGGAATCCCACGGTCGACACTGTCGTGGACGAGCCGAAGCAGATGAAGGTGGCGCTCGGGCGTGATCGGATCGTTCCGCTTACGGGTAAAGTACATTGCCTCCCGGCCAAGCCGTTCCATAGCCCGCTGCGCGGTAAACGTCCAGTCGAACGTAGAGATGCCACGCCAGTGGCAGCCGTTCGTCACGCTCAACCGGAACGCTTCACCCGACAGGCTCATCGTTTCCGTCACGGATACCGACGCATCGGATGCATATCGCATAGCTTCATGAACGGCGAAGCCGAACATAGAATAAGGACGCGGCCATTCAGGCGTACGCAGCATTGCTGAATGGGGGTGCTTGTTGCGACGCCGTTCCGTCAAATACGCCTCGAGTGCGATGTGAAACCGCTCCTCGCCGGCCTTCGCCCGGGATCGTGAGATTATATTATACAGATTGCCTTTGGTCAGCGCGAAGCGCTCCATCAGTTCCTCGGTTTCGGCCTCGAAAGCGACGTCCCGCATTATGGCTCCGGCTCTCGGCGACAATGCAGCGAGAGCGCCGGACAGCAGCTCCTGCAGTGACTCCTGCCGTGCAACCGTCTCCAGAGGATCTCCAATGTCTGTGCCGGTAACGGCTGTAATGTTTCGACCGCTAAACGATTCGTCTGCCAATTCAGCCGTCATGATTTCGCGCCTTGCCCGCTTCATGCGGTTCAAGGCAAAACGTCGCACTGCTTGCCGCAGCCAACCCGCGAACCGGGCCGGTTCCTGAAGTTGATCCAGCTTGGTGATCGCCTGCATCAGCGCCTCTTGCGCGATGTCTTCAGCCAAGTGCGGGTCGCGTACGACAGCACCCGCCCATCGGACGGCTTGCGAACGGTAACGCATCAACAAATCGTGCAGCGCGCGCTCGTCCCCTTGGCGGACGGCGTATATCAGTTCAGCGTCAGATAAAAGCAAGGCCGTCAATCTCCTTACATACAAAGGTTTAACGTTAACATAATTCTGCTCCTGGCGAACAATTCCTTCTTAGATTCCAAGTAAATTCGGGCGCTTGTAGTGGTAGTACCAGACAAAATGTCTGCGGATGGACGGCAAAATTTGGTCATTAAACAACTTTCCCCCGGATGCTATACTGAATTAGATATTTACCTATATTTCCTACCCTACATCACGAGGAGACACGTATAACGAAAATGAAAATGAAAATGAAACAGCTGCTTTACGTTGTTTTAGTCATCTCGCTTTTTATACAATTGCAACCGCTTGTCCATGCAGATGAGGACATTGATTTTAACGAGATGTTTGCAGGCGCGGTCGTTTTGTCGATCGGCAGCGCGAATGCGATAAGCGATAATACTGACCTGATGATCGACGAGAATAACTTCAGAATTACGCCTTTTATAAAAAATCAGACTACGCTCGTTCCGCTTCGGTTTATTAGCGAGAACATGGGGGCAGGCGTAGCCTGGGACTCGAAATCATCTACAGCTACGATCACCAAAGGAAGCAAAAAGATACAGATTACGTTAGGCAGCAGCAAGCTCAAAATAAACGGCCTTTCATATCCGCTGGCTGCCCCTGCTCAATATAAAGAGGGAAGAATCTTCGTGCCGCTGCGCGTTATTAGCGAAGCCTTCGGGAAAAAGGTGTTTTATGAGGGCGGTATCATCGTAATCAGCGACAAGGCTATACCGCAGCTTGGTCAAAATAAGGAACTTATTGATTATTTGCGAATCGTTCTCGCCCCTTTTGATAAAGACCCTTATACAGGCCGGACGTTATCCGTTGAACAGATCGCAAAGCTGGAACAAAGCGTTGTTCTTCTCGAATCCTTCGATCGTGAAGGTGCTTCCCTTGGCTTCGGTACCGCATTTGCGGTCGGGTACGGATTATTTTTGACGAATTACCACGTCATAGCCGATTCCAGCAGCTATTTGATCCAGACTGGCCAAGACCGTTATTACGATGTGGATGGCGTCGTCGCTTATAATGAAGAAGCAGATTTGGCGATCGTCAAAACAAGCATACGAACGAACATCCCGCCGCTGCGGATCGGTTCTTCGTTAAAGCTTGCCAAAGGCCAAGCAGTCGTTGCGATCGGAAACCCTGAAGGGCTGCAAAATACCGTCTCGACAGGCATCGTCAGCGGTATAAGAACAATGGGCGCTGACCGTCTCATTCAAATAACGGCACCGATTACAAACGGAAGCTCCGGCGGTCCGTTGTTTAATCGGATAGGCGAGGTCATCGGCATTAATACGATGGGAGCAGAGCAGGGGAATTTGAATTTCTCCGTCCCGATTGAGTATGCCGGCTCATGGATTTCGGTTTATTCGAAAAAAAGCTTCGCTAACATCCAAGTTCTGAATCAGGACCAATTTAGGGAGCAGGAGCCAACTGAGCCGGAGCAGCAGCCGGATGAAGCGACTGCGCCTCCTACGCCAACCGAGCCAATCGAAGAGCCGTCAACGATTCCGGTAACGCCGGAAGAGAGTATTCACCCGCTGCCTTTTATCGTAAGGGAAGCGGTTGTTGATCCGGCTAAGCCGGTCGTATATGCGGTTAACGAAAGCGAATCGAAGATCGTTGCGTACAATTACAGCGAGAATAAGAGCACAGCGGTCTCGGAAATATTCAACAGACCGCCTCGGAAGCTTTATTATGCGAATGGGGAGCTTTACGCCATTATTGCAAATGCGGATTACAGCCCTTACCGATTTGATGAGGTGCAGGGCGGCAAAGTCGTCGTGCTCGATCCCGCTACATTGCAGGTGAAGGATCAGTGGAATGTGCGCATTGATCCGTACGATATGGTCGTTGACCGGAAAGGGCATGTCGTTGTGGCTTCCGGGTCCGGACAATGGACGGAAATCATCAGTTATGACCGCCGTACGAAAGCGGAGCTGTCGGCAGCGTCCATTCGCAATGCAAGCACGATCACGCTTCACCCAGCCGAGGATCGGATCTATGCGGTTAATTCGGATTCAAGTCCGCGCGATATGGAAATGTTTTCGCTGAATGAAGGAATCGTTACAAAAGGCCATGACTCCCCTTATCATGGGGAATACGAGCTCTCTACGGTAATCGGATTAACGCCGGACGGCCAGTACTTATTAAACGGTTACGGCGGCGTATTTACAGCGACGAACAATAGAGAAAGCAATATGCAGCATGCCGGGAGAATTAACTCGTTTGATGTAATGACGAGCGATCCTGCCCGCAAGGATTTGTTTTTTTCGGGCAAGGGTCAAACCATCAGCCAATATGATACCGCGACCCTTAAAGTGACGCGAAATTTTAGATCAAAGGGTACAATAATCGAGCTACTGCAGTCGGGGAACAAATTGGTTGCCATTACGAAGATTATCAATGCTGGAGCACCTAAGCCGCAATATGCGGTTGAAGAGATCTTATAAGAGCGAAGGAACGAGCAGAAGGAAGTGATCTGCTCGTTTTCTTATGCCTACATTTGATCTCAGGAAGGTAAGGCAAAGCAACTTTTTTCGAGACAAAACTGTTATCTAAAATTTTTTCACAGCTCCTCCTCCGGACCTTCCGGCTCCCGCTTCGCTCCCTCTTCCCGCTGCTGGACTTGGTCGAGCAGCTTCTCTAAGCGGCGCAAATGATAGGCGTATTCAAACAATCCCGAGGCGACAAACACAAGCCGCTTGTGCTCATCCGGATCCTCGAGTATGTACGCCGTTAGATCCTTCACCAGCCGGGCCTCGCGCTCCTCTTCCGGCTCGATTAACGCATGCGGCTTCATCTTGTCCTCTGCCTTCAGCAAAATATGCTCGTGGTACTTCGACAGCTCCTCGATCTGCCGGTCGAAGCGCAGCGCCCATTCTCCGGCACTCGGGGAAGCAAAATAATGCTCCTCCACCACGTCGAGCAAATCTGCCCCTTTTTGCAGTGTCTTAATCATCTGCTTTGATACGAGTAGCTGCCGGGCGTGGCTCTTCTTCGTTCGGGCTAATATTTTACGCTCCTCTTCAAAAACAACGTAGCGCTCCTCCAGCTTGCGCAGCGTTTCGTGCAGCTTCTCCTTCTCTTGACGGAACACCTGCTCCTTCATTTCATTAGAAATAGCCGTCCGCAGCAGCAGCGAAAGCTGACTGTACGCCTGATGCACCTGGGCAGTAAATTGCCGCCTTGGACGCGGCGGAAAGACGAGCACGTTAACGGCGAAAGAAGCGCCCATTCCGGTCAGTATCATTAAAAACCGTTCAATCGCCAGAGCCCAGCCTTGCCCATTCGCTTCCATAATCGCTACGACCGTGACGAGCGACAGTCCGATTGTGCTTTCCATTTTCAACTGAATGCTGATCAGGATGACCACGACACAGACAAGCCCGACAGCAATCGGCGTATGCCCAAACAGCCGTACAGCAGCAATGGCGATAAGCGCGCCAAGCAAATTCGTCTGCACCTGATCGGTAACGCTCTGCCAAGACCGGTAAATCGACGGCTGAATCGTAAATATGGCCGCCACCGCAGCGATCAGCGGCGAAGCAAAGCCGAACATCCCGCTAAGGTAAATCGCTAATGCGACGGCCATTCCTGTTTTGAGCACTCTTGCGCCTATTGTCATGTCGCTTCAGCCTCCTTCACCTGCAGCTCTGCGGAAGCCGACTCTCTCCCATTGACCCATAATGTAACACGGTGAAGACCGCTGTAATGCTTGCGCGTAGACAAATCCGCAAAGCGGTGTACACGTACACCTTGAGCAACTGCGCCGCCGGCATATTCGCGATCGGATAGAAGAAACCGTTTTAATGATGCTTTGCCGCCTGATTTGACGAACTCGATGCCATATTCGATACGCAGCTTTGCGCGTTCTCCTTCACACAGCTGCACGTGATAACGCAAGGACACCTCTCCGCCGATCGCTACCGAATCCGGAGACACGTCCAACGAAGCAGCGGTAACGAGCGGCATTTGCCCTTCGTCCGTTTCCTCATGCTTCGAGTACCCGAACAAAGCCATCACATGCGGATCTGCCTGCTTGATGAGCGTACGGCAACCGTGTCTCACGATCCAATCGGTCCCTTCGCCTGCTCCGATCCAAGACTTCGCCAGCCGGATAACTAGCTCAGGGTGATCTTTAGCTATATCGTTCAAGTTGTTCGCTACACTCTTGCGCACGTAGAGGGAAGGGTCGCGCTTCAGCTTTTCAAAAATCGGAATGACCGGTGAAGGATCGCGCTTAAAAAGCGGCAGCGCCTGCGCCCATGGCAGACGCGGTCTTGTCCCTTCGCTCGCGAGCCTCCGCACATGCTCATTGGGATGGTCCGCCCATTTCAGCATCTGAGCAATTGCCCGTTGCGGATCACGGAGTATGAACGGCCTTATCGCAAATTCCGATGAGGAACGCTGCGTAAACCTTTCCAACGCTTCTATCGAACGCTCCCAATGCTCAGGCTCCATCCCGAACACTTCAATGAAGTCCGGAAAGAACAAATACGGGAAACCGGTACACTTCCCATCGATTTGATATAAAATGGCCAGCGCATCTTCATATGTTTGCGGCAAAGCAGCGCCGAGCGCTTCCGTTATTTTTCTAATGCGTGCTTTCAGCTCAAGCTGCTCCCAATTCCCATCCCTTACGCGCTCCGCAAAGGCAGCCTCATCGAAAGGGCTCCACGCTGTTTTCACCAACGCAGCAAATTGCTCAATAAATAATCCATCATACATAGCCTTTAGCGGTTCCGCCAACGTAAATCCCCTCCTCCCACTATTATACAGAAAAAATGCAGCACGTTCCTGCACAGACAAAAACAGCCCAGAAACGCTCCATTTGGAACATTTCTGAGCTGTCGTCTATTCGTTAGCCGCTTATGCGTAACGCGAAATAATGTCTGCCAGCTGGTGAGCAAGCGCATTTGGCCCTGCCGTCAGCTGTTCATTCGTAAAGCGTGTGCGAACGAATGATTCGTCCATATCCATTGCTTCTGCAAAAAAGCTGGACAAGCCGCGCGCACGGCGATCGATCTGAAGCACCAGCTCAAGCTCGCGGTCGGATGGATAGAACATCACTTCAAGCTCATCGAGCTGTCCGCGGAACTGGGTTGTCGGAACGAACTCCAGCTCTTGGATAAACGGCATTCTGCCGCCAAGACGGGACGAGTACTCGCATTCTGCTTTGCGCAAGCGGAAGCCGAGCAGGCCCAGCGCTTCAAGCACTGTATTCATTGCTGGTGTCGGAATAACCTCGATTCGGTCGTTGTCGCCCGGATCGACGCCGCCGCGAACATCAAGCTCCGTCTTCACCCATACCGGCGCGCGTCCGATAGTTAGAGGCGTTTGGTGCGGCAGCTGGAACGAAAATGGAACCTCGCGATTTTCTCCGGCATTCAGCGTGAATGGAGGACATACATGGAAGCGTCCTACTTCTCCGTGCTGCGTATATTTATGGTCGTTGCTTTCACGAATATATTCTGTCATCACCGATAGCTGAATGGTTTCAATTCGCTGCTCCACGTTACCGCCGCGAATCTTAACGACTCCCCGGACTTCCTCGCCCGGCATATAGCGCGGCTTCTCAAGCAGCGTATCAATAGTTGCGGATCCAATTCCGATACTGGCCAAAAAACGATTAAACATGTAAACGACCTCCACTCATTTTATCGTGAATCCTTACTGCATAAGCATATTACGATTCGTTATAAAATAGGTTTCAAATGTATTTCTTTCACTTAGCCGGAGGGAGTTGGCCGTTCATAATACGGCAAACGAATAATAAAGGTCGTTCCTATTCCGATCTCGCTTTCAGCCGTTATTTGTCCTTTATGGTTATCCACGATTTTGTAGGTGACCATTAGTCCGAGACCGGTCCCCTTATCCTTCGTCGTATAAAACGGCTGTCCAATTTTGGAGAGCTGCTCCTTCGAAATGCCCGAGCCTTGATCCTGTATGCGAATGTTAACGGCTCCGTCTTCATCGTGCGACATGCTGATCTTCACGACTCCTCCATTTTGCATCGCTTCAATCGCATTTTTGAGCACGTTAATGAACACTTGCTTTAATTGATTTTCTACGCCCATCACCCAGAGCGGCTTATCACCCGCATGGAATTCTATAATTACATTATGCAAAATAGCCTGCGTCTCAAGTAAGTTAACCGTTTCGGTCATCATTTGACGAGCGTCCTTAAAAGCTAATTCATAGATTTGCGGCTTTGAAAGCATAAGCAATTCACTTACGATCGATTCAATACGTACAAGCTCCGATTTCATAATGTCATAGAAGTCTTCTTTATTTCCCCTGCCCGATGCGAGGAGCTGCAGAAACCCTTTTAATGATGTGAGAGGATTACGTATTTCATGAGCAATTCCGGCAGCCAATTGACCTGCTACGTACAGCTTCTCGGAATTAATGAGCAGCTCTTCATTCTTTTTCCGCTCAGAAATGTCGCGAATAATAACCTGTTCAATCTGCTTGCCCGAGAATGTTGTGCTTGCCCGTACGATTTCCGTATGGAGCAGCGTGCCCTGCACCGTTCGCCATTGCAGCTCAATGGGCTTAATCGGTGCAGCCTCATCCTCTTGAACAGTTTCGAGCCAAGCAGCCATCTCTCTGTGATGCTTCCCATCAAGCAGTGAATAGATGCCTGTTCCGATTATATCCTTCTCGCTCTGTACTTCAAACATGCGAAACCCTGCGCGGTTCATATATTCCCACTTGCCGCCGCTAATTAATGCGATTGTATCCATGGAATTTTCGACAAGCAGCTTATATCTCAGATCGATTTGATTATATTTGTTAGAGGCGAACCTTGTCGTCAGACTAAAGCTGAGTATAAGCAGCGTGGCCACCCCAAGCATGAATGCCAGCAGCAGCAAATAATCATTTAATCTGTCGGTTGACAGGATGTCCCGATATTCGACGGTCAAAGCCTGCATCCCAAGCTGATGCATGAGCATGTTTGACAGACCAAGCACGAGACTGCTTTTCAGCTTGTATTTATACCGCTTTCTCCCGAGCAAATAAAATGCTGAATAGGTGCCGGCCACGCTGACCAGGAAGGAAAGCGCAAATAAAAGCCAATTCATCTCGAAGGCAATGTTGGAACCGGAAAGCATGGACAGGTAATGAAGCAAATTGGCCCCAATCGCCATCATGATTGCGCTTAAAGTATACCTTCCTTTCGTTAACCCCTCTTTTTTCAAATGGAGTATACTCAAATAGGTAAAGGCAGCACATGCGATTAAGACAAGAAGCATGCTCCAATTAATGACGATCATATAGTCTGAGGAAAGCAAAGAAATGATATGCATCGTCCATAAGCCTAAGCCGAATACAGCTGCTCCGCCAGCAATCCAGTTGAAGCTATTCACCTGTTCTCTCGGCTTCAGCTGCTCAATCATACTGAACATCGTATAGGAGGCATAGCACATAATAAACAATGACAGGATCAAATAATAGGGGTTTCCCTGAAAGATAGGGTGGTTCATAAGACTCCTTCAAATATCCATAAATTCATTTCTTCTAATGGAATTCGACAATATCCTATAAAATCCTTTCTACTTTTGCGGAAAAATGCATATTTTTGTCAAAAAAGAGAGGGAAGTTTCTCAAATCTTCTTCTTACGCTACAATGATAGGATAGGTTCACTAGGAACCGGCACACTATAAGCGAAATGCCAGGAGGATACACATGAAAATCATCAAAGAATTTAAAGAGTTCGCGATGCGCGGCAATGTTATCGACTTAGCGGTCGGTGTCATCATAGGAGGCGCGTTCGGTAAAATCGTTACCTCACTCGTCAACGATATTATTATGCCGCCGATTGGTCGGATTTTAGGCGGAGTCGATTTTAAAGATTTTAAAATACTTCTGTATACCAAAGAACAGCTGACCGAATTAAGCAAAGACAAACCCGAGGTCCTTATATCGCCTCCGTCAATTGCATACGGCCAATTCATTAATGTACTTTTGGACTTTATTATCGTCGCCTTCTGTATTTTCCTGCTTGTAAAAGTGATCAATGTGCTTCGCCGCAAAGAGAAATCGGAAGAAAAGGCAGCAGAACCAACCGAAAAAGAATGCCCGTACTGCTTGTCCCAAGTGCCACTCAAAGCGACTCGCTGCAAGCACTGCACATCCCAGCTCGAGGTCGCTGCGCATGGCTGAGGAACTGTTTGACATTTATGATGAGCAGCTTCGTCCTCTTGGCACAGCAACCCGCGCCGATACGCACGCCAACGGCTACTGGCATCGCACGTTTCACTGCTGGCTGACGCGGCGCGAAGGGAACCGCCGGTTCGTCCGATTCCAGCTCCGCCAAGCCGGCAAGGATACGAATCCGGGCTGCTACGATATAACGGCTGCCGGCCATCTGACTGCTGGTGAAACGGTTCGCGACTCGGTCCGGGAGCTCGAGGAGGAGCTTGGAGTAAAGGCCGAGTTCGAGCAATTGATTCCGCTTGGTCAGATACGTGAGCAAGAAAGCGGTGATGTGAATGGCGTTCCATTCATCGACCGCGAGGTTAGCGATGTGTTCGCCCTCGTTTGCTCGGTGCCGCTGACTGAATTGCGGCTGCAGCCAGAAGAAGTGGCCGGCGTTTATGAGGCTGATCTCGACGAGCTGATTGCGCTTTTTGAAGGCCTGGTGGATGAGGTGACTGTATATGGCGTTGAGCTGGTTGATGAGACTGGACATCTGGCACAGGCGCAGCGGTCCGTAAAGGCTAACCAATTCGTGCCGCGCGAGACTGCTTATTATGCATCCGTACTTCGGAAGCTGCACAGCTGCACTTAATGCGCGCATGGCGCTTATTCGATTGACCGCGAGCCCCCAAGCACGCTCCCAATTGCTGTACCACCCATCTATCATAAAGTGAATATTGTAAAATTCCGTATGGCGCGGCGCAAGATCAAAGTCATCCAGCTCCGGCTGATTGAATATTTGCGCCCCCATCTCATGTAAGCAGCCATGTATATTCATTTCAATAGAGCTTCCAAGCTCATCTAAAGTTCTAAACGAGCGCGGATTAAATTGAAGTCTCTGCTCTGCGGCGGCATCGTAGCAGCTTGTTCCCCGGCGTTAAATGATCGTATAGTGCCAAATGCGGTGTTCATCCAACAACGCTTGCGGAAAATTCGGTATTAGCGTCAACCTCGTTCCCCTCCGTGCTTGTTCATTTTTTTCGCTCTCAACTCCTTTATTAATGCGGCTATAGCCGCCTCTGTGATTTTTCGCCTTTTGGGCATGAACGGCAAAAAGGACCGTCCTATATAAATAGGACCGCCCTTCCTGAATAAATTAGAACCAGAAGTTATCGCGTCTGCAAACATCCTGTATACTTCTGACGCAAATATCGAATGTGGTTGTTACATCATTGTATCTGCCGAATGCGCAGCAGATTCTTACACAGTCTTGATCACGCGTGCTGAAGAAGTCCACAACTCTGCAATTACAGTCAAGCAGCATTTGCACCGCTCTTGCATCACGACAGCGAATCGCTCTAACAAACTTCTCCGCTACATCTTCATTCCTCAGCTGCTTAAAAATGTCGCTTAGTTCTTTACCTGCTTCCTGCATAGCATCGACTGCCGGGTCTTGTCTGCGGCCACAGCTTCTTTGACCAGCGACTTGTTGACCAGCGCTTTTTTGACCAGCGACTTGTTGACCAGCGACTTGTTGATCATTATTACATGTACAAGTAGTAGATACGCGAGCGCGTTTAGTTGACTTGCGAGTCGTTTTCACGTTACGAACTTTCATTTTTAATTTGGCGGACATTCCTATCCCCCCTCTCTCTCGAGCTTACTCTATTCTATGTCTCTATGAGAGAATGGTATGGACGTTTAATAACCGTCAAATGCTGAAATACTGCAGCAGCCATGAATGGTCACTTCGACATAAGGTTGTCCCTTTTGCCATCAACGGTCTAAGACTGCGAAAGCTGTCATATATATGGAATGAAGAACCCTTACCCGTGCGAAGCGGCTTGGAGTTCTTCCTCTTCATTTTTTCGGTCACCCCTTATGGTATACTGGGTAAAACCTGGTGGACGAAGGTGATGACGATTCAATTTCTAGCTATGCTGACGATGCTTATTGATCATATCGGCCTTGTATGGTTTTCTGAAAATGAGATCTGGCGAATAATTGGAAGACTCGCCATGCCTTTCTATGCCTATGCCATTGTGCTTGGATACTACCGTACCCGCGACATTAACCGCTATTTGAAGCGAGTCGGATGGATTGCCTTAATCTCGCAGCTGCCTTATCAATTTGCCTTTTACCGGCTTGAAGTAAATACGGTAGGCACGTTATTTGTTTGCCTCCTGCTCCTGCGCCTTCTTGACAGATGGAACGGAAAGCTTGTCATCCAAATCGTCGCGGCAGCAGCGGCTGCTTTATTAGTAGAAGTTGGCCCATTCAGCTACGGCGCTTACGCTGTGCTGCTCGTGCTTATTTATCGATATGCGTCCGTCCAGTGGCTGACGCTGTTTCATTTCTTATTAAATGTGGTAAGCATTCCTGTGAAGGGTTCAGGCTGGATTCTCCAAAGCTTTAGCTTGTTTGCTACATTGCTCATCGTCTATGCGCCTAATTTCATGCGCAGTGCCGATAAAATCCGCATTCCCCGAATCATTTGGCGCAGCTTTTACCCGCTGCACCTGACCGTAATTGCGATCATCTATGCTGGAACGAGCAACGAGAGCTTTAAGCAAATTGTCCCGTTTATTTAGATCATTGCTTTAGGCAAGAGCAGCTATTAGCTGCTCCAGGTCTTGCTCGCATTGTACAGCGGACAGCCAGCCCGGTTCATTTTGCTGAAGCAGCCTTCTTATAAAACGGTTCACTGCTTGAGGAAGCTCCAGCTCCTCTTCCCAGCCGCGCTCCGCCTGCCCTTCCTCATGCTCATAGCCTGCGTACATCATGAACAGAAACAGATGCCCTAAGCCGTACAAATCGCTTGAAGGATACGGCTTTCTCATTCGCCGCTTCACTGCAGCCCAACTGCCGCCTTGCAGGCTGCTTGCGTTATTGTCAGCTGAATCTGTCTCCTTCAACAAGGTTCGAAGCTCCTCCGGAGGCTGCTCGCCAATGCGGCATGCAAGACCATAATCAATTAAATAGATGCTGCCGCTGCGCTCAAGCACATTCGGTATCCGGACATCCCGATGCACAAATCCGGCCTGATGAAGATGCTTTAACGGTTGAATCAGCTCTTTGATCGTACCCAGCGATTCCTGCAGCGTAAAGGTGCGGCCTTGCACCATCATTTTATGCTCCAAATTGTCGCCCTCTATGAGCTCCATGATAAGCGCTTCATCGCGGCCGCGCTTTGCATAATGGATCCATTTCGGAATTTGCGGATGGTCCAGCGCCTGTAAAATATGACTTTCACGCTCAAGCATCAGCCTGCCCAGCTCACGCTTGCTCGGCATGTTGCGTTTCAGTAAAACGGTGCACCCGTTTTCAATATCTGTACACGTATAGGCTTGCCCGTAGCTGCCCATACCGAGAAATCGCTCGATCCGGTAACGTCCCATCCATACGGTTCCAGTCCGAAGCGGATAATCACGCCAGTGGTTAATCGTTTCCCTCCATTTGTCGGCGATAAAGGTCCACACATCGATCTCCTCCTAGTATCAAGTTACCGCCACCGATTCACCTTGCCGAGCGGAATTCGACATCCAACTAGAAACCTTGATGACAAAATGTCGTATTAATAATTATACTTCACAAAAACTTTAGATTACGCTTTCGAAGCCAGTTTTGCTTCACAAAACTTTTAGGAGGTTGAAGATGATGATCAGACATTTGATTAAACGCTTCTTATATTCGCTCACAGGGCGCAAACACCAGGGCTATTACCACTACAGCAGCAGCGATTACAAGAAGGGGCACTTTCATCCGCATAACCGACCGCCGCAATATCCGCCGCAAGGGCATCAGCACTACGGGCACGGCTATTACAAGAAAAAATACAGCAGCTTTTCCAGTTAAATACACTTGTTAGAAATGTATGAGTAAAGTAAACAAAATCCTGACGACCGTTTCATAAGGCGCTAAAAGATTTGCGTTAGAATGGGAAAAAACGATCGGAGGTGTTCTAGGCAATGATGAAAGTCATTACCTTCAAAAGTCGTTCCGTCCCTGTCTACTACCCTAACGAACAACCGGCATCAGTAGAACTGCTTCATCATAAATTGTTTGAAATGGAATTAGACTTTGATTTCCGCAAAAAATGGAGACGAATTAAATCCGTTGAGATGGTGCGCGATGTGGCAATATTTCAATATAATGACGGAACAAAGCTGTATCTTGAAGTATGTTAAGCGGCAAGGCAAGCGTAAAAGGCTGGCGCCGCCTAAAAAAGACCTGAAGGCACATTTATGTGCGCTATCAGGTCTTTTCTATTCCCGCTTATATTCAGAACGGCGAATCATTGACAGGTCGAGCACATCCGGTAGGGAAATAATTATTAGAAGAATGTTAGATCATTTAATAACGTCTTCGAATGCCTTACACATATATACAAAAAAAGAACCACTCCGTCATCGGAATGGTTCCCCTGGCTGCTCTTATCTTAGATCTTACTTGAATACTCAGCCGTGTACTTGTAACCAAACCCCCAAACCGTCCGGATCAGCCTTGGCTCCTTCGGGTTTTGTTCAATCTTTTTGCGAAGATTAACGATATGTACGTCGATCGCACGGTCTGTTACGAACGAATCAAAGCCGCGAATCGCATTTATAAGCTCTTCCCTGCTGAACACCTTGCCCGGATATGCGAGAAACAGCCTCATCAACTCATACTCCGAGAAGGTCGTTTCAACCAGCTGACCGCGAACGAACAATAGTCGTCTTTCAAAATCCAGCAGAATAGGCTCACGATCGTCAGACGCTTCAACCGTCGCAGCCATTTGCTGAGCCGACTCGATCTGCATCGCGCTTGAACGACGAATTAACGCCTCCACCCGGGCAGTCATTTCATGCATACTGAAAGGTTTACACATGTAATCATCCGCTCCGGCCTTCAACGCCTGCACCCGTTCGGATACTTCGCTCTTCATCGATAGAATCATAATCGGTACATTAGAGCGCTTTCTTATAAGCGCGCAAACCTCCATGCCGTCCAAATCAGGCAAAATCAGATCAAGCAGCACCAAGTCCGGAACGAAATCGGCGGCCAGCCGCAATCCATCGTCCGCACGGTAAGCCTGCATAACTGAATAGCCCTCTTCCGATAAATACATAGACAGCATATCACTCATCATGACGTCATCTTCGATAACTAGAACTTTATACATTGTCGTCACCCTTTTTAAGGATTGAGGAATTCTGTCGAATATGACATATATCTCTACTATACCTTACTCATATTAAAGGAACAACAATTTGTTAGAATTTTGTTAGGAGTGATTGTCGAAGAGACTCCGTACACCTTGAAGACCGTTCAAGAGCTGCTTCAAGACCGTCTCTAATCGAACAATAGAGTCATGCAGCTCTTCCCTGTCCGGTTCTGTCAGGTTTACAATGCTTTCGACCCCATATAGAGCATCTAACAACTCATAGGCAGACAAATATCCCGCAGCACCCTTTAACGTGTGAACCATTCGCCGGGCGGCCGATAGATCCGACTGTTCAATCTTCATGCGCAGCTGATCACCAAACGTTTCATAATCGAGCATGAATTGCTCCATCATATGCAGCAAAATCGGCTGCTTGCCATTCACTCTGGCAAGCGCATTCCCGACATCCATTCCCGGTACTGCCAGTAGCAGATTGGTGCTTTCTACTTCGGGAAGCGGCCGTTCTATGCCTGCTGCCTGCATCTGCTGCACATTTTGCAGCTCTTGCCCCCAAGGAGGCTTCATCATAAGTTTGCTGCCCTGCTTGAGCCAATAGGAGATAACCTTGTGCAGCTTCTCGGAGTTGATTGGCTTCGTCACGACATCGTTCATACCGATACTCAAGTAATGATCATGATCGTTTCGAAGCACGTTCGCCGTTACCGCAATGATAGGGATATGATCATATTTTGGTTGACTGCGAATGAGACTGACCGCTTCCGAACCGTCCATAACAGGCATATGAATATCCATCAATATGATATCCCAGCTTTCTCCCATAAGCTTATGAAGCACCTCCCGGCCATTTTCCGCCAAGCCGACCTCATATCCCCGTTCCTTCAATATTTCAATCGCAACAAGCTGGTTAATCTTATTGTCCTCTGCGAGCAAAATTCGCTTATTCATGTTTGTTTCGGGCTTCACCTCAATAGGAACCACGCTTTCCTGCACGTTTCCATCCGTTGCTTCAGGCTCAAGAGCGTTATCAATCGCACGAAGCATATTCGACCGCATGACCGGCTTGATCAGCAGCGTAAGCGGACGCTGCTCTGCCGAAAGCTGCAGCATTTCATCGCGGCCGTATGATGTCGTTATCGCAATGGTTTTCACGCCGGCAGCCTCAGCCTCGCGGTGGAATCCCAGCCATGTTTCCACGCCGTACATATCAGGCATTTCCATATCAAGTACGATAAGCTTCGGCAGCGCGCCTGCCCCAATTCGGCGGAGACGGTCCTTGGCCATTTTCCAGGAGTGAAAGGATATCGCCGTTAGACCGTATGATTCTACAATCGCGCTCCAGTGCTCCCGCATTTGTTCATTATCCTCTACGATCCATACAGACTGCTCCTTCATATCCTGGCGAACCTGCGTGCGCCGCTCCCTTTGCTTATGAACAACCGCGAACGATAATGTAAAGTCAAACTGACTGCCGACGCGGGCCTCGCTTTGAACCTCAAGCCTGCCGCCCATTAATTCTACTAGTGTTTTCGAAATGACCAGTCCGAGACCGGTACCGCCGAATTTGCGGGTCGTCGAGCCGTCAGCCTGCGTAAATGGCTTAAACAGCTTCTCGACCTGTTCCTTGCTCATGCCAATTCCTGTATCAGCAATTCGGAAGCGGATTCTAGCTTTATCGTCAGACTGCTCTACGATTTCCACCTGAAGCTTCACACAGCCTCTATTCGTAAATTTAACGGCATTCATGCACAAATTAAGCAGTATCTGCTCAAGGCGCATGGAATCGCCAATAATCGTGTGAGGTAAGTTCTCCGGCGTATCGATGATAAATTCAAATTGTTCCTTGCCGCCCATAAACACGCTTAATTGATCGGTTAGCCGGTTCAACAGCTCGTCTGTTTGGAACGGCAGGCGTTCAATATCAACCTTGCCCGCTTCGATTTTGGAAAAGTCCAAAACATCATTTATGATGCGCAGCAGCGTCTCGGACGACTTGTTCATCTTGTCCATGTAATCCTTTTGCGATGCCGAGAGGCCCGTTTTGCGCATAAGCTGTGCGAGTCCAATAATACCGTTCAGCGGTGTTCTTATCTCATGACTCATAAGAGCGAGGAAACGGCTCTTTGCCTGATTGGCCTCCTCCGCTTCCAGAGTCGCGCGGACAAGCTCCTCCTGAACCCTTTTTTGCTCTGTAATGTCGCGGGCGATACAAGAGAAAAACAGCTCACCCGTCTGCTCGTTCTGATGAGCAACTACGACCATAGATACATGCAGCGGCTCACCGTTCTTCTTGAGCAGCTCAGCGCCGCTTTCCCAGTAGCCGTACTCTCTCGCCAGCTCGGCACCCTTGGTCAGCTCTGCATACGTTTGCGGCTGCACATGCTGCTTCACCGTATACTCGTCTGCAGCATCGCTTTGCAAGCCCAGCATCTCTCTGCCGGCGCGATTAATATAAACAACCTTGCCGTCCGAATCGACTGAAGCGATTAAATCCTTGGCCGACCCCACAATATCGAGCAATCGGTTGCGGGCCTTCTCCACATGCTTCCGGTCGGAAATATCAAGCACCATGCCGACAACGCCGGAGAAGCGTCCATTGCGGTCGCGCAACCCGTTCGAGCTGTACAGCGTCGGAATGCGTGTACCATCCTTATGTATAAACGTCCATTCCCGTTCATAAGAAAAATGCTCGGTCTGAAGCTCCTTGAACACCTCAAGTCCGGGCAGGACCGTCCGCCCAAGCTTTATCGAAAGCTGCTCAGCCTCTATACGGATTTCATCCGATTCCATAAACAAAAGCGGAGTGGCGAATCCGGCTAGTTCCTCCGTTTTATAGCCAAGCATCTCTTCAGCTGTTTTGTTTAAATAAATAACCTTATATTGGTCGTCGAGAACGATAAAACCGTATTGATTTTGATTGATAATCGCTTCGAGCCGGTCGAACATTTCCTGCAAATGCACCATCATCCCGTTTACGGAATGAGCAAGCTGCCCGATCTCATCATGCGGCTCAACCTCTAGATGCTCCGCCTCAAACCGCCCGTCCGCAGCCTGCTCCGTTACTCCTAAAATCCGTTCCAGACGCTTAATGATCCGTTCAAAATAGAAAAAGAATAGGATGACAATAATCGCTTCCGATAGAGAAATCGTTGCAAATATGCGCCAGAAAATAGGTGACAGCTTCTCTTCGAGCTTTGACATCGGCTCCTGCAGCGCAATCCGCCAAGGCGTGCCGCTTACTTTCGTATGAAAAACGGCATAATCATCCCCGGCGATCATTACTTTAACCATTCCCTCATTCGTATCCAGCAATTGCTTCGCAATCGGGAATAGGTCAGCTTTTTTGTCGTATAGGGTGGAACTAGACAACTGAGGGGTATCAGAGCTGTAGATTATTCCGCCCTTATCATTAAATAAGCGAATAACCGAGCTCTCTCCAGCTTGTTCAATGTATGGCCGAAGCGTTGAGAAAAGGATGGATGCGTAAACGGCCCCTTTCACCTCATTCGCTGCTCCATATACGGGCACGACAATTAAAGACTGGGGCGTGTCGGAAAATTCAGGTATGTAAGGGTCTGTAATGATAACCTCGCCTTGCATCGCCGCGTCAAAGAAAGGTTCATTATTCATGTCCGTTTTTCCGCCGTTCGTTCGCAAGCCTATCCCATTCTCATCGATATATCCAATTGAATAATAGGTAAAGCCGCTGCGTACCAGCTCGCGTCCAAAATAATGAAGACGCCCGGCATCCGTACCGAAGCGCACCAATTCCGTACGGCTCATCACGAGCACCTCTGCTTTGCGGATAGCCATCCACGACGATAAAAGGTTTGCGCGGCTGCTTTGCTTGCTGCTTGTCTTCTCAATCTCCGATTGAAGCATCGATTGCTTCACTGCGGAATAGTTACCAACTCCGGCAATTAGCAACGGGATAAAAGAAATGAGAACAATTAAGATTACGCCTTTTGTCCTTAACGACATCTTGTTCAAGCTGCTTTCTCCTTCCAACCCGCGCATGTCGAACTTTGACACTATTATACCTTTTATCGGTAGATTGGAGAAGAAAAACGCTAGAGCAGCCCGTCATATCGCGGGCCAGGCTCTAGCGTTTATTGAATTTATATCAGCTTTATTCAGCCGCTAGAATCGTTTCAATCCGGCCGAGCTCTTCCTTGCTAAAGTCGAGACGGCTTAACGCCGCGACATTATCGTCAATCTGTTCTACCCTGCTTGCTCCGATTAAAGCAGAAGTCACTTTGCCGCCTCTCAGCACCCATGCAAGCGACATTTGGGCCAGCGATTGTCCGCGCTCTTGCGCCAGATCATTCAGCAGCATAACCTTGCTCAGCTTACTATCCGTTATTTGATCCGTCTTCAAAAATACGCTTGGACCTGCTGCGCGCGAGTCAGAGGGAACGCCATTCAAGTACCGGTTGGTGAGCAAGCCTCCGGAAAGCGGCGAGAATACAATCGAGCCGATGCCTTCCTGCTCCAGCACGTCCTGCAGCCCGTTTTCAATCCAGCGGTTAAACATGGAATAGGAAGGCTGATGAATAAGGCATGGCGTGCCCAGCCCCTTCAATATTTCGGAAGCGCGGGCCGTTTGCTCCGCGCTATAGTTCGAAATGGCGACATACAGCGCTTTTCCTTGCCGTACAACATGATCGAGCGCAGCCATCGTTTCTTCGAGCGGCGTATCCGGATCCGGACGGTGATGATAGAAAATATCAACATAATCCAGATTCATGCGCTTCAAGCTCTGATCCAGGCTGGAGATCAATTGTTTCCGCGAGCCCCATTCCCCGTACGGACCTTCCCACATATGATAGCCCGCCTTCGTCGAGATAATCATCTCGTCGCGGTAAGCTGCGAAATCCTGCTTCAAAATTTGTCCGAATGTTTCTTCGGCAGAGCCCGGAGGCGGCCCATAGTTATTGGCAAGGTCGAAGTGGGTAATGCCCAGATCGAAAGCCCGGCGAACCATCGCCCGTCCATTCTCATAGCGGTCAACGCCGCCGAAATTATGCCATAGTCCCAGTGAAATAGCCGGCAGCTTCAATCCGCTGCGACCTACCCGGTTATACTTCATACCCTCATACCGATTATTAGCCGCTTGATAAGTCATGTTCGATTTCCCTCCAAAATTTTAAATGGAATAATAACTTCACAATCGTAAACGGCTTGTCTCCATTCTTGGCGGCAAAAGCTCGTTTCGCGTTGAATAAGCTGGCAGCTTCCATTGTACAACTGTACGGGAACAAAAGGAAATCTTGTTATCTCGCTAATTTACGCTCCAGCCTCAAGTGAGGGCTGTTCCGTATCGTCTCCTCAAAAAAATGCGGCTGCTCCTGGACAAGCCGTTCCCACGCCTGCACGCATTGCGGATCGAAATGCCGTCCGCTCTCCTTCACGATCATATCCATGGCCGCTTCGCGGGTCATTGCCTGACGGTAAGAACGCGACGAGGTCAGCGCGTCGTATACGTCGGCCACGGCAGTAACGCGTGCCAGAAGCGGTATTTGATCACCGGCTAATTGATCCGGATAGCCGCTGCCGTCCCATTTTTCGTGATGGGAACGAATAATGCTAAGCTCTTCCGGCATAAAGCCCAGACGCTTGCATAAGTCAAAGCCGGAAACGGGATGGAGCTCAATAACTTGCCGTTCCTCAGGCGTGAGCTTACTGGTTTTATTTAAAATGGGGTCAGGGATACGAAGCTTGCCGACGTCGTGAACAAGTCCGCCTTGCGCAATCGCCCGCAGCTGACTTGATGACAAGCCGAGCTCTTCCCCGAGCTTTAGCGCATATAAGGCAACACGATAATTGTGGCCTGCCGTATACGAATCGCGCGCTTCTGTCGTCATGACCAGCTCCCTGACGCTTGTAGACATATATGTATGAATCCAATCTCCCGGGTTTGGGCGGAACATCATCTTGATGGATGCCGTGATTGACCTTGTGCTTACATATTGGTTGATGATACCCGCTACCATAACAACCACGGATGCCAGCAGCATGAAATGGTATAACCACCAGCTTACGCTCCAGGCTTGCCCGGTTACAATAATAAGCTGGGCGATAATCAGCCATCCCGAGCTGTATACGACAGCAAGCTGCAGCGGAAAGTGGGATGAAAGGTAAGTTTGCAAATATCTGTACATCGTCCATCCGTTCATTCCAACAATAAAGAAAGTCGCGTACCATTTCACCGGGTTTTCTTTCAAATGAAAGTAACGGGTCAAGTCTGGATACATCCAAAGCACAGCGCAGAAAGCAAACACCGACAGCGACCATACGGGAAGCAGCATGCGCTGCCAATCTGCCAGCCATCTGATGAGCGGTTGATCGACAGAGATTGAAGAAAGCCACAGCCACACGACAGCCAGCAAAATGCTAAGCTGAGCGGCATTAGGCGCAATGCTGCTGTGATGAATCAGAAAACCGGGGGTAGACAAGCCGTGCAGGACGAACATCGCTGCAAGTGATACATAGGACAACGATAGAAAGCTAATCTTAATGTTACGCAGTTGAATAGCTGCGATACCAACTGCTACTGCGAGAGTGAGAGCCAATACGGATATAAGGCTGACTATATAAAAATGCTCATGCGGCGCATTAATGCTTTTGTCGAGCGCCGACGACCGCAGCAGCAGATAGCCCAGCGACGGTATGAGCATTGAAATCGCTAACCTTATAAATACACCCGTATTTTTCCGCAAGACGATCCCTCCTACAAATATTTGTAGTTAATTTCAGTAAGCAGAAGCCACCCGCGAAAGCTGTAGGATAATGTTGGTTTGTCTTTTGCAACTATCATATCATCCCTCCCGCTTCCTTTAAACAATGAAGTTTACCCGGGTAAAAAATGCTTTTAAAGCCGCTGTAACTTGAAAACATACTTGGTATAACTATACAATTAATACGAATCGACAATTGTTGCAAGACATATTTTTATTTTAGATTAAGGTTTTTTCAATTTTGTTTTGTTATAGTATGTGAAGACAGGCAAATCGAAGGGAGTTTATCGAATGAATAACAATGAATCGCAGTCCAACAAAAAAGATGAAGAAAACGAATTGACTGCGAAAGAAGAGCGCTACACGTACGACAATGAAGAGCAGCAGGACAAGCTGTCTGAGCAAGATGCAGCTATAGAAGAAGAGCTTTTGAAAGAATCCGCTGAAGAGCTTCCTGAAGACGCAAACGATGAGATCCGCGCAGCAGCTGCAGCTTCGAACACGGAAGCCGTTCAGCAAGCACCTAAAGGCGGAAGCAGCAAAGTATGGATCGCTATCTCCGCTATCCTGGCAATAGCACTGATTATCGTGCTGATCAAGCCTCCATTTGGAAGCAGCAACGAAACCGTGGCGACCGTTAACGGTGTCAATATAAGCAAGGACAGACTCTATGATGCTTTAATTACGGCAGGCGGTGCGGCAACGCTGGATAACCTTATTACAGAAGAGCTTATTGCGCAAGAAGCGAAAGCAAAAAGCATTACCGTTACCGATGCTGATGTAACAGCCGAGATCGATTTGATCAAGAAGAGCATCGGCTCCGAAGAGCAATTCAATTCTGCGCTCGCTCAAGCCGGCATGACGCTTGAAAGCTTGCAGAAGAATACGAAAATAGACCTAACGATCCGCAAAATTTTGGAGCCTAGAACGGATGTAACGGAAGAAGAGATTCAGCAGTTTTATAATGAGAACAAAGAATCGCTGGGCACCCCTGAACAAATTCAGGCTTCGCACATTTTAGTAGCAACGAAAGAAGAAGCTGACGCCATTGTGGCCGAGCTGAAGCAAGGCGCGGATTTCGCGACACTTGCCAAAGAGAAATCGACCGACCCAGGCTCAAAGGATAACGGCGGAGATCTTGGTTTCTTCGGTAGGGGCGCTATGGCTGCTGAATTTGAAGAAGCGGCATTCGCACTGAAGGTTAATGAATTAAGCGGTGTCGTTCAAACGGAGTTCGGCTTCCACATTATTAAGAAAACAGCCGAGAAAGCTGCTGTAGTACCGACGTTTGAAGAGAAGAAGGAAGAAATCCGCAAGCAGCTAGTCGCTCAGGAAGTAGGCGAGCTTTCGCAAGCATGGATACAAGAAATTCGTACAAAAGCGAAAATTACAAACACGCTTGCAACAGAAACGCCAGCCGAAGGCGAAGCTGGAACTGAAGCCGTTCAGTAATTTGCGCATATAGAAGGCGGCAGTATCCCCCAGGTCAGTCAGACCTTGGAATACTGCCGCTTTTTTTGTTTTTATTCTCATCGTATAATTTTAATACCGCCCCTTCACTCGGAGGGAGGAGCTAAGGGCGGCTTTGACAACAGAGAGCGCAGGCGGGCTCGGTAAAATGCGCGTCTATCATTGCTGGGAACCGGAAGAATTGTGTATGCCAAATTGTAACGTCTGCTTCTCTCTGAAGTTAATTTATATTATTCTATTAAACCGGGGTTGGCGTAGATGGATGATTTTATAGATTCGTCCATTTTGAAACCTGCATTTCACCTGCTTGAAGTAGACTGGCTAATGCCGGGGGTAGTGAAACAACCCTATAGGCGATGGATAAAGGGCAACGCCTGCCTATCCAGAGTGTGGTATGATTATGGAAAAACATACTTGCCTTATTGGAGGGAACAAAGTGAGTAACTACGAAGTACGAAGCTTTAAAGACACGTATACGCTTTATGAATTAACGGAGCAAAGCACCTCTTCGCGCGTGCTGGTATGTCCGGAAAGAGGCGGTATCGTTATTGGCTGCCAGCTGAACGGACTGGAGCTGTTTTATTTGGACAAAGCTACGTTCGAGCACCCTACTGCAAATATTCGCGGCGGCAATCCGATTTTGTTTCCGATTTGCGGCCAGCTCGAGGAGCTTTCCTACGAATGGAACGGGAAGCCGTACAAAATGGCAAACCACGGCGTCGCCCGTACAGCTGTGTGGGAAGTCGTCGACACTCAGACCGATAGCGAGGCTTCGATCACGATTCGACTGTTCAGCAATGAGCAAACGCTGCAAGCTTATCCATTTGCGTTCGAGCTGCTGTTCACTTATGCTCTGCAGGACGGGAAGTTGCATACGCGCCAGCAATACAGCAATTTGAGCGAATCTGAAGCTATGCCGTTCTATGCGGGCTTCCACCCTTATTTTGCGATTGCTTCGGATAAGCGGATCGCATATGAGACGGATGCAACCCGTTATATCGATTACAATGATAATGCAGAGAAACCATTCGATGGCGTGATTGATTTAGAAGGTCTCGTGGAGTCCGTCTGCCTGCTCGATACGAAGAAGAGCGAGATCTCGTTCCCTGTAGCTCCGGATGCGCGTGTCCGTATGACTTACGATGATATTTTCAAATACATGGTGCTATGGTCGGTGAAGGATCGTCCATTCGTTTGCGTAGAACCGTGGATGGCTAAGACGGGTGAGCTGAATCGTCAAGAGGAGCTCGTTATGCTGGGTGCCGGCGAGAAGCTGCGCGCCAACCTGACCATTAGCTGCGAGCGCTAACAACGCAGCGGTTCTAGGCAGCCGTTTATCGTTATCTAAGAGCGGTTCTAGGCTGCTTCTTATATGAAGCTATAGCGGTTACTTTTTCGAAGGTATAATGGATGGAGCTATTCACTTCTTTGGAGGCGATATTGGATATTTGCAGTAACTATGAATCATTATTCACTCTACTGGGCGCTATACTGGATTTAATCCAATATAAATGAGATATTCTCCCTCAAAGAGCCCCAAAAGAGCCGTTATCAGACGATATTACTGTACAAAATCCAATATAGCCTATCGTACCGCCGGAATTTTAACCCTACGCTGTATAAAATCCACTATAGAAAAAAGGCTGCCCAGTCATCGACTATGGGACAGCCTTTTTAGTTTCAACATCCAGTTGTACAAGATAATCTCGGAGCTTGCCACTTAGTACCAGTATCTAGTAGCCTTCGCCCTTGCCGCCGGTCACAATCGCGATGCCGGAGCTGGCGCCGATGCGCGTTGCGCCAGCCGCAAACATTTGCAGCGCCGTTTCGCGGTCGCGTACGCCGCCGGATGCTTTTACGCCCATATCAGGTCCTACCGTTCGGCGCATAAGTGCGATATCCTCTACTGTTGCTCCGCCTTTGCCGAAGCCGGTTGACGTCTTCACAAAGTCAGCTCCAGCTTTTTTGCAAATTTGGCAAGCTGCTACCTTCTCTTCGTCAGTCAGAAGACCCGTCTCCAAAATAACCTTAACCGCGGCTTGGCCTTTGCAGGCTTCAACGACGCCCTCGACGTCACGCTGTACACCTTCCAAGTCTCCCGATTTCAACAAACCGATGTTTAGAACCATATCTACTTCCGTTGCGCCGTCTGCAATTGCAAATTTAGCCTCCGCCGCTTTAGTTGCCGTAGTTGTAGCGCCTAATGGAAAGCCAACCACCGTTGTAATGCCGACGCCCGAGCCCTTCAGCTCTTCAGCTGCCACTGCAACCCAGCCCGCATTGACGCATACGGTTGCAAATTGATATTGCTTAGCCTCGCGGCAGATTTGCAAAATTTCTTCTTTCGTCGCATCGGCCTTTAATATCGTATGGTCGATCATTGCCGCTACTTCAGCAGGCGAGTAATTGGTGCTGTTACTCATGGTTGGTTCCTCCGCTTCATTTTCATTGCTTCTCGTCCCTATCCTATCCAATTATGTGGACTAGATACGCATAATAATGTTCATTATACGAAGCTTTGTCCGAAACAACAATGACATCCTTCCGAAAAAGACGTTTGTTTACTTTTGCTCATGCGATACGCTATGATTGTAATGCTGTAATATCATTCCAGCTTAAGCTTTACGAAACGAGCTTTGCTTCACTAACTTTAGGAGGTACATCACCCATGGAAAATATGTTAAGCAAAATAAATGAAGCTGCGGCGTACATACGCGACCAACTGCAAGCCCAGCCACAAATCGGATTGATTCTCGGCTCAGGTCTCGGCGTAATGGCCGATGAAGTGACGGAAGCGCTTGTTATTCCTTACGGGCAGATCCCCCACTTTCCCGTTTCTACGGTAGAAGGTCATTCCGGCGAACTCGTTATTGGCCAGTTGGAGGGTAAGATTGTTATCGTTATGAAAGGCCGCTTTCACTATTACGAGGGATACTCGATGAAAGAGGTCGTCTTCCCCGTCTATGTCATGAAGCAGCTCGGCATTGATACGCTGCTTGTAACGAATGCGGCTGGCGGCATGAACCGCTCGTTCGCAGCCGGCGATCTCATGTTAATAACGGATCATATTAACAATACGGGCAGCAATCCGTTGATGGGAGCCAACATCCCTGAGCTCGGTCCCCGCTTCCCGGATATGTCCCAAGCCTATAATCGCGATCTTCGCGGAATCGTTGCCGCCAAAGCGGCCGAACTGAACATTAAGCTTCAGCAAGGGGTGTACGTAAGCATTTCCGGTCCAACCTACTGTACGCCTGCCGAGCTTTCGATGATGGCTGGTTGGGGAGCCGATGCCGTCGGCATGTCAACCGCGCCTGAAGTCATCGCCGCTAACTACTGCGGAATTCGCGTTGCCGGCATCACTTGCATTACGGACATGGCTATCGGCGATGAGCTTGAGCCGCTGACCCATGAGCAGGTAGTGCGCGTCGCTGAACAAGCCAGACCGAAATTTATTGCACTGGTGAAAGCATCCGTTAGCGCAATTAACGTTTAATATGATTAAGATTGCGAGGGCTGTCCATTAGGACAGCCTTTTTTATCATGGGTTTTACAGACTGTCGATTAACAATCCAAAGTGCGCAAGACGAGGATGTATAACGGTCATTTGTGGACTTATTCTTAGTTGGAGGAAATGACTGGGGTAGCGTCAAGAAGTTTGTATAAACCAGTAGAATATCCATCAGGGATGGATAAGTG
>JBNJJW010000011.1:0-185504 GCA_051750645.1 Bacillota bacterium | reverse complement strand
CATTTCATATTCAAGCATCTTGCGAAGCAAGGTGCTTTTTTTGTATAAATTAATACGGAGGGATGAGCGTATGAGAAAATTAGTGTTTGTAGTAGGTGGAGCCGGTGCGGGGAAGACGACGCTGGCGAAGGCTTTGGCGGGAAGAAGAGGTGCGGCTTTGCTGGATATGGATACGCTGCTCCGTCCGGCTGCTGTCGCGCTAATGCTGCAGGCGGGACAGGATCCGAATGATCGTGATTCTATCGTATACAAATCGCTTTGTCGTGATTTGGGTTATCGTATTACGATGGATGCGGCGCTCGAAAATGTCGCCATCGGAACCGATGTGCTCGTCATAGGTCCTTTTACGAAAGAAACAGAGACCCCGGATTGGATCGAGCAGGAGCTCTTGGCAATCGGGGCCTCATTACGAGACGTAGATGTTAAGGTCATATTCGTTTCATTGCAAGACGAGCAGCATTACTATAACCGAATATTACAAAGAGGGTCAGAGCTTGACCAGTGGAAGTTGGATAATTGGAGTGATTTCAGCCGTTCACTTGTGAAGAGAGAGCTGAAATGGAACATTCCAGCGTCTTCTGTGCTTTATTATGACAATTCCGACGTAATAGATGATGAAGCAATAGAAGAACTTGAGAAGTTTATTTACGGAACAACTGAATAACGTTATTATTTTCCGGTTATTTTGTTTTCAAAGCATTCAGCTCGTCATAGATAGCTTTCGTCGAGGCCGGATCTTGGTCATTAAAAATAACATACAAGCCATCCAGCTTAATAAAGATGTACGGCGGCGAGTTTTTAAATATATAGAGCCTGGCATCTCCCAGTTTTTCTAGTGAGAAATTGCCTCGGGCATATTCGGCCGTCGCCGTGCCGTTCGATCTAAAGCCTGTCGGGAGGGATTCCTCTAACGTTATTTCCTTTACATCGTTGATAGGAAAGCTGAAATCATACATAGGATAATCAATCTTGATAACGTTATTCTCTTCGATATGTAAGTAGGGCGATGTGTTATCGGACTGTACAGCAAATGCGGTAAGCGGCAATACGATAGCAATAGCAAGAACGATACCGCCGTATTTAATCCATTTTCCGGCCCGGGTTGCCATATTCACGGTTGTTCCTATGCCGATGCGGTTCGGCACCATGACTGATTGATCATTCGGATTATAGTAGGTCGAACCATTAATCCAGTACTCATCATCATCCGTAAGGATACCCTGGCCATTGGTCACTGCGAGGCTTTCCTCGAGTAAACGCACCTTGTTTTGTACGAAAAAGATGGCACCGAGCGGTACTAGCGAAACCATCACAATACCGATTATCCATAAGGTAAAGTCGGAGGAGCTGCTTCCCGTCAAAATCGTATAAGCTACGATAGCATTGCAGCTTTCGAAAATAGCCATGCTTAACCATAGGATAGACCAGTAACGTCTGCCAGCCTGGTTGATAGCTGCATTGATATCGTTATGTTCGCTATATACTTTGGGTTTCATTTTACGGAATGCGTAATAAAAGACGAATAAAACGACGGTCATGACAAGCGATGCGATTCCTGTCATTTTTAACAGTATGTTTTCATCTTGTATGGAAGAAATAATTAGGGTGACGGATATAAGGGCGGGAATCAAAAACCAGTAGGGAGAAATGACCATCTTATTTTTTAAAATATTTATCTTGGTATCAATGCGAATGATTCGTTTTTGTCCGACAAACCAATCCTTTTCTCTTTTGAGCACGGCAGTTTGATGATGAAATCTGTTGAATGGGAGCTTTGAAGTATAAATGAATGCTGCAAACCAAATCAACATATAAATGAGGGCCATCGAGAAGTAATCAGTTAATAAGTAGAGCGGAGCTATTGTTAATAACGAAATAATGCTGTATATCGTGTATGATTTTTTGTAATTGGTCTGCAGCTGCTTGATTGCTGAATCGTTCAAGGCTTGCGCAGGAAGCGTTACTCCAAACAAGATATTGTTGCCCGGCTTCGCTTGTTTCAAAAACATAACAAGAACAAACATGTAAGCTATTAGTGTTGGTACAATCAAAAAAAGTGTGTTCATGAAATGCCTCCTATTCAGTTAGGTGATGAGTCGATAGCTGCATTTGTATCACAGATAGTAATACACATACAGGGGATTGTCAAAGAAAATGCTGGCAGTTTTGGACAAGGTATCCCCTGGAAGGCTATAATATGGGAAGTACGTCATTCATTTGGTCGAATTAAATTCCAAATAAATAACTTCAAGGAGCAACTACTATGATACGATTTGGCATCATCGGAACGAACTGGATTACGGAGCAATTTATCGATGCGGCGCGCGAGGTTGAAGGGTTCGCCTTAACTTCTGTCTACTCACGTACGGCAGATACGGCAAGCGCATTTGCAGCGAAGCACGGTATCAATCATATTTTTACAAATATTGAAGAGATGGCTGCAAGCGGTGAGATCGATGCCGTATATATCGCGAGCCCTAACTCATTCCATGCGGCTCATGCCATTACTTGTATGAATAAAGGTATTCATGTGCTGTGCGAGAAGCCAATCGCTTCGAATGCGAAGGAATTGCGTCAAATGATCGCGGGCGCGAAGGCGAATGGCGTTTTGCTGATGGAGGCGCTTAAGTCGACGCTGCTACCGAACTTTAAGGCAATACAAGAGAATATACATCGTTTAGGTACGATCCGTCGTTATTTTGCAAACTATTGCCAATATTCCTCTAGATATGATGCTTACAAAGCAGGTACCGTGTTAAACGCATTTAATCCGGTGTTCTCTAATGGAGCGCTTATGGATCTCGGAATTTACTGCATATATCCGTTGGTGGTGCTATTCGGTAAGCCTGATGTCGTTAAAGCAACCGGCGTTATGCTGGAATCGGGCGTTGATGGCGAGGGCAGTATCGTCCTGCAATATGCAAATATGGATGCGGTTATCATGTATTCGAAAATAACTCATTCGTTTCTCCCGTCCGAAATCCAGGGGGAAAACGGAAGTATCGTGATCGATAAGATCAACGATTCAGGGAAAGTCGAAATACAGTACCGCAACGGAACGGTAGAAGATATATCGCAGCCTACGGGAAGCAATTCGATGTATTACGAGGCCAAGGAGTTTATTGAACTTATACAGGCGGGACGGACTGAGTCAGCCGTTAATTCCTTTGAGAATTCGTTGACGACCATGGAGATCATGGACGAAGCGAGAAAGCAGATCGGCCTTGTGTATCCGGCGGATACTGTTGGAGAAAATTAGAGTAGTGATCATCCATCCCAAATTACTACTAGGCACCATCATATTATTGATAAAAAGTTGATCAAATGATCGACTTTTTTACTTTTTTTGAAACAAAATAAATTTGAACATATTACTAACCAGGCTGTGCTTACTCGAGAGGAGTGAAAGCCGTGTTTGAATTACAAGATGAAATATTGAAAGAGCTGCATAACATCGAGCAGGAGGAGCAGGTCCGTATCCTTTATGCATGCGAATCCGGAAGCCGGGCGTGGGGATTCCCGTCCAAGGACAGTGATTATGACGTCCGCTTCTTGTACGTTCGTCCCGTGGAATGGTATGTATCGATCTTTGAAAAACGAGACGTTATCGAGCGACCAATTAGTAATCTGTTAGACATTAACGGCTGGGATCTGAGGAAAGCACTTCAACTGTTCCGTAAGTCGAACCCGCCGCTGCTTGAATGGCTGCAATCGCCGATTCCTTATTACACGAAGTATACAGTGGCGGAGCAAATCCGAAGTATATCTCCATTAACGTTCTCACCGAAATCTTGTATGTACCACTATCTCAATATGGCGAAGGGTAACTATAGAGATTATCTGCATGGGGAGCAGGTGAAAATTAAGAAATACTTCTATGTGTTAAGACCTATTCTGGCATGCGGCTGGATTGAGAAGTTCAATACAATGCCGCCGATCGAGTTTGACCTTTTGGTTGAAGCGCTTGTTCCTAAGGGAGGCGAGCTGCACCCCATGATCGAGCAGCTGCTGATTCGCAAGAAAGCAGGCGAAGAACTGGATTACGAGCCAAAGCTCCACATCATTAATGAATATTTAGAGGAGCGAATAGTCCACTTTGAGCAGACTGCAACAGCGCTTAAGCAAGCTGATGGCGGACAGGATGAGCAGCTCGATGAGCTGTTTCGGAAGGCGTTAAAAGAGGTGTGGGGTTAACAATTAACCGCTATTTTAATAATGTTTCGTAAATGCAAAATAATAAAGCAGGGGAGTGGCAAATATGAAAGACATCGTTAATAAATTTTGTGTAAAAACCTTCGGTTCGAGCAACTTGGTGACGGAGATCGGCAAAGTGACGAAGGTTGCCAGCAGAACGATTCACGTCGACTGGGGCATCAAAACATGGGTATACCAAAACAAAGATTTTAAATGGATTCCGCTTTCGAAAGAAGAAGTGGAGAAGAAATACCCGAAATCGAAATTTACTGAGGATTCACTCAAGCGGGCGCTTGCTTTCGGTTTGGAAATCAAAGGAACGGAGCGCTTAACTTAATATTTCTTACGAACAAAGCATTTCGCATTCGGCAGACGCCGGGTCAGAAATGCTTTGTTTTTTTGTCTAGAAAATTAAATTGTGTGGTGCATATAACGGTAAATTATGGTCTTATTCATTTAGTTGGAGGAAATGACTGGTGCAATAGCGGAATTTTTGGGTCTTATTCACATGTAATACCTCTGACTCAACATAACCGATGAATAACGCCTAAGTTTTCCTCTATTTCAGTAGGTAATATGGAAAAATAGGAGTTAGCGCCATTTATTACCGTTATCCTTTGTATCACTATTCGAGTGAAACGACAGTCACTGATCGTTTTTTGTATAAAAAGGTTTTGTCGCATTGGTCGGTGGGTATTAGGAAATAGTAGTAATTGAAAGGGGGGATGCGCGTTGAAGTTAACGCCAGAACAGCGAATCCAACTACATGGCTTCAACAACCTAACGAAGTCGCTAAGCTTTAACATGTATGACATTTGCTATACGAGAACGAGGGAAGAGCGCGAAGCTTATATCGCGTATATCGATGAGCAGTACAATTCGGACAGGCTGACGAAAATTTTAAATCATGTGTCGGATATTATCGGGGCGCATGTTTTGAATATTGCGAAGCAAGATTACGTTCCGCAAGGCGCGAGCGTCACTTTGCTTGTGTCTGAAGGGCCGGTTGTCGAGGCCCCTACGGAGTCGTTCGAGGAGTCGCCGGGTCCTTTGCCCGAAGCTGTTGTCATGCATTTGGATAAAAGCCATATAACCGTGCACACGTATCCGGAATATCACCCGAATGAAGGGATCAGCACCTTTCGTGCTGACATAGACGTGTCCACATGCGGTGAAATTTCGCCGCTTAAAGCGCTCAACTATTTAATTCATTCGTTTGACACGGACATTATGACGATCGATTACCGGGTGAGAGGGTTCACTCGCGATATTGTCGGCCACAAGCTGTTTATTGATCATGATATCAATTCGATTCAAAATTACATACCGAAGGAAGAGAGCCTTTTGTATGACATGATTGATGTCAATATTTATCAGGAGAATATATTTCACACGAAATGCAAGCTGAAGCAATTTGATTTGAACAATTATTTATTCGGCTACACGAAGGATGCACTGTCTGCAAGGGAACAAGAGGAAATAACGCGCAGCTTGAAGACAGAGATGGATGAGATTTTTTATGGAAAAAACATAAGGAGCTGATTGGCGTATGTCTAATTCATCCCAGAAGAAACCGGTATTTCCGCCCCAGAATCAAAACCGGCAGCCAGGAATTGAAGCGGAGATGAACCCTTTGCCGGTATTCGAATCGGGATCGTACAAAGCGGCCGGCAAGCTGAAGGGAAAAGTTGCGATAATAACCGGGGGAGACAGCGGCATTGGCCGTGCCGTTGCGGTCGCCTACGCGAAGGAAGGCTGTGACCTTTGCATCGTTTATTTGAATGAGCATGAGGATGCCAAAGCGACCCAATCGGCCGTAGAGAAGGCGGGTGTGAAATGCCTGCTGCTCGCAGGTGATATTGGAGATGAGGCGTTCTGCAAAAATATTGTGAAGCAAACCGTTGAGACGTTTGGAAAGCTGGACATCGTCGTCAACAACGCGGCTGAGCAGCATGTCCGCAAGAAATTGGAGGATATTACAGCTGAGCAATTGACAGCGACATTCCGGACGAACGTGTTCGGCATGTTTTATTTAACGATTGCCGCGATGCCCCATTTAAAGGCATCCAGTACGATTATTAATACGGCATCCATCACCGCTTATAAAGGCAATCCAACCTTGATTGATTACTCGTCGACGAAGGGAGCGATCGTGTCATTCACGCGCGCGCTCGCCGCGAATTTGGCCGGACAAGGCATCCGGGTGAACGGCGTAGCGCCCGGCCCGATTTGGACGCCGCTCATTCCTGCGTCGTTCGATGCGCAGTCGGTGTCGACGTTCGGCTCCGATACCCCGATGCAGCGGGCCGGTCAGCCTTATGAGCTGGCGGCCGCATACGTCTATTTGGCCTGCGACGACTCAAGCTACATGACCGGGCAAATGCTGCATATCAATGGCGGGGAAATCGTCAACGGATAGAGGCGTACGATGCTCATCGTATCCCAAGGCGGCGCAGTTTGCTGCGGAAGTCTTACAGAAAGCCGTGCTGCCTCGCATAATTTCCCCAATGGGGGCGTCTGCCGTCGATGTCGGAGAAGCCGAATTCATCGGACAGCTGCCAGCTTGGCAGTACCCGGCCGGTTTTCTCCGGCAAGCTTGTGCTCGCAGCTGATGCGGCGATACCGCGGCCGAGATAGTACGGCGTTTCCGATTGTCCGAAATGCTCGGCATGCGGCTTGCCGCTATGAACCGCATCCTGCCAATTGGCCTCCGTTACTCCGAAATGCTCGAGCATTTCCTCAGAACGGAGGATTGTAATGGCTTCATCTGATCTCTCCCTTTCGATTTGTAGGTTTGCTCTTGTAAGTTTAGCAAACGATATACGACATCTATTGACATATATTCATGCTACAATGAAAAAAAGTGGAGCAGATTAGACCGGTTAAGGCGGTGGGCAGATTGAGGGCAGGACGTTTAATAACCATTGTTTTATTGATGCAAAACAACGGAAAGATGACCTCGAAGGCGCTTGCGGAGAAACTGGAGGTGTCCGAACGGACGATTATCCGTGACATGGAATCATTAAGCGAAGCCGGCGTTCCGGTGTATGCGGAGAGAGGATTGCACGGAGGCTGGAAACTGTCAGAAGGGTACCGGACGAACTTAACGGGCATGCATGCCGAGGAGCTGGCATCCTTGCTCATGTCCAGTCATCCCGGTTTGCTTGGTGATTTGGGCATCCAAAAGCACTTCGATGCCGCGTTCCAGAAGCTGCTCGCAGCTTCACCTGCGGAAGTCCGTTTAAGTGCTGCGGCGGCAAGGCAAAAAATTCATATCGACGGAGCAGGCTGGCATGCCTCGAATGAATCGGTACCCTGTTTGTCGATTGTTCAAGAGGCCGTATGGGAGGAACGAAAACTGCGGATCAGCTACCAGCGTGACAATGGTGTTGTGGACCGAATGGTTCATCCGCTCGGTCTTGTAGCCAAGCTGAATGTCTGGTACTTCGTCGCAGAGGTTGAAGGAGAGCTTCGTACTTACCGCATTTCGCGTTTATTAGAAGCTGAGCAATTAGAGGATTCGTTCGTACGACCGCCCGGTTTTGATCTGGCCAGCTATTGGGAGCAGTCCACCGAGGAATTTAAGCAAAGGCTGCCTCGTTACCCGGCAAAAATAAAGGTGCTTGAATCGTTGATATCGAGATTATCTAAAGAGCGCTACATTAAAATCGGTCGTCGCGAAGAACCAGCCAAGAACGGATCGATAGAGGCGGAAATCGAATTCGAAACTTTGGAATCGGCATGCGAAATGGTGTTGAGCTTCGGGCCCCGTATCGAGGTGCTAGCGCCAGCGGAACTCAGAACGAGAGTCATGGCTGAAGTAAAGGCAATGAGCATGCTGTATGCTCCCTTATAATTAATATTCAGCAAACATTCAGCTAGAATTAATCTACGCCTCATTTCTCTCCTATAAACTGCAAATAGTTAATAGAGGAGGTTGGATGATGAAAATAGGAAAAGTAAAAGCAATGATTGCCGCGGCTGTTATTGTAGTAGGTTTTGGAGCTTATTGGATGTATGAGGAAATGACCGGGAATCATGTGGAAATCGAAAGCGTAATTAACCAGTCGCCTGCAGAAGAGACAAGCGCAGAGGTTATGGAAGTAAGCGCTGACGCTTCAGAAGAAGCAGATGCTGGCAATGCGGGAGAAGCTGCTTCGATCGATGGATTATGGAACATTGCTTCGGATTCAAAAGTTTATTTCTCGGTGACGACCTCGAAGGAGACAGTCAATTATGAAGTGAGTCAGGTAACCGGCTCATGGACCGTGAACGGCGCCGATCCTGCGCAGAACCAAGCGGAAGGGGTCGTCGAAATGGTGAGCATGGATTCAGGAAATTCCCAAAGGGACGACCATATTTCAGGCGCTCAATATTTGGACGTCGAACAGTTCCCAACCGCAACTTTCAAAGCAACATCGTTTGAAGGCCTGCCAAGCGAATGGACGGAAGGACAAGTATATACAGTGAACATCAAAGGAGACTTGACGGTCAAGGGTGTGACGAAAGAGGTTGCATTCACCGGTCAAACGACCTATGACGGTGGCTTGCTAAAGCTTGAAGCGAGTACGGTAGTTACGTTTGCCGATTTCGGCATGAAGAGCCCGCACAACATCGTAATGGATTCTGAAAATAACCTTAACGTTGAATTGCGCTTAGTATTAAATAAATAAAATGCCTAATGAGCACAAAGCATCTCACATTCGTTTAACCACGGATGGAGATGTTTTTTTTAGTTTATTTCGCAGCAAAACAATGAAGGAGGTATAAATATGGACATGATTGCTAATCTTCTTAACGGGAGATTAGACAGTAATGAGGTGCTGGGATTGCTTACTCGTTTGCAACATTTTTTCGCTTTGGGCGGCCAATCGGAAACGATTCGTACCGAAATGCTGGCAGGACTGACTTCCTTCATAACGGTTGCTTATATTATTGCAGTGAATGGGGCGATATTAAGCACGGTGGGAATGCCATATGAGGCGGTAACCATAGCCACGGTCATCTGTTCCTTTATCGGCTGCATGCTGATGGCCTTCTGGGCGAATTCTCCAATCATTATCGTACCGGGAATGGGGGATAACGCGTTTTTCGTCTATACCCTCGTCCTATCGCTCGGACTGACGTGGCAGCAGGCGCTTGCCGCCGTCCTTGCCGCAGGCGTTGTGTTCACGCTAACGGCGGTTACGAAAGGAGCGGCCTATTTATCGCAGTCGATCCCAAAGTCCATTATTCATTCGATGACGGCGGGAATCGGTTTTTTTATCGCATTTCTCGGCTTGAAAAACGGGGGGCTAATCACAGCCAGCGAGTCGACCTTCGTCCAATTGGCGAACTTAAAGGATCCGGCCGCATTAACGACTTTATGTACGCTGTTGATTATGGTGCCGTTATTCCTGCGTAACGTCAAGGGTAATTTCTTGATCGGAATCATTGGGGGCACCTGCATAGGCGCTTTATTAGGCATCGTCGATTTTTCCGGCTTACGCGATTACAGCTTCTCATTCGGCGGATTCGGCGAAGTCTTTCTTGCCTTGGACTTTAGCGGGATCGGCACCCTTCAGTATTGGATAGCCGTGTTCTCCTTATCGATCGTCATCATTTTTCAAAATATGGGAGCGCAGCTCGGTCTGCTTCCCGATAAATCGAAGTTTAGAAAATCGTTTCAGGCAAATTCCTTTTCCGTCCTTGCTGCGGGCATTTGCGGATGCAGTCCGATGACGACGGCGGCAGAGACCGCGACAGGAATCGCGGCGGGCGGCCGTACCGGACTCACCTCGTTGACGGCAGGCTTTCTGTTTATCCCGGCCATTTTCCTCATTCCTATGCTGAAGATGATTCCAAACAGCGCGATTGCGGCTGTACTGATTATTGTCGGATGCTTGATGATACAAAGCATAAAGGAGATTCCGCTTCAAGATTTTACAGAAGCGTTCCCCGCCTACTTGATGATGGCGATTATGCCGCTGTCCTTCAGTGTGGCGGACGGAATGGCGTTTGGATTTATCGCGTATCCGATTCTAAAGCTGGCCACAGGCAGGCGCAAAGAAGTTTCAGCTGCCATGTATGTCATTGCAGCGTGTTTCTTGCTTTATTTTATACTAGGCTCATTATAAAAATAAGAAGTATCACTCACCAGATTAGGTTTGGCGGGCGATCCTTTTGTTAGGCCTGCACCTATTTGACTATCGGCTTGTTAATTCGATACAATGCAAACAACAGCAAGGATTAACAGAGCGTTTATTATAGAAGGGAGAGGACGATTAATGAGTGAATTTGAACATCATTTGGATAAGTATGCAGAACTAATCGTAAAAGTCGGCGTTAACGTTCAGCAGGGGCAAGAGGTATTTGTTACGGGCGCAGTCGATAATGCAACGCTAGTCAGGCTCGTAGCCAGTAACGCTTATGCAGCCGGTGCCAGCAACGTTCATGTCGAATGGACAGATGACTCGTTGTCCAGGCTGAAATACGAGAAGGCGGCGGATGACATCTTTACTCGTTACCCGGAATGGGAGACGGCGAAGCGAAATTCCTTCGTAGAGCGCGGCGCGGCGTTTATATCGATCGTTTCATCCAGCCCTGATTTGCTCAAAGGGATCGATTCGGGACGGATTTCAAACTTCCAAAAGGCGTCCGGCCAAGGGCTGAAGGAATTCCGCAGAGCGATTCAAGCCGATAAAGTAAGCTGGACGGTCGTGGCGGCAGCCAGCAAGCAGTGGGCGGCTAAAGTGTTCCCTGAAGCCGGGGAAGAAGAAGCAGTAGAGCTGCTCTGGAAAGCGATTTTCGACTCCGTAAGGCTACATGCGGACGATCCGGTTAAAGCCTGGGAAGAGCATAACGCAACTTTACATAGCAAGGGCGAGATACTGAATAAGAACCGTTTTAAAAAATTGCATTATACCGCTCCAGGTACCGATCTGACGATCGAATTGCCGGAAAATCATATTTGGGTCGCTGCTGGCAGCACGAACGTTAGCAATGTACCGTTCATGGCTAATATGCCTACGGAGGAAGTATTCACGGTTCCGCTGAAGACCGGTGTGAACGGTTATGTATCGAGCACGAAGCCGCTTAGCTATGGCGGCAATATTATTGACCGCTTCAAGCTTACGTTCGAGAATGGATGTATCGTGAAGGTAGAGGCAGAGGAAGGGCAAGAAATTCTTCAGCAGCTGGTCGATATCGACGAAGGCTCGCATTATTTAGGAGAGGTCGCGCTAGTGCCGCACGAGTCGCCGATTTCCCAGTCCAATATTTTGTTTTACAACACGTTGTTTGATGAAAATGCCTCGAATCACCTTGCGATCGGCAGCGGCTATGCGTTCAACATTGAGGGCGGTAAGAACATGTCGCCGGAAGAGCTTGAAGCGAGCGGCGTTAACGCGAGCATCACGCATAACGATTTTATGATCGGATCCGCTGAGATGGATATAGACGGTATACTTAGCGACGGTACGGTCGTGCCGGTATTCCGCAAAGGGAACTGGGCTATATAATACAGGAAACTTGGAAGAAGGGCTATCTTAAAGAGGCACATGCTTCTTTTAGACAGCTCTTTTTGTTGTTTTTTGGGAAACATTACATATACAAGGACACTTTCCATAAGGCCATATGACATTTGTCATACTCCCGTATTGACGTTTATGACTACTATGACCTGACGCTTTTCTTTACAATAACATTAGAATACTGCGGTAGACGTCTAGATTACATTCTAAGCGTCATTTTGAGGAGGAACAATGCAATGACAGAGCCGAAACAAGCTCACTTGAAAAAAACGGTTGCCCCATTCGAGAAAACAGATTTAAAATCGAGTATCAGACAGCTTATAAACACCTTAGTGCCACTCGTTTTGCTCTGGTATGCCGCATACTTTAGTCTTTCGATATCGTATTGGCTTACAATTCCTCTGGCGCTGCTTACTTCGGGGTTCGTCATTCGGACGTTCATTATATTTCATGACTGCTGTCATGGATCGTTCTTCAAGAGTAAAAAAGCAAATGACATCATAGGAACCATTACAGGCGTTCTTACGCTTGTTCCTTATAGACAGTGGAAAAATTCGCATTCCATTCATCATGCGACGAGCAGTAACCTTGATAAGCGCGGCGTTGGCGATTTGTGGATTCTTACAGTAGAAGAATATGCTGCATCGCCTATGTTGCGCCGTATTGCATACCGTATGTACCGTCATCCGCTCGTTATGTTCGGACTTGGTCCGGTTGGCGTTTTCCTAATTCAATACCGCTTTAATGTTAAAGGCGCTAAACGCAAGGAACGGATGAATACGTATTTGACGAATGCATTAATTGTAGGCTTGTATGCATTACTCGTGTGGGCCATTGGTTGGCAAGCCTTCCTTTTGGTTCAAGGACCTGTATTCTTCATCTCGGGTCTGCTTGGCATTTGGCTGTTCTATGTACAGCATCAATTCGAGGATTCTTACTTTGAAAATGAAGATGAGTGGAGCTACGTGAAAGCTGCCGTGGATGGAAGCTCATACTATAAATTACCTAAAGTTTTGCAATGGATTACGGGCAACATCGGATTCCATCACGTACATCATTTGAGCCCTAAAGTACCTAACTATTTCTTGGAGCAAGCGCATAATGCGAATCCGCCGCTTCATAAAGCGACGACCATCACGATTAAGGAAAGCCTGGAGTCTTTGCAATTTCGCTTATGGGACGAGACTGACAAAAAGTTTGTCAGCTTCAAAGGCATCAAGCACAGGCTGCGCAGGGTAGAGACTGCCGCAGAACAGCTGAAGACAACCCGTCCCAGTTTAAAATTTAAGTAAATAGAAGTTTCAACTTCGGTCTATGCTAAAATAAAATATAAACTTCATTAAGATTCAATCGAGCTAACGGGAAAAAGGGTGGACGACCATGAATAAGTGGTATCAGATTTTTCATAAAAACACAGGTCTAAGCCCTTACGTTTGGGTCGTCTTTTGTATCCTCCCTTTTTATTTCATCTTCCGGTCCTCCTCGCCCTACCAGGTGGTGTCCGGATTTATCATGATTATCCTCTTCTTCATTTGTTACCGGCTTTCCTTTGTTTCCAAAGGCTGGCTCGTATACTTCTGGACAAGTGTGCAAATTGCCATATCAATCGCGATGACCTTGCTGTTCAGCTATGTCTATTTCTCGATTTTTTTGGCTTTTTTTATCGGAAATATTCAAAATCGCGCCGGTTTTTTCACGCTTTACGCGATTCACCTTATAAGCACATTCGTCACCGTCAATTATGGCTTTGCAACGCGAAACACATTGTTTTTCACGCAGTTCCCGTTCATTCTTATTAGTCTGATTGTTGTTATTCTTCTTCCCTTCAATACGTATATTCGTAATAAGCAGGGTCAATTGGAAGGGCAGCTAGAACATGCGAACAAGAGGATATCCGAGCTTGTGAAGCTGGAGGAGCGGCAGCGTATTGCGCGTGACCTGCATGATACGCTGGGACAGAAGCTTTCACTCATAGGTTTAAAGAGTGATTTGGCGGGGAAATTAATGATAAATAACCCTGCACAGGCGCAAGCCGAAATGAACGACGTTCGCCAAACGGCAAGAACGGCACTAAAGGAAGTACGGGAAATGGTTACGCAGATGCGCGGTACGAGACTCGAGGATGAACTGTTCCGCGTAAAGCAGATTTTAAAAGCGGCTCAAATTGAATTCGAGTTCGATGGCGATTTAAAGCTGGAAAATACGAACTTGTTAACTGAAAATGTGCTCAGCATGTGCCTCAAGGAAGCGGTGACGAACGTCGTTAAGCATAGCGGAGCATCCGCATGCTCCGTTGTTATCGAGCCGTCCCGAACCGAGCTCGTGCTCAAAGTGAAGGACAATGGCGTCGGAATTGCAGAGCAAGCAAGCCGCTATAGAGGACATGGTCTCCAAGGTATGAGGGAGAGGCTCGAATTCGTGAACGGGAGCCTCGAAATCGTTTCGGATGAAGGAGCCATGCTCATCATCCGAGTACCGAATGTGTTAAGGCAGGTCTAACGTGAAGTTTACGAAGGGAGTGAGGGGTATGATTCGAATTGTCATTGCCGAGGATCAGCGCATGCTTCTGGGCGCCCTCGCTTCCCTGCTTGACTTGGAAGAGGACATGAAGGTCGTCGGAAGAGCAAGCAATGGCGAAGACGCGATAAAGCTCGTTCATCTGCATAATCCTGATATTTGTATTATGGATATAGAGATGCCGGCAAAGACAGGTCTTGATGCCGCCGAGGAGCTTAAGGGACATGGTTGCAAGGTGATGATTTTAACGACGTTTGCCCGCTCCGGTTACTTTGAACGTGCGCTTAAGGCAGGCGTAAGCGGCTATTTGCTGAAGGATAGCCCAAGCGAGGAGCTGGCAAATTCGATTCGCAGCGTCATGGCGGGTCGGCGCATCTTCGCATCAGAGCTTGTCGATGAGGCGTACGGCCAAGAAAATCCGTTAACCGAGCGGGAGAAGGAAGTATTGAATCTTGTTGCCGACGGCAAAAATACGAAAGAAATCGCAAATGAGCTGTTCATTACGACAGGCACAGTCCGGAATTATATTTCCGTCATTCTCGATAAGCTTGACGTGAGCAACCGGATTGAAGCGATTACCCGGTTTAAGGAGAAGGGCTGGTTTAAATAACGGTGTATGAATTTGAAGCATTGCTAATAAAACCGGATGCCGTTGGAGCCTGGACGTATATTACGGTACCCTTCGATGTGGAGCAGCATTTTGGAAGCAAGTCCCGCGTCATGGTTAAGGGAACAATCAATGGGATCGCCTACAAAGGCACGCTAATGCCGCATGGTAATGGCGAGCATTACATGGTTGTGAATAAGTCGCTGCGCGAAGCGGCGCAGGTTACGGCGGGAAGTATGGCTAGCGTTACGATGGAACGGGATACGGAGGCTCGCATAGTGCTGGTTCCGGAAGATCTGGTCCAGGAGTTAACGGCTAACCCAGGAGCCGAAGCTATTTTCAACCAATTTTCTTATTCCTGTCAGAAGGAATACGTGGACTGGATCGACAGTGCCAAGAAAGCGGAAACCAGACAAAGCCGCATTCAAAAATCAATCGAGAAAATAACAGCAGGACAGAAGCTAAAATCCTAATACGCTGGCGAGACATGCATTTTGCTCTCGACAGCGTATTTTTGTTTTTTTGGAGTCAGGGGTAGCGTACCGTGTTAATTTAAGCGAAGCCGCATGCAAGCTGAAAATGGACTTGACTCAGCAGCATCAGAGTGTCGAGCCATGAACTTATTGCATTGCAATGACTCCATGATTTATGTTAACTTAGAAATACTAAGGTGAAGGGGGTGAGGTAGGTGAATCACGAAATGGTCAACAACCGTATTAGCCGGCTGCCGATTGCTATGGCTGGCATTGTTCATGCATTTTCCGCGAACGGGATCAGTCTGTCCAATTACGCTAATACGTTTGAACTATTCGCGAGAAGACGCCTACCTTAACCACAACGGATAGCTTTACCATCCTAAGGGTCGCGGGCTTGTTGCCGCGGCTCTTTTTGTGCATTCAAGTTAGGGTCTTCATCTAACAGGAGGCTCTTAAAATGATAATAGTTAACATTCAACAGATAAAAAAATACCACGCAGCAAACCTTGTTTTGGACGGGGTATCGCTTCAACTCCAAGACAGCGAGAAGGTCGGCCTGATCGGGCGCAACGGCAGCGGAAAATCAACTCTGCTCCGGTTAATTTCGGGCCATGAGCAGGTAGACGAGGGTATGCTGACCATCAAGAAGGATTTGACAATCGGCTATTTACCGCAAATTCCTGCCGAGTTCGAGGAACTGACCGTATATGAGGTGCTGGCTTATGGTTATCGGGAACTGATGGTCATCAAGCAGGAAATGTCGGTCATGGAGCAGCAGATGTCCAGCTCTGAGGCGGCCGCCAATCCTGAAATAATGGAGCGGCTGCTCAAGACGTATGCGTCGGTTCAAGAACGATTTGAACGAGGCGGCGGCTATGAGATGGATACGGCTATCGATCAAGTGTCGAGCGGCTTGCAAATTGATCGAAGTAACGATCATCGGAATTTTGGCAGCATGTCCGGTGGGGAGAAGACACGTATTGTTCTGGCGTCCCAGTTGGTTGTCCGTCCAGCTTTGCTGCTATTGGATGAGCCGACGAATCACCTGGATCTCAAGGGTATAGAGTGGCTGGAGCAGTTTCTTCAGCGTTATGACGGCGCATGTGTCATCGTGTCGCATGACCGTTATTTTCTCGATGCCGTCGGCACGAAAATGATCGAACTGGAGGATGGGGAGGCTTATACGTATCTCACCAACTACAGCGGATATATGAAGGAGAAGGAAGAGCGTCTTCTGCAACAGTTCGCTCAGTTCCAAGAGCAGCAGAAGGTGATGAAAAAAATGAAAGAAACGATCCGTCAGCTGGAGGAATGGGGGCGTATTGGAGGTAATGAGAAATTTTTCAAAAGGGCAGCCTCGATTCGAAAAGCATTGGAGAGGATGGAAACGGTAAAGCGTCCCGTCCTGGAGCGGAAAACGGCAGATTTCGAGTTGTCCCCTCTTGATCGTTCTGGTCGTAAAGTCATTGCATTCGAAGGAGTGACGAAGCAATTCGGGGAATGTGTGATTTTGAATGGAGCAGAGGGAAGCCTGCTATATGGCGAGAAGGTCGTGCTGCTCGGAGATAACGGATCGGGGAAAACGACACTTTTCAAGTTGCTTTTGGGCGTGATTGAGCCTGATGCAGGTCAGGTGGAGCAAGGGGCACGCGTGGAAATGGGTTACTTGGCTCAGCAGGAGCCGGTGCGGGATAACAAGCTGACGGTACTGGAATACTTTCGGACCGAGGGAGGTATGGAGGAAGGTGAAGCTCGAAACGTGCTGGCAAAATATTTGTTCTATGGCGCTGACGTTTTCAAGCCGCTGCAAATGCTCTCCGGCGGCGAATGGTCGCGTCTGCGGCTAGCATTGCTTGTGAGGCGCAAGCCGAATTTGCTTCTGCTCGATGAGCCGACGAATCATCTCGACATGACTTCACGCGAAGCATTGGAGGAAGCGCTGGAGGATTTTCCGGGAACGGTACTGGCGATTTCCCATGACCGATATTTTATTAATCGTCTGGCGAAGTGCGTATGGGAGCTGAAGCAAGGCAGGATTGCCGCGTATCTCGGCAATTATGATGATTTTAAGGAGAAGGATAGAAGTGATGGTACAGGTGATACAAATTCGGCAATTCATGTGAGTACGCCGCAGAACACAGAAAAGAAGAAAACCAAGACGGTATCTGATCGGCCGCAACCGGGAGTAAAAGCGGTGGAAAGCAGCGGCTTAGTACGCAAAAACGAGCGGAGACGTGAGCAGTTGGAGCTTGAGATCGCTGCACTTGAAGCAGAGTTAGCTCGTACCGATGAAGAACTGCACCGACTAGAGAGTATTGGCGATATTGTCCAGCTTGAAGCAAGGTGGCGTGAGCGGGAAGAGGAACAATCACAGCTTGATGCGCTTCTGGAATTATGGATGGAACTGCCGAGCTGATGATGTGAAAGAAATGGTTTAATATAGGTTAGTTTATCTCTGATGCCGAGACCAACTCTACAAACAACCTATATGCTACCCTGTTTCAAACTGCAAATTATCGAGATAACAAAAAAAGGTTCCGTGGGAAAGATCCTCGGGACCTTTTTTGTGTTCAGGTTTAGTCTAAGGGGCAAACATTTTGGTTAAGAAGCAACCCAATGTATTGTAGTGTGACCGATGGTGACGAATGATTATTAATCCTATAGCAGCATTGTCATCTTCCCCTATTTATGATAGTTTTGTAAATAATTCTGAATGGGATGAAAAGGATACTTGACATCGAAGAGGAGTACGAGAGGGTGAGCAATGATGTCTTCTTGGCGTTTGATAGGGAAAATATGGATAGTTTCGGCTTGGGGTGGCACGGCACTGTTCGTCGTGATGCTTATGGCGTCCGCATGGCCTCGTTATTGGAATTACATAGCAGCGGAAAACTCAACGATGGGATGGCTGCAAAGCGTTCTTCTATTTGCATGCGGGTTCACGGCCGCACTGCTGGCTTCGCTTGCTTACGCCGGTAAATGCACGAGGCGGCGCCAGTGGCTGTGGTCGGCGATGACGGTTGCATTTGCGATGCTGATGCTGGACGAAGAATTGATGCTGCATGAAAGGATACGTGAACGATTTCTGGAGCCGACCGGCATCAAACTGTTTCCCTGGATGGTAGCGGGGGACTTGGCGATTCCGTTTTATGCGCTGTGCGGGTTGGCCACCTTGTATTTTTTGTTTCGCGAATTGTCGGCATACCGGTGGTCGCGAATCTTTATACTGGCCGGAGTCGGTTTTGGCTTGGCAGCCGTTGCGATCGATTCGGTTCAGACCGTCGAACGATGGCCGCAGACCGTGGAGGAGCTGCTGGAAGTGGGAGCCGAGCTTTCGTTTTGGTCGGCGATGATGAAGGCAGTGTTCCATGAGCTGGAAAGCAGGAACAGGACGCATGACAAATCCGCCTAGCGGATAAGCCACTTAAATGGGAACATATCACGCTAACTGCTCACAACGTTAGTTATGGGGATGTTTGTAGACTGCACTGGTGAGCGGTTTTCTAAATGTATATCTTCTTTTTGCTTATATTGAGAGTTATAAACCGCTTTTGAAAGCAAAAAATTAATATGGGTGCTAAAGATTAGTCTATGCCCAACCGAATTTACAAAGTGACTCGTTTGAGTCGCTTTTTTGTTTGAAAAAAGAGGCAGCCCAAATCAAAGAAAAGGGAAAAGTGCGCACCATACCATACTTCTTGTTTTTTACCGGAGCCGGGAGTTCTTCCTTTAAAACATTTCACGATGGAGTGTGCCAAAACAGGTTGGTATACTGTTAAGATTGGATTTTCAATTGTTGTCCGACTTGTAAATCGCGGTTTGGATCAATATTGTTCCATTTTGCGATGGATTGTATGGAAGTGCCGTATTTTTGAGCTATAAGCCACAATGATTCACCTTTTTGAACGGTGTGAATTTTAGAATGACTAATATTGAGTAGTGACCAAGCAAATAGCTTCCCAGGATCCGTTTTTCTTCCCGGAGCATACTCGTTATGGCCCACAATATGTTTTCTGTTCCGTTGAATAGTAGGGTGGCGTTTAAGAATCTCATTCAATAAGCGATTTAGAGAGCGATACTGAGCATCAGTATATCCGATATTAGAAGGCGCGATCAAATCATACGTTTTTCCAGGGATGACAGACAGCATCTCATCCCGTGTTCCAATTGCTAACATCTCAATTCCGATCGAATACCCATTCATTTTGTTTTGATACTCTGGGAATCCTGGCAGACTCCCTTTTCCAGCGTGAAATGCGACGCGGTCTTCACTCACCAATCGGTAAATTTCTCCGTTCCGCCCAATCATGTAATTAGTGGAGGCTCCGTAGGTAAGAAAAATGCGATACACTTCTTTTATATCATACGGTTCATACGGTTTCTGTATGGCATTCGAAATAAAGTGAATCATTACATGTGTGACTTTCTCGGTCCTGGGGTAAGAATATTGGGCTGGAAGGTAAAAATCATGAATTGGGACATTGCTGGCATACGCGCTAGCTTGTGAAATGTTGTGTTTGACTGCCTGCTCCTTGTTTTTCGGGATAGGCGCTGGCTCCGCGCTTTGATTACTACATCCAAATAAGAGCAAACATCCAAAAAAGAGCGAAAAAAAACTTCTCAGTTTCATAATAGGTACTCCTCTGTAAATTAAATCCTTGTTTTTTAATTATCATGCACTGCAGACGCGCCAATTATGCACGTCTCACACTTGATCACAGACCTGTGGTTCCCGTTCTATTGAAGTAACGAGCAGAATATCGCAACAAATGTTCTCCACTTTCGTCTATTTGACGCTTACGAATAAAATCAATGGTAGCTGCAATCTATATATTTTTTAGAATTGGGGAGTTTTTTATTATATTTAAGTGTGTAAGTGAAAAACCGCATAAATATAGGAGAATAGGAAAGAATGGCTATTAAAAACCACAATGGGGTGATAGCATGCAAGAAGCTCGAAAAGATGGGTGGAAGTCTGATGAAGATCATTTACTAGCAGAAATCGTCCTAAGACATATTCGAGAAAAAAGTTCACAGCTAGCAGCATTTAATGAAGCTGCTCAACAATTAGGAAGGACAGAAAGTGCATGTGGCTTTAGATGGAACTCCCAAATACGTAAACAATACGTATCGGAAGTTGAAGCAGCCAAACAAGAACGAAAGCAAAGCTCCTACGCTAAACAGGTAACGCAACAGATAAAAGTTTCCACTATTGAAGAAGAAATAGAACAGGAATACATGCCTGATTACATGGAACAGATTATTCTATTAGCTGACAAGCAGAAGCAACTTATTATAAATATGGCTAGTCAAATCAGTAACTTAAAAGAGCAATTAAAGCAGAAAAACAATGAACTTGAACATTTTAAAAAGAATGATCAACAAAACAACATTACTGAAGAGACATTAAAAGAAGACTTCGAAACGTTACTCCAAATATTCCATAGAGCAAAGCAATTGACTTAACAATTGTCAAAGGATATAGGGCTGCCGAGTGGCAGTCCTTCGCTATGTTGAAGTACGAGTTGAATAATACACACTGATGAGCAGGTGCTACGGCAGCCTGCTCATTTCTTTATGCCTAACAGGAAGGGGAATTCGAACTTACAATGTCACCAACTTATGGTAATATATATCAGAATAAAAAGAATAAGAGGTGGTTTTCATGAAGTTTGAATATACTGTCTTGAGAAAGCAGGATGATATTTACGGTGTTAGATACTTTCTGGATGAAAGGGATCACCTTCCAAAATACAACGATATCTCCCTAATAAGAGTTTTAAATATACTTGGAGATCAAGGATGGGAACTGGTAGTTAAAGAAAGCCAAAGTACATATATTCTTAAACGTCAGTTGAAATAGCAAATCCTTGAAGCTTCAGCTTTTAAATATCCATTTGTTAACGGGCAGTTTAGTTCATGAATTTACTCTTCGTTTCCATATTGCGGCCACAACCCCCCTGGTTCATGTAATTTACTATCTTCAAATCCCTCCAATAGAAGCCGCACTTCACCTTTTTCACCCTTGTATTAGCTGTTAGAAAATAGAGAGGTAACATATTCGCCGAAATGCGCCCGTAAAGGGTGAATCGTCTGGAAAAAGGAGAAAAGGTTGAAAATTTCCCGTTGAGCGCAGCGCAAAAACCGATTATGTTCAGAACAATCCGACGGATCTGTTTCGTTGGAATTCACTGCGGGCCGATGCAGCACCGCGAAAGACGGTGCAATTCTTGTCTGCTTGCAAGGAGGTTGCGAAGTGGCTGCACTAACGGGTACAAAGAGCTATATTTTTGAACAAAACGTTCCATTTTCAAGCTGCCATGCTTCAACGCTCGCTCTATTATCTAATGGAGACCGGATAGCGGCATGGTTCGGCGGCACCTGCGAAGGCGATCCGGATGTGGATATATGGATATCCCGCTGCCATCAGGACGCTTGGTCTGGGCCTGTAAAAGTCGCGGAAGAAGAAGGATTGCCGCATTGGAATCCGGTTTTGTTCAAGTCGGATAACGGAAATGTTTATTTATTTTATAAGGTTGGACATAAATTTTCAGAATGGTATACACGAGTGATCGTATCCGATGACGATGGGCAAACGTGGTCACCGCCGAAGGAGCTCGTTGATGGAGATCGCGGCGGCAGAGGACCTGTACGCAATAAACCGGTTATTTTGCAAAACGGAGCTTGGGTGGCGCCGGCTTCGCTCGAACGGGAAGCGTGGGAAGCTTTTGTCGACATTTCCTTGGATCAGGGTGAGACATGGAAGAGCAGCGAAATGGTGCCTACCCGAATTACGCGGGAGCCGGGAAAAGGCGTTATCCAGCCGACGCTTTGGGAATCGGCGCCGAATCATGTTCATATGCTCCTCCGCAGTACGGAAGGGTTCGTCTATCGCAGTGACTCAAGCGACGGAGGTAAAAGCTGGTGCGAGGCGTATGCGACCCCGCTGCCTAACAATAACAGCGGCATCGATCTTGCGAGGACAGCTGAGGGAGCGCTGGCGCTCGTTCATAATCCGGTCGGGGGCAATTGGGGACCGAGGACTCCGCTTGTCGTCAGTTTCTCGGAGGATAACGGCCTAACGTGGAAGCAGGCATTGATGCTGGAAGAGGGCGAAGGAGAGTTTTCGTACCCGGCCATTATTTCGGCTAACGGAAAGCTTTATATTACCTATACGTGGAATCGGAAGACTATCGCCTATTGGGAGCTGACCATCTAATGGGAACATTCGACTACAATGGAAGCGACTTTACGTATGAGGATAAGCCGGTGCGGATTATATCAGGTGCCGTTCATTATTTCCGGGTAGTTCCCGAATACTGGAAGGATCGGCTATTGAAGCTTAAGGCATGCGGGTTTAACGCGGTGGAGACGTATGTACCTTGGAATTTGCACGAGCCGCAGCCTGGCCGGTATTGCTTTGAAGGAATGGCGGATATAGAGAAGTTTATCGGTATTGCCGCGGAGCTGGAGCTGTTTGTTATCGTTCGCCCCAGCCCTTACATTTGCGCGGAGTGGGAGTTTGGAGGCCTGCCGGCATGGCTGCTGGCGGATTCGGATATGCAGCTCCGCTGCAGCTATAAGCCTTATCTGGAAAAAGTAGATGCTTATTTTGACGAATTGCTGCCGAGGCTGGCGCCTTTTCTTTGCACGAATGGCGGACCGGTTATAGCCATGCAGATTGAGAATGAATACGGCAGCTACGGTAATGACCATAAGTATTTGGAATACCTGAAGGAAGGGATGCGGCAGCGGGGAATAGATGTGCTGCTGTTCACCTCGGACGGTCCGACCGATGCTTTGCTGCAGGGAGGCTCCATTTCCGGCATACTGGCTACGGTCAATTTCGGTTCAAGGCCGGATTCGTCCTTTGCCAAACTGCGCGAGTATCAAGCCGATCGTCCGCTGATGTGTATGGAATATTGGAACGGATGGTTCGATCATTGGGGAGAGCAGCACCATACGAGGGATGCTGCGGATGTGGCTGCCGTATTTGAAGAGATGCTGCAAGCGAATGCGTCCATGAACTTTTACTTGTTCCATGGCGGGACGAACTTCGGCTTCTATAACGGAGCGAATTGCCAGCTTTACAATCAATACGAACCGACGATTACAAGCTATGATTATCATGCATTGCTCGATGAATCCGGGCAGCCGACAGACAGCTATTATGCTGTCCGCGAGGTGCTTTCCAGGTACAAGGAGCTGGGCGAGCTGAAGCTTCCAGAGCCTGCACCGAGAAAAGCTTATGGAAGGGTTCCTATAACCGGGCAAGCGGATTTGTTCGGGCAATTGGATGCTTTGTCCGCTGCGATTGCTTCACCAACGCCGCTTCCAATGGAAAAGCTCGGACAAAGTTATGGTTTTATCGCGTACACAACCTGGATATCCGGACCAAGGCCGATGGAGAAGCTTCATCTGCAGGATGTACGGGACAGAGCCTTAATTTTCGTGAATAACGAATATATCGGAGTCATTGAACGTACGGGGGAGGAGCAAACCGTTTCCTTTGAAGTTCCGGCAGGCGGGGCCGAGCTCCGCATCGTGGTCGAGAACATGGGGCGGATCAATTACGGACCCTATTTGAAGGACCGCAAAGGAATTACGGAGGGTGTTCGGCTTGGCTTTCAATTTTTATACAATTGGTCGATCCACCCGCTTCCGATGGAGGACCTGTCCCCGCTTACTTATGATGCGATATCTGTACAGAAGCACCCTGCTTTTTATAGGGCCTGCCTTTATGTCGATCAGCCGGAGGATACGTTTATCCATATGGGCGGTTGGACGAAGGGAGTCGTTTTTGTGAACGGGTTCAACTTAGGGCGCTATTGGAAAAAAGGACCTCAGCAAACGCTTTATGTACCGGCTCCGTTACTGCGTCAAGGAAATAACGACATTGTCGTATTCGAGCTGCACGGAATGGAAGAAGCCGCGATTACATTCACGGATACACCGGCGCTCAAATAGCTGAGAAATTGGACAACCAGGAGAGGATGCGGATGAATAAAATAGTTATCTTTTACGATAAATCGTTTCCTTATGATGGGGTTCGCCCGAATGTGAAGCAGCTTGCAGCACTTGCCGAATTCGGTACGGTGGAAGGTGCGCAAGGATTGGCGGATGCGCTTCGAACGGCACAAGGCTTGGTGCATCTGCACGGCCGTTATTTTCCGAAAGAAGCGTGGTCTTCTTTGCTCGACTACTTCAAGCAGGGTGGAGCCTTGCTGCACATGGGAGGTGCGCCATATCGCGTTCCCGTTTACTTAGAGTCGGGACACTGGCGTGCAGAGCCGGAGCAAACCGCCTATCACCAGCAACTGAACATCCATGAGATGCTGGCCGTGGATGCGGGCCCCATCAAGGAATATGCGGCCAATCCGGACATTCCGCTGTTCAAAGGCAAGCAGGCGATGTTTTCGGTACAGCCGACAGTAGGCTTTGTGCTTCATGCGACGAAGTCTGATGATCAACCGGGACAAGGCGGCTCAAGCGGACCGATGGATGCGCATATTTACCCGCTGCTGAGGGGCATTTCCGCTTCCGGCCGTGAGGTAGCCGCACCATGCGTGCTGTTGGAAAATACGAAGGGAGCATTTGCCGGCGGCCGGTGGCTGTTCATCAACCAAACGCTGGAGGACCGTTTTTGGAGCGGGGGAGGGACGGAAGCCATCCGGGAGTGGAGCGCCTATTGCGCTAATGGCGTAACCGAAATTTGGTTTAAGCCGAACTATGGCTGCTACGAGCCGGGCGATCGGCCGACGTTGACGCTGCAGCTGCAGGAGCTGGGCGGGAGGAGAGCGGCAGCAACTGTCTCGGGCGAAAGCGCACGGCCGGCGGAATGGCACTTCCATATCAAAGTGAACAAAGAAACAGCAAGCGGGTTTCATTCGATATGGAGCGGGGATTCGGTTCTTCAAAGCTCGCGTGAGCTGACATTTTTGCGTATCCCTGTGCCAATAGCTGTGGAGCCCGGTTATTACGAGGCCGTTTGCGTCGCCATTTCGGACCGCGGAGAAACGCGCACCTACCGACAAGGCTTTTGGGGCTTTGACGAGCAGCTGCTGCACGAGGGTGAAATGCTGACGTGCGATCGCGATTATTTCCGGAAAAACGGCCGGCCGCTGCCGATTGTCGGAATGACCTACATGACCTCCGATGTTGCGCGTAAGTTTTTGTTCTTGCCGAAAGTGTCAACGTGGGACCGGGATATGGCTCAAATGAAGCGGGCGGGCATTAATTATATAAGAACCGGCATTTGGACGGCTTGGCGGCAGGTCATGTTCGTTGACGGACATCCGTCCGAGGAGGTGCTGCGCGCGATCGATGCCTTCTTATTGACAGCCAAAAAGCATGATTTGGAGGTCACCTTTACTTTTTTCGCTTTTACGCCGGAAGCTTGGGAGGGCATTAATCCATACCTTGACCCGAGAAGCGTCGAGGCTCAAAAAAGATTTGTTGCGGCAATCGTATCGCGTCACGCCAATTCCACACATGTTCATTGGGATCTCATTAACGAACCGTCAATGTTCCACCCGGACAAAACGTTCAGCGGGCCGCAAACCTGCGGCGATCCTTACGAGCAGGAACGGTTTATCGGATGGCTGCGGCTGAGACATAACGGTGACATTCGGCTGCTTCAGGAGCGCTGGAATATGACTCCGGCCGAACTGCCCTCCTTTCAAGCGGTAAAGCCGCCCCGCAAGGAGGATATCAATTTCAATACGACTGCCATTCATCCGAAAAAGAACGGACCATGGCTGGATTACTGCCTGTTTACGATGGAAATGCATAATCAATGGGCGCGGGAGCTTAGCGCAACGATTCGGCGCATACAGCCGAAGCAGCTCATTACGGTCGGGCAGGATGAGGCGCTTGCCGGTCAGAGGCCTTCTCCGTTCTTTTACGAAGAAGCGGTTGATTATACGAATGTCCATTCCTGGTGGCTTATGGATGATCTGGTGTGGGACACCGTGTTCGCCAAGTCGCCGAATAAACCGAACTTAGTGCAGGAAACGGGCATGATGTACGTCGAAACGCCGGATGGCAAAGCGAAACGATCGGAGCTTGAGCTTAGAAATATTTTGGAACGGAAATATGCTTATGCTTTCGCTACAGGAGCGGCAGGAGCGGTGCAATGGGTTTGGAATATTAACTTTTATATGCATAACGTCAACGAATCTAATATCGGCGCGGTCAGAGCGGACGGGACCGAGAAGCCGGAGGCAGACGTCTCTTATGATTTCGGCCGCTTTATCGGCGCAATCGGTCATTTGTTCGAAAACCGGCGCTTGGAGGAGACTGTCGTCATCTATCCGTATTCGAATGACTTCTCCGCACGCGGTCTGGCGCTGGCGGCAACGACAAAGCTGACCCGGACGATGGCTTATGAGCTGAAGCAGCCTTTCCGCGCAATCGGCGAGTATCAGCTTGAAGCGCTTGCCGAGCAGCCTCCGAAGCTGATCCTTGTGCCAAGCGCGCATAATTTCAGCGGGGAGGCGCTTAACAAGCTGCTGAGCCATATCAGTCAGCAGGGAGGAACGCTTCTGTTTACGGGACCGGTCAGTATAGACGAGTATTGGCGGCCCACAGACCGTATGGTTGGCATGATTGGCGAAACCCGGGTTGGCAACGTGCTTCGGGAGGAAGTATTGGAATTGGAAGGACGGCTCATACCGGTATCTTTTGCAAATAACCGGATTGCAGAGGCAGCCAAAGAAACAGTTCAAACTGCTTCCATTACATCATCCTCTGCGCCGCTTACCTCCAGGAAGCTCGGAAAAGGCAACCTTCTTTGGTGCCCGCTGCCAATCGAATTAAACGACCGTACGGATGCACTTACTCAGGTATACGATTATGCGATAGGCCTGGCCGGGGTAGCCGCCGAGCTTCTATGGCTGAAAGGCGGGGAGCTGCCGGGCGTTTACGGACGCAAACTCTCTTTCGGAGAAGGGGCGCTGTACATTTTTGTTTCTGAATATGCGGTTAAGGCTGAAGTGGAAATTACGGATCCTGAGTCCGGCATCTCATATGGCTTCGCTTTGGAGCCGGAGAGAACGGTTATGTTCGCGGCCGATCGAAGCGGACAGCTGCTTGCCGTGTATCGGCCGGACGAGGTTGAGGTTGCGGTTACGAATAAATGAACGATAAGGATAACGAAAGCACTGGATGGAGGCAAATACATTGACGGAGCATACTTTAGCGAGGCCAAGCAAGCAGCAGTTGGCGTGGCAGGATTTGGAGCTGGGCATGTTTTGCCACTTCGGCTTGAACACGTTTTGCGACCGCGAGTGGGGAGAGGGGAGCGATTCCCCCGCGGCGTTCAATCCGGCAGCGCTTGATGCCAGGCAGTGGGTAACGACGGCTAAGCGGGCAGGCTTCAACTATTTCATGCTGACAGCCAAGCATCATGACGGCTTTTGCTTGTGGCCGACGGAGACAACCGATTATTCGGTCAAGTCAAGCCCATGGAAAAGCGGACAAGGAGATGTCGTGCGGGAGTGCGCCGATGCATGCCGTGAGGAAGGAATGCGTTTTGGCCTCTATATTTCTCCTTGGGACCGGCATGATCCGCGTTATCCGGATGAGGCGGCGTATAACGACGTCTATTGCGCGCAGTTAACGGAGCTTCTTACCGGATACGGACCGCTGGTAGAAGTATGGTTCGATGGCGCGGGCTCCGAAGGAAGGCAATACGATTGGCCGCGTATTATGGGTCTCGTTAAGCAGTATCAGCCGGATGCCATGGTGTTTAATATGGGCGCGCCGACGGTGCGTTGGGTTGGCAATGAGGATGGCGTTGCTCCTTATCCATGCTGGAATGCGGCGGAAGCGGCGCGAGTGAGCATGTTCACGAACGACATGACGGCGTGGCTGCCTGACACGCCGGATTGGGTGCCGGCCGAATGTCCGGTTCCGATACGGGGCAATCATTGGTTCTGGCATCCGAACGATGATACTCCGCTTCGTTCCCTAGAGGAGCTGATCGGCATATACGAACGCTCCGTCGGCCACGGCGCGACGCTGCTGCTCAATGTTGCGCCGGATAACAGAGGCCTGTTCCTTGAAGAAGAGGTTCAGCGCGTGATCGAGCTGGGTGACGAGATCAAAAGAAGATATGCGGCCGCTATCGCGGAGAGCAGCGGCGGCGGACGTTCAACAACCATTCAATTGAATCGGGAAGAAGACATTCACCGAATGGTCATTATGGAGCAGATCGAGCACGGCGAAAGAGTGCGGAGCTATGTTGTGGAAGCGGAGAGCGGGGGGGATTGGATCGAGATTGCGAGAGGCAGCGCAATCGGTCATAAGAAGATTGACTCGCTGGCCGTGCCGATTCGCACCTCGCACATTCGCCTTACGGTATTGGAAAGCGTCGGCGAGCCGCATATTCGCTCATTTTCCGTTTATAGATAACGACTAATTTGATGTAGAGGTGACTAATATGCAATTGCCAAAAGCTGTTGAAAAATGTATCGAGCAAGCGGAAACCGAGCTTGCCTATAACCCTAAGCTGCTGCGTATGTTTAAGCAATGCTTTCCGAATACGCTGGAGACGACGACACGCTTGATGGAAGACGGTTCAACCTTTGTTTTTACCGGTGACATTCCGGCGATGTGGCTCCGCGATTCCAGTGCCCAAGTACGGCATTACCTGCCGCTTGCCGCGCAGGATCAGGAGCTGCAGCGCGTAATCGAAGGATTGGTCAAACGCCAGTTAAAGTATATCCAAATTGATCCGTATGCGAATGCCTTTAATGAAGAGGACAATGACAACCGTTACGAGGATGATTTAACGGAGCTGAACCCATGGGTTTGGGAGCGGAAGTACGAAATCGATTCGCTTTGCTATCCGATTCAGCTCAGCTACTTATATTGGCAGCAGACGGGAATAACCTCTCTGTTCGATGAAACGTTTTTGGCGACCATGAAGACGATTATCGGCCTGTGGCGTACGGAGCAAAGGCATTTTGAGCAATCGCCTTACCGCTTCGCAAGGACGACAGGCCCGAAAACCGATACGCTGCGCAACAATAGAATGGGCATGCCGGTCAATTATACGGGAATGACCTGGTCCGGATTCCGGCCAAGCGACGACGCGTGTACGTTCGGCTATTTAATTCCGGCTAACATGTTTGCTTGCGTCGTGCTCGGCTACATGGAGGAAATTGCGGACCGGATTTACGGCGATGAGCAGTTGAAGAAAGAGGCGGCAATTTTAAGGGAAGAGATCGATTACGGTATCCGGACGTATGGCATCTACCGGCATCCGGAATTTGGCGAAATGTTTGCTTATGAAACCGACGGCTTCGGCAATTACAACCTAATGGACGATGCGAACGTGCCGAGCCTGCTTTCGATCCCTTATCTAGGTTACGCGGACAAGGATGATCCTATTTACATCAATACGAGAAAATTTATTTTGAGCAAGCATAATCCATATTATTTCGAGGGAAGTCATGCCAAGGGTATCGGCAGTCCGCACACGCCGAAATCATATATTTGGCACATTAGCCTATCGATGCAAGCTTTAACGTCGTCCGATAACGAGGAAATTGCTGATATTGTCCGGACCTTAACAAGCACCGACGCAGATACCGGCTATATGCACGAGGGCTTCCATGTTAATGATCCGAACGAATACACGAGACCGTGGTTTGCGTGGGCTAACAGTCTGTTCGGAGAACTGGTCTATAAAATAATACAAGAGCAGCGTATGAAGGAGCTCACCCCAGCCGATAAGGGGGAACGGTAGCATGGAATCTGCTGTTAGGCTGGCCGAACAATACCGCGGAGGACAGCTGGAAAATATTCATTTTGGCCATATTTGCGGAGTGGACGAAAGAGGCAGGATTATTTATCGTGCTGGGGATCCGGATTGGGTCGCTTTCATGCGGTCTGCAGCCAAGCCGTTTCAAGCGATTCCCGCGTTTATTCATGGCGTTCCCGAAACCTATGGCTTTACGGAAAAAGAGAAGACGGTCATGACGGCTTCCCACCGCGCGGAAGCTTATCACGTGGAAGCGTTAGAATCGATGCTGAGCAAGATCGGTGTAAGCGAGGAACAGCTTATTTGCTCGTATACATACCCGCTCAGCCCGGCAGCGCGTGATGAACTAATCATAGGAGATAAGCCGAAGAGGCGCATCTACCATAATTGCTCGGGGAAGCATCTCGGCGTTCTTGCGTGGAGCAAGGAGAAGGGATATGCGCTGGAAGGCTATGCGGAGCCTGAGCATCCAGCCCAAGCGGAAGTGATGGACATCGTCTCTTATTTGTCGGACTGTCCTGTGGAGAGCATTCAGACTGGCATCGACGGCTGCGGATTCCCGGTGTACGCTCTGCCTTTGCAAAATATCGCTCGCATGTATCTAAAGCTGGCTTGCCCCGATTTGATCGAAAGGCCTGAGGTCAGGAGTGCGGCGAGCGAGGTTTCCCGTTTAATGAATGACCATTATGAAATGGTTTCCGCTCCGTGGTTCATTTGCTCGACTCTGCTGAGAGATCCGAACATCGTAGCCAAAGGCGGGGCGAAAGGCATTTACTGCTTCGGTCTCAGAAAAGAGCGGATCGCTTTCGCTTTAAAGGTGCTCGACGGCTCTGAAGAGGCTTGGCCGATCATCATTGCTTCGATTCTTGAGCAGATCGGTTATGACAATCAGGCTACGATCGACCGCATGTACGCACTGACGCCGAAGGAACTTCGCAACGACAGTGGCCAAGCGGTGGGAGAAAATAAAGCGGTATTCGAGCTGCATAGGAACAGTTAATATATAACGGTAATAGAAGCCGGGAGTTGAACTACTCATTTATGCGATTCACGACTTCACAGACAACTCGAACGGGAAATGCTCCTGCTATTTTTACGCGGACACGCACTGTTAAAGTGTTTAACGGGAAATCCCGGCGTTAATCAAGGGAGTTATCCCTTCTAGACGGTAAACCGACTTAATTAGCGGGAGAAATTCCAGCAAGACCGGTTTAACATATGGATGAAGCCAATTTAGTGGGAGTTTTTCCACTTAGATTCGTCATTATCTCACAGAAAGATGCTGAAACACACTTCTCAGAACCTGCCAACTGCTCAATCTTAATGCAGCTTGTATTGAGCCGTCCCAAAAGGCTGAACTGTCACCCGAAAGATAGACACTTTGCAAAAAGCGCCGTCGTTCGGGTCACAGTTCAGTCAAAGACTAGGGGCGTCTCTTTTTACCTCAAAGTAACCATGGAGGCACTGTTAGGTGCATAAATGGTAAGCGTGAAACCCAGCCAGTCGTCAATGAGATGCGGTTAACGAAGGGGATGAATCATCGAGCGCCGACTACGAAGCGGACTTTTCCAATTCAAAGCACCTGTCAGGACGAGGGCAACGAAGTAGAGAAGCAAAGAAACGGCGATTGAAGCAATTACGCTCCATAACAGCGGCAGGCCTTGGACGGTAAGATAGTCAAAGGTCCAGCGCCCGCATAACGCCATCAATACCATGCAGATACCGACCTTGATATACGGACGGATACTCCAATAAAATCCAATCGAGCTTGAGATCGAAAAAAAGTTAAGAAGCGTTTGCATGACAATGCCGATGCCGATGCCGTACGCGACGCCGATAATGCCGAATTGGCTGCCGAACACGAAGATGGCAATAGCCTTGAATATCGTAGCCACTACGTAGTTCCAAAGCGTAGCTTTCGCGCGGCCAAGCCCGAGCAGGATCGCATGCAGCGGCGCGTCAAAATAATGCAGAAAAAACATCGGCGCCAATATTTTCAGCAGCAGTCCCGCTTCCGGTGCGTTGTAGACAAGCGTCGTTAGCGGAGTTGCCCACTCGAACAGAATAACGGTCACCGGCGCGCCAATCAGAAGACCCAAGCCCATCGCCTGATTCATCCGTTCATGCATAAGCAGGCCATTCTTGTTCGCCGCTGCCTCGCCGATTGCAGGAACAAGTGCGGTGGACAAGGATTGCGTAATAAAGCTCGGCATGAAAAGCAGCGGAAACGTATAGCCGGCCAGCATGCCGAATTGTTTCGTGGCTAACGCCGTGCTGATGCCAGTCAGCGCCAGGCTGGTTGTAATGAGAAGCGGCTGAAATGTGCTGTATAAGGATTGAATAACGCCGTGTCCGGTCGTCGGCAGGCCGATCTGCAGCAGCTCGGAGAGCGTGCTTCTTCCTTGTTTCAGGTGGCTCGCCCATGTCTCGCCTTTAATCTTCGATTCACCGTACAGCTTGTAGCTTGTCACCAGAAATAAGAGACTAATCGCTTCGCTGACGACAGAGGCAGCCATTGCGCCCGCAGCCGCATACGCGACGCCGTAAGGCAGCAATAGGTGCACCAGCGCAAGTACACAGGCGATCTGCACCGTATGCTCCAGCACATCGGAAACGGCGATGGTCTTCATCTGCTGCATGCCGCGGAAGTACCCCTTTAACACCGCGGAGACGGCGACAATCGGCGCGATCGGCGTAATCGCGAGCATCGCGTAATAAGCGCGCGGATCACTCAGCAGGATGGATGCAATCCACTCGGATCCCAGCATCGATACGGTCGTAAGGGTTACGCTCAAGACACCGGTGACGGCGAGCGAGACGTGCAGGATGCGCCTCACTTTCACCCGGTCGCCGCGAGCGTATGCTTCCGCGACCAGCTTCGAAATCGCCACAGGCAAGCCCAGCTCCGTTATCGTAATGACGAGCGGCACGAGCGGATGCGCCATCATTAAGAGGCCGATTCCCTCCGCGCCCAGTACGCGAGCGATATACATGCCGCTGATAAAGCCGAGAATACGGTTGATGAAAGCGGCGGCAGACAATACCAGCGTTCCCCTCATGAACGATTGCCCGTGTTGTGGCATAGCTTGGTTCCTCCTGTTTATCGAATACTTTTAATTGTATTCATTATTTGGAAAAGCATGCGAACAAGCTTGAGTAAAAACATGACTAAGGCCTCAACAAGGTACGGTATGCACCTTATTCTACTTTGAAGCCTTTCATAGCACCAAAAACGCTAAATAACCGCGCTTTTCCGAAAATTGAGAGCTTGTAGAAAAAAGAGTACTTTACCGCTCTAGTGTTTACAAGACATTAATGAAAAAGGAGATTTTCGTGGAAAGATGGCAATTGCAGGCATTTGAGATTTTGTATTATACATGAATTAGTTAAGTGCGTCGCCCTAGCGGCTGCGCATATGAATATCCGCGATTAATAAGGAGGAACGGGCTGAATGAGCAACCAGGAGACGCATCTAATTGAGGAGAATCAGACGGAACAAGAAGCAAACGAAGTGGAGAACGGCGTTCATAATTTCAGCAGCGAGGAAGATTGGGTAAAGCCGGAGGATCCGCTTATTCTTGAACGGCTCGAATGGTTCAAGGACCAGAAGCTCGGCATAATGATGCACTGGGGGCCTTATTCGCAGCTCGGTCTCGTAGAATCGTGGGCGCTCAGCGATGAAGACGGCGACTGGTCCCGCGACGGAATTGATTGGGGCGTAGACAGCGAGGAGCTGAAGCGTCAATATTTTGGATTAAACAAAACGTTTAATCCCATCCGGTTGCAGCCGGAGCTATGGGCAGAGTTAGCCGCGGAGGGCGGCTTCAAATATTTAATTTTTACGACGAAGCATCATGACGGATTTTGCATGTGGGACACGCATACAACGGACTACCGGATTACCGGTTCGGAGACGCCCTTCCATACGCATAAGTACGCGGATATTTGCAAAAATGTGTTTGATGCCTTCCGGGACAAGGGACTGGCAATCTCGGCTTACTTCTCCAAGGCCGATTGGCATACGCCTTATTATTGGGCCCAAGGGATGGAGCGCGGTAATAAATCATGGCGCGGTCCTTCCTATGATCCGAAGCAGTATCCATGGCTGTGGGAGAAGTTCGTGCAATTCACGCATAAGCAAATGATGGAGCTTCTGACGAAGTATGGACGCATCGATGTGCTTTGGCTGGATGCCGGCTGGGTGAGAGACGGCGGAAGAGTGCCGCAAGATATTCGCTTGGGCGAATTGGTTGATCGGGCGCGCCGAATACAGCCTTGGCTGCTTTCGGCAGACCGGACGGTCGGCGGTCCCTACGAAAATATCGTGACGCCGGAGCAGACAATTCCGGACGGACCGATGAGCGTGCCGTGGGAAAGCTGTATTACGTTAGGCACTTCCTTCTCCTTCCGCTATGAAGACAAATACAAATCGCTGCGCCAAGTGGTTCGCATTTTGATGGAGGTCGTCGCCAAAGGCGGTAACTTAGCGCTAAATGTCGGACCTCAGCCTGATGGACGGCTTCCGGAGGGGGCGATCGCGACAATAAAGGAATTAGGCGCGTGGATGAAAACATATGGCGAGGCCGTTTACGGTACGAGAATTTGCGCCCCTTACTTTACGGACGGATTTGCCTTCACCTCCAAAGAGGACAAGGTATACGCAACACGCTTATATCCGTCTGAGCAAACGCCGGTCGCGGAGTATATCACAATACCATATAAGGGACAGGTTGCAAGCGTCGAGCTGATCGGTTCAGGCGGAAGCTTACCATTTGAACGGACGGAAGCGGGACTAAATGTCGTGCTTCCGCTATCCGAGCGGTCAGGAAAAGCGCCGGTGGCGCATGTTTTCCGGTTGCTTAAGTAAATAAATAATTCCAACGGCATCTAGAATAAAACTGACGTCTACCTGAGACGTCAGTTTTTTAAAATATAAGAATCCATAAGTTTCACACCTAACGGCGACGGCCGTTGACGCTTGTAATTCCAGAAATAAACCAATTATCGTCATTCGTCATTTAAAGTATAGTGGTGTATGATTAAAGGGATACCCTATACATCTTATCGTGCATATGAACAAAACTAGCGCTAACAGATAGATAAGCAAAAGGGGAAGGGGATACAAGGATTGAACAAAATGTGGTTTCGCCGTTTGTTGTTATCGTATCTGCCGGTCTTTTTTATCGTTACCATGATTTTGTTTGTTGTTTTCTTCCAAACCTTGAATGAGCAAACCCGGAGAGAAGCTATAAAAGCGAATGAATTTCTGGCGCAGCAGGTCATTCTCTTTACGGATAATTCATTAAAGTCAATCGATCATCAAGTTGTCCGGGAAATATTAACGAATTCCGATGTAAGCCGTTTTTTTAGCAGAGACAGCGTAGACGTAATGACGAATATACAAGCGCTTAAGGTAATCGATGATTTGAAATTCAATTATCCCATTATTGACTCGATTTATTTTGTCCGCTTAAAGGATAGATTTATTTTTGGCGACGCGCCAAGATCGTTTGATGATTTTCATGATAAGGCTTTTATTAAACAGTATGAAGAACAAGAGATTTCGACAAAATGGACAGGCGAACGAACGTACAAAGCGTATTCCAATTCTGATGCCACAAATGTGATCACCTTAGTTAGGGAAGCACCCTACAATATGCGTGTAAAGCAAGGCTATTTTGTAGTAAACGTCAGTCTGGCAAAGCTGAAGTATGCCATAAGCCAAATGTATAATTCGGATATCAGCTTTGTAAGAATGATCGATAAGGAAGGTCATAATTTGCTCGGGGACGAACTCGATCATTCCGCCACCGACGCGATTTTATCTAAATACACTTCTCCCTATACCGGATGGGATATCAACAGCGGGATTCTTGACAAAAAGGGTATGAAATTTGCACTGACCTTTTATAACGTTTGGGTCGTTTTTGCGTTAGCCGTTGTTATTTTCGGTATTGTATGGGTTATTTATGTAACGAAACGAAATTATAAGCCGATTCATCAGCTCGTGTCGCTCATACAAACTTATTCATTGAAAAGCGACGGAACGGGATCAGCCAAGGAAGGCGAATTTGGCTTCATTCAAAATACGCTCGAAAGCTTAATGAGCGAGACGAAGCAGTACCAGCAGCAGTATCGGGAAAAGCTCATTTTGCAAAAAAAATATCATTTTCATCAGGTGCTTGAAGGCAACGTTCAGATAAGCGATGAAGAGTGGATTTCTGAGCTATCTAATTATGATTTGGATGTGGCCGATAAAATATCGAATGTGTACGTTATGGAAATCGATTCCTATCCGGCATTTGCAGAAGCTTATAGTAACCGGGACCAATCTTTATTGAAATTTACTTTATACAGCGTTATACATGAGATGGCCAAAAATAATGGCGCCGTCGTCTGGGCGGAATGGACAACCGATCGTCGGGTTTCATTTATCCTATGGCTGCCTACAACGGCAGATGCTGCAGAGAAGAACGAATCCATTATTCAAGCTTGCCGCCTTTGGATTGAACAAAATGTCAGCTTTAATATAACGATTGGGCAAGGGGAACCGGCTTCTTCGCTCGATGAGCTGCGCCGGTCCTACGAAATGGCGAACCATTGCTTGCAGTATAAGGCTGTCCTAGGAAGCAACCGGATCATAACGGTAGAAGATACGGTAAGACCGCAGAAAGAGATTCAGGAATATTTCAAAACGATTTATTTGCTTTCCCAGTCGCTCCGCCTTGCAGAAGGTGATTGGACGAAGCATTTGACCGTGTTTTTTGATCAGATCAGGGAGTCATTGCTGCCGCGTAAAGAAATAGAAAGCCTGATGCAATTTTTCATCCACCATTTGGAGGGCGAATTACTGGAGCTGTCCAAAGAATACCGCAATATTTGGCGTACCGTTCAAGCGGAACTGCATGAACTCGCTAAACGATGGGATAATGTGAACGAGCTTCAGCAAGGGTGCAGCGTCATCTTCGAAATGATGAGCGAAAAGATGCAGTCGCAGCGGGATTCCCACAGCAACAAGGCGCTCATTATCGAAATACGCTCGTATATCGAAGAAAATTACGCCAATTCTGAGCTGTCGCTCGATTATTTAAGCGCTAAATTTCAGTTGAATGCCAAATATTTAAGTAAAATGTTCAAAGAGGAGTTCGGAGAAAATTTCGTCGATTTTCTGATCGGTCTTCGTATCAACAATGCGAAGCAAATGCTTCTCGAAACGCAAAAGTCGATGCAAGCGATAAGCAACGAGGTAGGCTATTATAATTACAACTCGTTCAATCGTGCTTTTAAAAATGTCGTCGGCCTTTCTCCGCGGGATTTTCGCAAGCAGCTTGGAGATGTGAACTAAATGAAAAAAGCTTTATCGCTAAAAAAGCTTTGAGAGCGCGCTGTGCCGCATTCTCAAGGCTTTTTTGTATGTCATCTATCGCAGCGGGAATTATGAAGGAATAGTGAAAAAAGCAATAATCGGCTTATATCCTTTTAATAGCACAGGTTAGAAAAAGGTGAGAAACACGAATCTTACGAATTGATGAAGATTTAGTAAACAGGCTAGAATCGAATTGTGGACCAGGACACAATGGATAACGCATTAACGTTTCGTTAAATTGCTGCAAAGGAGAACTGCGAATGGGTCGTACACAAGCGAATGTGTTAGAACAGTCAGTCATTCCCGAGAAACGCTTTAAAAGTAAACTAACAGTAGGGAAGAAGATCGCGCGGCATTGGGAATTATACTTTTTGGTTCTACTTCCCGTCCTATACTTAATTATTTTCAAATACGTGCCGATGTTTGGCGTTCAAATCGCATTTAAGGACTTTAATGTCGTTCAAGGCATCTGGGGCAGTAAGTGGGTCGGACTTAAGCATTTTGAAACGTTTTTCACATCTCCAAACTTTTGGCTGATCATTAAAAATACGATGGGAATCAGCTTCTATTCGCTGCTTGCAGGCTTTCCGATTCCGATTTTGCTTGCTCTTGCTTTAAATGAAGTGCGAACGGGCAAATTTAAGAAATCGGTGCAAATGGTTACGTACGCACCGCATTTTATTTCTACCGTCGTTATGGTTTCGATTATCATACTGATGCTGACGCCGCACGTCGGCGTTATCGACAGAGTGTTTTCTTTCTTAGGCTGGGAAATGACGAACTTTATGGGCGTTCCGGAATTTTTTAAATCGATTTACGTATGGTCGGGAGTTTGGCAGGAAATGGGCTATGCTTCCATTATATATATTGCGGCACTCGCCAGCGTCGATCCTTCGCTGTACGAGGCTGCCAGAGTAGACGGTGCTTCCAGATGGAAGAAGATTATTCATATTGATCTTCCGTCGCTTGTCCCGATCATGGTTATTATGCTGATCCTTAGCTTGGGAAACATCATGGGAGTAGGCTTTGAAAAAATATATTTAATGCAAAATTCGCTCAACTTAAGCTCCTCTGAAGTTATATCGACTTACGTATACAAAGTGGGACTCGTCGGCGCTAATTTCAGCTTCTCATCGGCGGTTGGATTGTTCAATTCCGTCATCAACTTGATATTGCTGCTCACGGTTAATTTCGTCGCGAAGAAAATTTCAGAAACGAGTCTATGGTAGGGGAGGGATGAAGATGATAGCAGCAAAAAAAATCAAGGAATCATTTGGTGACCGGATGTTTTTGTTAGGTATTTATATCTTTTTGGCTCTGCTTATGCTAGCCGTTCTGTATCCGCTTCTCTATATTATAAGCTCGTCCTTCAGTTCGCCTAGAGCCGTCGTATCGGGACAAGTATGGCTGCTGCCCGTGGAGTTCAGCCTAAAGGCGTATAAGTCGATCTTTCAAAGCTCGCAGCTTATGTACGGATACTACAATACCGTCATATACACCGTATTCGGAACAATGATCAATTTGTTGTTTACCGTATTGCTTGCTTATCCGTTGTCTGTCAAAAATTTTTACGGCCGAAGTCTTTTCATGGTCTTATTGATGATAACGATGTTCTTCAACGGCGGACTCATTCCTACCTATCTGCTCGTCAAAGATTTGGATATGCTGGACACCCGCTGGGCGATGTGGCTGCCGGGAGCTTTATCGGTATTTCAGGTCATCGTGGCGAGAACGTTTTTTCAATCGTCCATTCCAAGTGAATTGTTTGAAGCGGCGCAGATTGACGGCTGCAGAGATACAAGATATCTGGTCAGCATCGTGCTGCCGTTGTCAAAGCCGATTCTCGCCGTATTGACCTTAATGTATGCCGTCGGTCACTGGAACGCTTACTTCGACGCCCTTATTTATTTAAGATCGGAAAAGCTGTTCCCGCTTCAATATGTGCTGCGGAACTTGCTTATTCTGAATGCGTCGGATCCGGAAATGCTGGTGAATACCGCCCAGAAGGCGCGGGTGCAAGGGTTCGAACAAGTGCTGAAATATGCAATGATCGTCTTCGCCTCCGTACCCGTGCTAATTATGTATCCGTTCGTGCAGAAGCATTTCGTCAAGGGCGTCATGATCGGTTCATTGAAAGGTTAAGAGGATTTTCAATAATACTAAGGGGGTGATGCGGCGGGTTCGAAGCGCGCAGGTAAGTTCTTTTGCAGGAAGAGATGTTTGTTTAACAACCATTTTAGGAGGGGTCCAATTGAAAAAAACATTTTTCAGCATGCTTGCACTCGTATTAAGCCTTACATTGGTATTGTCAGCTTGTGGAAAAAGCAATGAGGGTAGTAATTCTAATTCCAATTCCACAACTAACACCGAAGAGAAAGAGCCAGCTGCAGATTCAGGACCGGTTGCGATGACGTTTTTCGCTCCTCAAGGCAAGGCGCCTTTAGAAGACAACAGCTATACGAAGCACGTAGAGGAAAAATTCAATGTCAAAATAAAATGGGATCTTGCTCCTGCGGACGCGCTGGTAGACCGCCGTCAATTGCTGCTTGCAAGCGGAGATTATCCGGAAGTATTCCTGGAAGGTAAACTCACGCACACGGATTTACTGACTTACGGCAAACAAGGCGTGTTCCTTCCGTTAAACGATTTGATTGAAAAGTATGCGCCGAACATTAAAGCGATGATGGAGAAAAAATCATACTTTAAAGATGCGATTACGGCGACTGACGGCAACATTTACGCCCTTCCGCGTTTAAATGAATGCTACCACTGCACGTTCTCGCAAAAGTTTTGGATGAATAAGGAGTGGCTCGATAAGGTTGGCTTACCGGTTCCGACTACGACGGACGAGCTTTATACCGTATTGAAAGCTTTCAAAGAAAAGGATCCGAACGGAAACGGCAAAGCCGATGAAATTCCATTGACGGGCGCACCGAACAAAACCGTATGGAACGGTAATATCGACGCTTATTTAATGAATTCCTTCATCTATAACGATAACGGCAAATATTTGACTTTGAACGACGGCAAGGTAGACTTTGCTGCTAACAAGGAAGGCTGGAAGCAAGGCTTGATTTATATGAACAAGCTGTATAAGGAAGGCCTGATTGACCCAGCTTCCTTCACGCAAAACGATCAAGCTATCGGTCAGCTCGGAAATCGCGAGGGCGACGAACTCGTAGGCTCGATTACGACGGCGCTCGTCAGCTATCTGGTGAATCCGTATGATGATAAGCTAACAAGACATAAGCATTGGGTAATCGTACCACCGCTTAAAGGACCGGAAGGCGTACAGCTTGCAGGCGCTTCGCAAGGCATTGGCGATTTCCAATTTGCAATAACAAACAAAGCAACCGAGGCACAGCAAATTGCAGCAATCAAAATTGCCGACTACGCGTTCAGCGAGGAAGGCGCGCTCCTTAGCGAATGGGGAACGGATGAAGGGAAAGGCTGGGAATTAGCGCAGCCATCAGAGAAAAACATTGATGGAAAACCTGCTAAATACAGCACAGCCAACTTGCCTGAGCAAGATCCCGATTTAATCCGCAACGACAGCTGGTCTCAGATGGGGCCGAAGGATTTGACGAAGGAGTTCCGCGACCTGTTTGCAGTAGGACAGGATCCGCTTACATCTGACGGCTACGAAACGCGTCTGGCGCAGGCTACTAACGCATACGCCCCTTATTCACCAAAAGAGATTTACCCGTCCGGCGTCTTTATCCGTCCAGAGGATACCGATGCCGCTGCGCAACTGACGACATCGATTCAAGACTATGTAACAACCAACATGGCTCAATTCATTATCGGCAGCAAAGACATTCAAAAGGATTGGGATGCCTACGTGAAAGGCTTTGACGGCTTGAACCTTGCTAAATATATTGAGATTTACAGCAATGCGATCAAAAAAGAATAGAACGGTTTAACAGCTAGCAGGAAGTATAACCTTCGGGTTTACTTCCTGCTGCTTATCTTTGAACCTGGAGGGGACTATCCATGAGCTATAAGGATTCATCGCTGCCAATCACCGTGCGGGTAGAAGATTTGTTGAAGAAAATGACGTTAAATGAGAAAATCGGCCAGCTGCTGCAACCGTTTGGCTGGAAAACATATACGAAGCAAAATGGAACGGTCTCTCTGTCGGAAGCGTTCCAAGAGCAAGTGAAAAACGGCGGCGTCGGTTCGCTTTATGGTGTGCTTCGCGCCGATCCCTGGACCGAGGTTACGCTGGAGAACGGCCTCTCGCCCGAAGAAGGAGCAAAGGCGATTAATGATATCCAGCGCTACGTCATCGAAAATTCCCGCTTAGGCATTCCCATTTTGTTCGGGGAGGAATGCTCGCACGGGCATATGGCGATCGGCGCGACTGTTTTTCCGGTGCCGTTATCGGTAGGCAGCACATGGAACGTCGATTTGTACCGTGACATGTGCCGGGCTATTGCGCTTGAGACGAGAAGCCAGGGAGGGGCGGCAACCTATTCGCCCGTACTCGACGTCGTGCGCGATCCTCGTTGGGGCCGTACCGAGGAATGCTTTGCCGAGGATCCTTACTTGATCGGTGAGCTGGCGGTTGCGGCAGTGGAAGGGCTTCAGGGTGACCGCTTGGATGGTTATGACAGCGTTATCGCAACGTTAAAGCACTTTGTTGCTTACGGCAGCTCCGAGGGAGGGAGAAACGCAGGTCCCGTTCATATGGGCATGCGCGAGCTTCACGAATCGGATTTGCTTCCGTTCCGGAAGGGCATAGAAGCGGGTGCGCTTTCGGTCATGACCGCTTACAACGAAATTGACGGCGTTCCGTGCACATCTAACCGTTATTTGCTGCAGGAGCTGCTTCGTGAACAGTGGGGCTTTGACGGGTTTGTCATAACGGACTGCGGCGCCATTAATATGCTGGCATGGGGGCATGACGTCGCCGAGAACGGTGAGCATGCGTCCGTACTCGCCTTAGAAGCCGGTGTTGACATGGAGATGTCGGGCGAAATGTTCGGCAAGCATCTGGAGTCGGCGATTAACAAGCAGTTTCTTGACGAAAGTCTATTGGACGATGCTGTAAGACGCGTATTAAACATTAAATTTAAGCTGGGACTATTTGAGAACCCGTATGTCGATCCGGCGAGAGCGGCTGAGGTTATCGGGTGCCGTGAGCATGTAGAGCTTGCAAGAAAAGTGGCGCAGGAAAGCATCGTATTATTAAAAAATGACGGGCGGACGCTGCCGCTTAGTAAAGAAACGCGGAAAATAGCCGTAATCGGGCCAAATGCCAACCATATGTACAACCAATTGGGTGACTATACGTCCCCTCAGAAGCGCAGTCAGATCGTTACGCTGCTCGACGGCATCCGCAATAAGCTGGGCAGCGGCGCGGAGGAGCAATTGCTTTATGCGCTTGGCTGCCGCATTAAGGGAGATTCGAGAGAAGGCTTCGAGCATGCGCTTGCTTGCGCAGAGCAAGCGGACGTTATCATCATGGCCATCGGCGGATCCAGCGCGCGGGACTTCGGCGAAGGCACGATCGATTTGAGGACGGGTGCATCTGTCGTTACGGAACACGCATGGAGCGATATGGAATGCGGCGAAGGCATTGACCGCGCAGGCCTCAGTCTGCTTGGGGTTCAGCTTGAGCTCGTTCAGGAGATCCATAAGCTGGGGAAGCCGGTCATTGTCGTATATATCAACGGCCGTCCCATCGCCGAGCCATGGATTGACGAGCATGCTCATGCGATCGTGGAGGCTTGGTATCCCGGACAAGAAGGAGGAAATGCGATTGCCGATATTTTATTCGGTGATGCGAATCCTTCCGGCCGCTTAACGGTTTCGGTGCCTAAGCATGTAGGGCAGCTTCCCGTCTACTATAACGGCAAAAGAAGCAGAGGAAAGCGGTATTTGGAAATGGACAATAAGCCGCAGTATCCGTTTGGCTACGGGCTAAGCTATACCGAATTTCAATACGACGGCTTGCGGGTCTCACCGCAGCATATGACTCCGGATGGCGAGGCAACCGTACAAATAGAGGTTACGAATGCCGGGAGCGTCGCAGGAGCGGATGTCATACAGCTGTACGTAACGGATAAAGTCAGCTCCGTTACTAGGCCTAATAAAGAATTGAAAGGATTCCGCAAAGTGCATTTAGCGCCGGGAGAGACGAAGACGGTTACATTTACGGTGACGAGGGAACATTTGCAATTGATCGATCGGAATTACGAGCCGATCGTTGAAGATGGGGAATTCACTCTGATGGTAGGAAGAAATGCCGAGGAGTTCGTCAGCACTAATTTATTTGTTCAAAGTGAGGTTAAACATGCATAGAATAAATCGTTTTTTGAAGAAGCTGGCAAGTATGCAATGGCGGGAGGCGATCGAGCTTCCCGAGTGGGAAATGAGAAAAGCACGTTATATCGTACCGGGCGTATATGAATATGAGTCGGAAGAGTATACGCTGCAATCGCTGGATCCTTTGAACAGTATGCAAGGGGTTACCTATTTTTTGCGGAAGCAGCTTGAAATTCCTGGTGCTTGGTGGTCCGATCCTATCGGTCTTATTGTAGACGGCGGGGGCGAGGGCATGCTCAAGATCGACGGCATTCCGTATCACGGTGTTGACCGCAATCATTCCTTCGTTCCGCTTCATTTGGGCGGCGTAGGAGCCAGGCCGCTCATTGAAATCGAGTTGTACGATCCGATTCCGGAGCCGGCTGATCCGTTAAATGCGCAAGCAACGATAAATCCGCCTATTGCATTTATTCGAATGAAGCTCGTTCGCGTTAATAAATCGCTGCAAAGCCTGTTGTACAGTGCTCAAGCGGCATATGAATCTATTTTGCTGCTCCCCGAACAGGATTTAAAGCGGCTGCGGATCAGGGATGCGCTGTATGAAACGATGGATGAGACGGAGCGCCAGCTGAACATCGAGTGCGTCGAAGGCGATTGGCCGCGCATATTGGAGGATAGGCTTGCAAAAGTCATAAAATCGGTTGCGCCAGCTTCAGGCGTGAACGGAACGATGCATATGGTTGGACAGTCTCATATTGACATCGCCTGGCTGTGGCCGGTTCGGGAAACCGTTCGTAAGGTAAGCCGGACGTTCTCAACCATGAATACGCTAATGAAGGAATATCCGGATTTCGTTTATACGCAGAGCCAGCCGCTGCTGTATGCTTTTGCGAAGGAGCATTATCCTGAATTATATGAACAAATTAAACAAAGAGTAGCCGAAGGCCGGTGGGAATTGGTTGGCGGCATGTGGGTGGAGCCGGATTTAAATATCCCAAGCGGCGAATCGTTGGTAAGGCAAATTTTATACGGACAGCTGTTTTATAAGGAAGAGTTCGGCAAAACCTCCAACATTGAATGGCTGCCCGATACGTTCGGTTACTGCGCTTCGCTGCCGCAGCTATTAAAGCTTGCGGGCGTCGATTATTTCATGACGACGAAATTAAATTGGAACGACACGAACGTATTCCCCTACGATTTGTTCCATTGGGTCGGTATTGACGGCTCATCCGTCGTTTCGTATTTGAACCACGGCTTGAACGAGCATACGAGGCCGAAGGATATTCATGAGCATTGGGAATCTTATCGGCAAAAAGACAAGCTGGACGAGCTTATGCTGCTTTACGGTCATGGAGACGGCGGCGGCGGAGTTACAAGGGAGATGGTTGAGCTCGCCCGGCGCTCCTCGCTGATGGCGGATTTGCCGAACAGCCGTTTCAGTACGGCCGCCGAGTTTTTTGGGCGTGTCCGGGAGAAGCAGAAGACGTTGCCTGAGTGGCATGGCGATTTGTATTTGGAGCTTCACCGGGGAACGTATACGACACATGCCCGCAATAAACGAAGCAATCGAAAAGCGGAAGTGCTATATCGCGAGGCGGAAGTGTGGAGTCGCTTGTCCGGAGGGGGGGTTGCTCTTGGCCAAGGGGAGAGCGTGGAGGCTAAGCTTCGCGAAGGCTGGAAGCTTATTTTGCTCAACCAGTTCCATGACATTATTCCAGGTACGGCTATTCCAGAAACGTACGTTACTTCTGCTGCCGAATACGAGCAGGTGTTTCAGCTGGGGCGCGAATGCCTGGAGCAATCACTGGAAGCATTGGCAGGGCGAATTTCCGTACAAGGAGAAGGAGTTCCTTACTTTGTATTCAATAGCTTGGGCTGGGAGAGAGATGAAGTCGTTTATATTGAAGTAGATGAGGCGATGAAGCATATTGCAGCTTTCGATCAGAACGGTGAACGGTTGGAAAGCGATATCGTGCGGGATGGGACCGCTACCGGTAAAGTGGCTTTGGCAGTAAGCGTGAAGAGCATTCCTGCTTTTGGTTATACAACAATTTGGCTGCGCGCTTCTGAGCAGACAGCGCCGGAAATGACGGAGCTTACGGCGAAGCTGGAGAATGCATGGGATACGGGGTATTACCGTATTGAATTTAATGCGGCAGGCGAGATTGTGCGCTGGTACGATAAATCAGCAGACCGTGAGCTGATTGCGGCAGGAAAAAAAGCAAATGAGCTTCAGCTTTTTCACGATAAGCCGCTTTATTGGGATGCCTGGGATATCGATCCCCGGTTTGATTCGCAGCGTGCAGGTTCTGCAAGGCTGCTTAGCAAGGAAGTGGTGCTTCAAGGGAAATCGCAGGACGTTCTCCGCTTTCAGTGGCAGCTTAACCGCTCTCTCGTTGTTCAAGATATTGTTTTTTACCATGATCAGAAGCGGGTTGATTTCAAGACCCGGGTGGATTGGAAGGAAGAACATAAGCTGCTGAAGGTCGCTTTCCATGTAGATATCGTTGCAAGCAAAGCGACTTATGAAATTCCGTTCGGCGCGCTGGAAAGGCCGACGCATTCGAATACGAGCTGGGAGAAGGCTCAATATGAGGTTTGCGGCCACCGTTTCGCGGATTTGTCCGAAGGTAATTACGGGGTAAGCTTATTGAACGATTGCAAATACGGCTACGATATTAAAGGAAGCACGATCAGGCTCTCTTTATTGCGTGCCCCAAGATGGCCTGATTTGACTGCGGATCAGGGAGAACACGAATTTACGTATTCGCTGTACCCTCACGAGCAAGATTGGCGCGGCGCTCACGTCGTTCGCCGAGCTGCGGAGCTTAATCATCCGGTCCGGGTAGCCGCAGGCAGACACGATTCTGCAGATGCAGCGGGACGTGGAAGCAGCGATAAGCTCCCTGTTCAGCTCGAAATGATGCCGTTTGCAAGTAAACATGTCATATTGGATACGATGAAAGCTGCCGAGCGGGGTGAAGGGACGATTTTCCGCTTTTACGAATCGGCCGGAGGACGGGAGAAAATCACCATTCATCTACCGTTTGCTGCGAGGGAAGCGTTCGTCGTCAATTTGCTGGAGGAGGAGCTGTACCGGTTGGACATTCAGGATGGGGCCGTGCAGCTGGACTTTAAACCGTTTGAAATTAAAAGCATTCATGTTCGCACGCTATAATGTGAAGCTGTAATGGGCAGGTTGGTAAGGATATGAAAGCGGGGTTAGCTGATGATGCTAATCTCGCTTTTTTTTAGGTGATTATTTCATCTCGCCGGCGCTATCGAGGAACGTTTGAGGGGCGTACAGGTGCACATTGAATCAAACTTTTTTCATTATCAGAAGGTGTGGAGCATAGAGTTTGTTACTGAAACACACTGAAAGATGCAGCACGATTTCCTTCCCGCTAATGCCAGACGAATAAATCAAATGAAAAGAGGCGTTTGTAATGAGTGAAATCAGAGAGCAGCTGGTATACAGCGAAGAGCATGAATGGGTGTCGAAGGTAGAGGGGCAAACCGTACGAATCGGCATTACCGATTATGCGCAAAGCCAGCTGGGCGATATTGTATTCGTCGAATTTCCGGAGGCGGGAGCGGTGGTGACAGCGGGCGACAGCGTGGGCACGATCGAATCGGTAAAGACGGTATCCGAGCTTTACAGCCCGGTAACGGGAACGGTTACCAAGGTAAATGAGTCGCTCATCGGCCAGCCGGAGCTTTTAAACGAAGAGCCGTATGATGGCGGTTGGATTATCGAGGTAGAGGTGGACGGAAGCTTGGAGGTAGCGTTCGGCAAGCTGCTAATGGCTGATGCTTACCGCGCTCTTATCGATTAAAAAAAAAGATCACCAAACATCCTATCCTAATGGGATTTGGTGATCTTTCGACTTTATTACTTGCTTAGCTCTTTTTAACTTGTTATTGGGTGGTAATCGGCATTGGCATTGGCTCAACCGGTGTACCGTCCGGATAAACCGAGACCTGCTCCGGCTGGGCTGGATACTTTAATGCACCGCGTTCCTTCAAGCTTGATAGATCGTTTGCTTTCAGCATATGTTCGGACAATGTGTAAAGAGTGTTACCCGCATACAGGATGCGCCGTACCGATTTTGTATAATCGAAGCCGTATTGTCCGCTCTTTGCCAGATCATCAGCAGTCAAATGTGTAATTTTGCCGCGCAGCGTGAAGCCCTTCTGCAGATCAACGTGATACACGTACGCTCCTTGATAGGCGAATTCCCCGTAAGCAGGGAAGTTATTTGGGTCCGGCTTTTCCTTGTTTTTAATTTCCATCACTTCGACAGGGAACGCTAGTAACCCTTTGTCCTTCGAAAAAAGCAGCGCCTTATGATCATACAGTAAAGCGGAATGTGTACCGCGGTCTCCGATAACCTCTTTAAATTTCTCTTTCGGATGGCTGACGTCCGAGACGTCGAACAGAGCTATTTTCATCCCTTGATAGAAGGCCATTGTTTCATCTGTGCTCATCCCCTTTGAAGGGAGCTCGATCGTTTCCTTACCGAAGCCAATAATGTGATTCTCGTCATAAGGATGCAAATAGTCGCTATAGCCGGGAATTTTCAGCTGTCCGAGGACAGCGGGCTTCGCCGGGTTACGCAAATCGATTGCGAACAATGGATCGACATTACGGAACGTAACCATATACGCGCGGCTTCCCATGAAACGGACCGAATAAATACGCTCACCCGGAGCAAGCCCTTCCAGCTTACCGATTGTACTTAGCTTCTCATCCAGCACATACAGGTTGTTCGTGGAGCCGGCTTCGCCGCTTGCCCACATGTCGCCTTTCGTAACGGCGATACGGAAAAAACCGTCATGCTCATCCATCGAGAATTGGTTCAAAATAGCACCGGGAACCAAGCCTGCGCCAATATAGACAACCCGTCCTTGATCGAGGCGGAATTTGTGAATTTGTGTTTCTTGCCGGTAAGTGTCACCAGTCGCCACATATTTCGGAATTGTCACGTATAAATGCTTCTCGGAAGCGTAGATCGTCTGACCGGATCCTAGATAGCCCGATACTTGCAATGGCTGCTCGGAAGCGGCGAGGTCGAGTGCGCCGACAAGCAGCATGCTGGTGTCCGGGGACTCAGGGAAGTAACGAATCTTATCGAGCGGCAAGGACATCATCTCTTTAGATGCCGCGGAGTCGCTGTACACCGGCTCAAAAGAACGGGCAAGGTCTGTGCTGGCTTTATCGCTGCCGCTATCTCCTTTCTCATATATAGCATACGTATAGTTATATTTGTTCGTCACGATATACAGGGCACTGCCGATTTTGCGAGAGGAAATATAGCTGCCTTCCTGCTCGGTCTCACGTACGAGCTTCGGCTGTCCGGCAGCATTTAGATCGTAGATGAACGTCTTTACCATGGTACGGGACGGAAACGGCATTCCAATCCCTCTCTTTGCATCGGAGGAAGCCGCAATATCGGCACTTCCTTCGCTGCTTACAGTTTGATCCCCGCCGCTCGCTGGAGCATCATAAGGCAAGCTGACATGATGCTGACCGATTACGACTAACTGCTTGTCATCGACGTATAGCTCCTGCGGGTAAAAGCCATCCTTCTGCCCATATTCAAGCTTTGCAACAAGCTTTGGCTTCGCGGGATCGGCAATGTCTGTAATCAGTACGCGCGAGCCGCTTAGCTGATAAATGAAGCGTCCGTCTGTTTTGGCCCAGTCGGCCTCATCTACACCGTCGACCTGCACATTCGTCTGTGAGTAGTCAGCTTCATTAGAAGGAGCGGACGAGGAGGTTGCTTCCGCTACTCCGCTGTCTGCAGTAGCTACGGCCTTCTCCTCGACGACACCATACAACAAGTGATTTCCGCCCTGGGCAAAGGCTGTTTTCATGATCTCATGCAGCTTTTCCGTGGAACCAATGGTCGGCAGCTCTGCCGGATCATCAATGGTGACGATCCGTTTCACACTATCCCAGGCAACGACCGCGCCAAGCGCTTCAGATAACGCACGCAGCGGAACCATCGTCACGCCGCCGAGCAGGCGGGCAGGTGCATCTAAACGTACGGGCTTACCATTTGCCATCATTTGTGCCGACCCGATCGTGAGTGAAGCCATACGGTCTGCACGCTTTAATGTCACCGTCTGTTTACCTTCCGCACCGGCATCATAGCCTACTTCAGCATCCAAAGCCTCTGCAATTTCCCGCAAAGGAACAATGGTTTTACCGCTCTCGATAAACGCCGGCGCCGATAATGCCAGTACCGTACCCCGCACAACAATTTGAATATCCGACTGCGCAGCAGCCCCATTGTTGAACACACCCCCTGCAGCGGGTGAAATGAGCAGCAACACAGCAAGCAGTAAAGCTATAGCAGCTTTCTTCCGCATCATAAAGTCCTCCTTCTCAGGCATCAAAATGTCTCATTTCGATCATTGTCTTATTACCCTCATAAACGAGCTAATGGACATAATGGTTGCGCTAGAGAAGTGCTCTTCTTTAGTAATTTTTATTGCGCTGGCCTGAGCCGCGCCGGAGTCTGGAAATTATTGTTCCAGTAACCGCTCAATCGTCGGCAAATCAGCCGGAGCCCATTGCAAGGCTGACAATTTATTGATCGGCAGCCAAATGAGCTTCTCATGCTCTTTGGCAGCGGGCTTGCCTGCCACTATTGTGGCAAAGTATGTAATGAGTCGGACGATAATCGCCGGATATTCATGAACAGCGTCTGCTACTAGCCCGCCCACCTTGATCGTACATCCAAGTTCTTCTTCAATCTCCCTAATTAAACTGGCTTCCGGCGTTTCTCCGGGTTCTATTTTACCACCCGGAAATTCCCAAAGACCGGGCATCGACATTATTTGCGAACGGAGTGCACATAGCACTTCCTTCTTTTCATTTAGGATCACGGCACCAACGACATCGATTTTTTTCATAAAAAGCTCCTTCAATAGCAGTTAATTATTCACCTTAGTTGATGCATGTGTTATTAGTCTATCCAGTATATTGAGCAGCCTTATTTTTTCAATCAAGACATCCTAATATTTTGTAATTTTTTTTCGAAAATAGGCAAATGTTAGAAGGGACTCTATCGAAGAATGTCGAAATATAGTGAAGCATAACCATTTATATTATTGACCTTCTGAGGTGCTGAATGAAAGCTTTATATAAATTTTCGATCGCCTTCGTGCTTTCTCTATTCATCGTAATCTCTATTCTAGCGACTCCAGCCTTAGCACTTACGGATTCGCCAACCACTGCGATTACGGAGTGGGAAATGAAATGGGAGGAGGATCCGGAAAGTACCGTTCAGGAGGCTTCTTCTCATCATAAGCTTGGAGAGTGGCAAACCCTCTCATATGGGGATGAATTGCCCGTAAAACCTGCTGAAATAAAATCAGCCTGGTTAAGATTTCAGCTTCCGAAATTCGATTTTGCAAGACCATCTTTGTTGATTAGTAAGCTTATCGCCAAAGATGTTAAGATTTTTATTGATAATCGGCTCGTTTATGAATCTCGTCGGAATTACCCGTATAATAAAAATGAAATTTTGCTTTCTTTAAGTTCAAATGAATCCAATAAAATGGTTTATGTTCTTCTACATACTGATTCAGATTGGTTAGGCCTAAAGGAACGAATTGAAGTTGGTGAAAGCCAGAAGCTTAACAAGGATTTTATGAAGTATGAAATGCTTGATGTTGTTTTAGGAGCGGCACTTTTATTTGTTTCGCTCGCTATGTTTCAATGCATTATATTTTTGAATAAAACTTATTTGGCCGGTTGGAATTCACTTTGTATCGTTATTTTTTCAATTGGACTAATGATTCTCTCTCTCTCTCCTTATTTGCATAACATGTATCGGGAGTATGGATTTGCGATTTACTACTTGTTTGATATCGCTTCAAACCTAATAATGCCTTCTATATTTTTCTTTTTTGAGAAAATATTCGGAAAGGGTCCTTTCGGACTTATTACTCGGTTTAGAAAGATCCAAGTTGTTATTTCAACAGTTTCTATTTTATGGCTATTTGCTTATTTTACATCGGATAAAATTAATAGTATATATACCACAAGTACAATTATTTCTTTCGGTGGTTCGGTAATAATCGGAAATCTGTTGCTTTTTGTTTTTCTCATAAAATATTGTTTGCAAAGAAATAGAGAAGCGATTATTTTAACTTCAGGATTTGGTGTTTTCGCCGCCATCGGCGTTTCAGAAGTCATATGGTATTTTATTCAGGATATGAATTACGATCTGTTTTTTTGGAAATGGGGCATTCTAAGTTTTATAGCATCACTTGCCGTAATACTAGCAAGAAGAATAATGCAAAACTACGAACAGGTTGTGATTTACTCCAAGCAGCTTGAGGTGTTTAATAATGAGCTTCAACGATCTGAAAAAATGGAGATTATCAGCCAATTGGCCGCTTCGGTAGCTCATGAGGTACGCAACCCTTTGCAGGTGACAAGAGGTTTCCTTCAGTTACTTCGCGAGAAAACAACGAACGATAAAGATAAAGGCTTTATGGTACTAGCAATAGATGAACTGGACCGGGCGTCAGAGATTATTACAGATTTTTTGACGTTCGCTAAACCCCAGCTTGAGCAGACAACACTTCTGAATATTGCAGAGGAACTCCGGCAGATTGAAGGAATATTAGTTCCTTTAGCAACTATGCAAGGCGGAGTCATTAAGGTCGATTTGGAAACTGATTTATACGTACGTGGAAACTCTTCCAAATTAAAGCAGGCGCTTATAAATATCATCAAAAATAGTATTGAAGCATTAAATGAAGAAGGAGCTATCTTAATCCGCGCATACATGGATGATGACTCCAAAAATATTTTCATCTGCATAAAAGATAACGGTGAGGGAATGAGCGAGGCTGATCTCAAAAGACTCGGGGAACCGTATTATTCCAAGAAAACGAAAGGCACTGGTCTGGGATTAATGGTTACATTTCGGATCATTGAAGTGATGCAAGGAAAAATTGAGTTTATTAGTAAAAAAGGTATCGGTACGGAGGCTATAATTCAATTCCCTTCTGCAAAATAATAGCGCTGATTGCTCATTTTAGAGTTAACCAGCGCTTTTTTTGTGAGCATTTATTGCCAAGCGGCTCCATTTACATTATTTATACTCGCAGCATCTGCAGGACTTTGCGGGATGACCAAGTAATATTTGTTAGCCGTTTCTTCCACGGCTTCCACTTCAATTGTATCCGGTATTTCAATACCAAAGGCATCTTTAACGGCTGCTTTCGGATTGGCGAGGAGCTGTTTTTTGAATTCGGCATCTTCCCAAGCTTTTTGAATAATTTGATCTCTTAACGTTTGTTCTTCAGACACACTAATCACCCTTCCGAATATGTATAAGTTTACCATACTCAGTCTATCATGCCTGTTCGACAATTTCTATATAAAATTACAATAATTCGACAAATTATGGTCAAAAATAGAAATTATAGAACCTTTTTTATTGATTTAGTAGACAAAAAGTAATTCAATCCGCCCTTAAGCAGCTGCAGTCTATTTGTGTCTATAGTCTCGGCAGTCTGTTCCAAATGATTTACGAGATAGGCGTGAAAGTCTAGTAATTCACCTGCTTCCACCCGCATAGAAAGCAGCTGCTCATGATTGTCAGATGCAATTTTCGTATACTCCTTCATGCAGCCCCTAACGTAGATAGACGATTCTACTTCCTGAACGGTTAATGGTTCCTTCACAGCTCTCCCCGCAGCTATCATCGCCAGCAAGCCATTATAGCTGCCCTCCGTCAAATCCTCCTTCCAGTCCGCCCAGTCATCGGACATCTGCAGCGTCATGAGCACGATATCGACTGCTTCTTCCATCGTATCGATAAGCTCATCACGCCCGGATAGCAGCAGCGCTCCCGTGCTTGCGATTTTGACCGGACCCGCTTTCCCGGCCGTTCGGATCGGATTATTGACGAAGTAATCATCGTTCTGTTCGTTCATTACGCTGTCCGCCCAAGTTGTCACATAACGATTGTAGTAATCCCAGAACGGTGAGTTCGAAGGGAACAACGGACGAAATACGCTGAACATCTCAAGCACCAGCAGGTTGCCGAGCGCGAGCTGCTCTTTCCAATTGGATGATGGACTGCTGTCCATTACATCATCCTGAATAAAGAAATAAAGCATTCCATATACATTAGCTAATGCCAGACGCTGACACTGCTCATCGCTGATCGCAGCCGGTTCTTTTATCCAAAAGGGGAGCAGGCAGCAGATGTAATCTTTACCGCTGTCATGTTTGACCGGATTGAACTTGTCCGCATATGCAAGACCAATCGTATTTAACGGTGCGGGAAATGTTGCGATCCGGCGCTCCGCCTCCGAATAAATGAACTCGAGCTGCTGCTTATAACGGTTATACCATTCCATTTTAATATCCTCCGTGACGACCGAATAGATTGTTTCGTTCATACTAAAATGCAGTTTCGGGCATATAAATAGAAAAAGAATGGTGTCAATCTTTTCCTACTATATCACGTCTCTCACAAGCAAAAGTTAACAATTTTTTAAAGATGAGGCAGAAAAGGGCGATCTCCTTGTTGAGTAAAATGTGAATATCCAGTAAAATGGAGACATGGTATAGTAGTTCGAAAGGTTGCGGGACAATCATCTGTCAAACTATGCTTACAAAACTGGACTAAGGTCGAGGATGCACCTATTACCTGAGCAGGTTTAGAAATTCCTTCTCCTGCATTAAAGTTAATACCTAGATGAAAGTTCTTTAATGTGGAGGTAGTACGGCATGAGTAGAGATGCTGAAATTTATGTACTTTTGACGGATACAGGAACGTTATTTACTAGGACGATTAAGTGGTTTACAAAAGATCCTATGAATCATGCTTCTATAGCATTCGACCGGGATTTGAACGAGGTATACAGCTTCGGCAGGAAAAATCCGAACAATCCTTTTTTTGCGGGATTTGTGAAAGAGGACGTGCGCAGCGAGTTTTTTGAGCATTCGACCTGCGCGCTTTACAGATGCACGATTAGTCACGGCGCTTATATGAACATCAGAACGCAAATTCATCATATGGAACAAAATAGGGAGCTCTATAAATACAATTTACTAGGTATGCTCGGCATTATGTTCAACATTGAAATGAAGCGGGAACATGCATACTTCTGTTCGCAGTTTGTGGCATCGGTCTTCGAGCAAGGCGGCGTGAGCTTGGTGAATAAGCCTTCGCTCTTTGTAAGGCCGGGCGATTTGGAAAATACGGCAATGCTTGAGTTAGTTTACCACGGGAAGCTGCATTCCTATACAGGCTGCAAGGAAATGCAAGCGACAGGAACATTTCAAACCGCTTAATGAAGATCTCTTATGCAGAGGTCTTTTTTCTTTGGAAAGGATTGATGATCATGTCCATTATTAGTTTCGGTATTGTCGGAGGCGGTTGGAGAGCAGAATTTTATATCCGTATTGCAAATGCAATGCCTGAACGGTTTCGCATTCAAACGATGCTTATTAGGGACGAGGAGAAAGGCCTTGCAATGGAAGCCAAATGGGGCATTCCGACCGTTCGCACGCTGGAACAGTTTGCAGCGGAGTCGGCGCATTATAGCTTTGCCGTTGTTTCCGTGCCGCGAACGGCCGCACCGGATTTCATTCGCGGCTTGGCTCAGCGCAATATTCCGGTGCTGGCCGAAACGCCGCCCGCAGCTGATTTAGAGGCGCTTAGCTCGCTGTATAGCTCGCTGCCCAGGGGAGCGAAGGTACAGGTGGCTGAGCAATATTTGTATCAGCCCATGCATGCGGCGCGCATCCAGCTTGCGCGCTCCGGCAAGCTGGGTGAAATCAAGCATGTGCAGGTTTCTGCTGCTCATGACTATCACGGAATAAGCCTCATAAGGCAGCTGCTAGGCATCGGCTTCGAGGAAGCTGTTATTAGCGGGCAAAGCTTTGTTTCACCGATTGTGGAAGGCCCGGACAGGAAAGGTGATCCTTCTAAGGAACAGATCATTCAATCTGAGCAGCACATCGTATCGCTGCGCTTTGGAGACAAGCTGGCGGTTTATGATTTTACGCGCGATCAGTATTTCTCTTGGATAAGGCGCAGCCGAATTCTTGTTAGAGGCAGCAAGGGCGAATTGGTCGATGCGGAAGCAAGTTATCTGGAAAATTACAAAACACCGATCCATACGGAGCTGCGCAGAGTGGATACGGGTCATCATGGCAATTTGGAGGGCTATTATCATCGCGGAGTGATAGCGGACGGGGAATGGCTGTACCATAATCCGGCAGCTCCGGCAAGGCTTAGCGATGATGAGATCGCGATTGCGACTTGTTTGCTGAACATGGGTAAGTATGCCGCGGGTGAAGGAGCCTCCTTTTACAGCTTGGCTGAGGCGGCCCAGGATCATTATTTGTCCATATTGATGGGCAGGGCAGTAGAATCAGGAATAAAGATTACGACAGAAAAGCAAGTTTGGATGTAGCTGCAAATGTAGAGTACAATAATAGAATACCTATGAGTTATAAGCGGAAGCCGCTCACCCTTAGGGGCAGCGGCTTATTCATATGAAAGGGGTTACAATGAAATGAAAAGGATTCTCGTCATTTATAGCTTGCTCATCATAACGTTCATGCTGTTCGTTTTCTATAACCAAAATAATGGATCCCGTAATGCCGATTCGAATCCTTGGGAGCAGATGGATGAAGGGCTGCGCGGCACGATCGATGAGAGATACGTTATGGTCACTTTTCTCTCCGGCATCGAGTATTGGAAAACGGCGATCAAAGGGTTCGAGGATAGCGCCCAGGCGCTTAACGTATCGGTTGAATACCGCGGGGCGACGCAGTACGATGTGAATGAACAGGTTACGGTACTGGAGCAGGTTATAGCCAAAAAACCGGCAGGTATCGCATTGTCGGTCATTAACGCGAATGCGTTGACCGATTCCATTAATAAAGCGGTAGAAGCGGGTATTCCGGTCGTATTGTTCGATGCGGGCGCAGATAAGAGCAAGGCGTATTCTTTCCTCGCTACCAATAATTATAATGCGGGAGTTACGGCAGCGCATAAGATGGCCGAGCTGATTGGCAAGAAGGGGAAGGTCGCCGTTGTGACGCTTCCTAACCAGCTGAATCATCAGGACCGGACGGTCGGCTTCCAAGAGACGATTTTTAAGCAGTACCCGGAAATAGAAGTGGTGGCAATCAAAGACGGCAAGGGCGATCAGCTCGTTTCCGGCCAGGTAGCCGCCGAAGTCATGAAGCAGCATCCCGATTTGCAGGGCATTTTTGTGACGGAAGCCAATGGCGGTGTCGGTGTGGGACAGCTTTTTGAGCATAATCATAAAGTGAAGATCATCAGCTTTGATATTGACAAAGGCACGCTCGATATGGTGAAGGAGGGTACAATCTCTGCTACGCTTGCCCAAGGAACGTGGAATATGGGCTATTGGTCGCTTCAGTTTTTGTTCCATCTCCATCACAACATGACAGAGCAGAGCGCCACTGAAATTAAAGACGGATCGCCGCTGCCGAAATTCGTTGATACGGGCATAACCGTCGTTACGCAACAAAATGTGGATAGCTTCTACGCGAAATAACGGACATCGTATTTGAAATGAGAGGGTGCCATTGAAACAGCTTAAATCTTTTCAATTAAATAATTTGCCCATACGTTATAAGCTGATCATTATGTTTTTGCTTATCAGTATTTTGCCCTCGATTGGGCTCGGGCTGCTCATCGATTATACGGTTGAACGAATTGTCGGCAAGCAGGTCAATGAAAATACGCTTCAGCTCATCGGCAAAGTGAATAAGTCGCTCGAGTTCTACATCAGCAATATGCAAAATATGACCTATCTTATTGCGTTTGATTCCGGGGTTAAGAAATTTTTGGACGGAAACGACAGCCGGGCGGCCCAAGGGGAACCGGAGGATGACGAGTATAACATGCGTAAATTTTTGCAGGGCTTCACGACGTTATATTCGGAAATCGCCGGCATTATGGTCGTAAATAGCAATGGCGAATATATAAGCAACGAGCTGTACGCGCGCAGCGCACAGCCTCTGACGGAGGAGAGCTGGTTTAAGGAGGCGGTTGCGGGCAAAGGTATTTTTAAAATTGTCGGCAAGCCGCACCAGCGTAACATTACGAGTCACGCGAATTACAAGGAGGAGGAAGTCATCTCCGTTGTCCGTGCGATACTCGATCCTGATACACAGCAGGTGAAGGGCGTCGTGCTCATCGATCTTAAGCTGCGCGTCATCGCAGAGGCGGTGAAGGATGTCCGATTAGGCAAAACCGGTTATTTGCTTGTTATCGACAACAACAGAGGACATATTTATTCTCCCGCAAAGCCGATTATTAGCGATATTCCGAAGCAGTGGGTTATGGAAGGCAACGCAGGTACTTTCTCCCAGTCTGTGGAAGGTGAAGAACTGCAATTCATTTACCGTAAATCAACCTTTACGGATTGGACGACCGTCGGTGTATTCTCCACGCAGGAGTCGGCGCTTGAGGTCCAGGAAATCCGCTTCTATGTCATTACGTTCGTTTTCTTCCTCTGCTTGCTAAGCATTGCAGCGGCTATCTATTTGGCTCACTCGATGTCCAGGCCGATTCATCAGCTCATGTCGTTTATGCAAAAAGCGGAGAGCGGCGATCTGACGATCCGCTATTGGGGCGATCGTGAGGATGAGGTCGGCATGCTGGGGCGCAGCTTCAATACGATGCTGGCGCAAATGAGCAAGCTGCTTAGCCTGACCGAGCTTCAGGGACGGCAGAAGCGCGAGGCGGAGCTGCGCAGCCTGCAGGCGCACATTAAGCCGCATTTTTTGTACAACACGCTGGATACGATCCATTGGATGGCACGAAAAAAAGGAGCCGAGGACGTGGCCGAGGTTGTACAGTCATTGTCCAGGCTGTTCCGGATCGGGCTCAGCAAGGGCCACGACATCATTCCGCTCTCGGATGAAATCGAGCATATTCAGAGCTATCTTGTTATTCAGAAGACCAGGTATAAGGATAAGCTGAACTATACGCTTGATGTGAGTCCGGACGTTCAACATTTGTACGTACTCAAGCTTTTGCTTCAGCCTATTGTAGAAAATGCGATTTACCATGGCATTAAGGAACGGAGAGGCCCCGGCCATATCGCGATTACGGCGAAGGCGGATGACGGTATCCTTATTCTTAGCGTCAGTGATGACGGTGTCGGCATGCCGCCGGAAAAGGTAGAGCAGCTGCGGAAGCTGCTGGAAAGCGCGGCAGCCGCACCTGGCGATACGGATCATGATCGGAAGGAGCCTAAGGATATCGTGAAATCAAAGGATTCCCAGGAGCAGCAAGGCTACGGCGTTCTTAATGTACAGGCGAGAATTCAACTGACCTTCGGCGACCGCTACGGCATGATCATTGACAGCGAGGAAGGCAAGGGCACGACTGTGACGATTGAACATCCGATTTTGAGAGATATATACGGGTAGAGTGGAGGCGTTCCATTGGATAGCTTATTGAGAGTATTAATCGCAGACGATGAGCCGATTATTCGTGAAGGCGTACGGGACTCGGTCGATTGGCCGTCGCTTGGCATGCGCGTATGCGCGGAAGCGGAGGATGGAGAAGAAGCGCTCGAGCTGGCTCTGCAGCATAGGATTCATGTTGCGTTGGTAGATCTGAATATGCCCATTATGAACGGTATTACACTTATGAAAGAACTGCGTCAGAAGCTGCCGCAATGCCGGATAATTATCATTACAGGCCACGATGAATTCGCCTATGCGCAGGAAGCGATCCGGCTAGGTGTAGACGATTATATTTTGAAGCCGGCCGATGCAGAACAGCTGTGGCAGGTGCTTACCCGCATTCGGCATGATCTGGAATCGGCTCAGCGGCAGGAGGAGCATTTGCAGCGGGCATCCAAGCAAATTGTCAAAAACTTTCCGCTCATGCGCGAACGTTTCTGTCTGGAGTGGATTGAAGGAACGATGACCGAGGACGAGCTGGTGGAGCAGCTACAGTTTTTGCAGCTACCGGCGCATGCTCCGACCCTGCTGGGCATAATCCGTTGGCCTGAGCTGAATGCGAGCGTGCCCCTCCGGAAAGAAAACGACCGTCAGCTCTTCTTGTTTGCCATTGAAAATATTGTGTCAGAAATACTGGCGGAGTATGAAATAACGCTGTTCCGCGACCATGCAGGCTTAATTATTCTTATTGTATGGGGTACGGTGCCTGAAGCGCTTATTTCTGATATGCAGCATGCGGTTCAATCGTATCTGAAAATATCCATACAGGTGCACATGCAGCCGGTCGAGCAAGGACTATTGTCTATACCGGCCGTCTACAGACAATGCAAAACGAGCATCTACAAGGAAACGCAAATGTCTCCGCTTGTGCGCCGGGCGAAGGACTACATTCGTGAGACATACATGGAAGCGGATATGAGCCTTGAAGCGTTTGCGAATTTGATGCATGTATCGCCGGTTTATTTGAGCCGTATCATTAAGCAGGAGCTTGGCACGTCATTTGTCGGCCTCGTGACCCAGATGCGCATCTCGAAAGCGATTCAACTGCTTAATGCGACTGATTTGCCAATCAATGAAATCGCGGAAAAGGTCGGTTACGATACGCAGCATTACTTCAGCACCGCCTTCAAAAAGGCGGTCGGCGTTTCTCCTAATCAATACCGCAAAGGCGCTGCCTTTCAGGAGGAGGACGGATAAGCATCGGCCATATCTTGCCTCGTAAGTGCTATAAGCCACTTACGGGGCTTTTTTTTCTACGACAGCATAATTAACTAGCAAATCAATTGTTCCCACTTTTGCTCCAATTCGTTCAGATACGCATCGGAATTGCGATTAACTGTTTTCGCTTAATTACACCAGAGAGCGGTTGTCTCGGGACCGGTCTTCGAGCAGGCGTCTTGCCAGACAAAAAGAAAATGGGCACCGTGAGAAACTTAGCCGTTTCCCCTGGTGCCCCGGGATGTTGTTCGATGTTACATGCTTATATCTTTGTTCAGTAAACCCTCTCGTTGGATTTCACTACGGTTTTTATTGCAGTATATGTCATCCAATACAAAGGGCTATCCAAAAATATGGATAGCCCTACTGTATGGTTATTGTGAAATCATTTTGTTATCTTCTAATTTCCAGAAAGCCCCATATGCTGGATTTTTCTTTGGATTTTGCGACAATAATTCATCAGCAGAAGGGTCTACCAAGAAAACCAAACTATCATCCGCTAAAGATTCCAAGTTTTTGTTTTTTACGTTTGCAATAATCTCGATAAAGCCCTTAAATTCAGCATTATTACTATTCATCATACGATCAAGTGTCTCAGAATTAAAAAATTGACCATTTTCAGGAGTTACCATTAGAGTAGCTCTAACTCCGCTAGATTCAATCGCACGGCCATAAATCTGATTGACTACTAACCCATGTTTTTCGACAATGGTTTTTAATTCAGATGCACTAATCGGTCTGTTTAAAGTAACAGTTACAAAAATATCTTCTTCCGGATTAACTCCATTTAGTTGGCCGAATTTACCTTTAATCATGTTTTTGAAATTTAATAAGTCGGCTTGGCTTTCCCCTGCTTGTTTATAAAGTGCTGCAGGATTAAAAAGAGGTGGTTTACTTTCTGCATTTGTATTCGAACTCCAAAAAGCAGTAATGCCAGCAGTAACAGCTATTAATGTAAGAAGAATGGCAAATTTATTCCTTTTCATTTAAAGTTATCTCCTTTTTAAAATTACCATGGATAAGATCTTGAAAGATGTTCAGAGAACAGTCTTATGGTGCCAGCCAAACCAACGTTCCACTCACCAGTATACGGATCGTACATACTCATTTGAGAAGTCCATACAAATCGATCTGTATTGTCGTTTTCATTATACACATAAAAGTACGTTTCAAAACGATAATCATAATCTACAACAAGAGGGGACCCATATTCTGTAGCTGTTACCTCGGTTTCGTCATTAGCTCCATTCCCATTTGGTTCAGGGTCATCGTCTATATCAAATTTCGCTCCGGGTAAGTTGCTGTAAAAGGCGTTAAAGGCCGAAAAACTTCCATCTTTACCTGACCCAGCTTCTGGATCGACTATTGAAATATCCATAGTATAGTAGTAATCATAAAGATCCCAATAATTTTGTATCGCATCTACTTCACTTTGCGTAAAATGCCAACTAGTTTTAGGGCTTACTTTTAAGACACCATTAGTATCATAATACCTATAAAAAGAAGTATTACCATTATCAGGCGCATAAGAACCTGAAGATCCATTCGGTGGCTTTAGAAATGCAACACTTGAACTCCATGAACCTGCAGAAACGGTTGAATAAACAAAAATCGAAGATACGAAAGTTAACACTGCAATCGATGCAACGAATTTCTTCTTAAATTTATCTACAATCACTATTGTATTTCCTCCCCAACAAAATAAAATATGTAATATTTTCAAGCTATAACACGGCAGCCCTCCTTGAAAAAAATTCCCTATTTGTGTCCCCAAGAGACTTTTTTGCACAAGTGCTGAAATTATATTAAAACATTTGATTATAAATTACTACATGAAATAACTGGAAGCGAGAATCGGTAAAATATCCGTGACGTTACATTGGGATTTTTAACGGGACTCGCAAAGATGCAAAAACCTCTGGGCACTGCTCAAACATCATTGCCTTCCGGTTACCGCTATCTCTATCACTCAAAGACAATCATGTTTTACGAAGTAAGGGGAACCATGACTCCGCGTTCGCTTCATCATCGTTCCCTTAAACATTCGGTGGATCATTCACCGAAGAGACACTTTGCAAGCCAGATCGGGAAGACGATCGACGTGATAAAAGCTGTAGTCGGTAAGCTCGAATTGCAGATGAACACTTTAAAATCCAAGCTGATCAACCTATGGGAAGATAAAGTGGGATTCGATTTTCTGGGCATGAATCACCGTAAAATTCCAAAACAGATAAAGGGACAAGACCGCTACATTCTACGAAGTTACCCTTCGAAGAAAGCCATGAAGAAGATGAAGGAAAAGGTAAAGGAAGTCACGGAGGCACGTAACCGACTATTCTGGACAATGAACCAAATGGTCAAGGAGCTCAACCCCAATATACAAGAGTGGAGAAATTTCTATGCAATGGATTCCTTTCCAGACCAATTCCTTAATAAAATCGATTGGTACATTCGGAAAAGACTGACGCTGTTCTGTAATAAGAAGCGGAAAAAGCACAGTAAGTCCAGATTAGCGGGTTGGATAGCCCAGCAAGCATGCTGGACTTAAACTTGCGGGTTAAGGAAAAACCATAACGCGGAAGAAAGAAGAACATCGGAAAGCCGGATGAGGGAAAACCGTGCGCCATGTCGTGCGCAAAAAGAATAGTCCGGTCACCGGACCAACGTCCTTGGAAATACGTGGAGCGTGGATGATTCGAAGATGGTGTAGAAGCAAGACGCGCAAGTCCTGCTCGTTACGGTTAGAAGCTACACCGCCTGAACCTGAATGACCAGTGATGGAACCGCACATCTGGGGATACACCATCTATATACTCCCTACTTATGGTATAGTCGAATTCGAGTTTTGTTCGGCGAAATCCAAGATGATAAGCCATTGAACAGTGAGTTCAAGTAAGGTCATGAGTGGGAACCTAGTCGGGCTATGACGTTCTTTTTACGCAAAACATGGGATTGCCTAAGGGGGGAGACCCCTAGGGTAACGGAGTCTTCATACTATCCAAAGTGGCGGTTGTAATGACCGTTGCACAGGCGGATTTTAAATTGTGCCGCTGGATCGCTTGTACCGCCAAAAAGGTAACTGAGTACGCGGGAGATCAGGAGAAGGAAGACAGGTGGTTGCGATATCGAAGACTTGGAGGTATGCGGAAATTACCGTTATATCGCATCTACCGTTTACTTTACAACGAGGAACTGTTTCTTATTGCCTACAAAAATCTTTATTCCAACAAAGGCGCGATGACAAAGGGCGTTACAAACGAAACGGTTGATGGGATGTCCATCGCTAAGATTGACCGAATCTTCAATCAGTTGAAACAGGAAACTTACCGATTCGCCCCTGTTAGACGCGAATACATCCGGAAAAAAGGCAGTAAAAAGCAACGTCCGCTTGGATTACCCACGTGGTCGGACAAGCTTCTGCAGGAAGTCATTCGACTGATACTAAGTGCATACTTCGAACCGCAATTCAGCGAAACCTCGTACGGCTTTCGTTCTAACCGGGGATGTCATACCGCGTTGGATGCCATCCGGGTAAAGGATGGCTGGAAAAGTGTGAAATGGTTTGTCGAAGGCGACATTCGGGACTGTTTTGGCAGTATCAATCACGACATTTTGCTTGGCATTCTGGATGACAAGGTCAAAGACAATCGGTTCTTAAGACTGATGCGACAATTTTTAGCATGCGGATACTTGGAAGATTGGAAGTACAATGTTACCATAAGCGGCTGTCCGCAGGGTTCCATTCTAAGCCCGTTATCTAATGTATACATGGACAAATTAGACCAGTTCATGGAAAAGCAGATCCTCCCTGCCTATAACCGCGGCGGCAAACGAGCCGAGAACAACGCCTACAAGATGCTGCGTAAACAGATGGAGAAATACATGCGCCATCAAGACTGGAAGACGGTAAAGGAACTCAACAAGCAGAGGCAATCGATGCCTTCCAAAGATACAAATGATCCGGCCTTCAGGCGACTCTATTATATCCGTTACGCAGACGACTGGCTACTCGGCTTTTCTGGCCCAAAGCACGAAGCGATCTAGGTCGAAGAAGAAATTAAAATCTTCCTTGCGACTGAACTAAAACTTTCGCTCAGTGAAGAGAAAACCTTGATCACTCATGCAAAGACGGAGAAAGCACGATTCCTCGGTTATGACACTCATGTTCTGCAACAGGATACGAAACATGATCGGCGCGGGCAGCGTAGTATTAACGGAGCAATTGGTTTGCGCGTACCGAATGAGAAGATGAAGGACAAGGCAAGCCAATACATGAAGGGCGGAAAACCAACCCATCGCAAGGAACGGACGATTAATTCCGACTTTGATATTATCGCTCAATACCAGTCCGAATTCCGGGGATTCGCACAATACTACCTGCTTGCCTATAATGCGCATCGATTACAGGGTTCAAGAGAACGATGGAATTGTCTTTGGCACGAACCCTTGCGAACAAGTTTAAAACGACACCAGGAAAAATATTTAAGAAGTACAAAGCAACGCGTGAAACGGATGGGCAAAGCTACAAGGTGCTTCAAACGGAAGTGAAACGCGAGGGAAAAAAGCCGTTGGTTGCGTACTTTGGAGGGTTCAAGCTCGGATACAAAAAAGATGCCATCATTGTGGATGCAATGCCGACAGGAAAAGTGTTTAGCATCAAGAGCCAATTGATAGACCGGCTACTGCATGACACGTGTGAGCTGTGTGGGGCTAAAGGAAACATCGAAATGCATCACGTTAAGAAGCTGAAGGACCTTGAGAAGAATGGTAGAATAGAAAAACCCGAATGGATGAAGCGCATGATCGCGATGAGGAGAAAAACACTCGCCGTGTGCCATGAATGCCATGCCAGTATTCATAAGGGTAAATATGACGGTATGAAAGTCGCTAAGGCCAATGTTGGCTGATCGTTAGCCACTGGCGAGCGGAGTGCACAGGAAACTTGCATGCTCCGTTCTGAGAGGGGCGATTGGAAAAGTGCGCTCTACTGATTGTAACTTGCTGGTCGCCTACTCTACTCACGTTCGGTTTGATAAAGGGGGAACTGGAAAAGCAAGGAGGGCTCGAGCCCTCCTTGCTTTTCCAGTTCTCTATTCTACTTATGTCCCGAGGTTGAATTTTTATAAAAAAGGTAGCTTTATTGCAAAGACGATACATGGCTCCCGATTGTATATTTATTGTGCAGCAGCAAACTTGATAGAGATGAAAGGGGACAGGAACACATGAAAAAAGGGTTGGCATTACTTGTTGTATCGGCACTTATACTCGTACTTGCAGCATGCGGAGGTTCAAATAATAGCGGAGGTAGCGGAGACAGCGGATTCGTCGGCATCTCGATGCCTACGAAATCTTCCGAGCGCTGGGTAGGCGACGGAGCGAACATGGTGAAGGAGTTCGAAGCACTCGGCTACAAAACAGATCTTCAGTATGCGGAAGACGTAATTGAAAACCAAGTATCCCAGATTGAAAATATGATTACAAAAGGCGTCGATATTCTCGTTATTGCGCCAATCGACGGCGAATCGCTGAGCGACGTGCTTGGCAAAGCGAACAAAGAAGGTATCGAGGTCATCTCCTATGACCGCTTGATTAAGAAGACAGAACATATTAGCTACTACGCTACATTCGACAACTTTAAAGTAGGCGTGCAGCAGGCTTCTTATATTGAAGAGAAGCTTGGCCTGAAAGAGGGTAAAGGACCGTTCAACATCGAGCTTTTCGCTGGATCTCCTGACGACAACAACGCTTACTTCTTCTTCGACGGAGCGATGTCTGTTCTTAAGCCTTATATCGACAACGGCAAGCTTGTCGTTCGCAGCAAGCAATCGACGATGGATCAAGTAGCAACGCTCAGATGGGACGGCGCGCTTGCTCAATCCCGTATGGATAATCTGCTAAGCGCAAACTACGCATCCGAGAAAATACATGCTGTATTGTCACCATATGACGGCATCAGCATCGGTATTTTGTCCTCCTTGAAAGGGGTTGGCTACGGTTCGGAAAGCAATCCGCTTCCTGTAGTAACCGGCCAAGACGCGGAGCTAGCTTCCGTTAAATCGATCATCTCCGATGAGCAAACGCAAACGGTATTTAAAGATACACGTGAGCTTGCGAAAAAAGTGGTAGCGATGGCGGACAGCATTTTGAAAGGCACTGAAGTAGAAGTGAATGATACGGAAACTTACGATAACGGCGTGAAGGTTGTTCCTTCGTACCTGCTTGAGCCGGTATCGGTCGACAAATCGAACTACAAGGCAGCACTCGTTGACAGTGGTTTCTACACCGAAGACCAACTTAAATAATTCGTAATATAGAGGTGCTCCTACGATTTAGTGATGGTTGCCCAGACTATCACTAAATCGTTTTTATTAACACTAAGGGCGTGATCATGACATGACGACAGGCATCATCCTCGAGATGAAAAATATAACGAAGACGTTTCCGGGCGTCAAAGCGCTTGAAAATGTGAATTTGCAGGTTAAGGAAGGCGAAATTCACGCGCTCATGGGAGAGAACGGCGCCGGCAAGTCTACGCTGATGAAAGTATTGAGCGGCGTATATCCGCACGGCTCTTATACGGGCGATATTTTGTATAAAGGACAAGTATGCGAATTTAAAGACATTACGCAGAGCGAGCAGCTCGGCATCGTAATCATTCATCAGGAATTGGCGCTGATCCCTCAGCTTTCAATATCGGAAAATATATTTCTAGGCAATGAGCAATCGAGAAGAGGCATCATTAATTGGAATGACACCATCATTAAGACAAGGGAATTGCTGCAAACGGTCGGTCTGAATGAATCGCCCAATACGCTTATTTCCATGCTCGGTGTCGGCAAGCAGCAGCTTGTTGAAATCGCGAAGGCGCTATCGAAGAAAGTGAAGCTGCTCATTCTTGATGAACCTACCGCTGCGCTGAATGAAGAGGACAGCGAAAATTTGCTGAATCTGCTGCTTGAATTCAAGAAGCAAGGCATCTCCTCGATTATGATTTCGCATAAGCTGAATGAAATTACGAAGGTTGCCGACTCCATTACGATTTTGCGTGACGGCAAAACGATTGAAACGCTCGATATGTTGAAGGACAATATTACGGAGGACAGGATTATTAAAGGGATGGTTGGCCGTGATTTGACCCAGCGCTATCCTGTGCGCGAGCCGAAAATCGGCGGTACGATTTTCGAAGTGAAAAATTGGAATGTGTATCACCCTACGCAGCAGGAACGCAAAGTAATCGACGATGTCAACCTGCGTATCAGCAAAGGCGAAATTGTAGGGATAGCAGGGCTGATGGGCGCCGGGCGGACGGAGCTTGCCATGAGCATCTTCGGCAAGTCTTACGGAAAACGGATTAGCGGAGAAACGGTTCTTCACGGTAAACCGGTTCAGCTGAATACCATTAACCAAGCGATCGACCAAGGCATCGCTTATGTGACGGAGGACCGCAAGCATTACGGCCTCATACTAATCGATGACATCAAACGGAACATAACGCTGACCAGCCTGAACAAAATTTCGCGTAATTTAGTCGTGAATGATAATCAGGAAATCGTTGAAGCGGAGAGCTTCCGAACGAAGCTTAACATAAAGACGCCAAGCGTCCTGCAGAAGACGGGCAATCTAAGCGGCGGCAATCAGCAAAAGGTCGTGCTCAGCAAATGGATCTTCTCTGAGCCGGAAGTGCTTATACTGGATGAGCCGACACGCGGCATCGACGTCGGCGCCAAATACGAAATTTATACGATCATTAATCAGCTTGCCATGGAAGGCAAAGGCGTGCTGATCATTTCATCGGAGCTTCCTGAGCTGCTCGGCATGTGCGACCGCATTTACGTGATGAGCGAAGGAAGGCTGACCGGCGAGGTAAGCCGTAAGGACGCCTCGCAAGAGACGCTGATGAAATATATGACGAAGAGCAGGGGGTAGGACAGATGGAATCACTAAGCAAGCTTTTCAAAGGCAATATCCGCCAATACGGCATGATTATCGCACTCGTCCTTATTATGGTGCTGTTCCAAATATTAACCGACGGCATTTTGTTGAAGCCGCTTAACATTACGAATCTTATTTTGCAAAACAGCTACATTCTCGTGCTCGCTATCGGTATGCTGCTCGTCATCATTACCGGGCACATCGATCTGTCCGTCGGTTCGGTTGCCGCCTTCGTCGGCGCGATCTCGGCCATGCTGATCGTAGATATGCATGTTCCTTATCCGGTTGCTATCGTACTGTCGCTGCTATTCGGTGGACTGGTCGGTGCTTGGCAAGGTTTCTGGGTCGCCTATGTGCGAATACCATCGTTTATCGTAACGTTGGCGGGAATGCTATTATTCCGAGGCTTGACGATGGTCGTGCTGGACGGAAAATCGATTTCTCCTTTCCCTAAAGGGTTTCAACGCATCAGCTCCGGGTTTATTCCGGATTGGTTTGGCGGCGGTGACATTCATGTACTGACGATTGTCATCGGACTTATGCTATCGCTTATACTGGTATTTACAGAATGGCGCAATCGGTTGACGCAGCAGCGTTATCAGTTCAGCGTCATTCCGGCACCGCTTTTTGCGCTGAAGCTGGTTGGAATCGTGGCGATCATCAACTTGTTTACTTATGTTCTGGCAGCTTACGAAGGAATTCCAAATATCCTTATCGTATTGTTCATTCTTATTGTCGTATACACCTTTGTCATGAACAAGACGGTTATGGGACGCCATATTTATGCGCTTGGCGGCAATGAGAAAGCGGCTAAGCTGTCCGGTGTCAAAACGAAACGAATGACGTTTTGGGTATTCGTCAATATGGGCGTGCTCGCTGCGCTGTCGGGTATTTTGTTCGCGGCTCGTCTGAACGCGGCAACGCCGAAAGCGGGCGTCAACTTCGAGCTTGACGCGATTGCGGCCGTCTTCATCGGCGGCGCGTCGGCGACCGGCGGTATCGGAACGGTTATCGGGGCAATCATCGGCGGTTTGGTTATGGGCGTCATGAATAACGGAATGTCGATTATCGGTCTCGGTATTGATAAGCAGCAGGCTATTAAGGGATTGGTGCTTCTGGCGGCCGTTGCGTTCGATATCTACAACAAAAATAAAGCTTCATAGCAAGAACAGAGGGCGTCCGACGAGTCGGGCGTCCTCTTTTTTTTGCTGTTTTCTGAGAAGTTTTTGCTATATTGGGAAGGATCTTATGCGGATGCGGACAAAGGATTCGCTATTTGTGTAAAATAGACCTAATATGCAAACTGTGCGGACATAGGATCTGCAATACGCCTAAAAATGCACTTAAAATAACTGTTTTACGGCAAATAACGGATTCCATGTCCATAAGTACCTCAAAAGAGGGGAAAAACGGATAAATAACGGATTCAATGTCCGCATACACCTAGCCATGGATGGACATTGAATCCGTTCGTTTTTATGTAAATCATAATAGCGAGTTTTAGGCGAACGGATGAGGTTTATGGTATGATTTTTGGAAAAGGGAGGAATCCGACATGAAGGGACAAGGGGTACTTATATCCGCGTTAGTGTTTGCGCTTCTGATTGCGATATTTGCCGTTATTAATGTTGAGTCGGTAGAGGTAAATTTCCTGTTTACGAAAGCAACGCTTCCGCTTATTCTCGTTATTCTGGCTTCGACATTACTTGGCGGTCTTACGGTAGGGCTGCTCGGCCTGATCCGTCAAATCGGTTTGCAGCGCAAGGTGAAGATGTTAGAGAAGCAGGTGTCTGAGCTGACGGCTGAGACCGAGCTGTTCGGAATACATGCAGCTGTACGCACGGAATCGAAAGAGTCGGCGCCAGTCCCGTCTACCGAATAGCTCAGGCTTAGATTGCGAGGACATTGATGTTTATTTATACATATGCAAGCCACGAAGATGAAGCTTCATTATGCGAGCTTGAACTGCGAACCTTGTTTGGGCAAAAGGTTGGTGGAGGAATTATCATAAGCTCATACGGGCTTTCGGTTGACCGCAGTCCGTTCATAAAAAGGCGTATCAAGGTCATGCTTGAGGGGAACAGCTTAGAGGAGTTAGCTTTACAGCTCCCGTCGATTGAGCTCGTTGATAAAACGTTTAAGGTGTTGTTTACTTCCGGCGATGAGCCGTTTAGCTATGAGGAGCGGCGGCTGCTGGAGCGGACCGCGGGTGCCGCGATTCATGGCAAAGCAGATATGCGAAAGCCGGAGCGGCTGTTCGGACTGACAAAGCTGAACGGAATATGGTACTTTGGGCTTTGCGAGGAGAACGGCGCAATCTGGCTGAAGCACCAGAACAAGCCGCAAAACTACTCGACGGCGCTCCCGACTCGAGCGGCTCGGGCAATCGTTAATATAGCAGCCGGACAAGAGGATCAGCGAATTCGTATAATCGACCCTTGCTGCGGAATGGGGACGGTTCTCATAGAAGCCATGTCTATGGGCATAGATATCGAAGGCGTTGATCTCAATCCGCTCGCGGTGCGCGGCGCACGGGTGAATCTGGCTCACTTTGGCTATCCGGATCGGGTCAAGCTTGGTGATATGCGGCTGCTGGAAAACAATTACGATGCAGCGATTGTAGATATGCCGTACAATTTATGTTCGGTGTTGCCAGAGGATGAGCAGCTTGCTATGCTGGAAAGCGTAAGGAGATTGGCTAAACGGGCGGTCATTGTTACGACCGAACCGATCGGACGTCAGCTGGAGCTTGCTGCATGGCGGATCATCGATTTTACAACCTTGAGTAAAGCCTCTTTTACCAGATATATAACTGTAGTAGAATAAGAAGTATGTAGTGCATGAAGCGAGGTGAACCTATGTCTACAATTGATCAAAACGAATCTGCGGAACAGCCGAAAAAGCTGACGCAAGCAGAGAAAGCGAAGCAGCTGCTCGCTCAGAAGAAGCAAGCGCAAGCTGGCGCAGTGCCAGGCCAGAAACACCTATCCACGGGGACGCAGGCGATGAAGAGCCAGAACACGAAGAAAGTAAACAATCAGCGTAAAAAAATGGGTGTATAACCGCTGGATTGAAATTTTCCTCACCGCATAGCAATAAGACAGGGCGCTTAGCTGGCAACAGCTCGGCGCTCTGTTTTTTTCGCACATATACGGCTAGCGGATATGGAATATCGGTCAAAATAAAAGCAAATGCTGAGGATATGTCACCAAATAAATTAATTTTACGTAAAATATGGACAGGTACATTTAGAATGAATCGCGCTGTGCCCCCACATAATGAAGATATATTAATTTATTGCGGAGGGATTCGTTATGACGGTGATCAAACCATCACCAATCAGCATATACTTGCTTGCCGGTGTGGCAACATCCAACAGCATATTTAACGAATGCAAAATAAAGCTGGAAAAATTGTTCCAATCAGACGGGTTAGAACCTGTTATTCATGTCGTTTTCCCATACGGCGACGCCAGCCGAAACTTAGTCAGACAAGTGCTCGAGGTAAGGAGCGACTTGTCTAACCGAATGAGGGCAGGACGTGTCGGCGGGCAAATTGCGCTTCGAAAAATAAAACAAACGTTAACCGGCGACCGTATGCTGCTGATCGGACACAGCGGCGGCGGAGCGGCTGCTTATCAGGCCGCGAAAATGCTGCATGAAAATGGCGAAATTAATGATTTTCGCATTGTACAGGTCGGTTCACCGAGAAATCCAATTGACCCAGTGCTGCAGGAGCGTGTCAGTTATTTTCATTCCGTCAATAGCCTGGGCAAGCTGAATGATCCGATCAGCCGCATTGGCACTTGGGGAGGATGGAGCAGAGACAGGTATGCGGTGCCCCGCTGGAACAGCTGGAAGTATGCGCCCGGCTATGTAGAGGGAATTCCGACGGTAGGCGGCCACGCCGATTATTTTCGCCATACGAAGCCGTATACAGATCAGGAAGCGGTCTGTAATTTAGACAAAACAATTGATCGCGTGCGCGTGTGGTTGAAAGGATGGGTTTGATCCTTTAAAATAAGGAGCAGGTTAGCTGGTACTTACGCAAAGCGTGGAAAAGGCTAACGAAGCAGGAGGTGAGTCACCTATGGCGAATACCCATACGTACTCGAAACGGGAGGAAATCGCGAATGCCGTCACGCATGGCATCGGAGCTGGACTGAGCGTCGCGGCGCTTGTACTGCTTATCGTGTTCGCGGCAACGAAAGGAACGGCTTTTCATGTTGTAAGCTTCACGATATACGGCTCTGCGATGCTGCTGCTGTATGCCGCATCTACGCTCGTACATAGCTTTCCTGAAGGGAAGGCAAAGCGGGTGTTTGAATCGCTTGACCATTCGTTCATTTATGTATTTATTGCAGGAACGTATACCCCGATCTTGTTCCATATTGTACAGGGAACGCTCGGCTGGGTGCTCTTCGGAATCGTGTGGGGAGCTGCGGTAGCCGGTGTCGTATTTAAATCGTTTTTTGCATCAAGATTTCTGTTTACATCAACGCTGATCTATATTGCGATGGGCTGGATTATTGTGTTTGCATGGAAGCCGTTGACGACTCACCTGGCTCCGGGAGGGGTGCAGCTGCTTGTGACCGGCGGCATGCTGTATACGGTTGGTACTGTATTTTACATGTGGCGCAGCTTTCCGTATCACCATGCGGTATGGCATCTGTTCGTACTCGGAGGCTCCATTGTCCATTTCTTTGCGATTTTGCTGTATGTGCTGCCGTCGTAAAGAATCACTTAACATGAAAATAGTGAGGAAAATCTCACTCGCCATGAAGTTAGCGTCGCGGCGAATGAGATTGTCCTCACTATTTTTTTGTATTGCAAAAAAAGGGGGGTCGGCTATCCTGCAGCCGCTTTAGGTTTCAATAGCCGGGCACCAGCCGGGCGGCTCCGCGCAGATGGAGACGGCAAAAGCCGGGTCCTCACGCGACAGGTCGGCATAATAGCTCGGCAGAACATGGTTTCCGGCAATCGAGCCCATACGGAACGAGCGCTTAACCTCGCCTTTTACGTGCATGTAATAGTAGGTATGCTTCGTTTTAGGCGATTGGTAAATGAGTGTTGGCAGATGCGGAACGATATCAAATTCATTCTGAAAACGCCAATGTGTACCGATGATCGAATTATAATTGCGGACGAATTTCGGATCGCCGACTCTTGGCGCGCCAAACGTATACACAATAGGCGCCGTAAACGCGGAATTGCAGGCAATATCTATGGAGGCAAGCGTAGCGAGTGCTCCGCCGAGGCTATGGCCGGTCACAAACAACGGTTTGTCGGATGGAAGCTGCTTCAGGATGTCGAAAATTTGACTGCGGGCGGACATGTAAATATCGGTAAAGCCTTTGTGAGTAAGTCCGATATTTTTGACGGGACGATAGGCCGTTTGCTGAGCAATGAAATCGGATACCCAGTCCACTGCAGAACCGCTGCCGCGAAACGCAAGTATAGAGGCGCGATCCGATGTCAAGACAAAGCCGAACCTGAGCTCGCTGCTGCCATAAGCTTTTGCTGTGAATTCGCCTGCAAGACTGAAAGCTTTGGGTACAAGAAATAAACCGTCCTTATTAGTGAATTGCATGTAAGTTTGTCCACAAACAGCAGCCAAAAACAGAGCAGATTGAAGATCCGGCTCCTGCGTTATAAGCGTATTCCGCACGTTCGTTCCCATATCATCCCTCCGCTCAGGCGACTAAGGCTATATCGATGTTGTATTGTATGAAAGCGCAGGCGAATGGGTACCAGCGGATTATAAATGGACTTCTCTCGTAAGGGGCAAGTATAATCAGGAAAGTAAAGCCATTTCTGAAAGGGGAATCAACAATGACGCTTCATGTAGGAATTGTCGGAACAGGCTGGTTTGGTATGATGCATGCGGAGAAGCTGTCTAAAATCGAAGGCGTTAAGGTAGCCGCATTCGGGGCAACGACCCAGCAGAAAGCGGAACGCGCGGCGCAGCAATACGAGGGGGCCCGAGGTTACGACTCCATTCACAATTTGCTTGATGACCGCAAGCTTGATGCGGTGTATGTATGCGTGCCGCCATTTGCGCATGGAGAAATTGAAACCGCGTTAATCGGGCGGAATATCCCTTTTTTGGTGGAAAAGCCGATAGGATTAGACGAACAAATACCTTCAGCCATTTTGAAGGGAATCGAGGAAAAGAAGCTTATTACATCGGTCGGGTATCATTTTCGCTATATGGACGGAACGGGTCGTGCGAGAGAGCTGCTGCGTGAGCGGAAGGTCGGAATGGCGCTTGGCTACTGGATGGGCTCCATGCCTGGCGTAAGCTGGTGGAGGAAAATGGATGGCTCCGGCGGTCAGTTTGTGGAGCAAACGACACATATTGTGGACCTGCTTCGCTATACGGTTGGTGAAGTAAGTGAGGTATATGCAGCCTATGGAGACCGAATCATGGGGAGTGTTGAGGAGGGAGTCTCCGTTCCTGATGTTGGAACGGTTACGCTTAAGCTTGCCTCGGGTGCTGTTGCGACGATTAGCAATACTTGCGCTATTCCGGCAGGTGATCGTGCAGGGCTGCATATTTATACGGATAAAGGTGTACTTGAGTTAGGCCATAGCGGTTTACTGGACGTGGAAGCAGGGCGCAAGACGGAATATGCGAATCGCAGCAATCCATACGAGCTGGAAAATGAAGCTTTTCTCCATGCGGTCAAAACCGGGGATACTTCACGGATACGTTCGACCTACGCAGACGCATGGTTAACGCATAAAGTGACGATTGCTGCCAATGAATCGGCACGCACTGGATTGCCGGTAAAGCTGTAAGCCTATTAAAAAGTCCGTCTAAGAAGGTTCTTGTCTCTTCTTAGACGGACTTTATTACGCAGCCGGGACGGCAGCATCGTTTGCCCTTTGTTAAGTCCGCTTTCTTCTCGAAAGGGGTTCGGTGACGGACGAAGCCGCTGCTGAAGAATGTTTAGCATGTTTTTTGCTTGATTTCGAACGGGATTTTCGTGAGAATCCCGTTGTCGAACTGTCGGCAACGATATCCTGCGGCTTTCGCCCGTTCAGCAAATCGCCCGTCCAGCCCTTCCTCCACAGCCATATATAAATAATGAATGTAATGACTGCAATGACTGAAATCAAACCGACAAAGCCCCATTTATGTTCCTTCAACGGCAAATGATCGAAATTCGAACCCCATATTGCACCAGCTATCGAAGCAGGAAGAAATAACACAGTGAATATCGTTAACGTCTTCATAATATCATTGCCCCGGAAGCTGGAGATAGCGTCATCCATTGATATAAGCGTATCGATCTCGAGCGCGTAATGCTTCAGAAGCTCATCGATCCTCTCTAGCTTGTGCGTAATCCGCTTAAAGCCTTCCGTATCGATCAGCTCAGTCATGAACGCTTCCTTGGCAGCGCCATGCAGTTCTCTTACCGGAATGAACAGGTGGCTCCAATGCAGCAACTCATATCTTCTCTCGAATATGACGTCGATTAGACCCGTCCGGTTTTCTTTGCGCATCGTCGTTTCCAGCTCGCCTAGCCTCGTTTCGAAGCCGTCCAGACCCGAGTGGAATGTTTCAAGAATGATGCTGAGCATGATGAATAACGCCTCTGGGGCCGTGTCACAGCTATCAAGCTTTAGCGTATGCTCCACGGATTGCAGCCGCAGCGGAAGACGCATATCTTCATGCATCGTGATCAGACGCTCATTCGTAAGCCAGAAGTGAAACGGCTGCGTATCAGACTGGTCATCCGAAACCTGGAATATCAGTGTACCGTAGAGCATTTGAACGGATCCCGCAGCATTCCCGACGGAAATTTGGTTCGTCCGTCTGCCCTCACATTCATCAATCCATGATGCGCATTCGGGAAAAAGCCGTTTTAGCTCATCGGCATGCTGCTCAGCTGCATCCTGTTCTGTTGTTTTTGCGTTTATTTTGGTTGCTCTTTGCGCGTCACGCATAACAGCCGTTTGTTTAAGCGTATTTTTTCTGCTAGGCAAAGGCTCTTGCCTTGCAGCTTGCTGCCTAACCTGCTGCAGTACATGCCATTCCCATCCTGCGGGATAGCGAAGCATCCGATGGATCATCGCTTTGCCTCCTGCTTGTCCGATTTTCCAATACTTATTCCTCCATCATAACCCGAACGGCAATGATGCACAACCTGTGCTGCGGATTAAACAAGTCTCTAGGCACTCCGGGCTACAAGCCTGCAAAGAGCGACTTAATCCGGCAAAAATAGGGCATACCAAGCATAGCTTGGTTAGGAGGGACTTTATATGACGAGAAAAATTGGCGTGTTCGATACACAGCAGCAAGCGATAGAAGCCATTCAGCAGTTGGAACAAGCAGGCTTCGTTAAAGGCGAGCTGAAGGTACTGGCGAAGGATTCGGAGCATTCCAGACGTATTGAGGCAGAAAGCGATGTGCACGTGGATGAGCTCCATGAGCTGGAAGACGCTTCAGATCATGGTCGTGGATTAGGAACTTTGGGTTTTACGGCGGCTGCGGGTTCCGGCGGGACAGGAATGGCAGGAGCCTATGCATTAGCCGGTTATGGCACTGCTCCTTATATAGGCGGCGGATATCTTTATGGCGCTGCGGCGTTGTTTGATGAAGACGAGCATGAGGAAGTGCTTCAAGCGCTTGGGCTTGATGACGAGGAGGCGCATATTTGCAATCAGGCGCTGCAAAGCGGCTCCATCATTGTCGTTGTTGAAACCGATGACAGCAAGTCGCTGCTGGACAAAGAAGGCGGGCCGGATTTGTCACGGCTAAGCACAGCCGAGGCGGTATTTCGCAACTGCAATGCATCCGCTATTGCTGCTGGAGCTTAACGATCAGGAAACGACGATAGAAAGAAAAGCCTCACTTTGAGCTGATACCTTTAGGCAGCTCCAAGTAAGGCTTTTCTTTAATTAAGCTTGCTTAAACACTTGTTAATGATTTTCTGTCCAGTTTAACGATTTCCGTTAGCGGATTTTCGTATCCGCAAATGAGATCCCGTAAAATGTGGGCGGCGAGCATGCTGAACACAGAACCATTTCCTCCGTAGCCCAGGCAGTAAAAAACATTTTTCCACGCCGGATCCGCTCCGATAAACGGCAATTGATCACACGACTCGCCGAAGGTGGCGCTCCATACGTATTCGATAGGAGCCCGCAGCTCCGGGAATAGCGCTTGAAGCTGCTTATGCAGCATTTCGCCTTTATTGTACCGTGCTTGCTCGCCATGAAGCGGCTCCCCGGGTTCTTCATCGAGTCCGCCGATGACCACCCGGCCGTCGACTGTCGTGCGTAAGTATAAATAAGGGCGCGCCGTTTCCCAAATGAGAAACCGCTCATGCCAGCTTTGAAGATCTTGCTGTATGCCGGTAACCATTACGAATGACCGGTTCAAGTTCGCTTTAACCAGCTTGCCGCGAAGCTCCTCCGGTTCATAGCCAACGGCGTAAACGACATGCTCTGCCTCTAGTTCGAAGCCGTCCGCCGTGCGAAGGCGATGAAGGCCGCCAGGCAGCCTAATATGCTCCACAACATCGGTTTGCTCATGTACTTCAACACCGGCATCGGCTGCCGCTTTCGCTAAAGCGTTAACGAATTGATAAGGATTCACTTCTGCGTCGCCATGTGACACGATAGCGCCGGACTTGCGGAAGGGGAAATGCTTGGCAATGTCGTCCTCAGTCCAAAATTTTGCGTCAATTCCGCAGGCGCGGAGTGTTTCGTACTCTCTTTTGAGTTTGGGCAAATCCTGTTCGGTTGATGCAAAATATAGACTGCTTCTTCTTTTGAATGCAACATCGACGGATAATTCAGCCGCCTCTGCCGCCAGTAAGTCTACGGCATTATTGCAAGCTTTGTAAAAGCTTAACGCATCACGCTCTCCGATCCGTTCGATCAAATCGCACAGCATGATGTCATTGAAGGCTTGCAGCATCCCCGTATTCGCCGAAGTACTGCCGCCAGCAACTTGTCCGCGCTCGAGCATGATGACGGACAAGCCGCTGCGGATAAAAACGGAGCTGCATATCGTACCGGACATACCGCCGCCGATGATCGCGACCTGCGCTTTTTTGTTTTGCCGCAATGGCGGATAGTCTCTTGTATTGCTTAGCGTACCCGGCCAATACAAGCTGCCTGTATAGAGCTCCTTCATTGGTTATCACTCCCTGAGCTATTATACCCATTTTTACGAATATGAAGCCTACGGAGTGTCTGTTCCTTTTCATGATAGAATTCCACTTTATCTACTCCCCAAAGCTCCGCATCGCATCGCGATAGGCGGTAGGCGACTGGCCGTACAGGCGGCGGAACTGCTTGGAGAAGTAGAGCGCATCCTGCAGGCCGACGGATGCGGCGATTTGCTCGATCGTCAGCTCCGGACGCTCGCGCAGCATATGACGCGCTTTGTCTATTCTCAGCTTTAGAAGGAAGGTAACCGGAGACACGCCGGTGCGCTGCTTGAACAATCTCGACAAATAAGCACGGTTGTATCCTAGTGATTCGGCCATTTGCTCGATCGACACCGGATGCGCGTACTGCGTCGATAAGTAATGAACCACCTGCTGAAGCAGATGGTCGCTCTCTGCCTGCGCGGTGCGGAGCGAGCTGCCGCTTAAGGCGTGCAGCAATGTTTTATATTCAGCCAGCAGCAGATGCATATAACCGGCAGCCTTCAAATCCGCAGCTGCACCGCTGCGGCGAAACGTCTCGTAGATTTGCCGGAATAAAATACCGGCCCGCCGTCTGTCGGCTGAGAACACAACCTGCTGCTCATCCGAAAATCCTGCGGCAGCTACAAGCTCCGCCGCATGCGCGCCGTTAAAGGCAACCCAGCGGTAGCGCCAAGGATCGTCGCTGTCCGATTCATAGCTGATCAGCTGCTCCGGCTCTATCAGGAAGGTGTGACCCGCATGCAGATTATGCGTTTTGCCGTTACAAACGAAAGTGCCCTTGCCTTCAAGTACGATATGCATTAAATAGAAATCGTACACTTTCGGTCCGAGCCGGTGCAGCGGCTTGGTCTGACTTTCTCCGGCAAACAATACATTCAACTGATTGTTCGCCCCTTGCGCGATAATAGGGTTTGAAGCTACCGTATACATATCCTGCCGCATTTTACTTTACACCTGCTTTATATTCGAATGGAAATGTTATCACGTGCAGTATTTTCACTATCATAGCATGTCCAGCAATAGTAGAGAAGTCACATAAATCCATATAATGAGCACTTTGCGCCATTTCGTTTTTAAGGTGCTTACTTTATACTGAAGTAGAACTAAGAGACACACTATAATGATAAAAAGGAACGTGATAGCAAATGGCAAACATTGAGGCGCTAACACAGCAATTTATACAGCAATACGGCGGAGAAGCGGGCGATATCGCCGTATTCCATGCTCCTGGCCGTGTTAACCTGATCGGCGAGCATACGGATTATAACGGCGGATACGTTTTCCCGGCCGCTTTAACCTTCGGAACGACGCTTCTTATCCGCAAGCGCTTAGATAACCGGCTAGGTCTAGCGACTACGAACTTTCCGTCATCGAAACAGTTCTCGTTGGAATCGATCGTTTATGATGAAGCAGATGATTGGATGAACTACCCGAAAGGGATCGTATACGAGCTGCAGCAAAGCGGAGTTACATTCAAAAACGGCTATGACCTGCTTTACCATGGCGAGATTCCGAACGGCGCAGGCTTATCATCTTCCGCTTCAATCGAAGTCGTAACGGCTTACGCTTTGCAAACACTTGAAGGTCTGCCGACTGATACAGTGAAAATCGCGCTGCTTTCCCAAAAATCCGAAAACGAGTTCAACGGTGTACAATGCGGCATCATGGATCAGTTCGCGGTAGCAAACGGTAAAAAGGATCACGCCATTCTGCTCATGTGCGATACGCTTGAATATGAGCTTATTCCGTTTCAATCCGGCAGCTACAAGCTTGTAATCGGCAATACAAACAAGCGCCGCGGCCTGGTGGATTCCGCCTACAATGAGCGCCGCAGCCAATGCGAGCAAGCGGTGGAAGATCTGAAAGCCGCATTCCCTGAGCTGAAGCTGCTCGGTCAAATCAATCTGGAGCAATTCAACTCCGCGAAGCATCTCATCAAAGACGAAACGGTTCAAAAACGCGCACAGCACGTAGTTGAAGAAATCGACCGCGTATTAAAATCAATCAAAGCGCTGAGAGCAAACGATCTCGAACAGTTCGGCCAACTCATGAACGGCTCACACGATTCTTTGCGCGATCTGTACGAAGTGACTGGACATGAGCTGGATTCGATGGTAGCAGCGGCGCGTCAAGTACCGGGCGTACTCGGTTCCCGCATGACGGGCGCTGGCTTCGGCGGCTGCACGGTATCGCTTGTCCATGAAGACAGCATCGAGGCGTTCCAAGAAGAGGTAGGTCGCAAATATACCGAAGCGACAGGCCTCATAGCTGACTTCTACGTTTGCAGCATCGGTAACGGCGTTGAACGACTCGTTTAAATATTGATCACTACACATACTCGTAAGCGGAGAGGGGAAATAAAAGATGGCAGTACTTATAACAGGTGGAGCAGGCTACATTGGTTCGCATGCAGTGGCGGCATTGCAGGAGCGCGACGAGAAAATCGTTATCATTGACAATTTGCAGCAGGGGCACCGCAAGGCGTTGCTCGGGGGTAAGCTGTATGAAGGCGATCTTCGCGATGCGGCTTTCATGGATACTGTTTTTCAAGAAAACGATGATATCGACGCGGTTATTCACTTTGCAGCGAACTCGCTCGTAGGCGAGAGCATGAAGGATCCGGGCAAATATTATCATAATAATGTCTTCGGCACGCTTTGTCTGCTGGAGAAAATGAATGAATACAACGTTCGTAAAATTGTATTCTCATCCACGGCGGCAACCTACGGCGAGCCGGAAAATGTGCCGATCGATGAATACGACCGTACGGTTCCAACAAATGCTTATGGTGAAACGAAGCTGGCGATGGAGAAAATGATGAAATGGTTCGATGTCGCCCACAACATCAAATTCGTATCGCTCCGTTATTTCAATGCGGCAGGCGCGCACGAAAGCGGTAAAATCGGCGAGGATCACAGCCCGGAAACGCATCTTATTCCGATCGTGCTGCAAGCGGCGCTAGGTCAGCGTCCTCACATTTCGGTGTTTGGCGAGGATTACGATACGCCGGACGGAACTTGCATTCGCGACTACATTCATGTAAGCGACCTTGCTGATGCCCATGTGCTGGCCGTTGACCGGCTGCGCACCGGAGCGGACAGCTCCGTTTACAATCTTGGTAACGGCACAGGCTTCTCCGTCAAAGAAGTGATCGACATCGCCCGCGAGGTAACGGGCAAGGAAATTCCAGCCGTTATGGAAGCCCGCCGTGCCGGCGACCCGGCCGTGCTTGTTGCTTCTTCCGACCGTGCCCGTCAGGAGCTCGGCTGGAATCCGAAGCGCAACAAGCTGGAAGACATCATTAAGAGCGCCTGGAGCTGGCATGAAGCCAATCCGAACGGATACAACGATTAAGCAAGCTGCTTAAGTGAAAGGAGCAACACCCCGTGGCAAAAGAAACACAGACAACGTCATCAAGCGATGCGTTGCTTCTCATAGAACGGCTGCTGCAATTCGCATTGCAGCGCCGTTTAATCGAACCGCTTGACAGCGGCGCTGCGCGCAACTCGCTCCTCGATTTGTTCCGCTTCACGGAGCCTTTTGAAGGAGATGTGCCGGAGGAGCGCTTGGAAAGCGCGGTAGAGCTGCTTGAGCCGCTGCTTGATTACGGCTTCGAGATCGGCCTTATACCTGACAATACGATTACTTTCCGCGACCTGCTCGATGCCCGGATTATGGGCTTGCTGCTGCCGCGGCCATCCGAGACGAGTACCTCATTCGAGCGGACTGCACGGACTGAGGGCTTGAAAGCGGCGACAGACGCCTTTTATAACCTAAGCATTGATTCCAATTACATTCGTATGGACCGCATTCGCAAAAATCAATATTGGCTGCACGAGACTGATTTCGGAAAGCTCGAAATTACGATCAACCTGTCGAAGCCGGAAAAAGATCCGAAAGAAATCGCGCTGCTCAAAACGATGCCGCAGGCTCATTATCCGAAATGCCTGCTTTGCATCGAAAATGTCGGCTACGCAGGCCGCGCCGATCACCCGGCACGTCAAAACCTGCGCGTGCTGCCCCTGGAGCTGCAATCCGAGCAATGGTATTTTCAATATTCGCCGTATGTTTATTACAACGAACATAGCATTATATTCAAGGGCGCCCATGAACCGATGGTTATTTCACATGCATCCTTTGCGCGGCTGCTCGACTTCGTGGAGCAATTCCCGCATTATTTCATCGGCTCCAATGCCGATTTGCCGATCGTTGGCGGTTCCATCCTAAGCCATGACCATTTCCAAGGCGGCCGCCACGTATTCCCTATGGAGGCAGCTGCTACGGATTCGTTATTTGTTGATCCGCAGCTTCCGGGCGTACGATTTGGCATTGTAAAATGGCCGATGTCGGTCGTGCGGATCAATGGTTCTTCTAAAGCCGACGTTCACGGCGCAGCATGCCGTTTGCTTGACGAATGGCGAGGCTACAGCGATGCGGCAGCTGACGTGCTTGCGTTCACAGAACAAGCGGACGGAACGCTTACGCCGCACAATACGATCACACCGATTGCAAGGCTGCGGGACAATGGAGAATATGAGATCGACCTGGTGCTGCGCAACAACCTCACAAGCGACGAGCATCCGGACGGTATTTTCCATCCGCATCAGAATCTGCACCACATCAAGAAAGAAAACATCGGTTTGATTGAAGTGATGGGGCTTGCCGTATTGCCCGGCCGTTTGAAGGAGGAGCTGGAGCAAATTGCTGCTTATTTAACACCCGCTTCGGCAGCAAATGCAGACGAGGTGCAGCAGGCATCGCATCCGCTGAACAAGCATGCAGAATGGCTGAAGTCACTTACAGAAAAGTTCGGCACTTCATGCTCTCCCGAGCAAGCGAAGTCGATCGTCCAATCGGAAACTGGCGACAAGTTTCTTGAAGTGCTTAAGGATGCAGGCGTTTATAAACGTAATGCAGCCGGCAACGCAGCATTTGAACGCTTTCTTACATCGATCGGACTTCGGAAAGCTTAACAGGTATGAGCCTCCTTTAACGCTGGGATTTCAGCGGAATTGGAGGTTCTTTTTTTAATTCTAAGAATTTATAAGTTTCACACTTATATGTGCTTAGAATTCTCCGCGAAACGAAGCTTCTCCGCCAGAGGAGGGCGAAGCCGTTTACGCTTGTGCAAACGGTTTGTCAAAAATGTATTGAAATCATAATTGTTAAATTATATTAATTTGTAAACAGTCAAAATTTATGGTATTTTTTATATGATAATCAATGCTTTTTGAAATATAATTTTAATTTGCTACAAACTATTTATCGGAGGGGTCAAAATGCCCGAAAAAATGTTGCCGCTGGACGAGTTTTTGCAGCTAAGCACCGATGAGCAAGTAGAAAAGCTGAAGCGCTGGAAGATGGATTATACGCTTAAGGACATTCGTGAGGCGTGGAATTTCAAGCATTCCGCGCAGTATTATATGCTGCTTAAGAAGCTGCGTATTTACGAAAGAGTAGTGAACAAGTCAGATAAATTTTATCCGGTTCAAGAGCACTTATTGACTCAAACGAGTGCAGGCGGAGAACGCGGCTGGAGAGGCCAGAACGGGTATTCAGACCGGAAGCTGCCTTCCGACAGCTTTGATTATCATTTGAATACGACGCTGAGCGGTCCGGAGCTGGCGGACAAGCTGGAGAGAATCGCTCATTTCCTTAAGGGCGAGCGTAAGGATGTATCTATCAAGCTGTCAATCGAAGCAGCGGAAGTTCAAGCTGAAGAGCAGGAATAATTCACGCTAGCAAAAAGAACCGAGATCGGCGAAGGCGTCGATGCTCGGTTCTTGTTTTTTTATCGAAAAATGCAAAAAAATGTCTGATACTGGAATAATTTGCTTTAAAGAAATTGTTTATTTTGAACGCAGCTTACCAAGCTCCGATACGAGCGCTTCAACCTCGCTGATGCTGAATTTATCCTTAGACGCAACTACTTCATATAGTTCTTTAATATCCTCGTATTGGTCAATTTTGAAATGGGAAGCCTGCATGGCAGCAGCGGAAGCCATTTTTAGCTTTGTTTTGATGACTTCGATCATAAATTCTACATTTTCTTGCGTTTGCGCTTGTAAATTGGACATTGGGTTCCTCCTAAATGTATTGCCATCCAAAATGGCGTCTTAAGCACGGGCTTATTCGTATGTTTGCTTTGCAGCAATTGTACCATGATTCAAATGATAATAACCACAAATTGAACAGTTCCTTAAAATTGGATACAATTGAAAGGAGAAACGAACGATAAATAGCATGAGGCAGGTGCGGTAAAACGGGACAAATAGTTAAGAGCGAGCTGGAGCAGTTTCTTGAGTCGATTGCGGTTTCGCATCCCAATCGCAGCCGTATCGTATTTGTGTGCATCGGGAGTGACCGCTCCACCGGTGATTCATTCGGCCCGCTAGTGGGTACCATGCTTCAGGAGCGGGGATGGGCGAATGTCATCGGTACACTTGAGAAGCCATGTGATGCCCATTCCGTTGAGGAAGCAGCAGCAGCAGCGGTTAGCGAGGATGCGATTCTCATTGCCATAGATGCCTGCCTGGGCAAGGTTAAGTCGATTGGCCGCTATATCGTAACGGATGGACCGCTGCAGCCGGGAAAGGCCATAGGCAGACGATTGCCGGCAATCGGCCAATATAGTATTGCAGGGGTTGTGAATACAAACGGACCGAAAGCCTATTGGATGCTGCAAACGACATCACTTTATCTTGTAATGCAAATGGCAAAAGAAGTGGCTGGCGCAATTGATGCGGCATGGGCCACGAGTGCTATGCTTCCGGCATCCGATAATAATGATCCACAAATTCATATCGTATAGAGGAGAGTGCAGATTATGACTGGACATGCAGACGAACATAACCGCTCGATTACACAGCGAAAGCTGTTTTTGAATAACGGTGTGGAGCTCGCTTATTATGACTCGCATCCCGAAGATGGAGGCGCTGAAGCCGGAATATCTGATGTTGTCGTGCTATTGCACGGCTATTGCGGCAGCTCGGCTTATTGGGAGCATATTGTCCAAGAACTTGAACAGTCGGTTCGCGTAATTGCACCTGATTTGCGCGGACACGGACGAAGCTCGGCACCTGGGGATGAAACATATACGATGGAATTGTATGCGGAAGATATTGCTCAAATGCTGATTCAGCTGCAAATACATAACTCGGTTATGCTGGGACATTCGTTAGGCGGCTATATTACGCTTGCTTTCGCAGAACGTTATTTGAAGAAGCTGTCCGGTTTTGGCCTCATTCACTCCACGGCGCTCGAGGATAGCGATACGGCAAAACAAAATCGCGACAAAGCTGTTGCTTCACTGGAGGAAAATGGCGTACAAGCATTTGTCGATGGCTTAATTCCGAAGCTGTTCGCGCCTGCGAACTTGGATGCGCTGCAGTCTGAAGTGGAGCATGGCAAGCAAATTGGCTACGGAACGGCGCTGCACGGGGCAATCGCTACTGCGAGAGGAATGAAGGCCCGCGCAAACCGCAAGCAAGTCATCGAACAAGCCGAGCTCCCGGTGCTGCTTGTAGCAGGGGCGAATGACAAGGTGATCCCGGTTGAAAGCACATTTGCCGCCTTAGGATCAGCAACTGTTAAAGTGCAATTGGACGCTGCCGGACATATGGGAATGATAGAATCGCCTAAAGAGTTGATAGCGGCTATACTTAGCTTCGTAAAGTCGTTTCGCGCCTAGCGGATTATTGAGTTAAGAACTTGATATTCCGGGAGCAGCAGGATGCGGGGAGGGAAGCCAATTGTTTCAGCGCGATTATTTCATGAGAATGATTGAACAGATGACCGAAGCGGTAGGTCAAATTTTGAACTTAAGGCGGGAGCGTAAGCACGAGGAGGCGCTTCTCGTTATTGATGACTTGCTTGACAAGCGATTCCGGTTAAGCAGCAAGCTCATTCGTTCGTTGTCTGACGAGGACTTAATGAAAGTAATGACGACGAACGGCATGCTGGAGACCGACCATTTGCAAGCCATCGCTATTCTGATGAAGCAGGAAGCCGAGCTTCAAGACGAGCTTGGACGGGAAGACGAGGGCTTCGCAGCTTACGTCAAGTCGCTGAATTTGTTCATGCGCCTATCAATTGCACGCGCTGAGCCAACCATTGTCGAGCCGCGGGAGCAAATAGAGGAACTGCTGGAGCAGCTGCGTCCTTATGAACTGCCTACGCAGACCAAACGGCTTCTGATGGAGTGGCATGAAGCGGAAGGACGCTACGACTTAGCGGAAAATGTTATGCATGAGCTGCTCGAGGATAACGCACTCTGGGCAGCGGAGGCTGCAGATATTTACAGACGCATGCTGCTGCTGACCGATGAACGGCTAGAGGCGGGCGGCTTACCGCGCGAAGAAATAGAGCAGGGGCTTGCCGAGCTATTTGCGGCAGAGAAGGAGTGAGTGTGAAGGCATGACGGAACAATGGCAGCAAGACATTCATAATTGGCTTAGCAACGGAGAGCTGCTGCAGGCAACGCTTAGCCAGCTGCGCCGCAAGGACGGCGCTGCTTCTCCCAAAACGGTCATACGTCCGGTTCAGCTGAAAAATGGGCTTCATTATCAGTTTGAATATCATTTTGCGAACAAGGTAACGCACGATAATGTTGCGGCGGACTTGGCTGCCGATCATTTAATTGAGCTGTTGCAGCAAAATTATCGTCAAGCGCTGGTGAAGACGCCGGAGGCGGATGTGCAGCTGTTGTTCAATAAGAAAGGGAAGGCGACCTTGCTCGCCAAGCCGCCGACTGGAGGCTTGCGCACTGCCGGCTTGCAGCATAACAGGCAGAAGCAGCGGGTGCTGGAAGAAGGCAAGGCAGCTCCGTTTCTTGTTGAGCTTGGCATCATGACGCCGGAAGGGCTCGTCCATGCGAAGAAGCAGGACAAATACCGGCAAATTAACCGGTTTCTTGAGATGGTTACCGATGTGCTCGCTTATTTGCCGAACGACCGTGAGCTTACTATCGTTGATTTCGGCTGCGGCAAATCATACTTAACGTTTGCGCTCTATCACCTTCTGGCAGTGGAGCAGCAAAGGGATATTAACATTATCGGCCTTGATTTGAAAGCCGATGTCATCGCATTTTGCTCGCAGCTTGCGGACAAGCTTGGCTATGATCGTCTTCGCTTCCTAGTAGGCGATATTGCCGAGTATGAGGAGCTGCAGGCGGCTGATATGGTCGTCACGCTGCATGCGTGCGATACGGCAACGGATGCAGCGCTTGCAAAGGCGGTTAATTGGGGAGCATCCGTCATTATGTCGGTCCCATGCTGTCAGCATGAGCTGTTTCGCCAAATTAGCAACGACACGTTATCGCCGATTTTGTCGCAGGGACTTCTAAAGGAACGGTTTGCCGCGCTTGCAACCGATGCTGCAAGAGGCACGCTTCTCGAGGTTCTCGGATACAAGGTTCAAATGCTGGAGTTTGTAGATCCGGAGCATACGCCTAAAAATCTGCTAATTCGCGCAGTAAGATCAGAGCAGCAAGGACTTTCCATGAAAAAATGGGAGCAATACGAGCAATTTCGTCAGTTTTTAAATATTTCACCGGCATTCGAGCATATTTTAGCCGAACGTTGGCCTAATCGTTCAAAAAAATAAGCGATTGTCGATACATTTAACATTTGCTACAATGGAAGAAGATGGCTATCAAATGAATGGGTGAACCGTATTGGAATGGATGATCTGGCTAGACTTTAGTATGTTTCTAGTACTGCTCGGCTTGTTTTTCTACGTGTTTGCTTCAAGCTCCGTTACGGTATTGCACCGCATATATTTGTTATTGCATATTGTCTTTATGATATGGCCTCTTTTCCAGTTTGCTTCGCAGACGACTTCTTCAACGATGTATAGACTCTTTTACCTCTCAATTTCTTATATTGGACTTTCGTTGATAGGTGTAGGGTGGTTTGTGTTTATCGTCTTTCTTACCGGCCAGTCGTATGTGATACGGAAGAGTCGGTTGTTCCTTTTGTCTACTCCCGCACTCGTTTCCGTTGTTGCGGTGGCTATAAATCCGAATGGGATGTTTCTAACGATTAATGACCGGTTAGATCCATTGAAGCAGCTTCAGCATGGACCGCTGTATTGGATCATGATTGCACAGCTGGTGCTATATATGGCCGTCTCCGTAATCATCATGGTCTACAAGCTGGGCAAGGATGAGTCTGCCAGACAGCGGACTCTCATAAAAACAGCGATGAACGGTATGTTCGTACTGTTCTTGTTCTCAATAGGAGATTTGGTCATCAACGTGTTGTTTATTGATTATTTTACCCGATATATTCCGCTCATTTCCGTCGGCATGGCTTTTGCGGCTGTTTATTTAGTGCATGCAATCGGGCGGAACAAGGTGTTTGATCTTATTCAAACCGTTCAGCGCGACGTGATGAACACGATGTCGATGGGTATACTCGTGCTTGATGAGAACGATACAGTCATTGAAGTGAACAAAGTGATCAAGCCGATTATTCGGCTTCGGATCGGTGATACATTTAACCCCTCATTTATAGCATCGCAATTTAAAGAAGAGACGGCAAGGGAGTTTACTGCATTCTTTGAAGTACAAAGGAAGCGGCCGCTTGACCGGCTTGAATTCGAGCTGACGGTTGATTTTGACAAGTACCGCCATCATATTATTGTGCAGTCGGCGCCTATCTTGAATCAGAAGAAAATACCGGTCGGGCGCGTGCTCACCTTTCAAGACGTCACGGAGCTCAGACTGCTCGTTGAAGAAACAAACAGTCAGAATGAGCAGCTGCAGGATCGCAACCGCGATTTGCTTATTATGCAGGACGAGCTCTTTCAAGCGAATAAGAAGCTGGAGCATATGGCTGTCACGGATGGCTTGACCGGATGCTTCAACCGCCGTTATTTACTGCATCAGCTGGAGCAGGAGGTCGTTACTAATATTCGTTACGGCATCCCGTTCTCTATTTTTCTGTTTGATCTTGATTATTTCAAATCGATTAATGACAAGTACGGCCATTTAGTAGGTGATGAGGTGCTGTGCAGTACCGTTGAAGCTGTCCGAAGAACGCTGCGGCATACGGACATATTGGCTCGATACGGCGGCGAGGAGTTTACCGTATATTTACCCCATACGAATCGGGAGCAGGCGGATATTATTGCCGAGATGGTAATGGAATCGGTGGAGCAGAACAAGGTGTATACAGGAATAGGCGACCATGCGCTATCCGTAACGATCAGTATGGGTGTAATTTCTATTGAACACTTTGAACCGTCTGACGTGTCAGATCCGAAAGCGTTTTTACGCGAACTGCTGGCGCAAGCCGATGCAGCATTGTATGAAGCCAAATATGACGGACGTAACCGGATTGTGAAACGCAAACTAGCCTAAAGCCCAAACGAAGGCGGGATCTAATCTAATGAGAAAAGTGCAAATTGGAATGGTCAAGCCGGGAGACAAGGTTGCAAAGCCCATTTTTCAAGAGAACGGTCACGTGCTTCTTGGCGAAGGGGTAGAACTGAATGAGCGTTACATCGATCGGTTGCTTAACTTGGGCATCGATTTTTTGTTCATTGAGGACGGGCTGACGACGGATCTGCTTCCTGAAGACACCATCCGCGATGAGACACGCAAGCAAGCGGTCGAAACTATATATAAGACGATGAACTCCTTTAAAGACCAATCCGTAACTAAAGGACGAACAATTGCACCGGATATGGGTCGTAATTTTCGTGCTGTATTTGGTCAAATCATGCAGGATTTAGCAACAAGACCCAATATGCTTGTCAATTTAACCAGCATTCATGCGATGGATGCCTATTTGTTTCAGCATTCTTTTAACGTCGCTGTACTCGCAGGCATAATGGGCATAGCGAAGGGATTCAATCGAAATCAACTGGAGGAGCTTGGCATTGGCGCGCTGTTCTTCGATATCGGCATGACCAAAATTCCGCCTAAACTGCTTGCTCACACAGGCATTTACTCCGCGGAAGAGCGAACCATCGTCCAAAGCCATACGAAAGAGGGCTTCGATATTTTACGCAAAAATCATGATATATCTATCGTTTCCGCACATTGTGCCCTGCAGCATCATGAACGCTTTAATGGCTCGGGTTACCCGCGCGGGCTTAAGCAGGATGAAATTCATATGTACGCGCAAATCGTCGGATTAGCAGATACGTTCGATGCATTAACATCACCGAGGCCGTATCGGAAACGCTTTACGGCGAGTGAAGCGATCGAATTTTTGTTCGCGGCAGGCGGAACCTACTTTGACTTGGATTTAATAAAGCTGTTCTGCCGGCATATATCGATCTATCCGATTGCAACTACCCTTCAGCTCAGCTCCGGTCAGGTGGGAGTCGTTTCGGAAAATACCGAGCTGGCCATACACCGTCCGCGCGTGCGAATCATTAAGGAAAAGGACGGAAGCGAGCCGAAATCACCTTATGAGATTGAGCTTAAGAACGAGCTTCATATAACGATCGTGAAAGAGCTTTAATGTGATTCCGATAGACTAAAGAGCAAAACCTTCCGTTAGGCGGTTATTTTATCGCTGATAGGGAAGGTTTCTTTTTGTAATAGTGGGAGTTTTACTTTGAATATGAGACCGGTTAAGGTAAAATAATGAGAAATAGACCACCTTAAGGGATGTGTGTACTATGGGATCACAACAGCACCATAAGCTATCTAAGCTCGAGGTGCTGCGAAGAGTACTTTTTATTACGCTCGGAGCAGTCCTGGTCTCAGTAGGACTGGAAATTTTTCTAGTACCCAATCAAATTATTGATGGCGGTATTGTCGGTATTTCTATTATCAGTTCTTATTTATCCGGTTTGCCGCTCGGACTATTTTTATTCTTATTAAACCTTCCGTTTCTCGTTCTCGGTTATAAGCAAATCGGCAAAACGTTTGCGATATCAACGTTATATGGCGTAACGGTCATGTCGATAGGAACGTTTCTTCTGCATCCGGTGCCGCCGCTGACGGTAGAGCCTTTTCTGGCTGCCATATTCGGCGGGGTCATATTAGGCATTGGCGTCGGGATGGTCATTCGGTTCGGCGGCTCGCTCGACGGTACGGAAATAGTCGCGATTTTATTTAATAAGCGGCTTCCGTTCTCGGTGGGCGAGACGGTTATGTTTTTCAATTTATTTATTCTCGGCAGTGCGGGCTTCGTATACAGCTGGGATCGGGCGATGTATTCGCTTATCGCGTATTATATTGCATTCAGAATGATCGACATTACGATCGAGGGTTTCGATGAATCGAAAGCCGTCTGGATTATTAGCGAGGAATCGAATGAGATCGGTGATGCCATTATGAGCCGGCTTGGTCGCGGCGTCACTTATTTGCACGGAGAAGGCGGCTTTACGGGCGGCAGCAAGCGGGTTATTTTCTGCGTCATTACGCGTCTCGAGGAAGCAAAAATGAAGTCGATCGTCCATGAGCTCGACCCTGTGGCGTTTCTCGCAGTCGGCAATATTCACGATGTGAAGGGCGGACGGTTTAAGAAACGGGATATTCACTAATGATGACGGTAGGAAATAAATCGCGTTTGTGATGCGAGGGATTGACTACCCTACAGGGATGAAGGAGACAATGCTTTGGATGAGTTTGCGAGTATTCATCATTGGACGGGCGCGCGGCAAGCAGCCGAATGGCAGCGGCAGCGCGGAGTAGTTATCGGCATCGGTGATGATGCCGCTGTTGTTGATCCGGCCGCGGCGGCGGATGGCGTAGCTGAGCCGAAGCGGCTGCTGCTGGCGGTTGACACGATGGTGGAAACCGTCCATTTCAATGAGACGACGATGCGGGACGAGGATGTCGGCTATAAGGCGCTTGCCGCGAACATAAGCGACATTGCCGCGATGGGAGGCGTTCCGCTGCATGCGCTCGTGTCGGTCAGCGTACCGCCATCGTACAACGCGGAGCGAATGCGCCGGTTGTACGATGGGCTGTACGAGTGCGCCGAGCGCTATGGGGTAGCAGTTGCGGGTGGCGATACGACGTCGTCGCCGCAGCATTTGGTTGTCGCTGTAACGGTGACGGGCACCGTTGAAGCGGGGCGTGAGCTGCGGCGTTCGGGCGCTATGCCGGGCGACGCCGTATTTGTGACCGGCGCCGTAGGCATGGCGGCGGCTGGGCTGCATGCGCTGCTGGCGGATGCCGGGCTCGCGGGAGCAGCTTCGCTGGTGCAGGCGCATCGTCGGCCGAACCCGTCGGTACGGGCTGGCCGGCTGCTGCTGGAGCGGGGCACATGCCGCTCATTAAACGATGTGAGCGATGGGCTTGCAAGCGAGGCATGGGAAATTGCCGAGGCGTCAGGGCTGCGGCTTGTGCTTAACGAGCAGCTGCTGCCGAAGAGCGGCAGCATGGCGGCTTATGCTTCGCAAGTCCAGGCGGATCCGCTGGAATGGATGCTTTATGGCGGAGAAGATTATGCTCTGTTAGGAACGATGGCGGCTGAAGACGTGGAAGCGATGCAAGCTGCCTTCCGTCAAGAAGGTCTTCCTTTCTTTGTCATTGGGGAAACCGAAGCCGGTCCGCCGGGGGTCGAGCTTATATGCAATGAACAGGCATATCAAGGTAAAGGGTCTGGTTCTCGTCCGGGTAAGCGAGCAGCACTAAAGAAACGCGGATACAATCATTTTTCGACATGAACGGGTGAAGAACATGCAAGAGCGGGAAGGCCATGCCGTTTGGCTGGCACATTCGGAACAGGATACGATAGACTTGGCGCAGCAGCTTGCTGCTTGGGTGATGCCAGGCGCGCTGTTAGCGCTGGACGGTGATCTCGGCGCGGGTAAAACTAGATTTTCGCAAGCATTTGCAGGAGCAATTGGCGTGGAGGGCATAGTGAATAGTCCGACCTTCACGATTATCAAAGAATACAAGGGGGAGCAGATTCCCTTTTATCATATGGATGTATACAGGCTATCGCTCGAAGAAGCGGACGAGCTTGGTTTAGACGATTATTTTTATGGCAATGGCGTGACGATCGTGGAGTGGGCAAGCTTGATTAAAGAGCTGCTGCCGCCTGAGCGGCTTGAGCTATTTATCGAACACCTTGGCGGAGATTCGAGGCGTATTCAATTGACAGGCATCGGAGAGTTATACGCTGACTGGTGCAAAGCTTTGAACGAGATAGGAGCAGGCAGATGAGACTAGAGCAGAAGCATCAAGCGGGACCGATATTAGCGCTGGATACGTCGACGGCATCAATGGCCGCCGCAATCGTAAGCGGTCACGGCGTGTTGGCTGAAATTCAAACGTTGGCAGAAAGAAACCATTCGGTCCACGTCGTGTCGTATATGAAAGAAATGCTGGAAAGCAGCGGCGTTACGGTCAGTGACATAGAAGCGATTGCTGTCGGCAACGGTCCTGGATCATACACTGGCATGCGAATTGCGGTATCTGTGGGGAAGACTTTAGCCTGGGTTTGGAACAAGCCTCTAGTTGCTGTATCCAGTCTTGAGGCGCTCGCTTATGGCGCTTGGCATCAAGGTCTAGATAAAGAAGCTGGCGAGGCAGGTACTGTTGAGGGGGAGCATTGGGTGTTCCCTATTATGGATGCTAGACGTGGACAAGTATACTCGTCTGGATTTGCTATGATAAATAATGAGCAATGGAGCCGCTTTGCAGATGACGGTGTCCGGCTTATGAAGGATTGGGTTGACCAGCTGGCAATGCGGCTAACTGATCAAGCAATTGGAGCTGTTCGCAGCATCTCGCTCGTCGGTGATTTATCGCTGCATGAAACGGAAGCGGAGCGGCTAGTGCAGCTTGGAGCAGCAGCGGGCGTAAACGTTCGGCTGCAGCCTTTTGTCCAAGAAGGACGTTGGGTTGCGATGCTCGGCCGTGCAAGGCTAGAGGCAGGTCTAACCGAAAACCCGCATACCTTTATTCCAAACTATACGCAATTAACCGAGGCCGAAGTGAACTGGAAGGCGAAGCAAGCAGGTGAGGCAAAGGCATGACAGTCGATGTGAATAAACTCGTTTATCGTGCAATGACTATGTCGGATATACCCGCAATTGTTGAAATTGAGCTGGAGGCGTTCTCTAGTCCTTGGACAACTGAAGCGTTTACGAATGAGCTGATGAATAACTTATTCGCTCGTTACCTGGTGATGGAATATAGAGGTGAAATTATCGGGTATGGCGGGATGTGGGTCATAATGGATGAGGCGCATGTAACGAATATCGCAGTCCGATCAGATTTTCGCGGACAAGGGTTAGGCCATCGTTTGCTTTTCGAGCTGCAGCGGACGGCGGTATTTTTTGGCGCCGTAAAGATGACTTTGGAGGTTCGGGTGTCAAACGAAATTGCGCAGCGGCTTTACCGCAAGTTTGGCTTTGAGCCGTCCGGCATCCGGCCGCGCTATTATTCGGATAATGAAGACGCGCTAATTATGTGGGCGGAGCTTGACCGTGAGTGGTTGAAGACAGGGGAGCAATGAACGTGAGTCACTTAGAACATACAGTAAATAATGAATCAGCAAACGATATTATTTTGGCTATAGAGACGAGCTGCGATGAGACGTCGGCAGCCGTTATTCGCGGCGGCAAACATATTTTATCTAATGTTGTATCGAGCCAAATCGAGATTCATGAGCGCTTTGGCGGAGTTGTGCCGGAAATTGCCTCACGCAAGCACGTGGAGTCGATAACGCTTATTATTGAGCAGGCGGTAAAGGAGTCTGGTTTGACGTTAAAGGATATGTCGGCGGTTGCTGTGACTCAGGGCCCAGGGCTCGTGGGTGCTTTGCTCGTCGGGATCGTAGCCGCCAAGAGCTTGGCAATGGCACTCGATATTCCCTTAATTGGAACGCATCATATTGCAGGACATATTTATGCAAACGAACTCGTGCATAACATTGAATATCCTTGTATGGCGCTCGTTGTTTCCGGCGGTCATACCGAATTGGTGCTGCTCGAGCGCGAAGGCGAATTCCGCTTGATCGGCCGTACGAGGGATGACGCGGTAGGTGAAGCGTATGACAAAGTGGCTCGTGCGCTTCATTTGCCGTACCCTGGCGGACCGCACATCGACCGGCTCGCCGTCGGTTCGGAAGAAACCATAGATCTGCCTCGGGCATGGCTGGAAGCAGATAGCTACGACTTTAGCTTCAGCGGCTTGAAATCGGCGGTGCTCGCCGTCATTAACCAAACGCGGATGAAAGGTTTGCAGTTGAATGAAGCAGCTTTGGCGCGCGGATTTCAGGAGTCGGTTACGGAAGTGCTGGTCACGAAAGCACTGCGTGCTGTTCATCAATACGGTGCAAAGCAATTGCTGCTTTGCGGCGGTGTTGCGGCCAACCGCGGCTTACGAGCTGCATTGACGGAACGGTGTGAGTCGGATAACATTCCGCTGCTTATTCCTCCGAATTCGCTTTGTACGGATAACGCGGCAATGATTGGTGCTGCCGCACAACTCAAGCTGAAGCGGAAGCAGTTCACAGATCTTAATATGAAGGCCGATCCCGGATTTTCGCTGGAAAGCTGGTCTGTTAGAAGTTAGAAGTTAGAAGCTAAAGGGTGCACCTTCGCCCGGGATAATATGAACAGGAAAAGCTCCCTCTATTATTCTTTTTACGATGTTTGCGTCTAGTTTAATGGGAAATTCTCCCGCTGATTCGGCACGTTTCGCGTGCAGGAGGGATTGTCCGCAAGTTTACCGGTAGGTTTTCCTGTAAAATGACTCCAAAGAAAGTATACGAACAAGACTAGCAGGAGGTTTTACCGTTCGTATTATCTTCTTGTGCTATTAAGGGTAGTATACGGTTGCCAAGCTGTTTCGGTAGAGCAATTAATTTTTGGAATTGACAGACTATTTATAAGAGCATATAATAATCAACAATACTTCAAACTTCATACGTTTCAAACGCAAGGAACAGGAATAGTAAAGTTTGTCCGGGATTGTCGGCAGCAAGGGAATGGATGATATTCATTCTTACCGGGCTGTGACACAGAGAGCTGCGGGTCGGTGCAACGCAGTCGAAGGATACTTGAAACTCGCCTGGGAGCGGAGCAGTGGAAGCAGAGGCAGCGCAAGCAACGAAAGGCATGCCCATGCAGTACATTGTTACGGTTAACCCCCGTAATCGGGTAACATGTGAGTCAACATCCGGAGTTGGCCATATGCTTAAGGTGGGCGTCCCTGCTCGTTTGCGAACGTATAGGGTGTCAACAAGGGTGGTACCGCGCGGGTCATTATAGCCTGTCGTCTCTTGATTATAGAGACGACAGGCTTTTCTTGTTGTCCTGGAAGTAAAGTATGCGAATGGAACTACGTTTGGTAACGAATAACATAGAGTGGAAACGCAATGAACAGGAGCAGTAGAACATTAGGCTGGCAAAGCGAAATTCGAAGCTTTCCTGATTGCCAATCGGTGAGCAGGAGAATCGGAAAAGCGCAGAGAGCTGCGGGGTGGTGCGACGCAGTCGAAGCTGAGGTTTGAATCTCGCCTGGGAGCGGATCGATGGAAACGGGTTGTCTATCCGGCAGCCAAGCGTACATCGTTACGGCTAGCCGCCGTCATCGGGCATTTAAGCGGGTGCGGGCCCGCAGCAAGCAGCATGGTTGTCTGAAGAAGACATCTGTAACAAGCTTCTGCATCAAGGCCCGGCCAATTAGAGTGGTACCACGGCAGCGTATAAGCTTGTCGTCTCTTACAAGGAGACGGCGAGCTTTTTTTGTAAATATAAGAAAGTATATATTTGAACCTTATACGATGCTTATATTTCACCGCGAAACGAGCTTATGCCGCCAAGGACGGCACAGAACCGAGCTGTTCAAACGCACAGCTAGCGGTTCGTGCGTGCGAAAGCCGTTTACGCTTGATCCAAAAAAATTTCAGGAGGTTAACGACTATGACAAACGAAATGAAAAAAATACAAATTTTTGATACGACATTAAGAGATGGCGAGCAATCGCCGGGTGCATCGCTGGATTCCGAGCGCAAAATCGTGATTGCCCGTCAATTGGGGAAGCTGGGCATTGATGTCATTGAGCCGGGGTTTGCGGTATCGAGTCCAGGTGAATTTGCAGCGATTCAACAAATTTCAAGGGAGCTGCAGCACGTAGAAATTGCCGGTTTTGCCCGGGCGGTAAAGGTTGACATCGATGCTGCGGTGAAGGCAACGCAAGATGCGGCACGGAGAAGGCTTCACCTATTTATCTCCTCATCGGATATTCATCTGAATCATCAGCTGCGCAAATCTCGCGACGAGGTTATAAAGATTGCTCGCGAGATGGTCGCCTACGGTAAACAATTCGTTGATGAAATTGAGTTTTCGGCGATGGATTCTACGCGATCAGGCCGTGACTTTGTCATACAGCTTGTAGAGGCGGTTATTGCCGAAGGTGCCACTATTATTAATTTACCGGATACGCTCGGTTATGCAATGCCGGATGAGATGGCAGAGCTGTTCCGTTCGGTCCGCAAGCAGGCGAGAGGAGGAGAAACGGTAAGGTATAGCGCACATTGCCATAACGATCTTGGACTCGCGGTGGCAAACAGTCTGGCAGCGATTAATGCAGGCGCAACGCAAATCGAAGTAACGGTGAACGGTATCGGCGAACGAGCGGGTAACTGTTCGCTTGAAGAGCTTGTTATGGCTATTGAAACGCGTAAGGATGCGATGCAGGCGGAAACAAACATCGATATTAGTGAAATATATGAAACATCACGTATGGTCAGCCGCGCGATGCATTTCCCGATCGCTTACAATAAGCCGATTGTAGGCCGCAATGCCTTCCAGCACGAGTCTGGTATTCATCAGGATGGTCTGCTGAAAAATCGCAATACGTACGAAATAATGGATCCGGAAGCGATGGGTATTCCGCGTAATATGATTATACTGGGCAAGCATTCCGGTCGTCATGCCATTAAGCATCGGCTGTCTGAATATAGCATTGAGATAACGGACGCACAGCTGCAGGATGTGTATGACAAGTTCAAAGAGACGGCAGACGCGCAAAAAATCGTAACCGACGACGAGCTGATTCGTATTGCAGGCGAGTTAACCCACACGCAGCCGGATCCCTATGTACTCGTTGATCTGCAAGTACATGCAGGTACACAACGTTCCCGGACGGCAACGGTAACGATTCGTGAAAATGAGTTCGGCGCAGAGCAATCGTATATCGCAATGGGAGCAGGTCCGCTTGAGGCCGTCATCCATGCGATCCAGCAGGCGATACCGGTCGCCGCCGAATTTGAGGATTTGGAGCTGCACTCTTTATCCACAGGCGAAGATGCTCACGGAGAGGCGGTTGTCAGCATTGTTCATAAGCAGCAGCGCTTCCGGGGCACTTCCATACACAACGACATTGTTTTAGCAGCGGCGCAAGCTTATGTAGCGGCTTGTAATCAAGCGGTTATGACAACGGGCAGCAGAGTCGTCGACTCTAGCTCAAGCAGAGCGGCTAACTAATCGATACAAAGCGTTACCATTCAAAATAATCTTTATTGGGAGAGGATCGTTTTGAATAAAATCATTGATTATTACAACCAATTTGATGAATGGGGGCGTCTCGACAGAGAGCCCCTTGAATTCAAAGTGAATTGGCATTACATCAGACGTTTTCTGCCGGATAGCGGCCACATTTTAGATAATGGTGCGGGTCCGGGAAAATACACAATGGAGCTGGCGAAGTGCGGTTATGATGTTACGCTGACTGACTTGACTCCAAGGCTTGTCGAAATGGCTCGCGATAAGGCGGTCGAGCTCCGTTTAACAGAACGATTCAAAGGCTTTTATACTGCGAATTCAACGGATTTGAATAGGTTTGCGGCCGAGCAGTTCGATGCTTCTCTTATGCTGGGTCCGCTGTATCACTTGCAGCAGCAGGACGATAGAAGCCGGGCTGTGGAAGAACTTTACCGCGTTACGAAGTGCGGTGGTGTAGTTTTTGTAGCTTTTATGACCCGAATCCGTCATTTGATGACCTCACTCGCTTATCCGCAAAGTTGGAAGCCCAACGATAATATCGATGACATTCAAACTTTTTTGGAAACAGGTGTATTTAATCATTCGGACGAAGGAAGGTTCACAGGCGCTTACTACTTTAATATAGAAGACATTAAACCATTCATGGAATTACACGGCTTTGAAAGCGTTAAGCTGATCGGATCTTCGGGCATTGCTGGTTCTCTTAAGCAGGAGCAATTCGACTATTGGCGTTTTTGTGGAGATGAGGTATATGCAAAGATTATGGATGTTATCTATAAGTCAGCTGAAAATGTGAATATATTAGGGGTTTCCTCGCATTTGTTGTATATCGGGAAAAGAAAATAACTCGTATTCCTTCCAAAATAAGTGTTGTGCACAAAGTTATCCACAATTAGTCGCTATTTTGTGAATAAAGTTGTTTAATGCCCTAAAACACTGGGTTTACGGCAGCTTAACATTGTGTGTGAAAAGGGGATAGTATTTTCAAAAATATGTTGTGAATAATGTGGATAATGTGGATTAAAGCCGCCGGCCTGTGAAAATGGACCTAGGAATGTCGGATTTCCGCGAAAATAGTACGTCATTACTGGATTGCTTTCGACAGAATTAACTAACAATTTATTCAGTGTTGTGGATATTTCTGTGTATAAGTGTGGATAGAAATTTATCCTTCGTTTCAGCGCTATACGTGCAGTGGAGGCCTCTATTTTGCGCTTGCGTTGCGGAGCGCAAAAACTTTGCGTGAATTACGAGTGAAGTTTTCGGTGAAAAAGCGATTGGCATACGTTATCGTAAAACTATAACGCATACCAATTACATAAATCTCACCTTACAACGGTAAGCTCTCACAACGTTAAAGTGTGAATGGAGGTTAACCACGGAATGGAGAAGCAAACGGTCATTCAGGTAAGCTCGATCAGCAAGTATTATGGTGCGAATACAGCAGTCGATCATGTATCCTTTCAAGTAAAACAAGGCGAAATATTCGGTATAATGGGTACGAATGGCGCAGGAAAAACGACGCTGCTGGAAATGTTAATGGGCCTTCGTATGCCGGATACGGGCAGTATTGAAGTACTGGGATTTGATGCGCTCCAAGAAGCAGAGCGTCTGAAGGAAGAAATCGGGATCCATCTGCAAAGTACGTCCTTAGTCGATAAAATGAATGTGCGTGAAGCGCTGGAGGTTTTTCAAGCCTTTTATAAACGTAAAAACGATTTGAATCGTATTATCGAGCAATTCGGGCTCGGTCCTTATTCAGATAAATTGATTAAACGGTTGTCAGGCGGTTGGAGGCAGCGGACGGCACTTGCAATTGCGCTCGTGAACGATCCGAAAATTATATTTTTGGATGAGCCAACAACCGGGTTGGATCCACAAGCCAAAAAAGATTATTGGTCATTATTGGTTGACTTAAGGAAGCAGGGCAAAACCATAGTGGTAGCTTCTCATGATATGGAGGAGCTTCAACGCAACTGTAATCGTGTAGGCGTCATGCGAAAAGGTGAATTTATTATATGCGACAATCCCTCAAGACTTATCTCGGAGCTGCCGGGCGGCGGATTGACGATGGAAGCAGTCTATATGTATTATGCGGTAGATATACAAGGGAGTGTTAGCGTATAAACGATACCTGTGCAGAAGCATAACCTCAAGGGGGCTTTTCAGGCCATGGATCATCGTGATCGCATCGAAAGTCCGTCAGTCGAGCGTAGAAGACTAATCGAGAAAAGGATGGAGATGATTGCGTTTTTAATAAACCAAATGAATGAGGAGGAGAATAACGAGAAAAGCAGAAAAGAAGAAAGCAAGAGCAAAAGCATAAAGGACTACAGCAGCTTCATGAGATTTAATTGGCTAAGCCTGGTTGTAAATAAAGTTCATCGTATGTTTCCATAACCCAAAACATAGTATACTGGAATTATGTTGAAGCATGCGGAGGAACGATTGTGAACGATTGTATTCCACTCATTGGACAGCAAATGCGCAAGCTTGTTCAGCGCTGGTTTACAGCTGAGCCGCTTGCGCGTTATGCGGAGCTTTTTATCGAAGACAAGCTGCAAGAATCGACGAAGTTTGGACAACTGGCCATTATTCACTATCGAATGTTCGGCGGTACGGGAGAAGTCGTCTATCAAGCGGCAGCAGCAGTCGAACTGTTTATTCTGGCATCAGACATATTAGATGATTTACAGGACCAAGATGCCCCGGCTAAAGCATGGATGCAAGTACCGCAGCCAGCCGCAATTCATGTTGCATCTGCGCTTCTAACATTATCGCAGCAAGCGATGCTTGAATGCTCAATGGACATTGAGACTCGAATTGCACTTGCAGAGATGATGAATGGCCAACTGCTCCTGGCTGCCAATGGTCAAATGATCGATATTATGAACGAGATAACGGATGAGCAGTCATACTTTGATATGGTCAAACAAAAATCAGCGGCATTGCTGTTATTTGCTTGTATGACAGGCGTTATGCTTGCCGGACAACCTTGGCATTCCACCGTAGCGGAGTATGCGACGGAGGTGGGCATTGCCGCTCAAATCCAAAATGATCTGCGTGATTTGTTGCGTTGGGATGACAAAAGCGACTTCTTGCAGCGCAAGCGTACGCTCCTAACTCTCTATTTAATAGAAGGGGAAGCGGAAGAGGATCGTTGGATTAATGATTATTTTCAAGGCAAGTTAACTATCGATGATGTAGCACTAAACCGTGAGCGCTTCCGGGAAGCATGTGAAAGGACAGGAACTATTTTATATGGGTCTGTCATGAGCCGCATGCACTATAACCGATTTGAGGAACTACTAGACTCTATACAGGAAGCAAGTCCTTGGAAATCGATATTTTTACAGCTATTAAACCAAGAAACTGCATAATTACAAACCACGCAAAAGCTCTTTCGGTAAATACGAATCAGTTTTGCGTTTATTGTCGATTCTTTTCCTGTTATAGTAGAAAGGTATGATCTCTATCAAATTATAGAAGAGAAGCGGAGGAGTTACAATGTTGAAAGAAACAATTCGTCAATTGGTAAGCAGTACGGAGAAGATGTCCATGGCCATAGGTGGACAACTTCAATTAGCAGGTGTATCTGCAGCCGAACAAAAAGCTCTTCTTGGTGAACTAAACAATAAAAACGAAAAAAGCAGCGGCTACGCATACGTCTGGAACTAAAATTTTCATTATGTTCGGAGGGAAGAGGACTTCATGAGATCACCGCTTTTAAACCGCATCCTATTAATCCTCTCCCTGGCAATACTTGCATCCATCCTTCTATATCTAACAGCTGTAATTGCAAGAGTTCCAACGATAGGGGCTGTTTTGTCAAAAGAGCCCGGCGATCGTTATTATGTCAAATCGGTCGAACCGGCTGGGCAAGCGGAAGTAAGAGGGATTCAGGTCGGCGATCAAATTTTAGAGGTAAACGACCAGCCGGTCAATGAGTTTGATAATGTTTTAAAATACAATTCTATTGAGTATGCCGGTCATGTACTCGTACTACATAAAGATAATGTACTACAGCTCATAGCTTTTCCAAAAGGATGGTCAGGCGAACACTCGATATGGGAATTGATGCTCCAACTATATATTCCTGGTATATCGCTTGTCATTTTTTGCGCTTTTTCAGCATTTCTTTACGTTAAGCGAAGAAATGACAAAGCGGCTATCATGCTCATTCTGTTTTTTATTTCAATTGGGATAAGCTACTACAGCTCAGCTGCTTCATATCGAAGAGACCCGGTAGGGATATCGGTTATATATGCAGTTCTTCCTAACATTCCTCTACTATTTATGAGCTTTATGAACAGTTATTTGCAAAGATTTGACGTTCTTTTTATTGGCAAGAAAGCCTTGCGTGCTTTATTTGGTTTAGTAGGCGTAGTAAGCATTGTAAGCTTGTTATATATTTGGACAAATTTCTTCTCGATCGAAATGTATAAGTATATTCAAGTGGCCTATAGCGGAGTGGTGCTACTAGGTAATTTGATATGCGCTTATAAACTGATACGTAAGTTCATTAAGCATCGCAATACGAAATTGCATTCCCTTTTTACTATTACATTGATTTCACATCTTATTGCTTTTACGCCATTCGCAACGTTGAATGTACTTCCGCAAATTTTTGGAGCGAGGCAGATACTACCTGCTCCATTTACAGCGCTATTCCTGTTCGTTCTTCCTATCGTATATTTCTACTTATCGACTTCTAACCAGCTGTTCGATATCGATTTTATTTTAACGAGATTTAAGTACTATACAGCGCTAGCTTTGATTCCATCTATTCTTATAGCGGCATTGGTGGCATTTGTAATATTAGGAGAGACCAATCCGTCGTGGTCCGTATGGTTTGGCATATTTATTGTCATTTACATCGGAATGACGTTGTTTTTATATGTGAAGGAGCAAATTGATCAACGGTTTCGGCCGAAGCTGTTTAAGGCGATGTACAGTTACCAGGATAGCCTTGACCGATTTTCACGTAAAATTGCCAGGGTTATGAAGCAAGCGGACTTGGAGACTGTATTGAAGCAAGAAATAACAGAGCTGCTTCCAGTGAACCGAATTACTTTTTTAGTAGTTGAACAATCGGAGAATACCGTATTTCCGATGGGTGAACAGCCAGAGGAGCTCATAACAGCTGAGTTTTTGCTCGGCACTGTTAGTTCGCTTCAGCTTGGCGAACTGATTGAATTGCCTTACGGATTAGGACTAGTTATTGGAAGACAGCGTTCACGATACCACATTTTATGGATTGGATTGAAAACAAACCATACCCGATTTAACTCGGACGAGCTTCGTTGGTTAAAAACGATGTCTAACTATGCCAGTATTGTTTTTGAAAATTTATATTTAATCGAAGGGCTGATTGAGGACTTGGAATCTGAGGTTCGTAAAGAGCATTCCACCTCGCCCTGGGTGCTTCGCCTGCTTTTCTGTTTGTCAGAAAACGAGCGTAGAAAGTTGGCTGCAGATTTGCATGACTCAGCACTTCAGGATCAACTGCTCTGGTATCGTAAGCTTGAAGCGGTAATGATGGATCATCCGATTTCCGCTAAGCTTGGACATGAGCTGGAAGATATTAAAGAAGGATTGCTTGACGTTATACACCAAATTCGTGAAACCTGTAATGAGCTTCGTCCGCCGCTCTTGAAAGAAATGGGCGTTGTAGAAGCCGTGGAATCAATCATTGAGCATACGCAAATGCGTGTGAATTTTGCTGTCGAATTTCGCGCTAAGGCGTTTAGCGTGGAGCTAAATGAGGAGCAAATTACGGCCATTTATCGGATCGTACAAGAATTGCTGCGCAATGCGGACAAGCACTCGCAGGCCAAGTTAGTTACGCTTGAGCTGGAGCAGCGCAAAGACATGATTTATTTCCGCTATCAAGATGATGGCGTCGGAATGGATGTTAACCATATGATTGCATCGTTCGAGCATATGGGCTTGTCAGGAATTAAAGAGCGTGTAACGGGCCTTGAAGGTGACATTTCATTTTATTCTGAGCGCGGTAATGGTCTTGAGGTTGTTATTTTACTGCCGGAAATGATGACAACAGGCCGAGTGGAAAGGGGGATATCGCGTGATTCGTATCTTATTAGTTGATGATCATCCTTCTGTCGGTGAAGGTACAAAGACAATGATTGAACAGGATAGCGAGATGTCAGTATCGGTGGTTTTATCTGCGATAGAAGCACTGGAAATCATACAAACCGAGCGGTTTGATCTTATTTTGTGTGATTTGAATATGCCGGGCATTAGCGGATTAGAGTTAACGAAGAGATTGATTCAACAGGATCCTGAACGGAAGGTCATTATTTATTCCGGCTACGAGATTGGTACTCATTTCAATTTGTTAATTGAATCGGGCGTATCCGGTTTTATTTCAAAGACGGCTTCAAGAGAACAGCTTCATAATGCGATCCGCTGTGCAATGCGAGGAGATGCCGTCATCCCAATTTCCTTACTTAAACAGCTTAAACGGAATGAAGTAACGATTGGACGTTCGGAAGTGTCTATCGAGGATGTTTCCATTACGGAAAAAGAGCAAACGATTTTGCATGAGGTCTCAACGGGAATAAGCAATAAAGAGCTCGCCGTTATGCTTCATGTGAGTCAGAGAAATGTGGAATATCAATTATCACGTATTTTCGAGAAGCTGAATGTACGGTCGCGTTCTGAAGCGATAAAAGAAGCGCAGCGCTTGGGACTAATAAGCGTAGAGCAATATTAGCGGACTCATGCAAATAGAAACGGCAGGTCGAGGAACAATCCTTGACCTGCCGTTTTGCATACGAGTACCTAGATGAATGTCTAACCTGAATGGGTCAACTTTTTAAAGCTTTGCTAAGCAGGCTGGTCATATAGCTGTCCAATCGTTCTATCATTAAATCGTCCGTTAATCCAGTCACACCGAAGGCAGCCCAGCCTGGGTATACGGTGGGCGGCCCAAAAAGAATATCAATTAACGATAAAAGATCCCAGAACGGCTCATACTTAAACGAAGCTCCAGCATGTCTCTGATAAGCGGCCAAAAAGCGGTCGGCAGTTGGAACGTCATACAGCAAGGCCAGATTTAGCCGACAGTGACCGATATCGATTCCGGCAGGGCCTTGGCAAGCGTTCACCCAATCTACAACACCGCTAACCTCATTTTGCTTCCACAAAACATTAGTTGGATGATAATCCCGATGAATAAAGCAAGGCTTGTAGTCGGGACGAGGTCCTCTGACAAGTTCAATAATATTATCCCAAAGGGCAGGATGTTCCGACCAAGCGGGAGCCTGCAAAGAAGCTATGTCATTATAAGTAAAGTAGATCCATGGGTAATGACCGGCTTCCACTGCATGAATACGTACGAGAGCTTCGGCCATGCCGTTTAACCACTGATCGATATTTGGCGGTTGCAATACAACGGAGCCATCGAGCTGTGTCATAAGGACGGAAGGCATGCCGCACCCGCTTCCGGTTTCATTAAAAGCGATAATTTGCGGTGTTTTCACAGCAACCTTCGCGGCAAAGCGAAGGTTTTCCGCTTCGTGCAGCGGTAAGTCAGGCTCATTAAGCAGCCATTCCTCATTGTCGAACTGCCTTAGGACAACGTTCATTTCTTTTTGATTTACTAGAAGCGAGATGCTATGAACGATGGACGACATGCCGCCGTGAAGCCGGTTAATGGATTTAACAACAGCAGTAGAGTCAACGGATTCGATTACCCAATGAAGTACTTGATCCGATAACGTATGCTCTGAGCTTGGCATCATTTGCATTCATCCCTTTCCAAAATGGCTGCATGCTTGTTGTTACATATATTGCTCCCATTCTTCGTAGGCGGCAGCAAGAGAAGCTTTACGCTGTTCTATAGCTGCTTGAATTTCTTGAATCCGGATATAGTCGTTGAAAATGGATGGGTCCGTCAGCTGCTGCTCCAGCTCTGCAATCTGCTGCTCTAATGTTGCGATTTCCTGCTCCAATTGCTCTAGCTTCCGCAGACGGTTGCGTTCTTCACGCTTCGCTTGTTTATCTGCTTCATAGGAGCTAGCCGGCATATTTTCGGAAGATGCAGCTGCTTTGGAGCTGGCTGTCGTTTGTTTTGACAGCGTTTCCAGTCGTTCCTCTTCTATTTCACGTTTTTTCTCTATCATTTCGTCATAATTTCCTAGGAAATGATCGGTTCCCGACGGTTTTAATTCGACAATACGCTCAGCCATCTTATTAAGGAAGTACCGGTCATGAGAGATAAAGAACAAGGTTCCTTCATAATCAAGCAATGCGGCTTCCAGCACTTCTTTGCTAAAAAGATCGAGATGGTTAGTCGGCTCATCCAAAATGAGTACATTTGCTTGCGCCAGCATTAGCTTGGCGAGCGAGACACGTGCTTTCTCGCCGCCGCTTAGCGATGAAATCCGTTTTAATACGTCTTCGCCACTGAATAAGAAATTGCCAAGAACGGTGCGGATGCGTGCTTCTTCCATATGGGAATAAGTTCCCCATACTTCTTCGAGAACCGTATTTTGTGGATTAAGACGTGTTTGCTCTTGGTCGTAATAGCCGATTTTGACGTGGGTGCCAAAGTGAATCGTTCCGCTAGTAGGTTCATTTTGACCGACAATAACTTTTAACAGCGTTGATTTTCCAATTCCGTTAGGCCCTATTAAAGCAACGGTCTCGCCACGCTTAAGCTGGAACGATACGTTCTGGAACAGAGGCTTTCCTTGGCCGGAAAACGTAACGGATACGTCATTGACGTCAAGCACGTCCTTGCCTGTTGAACGTTCGATTTCAAAGCTGAAATGAGCTTTTTTCAAATCGCCGAGCGGCTTATCCAGACGCTCCAATTTGTCCAGCGCCTTGCGTCTGCTCTGCGCACGTTTGGTTGTTGAGGCTCGTACGATATTGCGTTGAACGAATTGCTCCATGCGGGATATTTCGTCCTGCTGCTTCTCGTATTGCTTCATATTAATTTCGTATTCTGCCGCTTTCAGCTCCATGTAACGGCTGTAGTTCCCTGTATAGCGTTTGGAGGAGCGACGCTCGATTTCAATAATGGTTTGGGCTAACGCATCCAGAAAATAACGGTCATGGGATACAACCACAATGGCTCCTGAATAGCCCCGCAAATAGGATTCCAGCCATGTCAGCGTCTCGATGTCCAAATAGTTGGTTGGCTCGTCGAGCATAAGCAATTCAGGCGCTTGCAGCAAAATACGCGCTAATGCAAGCCGTGTTTTCTGGCCGCCGCTAAGCGTTGAAATAACCGTATCAGGCGGAAAGCTGCCAAAGCCCATTCCGTGAAGCACGCTGTTTATTCGCGTATTCATTTCGAAGCCGCCTTGCTCACGGAACCAATCGGATCGCCTCGAGTAACGCTCCAGTGTATCCGTATACCGCTTTTCATCTTCATGCAGCGCAGGATCAGCAATTTTCATTTCCAGTTCACGAAGCTCCTGCTCGGCTTCAATTAAATGTGAAAATACAGCGCGCATCTCCGCTTCGATCGTCCGATCAGAATTCAGGCCGCTGTTTTGTGCTAGATAGCCGATTTTAGTCTCTTTTGCTTTATGAATATCACCGGAATCAGCTGACATCTCGCCTGCAATAATTTTTAACAACGTTGATTTGCCTGCGCCATTTACACCGACGAGACCGATTCGTTCCCGCTCCTGTACCTGCATTGAAATATTAGATAACACGACATTGACGCCGTAGCTCTTTGTAATGTTTGAAACCTGAAGCAGCATTTTGAAACCTCCACCAAATAAATGTAACGAATGGCAACTTCCATTCCTAAATAGTGTACCATAAACGAGCGCTGGCATTGGCGAAAGTTGTATAACAGTGGTAAACTAAAAATATTGAAATAAAATGATGGAAGTAGAATAGGTGAATGCTTTTGGCTGAATGGAATCAATCAGGCGATAAAGCGTACATACGCAAACAGATGGCAGAGAAGCGCAACAGCCTATCAGCCCTGCAGCGCGAACAATGGTCCAAGGCTGCTTGCATGAATGCGGAGAATTTGCTAGAGAGCAGATCAATAGCAGCTTTCATGGCATACGTGCCGTTTCGAAGCGAGCTCGATTTAACCAAGCTCATCGAGTGGGGCTGGCAATCCGGGCGGAAGGTTATCGTACCGCGAAGCATCGCAGCCGATCGTTCGATGACGCTTCATTATTTGCAAAGCTGGGATCAGCTTGCATCAGGAGCTTATGGTATTATGGAACCGAACCCGCTTGCGGCTCCGCCCTTAGAAAAGGGCTTTGTTCCGGATATCGTATTTGTTCCGGGCTTGGCGTTTGACCGAAAGGGAGGCCGGCTCGGTTACGGGGGCGGCTATTATGACCGGTTTGCGGCATCGCAGCTTGAATTGGCTGGTGAAGCAGCCCGAACCCTTTGGATAGGAACGGCATTCGAGGCGCAGCTTGTCGATGAAGTACCGCTCGAAGAGCATGACTTGCCGATGCATGGACTTATAACAGAGCGAGATGTTTACCTATTTTAGAGAATGCTTACGAACTTTATAAAAAGGAGCGATAAAGGTGGAGCTGACGCATTTTAACGAGCAGGGCCGGGCGCGTATGGTGGACATCTCCGATAAGGAAGTCACTTCACGCACTGCAATCGCTCAAACGATGGTTAAGATGAACCCCGAGACATTAACGCAAATCAAGGCCGGCAAGGTAGGGAAAGGCGATGTGCTGGCAGTAGCTCAGGTTGCTGCGGTTATGGCTGCCAAAAAAACATCGGAGTGGATTCCTATGTGCCATCCGCTTCCGCTCACAGGCATTAATGTTGTGTTCAGCGACAATGGAACGGATGAGCTTTATATAGAAGGAACCGTGAAGACGACAGGCAAAACAGGCGTGGAAATGGAGGCGCTGACTGCAGTGTCGGCTGCTGCTCTAACCGTGTACGACATGTGCAAGGCGCTGCAAAAGGATATGATCATCGGCCCGACGCAGCTCGTATCAAAAACAGGCGGCAAAAGCGGCGATTATCGAATTTCGTCAAACCCATGATCGGACTAGGGATGGGAGGAATAGTAGATGCGGTGGAAGGTAGCAATATTAACAGCAAGCGATAAAGGTTCACGCGGGGAACGTGAAGATACAAGCGCACAGGTTATTCGTGAGTTAATAGAGGAAGAGCTCGGCGGCGAAATTATCGACTACCGAATTGTTCCGGATGAGCAGGATGAAATTATGGCCGCTATTATTGAGATGACTGAGTATTTCCATGCTGATCTCATCCTTACGACAGGCGGCACAGGTCTAGCTCCGCGTGATGTGACACCTGAAGCGACGCTTAAGGTAATCGATCGTGCGGTGCCCGGCCTGGCAGAAGCAATGCGGATAGGGGCGCTTCAGAAGACGAGAAGAGCGATGCTCTCGCGCGGTGTATGCGGAATTAGAGGCAGCTCGCTTATTGTCAATTTGCCAGGCAGCCCGAAAGGCGTTCATGAAAGCTTGATGGCGATTATGGATCAATTACCGCATGCACTGGGCATTTTATCCGGGCAACTGGGGGAACATAGCGTATGACTCAACCGCAGCATAAATCAGATGAAGCGGTTGAACAGCATGGATCGACCGTACTAAAAGAAGTTTCTGTGTATGATGCGATTGGCATGCGGCTGGCGCATGATTTGACGCGTATCATACCCGGTCAGTTCAAGGGCCGTCTGTTCAAAAGAGGACATGTCGTTACGGAAGCAGATATCCCAAGTCTCCTCGATATCGGCAAAGAACATATTTATATTATGGAGCTGGGTGCGGACGATCTTCATGAAGATGATGCGGCTATTCGAATGGCTGAAGCGCTTTACGGAGACGAGCTGCAATTGTCGGAGCCGCATGAGGGCAAAGTTAGCATAAAGTCAACGCTGCTTGGCTTAGCGGAGGTTGACGCAAGCATTGTCGAGGCCATTAACGGTCTGGGTGAAATAGCTCTTGCAACAGTTAAGACAAATACAGTGGTTAAACCGGGTGAGCCGATTGCTGCGACAAGAGCGATCCCCCTTGTAGTGCCGAAGACAAAGGTGGAGGCAGTGGAGAGGCTGGCTGCCGAATACCGGCATGCGAACGCGGGGGCGGCACCGCTGCGCGTACGTCCTTTTCGCAAGCTGCGAGTCGGGCTGCTGACGACCGGCGGAGAAGTATTCAACGGCAGAATCGAAGATAAATTCGGCCCTGCTGTCAGAAGCAAGCTCGAGGCATTTGGATCTGAGGTTGCCGAACAGCGGTTTGCTCCCGATGACCGACAAACAATTGTCAAGGAAATACACTTTTTGCTTGAACAACGGTATGATATGATACTAGTGACTGGCGGAATGTCGGTTGATCCCGACGATCGCACACCGGGCGCTATTAAAGCTTCAGGAGCGGATATCGTGAGCTATGGCACGCCGATGCTGCCAGGTTCGATGCTTCTTATCGGTTATTTGAACGGAGTGCCGATCATGGGCTTGCCAGGCTGCGTGATGCACGATCCATATACTTCCTTTGACGTTCTTCTGCCGCGTATTCTCGCAGGAGACATCATCGTACGTGATGATATTGTCAGTATGGGATACGGCGGTTTGTACAGATGTTAGAAGAGAATGATTGCGAAGCTCATTTTACTTCGTAAATGATAAAGGAGGTTAACCATATGTCAGGCATAGGTGCAACGGGCATTATTTTGCTCGTACTAGTTGCTTTACTGCTGTTCGGACCGAATAAGCTGCCGGAGCTTGGCCGAGCGTTTGGACGGACGCTGCGCGAATTCAAATCCGGAGCAAGAGAAATGATGGATGAGGAAGACCGCAAGGATAAAGATTCTAATCGTGTAGAAGTAAGCCGGTCGGAAAATAATGATAGAGACAATAAGCGGCTACCGGACTAATCGGGCCCGCTTTTTTCTTGAAATAAAAGGCTGGTAAGGCAAGTGTAAGGAGGTAAGCGCAGGTGGGAACGGAACCAAATAACAAGTCGGAGCAGACGTCCAGGAAACGTCTTATCCGTGAAGAAGGCCTGATGCCGCTTTTTGAGCATCTGGGAGAGCTGCGGAAGCGGCTTATCTATGTTTTAATCGTGCTTACTTTAGGCTTAGTTGTCGGTTTAGTATTCGCGGAGCCGGCCTATAACTTTCTGATGAGCCAGAAGCCGGCAAATACGATTTCTTTACATACGTTTTCTCTTTGGGACGGGATCGGAATGTATATGAAATTCGCGCTTGTCATCGCATTGATTTTGGCGCTGCCTGTCATTGCTTATCAGCTGTGGGCATTCGTTAGACCGGCACTGCGTAAGAACGAACAGCGCTCCACGCTGAAATATGTGCCCTTTGCCCTTATCATGTTTTTAATCGGTTTAGCGTTTTCGTATTTTGTCGTATTTCCTTTGGCTTTTGGCTTCACGAGAACCGTCTCGCAGCACTTAAAACTGGAAGAAACGTATGGAATCGCGCAATATTTTTCGTTTATGTTTAATTTACTCATTCCGATTTCGCTGCTATTCGAGCTGCCGCTGGTCATTATGTTTCTAACGGCGATCCGACTGGTGAATCCAAAGCGGCTTCGCAAAATGCGCCGACTCGCTTATTTCATCATGGTGCTCATTGGGGTTATGATTACTCCGCCGGATTTTATATCCGACGTTTTGGTTGCGATACCTTTAATTTGCTTGTATGAGGTAAGCGTGTTTTTGTCGGGAACAGTATATAAGAAGCAGCTTGAGGCAGATGCCAAGTGGGAAGCGGAATACGGAGAATCATTAAATAATGCGTAACACGGAAGAAGAGGACAGGTCCTCTTCTTTTTTTGTTGACAAAACTAGACTCCAGAAGTAATATTTAAACAAACGTTTTAAACAGTTGTTTAAATAGAGAGTGGGAGTGGTTGAACATGAAAAATGCTTTGCAAGCTTTTATGAAACGTCCGACAACATGGGTCGGAATCATTACCGCGTTAATGTTTCAAGTTATTTTCTCGGTCATTTGGATGACGGGCTACAATGGGGTGACTGACCGCGTTGAGCAATTGCGTATTGCGGTTGTTAATGAAGATCAGCAGATGGGACAACAAATTTCGAGCAGCCTGATTCAAAATCTGCCCTTCGATATGACTCAAGTAGATCGCTTAGAAGAGGCAAAGCAGCAGCTTGACGAGCGTGCTCTTCAAATGGTTGTGTACTTGCCGGCCGATTTCTCGCAGAAGGCGGCGGCAGCGGATGCATCTGCTTCGATTCAATATTTTATTAATGAGTCGAATCCCGCGCTGATCAAAAGTATGATGAGCGGCGCAGCGGCTCAAATTACGGCAGAGGTTAACCGGCAGGCGGTAGCTGCAGGTGTTCAGAACGTACTTGGCGGTATGAACATGCCGGCTGAACAGGCAGCCGCGGCGGCCCAAGGGCTGTCTGTGCGGGTAACGTCGGATATTCAATCCACGAATGTGGTGCAGGGCATGAACAATCAGATGGTTCCGATGATGATGGTGCTCGCTTCCTATGTCGGCGCGATGATTATGGGTATGAATCTTGAGCAATCTGCGATGGCGGTACGGGCGAGCGTTGGCAGATGGGGACGTTTTGCCGCTAGAAGCATCATTAATGTAGTTGCAGCTGTATTCGTTTCACTTGTCGGTTCGTCGCTTCTTGCTTCCCTTGGCGGACAAATGGAGCAGGGCTTCCTGCAGCTGTGGCTGTTCCAAATGCTGTTCCTGCTTACCTTCATGTTCGTTTCACAATTGTTCCTTTACTTGTTCGGCATGGCCGGTATGCTGTTTAATATTATGGTGTTATCGGCGCAGCTGGTATCCTCCGGGGCAATCGTGCCGCGGGAGCTGCTCTCCGATTTCTACATTAATCTGGGTAACGCTCTTCCGGCAACGTACGCGGTAGAAGGCAATATGAACCTATTGTTCGGTGGCCCTGGCATTGGCGCTGAGGCGCTGGCACTAAGTATTATTGCAGTCGTTGCTATTGCGATTAGCGCATTAGCTGTTACGTTGAAACGGCAAGCTGTTCCGCAGCCTTCTGCCGTTATCGCCGGTCAAAGACAATCATGATCAGCCTGACTTGCCGTTTCACCGGCTTTGCTTCAAAATAAGAAGAAATATGCTTTGTTGGGGGACCAAAGATGACAGCAGGAGATGCGGACATAAAAATAAGAATACTGTTAGCGGCCAAAAAGCTGTTCGCTCAATACGGCTTCGAAAAAACGACCGTTAGGCAAATATGTGAAGAGGCGGGAGCTAACGTCGCGCTCGTGTCGTATCATTTTGGCGGAAAAGAAAATATGTTCGGCGCTCTGTTTGAAAAATTTTTTCCCAATGATCAAATTGCCAAGGTAGATCCCAATCAAGATCCGGTTAAGGGTGTTGAGCTCCTTATCCGCGAGGTGACGAAGTTTCGTTGCGCGGATCATCAGCTTGTTACTATCATTCAGCATGAAATTATTATGAATACCGGGCGCATTCAAAAAATACGGGAGCACGTGATGCCGACGTGGAGACTGCTGCGCCATTGGCTTGAGCAGGGCCGGGAGCAAGGGCTGTTCCATTTTCGCTCGTTAGATACGACTTTAATGTCAATTGTCGGCATGCTGATCTTTCATAGGCAAAATGCTTATTGGGGAGTTTTGCTCCAAGAGGAGCAGCCGGCGCTTGAAACGATGATTGAAGATTTGACGACGTTCATCATGGCCGGACTGCGATGCAAGGACAAAAAGCAATAACCAACGATACCGTACGCGAGAAATCGCAGTACGGTATTTTTTTTGCCAATATAAGAAAGTCAAAATAGCGGCATAGGTCATCAAAATACCGTTAATGAAAAGATCATTCATTTTTTATAATAGGGATATGACAACAAACCGAGGTGAAGATCATGCAGGATATACAAACCGCGCCGAAGACTTCTAAGACGGAGCTGAAACAAAAAAATGGCTCCTTGCAAAAGAAAGAGACGATAGCAGGAATATTGTTCGTTGGGCCGATGCTGATTGGCGTTACGGTGCTGACAATCATTCCAATCTTGGCAACGTTTATGTTGTCGCTCGCGGATTGGAATTTTATTGCCGGCTTCAAGGATATAAGGTGGGTAGGCTTCGACAATTTCGAACGGTTGTTTCAGGATGACGCTTTCTTGAAATCGCTCAAAAACAATGCCTATTTCTTGCTGACTGTGCCGATTTATTTGGCAGTCTCGATGTTTTTGGCGATTATAATCGACAAGCATGTGTACATGAAAAGCTATTTTAAAGTCGCTTACTTCATGCCTTATATTTCCAGTATTGTTGCGGTTGCGATAGTATGGCAAGTGCTGTTCCACCCATCGGCGGGACCGGTTAATCAGCTGCTCTTATCGCTCGGCATTGACAATCCGCCGAAGTGGATCGCCGATCCGAAGTACGCGCTGCCTTCTCTCATGATGATATCCGTGTGGGTTTCCATCGGATTTAATATGATCGTCTATATTGCCGGTCTTCAGTCTATCCCGCGCGATTTGTACGAGGCGGCTGATATCGACGGGGCAAATGCTTGGAATAAATTCAAAAGCATCACATTTCCGCAGCTTTCATCGACATCCTTTTTTCTACTCGTGACCGGGATTATTTCGACGTTCAAGGTTTTCGATTTGATTGCTATCTTAACGAAGGGCGGACCGATCTCATCAACAAGCATGATCGTCTGGTATTTGTACGATACCGCCTTCGTCAATTTGAAAATCGGATACGCGTCCTCGATGGCAGTTGTATTATTTGCATGCGTCATGCTCATTACGCTGCTGCAATGGGTCGGACAAAAGAAATGGGTCAATTATTAAGGGGGAGCAACTCAAATGACTGTGAAAAATATAGAGCGTATTAGACGTGGAGTCATAACGGTTCTCATGTTCGCGGTTAGCGTCATGTTCCTGCTCCCGTTCATCTGGATGCTGTCGGCTTCGTTCAAAATTGAAGTGGACGTATTCACGTATCCGATCCAGTGGATTCCGACGAAATGGCATATCATAGAGAATTATAAGGAAGTGTGGGTAGGCAAGTTCCCCTTCTATAAATATTATTGGAATACCGTTAAGGTGACCGTATTGACGACAGCCACGTCGGCGTGCGTGTCGGCCCTTGCTGCTTATGGTTTCTCGAAAATTAATTTTGCCGCCAGCAAATATTTATTTCTAATCGTGCTTGCAACGTACATGATTCCGCATCAGGCTATTCTCGTGCCGCAGTTTATTTTGTACCGTTCGATCGGTTTTTTTGACAGCCATCTGGGTCTGATTTTTCTAAGCAGCTTCAGCGTTCTCGGCACGTTCATGCTGCGCCAGTTTTTTATGGGCGTTCATAATGAATATATGGAATCTGCTAAAATAGACGGGGCGGGGCATTGGCGCATTTTTTGGAAAATCGCGTTTCCGCTCGTTCGTCCAGCAGTCGCTACCTATGCGATATTACGTTTTATTTGGACATGGAACGATTATCAGAACCCGCTTATCTTCCTGCGGACGGACAACCTATATACGATTCAGTTGGCGATGCAAAAATTTACGACCATAAACGGCGAATTCTACTCGCTTATTATGGCGGCCGCCGTGTCGGCTATTTTACCTCTGCTGCTCGTGTTTATTGTTGGCCAGAAGAGCGTTATTGAAGGAATTGCGCTTGGAGGGGTAAAAGGGTAGCGTGTTTGGTATCTCTCATAAGAGAAGTCAAAATAGTATTAATTGTAGTCAATATAGTGGTATGGATACGAATGGCACCGTTGCTACAATGATATCGAGAAAGCGGATACATCATAGATAAGCCAACGCTTTCCATAGGGTATGCTTCACAAACATTTGAGGAGGGTTACGATGTACAAACAGATGAAATTATGGTTCATTCTTACCTTTTCAGTCATCATTGTTTTGACGGGTTGCTCGGGCAATTCGGGAAATAAGGAAGAGACGGCAAACAAAGGGGAAAGCGGAAATACGGAAACTGCTACAAATGCGCCGGAAGAAGAGAAGCCGGTTACGATCAAGGTGCATACGTTCGGTAACGAAGCAAGCTATAACTGGGAGAAAACCATTGCAGCTTTTAAGGAGAAATATCCTAACATCATTCCAGAGGTGATCGTGCTAAGCGAGAAGGGCGACACGCAGGAGGCGCTTCAAAAGCTTGATTTGGCCGCATCCTCCAGTGAGCAGATGGACGTTCTCATGTTCAGCGATCCAGCAAGCTATGCGCAGCGCGTCGGTCTGGGCATGGTAGCCAAGCTGGATGAATTCATTGCCAAAGACGGCTACACCGTAGCGGAAGACTACAAAGTTGATACGACTTTAAATGGCAGCGTTTACGCATTGCCCGGCAAATTTAATCCATGGTATGTATTATTAAACAAAACGCATCTAACGGAAGCGGACCTGGACGTGCCAACGGATTGGACATGGGATGATTTCACTTCCTATGCGAAAAAGCTAACAACGGGCGAAGGCGCCTCGAAGCATTACGGCACATACTTCCACGGACCTCAAAACGGCGGATGGATGGAATTTATGAAGCTCGCGCTCGCCAACCAATCCGAAAATAGTGAGTTTCTTAAAGCGGACGGAACGTCTAATTTAGATAACCCGCTGTTCCGCAAAACGCTGGAGCTTCGCCTGCAAATGGAGAAGCAGGACAAATCGGCAACGCCTTACACGGACATGATGTCGCAGAAGCTGCACTACCGCAACCAATTTTTCAATCAAGCGGCAAGTATGATCATGATTGGAAGCTGGATGAATACCGAGCTTGGGGGCACCGAGCAATTCCCGCTTAATTTCGAAGTGGCGGTAGCTCCGATACCGAAAAACAATGCCGGCGACGAGGGCGGCTACACGATGGTGACGACCGACTATGTCGGAGTTGCCGAAAGCTCCAAAAATAAAGAAGCGGCGTACACGTTCGTTCGCTGGTACACGACCGAAGGACAAATTGCGCAGGGTAAAAATATCCCCGCATGGAACGGCGTAGACGACTCGCAAATGGCATCGATTATTGATATCATTCTCAGCGGTACAAAAAATCCGGAGAAGGTAGACAAAGCGTCGCTATTGAACGTTCTCTCTAACGCGAAGTCTTCAAAGATCATCCCTCCGGTTACTTATCAATCGGAGATGTATAAAGTCATTAACGAGGAATATGAAAAGCTTATTTTTGATCAACAGGATATCGACAAAACAATCGCAGCCATGCAGGAGAAGGTTCAACAAATTATTGACGCTAACAAAAAATAATAGAGTATAATTTATTGAGATACATTCTCGAACAAATAAGGGGTGCAGCATTCCAACTGCGCTCCTTTTTGTGCAAATGCTAAATAAGCATCCGGATGGAGGGGCATATATGTTAAATCACTCGAAGTCTTTAATATGGCCCCGATCGTTCCGTTTTAAGTTGATGGTGACTTCGATCGTATGCATCCTGCTGCCAGCATTTATTACGCTAGCCGTATACAACATGCTTACGAAGGATGCCGTAAAGGAAGAAGCGGTGTCGCAAGCCGAGCAAAAGCTGGAGCTTGTCGACGGTTATGTGACCAATTTGTTTCATTATATGCTCTATATAGCAAACAACGTACAAAACGATTCGGAAATGAATGTCATATTGAAGGCGATTGCAGCGGGAAAAACGTATGAGGGCCCGAACGCTGAATATGAGCGGTATATGGACCGAACGAAAATTACCAATAAAATTGATAACATGACGGTGCTTGGCGATAAAGCTTATGTGACGATTTTGTTGAAAGACGGCACGTATTTCGCCAATTATCCGCTGTACGAATATAACCCTAACCGATTTCGCGAGGAGTCCTGGTTTGAGCATCTAAACCTGCTTAAGGGTCTGGAGTCGTCGTGGATTGGTACGACGCCTACTGTTTTCTTTCAGGACAAGCTCCGCAGCCCATACCAAATATCGATGGCGCGGACCTTGCGCGGAGGCGGAGTGACTCCTTACGGTTATGTCATCGTGACCATACTGGAAGATCAGGTAAGCAGCGTTTTTAAGAAGCTCGCCTCGGAACAAGAAACGATGCTGCTTGATGGGAATGGACTTATTTTGTCCCATCCAAATCTGGAGCGGATCGGCGATGAATTTCCCTATGCGAGCCTGGCGAAGCAGCAGGATGATCCGGACATTATGCGCTTCGGCGGCGATAATTATATTATATCCGCACATAAGCTGCCGCTCACCGGCTGGGAGCTTGTTTCTTTAACGCCTTATAAGAAAGCGGTATTCAAGCTGAATGCCATTTTTAATCGCGTATTTATGTTCCAGCTTATCTCGTTTTTCATCTTCCTGCTGTTATTCGTTTATTTAATCGGGACATTTACTAGACCGCTGGTAAGGCTTGGCAGAGTGGCGGAGACGGTTCAGCGCGGGAATCTGGAGGTGCGCTCGAACATAAGGGGCAGCGACGAGATCGGATATTTGGGAGAGTCCTTCGATCATATGCTGGACCGGGTGAAGACAATGATTGCTGAAATAACGATGACACAGGCCCGCAAGCGAAGGGCGGAGCTTGCTATGCTGCAGGCGCAAATAAATCCGCATTTTTTGTTTAATGTGCTAAACTCGATTCGCATGAAGGTGATGAGGAAAGGCGATATGGATAGTGCAGAGATGATCAGTTCATTATCCAAGCTGCTGCGAATGACCATTAGCCAAGATAAAGGAACGATTCCGCTTCATGAAGAGGTAGATACGATCGCCGATTACGTCAAGCTTATGAATATGAGGCAGAAAGAAAAGGTTCAACTGCGGCTCGATTTGTCACGTGATACTTTAATGACCGCAGTTCCACGTTTCTTCTTGCAGCCCATAATCGAAAATGCGCTTATTCACGGATTAAGCCAAAGAGCGGGCATAATTCATATTTGTTCCGAAGCAACCGGGAGCGAAATTAGGGTTATCGTCCGGGATAACGGTCAAGGGATGGATGCCTCAGCACTGGAGAAACTCAGACAGAAGCTGATGCATTCCTCAGATAAGGAAGACAAAAGCATAGATACCGGGGGCAAGTTTTCAAGCATAGGGCTTTCTAATGTCTTCGAACGAATGGCGATTACGTATGGGGATCGATTCTCGATGGAAATAAACAGCGATGCTGCCGGCGGAACTGAAATTACGATGTGCATTCCGAATCAGGAGGCGGGAGACGATGTATAAAGTGATGCTTGTCGATGATGATTATCCGGTGCTTGAGCTGATCCATTATGCGATTGATTGGGAGGCGCTCGGTCTTCGGGTTATCGGCCTCCATGAGAACGGAGCCAGCGCTTTGGAGGCCGCTATGAAGGAAATGCCCGACATCCTGATAACCGATATCGGCATGCCGAAGATGGATGGTTTAGAATTAATTAAACGAATGAAGGACCTGAAGCCGGATATTCGGGCTGCCATTCTTTCTTGCCATAGCGAGTTTCAATATGCGCAGCAGGCGGTTAAGCTGCAGGTTCAGGATTATTTGCTGAAAGATACGCTTGAACCTTCTTCTATACACAAACTGCTGGTACAATTTATAAGCGGCTTGAAAGAGGAAAATGAGCACCAAACGAAGCAGCTGCAAATGGAGCACTTGGTTGACCGAAATAAAGCGTTAATGAAGGAAAAATTTATTCGATCGACCATACATCAGCCATTACTCGATTCGGATAAATGGAGGGAGGAGCTGCTATCCTTCGGGCTTCCGTTCCAACCGGGTGAGATTATTATACCGGTCATCGGCATTGTGGATGATTACCGCTTGGCGAAGCATCGGTACCTGTCTGATGACGTGCTTCGATTTGCCGTTGATAATGTGGTGGAGGAAGCGATTCGGGCCGACGGGATGTTGTCCGTGCATTTTAACTATAATCCGCAAGAATCGGTATTGCTGCAAACGTTTCCCGCAGGTCTGAAGGTGAACGGCTATGATGAAGTAAGAGGCATGATGAGCAGCATTCAACGCGCGGTCAAGCAATCGCTTAAGCTGTCGATGTCATTCATGATCGGCGACAGCTGTACGACACCGGAGCAAATAAAAGCATCGATTGCCGGCATACGCGCGAATGCAATAGGGCGGTTTTATCGATCTTACGGTTCGATAACCAGATCCGTTCCAGCTTCTGCGGGAGAGGGCGATATGTTTGACAGCTTTAATCAAGCCAGTGAACAGCTGCGGGAGCTGCTGCTTGGAAGAGACGGCGGCGGGGTTAGAGCGACTGTCATGAATTGGCTGGCAAAGGCTGAGCAAGAAAGGTACCCGCCTGAAATGGTGAAGGATTGGATACTGAAACTGCTCCTCGATGCCAAGCTGAAGGTGCAATCGATCCTGTATTTTCGTTCAGCACAATGGGTTGACGTTAACCATAGCGAACTGCTAGAGATTGACAGCCATGCGGAACTTACGGAATGGTTAATTGGACATTGCTTATCTGCGATTACGGCAGCGGATCAAACCGGCGGACAGAGCCGCAGAACGGAAGTGGCGGAAGCGTGCCAGTTCGTGTCACTCCATCTTGACCGCAAGATTAGCTTGGAGGAGGTTGCCGAGCAGCTGTTCATGAATCCAAGCTATTTTAGCCGATTGTTTAAGAAAGAGACTGGAGAAACATTTATTGAGTATGTAACGAGGATGAAGATGCACCGGGCTAAAGAGCTGCTTGACCAGACGGATGCTCCGGTCGGGAAAATATGCGGAACATTAGGCTATGATAACCAAAGTTACTTTATTAAGCTGTTCAAATCGTTTTCGGGCGTAACGCCTGTCGAATATAGAAGCCAGCAGAAGTGGGTATAGAATTGGAGCGGAAAACAAGAATGAAACCTGAGCTTATAAAAAAAGTGCTGGAGCAAAGCAGGAAGCGGGGGCTTACGCTGCTCGCTCCGGACAGCACGACCGGGGAGTTGACGGCGCGTCTGCTTGGGTCCAAAGCTAATCAGACGCTGCTTGAAGAAATAAAGGCGGAAGCCGATCGTTTTGTGCAGACGCCTGATCCCGAGCTTACGTATTCGCTCTTTCGCGTATACGGCGATACGGGAGAACGCTTAACTTATGAGCGCGTTTATTTTGAACGGCGCAAACGGTTAAACGCTTTTGTCATCATGACGCTGCTTGAGCCGGACAATGCGGACTATCAAGCTGCGGCTTTTAATACGATTTGGTCGATTTGCAATGAGTTTACATGGTGTTTGCCGGCACATTTTAATGCGGGAGCAGTGAAATTAGACATTGATTTGTTTGCTGCAGAGACAGGCTTTGCCCTGAGTGAGATCCTTCTTTTATTAGGTGATAGAATACCAGATTTACTGCGTAAGCGGATAGAGGGCGAAGTGGAGCACCGGCTGCTGCGTCCGTTTTTGGAGGAAGGCCCTTACGGCTGGGAAACAGCTGATCACAATTGGGCTGCGGTATGCGCAGGGTCAATTGGAGCTGCCGCCATTCATCTTATCGATGACGCCGGGCGGTTGTCCGAGGTGCTGAAACGTGTGCTTGATGCGCTCGAATGTTATTTAACCGGCTTCGGCGATGACGGCGCTTGCGCGGAAGGCTATCTTTACTGGCAGTATGGCTTTGGGTACTACGTTTATTTTGCACAGCTGCTAAAAGCCGCGACGGATGGCGAAATCAATTTATTTGCTTCAAGTAAGGTGAAGGAAATTGCACTCTTTCAGCAAAAATGCTTTACAGACGGCAATACGGTCGTAAATTTCTCCGATTCGCCATCCGAGTTCGGCATTTTTATGGGGCTTAGCTGCTGCCTGCATGGCGAGTATGATGAGGTGGCGGTGCCCGATGCGAGTCTTAGGGCCGGCTATTCGGCGGATCATTGCGGCCGATGGGCACCCGCGATTCGAAACTTGATCTGGCTTAAGGATGAATGGATCGAAGCCGTTCATAACAAGCCGAAATGGCCTGCCGAATCGTATTATTTGCCGGATGTGCAGTGGCTTCTGTCCCGTCATATTACGGAAGATGGAGGCAGCTATAGCTTCGCGGCAAAGGGCGGTCATAATGAGGAGCCTCATAATCATAATGATGCGGGCCATTTTATTGTGCACGCGGATGGACAAGCCTATTTAGCTGATTTGGGCAGCGGGATGTATACGGCGCAATATTTTGGTCCGGAACGGTATACGCTTTGGTGCAACGGTTCCCAGGGACATTCGGTCCCGATTATCGAGGGTCTTTATCAGCAAAATGGAGCTTCATTCCTTGCAACGGTCAAAGAAGCCTATTCCGGCGAGCGATATGATCAGCTGGTGCTGGAATTAAGCTCGGCTTACGGGCATTCCAAGCTTGAGCAGCTGGAGCGCCGATTCCGTTTTGAGAAAGAAGGGCTGCCGAGCTTAACGCTGACCGACACTATTTTGTTTGCGGAGAGCAGCGGTGAACCGGCAGAGCGGTTCGTTACGGAGCGTTTTATCACGTTTATGGCTCCCGAGCAGGCAGCAGAAGGGCGAATCCTTATAAATGGGAAGCGTGAGCTGTGTATTTTATATGATCATAAGGTATGGGAGCCTATCGTGACTTCCCGAAGCGATATCGATCATTTCGGTCGCGAAAGATTTTGGTATACGCTGGATTTTCATGCGGCTGCAACAGCTGGGCTGCCCTTGGCCGCTTCGTTTATTTTTCAATTTGAATCATAATATGTAGGATTGCTGCGAGGAGAGGGAATGGGAATGGAGATTAACTGGGTAAATGAAGCTTGGGAAAAGGTTCATGAGAAGGTAACGAGAACGAGTAACCGCATTGGCGCCGGATTTCCGCATGCAAGCGTGGACGGAACCTATGTGCTGGAAGCGCCCCACTGGTGGACGGCCGGCTTCTGGCCGGGATTGCTGTGGCTATTGTACCGCGATTCCGAGTCGAGAGATGAGCGTTATAAAACGATTGCGGAGGCATGCGAGCAGCAATTGGACGAGGTGCTGACCGGATTTGACCGGCTGGATCATGATATCGGCTTCATGTGGTCGCTCACGAGCGTAGCCAGATATAAGCTGCTTGGCGAGGAGCAATCGAGGAAACGGGCGCTGCTTGCCGCGAGTGTGCTCAGCGGCAGGTTTAACGTGAAAGGGAATTACATTAGAGCCTGGAATCCATGGAGCGAGGGAGACCGCAATGAAGGCTGGGCTATTATAGATTGCATGATGAATTTGCCTTTGCTCTACTGGGCGAGCGAAACGACCGGCGATCCGAGATTTAAGCATTTGGCGATGGAGCATGCCGATACGGTTCTGGCACATTTTATCCGGACGGACGGCTCTGTGAACCATATTGTTGTCTTTGATCCGCAGACGGGGGAGTTTGAAAGCGTAAACGGCGGACAAGGGTTTGCGCCGGATTCGGCTTGGTCGCGCGGAGCTTCGTGGGCGATATACGGGATGGCGCTAAGCTACCGTTATACCGGTGAGACAAGATACTTGGACGCTGCGAAGCGCGTCGCGCATTTCTTTATCGCCAATCTGCCCGAGGATGCTGTGCCGCATTGGGATTTCCGCTTGCCGTCAGGGGTAGAGCGGTATCGCGACACTTCGGCAGGCGCTTGCGCGGCATGCGGCTTGCTCGAAATCGCCAAGGCTGTCCCGGAAGAGGAGTCTGCCCTTTATAAGGCTGCGGGAGAGAAGATTTTGTTGTCCATGTACGAGAACTACGGAGCTTGGGACGACCAGGCTGAAGAGGGCTTGATTTTGCATGGTACAAGCCATTATCCGGAGCGGAGAAACATAGATGTGCCGCTCATTTACGGCGATTATTTCTTCGTAGAAGGACTGGCGCGGCTAAAAGGGAATTCCGCAACGTTTTGGTAGGATGGAGTTGCAGCATTACAGAGCAGAAAGCAGGTTGAGAATATAATGACTGACCGCAATTATTGGCTGGAACAGATGCTGGCAATTAGCGATCCTGTACTTCGCGCACTCGCAGAGAGTCGTCTCAAAGAATTGATGCCGATTGAATGCGCAGCAGCTGCCGGAACGAATGGCGAAGATGCAGCTGCAGCATCGGCGAGCCTTTTGGCTGACCGGGCAAAGTATACGCATTTGGAGGCATTAGGACGACTCCTTTCCGGAATGGCGCCGTGGCTCGAGAACAATCAATTGGACGGAGCCGAGGAGGAGAAGCGCAGCCTTTACGCCATGCTTGCACGAGATGCCATCGATGCCGGAACTGATCCGGAATCGCCTGATTACATGAACTTTAGCGATGGTTTTCAGCCGATCGTCGATACGGCTTTTTTGGCACAAGCACTGCTTCGTGCGCCTGTTCAGTTATGGGAGAAGCTGGAGCAGCATGTGAAAATAAATGTGATTACGGCGTTAAAGCAGACTCGGACGAGGAAGCCGGTTTTCTCAAATTGGCTGTTGTTTGCGGCAACGATTGAGGCCGCATTATTCAAGCTGGGGGAAAGCGACTGGGATCCGATGCGGATCGATTACGCTTTAAAGCAGCATGAGCAGTGGTATTTGGGTGATGGAGCTTATGGCGACGGACCGGAGTTTCATTGGGATTATTACAATAGCTTCGTTATTCAGCCCATGCTGGTCGATGTGCTGGATGCGGTAGGTGATCAGTACGAGGAATGGAACGCGATGCGTGAAGCAGTAACTGGCCGTGCCCGGCGGTTCGCCGCAGTACTGGAGCGTTTAATCGCAGCTGACGGAACGTATCCGCCGCTCGGACGCTCGCTTGCTTACCGCTTCGGTGCATTCCATAGCCTAGCTCAAAGCGCTTTGCGTGAACAATTGCCGGAGGGAATAAGCGCTGCGCAGGTACGCTGCGCACTGACGGCAGCCATACGCCGTACACTGGACATGCCTGGCAATTTCACGCCGGAGGGCTGGCTGACGATCGGCTTCTGCGGTCATCAGCCGGATGTAGGGGAGCGTTACATATCTACAGGGAGTCTCTATTTATGTTCGGCGGTATTTTTACCTTTGGGGCTACCGGGCGGACATCCTTTCTGGAGCGGAGCGGCCGAGGATTGGACCTCTCGAAAGGCATGGTCAGGTCTGTCTTTTGGAATAGATACGGCATTAAAGTAAGGAGCCTCCGTGCTTGCAAGCAAACCTGTTCTACAGCATACGATTATAAGGAAAGGCAGAACATGGAGAAGTCCAGGTCTGCCTTCTTGCATTTAAGCATGAAGAATATTCGGGAATGGATGTCGAACCTTAGAGTATTGTGTAAATTAACAGAAAATTGATTTTAAGCACTTGAAATTGAAAGCGAAAATGAGTATGATAAAAATGGTTGTTAGCACTTCAAGCTTACGAGTGCTAACGAAATAAAATAAGCGACAAATTTAGAAGGAGGCTATTTTCAATGATCAAACCTTTGGGTGAACGCGTATTGATCGAACCAATCGCGAAAGAAGAAACGACCGCTAGCGGCATCGTATTGCCGGATACGGCGAAAGAGAAGCCGCAAGAAGGTAAAGTGGTAGCAGTTGGCAGCGGTACGCTGAAGGATGGCGTTCGTGTTGCTTTGGAAGTGAAAGAAGGAGACCGTGTTCTTTTCTCCAAATATGCGGGTACAGAAATCAAATACGAAGGCAAAGAGTATTTGATTATGAAAGAAAGCGACATTCACGCGATTTTCGGATAAGCAGCCCAACTTGGGTCACATAGAAGGTAAAACAGTACAGAATAAAAGTACTTAAAATATTTTGGGAGGTTACTGATAATGGCTAAAGAAATTAAATTTAGTGAAGACGCTCGCCGCGCCATGCTGCGCGGGGTTGATGCGCTTGCAAATGCGGTTAAAGTAACACTCGGTCCAAAAGGCCGCAACGTAGTATTGGAGAAAAAATTCGGAAGCCCGCTCATCACGAATGACGGTGTAACCATTGCGAAAGAAATCGAGCTTGAAGACGCTTTTGAAAACATGGGCGCTCAGCTTGTTAAAGAAGTAGCAACAAAAACGAACGATGTAGCAGGCGACGGTACGACTACAGCGACTGTTCTTGCACAAGCGATGATTCGCGAAGGCTTGAAAAACGTAACAGCGGGCGCAAACCCTATGGTTATCCGCAAAGGTATCGAGAAAGCCGTTAAAGCTGCTGTTGAAGAGCTGAAAGTAATCTCCAAACCAATCGAAGGCAAACAATCGATCGCACAAGTTGCTTCGATCTCATCTGCTGATGATGAAGTGGGACAACTGATTGCAGAAGCTATGGAAAAAGTCGGCAACGACGGCGTTATCACTGTAGAAGAGTCGAAAGGCTTTGTTACAGAGCTTGAAGTGGTTGAAGGTATGCAATTTGACCGCGGATACGTATCGCCATACATGATCACGGATACGGACAAAATGGAAGCGGTTCTCGACAACCCTTACATCCTTATCACGGACAAAAAAATTGCGAGCATTCAAGAGATCCTTCCGATTCTTGAGAAGGTCGTTCAATCCGGCAAACAACTGCTTATCATTGCAGAAGACGTAGAAGGCGAAGCGCAAGCTACACTCGTAGTGAACAAACTGCGCGGAACGTTCACTTGCGTAGCTGTTAAAGCTCCTGGCTTCGGCGATCGCCGTAAAGCGATGCTGCAGGATATCGCTGCCTTGACTGGCGGTCAAGTGATCACGGAAGAGCTTGGTCTTGAGCTGAAATCGACTGGCGTTGAGTCGCTCGGTTCCGCACGTCAAATTCGCATCACGAAAGAAACTACGATCATCGTTGACGGCAGCGGCAACTCCGCTGACATCGTTGCCCGCGTGAACCAAATCCGCGCTCAACTGGAAGAAACAACTTCCGACTTCGATCGTGAGAAGCTTCAAGAGCGTCTTGCAAAATTGTCCGGCGGCGTAGCAGTAATCAAAGTCGGCGCAGCTACAGAAACAGAATTGAAAGAGCGCAAGCTCCGCATCGAAGATGCCCTTAACTCCACTCGTGCAGCGGTTGAAGAAGGTATCGTATCGGGCGGCGGTACAGCCCTCATTAATGTATACAACGTTGTTGCTGCTGTTAAAGCAGAAGGCGACGAGCAAACTGGCGTTAACATCGTGCTTCGTTCCCTTGAGGAGCCGCTTCGCACGATCGCCGCTAACGCAGGCCAAGAAGGCTCCGTTATCGTTGAGCGTCTGAAAAACGAGAAAATTGGCGTAGGCTACAACGCAGCTACCGGCGCATGGGTAAACATGTTCGAAGCTGGTATCGTTGACCCTGCAAAAGTTACGCGTTCGGCACTTCAAAACGCGGCTTCCGTAGCGGCTATGTTCTTGACAACTGAAGCAGTTGTTGCTGACAAACCGGAAAAAGACAAACCAAGCATGCCTGATATGGGCGGCATGGGCGGTATGGGCGGCATGATGTAGGCTTTTGAGTCATTACATCGGTAAAATAGTTTAGGCTATTTCAGCCCAGTTTGAGAACTGGTCACGTTAAAAAACTAATTTCTAAAGTATAGACTACTTCCTAATACCAAGGAGGTAGTCTTTTTTAAAATATAAGAAAGTATAAATTTGAACCTTATACGATGCTTATATTTCACCGCGAAACGAGCTTTTGCCGCCAAGACGGCGACAGCCGTTTACGCTTGTGCTGGACGATTCGTTCTTAACGGCCCCTGCCAAGTAAGATTGGTGAAAACTTTAAGGTGTTTGACCATTAAACCGGGAACTACATGAATATTTGAAGTTATGGTACCATAGGGCATGGAGGTGTTTCCGTGAGCCCTTTTTATCGTTTGAAAACGAACATGGAGCGAAGTAACGTAGACAATCGTTTGCAATATAAGCCGGATATTGTGGAATTTTATTTAAGTGAACGGGATGTGGGGAATCCGCTCCTAATTCGGGAACGTATCCGTGAGCTGAAGGCAAAGAACATCAAAGTGTATCTGCATCACCCGCCCCAATATAAAGGGCGTTACCTTGACATCTTAAGCTCGGATTCGGATGCAAAGCGCTTCTACATGGCCTCCTGTGAAATACTGGCTGCCATTTGTGAAGAGGAAGGAACCCGCTGCGTTGTCCATGCCCACTATGCCGGTACAGAAAGCTCGTCGGACGTGAGTTTGGTATCCATCCGGAAAATGCGCAGAGAAATAGCAGCGGTTCTGGAATTTTCGCGGGAATTATTTGTTTGGGAGGATACCATTGAAGGGTTATTCTGCCATGCCAATCCGTATTTGCTGGAGGAATTAATTGTTCCTCTTGAGCTTCCGCTGACGGTGGATGTTAGTCATACTTTCATAGGCCATCGTGGAAATAATGAGAAGCTGATCGAAACCCTCGGCGCTACTGAGAACTATGCCCGGTACTTCCATCTGGTGGACAGCAAAGGCAAGTTTCATGATTCGTTACCTCTGGGAAAAGGCCTTATCGATTGGAAGGCTGTAAAGCCTTTTGTGGAAGGGAAGGATTATATTTTTGAGATTCAGCTGGAAGGTAATCATTCGGACTGCAGTCCGATGATTGAGAGTGCCCGTTTTTTCTCGGAGATTTAAAGACTGCTGATATATTGAACCGAAGCACCATACCCTGCGGTTAGCGGGGTATTTTTTATGTTACCAGAATTGCACAGTTCAATCTGTGGAAAACCCAGGTTGACACATTTGTATAAACTAGAGGCCTCTCATGAGTTCAATTGAATTTCGTGAGAAGCCTTTTTATTTTGAATTGCATAGCATTGGAAAGACGTTATTAAATCCAAGTTATATCTATTCTGTCTTGGATTTCATCCATTATAGCGCCAAGACTTTAAGATAAGGCGTGGCTATCATGGATTTCATCCAATAAAATCATCTACAAAACGCACTTTACCTCTATAAGGGCTCTATTATGGAAATTTAAATTGTAGAAAATACAGTATAGTGAACAAATTAGGGGTGAATAGCCTTAAGTTACTGGAGAAAATACTGTATAGCTAGCGGGAAGATGAAAGAAGGAAGCCTTAAGTATAGATTCTCACAATTCCCAACTAACTCGCGAACTGCATAATTCATGTTTTAACGAGGATGAGAAAGCAACAGCAGGCTTTGAATCAGAAGGTAAGTGGTTACTTCTTCAATGCTTCAAGCATGTCGTTGATATGACTATACATGAGCTGCCTTGCTTGCTCACTATGTCGTTCCTCAATGGCGATCGCAATTAAGATGTGATAATTGGATGCTTTGGTACGCATATGTGGCAAGGTGTTAGTCTGCTTGCGACCTTCGGAGAGAAGCGGATAGATGGACTCCAGCATGCGAAATAGGACAGGGTGCTGTGCTGATTCTGCAATGAGATGATGGAAGGAAAGATCGGTCTCCAGAAATGGCCCGCCTTCTTCCATCTGGTTAACCATAGAGTCAGCCAGCGCACGAAGCTGCTTAACTTGGGATCGCGTAGCATGCTCTGCACTTAAGGCAGCCAGTTGCGGTTCAATGAGCAATCTTGCTTCCAGTAATTTAACAAGAGAAATATCCCCCAGTTCCTTAAGGTTTGCAGTAGGGTCTTCCAACAATAATGGATCGTTGCGTACATACATTCCCCGTCCATGTTCGATGCTGACGTTTCCTTGGCTTTCCAGAGTCCGCAGCGCTTCTCTTACAGTGGATACACTAACCGCCAGGTCCTTAGAGATCTCTTGCAGTGTTGGTATACGTGATCCGGGCGGCCATTCCCCGCTAATAATTTTCTGTTTAAGTAGATCTATTGTCATTGTATAGGTCGTTTTTTTCGTCATAACAATCTCCTGTGTATCTTCATATTAGGTTTATATTAACATAATCGTACAAGCTCCTCCTAATAGTAATTTCGTATTGACATCCAGAAATAAAGATACTATGATACCTTCATAAAGATCTGATCTTTAAATAAAATAAATCATTAAATGAGTTATTTTCTGTTATATATTATCGTTAGATCGGATCTATAGATATAAATATTAGATGTATAAAATATAGATATGATCTATAGAAAGTGTAACCGTCGTTGTGACGACAATTCAGACTGGAAACCAAAAAAGCGAGAATAGGGAGAGGGTAAATATGAAAATTACAAAGTTTGAGACTTTTATCGTACCACCCCGGTGGCTGTTCTTAAAAATTGAAACGGATGAAGGGATAGTTGGATGGGGAGAGCCCGTAATCGAAGGAAAAGCCCATACGGTACAGGCAGCTGTAGATGAGCTAATGGATGTCTTAATCGGTAAAGATCCGCTTCGCATTGAAGATCATTGGCAAGTGATGTACCGTGGCGGGTTCTACCGTGGCGGATCCATACTGATGAGTGCGATCGCCGGCATTGATCAGGCATTGTGGGATATTAAAGGCAAATATTTCGATGCTCCAATCTATCAGCTGCTTGGCGGGGCATGCCGGGATTCGATGCGTGTCTATTCCTGGATCGGCGGGGATCGACCGAGTGATGTTGGACAAGCGGCATTGGAGAAGCAGCAGGCAGGCTTTACAGCGATAAAGATGAACGCTACGGAAGAGATGCAATATATTGATAGCTATCAAAAGGTGGATCAGGTCGTGGAACGGGTAGCGGCGATCCGTGCTGCGACCGGTTCAGACTTTGGCATCGGTGTAGATTTTCACGGTCGTATACATAAACCAATGGCAAAGGTACTTGCCAAAGCATTAGAGCCTTACAGGCTGATGTTTATCGAAGAACCCGTTCTTCCAGAAAATAACGAGGCACTCCGAGATATTGCTAATCATACAAGCACGCCGATTGCGACGGGTGAAAGAATGTTCTCGCGCTGGGGTTTCAAATCATTACTGGAAGATGGCTATGTGGATATAATTCAACCCGATTTATCGCATGCAGGGGGAATTACAGAGTGTAAAAAAATCTTCGCGATGGCGGAGGCTTATGATGTTGCAGTAGCCCCTCATTGTCCTTTAGGCCCGATTGCACTTGCTGCCTGCCTGCAAGTTGACGCAACAGCTCACAATGCAGTCATTCAGGAACAGAGCCTCGGTATTCATTATAACCAAGGGAATGATCTGCTGGATTATGTAACGGACCCCGGCGTATTCTCCTACGAGGATGGATATGTGAAGATCCCGCAGGGCCCGGGACTCGGTATTACAGTTAATGAGGAGTACGTCCGTAAAATGGCGTCGGAATCCCCGCATCGGTGGAGAAATCCGATTTGGAGACATAAGGACGGATCGGTGGCCGAATGGTAGGACGGAAGGGCCAAGGTTTAAACAAAATGACTTTGAAATCAAACAATTGTCAGTTTGAGAGCGCTTCACGCCGGAGTATAAATTAGAGGTCTCGCATAAGTTCACCGAACTTATGCGAAGCCTCTTTTTTACGTGTTTTAGTCAAATTAGTTTTATTCGATAGATTCATGAAAACGCATACATGTCATTCTTGATTATTCAATTTTCTCCTAGTCTATTGGCTTATCTACAAGTTCTAAAGCGATTGGTAAAACTTGCGGAGGGCAATATACGGGCATTTTGAGCACAAAAATGACATATAATCACAATTGTCAGAAAAGTCCGAGTTATTTGCAATTAAGCATTCCTCCATTAGAGTATGCGCTTTCATGCGAAACTGAAAATGATACGGCACGGTACGGGTACGCTTTACTTATTTCACGGGTACGCGCCGGGGAACAAACGGATGTTCCGCTGACATTCCGCGAAGCGATGCTCGATGTTCCTGTGCTCGGGACCATGGTCCGGAACAATCCGGTCACCATGCTGGACGGAACCAATAAGACGCTCGAGCATTTGATCCGTGAAATCAGCGAGCTTGCCGAGCCGTTTGCAGAGCTAGGAGCTCCGATCGTTCTCGTTGTCGGCGATTCCGAGTGGACCGCTTCGTTCGATCCTTCCAGCTACCCTAAGCTGCCATCATGCGCCATGTTTGTTCGGGATTCCACCTATGCTTCATTGCCGGACTTTATATCCCGGCCGCCGGCTAATGAGGCGGGCTTCCCGCATCTCTTCGTGCTGGACGGCCAAGACCGAATTCGATATACAGCATCAGGATACAAGATCGGAACCGGGAAGGAAGCTTTGCAGATTCTTACCGGTGTATGGCAGCAGCCTACTTAAAAGGAGTGAGCACTAGGTGACGAATACAAAGTACATCGTGGCGGGTTACGCCGTTGATTCCAAGCTTCCTGACATCACGCGGGAAGATTTGATGAAATTAACTCATCTGAATGTGGCTTTCGGCCATGTTCGCAGCGACGAGATTTCTACGGACCATTTGAAGCATATGGATGTTCTTCGGAAGATCAAACACGAGCATCCTAAGCTTACTATACTATTGTCCGTCGGAGGCTGGAGCGCCGGCGGGTTCTCCGAAGCGGCGTCTACCGAAGAGGGGAGGATCCGCATGGCGGATTCGGCGGTTCGCGTATTAACCGGCTTTCCGTTCGACGGAATCGACCTGGACTGGGAATACCCTTGCTATGGTGAAGCCGGCATTGCGTCAAGTCCTGACGATAAGACGAACTTTACCTTGCTTTTAAAAACCATTCGCGAAGCATTGGACCGTAAAGGCATGCATGACGGGCGGCATTACTTGCTTACCATTGCCGCGGGTGCTGACCAGTATTACGTAGATGGTACGGAGATGGATCAAGTCCAGCAATACTTGGATTTTGTTCAATTGATGACCTATGATATGCGCGGAGGGTTTCAAATTTTGACGGGGCACCATACGAATCTGTATACACCAACCGGGGATTTGTTTCGCATCAGTACAGACGCATCCGTTAACCTATTCATCCGTGCAGGCGTGCCGAGGGAGAAGATCGTCATCGGCGCGGCATTCTACTCCCGGATATGGCATCAAGTTCCCGGCCGCGATAACGGGCTTCACCAAATGGCCGGAAGCACGGGCGGATATGGACCGGATTTCACAACCCTTGCAGCGGAATACATCGATAAGAACAGTTATATCCGATACTGGGACAGCGAAGCGAAGGCGCCGTACCTTTTTAATGGAACCAGCTTCATCTCCTATGACGATGAACAATCGCTGCAGCACAAATGCGATTACGTTAAGCATGGCGGTCTTGGCGGCATCATGTTCTGGGAATACGGCTGCGACGAGACTCACCGGCTGCTTGACTCTATTTATAAAGGACTTAAGGTTTAGTTCTTTAAATGTTTTCGTTACGGATAAAGCACATGAACCAAATACAGAGAGACCTCACACAAGTTCATTGAACTCGCGCAAGGTCTCTTTTTTCAGGCGCTAGAATGGTTTTCATTACTTTCTAAGCTTCCTATTCATTGCTTTCCCGCTCTTTGATTTTCGCAAGCTGCTGCCTCAGCTCAGCGTTTTTAGCTGCCAGCTGTTTGGCTAAATCAGCCTGGGAAGCATCAATTCTGGCTACTTCATCATTTAATTTTGTGATTTGCGTCATTTTACTGCTTAGATCACTGGGGGAGGAGCTCACTTTAATATTTTTTTGCAGCTGCTTTATTTTGGAGAGAGCTTTTTCTTTTTTACTCTTATCGTTAGCGCTTTGCTTTTGCATTTCAGCGATTTCTCGTTTTAACCGGCTTGTTATTGATGTAGTGAAGCTAATGGACATGGGGACACCTCATAATCGTATAGTGTTGCGTTGCCCCATTTTACTATAAAAAGCCCGTTTAAGCGAGAAAGAAAGGCCCGAAAGAACGGCTGCTTCAGGAAAGTCTCACTTGACAATGATTTTACAGTTCGACTATACTGTCTGTAATCTTATAGCTGACATACGTTGAATGAGCCCAGTAGCAGCTTTGTCACTGTTCCAGAAAGTCAGGGGTTGATGGAACCTGATACACACAATGACTGCGAATTACACTCGGGAGTATCTTGGGTAATGCCAAGCGGAGTAGCGAACGATATCTCGCTGAAAGCGGCATGAACGGCGCCTTTTATGGGCTGTTGGTGCAATCTGGGTGGTAACACGGTTATTCGATCGTCCCTATGTCTACAATAGACAAGGGGCGATTTTTTTTATTTCATAGAGATTAATGAGCTAAAGGAGCTGTTTTGTTATGAATATTATCGATGAACTCGAATGGCGCGATGCGATTAACCAGCAGACGGATGCGGAAGGCTTGCGCGAATTAACGAATACGAAAGCAGTATCTCTCTATTGCGGGGTTGATCCGACGGGCGACAGCATGCACATCGGACATTTGATTCCGTTCATGGTGCTGAAGCGGTTCCAGCTTGCCGGACATCGTCCGGTCATTCTGATCGGCGGAGCAACCGGCACGATCGGCGATCCGAGCGGCCGTCAGACCGAGCGCTCCCTCCAGACGATGGAGCAAGTGCAGGCCAATGTCGATGCGCTGACTGCACAGATGAAAAAGCTGTTTGTTACTGAAGGCGACAATCAGGTTCGCATGGTGAACAACTACGACTGGACGCATAAAATTAATGTGATCGACTTTTTGCGCGACTTCGGAAAAAACTTCAGCATCAATACGATGCTGGCTAAGGACGTCGTATCGAGCAGGCTGGACAGCGGCATCTCCTACACCGAGTTCTCTTACCAAATTCTTCAATCGCTCGACTTCCTGCACTTGTACAATCATGAGGATGTTCAACTGCAAATCGGCGGTTCCGATCAATGGGGCAATATTACGAGCGGACTGGATTTGATCCGTAAAAAAGAAGGCGCAGAGGCGAAAGCGTTTGGCCTCACCATTCCGCTAATGCTGAAAGCGGACGGTACGAAGTTCGGCAAAACGGCAGGCGGCGCGGTATGGCTTGATGCTGACAAAACGACGCCGTTTGAATTTTACCAGTTCTGGGCGAACACAGATGACCGTGATGTCGTGAAATACTTGAAATACTTTACGTTCCTGGATAAGCAGACAATCGACGGATTGGCGGAAAAAGTGCAAACGGAGCCGCATAAGCGCGATGCGCAAAAAGCGCTGGCCGAAGAAATGACGAGATTCGTTCACGGGGAAGAGCTGCTGGAGCAAGCAAAACGCATTACGGCGGCGCTCTTCAGCGGCGATATTAAATCGCTCACCGCAGACGAAATCGAGCAAGGCTTCAAGGAAATGCCGACTTTCCACGCGGACAAAGAAACGAAGAACATCGTCGACTGGCTGGTCGATCTCGGTATTGAGCCTTCCAAACGTCAAGCGCGCGAGGATATTACGAAAGGCGCAATCTCGATGAACGGTGAACGCGTGGGCGATGTTGAACTGAATGTAACGGCTGAGCATGCCATCGGCGGCCGGTTCATTATTATCCGCAAAGGCAAGAAAAACTACAGCCTCGTGAAATTAACGTAGAGATTGCTACGACGTGATATAATAGAATAGCGAAACCGTTCATATAACGAGACAGAGCTCTCTTCGCAGAGCTCTTTTTTAATTGAGTAAGCGAGTTGAACGAAGCAATTGGAGGCGAATGACGTGGCAAAGGGACCTAAGAGACCGACTAGGGATGAATTTGAATTAGAAGAACTCGGTGAAAGACTGGTAGAGGCGAAACAAGAGGGCAACGAGCTGCTGCTGACCGTATGGGGAGCGGGGGAAAAAGTGAGAGGTGTCATTACAGAGCTGGACTCAAGAACGAAAAAGGTTCATGTCGAGTATATGGGAAGCGTAACTAAAGTACCTTTTCTGGACATTATGAAAGCAGAAAGTCCAAGCTAATCAGCTGGAGAGTACAGAATGAAGGGGCTGTCCCGAAAATATTAGCTAACTATCCCCCAGATGTGAGGGGATTAGCTGAAAGCGGACAGAGCTATACTGGATAAATACAGTGACTTTTGGCTTTTCGGCCTTTGCGATTACACTAAAATGGAAATATCCAATGTAGAAAGTCCATGGAAGGCCTATTTTCCTCGATAGTACCGAATTCGGCTGATTTTACTGTACGAAATCCATCATAGCCCAGCAAGTCAACAAACTTCTGCTCCTATCCAGTACCAAATCCAATGTAGCCTATTATCCCCTAAATTAGTACGAGAAAAAGGGGCTGTCAATGAAGGAAGGTCTACAACCTTTAGACAGCCCCATCTAATTTGCACAGCCTCTACCGTCAAAAATAAAACATATGCATTTCCTTCGGCACGCCATTCCGCAGAAGGAGTTCTTCCAGCGTCTCGTTGCGAGCAGGCGTATCGCCAGCGGTAAGCAGCCGAACTGCAAATTTACTCGCTTGCCTCTCGTATTTTCCCACATTAAAAAAAGATTGCTCATCTAACCAAAAACGGTTGAATCCCGGATGTAGCCTATCGTGGCCCAGCTCATGCGCACACACGAACCGGCGCCAATCGTCAGGCAGCCTCTCGTGGATGACGATAAAGCGCCTGCGCAGCTTTTTGAAATAAAGGCCGCGCGTTCCTTCGCCCAAATCCGCAAAGCGTATATGAATACCAATACCTTCGGCAATGATATAAGGGTCGTTGGTTTTGAATTTTCGGATGAGCTTCAAAATCATTTTATCCATAGCAACACCTACCCATTGGCATCATCAGGAGCATCGTTTGTCGGCTCGGGCTTTTTCTTATGCTTATTCATTTGCTTTGCCTCCCAGAAAAGTCCTGTTAACACGTCCATGACGCGCCTGCGGTCAGTCTGGCTCAATGGCACTCCATCGAACATTATTTCCCCGTCTTCCTCCAGCAGCTTCTTGAAATCTCGCTTATCTTTATACGTTGCCCATTCCGGAACCGTTGCTCCGGAAAAATCGCGGCCAAGCAAATAATCAGTGGTTGTATTTAAAATATCGGCGATTTTTTGCAAATCCTCACTGGTAGGGGTTACCCGGTCGTTCTCGATATGCCCGAAATTAGACCTTCCCATTTCAAGCTGCGAGGCGATTTCTTGCTGGGTTAATCCCCGTTCCGTTCTTAAATGTTTAATGCGTGTGCCTAACGACATTACCATTACCTCCAATATCAATATGGTATTTTAAATACTTGACGGTATTATAAATACCAAATACAATGAGATTCAACAGACGATAGCCTATTGCAGACTATATGAAAAGCCGGATGGCTATTTTCGCTACTTCAAAGCTAGTATATTTTTCTTTGTGGGTATTGTCAATACCAACTAGCGGCGATTCTAGGGCATTTGAATGGTATTTTAAATACCTTAAAACAAAAACGTGAGGGGGAATATAGCGGACGATTAAATATTTTACAGTTGCAGCTAGTAGATTCTATTTAGAGAGGAAGCTGATAGGAATATGGTAAAACTAATGTATTCTTTCTTTTTTATGAACAACAATATCTCGGAAATTGGAGCTGCTCTAGTACCTTGGATTAATACCATTTATGGAGAGGATCGAATGCTGCCGTTAGCTTTGCTGCTGGTTACAATCATACTGGATTGGATTACGGGGATGGCTTCATCGCAGAAGGATTCTCGATATTCACAGGAATATGGCAGGCTCGGAGTGCTTCGAACCTTATTTTTATTGGTGCTTCCCATGTTTGCGAAGTTGCTGGATTCCATGCTGGGAATGCCAGGCTTGTTCTTTTACGCCATCACGATAGGACTTATCTATAAGACGTGGCAGTCACTCACCGTAAATGCTTATCGTGCAGGGTGGGGGAAGTGGATTCCAAGCTCTGTCATCCAATACATTGATAACGAACTAAAAGGGAAGACCATTGCGCCTTCCAAGGAGGGGGGAAATGCTGAATTAGACGATGAATCTGCGGCGGATATAAAGAAGTCAAAGAATGACTAACGCCTCTGGAGTGTTCGCCTGCTATGAAGATTGAGTCAGACGTCCATTTTATCCGTTTGCCCATACCCTTTTTGTCCTGAATCATAGGATACTGTACCTTAATATAAAGGAGATGAACAAATGAGCTATGGAGTAGCAGGTGCGGGCGCAGGAAAATACGGTCCTAATCAGGTTGCAGGAGCAGGATATTGTGCGCCTGTAGTTGGCGGAGCATTCACAAGCGTAGGCAGTATTCTCGTACTCTTCATTCTACTTGTCATTATCTCGCGTGCTTGCTTGTTTTAGTCCTACCAAGGCTTACTTGTAAACTAATACAATAGCGCATCCGCTAACTAAAGCAAGACTTCCCTTACAAGGGATAGCCTGTCAAGGTTCGGGCTGTTGCTAAAAATGAGCAAGAGCACAATTTTCCAAAGCGCCTATACACGTTTCTCAATGAATCATAGGATACTGTACCTAAACAAAAAAGGAGATGAACAAATGAGCTATGGAGTAGCAGGTGCCGGCGCAGGAAACTACGGACCTTATCCGGTTGCAGGAGCCGCCGAAAACGTAGGACCTTATCATCCGGTTGCAGGTGCTGGGTATTGCGGCCCTAAAGTTGGCGGAGCATTCACAAGTGCGGGAGTTATATTGGTTCTTTTCATTTTGCTTGTAATCGTTGCCCGTGCATGCTTGTTCTAGTCAACAAAGCTTACTTGTAAATCGTATTCATGCGTGTCCACTAACTGAAATAGTATGACAATCCCCAAGTGCCTGAGCCTTGGGGATTTGGCTTAGCCGCTTACTTCTGCGATAAGCTCGATTTCAACCGGCGTATGGAATGGCAGGTCGCTTGTTCCTATAGCGGACCTTGCGTGGCGGCCGTTTTCGCCGAAAACTTGAATGAGCAGATCGGAAGCTCCGTTAAGTACATAAGGCTGATCACCAAAACCCGGCGCGCTGTTGATGAAGCCGAGAATTTTGACGATTTTCACGATGCGGTCCAGGTCTCCCAAATGAGCCTTCATTGCCGCAAGCAAATTGATAACCACCTGGCGGGCAGCTTGTTGACCTTGTTCAATCGTAAGATCAGAGCCGACCTTGCCCTCGAACATAAGGATGCCATCGATACGGCAGTCGAAGCCTGATGTATAGATGAGGTTGCCGGTTTGGTTCACGGGAATGTAGGAGAACTTTGGCGCTGTCGTCTCAGGCAGTGTAATGCCGAGCCCGGCAAGACGTTTCTCAATGATAGACATAATAATATCACTCCTTAAATTTAATGCGAGCAGCTGTGATGAGCTCGGATCAGTTGTCCTTCACGCTTGTGCGTGTGGGTGCCGTACTGCATTGTGAGCTGTCCGGCGACGATGACATGCGAGATGCCCTTCGGATATTGGCGCGGCGCTTCGAAGGTTGCCATATCCTGGATTGCAGCCGGATCGAATATGGTCATGTCGGCTGCGTAACCGGGAACAAGCAGGCCGCGCTTGCCGAGCTTGAAGCGCTGCGCCGGGAACGAGGTCAGCTTGCGAACGGCTTGCTCTAACGATAACACCTTATCATCGCGCACATATTTGGCAAAGACACGTGGGAACGTTCCGAACGTTCGGGGATGCGGCTTGCCGGTCTCGCAGTTTAGACTGTCGGAGGCGATCAGCGATTTTTCGTAGCTGACGACCTGCTTCACATCGTCATCTGACATGTGAAAAAAGACGATAGCGATCTGACCGTTCTCCTCCAGCAGCAAATCCATCATGCAATCGACAGGATGCAGCCCTCGAAGCTCCGCGGCTTCGGCAATCGACTTACCTTCAAGCGCTTTGTTCGCATCCGACTGAATGGCCGAAATTATAATACTTGACCAGCCGGATGAGCAAACGAGATTGTCCCAAGTATCCTGCTCATGGCTGAGCTCCTCTTTGATTTTGGCTCGTTGGCTCTTATCACGGAACGCTTCAAGCGTTGCTTCAATGCCGCCCTCGAGTACCCAAGGAGGCAGGACGGTCGTCAAAGTCGTCGATCCTGCGGCGTAAGGGTAAACATCGACCGTTACGTCCATACCGCGGGAACGCGCTGCTTCCACAAGCTCAAGCGCATCAAGCGCCTTGCCCCAATTGGCGCGGCCAGCCGCTTTCAAATGGCTGATATGCAGTGAAATGCCAGTACGCTCGGCGATCCAAATAACTTCAGCGACAGAGGGGAGCAGGCTGTTGCCTTCACCGCGAATGTGAGTAGAAAGCAGACCGTTATACTTCGGCAGTACGCTGCACAGCTCGGCAAGCTCTTTGCGTGACGTGTAGCTGCCCGGGGCATAGAGAAGGCCAATCGATAAACCGATTGCTCCTGCACGAAGTCCTTCTTCCAGAAGTTCCTTCATCCGTGCAATCTCAGCAGATGTCGCGGGGCGGTTCTCAAAGCCCATCACCGCGATGCGCAGCGCGCCATGCGCGACATAAGCAGCGATGTGCCCGGACGGATTCGAGCGGCCGACGAAATCCATATATTGACCGACCGTTTCCCATGGCCACTCCCAGCTCGTGCTGCCGAGTACGGGCTGCACGTATGTCTGAAGCAGCTCAGCTTTATTCCGGACGAACGGAGCGGGAGCGAGCCCACAGTTACCGACAACCTCCGCCGTAACGCCTTGCTGAAGTTTAATCTCACTGTATGGATGATCGATAATCATTAAATCGGAGTGACAATGCCCGTCGATAAAGCCGGGAGATATCACTTGGCGCCCGACATCAATTACGAGTGCAGCCTCTTGGTCGACGCGGCCGATGGCTGCGATAATCCCGTCCTTCACGCCAATATCGCCCTGAAACCAAGGATTGCCGCTGCCGTCAACGATTTTGCCATTTTTCAAAATGAGATCGAGCATGATGAGGGGCTCCTCCTTGTTATTATTCCAGCATGCCGCGGGCAGCGACTGCTGCCTTGCGCAGCTGTCCTGCAGCATCTGCAATATAAACGAAGTTGTGTAAATTCACTGTGCTGCAAATGTGATTAGGAATGATACGAATGACATCGCCTACCCGATACAAAGCATCCGTCCGAACACGAATCATGCCATGCTCTTCGGTCATTCGCTCCAATACAGCATCGGGAGCTCCGACAATATGACCGAAGCCTTGGAGGTAAAGCGGAGAGGTACCCGGTTGTACGTCGGTGGCAAACGTCTTGCTGCCGCCGTCAATGACGATTAAATCGTCTGATGGACGGCTGATAACCGTTGCCAGCACCGCTCCGGCACAGTCATCGATCGTACTAACCCCGAAAGCGGCTTGCATGCGGTCTTGGTAAATATAAGTGCCGGGCCGAATTTCCGTCACTCCACCTACTTCGGCAGCGTATGCGGCCGTCGGTGTGGAGCCGACGCTTACGTCTTGAATGGCAACTCCTTCGCTTCGCAAAACTGTCGCGACACTAGCCATTATAAGACCCTCCTCATGACCTGCTGCCCGCAAATCGAGTGTTGGAGTTCCATTATGCATAGCGCCCCGGTATGTAAATATGCCTGTAAGCCGAATACCGTCAAGCGACGCGATCTGTTTGGCCAGCTTCACCGCATCGTCTATCCTAACACCGGTTCGATGCAGTCCTGTTTCAATTTCAAGCCTAATTTCGAGCCCTACGCCTTCTCGCACAGCAGCATCGGAAATTCGCTTCGCCCCTTCGAGGCTATCAGCCCCAAGGATAAGCCGAATCCCAGCTTGACTTAGCCTTACTGCCCGTTCAATCTTCGAGGCAGCAACCAGTGGATAAGCAACGAAGATGTCCGTAATACCGCCTTCCGCCATCACTTCAGCCTCGGAAATTTTCGCAACGGTAATGCCGGCTGCCCCTGCAGCGATTTGCCTGGCAGCCATTTCCGGCAGCTTATGGGTTTTCGCATGAGGGCGAAGTTGAACGCCGTTACGGTTTGCAACCTCGGACATGGCAGCAATATTGGCATCAACTACGCTGCTCTCGATGACGAGGCAAGGCGTTTCAAGACCGCTGTTAGCATCACCACATAAATTCAAATCCGTATTCAACTTCTCATTCATTCTGCCGCACCTCCTTCGTGGTCTGCCGTTTTGGATTCCTCTAAATAGCTGTAGAGCGTATACTTTGAAATGCTCAAATAGGCGCAAACCTTCTCGCCTGATTTTTTGATGAGAAAAGCACCTTTCTGATCAAGCAGCTGAATGATTTTAATTTTATCTTCCTTGGACATTAGCGCAGGAGGCTTGCCGATCGTTTCTTGAGCCTCCTGAATCAACGTATCCAGCAGGTCATTCACATTGCTTACGAACGATTCCCGAACCGGCTGCAGCCCGCTCGCAGTCAGTGATTGGAGCGTTTTCTCCGCTACCATCAAGCCGGTGATGTCGAAGTTAATGCACATCGCCCCGATAATAGTGCCGGCGTTATTTTTCACATACATAGATGTCGAACGCAGGATGCGCCCATCTTTGGTTTGTGTTACATAGTTATGCCGGTTGTCGCCCTCCGACGTGCCCCGCATGATTTCGAGGCCCAGATTTGTACCAGGGTCGCCTACTTTGCGGCCTGTTACATGACCGTTCTCGATGACGACGATCGTGCTGTCCACCGGCTTTGACCAGTCATGCACGACAACCTCGCAATTGTCTCCGAACTGCGCGGTTATTCCTTTGGCCAGCTCTGTCAAAAAAGACAGCTCCTGCGATATCGATTCCATTTCTCTCCCGCTTTCCTTACAGTCTTATTGCCCACATGGTACTCCTTCGCGCCCAAAAAATCAAACAAAAATTTTGTTTACCTAAAAAAAAGTGTGCCAGGCTGTTTTTATTCATTACATGCAGCATCACACCTAAAAAGATGAAAGAGCGTAACAATTACGATATAATAGAAGGGATACTACTAAAATACTAATTTTAAATCGATAAAAACGGGAGAACTCAGCGATGAACAACAAAGAACAAAGCATTCCGGTACATTTGCTGTCGGGCTTTCTTGGAAGCGGCAAGACGACGCTTCTGGGAAGATTGCTTGATTACTATAAGGGACAGGGGAAAAAGCCAGCTGTCATTATGAACGAGCTCGGCGATATCAATTTGGACGGACAGCTGCTTAGCGATGAAGTGCCGATGGCTGAAATGCTAAGCGGCTGCATCTGCTGCACGATGCGCGGCGATCTGGGGATGGAGATCAGCATGCTTATTGACGAGCATCAGCCCGACGTTATATTCATCGAATCGACGGGGGCGGCCAACCCGATGGAAACGTTGGACGGCGTGATGGAAGCGGCTATGTATAAGGCTATTGATCTCCGCAGTATCATTACGGTTGTCGACGGACCGGAGCTGCTGAAGCGCAGCCGCGAGGGAAAAAGCCGCACCTTCAAGCTAATGCAGGAGCAAATCCGGTGTGCAACGGTTCTGCTCCTGAATAAGGTCGATAAGTTAGATCCTGAGCAGCTTGTAGAAGCGCAGCAGCTGCTGCGGGAGTTAAATCCGCATACGCCGGTAATCGCAACGGTACGCTGCACGCTTGACGATTGGAGCTGGCTCGATGCCGAGGCGGCATGGGAATCGGATGCACATGTGCATTCAGATGTTGAAGCTGCGGATGCCGAGGGTCATGTATGCTCCATTGACGGCTGCTCGCATGATCACGGGCACGGACACGCGAGCTCGCACGAAGGGCATAACCCTGCCGGTCACCATCATTCACACGATCATGTCATGGTTGTCACTCACTATTGGCGCAAGCCGGTAAGGAGCACAGCGTTTGAGGCGCTGCTGCAGCGGTTGCCGGACCGTATCTATCGCGCGAAGGGAATCGTGACGTTTACGGATACGCCGAGCCGTTTTCTTTTCCAATATGCGTACAGGGAATCTGATTTCATGAAAATTGAACCGCAAGGGCATGTGAACGATGTAGCGGTGTTTATCGGGGAGCATTTCTCTAAAGACTGGCTGCTGCGCGAGCTTGAACTGCTCGAGCAAGCAGAGGCTGCAGACGAATGAAACAAGAGAGCCAGCTTCCTGTAGTTTTTTGTCGAAATCCGCTGTTGCGATGTCTATTCACGTGTATGGTTGGGTAAAATAATCCAGATGAGGCTTGCCGGGCCTTGACATCACGATAGCAATAGAAGGGTGTGGCAGTGAATGGTTCGAAAATGGTTTATCCCAGCGTTAGCGCTGGCTGTGCTGTTGTCGGTCGCTCCCGTCTGGGCCGCGCAATCGGTAACGGCTTTGCCGGAAGCTTCAAAAGTAGATGAAAAGCCTAAGCAGTCGGAAGAAGACAGCAAGCATAAGCATCACAAGGGTCATATGACACGCAAAGATTTTGAAGTGTACCGTCTGGAGAAGCTGAAGGAAATTGCGACGTACTTTGGCATTCAAACCGAAGGCAAGTCCGCTCAGCAGCTTAAGAAGGAAGTAGAAGCAGCGAAAGTAGCCAATAAGGAAAAGTGGGAAGCTTTCAAAGCGGAGCATAAAGCGAAGCGGCTGGAGCATTTGCGCAAAATAGCCGAAGAGCATGGCATTAAGACGGAGGGCAAAACAGCTGAGCAGCTGCGCGAGGAGCTGTATAAGCTGCATGGCGGCAAAGGAAGACGTCCCCATCGCATAGAGGACCACAACCAAGCCGGTGAAGATAGCGGCGATAAGTAGCAGAAGGACAAGCAAAATCAAGTTTAAGTTAAGGGGCCGTCCCCAAAGGTCATTGACCGGGGGCGGCCTTTTTTTTCGGGTGCAATGCTGCGAAAAAACGTTAAAAGGACATCTTGGTTATCCTTTTAACGTTTTGACATATACTTTTTTGGAACATTGGATGTGCAGATAAAGCATAAATCCGTTGTCGTTAGCTCACAATTCTTTAAATACCACAATATGGGGTCATTATTGATAAATTGATTTTGGAACTGGTGCAAATCACCATATGGAGTGACAATTAAATGTCTTATTACGTTTATACATCAACCAAGTAATCGGCCATTTATTTTTTCATTAGCATTTGATACAGCTTTCCAATTCGTTTGTTCCGTTAAATAGAAAACGCATGGTGAAAAAATTGACAAGCATTTTACATTGTTTTTTTGCAGTCATGGTGTGCCTATTGCAGTTTTTGCGATAGAATCATCGTCGTTAAGTGAATGCTGAAGCTCTAATGCAGTTTCTGCAACAAGAATGGCAATAAATCTTGTCAAAGTATAGAAAATGAGTTTTTTTGCTGCATTTTTACAATGGAAGAATACATTAACCGTTAAATTCTGGCGTTCTGTTGTAAAAAATACAGCAGCGAGGAGACCCGCATCATCTAGGTTTAAAGTAGGAATTTGTCGAATTATATAGTATTAAATGACTATGTTTATCATTGTGCTCCGTGCGAAGCGTCAAGTATACTAGAACCATATCATAAATTGATATATTATGTCGTTTTTTTTGCTTTGTCTAACAACAAGGGGCTGATAGAGAAGTGAGAAAGATTAGGCTAAGCATTGCTCAAAAATTAATATTTTCGCTGGGCATGCTTATTATTCTTTCATTTGGCATTTTAGTAACAGCTCATCTAGTTAAGCTTTACAATACGAATCTGCGTGAAAGCGAGCTGCTCGCGCAAACGCAGTCTATGGCATACATATCTCCGTTCTCTAAGAGATTGGATCAAACGATTGCAATGATCGATACGCTTGAAGCAGCCATGCTGCAAATGCGCAGTGACCAAATGCAGGATCGTGAATACATCGTCCGTTTAATGAAGCAGATTCTGAACGAGCACCCTCAATTACTGGGTGTCTATACAGTGTGGGAGCCTAATGCTTTCGACGGCCAAGATGCACTCTATCGGAACAAGAATAGCTCTGATGACGATACGGGCCGCTTCATCCCATACGTGATTCGTAAGGATGGCTACATTCAGGTTCATGCGGTGAAGCATTATGAGGATGAGATAAAGGGAAGCTACTATCAAATTCCGAAGCGTACAAAAGTATTTTCGTTGATAGAGCCGTATTCGTATGAAATTGATGGCAAGCCGTTTCAGATGACATCGCTCGTGCTGCCTATTTTGGATGAACAGGGCCGTTTTTTGGGAATAGTAGGAGCCGACATATCCCTCGATTTGGTGCAGCGGCATATAGAGAACGCCCGCCCGCTAGGCGGTTACGTTAACATTATTACGAGCAAAAACAACTATTTGGCTAACGGCCGCAATCCGGAGCAGGTGATGCAGCCGTATAAAGCATGGTCAGACGACAGCCAGCTGGAAGCGATGAAGGGCACGACACCGCATTTTCGATATACACCGGATGCCGGCGGTAACGGGACGGTTCTGCGTATGTTTTACCCTATTAAGTTTAAGAATGCCTCTTGGTACATTGAGACGGTCATTCCGAAGAAAAATATGCTGTCCGATTTCTACAATAGCTTAAAGGATTCGATAGTTATAACGACAGCAGCCCTTCTTTTCATGACGATTATGATGGGGCTGCTCGTTCGGAAAATTATATTGGTAAACATTCATAAGGTTGTCCAAGCGACCTCCGCTGTTGCGATCGGAAATGAAGGACAGAGGCTGAATATTCAAACGAACGACGAGTTTGAATTTATGGCGAATCACTTTAACAATATGATTGATCACCGCAAGGAAGCCGAGCAGCTTATTGAATACCAGTCGACGCACGACTTAATGACAGGTCTGCCCAACCGGTATGCTTATCGCCGCCATATAGAAAGTAAAGCGGCTGCGGGTGTTTCTATCGATGGTCATATTGCATTGCTGTTTATTGATCTTGACCGATTCAAAATTATAAACGATACGCTCGATCATGTGATGGGCGATCAGCTGTTGAAGCAGGTAGCCGAACGCATCGTACAAACGGTTGCCGACAAGGGCATCGTTTTCCGGTTCGGGGGCGATGAATTTGTCGCACTGCTTGATAACGTAAGCCATTTAAATCATGCGCTTCTCGTTGCCGATGATGTTTTGTCGGTCATCGCAGAACCGATTAGGCTGATGGATCGGATGTTCTATATTACGGCAAGCATTGGAATGAGCCTGCATCACCAGCTTACGCCATGTATGGGAGATCAGCTGGTGAAGGAATCCGATATTGCTATGTATGTGGCTAAGAAAGAGCGGAACACTTGCAAAATATACATACCTTCGATGAACGATGTGCCGCAGAAGGAGCTTATGCTCGAGAACAGCTTGTTCAAAGCGCTTGAGCAGGGACAATTTATGCTCTATTATCAGCCGAAGATAGAGGTAGCCACCAGTTCCATTTATGGAGCGGAGGCGCTTATCCGTTGGAAGCATCCGGAGTTTGGCATGGTGTCTCCGCTTGATTTTATACCGCTGGCAGAGAAGACTGGATTTATTATTCCGCTCGGCGAGTGGGTGCTTCATACCGCTTGTCAGCAAATTCGCGAATGGGACCGGATGGGGCTGCCGCCGCTTTCCGTAAGCGTCAATATGTCAATGATGCAATTCCAGCAGAAGCAAATTGTCCATACGATAGAACGCATTATCACAGGCGCCGGCATTCGGCCGGCGCGGATTGAGCTTGAACTGACGGAATCGATTTTTATGGACAATCCCGAGCATACGCTCAAAATATTGCATGAGCTGCAGCAGCTCGGAATTAAGCTGTCTTTGGACGATTTTGGAACCGGCTATTCATCGCTGAGCTATTTGCAAAATATTCCGCTGCATACGCTGAAGCTCGATAAATCGTTTATTAATAATATCGTGAACGATTTTAAAAAGCAGATGATATTCAAATCCGTCGTTGTGATCGCACATAATTTGAATTTAAAGGTTGTAACCGAGGGCGTCGAGACAGAGGATGAAATGCGCATCATTCGCGAACATAATTGCGACGGCGTCCAGGGATACATTTACAGCCCTCCGGTCACTGCAGCAAAGTTTGCCCAGCTGTATATGGAACATCATTTAAAACAAGCTTGAGGATATACCCGTCTTCCGTTTACAGCGGAGACGGTTTTTTTATATGGCGGGTCCATATTGACTAAGTATGATTCAACTTTTTTTGCAGAGGGTGTTACAAAATAATAGGAAGCATCGTCTTTCTTATAGCTTGAGCAATAACGTAAGGAGGACAACGGAATGGAACATTCGGCGCCGGATTTGTTTCGTCAACAGTTTAATCAGCACTACCCTTCGGTTCGACGCAAGTTATTTGCGCTCATTCGGGATGAGGCAGCTGCTGAAGATCTCGCCCAAGAAACATTTCTAAGGCTTTACCGCAATCCGCCGGATCAGCCTGAAGCAATCGGAGGTTGGCTTCATCGGGTATTAACTAGGCTGGCCTATGATTATATGGATAAGAAAGCACGTGAGCGCGCAATTACGCAAAAGCAGGAGCGGAACATAATGGCACAGCCGCACGCGGTGCAGTCGAACGAGCAAACGGTAATCGCTCAAGATGAGCGCGAACGCGTACAAGGATGGCTGGAATCCTTGCCGGAGAGAGATAAACAAATGCTGCTGCTGCGATATGAGGGTTACAGTTATGCGGAAATTGCGGAGCAGCTTCAGGTGCGGCAGCCACAGGTCGGTACGATGCTGCGCAGAGCCGGCGAGCGGCTAAAGCGGCATGCCTTGCAAGCAGAGGGTGCAATGTCTCATGAATAGAAGAAGAGGAGGAATACCAAATGACAACCAATGATTCTTTAAATCAGAAAGAACAAGAGCAAATGTCAGCTGCATGGGCGCGCTTGGAGAAGCAGCTGCAGGCAGTGGAAGCTTCACCGATCTGGAAGCAATGGGAGGAAAAAGGGGAGAGCAAGGAAGCTGCGGCTGCTACGCCGGCAGCAGAAGCTGAACGTCTGCACCAGCATGACAATATCGTTCCTATCCAAGGACTCCGCACTGCGGTTGAGGCAGAGTACACGTCTTCAAAGCACGGAGCGGCTCGCCGCTGGATAAGAAGAAATGCCGGCAAAACCGCAGCGGCATGCGCCGCAGTGCTTATCGCAGTCGTTATCGCGACGCCTTCTACCAATCAGGTGCTCGCCTCCTGGCTGAACACGTTCCGAATGGATAACGTGATGGTCGTTCAGGAAAACGATTTGGAATCGCTCATGCAGAGTTTCTTGCATGAAGGCGAGACTTTAGAGATGTCTAACCGTTTCGGCGATTTCGAGCAAACGTCAGAAGGCAACTGGGAGCAGCTCTCCCCCGATCAGGCTAAACAGCGAATCGGCTTTGACATTCCGGCGATAGCTGTTGCGGAAGGCACTACAACCGACATTTCATCGATGAACGCACAAAGTTTTACTTTCCGGTTAAATGTAGATGAAATAAACGGTGCGATGCGTAAGCTGGGCGCGGAGAAGCTGCTTCCAGCTTCAGTAGACGGCAAAGCCATAACGTTTAGTACGGGTAAGGGCGTACAGGTTTCTTATCATCCGAGCGAAGGAAGCAGCTCCAAACAAAGCGCAAGGGTCACTTATGAAGAGGCTCCGACGATTCAAGTTGATCCTTCCGTTGACGTTAAGGATGCATTCGAGGCAGTCGTTCGTTTCCCTGCTCTGCCAGATCATTTGCGCAAATCTCTCCTGCAAGCGTCCAGTCTGGAGGAGGGTGGAATTCCATTGCCTCTTATCACGAGAGGCGAGCCGGAGAAGGTCGTCATTGAAGGCGTAGAGGTGTACGTTGAGCAAGATGCCCAAAATAAGTATTCGACTGCGATGTGGCTCAAGAATGGGTATGTCGTGACTGCGAGCTTTCAGGGCTACGAAGATGCGGAAAAGGTACAATCGCTTATTGCAGAGATGATTCACTCATGACGATTCCTGCTATCGAGACGAACCGGCTGAGCAAAGATTACGGGGACGGACGCGGCTGCCGCGACGTTACGCTTACGATTGAGGACGGGGAAGCCTTTGGCTTCCTCGGTCCCAACGGAGCGGGCAAGAGCACGATTGTCAAAATGCTGACGGGACTCATTCAGCCAACCTCAGGTAAAGCCCAAATTTTCGGACATGCTTCGGGAACTATCGAAGCAAGGCGAAGAATGGGCTATTTACCTGAGTTGTTTCGTTATCCTGACTGGCTGACCGGTGATGAGGTGTTAGCTTTCCACGCTAAGCTGTGTGAGCTTGATCGCGTGATGGCCAAAAGGCGCATTAATCAGCTGCTCGATGAAGTCGGAATCGGCAGCCGTGGACGGGACCGGCTTAAAGGATATTCCAAGGGAATGCAGCAGCGGCTTGGTCTTGCATGCGCCTTGCTTGGCAATCCTGACATCGTTTTCCTGGACGAGCCGGCTTCAGCTCTTGACCCGGTCGGCAGACATGAGGTACGTGAGCTCCTTGCAAGGCTGAGAAGTCAAGGGAAGACGATTTTTCTCAATTCGCATCTGCTTGAGGATGTTGAGCTGCTGTGCGACAAGGTAGCTTTGCTGAATAACGGGAAAGTGCTGGCAGAAGGCAAGGTGTCTGAGGTGCTGCGTATGCAGTCGAACTGGCGCATTCGCGTCAATGGATATACTCCGTTAGCGCTTGAGAAGATAAAGCAATTGCTTGGTGTGAATGTAGTTATTCGCAGCGGGCCAGCAGCGGTTGACGAATCAGTCTGGCTTGAGGTAGAGCTTGAGGATGACGAGCAGATTGGCTTAGTTAATTACTTGCTTATTGAGCTGGGCTTGACGATTTATGAAGTAGGAAAAACGAAATCGCGATTGGATGAATGGTTTCTGCAAGCCGTGTCAGGTCTTGAGCATAGGGGGGAACGCAGATGACCGCGGTTTGGGGCTTAACGTGGAAAGAGCTTATTCGCAAGCGAGTAACACTTATGACGATTATTATGACCGTCCTGTTCTGGATTGCTTTTTGGTTCGTATCTGGTGCTATTGTCGGCACTCAAGAGCCTGTTGATTTCAGATCCACTCTTGATTTATTTGGAAATTTCGCTAATGCTGCAATGGTGCTGACGCTTGGTTTTTTCTTCGGCGCGTTCGCGGTCGCTTTTCTGGCGATATTCAGTTCGGTTGCCGCTGTGACAGGTGAAGCCGAGCATGGAGTATTGCAATCGGTGCTGGCAAGGCCTCTTCCAAGGTGGAAATGGTATTTTGGCAGGTGGCTTGGTTTTGTAAGCTATGGCGTTCTGTATGCTCTTATTCTGTTTGTATCCATTATTATGATGTGTTGGTTTAAAACGGGGGTTATATTCGATGGAATCGTGCTGCTCAAATCATTTGCGCTGTTTGCCTCCGTCGTTCCGCTGCTCATATCGATGACGATGCTGGGATCTTGCTGGCTGAGTCCGCTAGGCAACGGAATCGGCATGACCATGCTGTTTGGAATGGGTTGGCTTGGCAGCACGATTGGGCGTCTCATGAACGGGAGAATGCTGCAATCGGATGGAGAGAAGACGCTGGAGACGATCACTGGATTAATAAAGACAGCTATGCCGGCCGACGCTCTGCAGCAAAGGATGCTGAGTGAACTTTTCTCCATTTCAGAGCTGGCAGGTTTGTTCGACCTCAACAGATCGCTCAGCTATTTCTCGATTAACGGTGCGCCGTCGAATGCATTTTTATTATATAGTGCGATCTATACGGCAGCCATGCTTGTAACAGGTTTATTGGTTATTAGACGAAAAGATTTTTGAGCGATGCTGCCGCCCGGTTCCAGGGAGGCAGCATGCAGCTGTTCAAGCCGCTAAAGCGCGCGGCTCTATTATATCGTCCACTGGGAGTGGACGATGGCGCTCACGTACCAAGCTCCGTCCAGCTCCTCGAGTACTAGAATGAGGCTCTCCCAATCCATTCCGTTATACTGCGCGTCAAAGCCGCTGAAATAATAATCCATTACATAGCTGTTTGGAAACACATCTTTAATATTAACAAGCGTGTTCCCCTCGCCTTTTATTTCGTCAACACCGATTGTCTCCGGTTCAATAAAATCTTTGTCATATACGAATTTGTCAAAATACTGCTGAAAAGTTAGTTCAATGGGATCGCCGGTTCCGTCATAGGAACCCCATGTGTAGACGGTTGGATCCGTTAATGCAGGCAAGCCGGCTGCCGGAAAAACTTTGGCGCTCGCTGTATCGATATGCGCATAAGGCGAGAATAACAGCCCTTTTTCAGGATGAATATAAGATGCCAGTGCCGTCATATCGGATTGCTTCAAAGCAAGAATAACAGCTTCCGCCGCCTCTTGCTCTGTAGTTGCCGCAGCAGGCTCTTCATCTTCTTCGACGTTGTTGCTTGTATCGGTTTCCTCGGGAGCCGGCTCAGTAGGATCCGGTTCAGTAGGATCCGGTTGATTGCCTTGGCCAACATCCGTGCTCGGGCTGCTATTATCTGGCGTGTTGCCGACATTGTTATTGGCTGCACTGCAGCCTGACAGAAGCAAAACTAACATAAAAACAATCATTATTTTGTTCATGATTCGATCCCCCTGGATTGTTTAGATTTTAATGTGCGGTTGTGAATTAAGACGCGATTTATCCGAAAAGGTTGCATAGGTGCTTGTGGACATTAAGCACGTCTGCTAGAATGTAGTTATTATTCAGTAAATTTATTAACTAAACATGGAGCGTGAAATGACAACGATTAAAGATATTGCGCTAAAGGCGGGAGTTTCAGCTGCTACCGTATCAAGAGTATTAAACAATGATGTTACATTGGCGGTAAGCGATGAGACGAGAGCACGTATATTTAGCATTGCCGAACAGCTGCAGTATAAGCCGTCCAGATTGCGTAGGATGAAAAAAGAAGAGCGGCTGTCCCGTCAACAAATTGGTTTATTGATGTGGTCCTCACTGCAGGATGAGCAGGACGACCCTTACTTTTCATCGATCCGCAAAGGGATCGAGACGCGCTGCGAGGAGCTCGGGATCAGCATTATTAAAGTGCTTCGCGGCAATAATCGTACAGAAATGCAGCCAATGCACGAGCTAGATGGCTTAATCGTTGTGGGCTCGATCGATGATAATGATGTCAGTCTATTGTACAAACATAGCAATCGACTCATATTCGTCAACCATTCGAATGAGCTGAATGACTTTGATACGGTGAAGCTTCATTTTGAGCAAGCAACAAGAGCCGTAATCTCACATCTAAGGCAGCTTGGGCATAAAAAAATCGGCTACATTGGCGGAAATGAACATGTCCATCGGCTTAGCCGCCAGCATGCTGATATTCCCGGTGTTGAGCCGCGCCGCGCTTTTTTCGAAAAGGCACTCAGCGAGGCCGGGCTTTATCATGAGGAGTTTGTTTTGCAGGCGGACTGGTCGTCGAATGGCGGGTATGAGTCAATGAATAAGCTTCTCCAGCTGGATTCACGGCCGACAGCCTGCTTTATCGGGAGTGATCCGATGGCGGTTGGCGCACTGCGGGCCCTTCACGAGCATGGCGTGAGGGTGCCTGAGGATATGGCGGTTGTCGGCTTCGATGACATTGAAATATCGGCTTTTCTGAATCCGCCGCTTACTACCGTTCGCGCGCATACGGAGCATATGGGAAGAACAGCGGTTCAACTGCTGCTTGAAAGAATGGAAGGGCGGGAAGCGGCCGTTCATATTACCGTTAATACGACACTGATCGTTAGAGAAAGCTGCGGCAGCACATTACAAAAATAAGAGGGGCTCTATAACCAAAATCGGAGGGATTTATTTTGTCTATTCAATATGATCAGCAACGTTCGCTATTTCACTTGCAAGCACAAGATACGAGTTATGTTATCCATGTAACGAAAACAGGTTATCCTGCGCATTTATATTGGGGCAAAAAGATTCGCGGCATGCAGCTGGAGCGGCTCCTTGAGCTGAAGGAGCGCGCTTCCTTTAGTCCGAGTACGGAGCTTGATCATTTGGCTTTGTCGCTGGATACGCTTCCGCATGAATACCCGGGGTATGGCAATTCCGATTTCCGTATGCCTGCTTACCAGGTTATGCTGCCTAACGGCACTACGGTGACAGATCTGCGATATGAATCGCACAGCATTCGCAGTGGAAAGCCGGCACTCGCCGGTTTGCCGTCTACTTATACCGAGAGCGATGATGAAGCCGCTACGCTGGAGCTGACGTTGAAGGATGAGCTTACCGGATTGACCGTTATTCTTTCCTACACCGTATTTGAAGCGTTTAATGCCATTACTCGTTCGGCAAGAATCGTTAACAATGGAACGGATACGCTGCAGCTGCTTCGGGCATTCAGCTTAAGCCTCGATTTTGCTCATGACCGTTTTGAAATGCTGCAGCTGTCGGGCGCTTGGACGCGCGAGCGTTATGTGCATACACGTAAGCTTGAGCCGGGTCTTCAATCTGTTGAGAGCCGCAGAGGTTCCAGCAGCCACATGCAAAACCCGTTCGTTGCGCTCCTCTCGGAAGGCGCAAATGAGGATCATGGCGATGTGTACGGGGTGAACCTTGTGTACAGCGGCAACTTCACAACTGGCGTAGAAGTGGATCAATTTCATTCCGCCCGGTTGTTCATGGGGATCAATCCGTTCGACTTTAATTGGAGACTTGAGCCGGGCGAGCAATTCCAAACTCCAGAGGCCGTAATGGTCCATTCCGGGCATGGCCTCGGGGGCATGTCACGCAGCTTCCATGATCTATATTGCTCTCGCTTAATTCGCGGCACGTTCCGTGATCAAACGCGGCCGATTCTCGTCAACAACTGGGAAGCGACCTATTTTAATTTTAATGCGGACAAAATCGAGTCGATCGCGCGTACCGGCCAAGAGCTTGGCATCGAGCTGTTCGTGCTTGATGACGGCTGGTTCGGCAAGCGTGACAATGATACGACCTCGCTGGGTGACTGGTTCGTAGACCGCAGCAAGCTGCCGAATGGTTTAGAAGATCTTGTGAGCCGGGTTAAGCGCCTTGATATGCAGTTTGGGCTATGGTTCGAGCCGGAAATGATCTCCCCTGAAAGCGAGCTGTACCGCGCGCATCCTGACTGGTGCTTACATGTGGAAGGCCGCAGACGGACACAGGCCCGGCATCAGCTTATACTAGATTTATCGCGTACTGATGTTCAAGATTACATTGTAAAATCGGTCTCGGATATTTTGTCGAGCGCGCCGATTACGTATGTGAAGTGGGACATGAACCGGAACATGACGGAAATCGGGTCGGCGCTATTGCCGCCTGAGCGTCAACGGGAAACGGCTCACCGTTATATGCTTGGCCTATATGCAGTGCTGGAGAAGATTACGTCTGCCTTCCCGCACATCTTGTTCGAGAGCTGCTCCGGCGGCGGCGGCCGCTTCGATGCCGGTATGCTGTACTACATGCCGCAAACGTGGACGAGCGATAATACCGATGCGGTGTCGCGTCTGAAAATTCAATACGGTACAAGCATCGTCTACCCGGTCAGCTCGATGGGCTCGCATGTATCGGCAGTGCCTAATCATCAGGTTGGCCGCATCACTTCCTTGGAGACTCGCGGCAATGTCGCGTTATCCGGTAACTTTGGCTATGAGCTGGATCTTACCCGGTTTACGGACGAAGAGAAGGAAACGGTTAAAGCACAAGTGGCTTTGTATAAAGATGTGCGCCACCTTGTGCAATTCGGCGATTTCTATCGCTTGCTCAGTCCGTTCGAAGGAAATGATACAGCTTGGATGTTCGTTTCCAAGGATCAAAGCGAGGCATTTGTCGTATATGCTTCGGTGCTTCAGGAGCCGAATCCGCCGCTTAACCGTTTCCGGCTTAAGGGGCTTGATGCTAAGCGTGACTACAGACTGGATGAGCAAGGAACGGTATACGGCGGCGATGAGCTGATGTACGCAGGTCTTGCGACGCCGCAATTCCATGGCGACTATGCTAGTAAAGTGTATCGCTTCCGCGCTGTGGAATAGCTTGATGATTTTCAGTTGCAATAAAGAAGGGGCTCTCCCAAAAGGTTATAAACCTTCAGGGACAGCCCCTTGTTCGCGAACTTCCGGATAAACAAGCTTATCATTTCTAGTGGCTGCTTGTCATTATCGAAGCGGATATCCTCAGGACTTTCTCCAACTATTAGAGGAATAAGTGTTCTACATTGGATTTGGTACAGGATAGGAGCAGAAGTTTGCTGGCATGCTGAGCTATGTTGGATTTTGTACAGTAAAAATCAGCTAAATGGGGTACTACCGAGGGAAATAGGCTTTTTTTCGGACATTCTACATTGGATATTTTCCATTATAGAGCAAATGTAAAAGCCATAAGGCCAAAAGTTACTGTATTTATCCATTATAGCTGTGTTCCCATTCAGCTAAGCCCCACATGATTATGGGATAGCTATATTGGCTTGCTGGTTTCAATCAGCGGGCTACGAAAACTCACGTTAAGGTCATGCTTTCTTGAAAGAGAGGCTGCCCCTCAAGCAGGTTTATCTACTTTTGGGACAGCCCCTTCCTAATGGGTATGTTGGTATTTTAGCTAAACGAGGTGGAAGCTGCAGCCGCAATAATGATAATGAAAACAACAACATATATGGCTATAATGATGGCTGCCCACAACAAAGAGGCTTTAAAATAGTTTTTCTTCGTCGGATTTCCTTCGCCGAATGCCCATACAAACATCATAATAATGTTTACGATCGGGATGATCATGACGAGTGTCATAAGCATCCATTCTTTTACGGTTATAACAGGAGATACCTCCTGCCCGGGATTGTAACCGTACCCGTTGCTGCCGGGATGCGCCGGAGGTTGTTGATAGTTATCCATTGTTATCGCTCTCCTTTATTTATGTATGAATGTACAATACATGGATCACAAATTTATTATATATAAATCCCTCTTGTTTACAACCTCTATTTTGTAAAATATAAAATCCTAATTAAAAATATTATTTAACTTGTCCTCTATTTTTTGGGATAATAGAAATATTTTGATTAATATATATGTTTATATATGAATTGTGCAGTTCGTTAAAATAATTGGTAGTTGTGCCAATCTATGCTTAATTAAACCGGCCACACGTCATGCTTATTTGGATGCGGACATAGGAATCGCTATTTGTGTGAAAGAGGCCTAAAATGCAAACTGTGCGGACATTGGATCTGCTATACGCCTTTAAATCCACTTAAAATAACGGTTTTACGGCAAATAACGGATTCCATGTCCGCAAGCACCTCAAAGTGGGGAAAAACGGAAAAATAACGGATTCCATGTCCGCTTACACCTAGCCTGGACGTTGGATTTGTTTCGATTCTGTTTTTACAGCCGAAGCTTGTAGGTCCGAGCACGTTCTTGAACACGGGCAACGCATAAACATTCATTGCTGTTCAACCAAGCCGTACAAAATTCGCTAGATGAAGCGCCAGCTTTGATATGAAACATTATGACGGTCGATAATCGGGAGGAAGCTCAAAAATGCGCGAAATCCCATTAAATGGTACGAAATGCGTAAGTCATGGTTTATAATGTCCAGTAGCTTGAAAATCCTTCTAACTGGGTAAAGTAATGTATGCATTGAATTTCGAAAGGAGCGTGCTTCGAATGACACAGAATACGAAGAAAGTTGCTTTTTTGCTGGCAAATGACTTTGAAGATTCCGAGATGGAAAACCCGTATGATGAGATGGTAAAAAACGGCCACGAGGCTGTTATTATTAGCTTGAAGGGCAGCGAAGAATTGAAGGGTAAGAAAGGAACAATATCTTATACATCACATTTAGGGATTGCGGAGGCGAATGCTGACGATTATGCCGCCGTTATTATTCCCGGTGGCAAATCTCCGTCACACCTGATGAATAACGCAGACGTGCAAGCATTCGTACAGAAGGCTGATAAGTCTGGTATTACGATAGCAGCTATATGCCATGGTCCACAAATTTTGGCAGCTGCCGGACTGCTTAAAGGACGGACGCTAACGTCGTATCCCGGAATCTCCGGTGAGATTGAAGCGGCAGGCGGTCATTTCTTAGACAAGGAGGTCGTCATCGACCGCAATCTGATTACTTCCCGCACGCCGGAAGACGAGCCGGCCTTCATACAGGAAACGATCGATAAGCTTGGCGTTAACGCCTGGTAAATCGGTTATAGCTTACGGTAAACAATCAATAGACACTAAAGCGATTAAAATCGTCCCTATTCATTTATATGATGAAATAGGGGCTTTTTTTACTGCGCTGCGTGAATCAATTGCCGGACGACATAGTCTGCCGTACGAATCGCCAAGGCTGCGGTTGTCAGTGTCGGATTTACCGGACCTAACGCAGGAATCAGACTGTTGTCAGCTACATATAAGCCGGATATGCCGTGAATTTGACCGTAACGGTTCGTTGCCGATGTCAAAGGATCCTCACCCATGCGGCATGTTCCCGCATCATGATTATCCGCTCCGGGAGGCCAAATACATATTTCTGGCCTGTTAACCGTAGAGGCCAGTTTCACTTTCATGACGGAGGCGACATGATGGATGGCTTCAACCATCTCTCCGATTACAGCTTTATCGGCCTCGCTATAGGAGAAATTCACTTGGATACCGGGAATGCCGTATTCGTCTGGTTTGCCCGGATCCAAATAAACGTAATTTTCAAATCGGGAAAGGATTCTACCGGTGACATCGTACTCCAAATACATCTTCTCTCCCTCGATTTTAAACTGATAAGGACGATTTTTAGTTTCCGGAATCAATAAGGATACCCTGCCCTCCGTGCTATCCTCCGGTCTCAAGAACCCCTGGGATTTCAAATAAGAATGATTGATCAGATAATGGCCGATCGCTCGCCCCGGGATCCCGGAGTAGAGGAGCAAACGCGGTGTTTCGAATGTGCTTCCCGCAACGATGACGTTCTTGGCCTTTAGGAAATACGATGACTTATCCCTGGACATAACCTTTACACCTGTGACGTTCTGCCCTTTTGTCAGGATTTGAATGGCCCTGGCGTTCACGGCCAGATCAAAGCTCCCGAGCCGTAAAGCTTCACTAAAGAATACAAGAGAGCTGAAATAAACGTTATAGCCGTTGCGATCAACCGCTTCCGGAAGAAGGCCTGATTCGGGGTAACCATTCTGCCAGAGCCGTCTAAGCAGGAGTTGACTGAAAGGAGAGCTGTACCGGCTGACTTTCATCATTTGTTCTGCGATGTTGTAATAAGGCTCTATCTCCTTATAGGTGATTGGCCAGTTTGTAAACTCAAAAGGAGGAATGCGCGGAGTCGTAGCCGCCCAGAATAGCGTTCTCCCGCCAAGAGCGTACACCAGTCTAGCTTCTGGATATTCGGGCAGCATTTTCCCGATCGGTGCCGATATTTTGGGATTCAGGTAATATTCGAGCATATCGTCCCAATTCGACAAAGTCGGTACATTTAAAGCTGCCGTAGGGAGCAGGAGGTCGCCTCTTTCGATTATACCGATCTTTATCCGGTTTTTGCCTGCCTGTTCGCAAAGCCTCCACAGAGCGGCACCGCCGCCTGTTCCGGAACCGATGATGAGTACGTCGTATTCGGTTTGTTCCATTTTGGATAATGGAGTTAGCGGTACCCATTGATCGATCAGCTTGGCAGGTTCAGCCAGAGGACAAGCGGGGACAGGCAATTGACTGGAGACTTGCCCGGGGATGTTGACAACCATGCCATGAATTTCTTGATCGGGATTCGTAATGTGCGGATTGATGGAAAGGCAATCATTCAAGGAAGCTTCATATATTAGAGCTATTTTTTTTAAGGTATCTTTTTCCCCGGCAACATATATCCTCATGTCCTCACCTCATGCCCAATAATTACTAATATATGACCGCTCAAATGTATTATGAAACGATTTACGCATGCTGCTCGATTCCCTGCCGGCCCGCATAAGCTTGTCATGCTAGTCTGCATAATTGGTCAAGTCCCCTCATAGACATGTTATCAGCCAGTAAAAAACAATGTGCAGAGGGGATGATCACATGCGTCGCATTACATGGACCGCGGCAATTTTATTGTGTTTATCATTGGTTGTAGCCGCTTGCGGTACGAAGGACGCCGAGTCCGTGGTTAAGGAGCTCGACAAGGTTGTAAACAATATGGAGAGCTATCAAGGGAGCGGGACGATGACTTTGCATACAAGTCAGCAGCCGCTCAAGTATAACGTGGAAGTGTCGTACCAAAAGCCGCAATATTATCGGATCAAGCTGACGAACGAGGAGAAAGATATCACACAAATCGTGCTCCGCAACGATGACGGCGTATTCGTTCTCACACCGAAGCTGAATAAAGTATTCCGCTTCCAAAGCGACTGGCCGCAAAATCAAGGCCAGGTCTACTTGTACCAGACGCTTATTCAAAGCATTCTGGTGGATGGATCACGGCAGTTTGCAGTTGATGAGGATGCTTACGTTTTTGACGTGATGGCCAACTATAACAACGGATCGCTGGCCCGTCAGAAAATTTGGTTGAATAAATCAGACTACAAGCCGGTTCAGGTGGAAGTCAGCGATACGAATGCGGCGGTTATGGTGGAAGTGAAATTCGACACGTTTGAATTCGGACCGAAGTTCGATAAGGCCGTGTTCGAAACCGAGGCGAATATGAAGACGGAGCCGTCCAGCCAATCGACAGAAGAGCCTACGATGACTGTGCCTGAGCAAAATGTGGGCGATGATGCTTCTGCTGGTAATACAGGCGACAATGCTTCTGCCGGTAATACAGGTGATGAAGCGGCCGCTCCAGACGATAAACCGGATGCAAGCGGAAATAAGCAAGAGGACAAAAGTGCAGTTGACGGCGATGATCAAACAGATAACAGCAGTAATAACGATGAGAATGCCGATGATGATGCTTCTGCAGAAGCACCGGTTGAAACAGATGCCAAATTTACAGCGATGAAGCCTTCCTATACACCTGATGGCGTAGATGAACTGGATATGGTGGACATAGTGTTCGGCGGAAACCCGGGCTTAATGATTCGTTACACCGGCGATTATAGCTATACGCTCATTCAAACGCAGCCGGATGATGTAGCGTCATCTTTTGCACCTGGGATGATGGTTGATCTAGGGTTCACGATGGGTCAATTGAGCGGAGACGAGCAGCAGACGCTTACATGGACGTATGAAGGACATCAATTCCGCCTCACGAGCGCTAACCTCCCTGAATCGGAAATGATTAAGATTGCGCAATCGGTGCAGGGCGAAATTGGTAAATAAAGCTTGTAATCAGCAGAATTTCCAAGACGTACTAGCCATTTCCGGGGCTCATTTCATTGACAGTCTCGGCAGCAACGTATAACATTATTTCTATTGATGTTTGCTGCTCGGACTGTTGTGGCTGCCAGATGAGGAGAAGGTGAACGGCTTGGATTCGTTTTATCGCCCGACGAGGGCTGAAATATCATTAGATGCGCTAAGACACAATTTACAAGCATTTCGGAATGCAATTCCGGAAGGCTGCAGGCTTATGGCTTCGGTCAAAGCCAATGCCTATGGGCATGGTGCAGTGGAGATTGCGCGTGAAGCGGAGCGCTTCGGCGTTGATTATTTAGGAGTCGCTTTTCTGGATGAAGCTTTACAATTGCGGAAGGCTGGCATTCAAACCCCGATTCTCGTACTTGGTTTCGTGGCTGCGGATGCCTTGTCTGCCGCAAGAGATAACGATGTTACCATAAGCTTGTTTCGAGAAGATATTTTACAAGCCGCTGCCGGGCTGCCGTCTGACGTTACCGGCCGGAAGCTCAAGGTTCATATTAAGATTGATTCCGGTATGGGACGGCTTGGCGTGCTGGGTCAGGATGCTGCGATATCGTTTATCGGAAAGGCGTTAAAAGTACCGCAGCTAGAGGTCGAGGGGCTGTTTACGCATTACGCCCGTGCGGATGAAGCTGACAAGAGCTATACTAAGCTTCAGTATGACAGATTTCGTGAGGTTGCTTCCTATGTGGAGCAGCAGGGGCTGCCAATACCGATCATACACGCTGCCAACAGCGCTGCCGGTATCGACACACCCGAATGGGGCGGCAACATGCTTCGGCTCGGAATAAGCATGTACGGTTTGTATCCCTCTGCGGAAGTCAATCAGCAGCGAATTGAGCTGGAGCCGGTCTTGACGCTCAAAACGGAAGTTGTCATGGTCAAAACAACGCCTGCGGGCTGGGGGATAAGCTACGGCACACGTTATGTGACTGAAGGCGAAGAACGCATCGGAACGCTGCCAATCGGCTATGCAGACGGCTACAGCCGGATGCTTACCGGTAAAGCACATGGACTGGTTCGCGGTGTTAAAGTGCCCATTCGCGGTACGATTTGTATGGATCAATGTATGATTGCATTAGATGCCGCAGCTTCGGGAGCGGATTCAATGCCGGTAGAGCCCGGTGAAGAGGTCATGCTGATCGGTCGCCAAGGCGATGCAGTCATAACGGTTGATGAGGTTGCGCAGCAGCTGGGCACGCTTAACTATGAAGTAACGTGCATGCTTGCAGCACGTGTACCACGCGTATATGTAAGCAGGGGGCGCACAACAGCGATCTATAACCCATTAGCGTAAACGAATTGGTAAATGTTTCAACTTACAAATTTTCGTAAATGAAGAGGATTTTCGCCAAATATCACGAATGTAGTATGGCAGTTCATCTGTAGAGGTTATACATGGAAACATACAGCATATTTGATATACGGCGATCATAGATATGTTTGAGTATAGCGACGGCAATATATTGTCATAATGTGTATTAAGGTTTTGGAAAAGTTTTGGGGGTGCGAGTTCGGTGGCCAATGTACAAAATACCAAGAGGATCATGATAAGCCTGCCTGATCATTTGCTCGAGGAGGTTGACGGGATAGTTGCCAAAGAAAACTCCAACCGCAGCGAATTTATCCGGCAAGCCATGAAGCTGTATCTGGTGGAACGCAAAAAACGTCAAATCCGAGAATCAATGCAGCGCGGGTATATGGAAATGGCGAAAATCAACCTGAACATGGCCTCGGAAGCTTTTCAAGCGGAGGAAGAAGCAGATCATACGCTTGGCCGTCTCGTTAGCGGGGTGTAGAGGTTGATCGTAAAACGCGGAGATGTGTTTTTTGCGGATTTGTCGCCAGTCGTCGGATCGGAGCAGGGCGGTGTTCGCCCCGTACTGGTCATTCAGAATGATATCGGAAATCGTTTCAGTCCGACGGTAATTGTTGCTGCGATCACAGCTCAAATCCAGAAAGCAAAGCTGCCCACCCATGTTGAAATGGACGCAGCGGCTCATGGTTTTGATCGCGATTCCGTCGTGCTTCTAGAGCAGATTCGGACGATTGACAAACAGCGGCTAACCGATAAAATTACGCATCTGGACGATGAAACGATGCGTAAGGTAGATGATGCCTTGCTAATCAGCGTCGGATTAATCGATTTTTAAATGAAGCGGCAAGCTATTTGGCTGTAGAAGGGATGTATCCTTTGTGCCGAATGGCTTTTTTGTCGATATTATCCGAATCTTGATACAATTAGGAAAATAATGCTAGACAATTGAAATGCCTATTGCTATTATTAACTCAATTGGTTGTTGTAATCTTATATGAGAGCATTATTATGCGAAGAACGCACGTAGTGAGCCTTAGGTGGCTGCTGGTGCGTTCTTTTTTTTATGCTCGGAGAGGAGTGGCGATGAACAGGAGAAGGAACATAGTTATAAGCTTGACGGCAGCAATGTTATCGGCATCCCTGGTGTACGGAATGTATAAGCTTCAGCGCATTCAAATTGAGCGGCAGGAAACGGTAGCAGTGCTTGTGCCAAAACGGTTTATCGCAGCAGGCGAGCGGCTGCAGAAGAGCGACTTGGAGTATAAGATGGTCCCCCACGCCGCCTTCATGCCTGAAATGCTAGTCGATACTGACAATGCCGCAGGGATGGAGACCGTTATACCTCTCGGCAAAGGGGAGCCGATTTTGGACTGGAAGGTGGATCGATACTATTTGCAGCCCAAACGCTCTGAATCGACGTTTCAAATTCCGAAGGAGTATATCCGTTCGATTTCTAACGGAATTAGAGCAGGCGATAAAGTGCTGCTGTACGCTTCGGGAGACGGTTCCCCTTCTCAGCGTCTTTTTAAAGAAGCGGTCACCGTTGCATCGGTGAAAACATCGGGAAACGTAGAAATCGATAATATTGAAAATCCGAATTTATTGTCATTGGCTGACGGGAATAAAGAACAAATGTATGCTGCTAGGCGTGAGGCTAACGGAATGATTGAATTTTTGAATTTAAATTTGTCGGAAGCTCAGTGGCTCCAAATTGACAGCTTGTGCAAAAATGGCGCTTTAAAGCTAGTCGTTGCTTACAGCCCGGAATCACTCGATTTAGTTGATGAAGGGGAGGTCGAGGAGCCGTGAACGGTTCTACCGCGCCTCTTGCCGCCTTTATTGGAACGACCCCTAATATAGGAACAACTGCAGCTGCATTTGCAACGGCTTACCGAATTGCAGAAATAAGCGGTAAACCGATCGGATACTTATGTCTTCATTTGAAGAGCGCAAAGATCCATCGTTATATCGGCGTTGATGATCCGGTAATAACGCTGGATAAGCTTCGTCCCGAGCTTCGCTCGCATACGCTGACACCGGATAAGCTACGCAGAGCGGCATATTCGGTACCGAAGCGGCCGAATTTGCAGGTGCTGTTCGGTAATTTATCGAGGGACCAGGCAGAGTATTTCACTCCGGAGGAGGCAGATCACTTGCTTGCGGTTGCCGAGCAAACCTTCGCATTCGTTGTGCTTGATGTTAGCGCGTATTGGGACAACGCGGCTACGATTTGTTCCATTCGCAGAGCCAGCTCGCGGATTCTTGTTACAACGTCAGCCTTGTCTCATTTTCAGGAGGACGGCCGGCGTTGGATTGGACAAGTATCTCCGATCTTCGGGGTTGCTTCTGATCAATATGATTGCATCGTTATTAATTCACCTTGGAGAAATGGAGGTTATCACATGAAGCATATTTGTAAAGAGATGGGTACGTCTGCGCTCGGACAATTTCGACTAAGTGAACCGGTATTCAGCCAACTAGACAATGGTACATATGCAGAATGGTTGAACGCGGACGTGGAGGGCAGACAAGCGATGCGGACGCCTGCGAAAGCGCTCATGCAGCGCCATGGTATGCGCAGCATGACATCGTCCATTTCCGTTCAACCCTGGTATCGTAAGCTGCTGAGTCACCGTAACGGTACAAGCTCTTGATGGCGCCGGAAAACCGATTTTCACCCTCGGAATTTGCGGCACAGATGGTATCGGAACGTGAGATACGGGAGATTGAGCAGGAGCTGACTGAAGGTATGCCTTCAGGCAGCAGTGAATTTGGTCGGCTCGCAGATGATATAAGAACTTACTTAAGTGCACCCCACGGGCTGGGCGAGGAAGAGCGAAGACAGTACAGCGAGACGTTAAATCGCGCCGTGCTCGGGTTTGCGCAAGAGCGGGAGCAGGTGCTCGCGGTTATAACAGACCGATTGATTAGACTTCGAATCCATGGACTCGCTAATTTGCAGCATCCGTATCAAACGCTGGCGGAAGCATTATTCGCGGAAGTAATCGGCCTCAATGTCCTCGAGCTGGTACTTGCGAATAAGGAAGGGCTTGAAGAAATTCAAGTGGTCGGCGAACGGATTTTTATCGTTAAGGACGGGGTGACGGCTCTTTCGGCTTACCGGTTTGATAGTGTTCGTGAGGTGGAGCGGATTCAGCAAAATCTGGTTCTCTATAATAATGACCGCATTAATCCACGCAAGCGCTGGGCGGAAGTCATGCTGCGGGACGGCTCGCGGGTAACGATGACCGGCTTCGGCTTCACGGCTTGTCCAACCTTGACGATACGATTTTATACGGTTCGGAGCTTTAGCTTAGAGGCATTATGCTCCTCATTCTATAGGACGATGAATCAACGTATACAGCGGCTGCTTAGAGCGGTGTTGGCCGCAAGATTTAATCTTGTTATTATCGGGCCGACGAACTCCGGCAAAACGAATCTCATGAAGGCCTTAATAGCCGAGCTGCCCGATGAGGAGAGAATCATTACGATTGAAGGCCGATTCGAAATGATGCTCGGGCGGGATTTTCCAAGCAAAAATGTGGTGGAATACGAGACGGAGGAGGAGGATCCTTATCACCGTTCGGATCAAGCCTTTAAACTGGCGCTTAGGCAATCACCGCAGCGAATTATTCATGCCGAGATTCGGGATTTGGACGCCAATATTTATGTGCGAGCATGTACAAGGGGGCACTCCGGCAGTATGACGACTGTGCATGCCAACAGCCTTGAGGATGTGCCGGAAGCAATAACGGATATGTGCATGCTGGATGGCAGAGGGATGAATGCCGAACGATTGACGAAGCGGATTACACAATATGTAACTGAGATTGGCATTGAAATGGGTTATGTAAATGGGCGTAGAGTTATTAAGCGCATAGGAGAGCTGTGTTGGGAGGCTGGACAGACCCAGATCAAGGATTGGGTAAGGTTCGACGAATCTTTGGATAATTGGGTATATCCATCAGAGCCTTCAACGAAGGCAGCGGCACGCATGGCTTTTTACGGTGATGCTAATGAATAAACTTTCGACAGCTGCAGCAGTGATCTTGCTGTTTTGGTTATTGTTTATCGTCCTTTATAACCTGTTCATTATTTGGTCGAAGGAACAGCACCTCAGGAGCCGGCTAATCTACCGGGCAAAATCAGGCTGGCGATACCGGCTGGCTGAACGATTCAAGCGATTCGAAAAGCTGTATAGTCATTTGTCTGAATTATTAGAAACGCTTCAACTGAAGGTGACGTCAGGTCTCTTTGCATCCGTATCCGGCTTGCTGCTGCTTGGAGGAGTCGTTGCTGGCGGCGTTTTCTTTCAAAGCATAAAAGGCACGCTGCTATTCGGCGGATTGCTTGGTTTCTTGCCTTATACGATTTTGAGGGCGATGCTCGTTCATCGCCGCATGCAGACACAAATAGACTTTTTGCCCGCTGTAGAACTATTTTATCAATGCTATCTTGTGACCGGTGAACGTCAGGTTCGGATTGCACTTCAGCGCACAGTCGAGGAGAGACGGCTGCTCGGCCCGATGCAATCGGTTTTTGAGCAGCTGTATCGCAACCTTTCGGTTCGTGGTGACGATGAAGCCAGCTTGAGGCTTCTGGCCTCATCACTTGGACATTTATGGGCTGATTATTTCGTTAATATTGTGCGGGTGGCACTAGTAGAGGGCGTTTCCATTTCCGATAGCTTGAAGGAACTGCTTTCGGACATGCGGAAGGCGAGACGAGCAAATGAGCAGGAGAGAAACCGGCTGCTTGAGATTCGGGTAGCAAACTTCTCTCCGGTGCTGTTTCTTGCTTTATTTATCGGAATCAATCTTCGTTATAACAAAGACAACTCGTACTACTATTACGTGGTTGATCCGCAGGGGCGGGATATGCTGCTCAATGCAATGGTGCTTATATTTGCCTCATTTCTGATGGGCTTGTGGCTGTCGCGTAAAAAAATGTGAATGGAGGACGAGGATGCACGAATGGACAGAAATCGCCGTCCGAATAGCCGTATTGGCGGGGCAATATGTTTTTGGTTCAGCTGCTATTTATGCTGTTCTGCAGCTGCTGCCAAGACGGTCCATACGGTGGAAGCATCTGGCTTTTTTAAGCTGGAGAACACGACTTGTGCCGGATAAATGGCTGAGGTTGTTCCGTATTTCGAGGCAGAAGCCTTCTTTCGCAGAGCGGGAGCTGCTGCTTGCCGGCTGCGGTGTCACGGCGGATGTCGCATGGTATGTGCTGGCTAGACGGCTGCTGCAAGGCATCATTATTGGTGCGGTTATGTTGGCGGCGCTGCTGCAGGTACATTTAAGTGAGCATATCCCGGTATCCTTTGTTTTGCCTGCGCCGCTTCTGTTCATGCTGGTATATTGGGATTTAACTTGGCTGCGTTCCATCCGTAAGGTTCGCGGATTGCAGATGACCAAAGAAATATTCGTTGTAAGCAATCAATTGCTGTACCTGTCTGATTCCTCGCTTCATATTCACGCCAAGCTGATGCGTTGCGTACCTTTTACAAGGTTGATGAGGGGTGATTTGGAACGGTTGCTGGCAGAATGGTATCACGATGCGGGAGGAGCGCTGCGGCGGTTCAAGCAGCGGATCGGTACCGATGAAGGGCTTAGCTTTGTAGAGACGCTTGATGCCATTCGACTGCATGAAAGTCTGCAATATTACGAGCTGCTGCGGGTGCGGATCGAAGACTACAAGGAGAAGATTGAGCTGGCCAGAGAAAGCCGCAAGGAATCAACTTCTTATTTCTTGTTTGTTATAGCGGGCATTCCGATTTTGTACACCTTCCAAGTATTTATTTATCCGTGGGTGAGAGAAGGTCAGAAGCTGTTTCAGTCGCTCAGCTGATTATAGAGAGTCGTTTCGAACAATGGAAGGGAGGTGCACGAATGCGTAACATTTTAATGACCGTCATGATGCTGGTTGTCGTTATCGTACTGTTCAATACAATCATCGCTAAAGACACGACAGGGACAAGAAGCCAAATCGAATCGCAAGGCAGTTCGGCAAACACGAAAATCGGTCAACTGCTGCCGTAATGTCCTCTTAAGGCAAATGGAAATGAGAGTGAGGTGCGGACTTGTGCGCGGTATACTCGTCTCGATGCTGCTCCTTATAACAGTCATATTCTTGTACCAAGCGGTTGCTGAAGGGGATGCGGGGATGAAGCGGCAAATACAAGGAGCGGGCGGAACGGTCAGTGAGCACATTCGGGGAATGAGTCCATGAAACAAATTTTAATATTCGTATTGTTTTCGGCGCTGCTTTGCTGGCTCATGTTCTCCCCTATTTATAAACATGTGCTCATCGTTAGGCAGGCTGTACTTCAGCAAGAGGTTGATTATTTGCTTGAAGTAGGTGCTAGCGGGAGCTACGGCTATATAAGCGATATGATGCAAGAGCGGTCGCGTCAGCGGATGGCGCGGTTCGGGATGCAGCCTGAGGAAATCCTCTTTGAGCTAACGACGACTAGCGGCGTTGATGCATCTAATTCCAGCGCGCCAGTACCGCGTGGAACGGGCATATCGTTAACAATGAGCTATCCGTATGAGAACTTATTTGAAATTGATCGTTTAATCGGTTTGACACCGCCTTTGCCGAGCGAAAGGATGCGGGCTTTTGGAATGAAGATGAGCGAGTATGTGCCTTAAGCGCAGGAGGCGGGTGAATCGATGTACAAGCTTTTACTCATCGTAGTTATGATGTCGCTATGGATCTCTATTCATCTGCTGCAGGTCGAAGAGGAGCTGGCGATGCAAACCTTGTTCCTAGGGAAGCACGCCGTCAATCGAGCCGTGCATGCGGCCGCGCAGCAGCTTGATCCGGAGGCGTTTGGCGACGGCTTGCTTCAATTAGCGCCGGATGCGGCGGCAGAAACGGCCGCCCGTTATTTGCAGGTTAATTTGAGGCTGGATGAGTATGGAATGCCTCTTTCAGATTCATTATTTAAGCATCCAGTGGAAGTGGTTGTGTTCGAGGTCGTGAACGACGATCGCATCTTTCCCTATACTTACCGCAATGATACTTATCAGTATGAGGTCACACTGCAGCGTCCGGGAGTCGTTATGATCGCGCATGTTATATACCCGCGCGCCTTTCAGCTGCTGGATTCGATTGAATGGCATATAAAGGGGGCGGCCGAGCTCGTTACAGGTTGACGAAAAATTGGAAAATTGGTGTAATAAGAGGAGGGAAATTGAAATTTAGGAGCTGATCCTCGAGATTATGAACATAAAAGCGGATATTCCTGCCGAGCTCGTGCAGCAGCGGATTGAACGTCTGCAGGAAGCGATGCAGACGGAGCATATAGACGCATTTCTTATTACCCAAAATATCGATTTATATTATTTCAGCGGATCCATGCAGAATGGATATCTATTTATTCCGAGCACCGGCGAAGCTACCTTTTACGTTAGGCGCAGCTTTGAACGGGCGAAGCTGGAGACTGCAGTTCAGGTAGCGGAGCTTGGTGTTTTTCGTCATTTTGGGCAGACGCTGCTTCATGATTATCCATCAATATTCCGTGATGGGGTGGAGCTGCGGATTGCAGCCGATCTGGATGTTCTTCCAGCCCAGACGTATCACAAGCTCTCGGAGCTGCTTGGAGCATCGGGGCGCTGCGGGCTTATTGACGGATCAGCCCACATCCGCAGGCTGCGAATGATAAAGGATCCTTTGGAAATTAGCAGAATCGAAGCAGCCGCCGAAGTTGTTGCCGAAGCGCTCAGTGAATCGCTGAATGAGCTGCGGGAGGGTGTCAGCGAGCTTGCTTGGATGGCTCGCGTTGAATATGAATTACGCATTCGCGGTCATATCGGTCAAATGCGTATGCGCGGCTACAATCAGGAAATTACAACGGGAATGGTCATTTCGGGAGCAGCGGCTGCCGTTCCGACTTATTTTGACGGTCCGGCTGGTGGCCTTGGCCTTGGAGCGGCTTCGCCGCAAAGCGTCAGCAGATCGATTGTGAAGCGGAATGAACCGATATTAATCGATATCGGCTGCTGCATCGATGGTTATGTCATTGACCAGACTCGAACGGCTGTGATTGGGGAGCTGTCCGTCACGCTCAAGCATGCGTATGAAGTGTCTGAATCGATTATCCGGGCAGCGGAGAAGCGTATGCTACCCGGCACCCTTTGTTCGCAGCTCTACGAGGACGCACTCGCGATCTGTGCCGCTTCAGGGCTGTCGGATCATTTTATGGGCTATGGTGCGGATCAAGCAAAGTTTTTGGGTCATGGCATCGGGCTTGAGATAGACGAATGGCCCGTGCTGGCCAAGGGCTTTCATATGCCGCTGGAGCCAGGCATGGTAATAGCCGTAGAACCAAAATTTACGTTTCCGGGACAAGGTGTAGTTGGCATTGAGAACAGCTATCTTATTACGGAGCATGGTGCCAAAGCGCTGACACGTTCAAAAGCGGAGCTTATTGTACTGCCTTAATGAGTGAAGGAGATGGATTTATGAACCGGCAGTTAACGAAAAGGCTTCATCGCGACTATATCAAGGTGTATCGGATAAGCGAGCTTATAGCACACGGAATATTTCTAATCTTTATTATTGTCTACTTCATATTCGCGACATGGAAGGAATGGACGCTCGTACCCGGTTGGATCACATTGTCCATTTTTTGCGTCACGTTCATATTGTTTACTTGGATCATACCGCAGCTGAAGTATGCGAGATTTCAATATGAGCTGTTTGACGATGAGCTGGAAATTCAATCTGGATTTATCTTTTTGAGTAACGTACTTGTCCCGATGGTTCGCGTCCAGCATGTCGAGCTGGAAAGCGGACCGTTGATGCGTAAATATGACCTTGCGAGCGTATCGGTCGTTACTGCTGCGACTACACACCGGATAAGCGGTCTAAAGCAAGCGGAGGCACAGCAGCTGAAGCGGAGAATCGGCATTCTTGCTAAGGTGGATGATCAGGATGAGTGAACGCCGAAAGCTTCATCCCGTTTATATTCTGTTTGGACTGCTGAACACCATTCAAGGGTTTATCCCTTTTATTTTAATTGCTTTATTTAAAGGCATTGACTGGTCAGAGCTGCGTTGGTATTGGTATGCAGGCGTTGCGGCAGCGGCGGTCGGTATTATGCTATTTAGCTTTCTAGAGTGGAAGAAATTCGGGTTTTGGCTGGAGGAAGATCGAATTATTATTCGGAAGGGCCTGCTGTTCCGCGATGAGAAGACGATTTACTACGGCCGCATCCATTCGGTTAATGTAGAACAGCCGCTCATTCAGCGTCTGCTCGGAGTAGCGCAGGTGAAAATTGAGACGCCTGGAGGCAACAAGAAAGCAGATGGGATCCTGCCTGCACTTTCTGTAAAAGAAGCTAACCAAATTCAACTTATGTTAAGAGGGCAAGCGAAAGCGAGCGTTCAGCCGGAGAATCAACTGCAGACAGATTTAAAGGTAGAATCAGCTGAGAATCCGCTAGCTCAGGTGAAATCCTCGGCTTTCAATCCGATCGTAACAACTGAAAGCCAACTCCTTGCGCCACCTATTCGTCTTAATACGGCGCAGCTGCTTCAGGCTGCTGCGACTTCAATGAATTTTGGACTAGTGGCCGCCTTTATTGCGGGCTTGTATTCACTGGCAGATGATTTTATTGATCAACTGCTCCCCGAGCATTTTTTTGAGACGGTCGTTGAAGATTCCGTAAGCTTGATGCCAAGCTATATAATCATTGCGTTTATCATTGTGTTAGGACTGGGATTTGCCTGGCTGCTCTCGATCCTTTTGTACATACTGAAGTACAGCGGCTTTACGGTCAGAAGAGATAGCGCGCAAATTTCGGTTTCCTATGGCTTACTGGAGAAAAAAACGCATGTATTCAATCCGAAAAAAGTGCAGGCAGTCATTATAAAAGAAGGTTTGCTGCGTCAAACAATCGGTTACGCGGAAATTCAGCTCCAGGTTATTTCGTCGGATAAGAAGGAGCAGCTTATGCTGCATCCATTCGTGAAACGATCGGATGTGCACAAGGTGCTAAGCACTTTCGTTCCGCAGATGAAGCTCCCTTCAAATGCCGACTTGACGGGCGCGCCGAAGCGGGCGTTACTCTATTACGTTAGAATTGAACTAATGATAACGATAGCTGCATGCATGGCGCTGATCGTACTCTTGAATGCTGACGGCTTGTGGTCGCTGCTGCTCATTCCGATCGTCGTTTGGTGGAGGAGAAGCTGCTACAAAGCTGCCGGCTTGAAGCTCGATGACGGTCAGCTAACGCTCCGTCGCAGGTTCATATCACGATCAACCTATTTGATCCGTAGGCCGCAAATTGTTACGATGCGGGTGAACCGCTCGACCCAGCAGCAGCGCAGGAAGCTGATTACGCTTTCGGTCCATGCGATGGGCAGTCCGTTTGATTACCGGGTTGCTTGTATGGATCAAGCGGATGTGAAGCCGATATGGCAATGGTACAGCCGCAGCAAACAATAGTATATAAGCTTCACTTCAACAACTGCAGGTGGGAATCTCGCTCCTGCAGTTGTTTTTTTGTAACTATAAAAAAAGTTTTCTACACCAATGAACGAAACAAGAAGGTTAACCGTCTTAGCTATAACATCAACAACATGAAGGGGGCATACGCGCTCGTGCAAGACGAGACGATACTGATCAAGCAGGCTATTCGCGGCGATTCGCGAGCGCTCTCTGAGCTGCTGCGCCAGCACTATTCTTTTTTGTATCAATACGTCCTGAAGGTAACGATGAACAAAGTCCGCGCAGAGGATGTCACGCAAGAGACAATGCTCAAGGCCATTGAGAAAATATCGACGTTCCAAGGGAAAGCAAAATTTTCGACTTGGCTCATTACGATCGCATCCAGGCTTGTCGTTGACCGGATCAGACGAAATGAGCGGGAGAAGCAATGGCTGCAGGAGGAGCAGTCGCTGCGGGCTGTGCGCTACGACACGTTGCAGCGGATGAATGAATGGCCGGAAGCGCTTCAGGCACTAGGTGAATTGCATAGCGATATTCGGATACCAGTGCTGCTCAAGTATTACTACGGCTATGCGCAGGAGGAAATCTCCACTATGCTGGACATTCCGGTAGGAACGGTAAAATCGAGGCTGCATAACGGGTTAAAGCAGCTGCGAAAGGAGCTTACGGAGCATGAAGAAGCATAAAACGGATAATGACGATCAGCAATGGTTCGATAATCAGATCGGTGAAGCGGTGAACCGGTTTGATGACGTTCACGCGCCGCCCGTGCCTGAGCTGCATGCATTCGAAAAGCTGGTGCATGAGCATAAGCGCGAGGTGAAGAGGAAGCTATGGAAGGAGCTCATGCTGTTCTGGTTAGCGGCATGCTTCATTTTTGGTTTCATGATGTGGATATTGGACCGTAACTGGGTATGGTTCGCTGTCCTGCAATCCGCTATTGCAGCAGGCGGAATCGGATTTGTCGGTATGACGTTTGGGAAAAGGGTGGGGCGCGAATGGAACAGGTAATCCGCGAATCGGTTTGGTTTTGGGTGCTGCTCGCGTCAGTTCTGATTACACAATCGACATGGTTGTTCATTGATGCGCGCAAGCGGAACAGCATGCCTTGGTTTTGGGGCATATGGGGATTAATCCAAGTTCCGATGCCGCTAATCTTTTATTTTATTTTTGTCCGAAGCGGGTGGTTCCGGCGAGGAAAAGGTTGATTTTATGAACGGGCCTGCAGTTGATTAAAGAAGTTATTCGTAAAGTTCTCTCTCCCGATTGGACACCGCTATTATTTTTTAGTAGGATAGTAGTGATAGAATCAGCGGCGAAGAAATAGGAGTTGAGGACGATGCTACAATTAGGTACAAAGGTCGTCATAGTGGCTGACCAATATGAACAAAACCTTCCCATTGGGGAATATGGTTATATAATTGCTTACGACCGTAATGCGGATAATGTATTTGATTATATACTGCGTGTACCGACGGCTAACCGCAACTTCCTTATACCGGATGAAGATGTTGAGCTCGAAGAGGTGCTCATTCAGGATGAGGTTGACCGCATAGAACGGGAGGCGCTTATCGATTTTGCGCTCGCGACGCATAACGAGGAACTGTTCAAGCGCATTATGAACGGTGACGACCCGGAACCCGAACCGGAAAATGCAGCCAAGGAACCGCTCAGCCAAGCGGATTTTATACGCCAGGTTAATTTGAAGGCATGGATTTAGCTGCTCGTAGACGTATAGAGGACCGTCCTGTCAGTCATTGCGATGACGAGGGACGGCCTTTTTACATTTTCGATTACATTGATGTTAGCCGTATATGTAAGCTATAATAGGAAGAATGATTACCGGGAGTAAAGCTTACTTAGCCAGTTTTGCTTCGCAACACTTAAGTTAGATGCTTACGAAGCGAGATTTGCTGCACAAAACTTTTAGCATATGCTTACGAAGCAGTTTTGCTTCACATAACTTTAAGAGAGGACGATATACCGATGAGCATTACAACCAAGGATGTTGAGCATGTCGCCAATTTGGCGCGGCTTGAGCTGTCTGATTCGGAGAAATCACAGTTTACGGAGCAGCTCAATGCTATTTTGAAATATGCGGAAAAGCTGAATAGTCTGGATACCGATAATGTCGAACCGACGAGCCATGTGCTGCCGATTACGAATGTTATGCGGGAGGATGAAGAGCGCCCGTCGCTTCCGATCGAGAAGGTGCTGCTAAATGCGCCTGATGAAGAAGATGGACAAATTAAAGTGCCAGCGGTGCTTGAATAATAAGAATGGGTTTTATTTGAAGGGAGGAACTACTGTTGGCACTGTTTGATTTGCGCCTGCAGGATGTACATAACAAGCTTAACAACAAGGAGCTATCCGTCTCCGAGCTGGTTAGCGCATCGTATGCGAGAATTGCGGAAACTGAGCCTGCAATTAAGGCTTTTATTTCATTAAATGAGGAGAACGCACGCCAGCAGGCTTCCGGGCTGGACAAGCTGTTGCAAGAAGGCGGAGAACGCGGTCTGCTGTTTGGTTTGCCTGCGGGTATTAAGGATAATATTGTGACGGAAGGGTTGCTCACGACTTGCGCGAGCCAGTTCTTAAGCAATTATAATCCGATCTATGATGCAACTGCGGTTCGTAAATTGAAGGCGGCGCAATCGGTTACGATTGGCAAGTTAAATATGGATGAATTCGCAATGGGCGGCTCGAACGAGAACTCAAGCTTCTATCCGACCCGTAACCCTTGGAATACGGAATACGTGCCAGGCGGTTCAAGCGGCGGTTCGGCAGCATCTGTGGCTGCGGGACAAGTGTATTTCTCGCTTGGCTCTGACACTGGCGGTTCGATTCGTCAACCGGCTGCTTATTGCGGTATCGTTGGACTTAAGCCGACCTACGGCCTCGTTTCACGCTTTGGACTTGTCGCTTTTGCTTCATCACTGGATCAAATCGGTCCGCTTACGAAAAATGTTGAGGACTCGGCTTATGTGCTGCAGGCGATTGCCGGTTATGATGCAAGCGACTCGACCTCTGCTAATGTTGACATTCCTGACTACACATCCGCATTAACGGGTGACGTCAAAGGGCTGCGCATCGGCGTGCCGAAGGAATATCTCGGCGAGGGAATCGATCCTCGCGTGAAGGAAGCCGTACTGAAATCTCTAGCTGTCTACGAATCGCTGGGAGCAACATGGGAAGAGGTTTCACTGCCGCATACCGAATATGCAATTGCTACCTATTATTTGCTTGCTTCTTCTGAAGCATCCTCGAACCTGGCCCGCTTTGACGGTGTACGCTACGGCGTTCGGGCGGATAATCCGTCCAACCTGATCGATTTGTATCGCAAATCGCGCAGCCAAGGCTTCGGCCCCGAGGTGAAGCGCCGGATTATGCTTGGCACATACGCGCTTAGCTCCGGTTACTATGATGCTTATTACTTGAAAGCACAGAAGGTGCGGACACTTATTAAGCAGGATTTTGATCAAGTATTCAGCCAATATGATCTCATTATCGGTCCAACGGCGCCGACACCGGCATTCCGCATCGGAGAGCAGGTTGGCGATCCGCTGACGATGTATCTAAACGATATTTGTACTATACCGGTTAGCTTAGCAGGCATTCCTGCGATAAGCATTCCATGCGGTTCCGCTGACGGCTTGCCGATCGGGCTGCAAATTATCGGCAAACCGTTCGACGAATCGACGGTGCTGCGCGCCGCTCATGCGTTCGAGCAGCATACCGAGCATCATAAACAACGTCCGCAGCTATAAGCGGTTATATACGTTTACGAAGGGATCGATACGAATGTCTGAACCGAACAAATACGAGACGGTGGTCGGACTGGAAGTCCACGTGGAGCTGCATACGAATAGTAAAATCTTTTGCGGCTGCTCAACGGCTTTCGGCGCCCCGCCGAATACCCATACTTGTCCAATCTGTCTTGGGCATCCCGGCGTGCTGCCGGTCCTTAACCGCCAAGCGGTAGAATATGCGATGAAAGCGGCAATGGCTATCAATTGCCAAATCGCCGATGTCAGCAAATTTGACCGTAAAAATTATTTCTACCCCGATTCGCCAAAGGCGTACCAAATTTCGCAATACGATCAGCCGATCGGCGAAAATGGCTGGATCGACATTGAAGTGAACGGCGAGACGAAACGAATTGGTATTACTAGACTGCATCTTGAAGAAGATGCGGGTAAGCTGACACACGTAGACGGCGGCTATGCGTCGCTTGTCGATTTCAACCGCGTTGGTACGCCGCTGATCGAAATCGTATCGGAGCCGGATATTCGTACGCCGGAGGAAGCGAAAGCCTACCTTGAGAAGCTGAAGGCGATCATGCAGTATTGCGACGTATCCGATGTGAAGATGGAAGAAGGAAGCTTGCGCTGTGATGCGAATATTAGTCTTCGTCCGTACGGTCAGAAGGAATTCGGTACACGGGCAGAGCTTAAAAATATGAACTCCTTCCGGGGCGTTCAGCGTGGACTCGAGTATGAGCAGTTCCGCCAAGCGGAAATTCTTGATAGCGGCGGAGAGGTTGTTCAGGAGACGCGCAGGTTCGACGATTCGCTAGGCAAGTCGTTCTCGATGCGCGGTAAGGAAGAAGCGCATGACTACCGTTACTTCCCGGACCCGGATCTCGTCAGGCTTCATATAAGCGAGGAGTGGAAGGAGAGCATCCGTTCAACTATTCCAGAACTGCCGGATGCCCGCAAAGCACGGTATACAGCTGATTACAGCCTGCCTTCCTATGATGCGGAAGTCATTACTTCCTCGAAGAAGCTTGCTGATTTCTTCGAAGAAAGTCTCTCGTATACAAAGGATGCCAAAGCGGTTTCCAACTGGATCATGGGCGATCTCCTCGGGTATTTGAATGCAAACGGTCAGGAAATAACGGATGTGAAAATTACCGGTCAAGGGCTGGGCGAAATGATCGGCTTGCTTGAGAAAGGCACGATCAGCGGTAAAATCGCAAAAACCGTGTTTAAAGCAATGCTCGAGACGGGCAAGCTCCCGCAGCAAATCGTTGAAGAGCAAGGGCTCGTTCAAATTAGCGATGAAGGCGCGATTCTATCGATCGTCAATCAAATTGTCGAAGCGAACCCGCAATCCGTAGAGGATTATAGAGCAGGCAAAGAAAAGGCCATTGGTTTCCTTGTCGGTCAAATTATGAAAGAAACAAAAGGTAAAGCAAATCCTGCACTCGTTAATAAACTGCTGTTAGAGCGGTTAAAATAAACGCAGCTGCAAGTGAAGACGCGGTTCATCGTAGCGATGAGCCGCGTCTTCATTTATTTTCAATAATGGCTAGCGGACTTGTAGGTTCTATTCGCAGCATACAATTATGTTACAATAACGTATAGAGAAAGGTCGGGATAACTCGATGATGAACACACCAATTAATGATCCATGGTATATTAGTGAGCTGCAAATTCTGCTCCGGCTGCTTCTCGCTTTATTGTTAGGCGGTCTTATCGGATTCGAACGGGAATCATCCAATCATGCGGCAGGCTTGCGCACGAATATACTTGTCTGCTTAGGCTCTTGCTTGCTTATGCTGCTTTCGATGTATGGTTTTGCTGCCTTTGTCGACGAGCCGAATGTAAGGGTTGACCCCGCTCGTCTCGCGGCAGCAGTCATTACCGGCATCGGTTTCCTCGGCGCAGGCACGATATTGTTTACCGGCAAATCGATTACAGGACTAACGACGGCAGCCTCTTTGTGGGTTGTATCTGCAATTGGATTAGCAGTTGGAGCGGGATTTTATTTTGCTTCCGCAATAACGACTTTTATGGTGCTTCTTACCTTATGGGCTTTTAACAAGCTGGAGAAGAGGTACATCAGCGCTAAGAAAGAGTATCTGCTCAAAATAAAAGCTAACGATTTATCGCTAACCTTACGCAGCATTAACGGTTTTATGGCAGAACGGAAAATTTTGATCCGAAAAATGCTGCTTGAGGAGTGCGAGGATGAGGGGAATGCAGATCAAGTCATGCTGCAGATGTATGTGACATTACCGAAATCGGAAGCACTTCTCTCGATACTCGATCAATTAAAGCATTTGGAGGGTGTACGTTGGGTAAGCTCGGAATAAAACGAAAAAAAAGCAGGCTGCTTGCAGTACTATTCGCCTTTATGATGCCGGGTGCGGGCCACATGTATACGGGGCAACATCCGAATGGCCTGCTTTTAATAGCCGCTTTTTTACTTGATTTAACGGGAATCGTACGTCTTGCGGATTCTGATGGCGGCAGACATTTGCTCCTAATCGTTTATTTAGGTATTATGCTTCCCGTTTTTTATTTTATAAGTGTATTTGATTCCCTCCAAAGCATGGAAGTGGAGGATGACAGTCCAGTTGCGTTAGGTCTTATACACGGTATATTACTTTTGTTGGCAGGTACGATCATGCTCATATTGGTGAAGCCGCCGGAAGTCATTTTACCATGGATGAATGAGCTGGCTGAGCTGAGTGTAGGCCCAATTATTATAGTTACTGCAATCGTATTACTGCTTCGTTTACGGAAAGGAACGGTGTCAATGTATAAGCTGGGGAGATTTACTGCAGCGGCGCTAGTTCTCTCGGTGGGGGCATTGCTGCTGTGGGATCAAATACAAGGCCGTAACGATATTTCGCTGCTTGGACAATGGTGGCCTGTCCTATTTATTTTACTTGGCATTGAAATCATATTGTTTAGCTTAAAGTTCAGAGGAATGGAAAAAAAGCTCCAGCTTGACATTGTAGGCGGAATGATTGCGTTAGTTATTACCTCAACCGCATATGTCGTTACGCAGTATGCCGATATTCCATTTCGCTGGCTTGATCAATTTAATGTCGACTTGAATGGGACGGCCGAGTATGGTGAAGAGAAAGGATTTCGTTTTGACAAAGCTGTAATAAAAGTTCCTCTTGACGAATCGGCTTCTCTTATTCGAGTTGTAAATCCGAATGGACAAGTTACAATCCGTTCAGCCGATGTACAGGAAATTGAACTTCAAACTGCCGTGTGGGTTGATCTAACGGAACAATCTGAAGCCGAAAATGTTGCCGAACAATCAACAGTTAAGATAACTCCCGGCAATGAGGTAACTCTTGAAGCAAAAGGGCAAGCCTACGGCGCTAACGGAGGCAGGAAGCCGAGAATGAACATGATAATTACGGTGCCTCTGTCCATGTCAGACCAGTTAGTGGTAAAGGAAACGATGCCAAGCGAACCGAAATTGCCGGTTGATTCTGTAACACAGAACGTTCAGAACGAGCATATAAATACTGAAGTGCTAATTGATCCGGATACTGGGCTAGAGACAGAACTTGAACCGACACCTGAAGCCCAGCTGGAGCAGAAGCCAGCCGTGAAGCTGAAAGTGGAATCCGGAAACGGTCCTGTAGAAGTTACGGGATTAACCTTACCGGGAGGGCTTGAGATTAAGAGCAACAGCGGGCTCGTAACAATCGGCAACATTAACGGTCCAGTGTCCGTCAAAGGAAATAATGGCGGCATACTTGTGAATGCCGTTACGGGAGACAGTAATCTCGAAACAAAGAATGGAACGATAACCGCTGCTGCGGTCCAAGGTAAGCTCTATGCAAATACGCTTAACGGCAGCTTGGAAATAAAGCAAATTGAAGGGGATATCGAAGCGGAGACGAAGAACGGTAAAATTAAAATCGACGGCGCCGGAGCATCGGTAAAGGCGGATACCCTAAATGGCAGTATAGAGCTAAACAGCGGCACGGTTGGGGGCGATTGGGATTTGGACAGCTCGATTGGCGAAATAAAGCTTTCAATGCCCGAGGACGCTAATTTCACTATTTATGGATCGGTAACTTTCGGTAATATTACAACCGAGCTGCCGTTAGAAGCAAGTAAGAAAACAATAAGAGGCACAATGGGTGAAGGTACTTTCCGTGTTCAAATTAATGCAACGAACAGCATTGCGATCAAGCGATATGTGCCTTCCTAAAAAGGCGCTTTCATTGACAAATTCTTAAACTAGAACGTACAATAGTTGTAATTACATTGAAAGGCGTGAGGGGAATGGGAGCCAGCGTTAACTTAGCACTGGAGCAACTGAAGATGAATGGCGTCCGAATGACCCCGCAACGTCACGCCATTTTAAGCTACTTGATGGACTCCATGTCACATCCTACAGCAGATGAAATTTATAAAGCGCTCTCTCCAACTTTTCCGAGCATGAGCGTAGCTACGATATATAACAATCTGCGATTGTTTGTTGAAGCTGGCTTATTGCGTGAATTGACTTATGGCGATGATTCTAGTCGTTTTGATTCGGATTTATCCGATCATTACCATGCCATTTGCAAAAATTGCGGGCAAATCGTCGATTTTGATTATCCGCCATTGCTTGAGGTGGAAAAAGCTGCATCTCGAGTGACGGGTTTTGTAGTCGAAGGACATCGAATGGAAATATATGGTTTGTGCTCAAACTGTAATGTAACAACGAAATAAACGGCCATAAGCCGACATGAACGTGCTGGAAAGCGATTAAACGCTAATCCGCACGTTTTTTATTAATGATAACAATTGCATTCTAGCATACAGGAGAGTGATGACTTGGAAACGATGTACAACCGGCCACCGCGCCGCAGAGGCGGCCGAGGCGTTAGGAGCATGTTGTTTTTATTTATTGTCGCAGCTATTGCTTCTATGGGTTGGTTTGGATATATGCGGTTTATACCGAATAGTGAAATGGTGGATCCTATATATAAGTCAGAACATCCGATCATGGTTCATGGTATGGAAGCCGAGCAAGGGGCACTTATAGATAATAATGAAGTGAAGCTGCCGCTTAACGTGCTTCAGCAGGTGCTTGGACAGGACAAGCCTATCCGATATGAGCCGGAATCCGGTTCGATTATTTTTACGACAGCCAATAAAGTGCTCCATCTGAAGACAGACTCCTTGACAGCCACCATTAACCGGAAGCCCTATGACTTAACGGTTGCTGCAGAGACGTCTAACGATACTGTTTATATTCCTGCAGCGCCGCTCGAAGAGCTGTACGGCATTAAGGTGGAATACGTAGAGGATACAGGCATTGTGACCCTCTTATCAGCCGGGGATTCGATACAGCTAGCTGAAGTAATTCCGGAAAAAGGAGCCGCGCTGCGAACTGAAGCGACGATCCGGGCTCCATTTGTAGAAAATGTTCCCCAGACGAATACTGTACGAATTTGGGAGGAGCAGGATGGATGGCTGCTTGTGCAGAGCGTAAGCGGAAGAGTCGGCTTTATTAACAAAGCATATGTAAAGCTCACCTCAATCGATCAAGTGCCTGAGCCTGTTCGTGAACCTGCCTTTATCGCTTGGAAGGTACTGGGTAACAAAATTAATATGACTTGGGAAGCAGTGTATGATCAAAAAATAGATCCGGCCCAAATTGGACCGATGCAAGGTGTGAATGTAGTTAGCCCGACTTGGTTTGATTTGGCTGATGACAACGGGACGATTAAAGGGAAAGCTGATCCTGCTTATGTGAAATGGGCGCATCAGCAAGGATTGCAAATATGGGCGTTGTTTAGCAATGACTTTGAGCCGGATCGAACGACGAAGGCATTGGCAACAGTCGAGACACGATTTTTCATGATCCAACAGCTCCTTGCTTTTGCTGAAGTGTACGGCCTGCAAGGTATTAATATCGATTTTGAAAATGTTCACACTTCCGATAAGGAAAACTTTGTGCAATTTGTCAGAGAGCTGACACCGCTCCTGCACGAGCAAGGACTAGTCGTTTCAATTGACGTAACTCCAAAGTCGAACAGTGAAATGTGGTCGTTATTTCTTGATCGAGCGGCGCTGGGCAGTGTCGTAGACTATATGATGGTCATGGCATACGATGAGCACTGGGCATCAAGTCCGAAGTCAGGGTCAGTTGCTTCCTTACCGTGGACGGAAAGCTCGATCGTACGTATTATGGAGGAGGACGGCGTGCCTGCAAGTAAGCTCATCCTTAGTATGCCGCTCTATACGCGAATTTGGACGGAGAAAAAGGGGACTGACGGCAAAGTTGCTGTTACCTCTAAAGCGGTTGGTATGGATAAAGTGAAGGGAATTATCGCTGCGAAGAAGCTAAAACCTGTACTCAATGCAGCTGCTGGACAAAATTATGTCGAGTATACGGAGGGCGGAGCGCTAAACCGAATTTGGATCGAGGATGATGTATCAATGCAAGCGCGTGTTGCACTCGTCCGAAAGTATGATTTAGCCGGAGTTGCCACGTGGCAGCGAGCATTCCAAACAGCATCTATTTGGAAAACCATTGATGATGCAATGAAGAAAAGGCCATAATTTGTTTATTACATTAAATTGATGCATGAATAATAAGAGAACGCCCCTTCCGATTATGGAAGGGGCGTTCATTGTTTTATTCAGATGGACTATGTGTTGCTTGAGCAGGATCTAACGTAAGCATTGTTTTGCAGAACATGCAGCGATCCGTTTTTCCAAGCATTTTGGTTTGACGTCCGCATTCCGGACATTGCAGCATCGTAGCGCTCGTGGACATCATGCCAGCCCAGAAATAGACAGCAACGCTAATGAGCAAGGAGATCATGCCGATAACCATGAAGATAGCTGCAATGATTTTTCCGGCTTGTCCCCAGAAAACGATGCCGGCGGTGCCGAGTACCATAACACCCATCCCTACGAGGGTGAAAACAAGCCCCCAGAGACGGAACTCATTAATTTTAGCAGATTTAAAGAAAATTTTGTTCATGCGTCCAAACCCTTCCCATGACTAATGACTTATGAAATTGAGACTGTTTTTCTACGACAGTAAGCAGGAATGTGACTCTGACTTGTCGAAAAAGAATTAATCTGTAGATTATTATAGCTTAATAAAATGGGATTAGCTATATGGAGGAACTAGTGGAACATATAAATGCACGCATCGCAAGCAGCTATCGAGGACAGCCTGATTTAGTCGGTTTAGCTGTTATAGAAAATCCATATCCTTACAACCCACTCATTGATGGATTGGATTTGTTAGTACTCGTTATAATGAAGAAAGACATCGCTCTTAATGATACGGAGCATGTACTACTCGAAGGCAAGCGGGTATTGATACGTACGATCGATCCGAATAGTTTGAACGAATGGGTATCAGGCGGAGAAAATCGTAATATTATTGAGTGGCTAGTGCGGGGGGAGATATTAGTGGATCGCGACGGCTATTTGAACGGTGTGCGTGAACGTCTTCTTCAGTTTCCGAATTCTATGCGGGAGCAAAAGCAGTTTACAGAGTTTGCTGGTTTCTTAAGGACCTATTTGCAAGCAAAGCAGGACCTGCTGGACGGCAATTTGCTGGATGCATACAGTCATGTGCTCACGGCACTCCATCATTGGGCTCACATTGTACTTATAGAAGAAGGGCGTCATCCAGAGCTGACCGTATGGAAGCAGTTGAAACGCGTTCATCCCGGCATATATAAGCTTTATGAGGAGCTAACCGTCAGTCCCGAGACACTAGAGCAAAGGGTGCAATTAGTTATGCTGGGATGTGAGTTCTCCGTAATGAATAAAATGAAATCTAGCTGTTCCTTGTTGTTTGATATATTGGCAAGTCGTGAGGAACCATGGAGTATTGCGGAATTACAGTCGCATTCTTCTATAAACGTATTACATGTTGATTTGTCGCTAGTCCTGCAAAAGCTGGTGAAGCGGGAATACATTCGCGAAGTTGCTGTTATGCCTGAGTCAGGGGATACAGGAGCGCTGGAGCTGCGTTATATGATCGCGAACTAAGGAAGCACGTGGTTGTTACTTCTATTAGGAAAGAAGCGGTTGTTTTGCTCTCATTTTGAAGAGCAGACAATCGCTTCTTTTATTGAATAAACAAAACGAAAAAACATGCTTGACGTAAATGATCGCCGTATGATACATTAGAACTCGCCGCTTTTGCGGGATGCATAATAACTCAATCGACAAACTAAAATAATGTCGAATGACGAAAAAAAGTGCTTGCAATGAGATAGGCAAATGTGATATATTATAAAAGTCGCCGATGAGAAACGAACGGTTGACGCGAAACGAAAATT
>JBNJJW010000010.1:0-190968 GCA_051750645.1 Bacillota bacterium | reverse complement strand
ATAAACGATCAAAACCCTTGCGGAGCAAGGGTTTTTTTGATGCAGTGAAAGATGAGTCCGACTAGGGAGAATAATCCGCAAAGTAACGTCATTTTCCCACAACCTATACATACATTTGAAACCGATTGCTTGGTAAGCTAGTTGCAACTAGTAAAGCTTACGCTTGCTGGTTTTGCTTTGTAAAACGTATTATTAGGAGGTTTCAACCATGCTTAAAGTAGCCATAATCGGTGCCGGGGCTATCTCTACGGCTCATATTGAATCGTATTTGCAATTTCCCGAACGATGCCGGATCGTAGCCATTAGCGATATTTATGAAGAGAAGGCGTTATCTCGAATTCAACAATTTAAGCTGCTGGAAGCAAAAGCGGTTTCGGATTACAGGGAGCTGCTTAGCGAGGACATTGATATCGTATCGATCTGTACGCCTCCTTACACGCACGCTCCACTTGCGGTCGCATTTTTGGAAGCGGGCAAACACGTCGTCGTCGAGAAGCCAATGGCCTCCTCCTTGGAGGAGTGCGACCTTATGAACGAGGCGGCAAGGAAGAGCGGGAAAGTGTTGTCCGTCATCGCCCAGAACCGGTTCAAAACGCCGATGATGAAGCTGAAATCGGTGCTGGACAGCGGACTGATGGGCAAAATCCTGCATGCTCAGGTCGATTCGTTCTGGTGGCGCGGACACTGCTATTATGATTTATGGTGGCGGGGAACGTGGGAGAAGGAAGGCGGAGGCTGTACGTTAAATCATGCGGTGCATCATATCGATGCTTTGCTGTGGATGATGGGCCGCCCATCGGAAGTGCAGGCGTTTATGACGAATGTATCGCATGACAATGCGGAGGTAGAGGATTTATCGATCGGCATGCTTCGTTATTCGGATGGCGCGCTTGCGCAAATAACGAGCTCCGTCGTGCACCACGGCGAGGAGCAGCAGCTTATTTTCCAAGGGGCAAAGGCGCGAGTCTCCACGCCATGGAAAATGAAAGCGTCCACCTCTATGGGAAACGGATTTCCCGAGCCGAATCCTTTGCTGGAGCATGAGCTTCAGCGCTATTACGATGCCTTACCGGAAGTCGTGTATGAGGGACATGCCGGACAAATCGACAACGTTCTTACTGCTATAGAAACCGGGCAGCCCGTCCTTATCGACGGTATTAGCGGGCGCCAAACGCTTGAGCTTATCGTCGGCATCTATAAGTCGGCAAGCACAGGACAGCTTGTGCAATTCCCGTTAAGTCAGGATGATCCGTTTTATACGCGAAGCGGCATGCAAGCTGGCGCGATTCATTTCTATGAGAAAAAAGCTTCGGTGGAAAACTTCACGGATCAGCCGATCTCAACGGGAAGCAGCTACAAATGACGGCATGGTTCAGCTCTTCTTATTTTTTTCGTGAAACTGCTTGCGGTATTGATGCGGTGTCGTACCCATTTGCGTCTTAAATAGTTTGCAAAAATAGGAGCAGTTGGTTAGGCCGATTTCCTCGCCAATACGGGCAATCGATTGATCGGTCGCGGTGAGAAGCAGTATGGCCTGCTGCATTTTTTTGGCCGTAACATAATCGGAAATGCTGCTTCCCGTACACTCCTTGAACAAATGGGACAAATGATAGGGAGACAGGTGAAGCTCACTAGCCATATGGTCCAGCCGCAAAGGCTCTTTATAATGGTGCTCCAGCCAGCTAAGAATACGTTCTGCTTGATGCGTTTTTCGTGCTGCGCCTAAAACGGGATGATCCGTCTGCTGTTCCCAAAGCTGCTTGAGCACACGGAAGAAGGCCACGAGGAACAAAGAAAACTCCTCGAAGTAATCGTTTTTGGATAGGCTGGGCACCCGTTCATTCAGGCTTCTCAGCAAGCTATGCAGCGTTTCGGGCTCTCCCAAATTGTACAAACAGTTCCCGGAAAGCTTGCTCTTATGCACTTTGCGGAAAAATGCTTGCAGTCCCGGCCATTTGTCAAAATACGATTCGTATAGGGATGGCTCAAAATGAACGATAGAACGTATGAAGGGCGTCTTCCGGCTGACATCCATCTGAACATGGTGCAGCTGGTAAGGCTGGAAAATACACATCATTCCTGCGGTGATTTCATAGCTCTTCTGTTCGATGATAAGTGTTCCTTTTCCCTGATGGATAAATAATATTTCAATGCCTTGATGGGCATGAAACGTCCCCTGGAACTCTTCGTTTCCGTAGCTTGCGCGCTGGTAGGCAAAATAAAGCGGGGTCTCCCGAAGATCGACGTTGTGGATGTAAGTCATAGAAGCACATCCTTACTTACAGATTAGTGAGTCTAATCATTTTACCACAACGGCAAGTGAAATTTTTCGTTCGAAATGAGCTAATATGAAAGTCTATTCGCTATGGCCGAATCGTAACTCGCGTCCGTATGGGTACTATTTTTGATAAAGCGAGAACGTCGTCGTTATACATGCGGATACACCCAAGCGAAACCATACGGCCGATAGAGGAAGGGTCATTAGTGCCATGAATACCATAATGCGGTTTGGACAGTCCCATCCAGAAGGCACCGTATGGACCGCCGGGATTAGCTTGTTTATTAATGATCGTGAATTCACCGGTAGGCGTTTGGCTGACCATTTTACCGATACCGACCGGGAAGGAACGAACGACCGTATTGCCATCCAGTAAGTGCAGCTGACGGTCTGACAGGTCTACAATTATACGATAGGCGGGCATGCTTGCTTCACTCCTTTCGCTCTATGCTATGTGCAAGGAAGGCAGGATGCTTCATTATTTACAAGATGGGAGTGCCCAAGTTGGCGCTCCCTTTCTTCATGTGCAGCTAGCTTATTCACTACAGAATTACCCAAGGCAATAAAATGCGGTATATAGTAAACTAAGGAGAATCTATATTTTTTGCAGTTAAGTGCATATCGGATTACAGTATACTTAAATTACTTGAAAGCGCTTCCTGTATATTGGGATGAATAAATTGACTTATGCCGGTAAGGCACAAGCGAACTTGAGCGAAAATCCAGCCGCATGAAGACAACGAACTCAAGGGGGACTTATCATGTTCAAGGTAGTTTTGGTTGACGATGAGTTGTATGCAAGACAAGGCTTAAAGCAATTTACCGACTGGAACAAACACGGATTCGATATCGTAGCCGAGGCTGCGAACGGCGAAGAGGCGCTGCATGTAATCGAGCAGACCCAGCCGGATTTGGTCGTTACCGACATCCGGATGCCGGTGCTGGACGGGCTGGAGTTGATTCAAGCGGTTAAGGAAAGGAAGATAGCGGAACCCTCGTTTATTATTGTCAGCGGGTACGGCGATTTTAAATACGCGCAGAAGGCGGTTCGTTTCGGCGTCAATGACTTTATTTTGAAGCCGATCGACGAGGAGGAAATGGAACAGACGCTCCAAACGTTGAGTGAAACGCTAAGCAGGAACATTCAATTTCAAGCGGATCGGGCAAGGATGCTGAGCAAATCCTTCTTCGATGGTTTAGAGACGGGAACGCTGGATAAGGCATTGTCTTCCGATATGATGCGGGCATTGGGGCTGAGTGAAGATGAGGAGCTGTGCTATTTCGATGTTGAGCTCAATGATCTTCAGCTTACCCATGATGATTCGGAAGGGCGATGGAAAACGGATGTTGCTGACGCGATATCTTCTGCGATTGATCAAGCGGCCGTCTATGTTCATGAGCGGCAGAGAGGCGTGTACGGGTTTGTCGCGGGCCAGCAAAGCTGGAAGAGCGATGACCGCAGCTGGAAGCTGTTTGCCGTTATGCTGCAGCAGCGGCTTCGTGAGCAATTAGGCGCGAATGTCGTTCTGTATGGAGGGAAGGCTGTATCTGCGGTCGAGCTTGTTCCCGAATCGTATCGAACAGCCGGCGAAGCTTGGAGGCACAAATACGCCTCGTCCGGAGATGGGCCTCTGATGTTCGAGGACTGGGAAGGTTGTCCTGTCCGATACTTAGAAACGGACGACATTGTGGTTGCGAGGCTAATGCTAACCATTGAGGAGAATGAGCCGTCGGCTCTGTCCGGCACGATCGACGAAATCTTTGATGGATTCAAAGTGGAGCATTATGCGCCGGATGCGGTGGATAGGTCAATAACCCGATTCATCTTTGGCATTCTGCGGATCATAGAGAGCATGGATGGCGACAAAAACGGTTTGCTGATGCTGGATACGATGCTTACCTGGACGCAGACGCCCGCTTCATTACAAGGACTAAAAGCCATGTTTATAACCTTTATTCAAGAAAGCACGGTCTATATTGCAGAGCTTCGGAAAAATAATACGAAAGGCAGTATTCAGAAGATCAAACAATATATTGAGACGCATTACGACCAAAATCTGAGTCTCAAAAGCATTGCTGCCGTTTTTTATATGAATCCGGTCTATTTGGGACAGCTGTTCAAGAAAACGTACGGCGTCTATTTTAATGAGTTTTTGCTTCAAACCCGTATGCAGGAAGCGAAACGGCTGCTTCGCCAGACGGGGCTTCGCGTGTACGAAATCGCGGATAAAATCGGCTATAGTAACGCGGATTATTTCGTAACCCAGTTCGAGAAGGTGGAACGGAAGACACCGAGCGAATACCGAAGTGCCCTGTACGCCAAAAATTAAGGTCTGGTGGTTTTTATATGCCGAAACTGAGCTTAAATCACGTGAAACTACGGGACAAAATGCTGCTTATCTATTTTTTATGCGTGCTGATCCCGATCGTTCTGACCAACGTGATCTTCTATAATGTAACGACGAATAACGTTAAAAACCAAAAAATGAAAGATATCGCCATTACAGTCGAGAAGGCAAGGAACGACCTTCGCTCCCAAATCGATATCGCTCTTGGAATCTCGTCGGTGTTAAACACGGATTACTTCTTAAACGAAAGCTTGGAGAGATTATACGAAACCGATAGTGAATATATAGCCAGCTACAACACCGACATCGTCTGGATTTTGAATAAATACAGTCCAGTCTATAAATCCATTAAGCAAATTACGATTTATACGGACAATCCGACCATCATAGGCGGGGGATACGTCATGCCCATCACAGCAGCGATTGAAAACGCCGAGTGGTACCGGGAAATCAATCAGACGTCCTATCCGATCGTCGTCCGCAATAGTGAATTGGGCGCGTTTGGCAGCGAAAATACGTACAGCATCATTCGAAAGCTAAATTATTCCGCCGATCAGAACGAGTGGCAAAAATTCGTGAAAATCGATATCCACGCCGATGCGATCAGGAAGGTGTTCAGCTCCATCGCACTGGATGGCGACGTCTTCCTGGTTGACGAGGACAACATCATCCAGTATTCGAACCGGCGGGACATCGATTGGGTGAATCAAAAGGCCGCTTACTCGCCTTCCTACTTAGCAAGCGATGCATTTCTTTTTGAAGAACGATATTCAAACATGAATGATATTGGCGACTGGAAGATTGTGCTAGCGGTGTCTGAGGAGAAGATATTTGAGGAGGTTCGGAAGTCTAGAGTATTCGTTTACTATTTAGCTTTGACTAATATATTGATCCCGACGCTGATCATTGCGTGGATTATGAAATCGCTAAGCGCACGCCTGGTCGGATTGCTGCGGCATATGAAGAAGGTGAAATACGGCTCCTTCCAAACCGTGGCGTACGGGGATCACCGTGACGAGATCGGGCAGCTCACAAGAGAGTTCAACCTGATGACCCTGCAAATTAAAACGCTGATCGACGACGTCTATGTCGCCGATATCCAGAAGAAGGACCTTGAGCTGAAACGAAATCAAGCGCAGCTGCACGCGCTGCAAAGCCAAATCAACCCGCATTTCCTGTTTAATGCGCTTGCGACCATTCGAACGCGAAGCATGATGAAAAACGAGGTAGAGACGGCTAAAATCATTCACAATATGGCAAAGATATTCCGGAAATCGCTGCAATGGGGCAAGGATTGGGTCAGCGTCAGGGAAGAGATGGATTTGGTGCTGTGCTTTTTAGAAATTCAAAAGTACCGGTTTGCTGATAAGCTGAACTATCAAATCGAGGTGGACGAGTCCGCTTATAGCTGTACCATTCCTAAGATGATGCTTCAGCCTTTGGTGGAGAATGCCAGCATTCACGGCATCGAGCCGCTCAAGGAAGATGGCCTGATTACGATCAGAATCGAGCATCATGACGGATCGCTATATTTTAGCGTGAAGGATAACGGCGTCGGCATGAATGAGGAGGAATTAGGCCGAATGATGAGATCTCTTCATGAGAGCGAAGATATGGGGGACAACGTAGGTATCAAAAACATCTATTACCGGTTACAGATGTATTTCAACGGTGAAGCTGATTTTGAAATAACAAGCTCCACGGGAGAAGGGACGCTGGTCCACATTCGTGTACCTGATCGCAGGTGGCAATAATGGATAACCTATGGCGCGGATTGAATGTCGGAACCTCCGGTAATCGTTCCGCGCCGTCTTATGTTGTTTGTTTTTGAAAGTAAAACCTTTAGTTTGCCGGGTAACAGAGAAACCGGTTTCATTTTATACTGAAAGTGCTTACAAAATAATGGCTGTTGAAAGGGGATTGCTACAAAAATGAAGAAATGGATTCTTTTCAGTTTCGTTTTCGTCATGCTTTTTACTGCTTGCAGCAATGGCAATACGGAAGCGCCGCAGGCGAACAACAATCCATCGGAAGAGAAAGAGGATGCGCCGCTTGAGAAAGTGACGTTCTCTTACTTTAACGCTGCCGCTGCGGCGAAGGACATCAATACGAACGAAACGACAATCGGTAAAATACTCGAAGACCAAACGGGGGTTAACTTTAAAATTGAACATTTGGTCGGCGACCTCAATACGAAAATCGGTACGATGATCGCCTCCAACGACTATCCGGACGTATTGATTCCGGATGCAGCGATCGACAAAGTCCTCGACGCCGGGGCGTTCATACCGCTCAATGACTTGATCGAGGAGCATGGTCCGAACATTAAGAAAGTGTACGGTCCTTATTTCGACCAAATGAAAGCGGCAGACGGAAACATTTATTTTATTCCGTTCTCCAACGTAGTCGGCGAGTATGTCCCGGATCCGTCCATCGGTCAGGGGGCGTTCTGGGTTCAGCGCCGCATATTGGAAGAAGCAGGCTATCCGAAGATCAACAAGCTGGATGACTACTTTAAGCTGATTGAAGACTACATGAATAAGCATAAAGACGAAGATCTGACTGGCTTCATGACCCTTACGCACGACTGGAGATTTTTCGCAACGTCGAACCCTCCGATGCACCTTGAAGGGTACCCGAACGATGGCGGCGTCATAGTCGATATGAACACGTTTGAAGCAAAAACGTATGCAGCTGCAGACTCTACGAAACGCTGGCTGCAGAAGTTGAACGAAATTAACGCAAAAGGCATGTTCGACAAGGCATCCTTCGTAGACAACTACGATCAATATCTTGCAAAAATGACTTCCGGCAAAGTACTTGGCTTCTTCGACTACGGCTGGCAAGTCGGCAACGCGACAAACAACTTGAAGGATGCGGCGATAGCTGACCCGTCGAAGGACGGCTTGCGTTACTTCCCGCTTCCGGTTACGTTTGACGGTCAGAAGGACCAGTACCTCGATCCGCCAAGCTTCGTTAAAAACCGCGGTATCGGCATCACGGTAAGCGCGAAGGATCCGGTCCGCATTATTCAATATTTCGATAACCTGCTGAAGGAGGAAAACCAAGTTCTTCGCAGCTGGGGAATCAAAGGCGAGACGTTCGATGTGAATGATCAAGGCCGCATGTACCGTACGCCGGAGCAAATCGCCAAGATTGACGAGACGTTCAACGAAAAGTTCGGTTTCAAATACTATTCGTGGAACTGGCCGCTGTGGGGCAATGGCTCATCTTTCGCGGATGGAAACGCCGTGTCGCCTGGCGTTCAACCGGAAGTATTCCAAATGAGCTTAACGGACGCCGATAAAGCGATTCTTGAGAAGTATGGCGTAAAAACGTATTCGGAAATGTTTGCAGCACCGGATGAGCGTCCTTGGTTCCCGGCATGGGCGATTCCGAAGGAGCAAGGCTCGCCGCAGCAAATTTTTACAACGAAGAGCGATGAAATCACGAAGAAGTACTTCCCGAAACTCGTTCTTGCAAATCCATCCGAGTTCGAAACCGTCTGGACGGAGTACACGGGCGAGATGGGCAAGCTCGATACGGAACAATATGAGAAATGGACGACAGAAGAAGTGAAGAAGCTGATCGATCTGGCTAAAGCAAACTAATTTTTTGCAGCAAAGGAAAGGTCGGCCTGCAGAGGCTCACTTAAGTGCCTCGCGCCCGGCCTTTTCACCTTATTTATCCCGAATCGGTGCCGGAAGGAGAAGAAATGTATGGAGAACACACCACTGACGGCGTCTGCCAAGACGGTATCCAATAAACCGGCGGGTTTTTTCACGAAACTGGTTCGACAGCGCTCCCTTGTCCTGATGTCTGTTCCGTTTATTTTATGGTTATTTATATTTAAATATTTGCCGCTGTGGGGCTGGACAATCGCGTTTCAAGATTTTAAGCCGGCTAAAGGCTTCTTTAATCAAAGATGGGTAGGCTTCGAGCATTTTTCGTTTTTGTTCCAGGATGAACGGTTTTTGAGCGTACTCCGAAACACGCTTGCTATGAGCTCGATAAATCTCGTGCTAGGCTTCGTTACAGCCATTGTTCTAGCTCTTTTGTTGAATGAGGTACGGCATGTCTATTTCAAACGAGTCGTTCAGACGGTCAGCTATTTGCCTCACTTTATTTCCTGGGTCGTAGCGGCCAGCATCGTACAATCGACGCTGTCGCCTGATGGAATCATTAACCAAATGATGCTTTGGCTCGGATGGGTAGACAAAGGCAATGAAATTTTGTTCCTCGGCATAGGGGAATATTTCTGGGGGATATTCGGGGCATCTTCTGTTTGGAAGGATGTAGGCTGGAATACCATCGTATATTTGGCTGCCATGACAATGATTGATCCCGCCCAATATGAGGCTGCGAAAATGGACGGCGCGAATCGATTCCAGCGTATAGGGTACGTGACGCTGCCAGGCATTAAGCCGGTTATTATCGTCCTGCTGATTATGCAAATCGGACATCTGCTTGAAGCGGGCTTCGAACCGCAATACTTGCTCGGCAACGGCATGAACGTGGACTATTCCGAGGTTATCGATATTTTCGTGCTCAAATACGGTATCGCACAAGGTAATTTCTCGCTCTCGGTCGCTGCGGGGATGTTTAAAACCGTAGTCAGCTTTGTTTTATTGTTCGCTGCGAACTATTTAGCGAAGCGAATGGGCGAATCCAGATTGTTCTAAGGAGGTTCAGATCATGGCAACAGCAGCTACATCGTCGAAACTGAAAAAGGAGCATCGCATTTCTTCATCGCTCGAAGACCGGATTTTCGACATTTGCAACTATATCTTCCTGGTTCTGCTCATGATCGTCACCTTGTATCCTTTTTTGAACACGGCGGCGATTTCTCTAAATCAAGCAAACGATACAATCCGCGGCGGCATCTATTTGTGGCCGAGATTGTTTACATGGGATAACTATGCATATGTATTCAAGGAAGCAAGCGTGTTTCATGCAACGATGATATCGGTGCTTCGAAGCGTGATTGGTACCGTGGTCACGGTATTCTGTTCAGCGATGGTCGCCTACACAATCAGCCGGCAGGACTTCGTTCTCCGTAAATTCGTGACGCTTGCGTTTATTTTGACCATGTATTTCAATGGCGGATTAATTCCGAACTTTCTGCTTGTGCGCGAACTGGGCATGCTCGGCACATTCTCGGTTTATATAATTCCCGGCATCATCGGCGTATTTAATCTGATCATTATTCGCTCCTTTATCGATGGACTGCCTGAAAGCATCCTCGAATCCGCCCGCATCGACGGCGCCGGCGATTTCACGACTTTCATCAAAATTGTGCTTCCGCTCTGCGTGCCGGTGTTAGCTACGGTAGCTCTCTTTACAGCCGTATACCAGTGGAATTCATGGTTTGACGTGTTTTTGTACAATTCATCCTATCAGGAGCTGAGCACCCTGCAGTACGAGCTTCAGAAGATTTTGCAAAACTCGAACGCATCATTATCGGCCCGCACAGCAAGTGATGCCTTTGCGAATGCTGAAAATGATGCAGCGAATGCTGTCACTCCAATGGCGGTACGCGCTACGATGACGATTGTTGCGAGTTTGCCGATCATCATGGTATATCCGTTCCTCCAGAAGTACTTCGTTAAAGGGATGATGGTCGGCGGTGTCAAGGGTTAAAAGGAGGAGAAACAAACGATGCGACATTTTAATAATATCGTAATTCCTAAATTGTATGAGGCATTCAGCCAATCCTTCGATATCGGTGCGGCTGTAAATACTAGAACGATACAGACGCAGAAAGAGCTGCTGGCCTATCATTTTAACAGCATAACGCCGGAAAATGAGATGAAGTTTGAAAGCCTGCATCCTTCGGAGGATACGTATACGTTCGAGCAAGCGGATGAAATTGCCTCTTTCGCCAAAGCCCAAGGCATGAAGCTCAGAGGGCATACGCTCGTATGGCACAACCAAACGTCAGACTGGCTGTTCCAGGACAGCAAGGGCGGCACAATTGATGCCGAAACGCTGCTGGACCGCATGAAATCGCATATCGAAACCGTCATGAAGCGGTACAAAGACAGCATATACGCCTGGGATGTCGTAAATGAGGTGATTGCGGATGAGGGAGCGGAGCTGCTGCGTCAATCAAAGTGGCTCGACATCGCGGGTGAAGGTTTCATTGCGAAAGCTTTCGAATACGCGCATGAGGCGGATCCGAAAGCGGTGCTGTTCTACAACGATTACAACGAGAGCAACCCCGTTAAGCGGGAAAAAATTTATAAGCTGGTCAAAGGCTTAGTCGAACGCGGAGTTCCGATTCACGGCGTCGGGCTGCAGGCGCATTGGAATATCAAAAATCCGGGGCTGGACGACATTCGCAGTGCAATCGAGAGATATGCTTCCCTGGGGCTGCAGCTGCAAGTTACGGAGATGGATGTGTCGGTATTCGAGCACGATGACCGCCGGACCGATTTGACCGTGCCTACGGAACAGATGAAGGAGCTGCTGACGGAGCGCTATGAACGGTTTTTCAAGCTGTTCCGTGAATACAAGCAGCACATTTCGGCGGTAACGTTCTGGGGCGCGGCCGATGATTATACATGGCTTGATTATTTCCCTGTTCGGAGCCGCAAAAATTGGCCGTTACTGTTCGATGAGCAGCAGCAGCCGAAGGAAGCGTTCTGGCGCGTTGTGAAGGGCTAGCGAAAGCAATAACACTTTATACCGGGGGACCTGCAATGTCGAAGAAATTAGGCGCCTTTTATACAGGGCAATATCGTAACGTTTTTCTGGAATGCGGGTATAGGGAGGAGGAAATCGAAGCAAGGGTTCAGCATACGTGGAATGAGCTGCTCGAAGGCGATGAAGACACCCGGATTTATTACGAGGCAGGTGACGGCAAAGCGTATTTTCTCGACACCGGCAACCTGGACGTAAGGACCGAGGGGATGTCCTACGGGATGATGATGGCGGTGCAGATGGACCGCAAGGACGTATTCGACCGTCTATGGAAGTGGACGATGGACCATATGTATATGACGGACGGCCTGCATGCCGGCTATTTCGCGTGGTCGTGCAGTCTAGACGGTACGAGAAACGCGAACGGCCCGGCACCGGACGGGGAGGAATTTTTTGCGATGGCTCTGCTGTTCGCCTCGTTTCGCTGGCAGGAGGGGCCGCCCCCGTTCGATTACGGCAGGCAGGCCCGCGATTTACTGCACACGTGCATTCATAAGGGAGAGAACGGCGACGGCTATCCGATGTGGAACCCGGACAACAAGCTGATTAAGTTTATCCCGAACTGCGAATATTCCGATCCGTCGTATCATTTACCGCATTTTTACGAGCTGTTCGCCTTGTATGCCTACGAGGAGGACCGCGCGTTTTGGAAGCAGGCGGCGACGGCAAGCAGAGAGTATTTGAAAATTTCATGCCATCAGGTAACGGGCCTGGCGCCGGAGTACGCCCACTACGATGGAACGCCGAATAACGACCGGGGCTACGGGCACTTTTTCAGTGATTCCTATCGGGTTGCGTGCAATGTCGGATTGGACTGGGAATGGTTCCGGGGTGACGCATGGGAAATCGAAGAAGCGAACAAGCTTCAATCGTTCTTCGCGGATAAGCAGCCGGACGATTACCGCCGTTATACGGTAGCTGGCGAGCCGTTCGAGGAAAAATCGCTGCATCCGGTCGGGGTGATTGCGACGAACGCCATGGCGTCGCTTGCTGCCGACGGACCGTATGCCCGCGCCAATGTGGAGTTGTTTTGGAATACGCCCGTCCGTACCGGCGTGCGCAGATATTACGACAACTGTTTATATATGTTTGCTATGCTGGCCTTAAGCGGCAAATACCGGATGTGGCTGCCGAGATAAATGTGTTTCTTGCAATGCAGCATTTAAGAAAACTCATTTGTTGGAGGGACTTATCCGATGTCTAGAAATCAGTTTTTTAACGCACATCATTCCCCGATCGGAGCTTTCTCCAGCTTTACGCTCGGGTTTCCCGGCAATGGAGGCGGGCTGGATCTGGAGCTTGGACGTCCGCCGCGGCAAAATGTATTTATCGGGCTGGAATCGGCGGAACAGGAAGGGCTGTATGATACATTACCTTTCTTTGAGGTTGTGGACGACGAAAGCAAGCGGTATGACATCGAGAATCCGGATCCGGATCAGAACAAGCCCCGAATGCTGTTTCATTATCCGAAGGAAAAGATCGAGCGCGATTTTCATTTGTCTACAGATGCGTGGAAGGCGGGTGACTTAACTTTTGCGGTGTACTCACCCGTGCAATCGGTGCCTGATCCGAAAACAGCATCGGAAGCGGAGCTGAAGCTGGCGCTCGTACCTGCCGTTCTCGCGGAGCTTACAATCGACAATACGGCTGGGAGCCGTTCCCGAAGAGCCTTTGTCGGGTACCAGGGCAGTGATCCTTACAGCTCGATGCGCAGATTGGACGATACGTGCGAGGGTTTGGCGGGCGTCGGCCAAGGACGATTAACGGCTATCGTTTCGGACAATGCGGACATTCAATCGGCGCTGCACTTCAGTATGGAGAACATCCTGACGAATCCGTTGAAGGAGAACTGGACCTTCGGTCTCGGCACGGTAGGCGCGCTGGTTGCGGACGTACCGGCAGGGGAACGCCGAACTTACCGGTTTGCTGTTTGCTTCCATCGTTCCGGTATCGTAACGGCAGGGATGGACACCTCCTACTATTACACCCGCTTTTTTCGAAATATCGAGGAGGTCGGCGCCTTTGCGCTGGATAACTTTGATGAGCTGGCAAGACGTTCGCATGAAGCCAATCGCATGATTGGCGAGTCAGGCTTGTCGGACGATCAGAAATTTATGATGGCCCACGCCATCCGGAGCTATTACGGTTCCACGCAGCTTCTCGATGCTGAAGGCGAACCGTTCTGGGTCGTAAACGAAGGTGAATACCGGATGATGAACACCTTCGATCTCACGGTCGATCAATTGTTTTTTGAGCTGAAAATGAATCCGTGGACCGTACGCAACGAGCTGGATATGTTCGTGAAGCGTTTCAGCTATGAAGATAAAGTACGGTTCCCGGATGACTCGGAAGAGTATCCGGGCGGACTCAGCTTTACGCATGATATGGGCGTCGCAAATACGCTGTCACGGCCACATTATTCTTCCTACGAGCTGTATGGTTTGGACGGCTGTTTCTCGCATATGACGCATGAGCAGCTGGTCAACTGGGTGCTCTGCTCCGCCGTTTATGCAGAGCGGACCGGTGACCGGGAATGGCTTGGCGCAAATATGCCGGTGTTCGAAGCCTGTCTAACCAGTATGTTGAACCGTGACCATCCGGATCCGGGCCAGCGCAACGGGATCATGGGCCTCGACAGCAGCCGCGCCATGGGCGGTGCGGAAATTACGACGTATGACAGCCTCGACGTCTCTCTTGGGCAGGCACGCAACAATATTTACTTGGCGGGCAAAAGCTGGGCGGCATATTTGGCGCTTGAGAAGCTGCTCGGCGATAACGGTTATGCGGAACAGGCGAAGATTTCCGGTGAGCAAGCAGATAAGTGCGCACGCACGATCGTCAGCCATATGACACCGGAAGGATACATTCCGGCTGTTATCGGTGAGGGGAATGATTCAAAGATCATACCTGCGATCGAAGGTCTCATTTTCCCCTATTATTTGAATCTGACTGACGCACTCGATTCGAGCGGACGTTTCGGCTTCTATATCGAAGCCTTGCGCACCCACCTGGAGACCGTGCTTGTTAAAGGCATTTGCTTGTTCCCGGACGGCGGTTGGAAAATTTCCTCGACCAGCAGCAACTCCTGGTTAAGCAAAGTTTATTTGTGCCAGTTTATTGCCCGCCGAATTCTCGGATGGGAATGGAACGAGACCGGTGCAGCAGCCGATGCGGCCCATGTGAAATGGCTTACGCATGAGACGCTGTCCTTCTGGAGCTGGAGCGACCAAATCATTTCCGGCGAAATTACCGGAAGCAAATATTATCCTCGCGGCGTCACCAGCATTTTGTGGCTGGAGGAGAGATAAGCTAAAAGCTCGTCATTCAGAAAGAGCTATAAAGAAGCTTCTCGTCCGTACGCTTGAGCTTCAAAGCGCAAGAAAAAGGGCCATCTCAAAGCCGTGTAAATGGCGGTGAGATAGCCCTTTTGTATAGCAGGTCCGGCTGAACTTTAATGCCCCGCCGCTTCGTGATCGTTTGAAAGCTTCAACACATCAAACAGCTTGAACAGCAAGCTTAGTACGATTGCGACTACTGTAGCGAGCGCCATGCCGGATAGGGAGAAATCGCCAATGGTCAGTTTCACGCCGCTGAGGCCCGTAACGAGCACGACTGTCGTCAGAAACAGGTTGGTCGGCTTGCTGTAATCAACCTTCGATTCCACAAGCATCCGAAGACCGGAGGCAGCAATAACGCCAAACAGCAGCAGCGAGACACCGCCCATGACCGGCTCTGGTATTCCGGAGATTAATGCAGAAAACTTACCGGAGAACGAAAGCACAATCGCAATAACCGCTGCTCCTCCAATGACGAATGTCGAGTAAACCTTGGTGATCGCCAGTACGCCGATATTTTCGCCGTACGTCGTGTTTGGCGTGGAGCCGACGAAGCCGGACAATACGGTTGAAATGCCGTTACCGAGCATGGAGCGGTGAAGACCGGGATCCTTCGACAAGTCTTTGTCGACGATGTTGCCCGTTACAACCAAATGGCCAATGTGTTCCGCGATGACGACAAGTGCCGCTGGAGCAATTGCAATGACCGCTGTCCACTGGAACTCAGGGAACGTGAAATGCGGCGATTGGATCCACCCGCTTTCTGATACACCAGTGAAGTTCGTAAGACCCATGGAAAAAGCGATGACGTAACCGGTAACGATACCGACCAGAATCGGAATAATTCGCATAAAGCCGCGGAACAGTACAGAGCCGAGCACGGTTACGGCAAGCGTTATCGTGGAAAGGGCTACAATGCTTGGGTCCGGGGACCAGGTTGCCGGGTCTTTGCCAAGAGGAATGATCCACCCGGACATCCGTGCCGCGACTGGAATAAGCTCCAAGCCAATGATAGCGACGATAGCGCCCATTGCGGCCGGGGGGAACACGGCATTAATCCAACCCGTGCCAGCCGCTTGAATAATGAGTGCCACGATCGTGAATATCAAGCCGGCAAAAATAAATCCGCCTAATGCCGCCGCATAATTGCCGCCGCCAGCAGCTCTATCTCCGATAACCGCTCCGGCAGGAGCGAGAAAAGCGAAGCTTGAGCCCAAATACGCTGGAATTTTTCCTTTACAAATCCACAAATACAGCAGCGTACCGATACCGTTCATCAGCAAACAAATCGCCGGATCGACGCCGAGTAAATTCGGTACGAGCACGGTTGAACCGAACATGGCAAAAAGATGCTGCAGGCTGAGCATGATGCTTTGCCCTATAGGAGGTCTCTCATGGACCCCGATTGCGTTTTTCATTTTGAAACTTGCCTCCATTAAATATGTAGTTTATGAAAAGACCCTTGTCGATTCTACATATTCAGTATTGGTTTGGCAAGTGTTTTCCTAAACAGATCCTATTGATGTTTTATTACTTCTCAATAACATCGTATAGAACTCTAGCAATCAGATCCTGCTTGTAGTTTCCGAAATTTTGTCCGTAAATGGTCAAGCCTCCCGCTTGTCCTGTTTCGGAAACGCCGATTTTGAATTTAATGTCCATATGCTCATGCAGCTTCAGGTCATTAATAGTCACTTTAGAAATTAGGCAGCCATCAATGAACGTACCGCTTTCGTTAATGCGGAGGAGCTTTAGGAGTCCATACTGATTCAGGTGGGGCGGCCACCAATCCGGATTGTTTGTCCCTTTCTCGCCGCCGAAGTCGCCGGGGGAGGTCCATACGCCAAGCATGATATTGTTCACGCTGAAGACAATATCAGAGGGGTAATCGTTATTGTAGCCCGGCGCTTCTGAGCTTAGCTCCATGATGAACTGAAGCTCTTTGAAATGTTGATTCCGTTTGAGGTAATTTGGAATCCGATATTCAAGGAAACCCTTTGTCAACCATACGATTCCCGCGTTTATGCGCTCCGGATCGGCGAAATAACGCGGATTATCGAATTCGCCGATAATGCTGTCATTGGTTGCAAGACCGCAGGTCGGTTCGGAATGATAGTCGCAATAATGGCCAACCTGTATTTCAACCTCATAGATGCTTTCCACGCCTTTCTTACGCAATTCGACGGTTAGCAGATCTTCATTTAAATAGCAAATTTTCTGAATGCCGTGCTTGCCTCCCGCAGTCGTAATATCAATGAGCCCGCTCTCCTCCAGTTTCTTGATGTGCATCGTAATCGCGCCGTTCGTTAGGCCAAGCTTCTCTGCGATTTCGTTCATGTTCAAGCTATCGTATTTGGTTAACAGCTGTAAAATTTCAATTCGAATTTCAGAGCTCAATGCTTTGAAAATATTTAATCCTGAACGGAGTTCTTTGATATGGATCAAGATGAACCGCCTTCTTTCCGCCTACATTGTTTTAAAATAGTATAAACTAAAAGGCTGAAAGTGAGAAGAGAATTGGTCGAAAATGACTATTTACTTAATCTTATGAACTCTTACATAGCGTATCTACTTTTTTCAACATGGATTCTTTGCGAAAAAAGTCATTAATAGTCGAAATAAATCATCTTTAGTTTAAATGAATATTAATAAAATCAATATAGTAAACGCATACATTTCCATATTGACAAGTTAATTGGTTGAATTTATGATTAAAACGCAAACTGTTTTATAAAAGTTTAAAGTAAATCAATTAAACTATTTTAAGGGGGAAAAGAAGTGAAGAAGCAACTGCTTGTGTTACTCTCTCTTCTGGTTGTGCTCACTGCCTTGTTGACAGCCTGCTCGAGTAATAATGGCAATGCAGGGAATTCCGGAGATGGTGGCGGGAAGACGACCAATCTGGAATTTTGGACGTTCAATGAGCTTCATGAAACGTTCTACCAGGACATGACGAAGCGTTGGAACGAAGCTAATCCGGACCGGCAAATCAAGCTGACAGCTAACGTATACCCTTACGATGATATGCATAATAAATTGTTGGTAGCGCTTCAATCCGGGAAGGGGGCTCCCGATATTGCCGATATCGAGTTGAACAAATTTCCAAACTTCCTGAAAGGCGAACCGCAGCTCTTGTCCTTAAATGATGTAATTGAGCCGGAGCTGAACAATTTGGTTAAATCCAGGCTGGATATTTACGCTAAGGACGGCCAATATTACGGAATTGATTTTCACGTAGGCGCTGCGGTTATCTATTATAACAAGGAGATTCTCGACAAAGCGGGAGTCAATCCTGACGATATTAAGACATGGGCTGATTTTGAATCGGCCGGACAGAAGGTGCTTGATCAAACAGGCGTTCCGATGACATCGCTGGAAACGAGCGACCTTTGGTCGCTGTGGCCGCAAGTTGCCCAAGCACCGGGGAACGACGACTTTCAAACGGCGGATGGCCAGTTGAATATAACAAGCCCAATTGTTGTGAATGCGCTCAACTATCAACAGGGCTTGCTTGAGAAAGGCATCGCGATACCTGTTCCAGGCGGTAATCACCATTCGGAAGAGTATTACGGCTTGATGAACGGCGGCGGCGTTGCTTCCGTATGGATGCCGATGTGGTATATGGGACGGTTTACCGATTATATGCCTGATTTGAAAGGTAAAATGGTTATTAAGCCAATGCCGGCTTGGAAGGCAGACGAGCCGCGTTCCGCAGGTATGGGCGGAACAGGGACCGCCGTTACGAAGACCTCTAAGAACCCGGAGATTGCAAAAGAGTTTCTGGCGTTCGCCAAGCTATCCAAGGAAGGCAATATCGAAATATGGAATCAGCTCGGCTTTGATCCACTCCGCTCGGACGTATGGGATGCACCTGAGCTTAAAGAGCCGAACAAATTTACGGATTATTTCGGATCGGATATTTTCGGTGTACTTACAGAAGTAAAAGAAGAGATCGAAGGGGTCAACATAAATGAGAAAACGCCTACGATTTCCGATATGTTCAGAACATCAGTACTTGTCCGTATTCTGCTCGACAAAGAAAACACCGAGAAGGTACTGAAGGAAGCAGCCGGGCAGTTAAAATAATAGGTATGCAAACCTAAGCATACGCTTACGAAGTTAGGTTTGCATTCGCAAACCTTTAGGAGGGGGAATCATGACAGACAGCGCCCTGGAAACGGCGGCAAACACGGAGGCGAAACGAAAAGCGAAGCGCTCTGGCATTTTATACTCGCAGAAATTCGCCCCGTATTATTTTGTATTTCCGTTTCTCGTTTCCTTTGCTGTTTTTTTCGCTTATCCTGTATTGTCGGCCATCAACATGAGTTTTCAGGAAGTGCTACCTGGTCAGGTTAAATACATTGGGCTGGATAATTACAAAGATTTATGGAATACGACTTTTCTAAAAGCCATTTTGAATAGCACGAAATATACGATTTATACGATTGTTATACTTATTCCTGTACCGCTTGTTTTGGCCGTGTTTCTACATTCGAAGCGAATGATCGCCAAAAACTTTTTCCGTTCCACGCTGTTCATCCCTGCTCTGACTTCGGTCGTTGTGGCGGGAACTGTATTCCGGCTGGCTTTCGGCGAATTAGAGGGCTCGTTGATGAATTCATTTGTCATGTGGCTCGGTTTCGAGAAGCAGCGTTGGCTCGGCAATGGAGCGCTCGCTATGAGCACGCTCGTTATCCTTGCGGCATGGAGATGGATCGGCATTAACTTGCTTTACTTTATGGCCGGATTACAAAATATTCCGAAGGAATTGTACGAATCGGCGGAAATTGACGGTGCATCGACTTGGAATAAATTTTCCCGTATTACGATTCCTCTTCTCCGGCCTATCACGATTTATGTGTTTACGATTAGTATTTACGGCGGTTATTCGATGTTTACCGAGAGTTATATGCTGTGGAACGGCAACCGGTCGCCGAATGACATTGGACTGACTATTGTCGGTTATTTATATCGGAATGGGCTGGAGCAGAATAATCTGGGTCTTGGTTCTGCCGTAGGGTTTGCGCTGCTGCTCATTACCTTTGTTATTACGATCGGTCAGCTCAAATTATTCGGTATGTTCCGGAAGGAGGAGTAACCGGTGGATACGACAGTAAAAACAAAGTGGACGTTAAATCAGGTACTGCTTCTAGCTCTGTTTACTGCATTTGCCGTGTTCTCGTTATTTCCGATCGTTACTCTGACGATTGCCTCCTTTAAGCCGGCTCAGGAGCTAATGAGATTCGGTCTTAACCTGAAAATTGATCCTGACCTCTTTTCCTTAAAAAACTATACGTATTTGTTTTCCAGCGAATCATTATACTTGACCTGGTACAAAAACAGTATTGTCATAACTGCGATCTATACTGCACTGTGCTTGTTTATGTCGTCGATGATTGGTTACGGGCTTGCCGTTTATAAATTTCCTCTTCGTAACTTAACGTTCACATTAGTGCTGATCACGATGATGGTACCGCTGGAAATCATTATGCTGCCGCTTTACAAGCTGTCTATTTCTTTGCAGCTGATTGATTCTATATGGGGAGTAATTCTTCCTTTTATTGCTGCTCCACTGCCGATTTTTTTCTTCCGTCAATATGCAGGCGGGCTGCCGAAGGATTTCCTGGACGCTGCGCGCGTGGACGGATGTACGGAATTCGGAATTTTTGTACGGATCATGATGCCGCTTATGGCGCCTGCTTTTTCCTCGATGGCAATTTTGCAGGCATTGTTTTGCTGGAATAACTTTCTATGGCCGTTAATCGTGCTGCGCACAAATGAGCAATTGACGATTCCAATCGGGTTATCCACTTTACTGACGCCGTACGGAAATAACTTCGATATGTTGATTTCGGGTGCTGTGCTCGCTATCGTACCCATTCTGATCGTATTTCTTTTTTTTCAGAAATATTTTATCGAAGGTATGACGGCAGGCGGCGTCAAAGGTTAAGCATTATTTGAAGGACTGGGCATAGATTCCTCTAGGGGGCTAGTCGTCCGGGATCTATGGAAAAAAACCGTGACCTTAGACTTATTACCGCGTACTATCCCCTAAAGTACCATTTTTTCAGAAGGGGAGAGATAACTTTGAGCACAATGGGTCAAGACCAGAGCCAGACTCAAATGAACCGCAAGCCGCCTGAGTTCAAGCCGGGTACGGTCAAAAAAATCGTCATCGGGCTTGCAGCCGCCATCATTATTATTTATCTGGGTTCGTCATCGTTCTATACGGTACAAGAGCAAGAGCGGGCAGCCATCCTGACCTTTGGTAAGTATACGGGGGAGAACTCGGCAGGTCTGCACTTCAAGTGGCCGTATCCGATTCAACAGGTCATTACCGTTCCGGCGGAGCTGACGCAGCGGATTCATATCGGTTACCGTCAGGAAGGGAATGAAGTGATTCCCGTTGATGAAGAAGCGATGATGATCACGGGAGACGAGAATATTGTATCCGCGGACGCTGTCGTGCAGTGGAAGATTAGCAATATTCATGATTATTTGTACAATATCGACGATCCGGAGCAATTTTTGCGCAATGCGGCAAGCTCTTCGATCCGTTCGGTAATCGGCTCGGAGAAGCTGGATTACGCCATTACCGATGGTAAAACGGTTATTCAAGACAAGGTTCGGGAAAAGCTGCTGGAGCTGCAGGCGAAATACAATACAGGCATCCAGATCATCGATATTAAATTCCAGGATATCGAGCCGCCTAGCGGCCAGGTTGCGGAAGCGTTCCGGGAAGTAACGAACGCGCGGGAAGAGAAAAATACGAAGATCAATAATGCGGCGAAATACGAGAATGACCGCATTCCGAAAGCGCGAGGCGAGGCTCAGGCGCTACTCGAGAACGCGGAAGGCCAGAAGAAGTCGCGGATCCTGAACGCGGAAGGTGACGTGGCCAAGTTTAATGCGATATTCGGAGAGTACAAAAATAACCCGGGCGTCACGAAAAGCCGTTTAGTTCTCGAGACGTTAGAGAAAATATTGCCTAATGCCCAAATTTTCATAACGAATTCGAACAGCGATACGGTCAATTATTTGCCGTTGAATGAGCTGCTGCGAAACGGATCGTCGAATAATTCGGCGACGCCGCCTGCCGCAGCTGCTCCGCAAGGAGGCGATGCCGAGTGAAAAGAAATCAATGGATAGGTCTCCTTGCAGGCGTGCTTATTCTCATTCTCGCATCAGGCTCGATGTACATCGTAAAGGAAGGCGAATATAAGGTTATTCTCAAGTTTGGTGAAGCCGTAAGGGTAGCAGGAGAACCGGGCTTGAAGTTTAAAATTCCGTTTATCGAGAATGTTTCGACCCTTCCTAAATATCAAATGACGTATGAGAGCAGCCCGACAACGATTTTAACAAAGGATCAGAAGCCGATCGTCGTCGATAATTACACCGTATGGCGGATTAAGAATGCCTCGCAATTTTTACGAACCGTTCAATCGGTCGGCGGCGGCATTCAACGTATTGATGAAGCGGTGTATAACTCGGTTCGCCGTAAACTGTCGGAGGTAAATTACGATAATATCATCAGTGAAAATACGGCGCGAGGCAACATTAACGACGAGATCACAAAAGACGTTATAGAGGCATTGACGCGAGATAATTATGGTATCGAAGTTATAGACGTACGCATTAAGCGTACCGATTTGCCGGAGGAAAATAAGCAAAGCGTATATAACCGGATGATCTCGGACCGTCAATCGATCGCGGCAAGGTATTTGTCCGAGGGTGACGAGGAATCGCGAAAAATCACCTCTAAAGCGGATCGTACCGCTACCGAGCTGCTTGCTCAGGCGGAGGCCGATGCGAAGAAGATTATCGCTGAAGGCGAACGTGAAGCGGCAAAAATTTATAACAAAGCGTATGGCAGCGATCCGCAGTTTTATAACTTTTACAGGACGCTGGAAAGCTATGTAACGACTTTGCAAAATGAACCGGTCATCATGATACCGATCGATTCGCCATATGCCAAAATATTGTTAGGCCAGTAAATAAGAAGCCGTGTTCTATCCGTTATATTGGATGGAGCTCGGTTTTTCTTTTGCCTGCTTCTTTATTTCTGCCTAATTGCAAGGTAAGATGAACGTATATAATTCGACAAATTACACGGAAATCAACAGGGGGAGCGAATGAATAAGGAAACCCGCAGAAAAACGTTTATACCGTTTACTTATAAAATGATGATTCCATACCTCATACTGGTTTTGTTGACCGATGTGTTTATCGGTTATATTTCTTATTCCATGCTTATTGAATCAAGGACGGAAATGGCTGAGACTAATATTCGTACGGCTATGGAACAGACCAGAAATAATGTGAAGTATCAGCTGGATGAAATAACGCGAATGTCCGACACACTGTTCAGCAGTCTATCCTTTCAACGGGCGCTTCAGAGAAAAGGTGATCCTTTGCAAAATTACCTTACCATGATGGATGAGATCGTCCCGCAAATGAAAGGGCCGCTTAAATTGTATGGCAATAATATCCGGCTTCTCGTTTATACGACAAATGAAGATCTATATTATATTCAAGGCGACGATTTGACGGAACAGATTAAGGACAGCGATTATTATGTTCTCCCCATAAATGAAATTGCGAACAGCAGTTGGTTTCAAACGCTAAAGGGCTCAGGTATGGATAATCTTTGGCTGCAGGTCGACAGCGATAAAAAGCTGGAACACATCTCCCATTTTCGAAAATTGGTATCCTACAGCGACTATAAAACCGTTATCGGATATGTCAGAATTACAACCCGGCTTACCGATCTCCTTGGCGACTTCAATTCTTTTCCGGTTGAGGAAGGCATCATCCTGCGACTTTTCGATGAAAACTCGGGAACTAATTTGTTTCAGCGTGGTGAAACGAGTCAAAGGATCAGCGCTGAATCGTTTCTTATATTGAGGGAGAGCATTCCGGAAACGGGCTTTGTCATTGAAACGCTGGTACCCTATTCATACCTTAAAAAAGACGCCAGCAGATTGCAGTCCGTTATTATAATGGTGTGTTCGATCAGTTTCTTGTTTATGGCTTTTATCGGATTAATAGTGGCAAGGCTGTCGGGGCGTAAGATGAAACGTATTGTAGCCTTTTTGCGTTCTTTCCAGGAGGGGAATTTCCAGAAAAGGATACGGTTCAGCGGGAACGATGAGTTTGTCCATATTGCAGATGCATTTAATGTTATGGCAGCAAATACGCAGGAGCTTATTAATCGGGTTTATGTGCAGGGTATACAAAAAAAGCAAGCGGAGCTGGAGGCGCTTCAGGCTCAAATCAATCCTCATTTTCTTTATAATACGCTCTCAACGATAAGCAGTCTTGCTAACCTCGGGGAGACGCAAAAAGTAACCGGCATGGTCAGCGGACTTGCGAAGTTTTACAGACTTTCTCTAAACCAGGGGAACGTTTATATCCCTCTCGAAAAAGAGCTGGAACAAATCGAGACCTATCTTGATATCCAGAAAGTGAAGTATGCAGATGCCTTTACCGTTAATTTTGATATAGAACCGGACATTAAAGACAATCAGGTCATCAAATTGATTCTGCAGCCTTTTGTTGAAAATATTTTTAAGCATGCCTGGTTCGGGGATAAGATTGCCATCCGGATTACCGGAAAGCGGATTGGCGGACGTATTGAGTTGAAAGTGATTGACAACGGGATAGGGATGAGGCCAAATACCGTTAAAAACCTGTTGATCGGGCCGAGCCAATTGGGCGGATATGGTCTGAAAAATGTGGATGACCGCATTAAGCTCAGGTACGGAGATGAGTTCGGCATTCATATCGGGAGCATTTACGGAGGGGGAACTACGGTGCAAATCTTACTTCCAGACAGGAGGCACGATCAGGAATGAATATTTTATTAGTTGATGATGAAGCTGTCGATCTCGAATGGCTTCGCCGCAGGGTTGTTAACAGCCATTTATCTTTGCAGGTGATCGGAACGGCCAATAACGGGTTTAGCGCGTTAAAAATTTTGGAGACGGAGCAGGTCGATATTATTCTTTCCGATATCCGGATGCCAATCATGTCCGGGATGGAATTTGCGCGGAAGGCCAAGGAGCTGAGTCCACAGGTGCAAATCGTATTTATAAGCGGGCATGAAGATTTTGGTTATGCGAAAGAGGCGCTTCAGCTGAGTGCCTCCGGCTATTTGCTAAAGCCTGTCGACGACGGCGAATTGTATGATATGCTGGCTTCCTTATGCGTGAAGGTCGAGAAGGAACGGGAACAGAATCGCAGCGTGTCGGAGGCTTTGACGCTTGTTAATCAGGAGCTGCTTTTGCGTTGGTTTAATGATCATTCCCAGGGAGAGGCCCATCATCATATAAAAGAGTTTTTAGCGCCGTTACTGCGTTTCGGCACTGCAGCAGCTATTATTGAAACCGATGATTTAGAATGGAAGATTGCTGAAGAAGAACGGCGTGCGTACATGACAAATATTTCTCGATTTATCGAAAATTTTGCTCAGGAAAAAAACTTAGGCACATTAATAATAAGTCACGACTCACGCTTTGTTTTGCTTTCAACCGTTCAGGAGGATCGTTTTACCTCATTGCTTGAAGAGTTAATTCTAGCCGTTCGCCATGCTTTTCCTGTTACGATTACGATCGGTACCGGAATGTATACAAATGAATTGAGCGGATTGCACGAGTCCTATCGACAGGCCCAGGCAGCATTGAGCGCGAAATGGCTGTTAGGGAAAAACAGATTGATCAAGGACGGTTCAAAATCGTCACCGAAAGGAGCGTTCGCTCCGAATATTGAAGAGAGCGTCGAACGGATGCTTCAGGCCATACTGGAATATGATTTGGTAACGATTGATGATTGCTTATTAAAGCTGTTCAACAGGAATGTATCCATATCCCAGAAAAAAGATATATATGATCTTATTATCCGCATTACCTCAAAGCTGCATGCGGATTTGCTGCAACAAAACGAAAACTTATACGAGCTTCTAAAATGGGAGTCCCATCAGCCAGCCGTTTTATTCCAGTTCGAAACGATGGGTGATATCCTCTCATGGCTCCGAAGAAGATTTTTTGAATTGTCGGAGCTGCTTTATGCCAAAAAGCAAAAGCAAAAACGAAAACTGGTAGAAGAAATAATTAAGTATATCGAAGAAAAGCTGGAGCAACGCGTTACGCTCAAGGAGGTTGCGGCAAACTTCGATTTTACGCCCAATTATCTAGGATCTTTATTCAAAGAGGAGACAGGCACTCTTTTCAGTGATTTTTTGAATGAGATGAGGATGAACCGGGTGTGTCAATTGCTTACCGATCCTACGCTTAAAGTATATGAAATTGCCGAACGCGTAGGGTATAAAAATATCATTTATTTTAACCGGCAGTTTAAACAATCGACGGGGATGACACCAGGTGAGTACCGGAAAAAGAACAAAATCTAATCCCAAATGATTCGTAAGCTCGCGTCTGAAGCAGACCGCGGGCTTTTCTTGTTATTTGCATCGAATTATAAACTTATTATTTGCAAATCGTAGATTATGTATTACTTTTAGTTGCTTTCCTTAATTTTTCTAACCCCGGCCGCTTTATATAATGAGTACACAGAGAGATTACGAGAGAGGAGAGTACAGATGAACCGAATCGGATTTTGGGGCGATGTCCTGAAACAAAGAATGTTGCTATTGATGCTGACACCTGCGGTATTGTTTTTTCTCTTATTCGCTTATGTGCCGATGGCCGGTATCGTTCTTGCTTTTAAACAGTTTAATTATGGGGGCGGAATTTTTGGAAGCCCATGGAACGGTTTAGATAATTTCCGGTTCTTTTTTGAGTCGGGAAACGCATGGATGGTTACAAAGAATACAGCGCTTTATAATATCGCATTCATAGTCGTGAATAACGTGCTCCAAATCGCCGTAGCGATCCTGTTGTTTGAGGCGGTGGGAAAATGGTTCCGCAAAATAACACAAACCGTTTTGTTTCTGCCTTACTTCATTTCATGGGTTGTTGTCGGCGCTATCGCGTATAACTTGTTTAACTACGATGTAGGAACGATTAACTCGATCCTGAACGCGTTTGGTATAGAGCCGATCGATATTTACAATACGCCAGCTTATTGGCCATTTATTTTGGTGCTGGTCTCCGCATGGAAGGCGCTTGGATACGGATCGGTCATGTATTTGGCAGCCATTACCGGGATTGATACTGAAATGTACGAAGCTGCCGAAATCGACGGCGCTAATGTCTTTCAACGAATCTTCCATATAACGGTCCCTAACCTCTATCCGACCATCATTATTTTGGTGCTGCTCGCGATTGGAAACATCTTTAGAGGCGACTTCGGAATGTTCTATAACATGGTCGGAAATAACGGCCTATTGTTCTCCTCCACCGATGTGATCGACACCTTCGTTTTCAGGTCGCTTACCACATCAAATGAAATCGGATTATCAGCTGCAGCAGGTTTTTATCAGTCCGTTCTTGGTTTTGCGACGATCTTGCTGGCAAACTATGCGGTGCGTAAATATGACAAAGATCACGCTTTGTTCTAAAACGGAGGGATAACAATGAGTGCTACCGTTACTAATTACGGCAAAACAGGCAATACGTCCAAGGGTGCAGGCAAAAAGCAAATAGACCGGCTGCTGCTTTCCGTCATCGGTTACGCGGTTATTTCGATACTGGCAATCCTTTGCATCATTCCATTTCTGCTGATCGTATCATCATCGCTTTCGGAAGAAAGTAAAATCATCGAGAATGGATTCCAATTGATTCCTTCCATGTTTTCTCTTGAAGCCTACAGCCTTCTGTTTAAATATCCAGCGCAATTGCTGAAGGCATATGGCGTGACGATCGCGGTTACGGTTATAGGAACGATAGGGGGGTTATTTCTAACCGCAATGACCTCCTATGTCCTTCAACGGAAGGATTTTAAATGGCGCAACCAGTTTTCGTTTTTCTTCTTCTTTACGACGCTGTTCAGCGGCGGACTTGTTCCATGGTATCTGATGATCATCAAATATCTTGATCTGAAGAATACGTTGATAGTCCTTATCCTACCGATGCTGTTGAATGTGTTTTACATCATTGTCATGAAATCGTTCATGAGCAGCATTCCCGAAGCTATTACGGAATCGGCAAAGATCGACGGAGCAGGCGATTTTCGTATCTTCATTCAGCTTATTATGCCGCTATCCAAACCTGCACTCGCTACAATCGGTTTGTTTATTGCTCTCGGTTATTGGAATGACTGGTATAACGCGCTGTTATTTATCAGCACCGAAAATCTAATGCCTCTGCAGTACTATCTGTATAAGATGCTTGGCAATATGGATGGGATGAGAAGGGCGATGGTCAGCTCAGGAGCAGTCGTTACGATGAATATTCCGACTGAAAGCCTGAAGATGGCCATGTCAATAGTGGCAACCGGCCCGATCCTGCTTGCATATCCGTTTATCCAACGGTATTTTGTACAAGGCTTAACGATTGGCGCAGTGAAAGGATGACCTCAGGGAAACCTGGTTATCATATACAACATTACCTTTTAGGGGGAAAACGGGTCATGCAAAAGAAAAAGTCATTTATGCTATTATTTGCAATCATCATGGTAATGGCAACGGTGTTAAGTGCATGCGGCGGTAACAACAACGGGAATACCGGCACGAATGCCGGAGCAAGCAATACACCGTCCGAAAGCAATGAGCAGCCAGCAGCAAATGATGGGAAGGCTGATACTTCTGAAGAAGTCGTGCTTAAGATGCTGCTTGTTGGCGGCAAACCGATCGATTATGATGTCGTTTTCGGCGAACTTAATAAAAAGCTAAAAGAAAAAATCAATGCAACTGTCGAAGCAGAATTTTTGGATTGGTCCGATTGGACGCAAAAATATCCGTTGAAATTTGCCGCGAATGAAGACTTTGACATCGCTTATACGGCAAACTGGGCTTTCTATAACGATCAGGCTTTAAAAGGCGGATTTCTGGAATTGACCGAAGAATTGCTAACGGCAAATATGCCGTTGACTTGGAAGTCGATGCCTGAAGTGGCTTGGAATCAAGCGAAAGTAAACGGAAAGCTGTTCATGGTTCCAAATAACAACCCGGAGGTTACAGATAAAGCGGTTATTATCCGGGAAGATCTCCGCAAGAAGCATAATCTGGATCCGGTCAACAGCCCAGAGACTTTTGCTGCCTATGTGAAAACAATTGCTGCAAACGAAAAAGGGATTAATGCCTACAACGCAAAAGCAGCAGACGGCTGGAAATGGCATGAGCTGGACCAAATCCTTCTGGAGCAGCAAAACGAATGGAATCTCGTCGATTACAATATGCCGCTCGCATATAAGCTGACCGACGAAAAAGCTCAAGTCTTCAACGTATACGATACTCCGGAATTTAAATCACTGCTAACGTACTATAAAGATCTTGCTGATAATAATGCCTGGTCGAAAAACGTTGTAAGCAATAAAAATGATGTTTGGCAGGATATGAAAGCGGGTAAAACGGCTTCTTATGCTCATAATTTGGGTACATTGGCTATGAATTTGGCTGAAATGCGCAGAGAGCAGCCTGAGGTTGAACTGGCAATCGCAGATCTCACGCCGGATAAAAAGAAGATTGCTGCAATCTCTACACAAAACGGAATGGCCATCCATGCGACTTCCAAAAATGCGGAACGTTCTTTGATGCTCATTGATCTTCTGCAAAACGATAAAGAGATCCATGATTTATTCATGTATGGCATTGCAGGAACCCATTATGAAGCGGTTGGCGATGATAAATTCAACGCGACAGCGGGCACGCCTAACTTTACCGGCTTCTCCAACTGGGGCGCTAACTCGCCGCTCAATCGCAAGGATGCCTCTTATCCGGCAGAAGCGGATGCGATCGCTAACGCTTGGCAGGAGAAAATTCACAACTTTGCACTGGAAACGTTCGTATTCAACGATGCCAATGTTAAGAATGAAGTGGCAAACGTAGGCAATGTTATGCTTCGTTACGCTATTCCGCTCGAATATGGCCTAATCAAAGATATTGATAAAGGACATGCTGATTTGATCGAGCAGTTAAAAGCAGCTGGCATTGAAAAGCTTCAACAGGAACTGCAAACTCAAATCGATGCATTCCTGGCAAACCAATAATAAGCAGATAAAGGAGGTGACAGCAGTCTCCTCCTTTTCTTTTCGAAATAATATGTTCTTTAGAGGAGATATGAATCATGACCAAAACGTTGATCGAAGACAAGGACATTTCTTTTTTTGATGAAATCGGGACATTAGAAGTGACGTACGAAGACGACGGTCAGACATTAGATGCGCTAAAGATCATGAAAAATAATGGAGTTAACGCGATTAGGCTTCGCATCCGGAATGAGACTGCAGGAGGCTTTCGCAATCTTGAACGTACGCTTCGAATGGCCAAACAGATTAAGGCTCTACATATGCATTTTTTGCTTGATTTCCATTTTAATCATAAATGGGCATATCCGGAGGATCATTCGAAGTCTAAAAATCGGGTGCATTTAGGATGAGAAGCTTTGAATGATCAGGTCTTTAATTATACGTACTATGTTTTATCCGAATTGAAAGAGCAGGGGACGTTGCCCAATATGGTCAAGATAAGCAGTGAAATCACTCACGATCATCTTTGGAATGAGAGTAAAGTCGATGGGGAATTCGGCTCAAACGACCATTGGGATCATTATATGACTTCAGTAATATCCTGTGTAGTTGCAGCGAAATCGGTTGATTCCGCCATCAACATAAGGCTAGGCGATGGAGGAGAATACAATGAAATCTGGCCGCAGCGCTTCGCTGATAGACAAATGGACAATGGCGTCAATTCAATCTACACATAAGCTCGGCTTGATTATCCTGGACCGGATGCGTATATGACCCGGGCCGAGGCGGCCCAGGCAATGTATCGATTGCTCGCGATTTAATCAGACAAAAACAAACCAAAAGGCGCATCTAGCTAATCACTAGGTGCGCCTGTTGCACTTTTTAAAGCAGAAACCTCACATCAATCACCAAAAAAAGTATTCAGCTGCATAAATACAACAGAATCGCCCCGCTCCTCATACTTAAGGTCTTAGGGAGCCAATTCTGTTGCAAAAACTGCAATGCCAGACAGAATCCAGACGTCCAAAGTCTATTCTGCTGCATAAACTACAGTAGAAACTTAGGTAATACATCACTGACTCTGACTCATCGGTTAAGCGTGTCCCGCTAGGGACGAAAGCGCTCCTACTCAAACGTCCCCTCCAAGCGTCTCTTTATCTCTAACGTTCGTCCCCGCGCGGGTGTCCAGAGGGCGCAGCGCCTCGGGGCCCTCCCTTGGAAGGGAGGGTTTGGGAGGGTTCGAAACGCCTTTGAAGGTTTGGTTGAAGCCTTTGAAGTTTTGGTTGAAGCCTTTGAAGTTTTGGTTGAAGCCTTTGAAGGTCCGGTTGAAGCCTTTGAAGGTTCGGTAGAAGCCTTTGAAGGTTTGGATGTCCAACGCTCGATCAACGACATAAGCGGCACATAGGAAAATAATAAATACATTAGGGTAGCCATATCTTGAAAATGCGACAAAAGGTACATAAATAACGGTAAAGTAGGCGAAGGTCAACAGCAATAACAGGTATTGCTGTTTCCTTTGTCTAATGGCTTGAATGAGCATTAGAAGCAACCCGGCCCCGCCAATTGCTACAAATAGGATATGATAGACCGCTACCGTTGATCCGGAAATGCCAAATACCGTTTTCCAATAATAAGGTCCCCAATATAATCCTTTAAGTTTTTCGATGGTGTACCATTGTAAGTATTGTAAAGGCTGCTCCTTGAATCCAAACCGCATAATTTTCTTGGCTGTCTCTGACATATCCGCATCAGAACCTGCGAAAAGGCTGTCTCTGCCGCCGGTGTATTCCGGATGCGCATCAAAAAAGGCTTGCGGCGGAGCTGCATTATGGATGAGCGCCCCAAGCAGCATAGGGTTCCCTGCGGATTTGGTAAATGGAATGAACTCATCGAACGTTACGTAATTCCGAATCCACCATGGACATAGAAGCAAAATTAAAGTGACAGAAATAACGGCGGTATGCTTGACGATTGTTTTCCAAGATACCCTGTTCACTAACCACAAAATAAATAGCACGACCGGAAAAAGGATCGCATGCGGTTTGAAATAACAGGCTAACCCTACTAGAACGGCTGTAATTACATAATGCTTTGTTTGATTGCTCTTCAAAGCAAGGATGCAGAAACAGATCAGCAGAATAAAAATAGTCCTGAATAGGGTTTCCGATAAAATGACACCCGACGAAAAGTAATCAGGCAAATATAGTGCCGAGGCAATACTGGCAATAATAGCTGCTCTACTATTAAACAAATGATTAGCTATAACAAAAATGAGATAAATAGAGAAAGCTTGCAAGGCCGCCTGTAGAACACGGAACGCAATTACCGCATCGTCGCCTTGTCCGAAAATAAGCATGAAGCCGGATAAAATCAAGGGCATTCCCGGCATAATAAACGCCGAAGGTGCTTCTCCGCTATTATAAGCAAGCGTATGCTTATTCAATAAAATTTTGGCGCTGTTTACGTATTTGACGTCATCGTTATTTAATTTTTCATAGGAGCCTAGCAAAAAGTGGTCTCCATGATAAAGGACAGATGCCGTGCTGACCGCGAAAACGAGTACGATGATGACGATAAGAGCCATCTTAACTGGATAAGATATATGATTCAGCTTAAACAAAACCTGCACACCTTTCTCTACTATAAATATACGACAAATACTTAAAATCCCTCCTCATTCTAATAGAAACGTACAAATAAAGCAAAATGTTACATCCAGTTGATATTTTTAGCGTCTATACACGTCCGTACAAGTACGAGTTTCTCTCAATTCATAAAGTATAATGAGGTGAGAGAATTGTATAGAAAAGGATATAACAGCAGAAGAATACGGGGAAAGCTTATCGTGTGCGATTACTTATCAGCCAGCGTGGAGTTAGAGCAGCATATTCCGCAAACCGTTTCCTTTAGTCTAGCTCAATTAGAGGAAATGATAGGAAGCTATTCGACGCTTTATGTGAAGCCCGATATAGGCTCGCATGGGATCGGCATTTTTAAGCTGAAACGCTTGACTGAAGGATTTGAACTGTACAAAATCGTTAAGAAAAAGCAAATGATGAATCAATATGAGACGCTGACAGATGTTTTTGATCGGATAAATGCTGCGAGCTCAGCTAAGCTGATTATTCAAAGAGGAGTCGAATTGGACAGGGTGAACGGACGTCCCTATGATATTCGAGCCATGGTTCAACGGAAAAAGGGAGGCATCTGGACTGTCACCGGGTTTCTCGTAAAAGTGGGCGCAGCTGACAAAATAGTAACGAACTATCACCAAGGCGGCACTATATATACGATGAACAAGCTAGGCAAGCTGCAGGGTCTGTCTGCATCGCAGACCCAATTACGGATACAGACGTTGACGCTTACCGCGCTCAAAATTGGCCGGCTGCTGAGCGAGAAGCAATCGGGAATGCACGAAATGGGCATCGATTTTGCTTACGATGTTGAGCAGCAGCTGTGGGTGCTCGAGGTCAACTCGAACCGTCCGCAGTTTGGTCCCCTGAAGCGGCTCGATCGCCGTGCATATGACAGGATGAAGCGGTTTGCTGCCAGCTACGGCAGACGCAGTCATTAATGGTATTAAAAAGAGACAGGTCATAATCCACGACCTGTCTCTTTTTATATATTATTCAACGCACAATGATTGAAAAGTATCATTTTTCGTTGTTCAGGTAGCTAGTAGTGCTATAGTCGTCACGATAAAATACAAGTAGAACGACAGCAGCAAGGGGGACTTGAGTGGCGATGTTCATTCGATTTATTAAGCAAATCGACATCCAATTGATGGTATTGCCTGCCTTAATACTCATTATTATTTTTAGTTACATTCCGATGTACGGCGTACTGATGGCTTTTCAGGATTACAGCATTTTCAAAGGTTTTATGACGAGTCCATGGGTAGGTTTGAAGCATTTCGATATGTTCTTTAACTCTCCGGAGTTTCTGGAAGTCATGCGAAACACGGCAGTCATTAGCCTGTTGAAATTTTTTATAGGATTTCCAGCACCGATCCTGCTCGCATTAATGCTTAATGAAGTGAAGAACATGATGTTTAAGCGGGTCGTACAAACCGTCAGCTATTTACCTCACTTTATGTCATGGGTTATCGTAGCCGGACTAGTAATGTCGATGCTATCGACCGATAACGGCAGTATTAACATTTTGATGGAAAAGATGAATTTCATCGATGAACCAATTAACTTCCTGTCTCTTCCGGAACTGTTCTGGTCCATCCTGGTTTCGACCGGCGTTTGGAAGGAAATCGGCTTCGGTTCGATCGTATACTTAGCCGCAATTGCCGGCATTGATCCGAGTATGTACGAGGCAGCATCGATGGACGGGGCGAGCAGGTTTAAACAAATCTTTCTGATCACGCTGCCTTCCATTATGCCTGTCGTCATCATTTTTATGATTCTTGCGGTAGGAAATCTGCTGAACGCAGGGTTCGAGGACATTCTCCTGCTTGCTGTCAATCCGGTGCTCAGGGACGTTTCGGATGTTATAGATACATATGTGTATCGAGTGGGCATTCAAAATTCGCGGTACTCATACGCCACTGCGGTCGGACTATTCAAAGCGGTAATCAGCGTCGGACTTTTGACGATGGCCAATTATATTGCCCGCAGAGCCGGCAGCAGCTTGTGGTAGACTATACATTTTGTCCGGAAAGGCGGATGGTGCAGTGATTAAGCTCAGCTTTGGAGACCGCGTAATGACGGTAACGATTTATATTTTGCTAACGCTACTCGCGTTTATGACCTTCTATCCGTTCTGGAACGCGCTTGTTATATCATTCAACAGCGGGATGGATACATCGAGGGGCGGCGTAACGTTCTGGCCGCGCGTATGGACGTTGGAAAATTACGGGATCGTGTTTAATGATGCAAGGCTCCTGAATGCTTTCTTTATCTCCGTTGGGCGCACGGTTATCGGAACGGCGGCATCGATTTTGTTCACAGCTATTTTCGCATATGGCATCTCTAAGAGAGAATTGATGGGCCGCAAGTTTTACATGATTCTATGCATCATTACGATGTATTTCAGCGGCGGGCTCATTCCTTCCTTTTTGCTCATCCGTGAGCTTGGCCTGATGAATAGCTTCTGGGTATTTATTATCCCTTCATTGATCAGCGTTTGGAATATGATCATATTCCGCACCTTCTTCCAAGGTCTGCCTGCAGGACTCGAGGAATCAGCGAAAATCGACGGAAGCGGCAACTGGGGTATCTTTTTCCGAATCGTCATTCCGCTCTCCGGTCCCGTAATTGCAACGTTATCGCTCTTCACCGCCGTTTATCATTGGAATGATTGGTTTGGACCAAGCATCTACATATCCAATGAAAATCTGCTTCCTATACAAACGATGCTGAAGCAAATTTTGAATTCGAACATCGTGTCCGATCAAATGTCGCAGCTCGATTCCGCGGCTCAGGGCCAGCTTGCCAAAATGAGAACGGTTACGAGCAAATCGCTTTCAATGGCGACCATGATGGTCGCGACCATTCCAATTATCATGGTATACCCATTCGTTCAAAAGTATTTCGTGAAGGGCGTTCTGATTGGATCTTTGAAAGAGTAATCGGCCGTGTAAATCTAAAGTGGTTTAGAGCGATAGCTTTGAACATAAAAAAGAATTGAAAGGGGATTTCTACAGATGAAGTTTAAAAGTAAACTGCTCGTCCCAGTCGTGTCCGCATTGATGGCCGTTTCATTAATGGCAGGCTGCAGCAGCAATGGCGGTAACTCCGGTAACTCTGGTAATTCCGGCAGCGGCGAGACTGCTAACAGCAATGCTGAGGCAAACAACGGCAACAAGCCTGCGTCCGTTTATGAACTTGGCAAGGAGCAGCTTGATTTCACCCTTTACGGTCATTACGATTGGTATACGATGCCTGAATGGGGCGGCGACATTACAAGCACATGGATCAGGGATACAAAGAAAGTGAACGTGAAGCCGATTCATTCCGGAGGCGCGGCTCCCCAGAAGCTGAATACGATGATAGCGACAGGCGATTTGCCCGATGCCATCTGGCTTGAGCGTGGGGATGTAGAGAAATTGCGCAGCGCCGATTTGCTCGTACCGTTCGACGATTACCTCGATAAATATCCGAACTTGAAAAAATGGCTAGGTGATGAAGGCATTAACATGCTTCGTTCCGAAGACGGCAAGCTGTATCAGTTTCCGAACTGGTATACGAAGCAGCCGAATGGTAACGCAGGTTACGTTGTAAACAAGAAAATTTACGCAGAGCTCGGCTCGCCTAAGCTGGAAACGACAGACGACCTGTACAATTACTTGAAGCTTGTAAAAGAGAAATATCCGAATGTTGTTCCTTATGAACCGCATTTGGCCAAAGACGGACAAGGTATAGACGTTTTGTATTCTGCATTTAAAGAAAACGATCAAAAATTTCCTGGTATGCGCGCTGTTCCAAACGGCAACCAATTGACTTCGATTTTCCTGGATCCTGAATATCGGGAGGCTATGCAGTACACGTCCAAGCTGTTCCGCGAGAAGCTGATCACGCAGGATGCCTTAACGCAAACCATCGATCAAATTACGGAAAAGGTGATGACAGGCCGCGTTGCGGTACTCGCATCCGCGAGTCCGACTGAAATCGCCATGCAAGCTCACGCTGAGCTCGTGAAGAACGACCCGGAAGCCGGCTATTTCATGATTTGGCCGATTCACAAAGAAGGTCTTGATAAAAACAAAATCTTCCCTGGTACGTACGGCATGCTTGGCTGGAACGTAACGGTTATTACGAAAGCAGCCAAAAACCCGGAAGCCATCTTTGCTTTCTATGATTGGCTGACTGGTCCTGAAGGGCAAAGCGCGCTCATGTGGGGGCCTCCAGGCATCTACTGGGACGGAGTTGAAGCAGACGGCGAAACGCCAAAATTCACAGAGAAATACACTTCCGAAGCCGGCGAAATGGCTAAGCTTCAAGCGATTACAACAAACCTGAACTGGGTTGGAAACACCGTTTTCATTGATACAACAAAAGCGGAGTTCGAATCTAAACTGCCAGTTGAGCAGCAAAACTGGGCAACCCGTTACCAGCGTGAAATTACGTGGAAAACGCAGTCTAATGCAACTGAATTCATCAATATTGATCCGCAGCCGGAAACGGAAGAAGGTATTATACGACAACGTATCGAGGATCTGTACGTCGAGATGAGAGCGAAAGCCTTGTTCGCGAAGAGTGACGAGGAAGTCCTTGCGATTCTTGACCAAGCACAGAAGGATGCAGTCGAGGCGGGCTACGATAAGCTTCTTGCATTCAAAACGAAGAAATGGCAAGAAAATCTTGCCAAAATGCAGCAATAGCAAATTGAAGCTTTATTAAATAACGGCGGGTATACTAAACTATTTAGTATACCCGAGTTTTTGTATATACAGCTAAGTTAATGCTTTCGAAGCAGGTTTGCTGCGCAAACCTTAGCTGATGCTTACGAAGTAAGGTTTCCATTCGCAAACCTTTAAGGAGGGAGGAATCATGTACAAGGTACTGCTGGCAGACGATGAAAAACTAGATTTGGACGGCATGCGCACATTCATTCCCTGGCAAGACCTTGGCATGGAGGTCGTTGACGGCGTGATGAACGGCTTTGATGCCTGTAAAGTACTTGAGTTAGAGAAAATCGACATCCTCGTTACCGACGTACGGATGCCCAATATGTCTGGATTGGAGCTCGCGAAGCGGGCGATGGAAATGTGGAAGGATATAAAAATTATTTTCGTCAGCGGCTATCAGGATTTTAGTTACGCGAAGCAAGCCCTTTCGCTCAATGCGGTCAATTATGTGCTGAAGCCGATGGATGACCAGGAGCTCATAGATTCATTAACCAAGGTTCGCGAGGATTTGGATCAGGAGCGGCTAAGGCAGGATGCTTATTGGCAGATGGTTCCGATCGTCAAAAACGAATATTTGCTGCAGCTGCTTGAAGGGCCGGGCGCCGAATCGACAATCGATGTTCTGAAGCAAGAATATCAGATGAACCGATTCGTTTGGCCGGGCTGCGCAGCCGTTATTGAAATAGACGATTTATCTTGGAAGCAGGCTGAAGAGATCCGCAGCGAAAAGGATGAAATGCAGCGCGTCGTTTCGATTTGCTCCAAGCTGGGTGTAGAACATATATGTAAAATTAGTAAATCGCGTGCGGCATTGCTATTAGAAAATATCGACAACAATTCCGTGCTTGACCAAATTTTCGATCAGGTGAAAGAGAATCTTCCATTTTCAATAACGGCCGGCGTCGGAGAACGCTGTTATTCCCTATCTGAATTAACGGTCTCTTACCGGCAAGCGGTAGAAGCGCTGGATTTAAAAATGTTTTACGGCAAAGGCAAGGTTATTGGTTACGGTGAGGTTAGAGCGGCTGAGAAGGAGGACGTCAAGCATTTGGACGCACGACTTGAGGCGTTGTTTGTGGCGATGTCCAACTATGAGCTGGTCCGGATTCACGATGAGTTAGATGACTTATTTCAAGTGGCCAAAAGCTTGAAGTCCAAATTTACGCTGCGGAATTTTGCCTTGTATATCTTAATGAAGCTTGATAATCACTTGCACAAATCAAACGAGAATGTATTCCAGCTGCTTGGAATGGAATTGAACAATTATGATATTATTATGCAATTCGAAACCATAACGGATATTCACTACTGGCTGCGGCGCCGTGTTTATGAAATTTCCGAGACGCTGCAAGCGAATAAACATAAAAAAAATTGGAAGCTGATACGTCAAATGGTTGATTATATGAAAGAACGCACGCATGAGAATATTACGCTGCGCGATTTGGCCGAGCAATTTTCATTGTCGCCAAACTATCTTGGCGTTATTTTCAAAGAGGAGACCGGCAAAAACTTCAGTGAGTTTTTTATTTCTCTGCGAATGGAAAAATCATGCGAGCTGCTCAAAACGACAAATATGAAAATATATGAAATCGCCGATCGGGTCGGGTATCGACATCTGCCTTATTTCAGCAGACAGTTTAAGGAAACGTACGGTATGACGCCGCTCGAATACAGACGCGCATGAACATGAATATAAACAAAAACGGGAACAAGAAAGAACATCGTTATATACCGTTTGGCATTAAACTGATGCTTACCTACAGCTTATTTATTATTATCCCGGTGCTTCTTGCTGGCTACACGGCTAATACGATCTTTACGAACTCGATTCAAGAGCGTACGAAGGAAATCAATCACGGTACGCTGGTGCAAATGAAGGATAACATCAATTATAAGTTGGAAGATATGTCGCGAATTTCAGGCATGCTTTACTTAGACAGCAATCTTTCCTCCTATTTGCGCCATTATGAGGAGGGCTGGGTCAGCTACGAAGCGACGACGAAGCAGCTGCTTCCGAAGATTCAGACGACCATTGAGGCTGCGAACAACAAAATGCGGCTTGCCGTCTACCTTCATAATGAAACGCTGCCGGAAATTTATCATAATTACCACAATAACGATCCTCTGAACGCAGAGGGGCCTTTATTCGATTTGTATCATATTAAACGAATTGCCGATAAACCTTGGTATTTGAATTATCCGGCCGAGCAATATAACGTTACGATGCAGTGGAAACAGGTGGAGGGTGACGAGAAATTCGGTCATATATCGCTTCTCAGACGGCTGGTCGATACGAATGATCCGATTTTGCTTGAAGAAATCGGCTTTGTCCGCATTAGTCTGCGGCTGACTGATTTGCTCGAAAGCGTCGATTCCGAGAAAATCGGCAAAGGAACGAAAATATTTGCGATGGACGAAAATCGTAAAATTATGTTTGCCTCCGGAGATACCGAATATAAGCCCGGTGAGACGTTTAGCGAAGAATGGCTGGCCGATTATTGGGTTATTGAAGAGACTGTTCCGCAGCTGAATTGGCGGTTGGTAGCGCTCGTTCCTGCAGACATCATGGAGAAGGCGACGGAGAAGGTTCAATTGTGGACGATCTTGATCTGCCTGGCTTGCTTTATTGTCTTTTCATTTGCCGGATTGTTCATTTCCCGTTTCTTCTCAAGAAAAGTATCGAAAATCGTTCGGGTGCTCGATTCCTTTCAAGAAGGCAATTTTCAGAAAAGCATTCATTTTAAAGGTAAGGATGAATTTACCCGTATATCGGTTGCGCTGAATGAGATGGGGCAAAATATCGATGAATTAATACAAGAAGTTTATATGACGAACATCAAGAAGAAGGAAGCGGAGCTCGAATCCCTTCAAGCGCAAATTAACCCTCATTTTCTATATAATACGCTTTCCTCGATTAGCCGCTTAGCTAAATTCGGAGAAATAGACAAGCTGCAGCGGATGGTGCTCGATTTAGCGAAATTTTACAGGCTATCGCTCAATGAGGGACGAACCGTCATTCCGGTCAAAAATGAGCTTGAGCAAATAGGCGCCTATATTAACATCCAGAAGACGAAGTTCGGCGACGGGATGAATGTCTTGTTTGACGTTGATCCTGACGTTGTAAGGTTTACGACCGTGAAGCTCATTTTGCAGCCGTTTATTGAAAATGCGCTGGAGCATGCGTGGTACGGGGATCGAATCAATATCCGGATTACCGGAAAGCTGGAGGGTGAGCTTATAACCTTTCAAATCATAGATGACGGTATTGGCTTTCATCCCGAAACGCTCCGCCAGCTGTTTGATCCGGCCGAAAGCTTGAATGTCGGCTATGGTATACGCAATGTAGACGGGAGGATACGTCTACATTACGGTGCGGAGTACGGAGTCTCTATCGTGAGCAGACCAGGTATCGGCACTTCCGTCAATATTACGATCCCTGCTATTCGAATCCGTCATTTAGAAAACAGGCCGGCCGGGTAGTCCAAACCATTCGCTCCGGGCTAGATGAACAGGAAAAGCTCCCTCTATTTTTCATGTTGCGTTGTTTGTGTCTGATTTAACGGGAATTTGTCCCTCAAATATGGCACATTACTCATGCAGAAGGGATTTTCCGCAGAATTATAGGGAGGTTTTCCGGGAAATTAATCCCACAAAACGCACGCAGGCAAGATTAACAGGAGGTTTTCCAGTTGTTATGCGGACGCTTGCGATCTACTTGGAGGAAGTTCCGGTGTGATTTTGTAGAGTCAGCAATCGGTGTGAGGGTCGCCAGCGTGTCCGTAGAACCTCGGATTGAACAGCTCATTGTGCGGTTAGAACGTTATGCCCGAATCCATAGAATGAATTCTATTATTAGGTAAATATAATCTTCTGATTGTAAGAGCGCAAAGTACGCAAAAAAACCACGCAAAAGATTTGCGTGGTTAACACTAATGTATTTTATATACATTAAGATTCAGTGATATAATATTAGGGATTTGTTTCCTCGAACAATTGCCTGTAGCAGCATAGCAGTATGTTTAATAAAAGGCAGTATCCTCAACATTAGGATACTGCTTTTTTCTTGCGTGGCCAAAGGGTATAGCTGAAGCATATGAGGAAGTCGATGCCAAGGATGAGCGACCAGAGCCGTAATGTGTTGAACAAAGCTTCTGTACGGGTCTCGTCCCCCACCATTCTAATCATGCCGTACAAAATGGCGGAGCCGATTACCCAGGCAAGAAGATGATGCAGCCAGCCCACGCGTTCATATTGAGCATGCTCCTTGCCATGCTTCGGTTTGCCTGTCGGCGCAGGACCGCCGGCGAATCGGTGCGCAAACCGTTCATCGGCCCACTTGATCATCCGATGCCCGAAAGCGATGGAAACGCCGATATAGACGGCGGCAACACTATGGGCGAAAGTAGCTTCCGAGCCGTCCCGCAAATCATAAACGGTAGCGATAACTAATGCCAGATCGACAAGCGGTGTACATATGAGAAAGAAAGCGCCGAGTCTTTTTAACCGGAAAATATAGCGGCATAGTAAGCCGGTAAGCACAAACAACCAAAATCCAATTTCACAAGCAATAATAAAAGCGGTAATCATGTGAAGATCTTCTCCTTCTGGTGTATTTCCTTTCATTTCCACTCTTATTATAAATGACAAAAGTTTAAGCGGGAACAACAAATAAATTTAGGCTTGCTAAAACTAATACCGTTAGTTTATTATAAAACTAACGGTATTAGTTTTTATTTTGAGGAGGCCGATTGGGATGAGATTTATTCGTGAGAAGACGGTTGTGCAGTTGACTTATTTACCGCGCTTGTTTCCTGTGAATTGTTATATGGTTGAAGAGGAGGATGGCTTAACGTTGGTGGATGCTGCGCTCCCGAACAATGTTACAGCGATTATCCAGGCTTCCGAACGAATGGGAAAGCCGATTACTCGAATCGTATTAACTCATGCCCATGCCGACCATATTGGAGCGCTTGATGGATTGAAAGAGCTGCTTCCTGCCGTACAGGTATTTATTTCGAACAGAGACGCGCGGCTGCTTGCGGGGGACCGTTCGCTTGATCCGAATGAACCGAACGTTCCTATTCGCGGGGGCGTGCCAAAGGATAACAAAATTCGTACGAAACCGGATGTGCTGCTGCAAGATGGAGACATAATCGGCTCCCTGCTGGCTGTTGCAGCACCCGGACACACGCCTGGATCAATGGCGTTTCTCGACACGAGAAATGACATTTTAATAGCGGGGGACGCTTTTCAAACCCGCGCCGGCGTAGCCGTATCAGGACAAATGAAGCTGTTGTTTCCGTTTCCGGCGATGGCTACTTGGGATAAGATGACTAGCCTCGAAACCGCCCGCCGTTTGAGAGACTTAAATCCGTCATTGCTGGCGATCGGTCACGGGAATATGGTATTGCAGCCAAAGGGCGCGATCGAGCAAGCAATTCATGAAGCAGAACGGGCGCTGGCTTAATAATCATTTTGGAGGAGAACCATACATGTCACCTAGAAAAGGACTTGATTTGCCGACCATCGTGGAGGCTGCTGCAGATATCGCAGATACTTATGGAATTGAAGAAGTGACGCTTGCATCGCTGGCACAAAAGCTTGGTATTCGTTCTCCCTCTCTATATAATCATGTGAATGGATTAACAGGACTGAGGATACAGCTTGCGATTTACGGATTGAAGAAGCTGACTGAAGCAATTAACGAAGCGGTTAAGGGTAAAATGGGCGACGAAGCGATGCATGCGATTGCCGCTGCCTATATGGCTTTTGCGAGAGCGCATCCCGGGTTGTATGAGCTGACATTGCGCGCACCTGACGCTCAGGACATAGAGTATGAAGCAGCCGGGCATGTGTTGGTGGAGCTTTTGGTGCAGACACTTAGCTTTTATCGTCTTGACCGGGAGAGGTCGATCCATATAGTGAGGGGTTTTCGCAGCTACTTGCACGGCTTTGCATCCATTGAGCAGAAAGGCGGGTTTGGCATGCCGCAATCTGTCGATGAAAGCTTGAAGATTGTATTGCAGACCTACTTGAACGGGCTTCGTAACTGAACAAGGGGCTGTTCCATAAGGTTATAACCAAGGGGATAAGAGTTCTACAATGGATTCGGTACAGGATAGGAGAAGAAGTTTGTTGGCAAGCTGAGCTATGTTGGAGTTCGTACAGGTAAATCAGTTAAATGGGGGACTACTGGGGAAAATTGGCTTTCTATGACATACAACATTGGGTATTTCCATTATAGAGCAAACGTAAAGGCTGAAAAGCCAAAAGTTACTGTAATTATCCATTATAGCTTTGTCCACATTCAGCTATACCCCATACATTTAGGGGATTAGTGTGCTATATGGCCTTCTTGAAAGAGAGGCTGCCCCACAAGTAGATATACCTGCTTTTGGGACAGCCTCCTATGTGATGTTAGTTTAATATCAGTAAGCCAGCTGGATTAAAGCGGCTGCACCGATCAGACCGGCATCCTGCTGCAGCTGTGCCGGTACGATTGCTGTTTGTCTGCCCGAAGGGTTTAGCGCATATTTGGAAACATACGACTGTACGGCTGCAAACAGCGGCTCGCCAACCTGCGATACGCCGCCGCCAATTACGATTTTATTCGGATCAAGGATATTGATAAGAGAAACACAGCCCATTCCAATATAAGTAAAGACGCGATTAACAAGCTCCGACATTTGCGAATCTCCCTGCGCCGCCAGCTCAAATGCTTCTTTGGAAGTCACATCACGGCCAAGCAGCCCCGTCGCTTGCCGGGTAATGGCCGTGCCCGACGCGATCCATTCCCAGCAGCCGGCTTGTCCGCATGTACATACGCCGCCAGCGGGGTCAACAATCATATGGCCTGCATCACCGGCATTGCCGGTTGAGCCAGTGAGCAGCTTGCCATGCAAATAGATGCCGGCGCCTATTCCCGTGCTTATTGTTATAAAAATGAAATGATCGGAGTCCTGCGCCGCTCCCAGCCATTTCTCGGCGAGGGCAGCGGCGGTCGCGTCATTTTCCATTTTAATAGGTAGAGGCAGGTGTGAACTGAGTGCATCCACAACAGGGAAACCCCACCAGCTTTTTAAGTTCGGCGGGCAAGTCAGCTTCCCGTTTTGGGTGTCTAGCGGACCTAGTGCGCCTACGCCTATTCCATTCATCTCTGATAACGGTAGTCCATTCTGTTCAGCCAGCTGCTTCACGGCATCGGCGATTCGGGTAATCATTTCTCCTGGAGAAACCGACAAATCGGTTTTTATCGAGCCTTTGGCAAGCACTGCCCCCTTCTCGTCTACAAAACCGAACGCGACCTTCGTTCCCCCAATGTCAATTCCTACTGCAATACTCACGTTTGAACCCTCCAATAGAGAAAAATATATAAAAAAGTCTATCACACTCATGTAAGATAAGGAAGAAGACAGCATGATAGAGGCTTATCGCAGCGGTTAATTTTGCCTTCAACTAAAGCTGTACAAATAATTACTAGTGTAGTAATATCCTCTGGTAGTTTAGACCATGACAGAGAAGAAGGTATTAGTTGATATGGAGCCCGAATTGAAAGCAAGTCCGCGCATCATGAAGTTTGGCATGCCAATGACCGCAAACGTTTGGAGAAACGCCCGCATAGATCTCGGGGCCTCATGTCTATTCAGTTTATTTAACGTCGTCATGAATCAGTTTTATGTCGCCTTTGCGATCCAGCAGGGAGCGGGCAAATTGGAGGTCGGCTTATTGACAGCAGCGCCGGCTGTCGGACTGCTCTTCTCACCCTTCTGGGCAACCTGGATCGAGAAAGCGAACAACCCGAGACCGTTCGTCATTATCCCAAACGCAATCGGAAGACTGCTGCTGCTTCTTCCCGCTTTGTTTGCTTATCCATCGGTGTACGTGGCTGCGGCGATTGTCTTCCAGCTATTAATGGGTATACAAGCTCCTGCATATGCGTCATTGATCTCACGGATGTATCCTTCTGATTTAAGGGGCAGACTGATGGGCTACGTTCGGGTGGCCATGGGTATTATTATGATACCGCTCGCTTATTTTGTCGGGAGCTGGTCGGATGCGTTTGGTCCTTCAGGACCGCTGATCGCAGCCTCAATCGCAGGCATGTTGTCCATAGGATTGTTTAATAAGCTAAAGCTGCCGGAGCAGACGGAGAAAGCTAAGACGGTTGTTCGGAAAACCGGCGGCCGCTTCCCCCTGCAGGAACAGTGGAAGCTCGTGAAGGAAAATCGGACGCTGGCCGTTTTTCTTGCAGCGACCACGTTATCAGGCTTCGGCAACATGTTTGCCAATCCGTTGTATCAAATTATTCAAGTTAATGTTTTGGAATTGTCCAATGTGCAAATCGGATATGCGCGTGTTGCGTATTTTTCGGCTTTGCTTCTAACTTTTCTGATTGCGGGCTGGATGCTCGACCGGGTTGATATAAAATATACGCTTATGTGCGGTATTGCCGCCTACGCCATTGTGCCCATGCTATATGGACTTTGGGGCAGTTATTCGGCAGTTATTCTGGGCAACGCCATTCAAGGGATTGGCGAAGCGATCTGGGATATAGGCATACTTGCTTTTGTGTTTCGTCTCGCGCCTGGACGGGAGGCAATGGTTTTCGGCCTTCATTTGATGCTCTTCGGCGTGCGCGGTACGCTCGGTCCGATTATAAGCACATCGCTGTCAACCAGTGTTTCCTTGACGGTTCTGCTTGTCGCGGCGTCGTTGTTCGGCTGGATCGGCACGCTGCTGTTCGTATTAGGCAACCGGAAGAAGCAGTTAGCTAGTTAATGGCGGCGGTAACCCTCAAATGGGACCTCAAGGTAAAGTGAAATCGGTTGATGGACAAACGATAACGGTATATAAATCAGCGATGATGAATCGTCCGCAGGGGGACGGGTCAGGCGAGATGCCGGCGGACGGCGACGGACGAATGAACATGGAAGATATGTTTACAGACGAGACGGTAGAAATTCAAGTGAACCTAATCGACGAAAATCATATCGATGACATTCGAGAATGAGCAAATGGTAGAGAAGGAAATAACGCTCGCGAACTTGAAGACGGACGATATTTTATCCGTTATGCTGAAGGATGATACGCAGGAAGCGGAGAGCATCACGCTGAGCACCGGAGGATTCGGAGGAGGCGGCGGCGGAAGACAGCCGAAACAGCAGGAACATTCAACGACAACGCAGTGAGAGAGAACTATCACGGCTGATCTACCACCGCTAATATGAGATAGGTATTTTATAAAATGAGGTGCATAATTGCACCTCATTTGGTTTGAAAGTAAGCGTCAAATAACCCCCACCTTCAGCGAAGAACAAAAAGGACACGACCGGGGAACGGGTTGTGTCCTTTTTGCTGCTTGAGCCGACGAAGGGAGTTAGTGGGAGAGTAAGAAGCAAATCCATTTAACTGTCCGTTGATATATACGATGTTTCGAATATAATTGGCTGGATTCATGCAAAAAGACAAATTATATACGATTTTTCACATAAATTTTTCGCTTTAGCCAGCCCAGGGAATTTTCTATATGTTTTTTCATATATAATTTCCAAGCATCGAAACAGAAACAGTAATCAAACCAAATCCGGACTTTGGATAGAGCCCACATATTCATAGTAGTTGACTCGCTGGGACACTCTCTGGCCACAGCCCGAAATTTCCCTTTATCGACCAGCATGCGGCAGTACTTGATGACAGTCATAATATGCAGTTCCAACTCCCTTGAAGCCTCGGATGGGCGAATGGCTTCTGCTTTGTCATGTCGGAGACGGAAGTCGTAGCGCTGCTTCACATACCGGATCAGCATAATGCGATGCTTGACGTGAAGGAAATAGGAGAGACCATTCGTAGACAGATTACATCGTTGTCTAACATGACGGTTACCATTGGAATAGACCGGTTTCACGGCAGAATGGATGCCACTCAGCTATAAAATAAGCCGTTCAACCTAATAGGCAACGTAAACTTGAATGTCTTGATCGTAGTTGCCGAACTGCTTGCCGAACAAGCTTAAACCGCCGCTGTGGCTTGCTGTTTCCGGTGCTGAGATCTTGAATCTGATATCTTCACCATAACTAATCGCAAGGTCCTTGACTGTACAATCAGATATACGGATACCGTCGATGTAGGATCCGTCCGCATCGACGGTTATTTGTTTCAATAAGCCATGCTGCGTGCCCATCTCCCACCAAACCGGCGTGTAGACGCCCTTCACTGCGCCAAAATCGCCTGGGCATGTCCAAACGCCTAAGCAAATATCATTAATGAAGAAGGATAGGTCGGATGGCCAGTTCTCGTTATAGTGGGGCGCTTCCGAGCATAGTTCAAGTGAAATGGAAAGGCTGCGGACGCTTTGCTTTCCGACTAAATAATTAGGTATACGGTATTCAATAAAGCCGCTAGCAAACCAAAGGTGGTGCGCTTTAACATGCTCGGGATCAGAGAAGTAGCGCGGATCGTCGACCATGCCGATAATTTTCGTGTCGGAGCAAAGGCCGCAGGTCGGCTTCACCTCATACGCGGAATATTGGCCGATCGGTATCGATACGGCGTACCGGTTTTGATCGGCTTGTTCCTTGGCCCGAAATTGCAGCGTTGCAGATTCAAGCGTCAAGTGGCATATTTTCTGGCGTCCTCTCGTGCTAGGCACGCTTTCGGTCGTAATAATGGCGGCTTCTTCGAGCTTCTGTATATGCTTCGTTACGATAGCTGACGAGATGCCAAGCGCTTCCGCAAGGTCTTTGATATTCATTGGCCGCTCATTCAACAGCTCAATGATTTTAATTCTTGTATCTGACGCAAAGCATTCGAGAAATTTTAAATTACGGCTGTTTACCTCGATATTCATTTCTTAAGCTCCTCATTCCGTTCTTTTTTCTATTATATAATTTTAAAGTTAACTAGACAACTTTTAAGTTGACCAATAGGGGAATTTCGTTTAGGATTTGGTTAAATGATGTACTTATTTATAATTAATTAACTTAAAAGTTAATAAAAAGGAGTTAACAAAATGACAACTCAACTACGCGCTGAATATCCTCGCCCGCAGCATGTAAGGCAATCGTGGATAAATTTAAATGGCGAATGGGAATTTGAATTTGACGATGCGGATGTCGGTCAAGGACAAAAATGGCAGCTGGGAGAAAAGGCTTTTTCGCAGCGGATTCAAGTGCCGTTTGCATTCCAGAGCAAGCTGAGCGGCATTGCCGATCCTGATTTTCACGATAGAGTATGGTACCGTAAGCAAGTGGTATTGCCGGAATCCTTCACTGGAAAACGGATTTTGCTTCATTTCGGAGCGGTAGATTATGAGTCGACAGTATGGGTTAACGGGCAGCAGGTCGCTTATCATGAGGGCGGTCATACGCCGTTCTGCGCGGATGTTACCGATACGCTTAAGAGCGGCGGCAATACAATCGTCGTCAAAGCGGTGGATTACAGTCAAGACGTTACGCTGCCCCGGGGCAAGCAATATTGGCTGCATGATTCGGCAAGCATTTTTTATACGCGTACGACGGGCATTTGGCAAACGGTCTGGATGGAAGCGGTTGCGCCTGTCCATTTGGAGAAGGTGAAGTTTACGCCTCATTTGGATACGAATCAAATTGAAATCGAAGCGTATTTGCAGGGTGACTTGACGAAGGCGAGCATCGCGCTGAAGGTTGACGTATCGTTTGAAGGCCAGCCTGTTGCAAGCGATACTTACGCGGTCAAATCAAGCCAGGTTACCCGGATGATCAGGCTGCATGATTTTAACGATCATGGACTTGGTGGCTGGTGGTCGCCGGAGAAGCCCAGCTTATACGACGTTCAATTTACGGTTGTGCAGGATGGAATGCCGGTAGACGAAGTATCGAGCTATTTTGGCATGCGGAAGGTTTCAATTGAAGGCGGCAAGCTCAGCTTAAATAACCGTCCTTATCAAATGAAGCTCGTTCTCGACCAAGGCTACTTCCCGGACGGCAATCTGACGGCTCCGAGCGATGATGCGATACGCAGGGATGTTGAACTGAAGGAAATGGGATTTAACGGCGCCCGGAAGCATCAGAAAATCGAGGATCCGCGTTATTTGTACTGGTGCGACAAGCTGGGCCTGCTTGTCTGGGGCGAAGCGCCTAACGCTTACCAATATTCGAGTGAATACGTTCGCCGGTTTACGAAGGAATGGCAGGAAGCCGTTGAGCGTGACTATAATCACCCCTGCATCGTTGTCTGGGTACCGCTAAACGAGAGCTGGGGCGTTCCGAATATTCTCATTAATAAGCAGCAGCAGCAGCACGCTCTGACGATGTATTTTTTAACGAAATCGCTTGATTCGACTAGACCGGTCATTTCCAATGACGGCTGGGAGATGGTAGAGACAGATCTATACAATATTCATGATTATGAATGGCGCGAGGACGTTCTGGCGCAGCGGTACGGCTCGGTAGAGGCGGCGGTTGCGGCAAGACCGGCAAACCGCGAGCTTTCGGTGGGCGGTTATGCTTACGATGGACAGCCCATTCTCGTAACGGAATTTGGCGGTATTGCTTTTAAGAAAAGCGAATGGGAAGGCTGGGGCTATTCCGGTGCGGATAATGACGAGGATTTTATCGCGAAGCTTGAAGCCGTCATTAAGCCGATTCGTTTATCGAAGGCTGTACAAGGCTATTGCTATACCCAGCTTACAGATGTGGAGCAGGAAATAAACGGCTTGCTGACCTATGACCGTAAGCCTAAGGTGCCACTGGAGATGATCCGCGCCATTAACGAGGGACGCAGCGCAAAATAAAGGCAGATAAAAGAACAGGCTATGGCGCGATTAGGCGGCATAGCCTGTTCTTTTAAAAACTAAGAAAGTATAAATTTGAACCTTATACGATGCTTATATTTCACCGCGAAACGGGCTTTACCGCCAAGGACGGCACAGAACCGAGCTGAGCACAAACGCAGCTAACGGTTCGTGCGAAGCGACAGCCGTTTACGCTAGTAAAGAGAAATCGTTAAGGTATCGCGTTCGAAATACGAATGAAGCGTAGCTTCACTCCCTACGATCTCAACGCTTATTAATGATTTGAGGCATGTTTTGAGAGCGTTTTTGCCTGTTGTCAGCTTGCGGTTGAGCACCGCGGACAGCTTTTCGATGGCTTGCTTATTTGTATCTGTTAAATAGACCGGAATCGTTTTATTTTGGAAAACCAGCATTGTTTTCATCATATGGACCTCCATCCCGCGAAGGATTTTTTTTAATAGTGTAACGCACAATTATTAAATAATTCTTAAAATTTAATGAGGATTTGGTTACAAAGCTGTAACTTTTGTCAAATAGCAACCAAAAATCCGTGTTTTATACGAGTAAGCCTTACCTTCAACCTGGCTAGAAAATTCAAAGTTACATATGGCGGTCAACGAATTCTAGCTGCTTTCTCCGAAATTGAGAAGGTGTACATTTCATTGTTTTGCGAAATACTTTAACGAAGTAGCTCATGTGATCGAAACCGACATCAAGCGCGACAGCCGATATTTTGCGGTCCGGCTGCAGCAGCAGCTCGGTTGCTTGCCTAATCCGGTAAGCATTCAAATATTCGATCGGCGTCTGTCTGGTCATCATTTTGAAGAAGCGGCAAAATTGTCCCTCGCTCATCGGAATTTGATCGGCAATTTCGGAGATGCGAATAGGACGGTGGAAATTTTGCTGCATAAAGACGATGGCCGTTTTCAGTCTGTCGATTTTCGTTGTGTCGGCCGAATTCGTCTCGCTGCGGTTGCTGTAGCGACCTTCAGCGGCGATTTCATGAAGCATTAAATAAAGCCGGCCTTTAACGGCCGTTTCGAGACCGGCAGGCTGCCTGGAACACACATCCATAATGCCGCGCAAATGATCAAGCAGGGTCCGTTCCCATTCCGTATGCGGACTAATAAGCCTTGGGAACGTTCGCTTCTTATCCTGCAAGGGTGAAATATAGCGTTCTTGAATGGCATCATAGCTTGCACTGGCGAGTAGATGGGTATCGAACACGATTGCGCAAAACTTGCAGACGGACTCGCCGATCGCATATCCCGCATGAATGTCTCCACCGTCAATAAATACGGCTTCGCCTGCCCGAACGGGAAAATATTCGGTATCCACCTGGAATAGTACTTCACCTTCAAGCACATAAAAAAACTCAGCCTCAGCGTGCCAGTGGCATTCGAGCACGGGAGCGCCGATCTCATCGGACTCTATCCAATAGGCCGCAAGCGGAAACATGTTGTCGCCGTGAAGGCGGTCTTCCTTCAAGGAGTGTCGGGTTGTCTGATCCATGATGCATACTCCTCCTTGGATATGATTCGCGCATTAAGATTTGTTTGAGTCCCATTTCATCAGAATAATGCTATAGATGAGCATGATTTTGTTAGATTAGTTCGATTCATTATCAGTATAATGCAATTATGCAACAATGCAAATAAAACATAACAGGAAGGTTGGTTCAGTCCATGAAATTTACAGACGGCAACTGGCTCATTCGTGAAGGATACAACGTATTAGGAGCAGTTCAAGCACATGATTTCGAACAGCAGGACGGCAGGCTGACGGCTTATGCATCCCCGCGTCCAATCGTAACCCGCTCTAACATGCTCGATACGATGCTGTTAACGGTGCACTTTCACTCCCCGCTGCCAGGCGTAATCGGCGTTAAGCTTGTTCATCATGCGGGAGTTGTAGAACGGGGTCCGGCATTTGAGCTATCCTCGCAAACCGGCGATCATGTTGTTATTGAAGAAAACGAAAATGAAGCGGTGCTTACAAGCGGCAGCTTGAGCGTCCACATCCGCAAAGGTCCGGAATGGGCGGTTGATTTCTACCGCGGCGGCGAGCGGATTACAGGCAGCACTCAAAAATCGATGGCCTATATTACGGAAAATAACACGAAAGCTTACATGCGCGAGGAGCTTGATCTCGGCGTTGGCGAATGGGTATACGGACTTGGTGAGAGATTCACTCCGTTTGTAAGAAACGGACAAGTCGTCGATCTGTGGAACAAAGACGGCGGCACCAGCTCTGAGCAGTCGTACAAAAACATCCCTTTCTACATCACGAACAAAGGCTATGGCGTATTCGTCAATCATCCAGAGCTCGTATCGTTCGAGATCGCTTCGGAGAAAGTAAAGAAAGTACAATTTAGCGTTGCCGGTGAATCTCTTGAATATTTCGTGATCGACGGTCCAAGCATGAAGGAAGTACTGGGCAAATATACGGATTTGACGGGTAAGCCATCACTTCCGCCAGCTTGGACATTCGGACTATGGCTGACAACTTCGTTTACGACGAATTATGATGAAGCAACAGTTAATTCATTCGTTGATGGAATGGCTGAGCGTGACCTGCCGCTGCACGTATTCCACTTCGACTGCTTCTGGATGCGCGAATTTCACTGGACAGATTTCAAATGGGATGAGCGCGTATTCCCGGATCCGGTCGGCATGCTAACCCGTTTGAAAGAAAAAGGGCTGAAAATCTGTGTATGGATCAATCCTTACATTGCCCAGCGCTCGCGTCTTTTCGAGGAAGGCAAGAAAAATGGATTCCTGGTTAAAAGGCCAAACGGCGATGTATGGCAATGGGATTTGTGGCAACCGGGCATGGCGCTTGTTGATTTCACGAATCCTGCCGCATGCGATTGGTATGCTTCCTACTTGCGAGATCTTGTAGACATGGGGGTAGACAGCTTCAAAACAGATTTTGGCGAGCGGATTCCGACAGATGTTGCTTATTTCGACGGTTCTGATCCGATCAAAATGCACAATTACTATACGCAGCTCTATAATAAAGTGGTTTTCGAAGTACTTGAAGAGAAGCTCGGCAAAAACGAAGCGGCGTTGTTCGCCCGTTCGGCTACGGCTGGCGGCCAGAAGTTCCCTGTTCATTGGGGCGGCGACTGCTATGCGGATTACGAGTCGATGGCGGAAAGCCTGCGCGGCGGCTTGTCGCTCGGTATCTCCGGCTTCGGCTTCTGGAGTCATGATATTGGCGGATTTGAAAATACGGCGCCGGTGCACGTATTCAAACGCTGGTTAGCGTTCGGCCTGCTCTCAAGCCACAGCCGTCTGCACGGCAGCAAATCGTACCGGGTGCCTTGGGCATATGACACGGAGGCCGTTGATGTAACACGCTACTTCACGAAGCTGAAATGCCGCATCATGCCTTATCTTTTCAATACAGCAGTACAAGCAACAGAGCAAGGCTTACCGTCGATGCGTGCGATGGTTCTGGAATTCCCTGAAGATCCAACGAGCGAAATTCTTGACCGTCAGTATATGCTGGGCGATTCGCTGCTTGTTGCTCCAATCTTCAATGAGCAAGGAAAAGTAACTTACTATTTGCCTGAAGGAAAATGGACGCACCTGTTGTCCGGTGAAATCGTGCAGGGCGGATCTTGGCGCAAAGAATCATATGACTTCTTCAGCCTGCCGCTGTTCGTACGTCCGAATTCGATTATCGCGCTTGGTGCGAACGACGTACGTCCGGATTATGATTATGCGGATGGCGTTCAGCTTGAACTTCACAACCTGGAGGACGGCCGTTCAGCAGCGACTACGGTTCGCGATGTAAAAGGCGTGACGGAATTGACGGTTTCCGCAAGCCGTCAAGGCGGAGCGATTTCTGTAGAAGTTGACGGCAGCGGCAAACCGTTTACGTTTGCGCTGAAAGGACTTGGCGATATCGTATCAGTAGAAGGTGTACAAGCGGAATTTAAGGGCAGCATTATTCAGCTTCCTTCCGGTTCAAAGCAATTGGAATTTACAATCAACATCTAATAACAACAGAGCAGCTCTGTCATGGTCGGATTGCGGCTTTGCCGGAGCTGCTGCTCTTTCTGTTGTCCATGTACAAGCATTGACCAAAATTGCATAAGAAAATGCTAATAAGACAACTGTTTTTCAATTGGAACTGTCTATATAATGAAACTCGGTAAACAAAATCAAATACATCACATCATCAAATATAAGGGAGTGCAGCTCATATGAAACGAATGGGTATTGGCTTGCAGTTGTACACGGTTCGAGATGCTACGGCGGAAGATTTCGAAGGCACGCTCCGCAAAATAGCTGCTATGGGATACGAAGGCGTTGAGTTTGCAGGCTATGGGGACATTAAAGCGGAAGCGATGCGCGATTTGCTTCAGGAGCTTAATTTGAAAGCAATCGGCAGCCACATTGGCTTGCATTTGCTGGAAGAGCGCCTGGATGAGGAAATCGCTTATCTGCAAACTATTGGAGCGAAATATGCGATTTGCCCTTGGCTGCCGGTAGAAGTCCGCGATACGGAAGCATGGCGCGGACATATCGTCAAATTCGAGGAATATGGAAAACGTTTCAGTGAAGCTGGTATCACGTTCGCTTACCACAACCACGATTTTGAATTTGAAGTAGAAATCGATGGACAAATCGTATTCGACGCTTTATACGAGCGCATTGATCCACAATACTTGCAAGTAGAGATGGATATTGGTTGGGTGCAATACTCCGGCGTTGACCCGCTTGCTTATATTGCGAAATACGCAGGACGTTTGCCGCTTCTTCATCTGAAGGATTTCCGCGCGGGTGAAAAAGGCAAGCAGATTGACACCGTTGAGCTTGGCCGCGGCGACTTGCCGCTTGTGCCAATCATTCAAGCCGCATCAGAAGCATCCGTTGAATGGCTTATCGTCGAGCAGGACGTATGTGCAAATCCGCCGCTTGAATCGGTAGCGGAAAGCATGGAATGGATGAAAAATAATTACTTGAATCAGCAATAATCTAACCATAAAAACCAAACATAAGGCAGGGGAATAATAATGTCAAAAGTACGCGTTGCAGTAGTAGGGTGCGGATCGATTTCCAAATACCGTCATATCCCGGAATATGCAGCTAATAAAAATGTTGAGCTGGTAGCATTCGTTGATCCGGTCATTGGGCGTGCGCAGAAATATGCTGATGAACACGGCGGTAAAGCATTTGCCGATTTCGAAACGATGCTTGCAGAAGTAAAGCCTGACGCAGTTAGTGTATGTACACCAAATGCATTGCATGCACCAATGTCCATTGCTGCAGCTAACGCTGGCGCACATGTGCTCGTTGAGAAGCCAATGGCGGTTTCGGATGAAGAAGCAGAAGCTATGATTGAAGCAGCTAAGAAAAACGGCGTTCATTTGATGGTTGGCCACAACCAACGCTTCATGCCGCCGCATGTGAAAGCAAAGCAAATTTTGCAATCGGGCGTACTTGGCAAAGTGTTGACGTTCCGTACTTCGTTCGGTCACCCGGGACCGGACGGCTGGAGCGTCGATGGTGCTGACAGCTGGTTCTTCCGGAAAGAAGAAGCGATCATGGGAGCTATGGGCGATCTTGGTGTGCACAAATCCGACCTAATCCGTTGGATGCTGGACGATGAAGTATCCGAGGTTGCCGGATTTGTTGGAACGCTTCATAAGAAAGGAACAGAGGTTGACGATAACGCTTCCTGTCTGCTTCGTATGAAGAGCGGCGCTATGGGTACCCTCGTAGCAAGCTGGACTTATTACAAGGGTGAAGACAACAGCACAATATTGTGGTGCGAGAACGGCGTTATGAAAATCGGTACGCACCCGGATGATCAAGTTATTCTTGAACTGCGCAACGGTACAGTCGAGAAGCATAAAGTAGGCGCTATTTCGACTAACGATAAGCAAGAAACAAGCGGAGTTATCGATGCATTCATTGAAAGCATTATAACGAACACAACGCCTGCTGTAAGCGGTGAAGACGGACGCGCATCCTTGAAAGTCATTTTATGCGCATTTGAGTCGCAAGCAACCGGCAAATTTGTAAGTGTGAACTAATTAAGAAGCTAGGCACTATAGCTTAATAGGTAGATAATAAGCTCCCTCTGTACTGATTCATTCGGTGCAGAGGGAGCTTTGCTTTGCTTTGCTCTGATCTGATCAGCCGTTTCGAGTTACTGTATTCGAGCATAGAATATAGGAATTGTTAATCGAAAGGAAGCGATGCTAAATGGCAGTTGAGCGCAAAAACTTTCGTAGATTTACGTTTGCGGAATACGTTGAATATTTACAAACGTTCGTGTCGAAGGTAAAGTTCACGCAGGTGCATGTGCACGGGACCTGGAAGCCGACTATAGCGGACTACCGTAAAGCAACCGATAAGATGAAAATCATTCAAGCGATGTGGCGGTTTCATACCATTACGAACAATTGGGGGGACATCGCGCAGCATGCGACGATTGATCCTGACGGTTATATATGGGAAGGAAGGTCACTGCTGGAGGCGCCAGCATCATCAGTTGGCTATAACGATTCCAGTCCTGACCGTATTCATCCATTCATGTTCGAAATGATCGGAAATTTCGATGTCGGCGCGGAAAAGCTGGAAGGGGCGCAGCTTGCAACCTCGGTCAAGCTTACTAGCGCCATAATGACTTTGTGGAAACTGCCCGAAGTCCAAATTAAGTTCCATCGTGAAATGAATCCGGCGAAAACATGCCCGGGGAGCGCAGTAAATAAAGTAGCATTTATTCAATTGGTACGTGATTGGAGGAGTGTGGAAATGAGTCCGGATGACGCGAACAAAATCATATCAACATGGCTGTCGCCAGCATGGTTTGCGGCAAGCACAAAAGCAGAAAAAGATGAAATACACCGACTGGCCAATGAACTGCGCAAAGCTAGCGGCCAGCTGTGATTTAATAGATTTCGATTCGATGAGCATATTCTCATAATGCAGTGGTGGTGCCGTTTTACTAGTGATTTTCGACACTTTTCCAGTTATTGTGTCATGAAACGTCCAAAATGCCGTGTTAATATAGGTGGCGTCGGGGATAACCGATGCGCATACAAAACTAGCGCTGCTTCATATGAAGTACTAGTCGCGAGACGTTTTGTATAAAAACACAACATTTTAGGAGGAAAATTTCATGAAGATGCAACCAATACGTATTGGTGTCGCTAGCATAATCGCAGCAACGGTTATCGGCGCAGGATTTACGGCTCCAACGGCAGGTGCAGCACCTGCAGTGAACACGAACTCCACTGTTCAAACTTACACACTTAATCAAGATGCGATCAAACAAATCGCTACACAATATGGTATTGATCTTGGCAGAATGAATTTCAATGATATTACATTTAACTGCCCTGCATTCGGTGATATTGGAACTGTAACGAAGCCAAGCTTTGGAACACCAGCAACACCGCCAAAACCAGTCCCAGCAACACCAGTAAAACCAGTACCAGCAACACCGGCAAAGCCAGTGCCAACAATACCGGCAAAACCAGTCCCAACAACACCGGCAAAACCAAGCACAGGCAACACGAATACGGGATCGCCAAGCTTGGGCGCATTCCAATCGCAAGTCATTGATCTAGTGAACCAAGAACGCGCAAAAGCTGGTTTGCCTGCTGTTAAGAGTGACGCGCTTCTAACGAAGGTCGCAACTGAGAAAGCAAGAGACATGGACGTAAACAATTACTTCAGCCACACTTCGCCGACTTACGGATCGCCTTTTGATATGATGCGTCAATTCGGAGTGACTTATTCCTATGCTGGTGAGAACATTGCTTCCGGTCAAAGAACACCGCAAGAGGTTATGACGGCATGGATGAACAGTTCAGGTCACCGGGCTAACATCTTGGGCAAAAACTTCACAAAAATCGGCGTTGGTTATGTAAACGGCGAATGGGTTCAAATGTTTATCGGTTAATTAATGCGTTTGAAATAACAGCCGACCAAACGTTAAGGGCGCATAGTCCTTAACGTTTTTTATTTTTATTAAAACTACATATGTTTTAAGGGAGGATATTTAAATGAAGAAAAGTACAATTGCGGCAGCTCTCGTAGGCCTGTCTGTTATGATGGCCGCTGGAACAGTACAAGCATCGGCGAAGACACACGTGACTGGTGACAACGACACCTTTTGGAAGCTTTCCAAGCAATATAATGTAACTTTGGATGAGTTGCTAAAGGCCAATCCGAAGATTGATCCCCTTAATGTATACAATGGCTTAAAAATTACGATCCCGGCAAAGGCCAATAAAGCAAAAAAGATGAAAGCAAATTCGGAGCAAGTGAAGCCGACGGTGTCTGCCAAAACAGTTACTGCAACAAGCGGCAAAACATATACGTATTCGAAAGCGTTGAACGTAAAAGCAACGGCTTATACGGCGGCGGCAGCGGAAAACGGTTGGGGTCCGATTGACTATTTCGGCAACAAGCTGAAAGTCGGAACAGTAGCCGTGGATCCGAAATTGATCCCGCTTGGAACGAAGCTTTATGTTACGGGTTATGATTATAACGGCTTGCCGGTTGACGGCATGATTGCTACTGCAACGGATACCGGCAGTGCTATCAAGGGTAACCGGATTGACATATTTGTTCCTGGAACAACAAGCGAAGCACGGTCATTTGGGATTCAAAATGTGAAGGTGTTCATTTTAAAATAATAGATAACCGGCGGCCCAGAGGGCAGCCGGTTTTTTTGTTAATTAATGCTTATTATCGGTAAGCAGATTGTCCTACCAGCTCCGGCAGTGTAACGAGCTCATATCCTTTGCTGCGCAGCAATTGAATAATAGCAGGCAAGGCTTTGATCGTACCGGATAAATCTTGCCCGACCCCTCCACCAGCGTGCTGAAGCACGATAGATCCAGGCTGCAGCGTTTTTTTGATATTATTAATGATACTTATGCTGCTGGGGTTGTTTTTCCAATCAATCGAATCGACATCCCAGTTGACGATCGTAAACCCGGCTTGCTTACTCCATTTTACTTGCTGCGGGAGCAGCTCACCATAAGGGGGACGCACAAAAAGGGGAGAGTAGCCGGTAATATTTTTGATGATGGCATCCGTCCTCCAAATTTGTTTGCCGTAATTCGTAAGGGATAGCGTAGAAAATACGGCATGATCGTAGGAATGATTGCCGATAATATGTCCTTCGTTATGAATTCTTTTGACGAGCGCAGGATGTTTCGCAGCGCGCGCCCCAACTACAAAAAAAGTGGCGCAAACATCGTATTTCGCTAGAACATCCAGTATGGCGGGAGTGAATCGCGGATCAGGAGCATCATCAAACGTAAGTGCAACGCGTTTTGTCTGACGCGGTCCATTCGTAAGGAATGTGTGAGGAAACTGCTTGTGCAGCTTTACCCAGGACATGTCGGACACACGCCGTTTATTCGTTGTTTTTGTTGGTTTAGAAGCAGACAGATGCTTACTGTTTGCTAAAGCAACTGTTGAATGTGCGGATTGGTTCAAAAGCAGGCAGCCAAACAAGACTATTGCCGTTATAAGCTTTATTATTTTCAAAAGCGCCCTACACACGCATATCATTCCTAACGATTAATTGTTATGAGCTGTGCCGCTATTTTACCCATGTACATCTCTTTCATGCACTTTACAAGGAAATCAGGGCGGCATAAGATGAATAAAGATAACATTTTTTATGCGAGGGAGAGAACGATAAATGAAGCTGCTTCAGTTTAAGCAAAACGACAAAGTACGGCTCGGCATAAAAGTGGATGAGGGCATTATCGATGTCGCCGCGGCATCCGAAGCATGGGAATTGAATGCTCCAGTATCTTTGGAAGAGCTGATTCGTGGCGGTACCGAATCGTTTGCTGCGCTCGAACAAGTCATTGCGGCTGCAGCTGACAAGCCAGGTCGCCCTTATTTACTTGATGAGTTAGATATCATCTATGCGCCTGCCGTAACAAGCCCGCAAAAGATCATTTGCGTCGGACTAAATTACCGAAAGCATGCAGAGGAGACAAAGTCAGATATCCCAACCTCGCCTATTTTGTTCAATAAATTCGCAAATGCGCTCAGCGCACATGGCGATTCTATTCTGCTGCCGCATACCAGCAATGAAGTTGATTATGAAGCTGAGCTTGCAATCGTAATTGGCAAAACGGCAAAAAATGTCGATGAAGCTGCTGCACTGGATTGCGTATTCGGATATTGCTGCGCTAATGATCTATCCGCCCGTAATTTACAGCGTCGTACTTCACCATGGATGCTTGGCAAAACCTGCGACGGCTTTGCGCCGCTTGGACCTTATATCGTAACAGCAGATGAGGTTGGCGATCCTGACAACCTGTCCATTTCGTGCAGCGTGAATGGCGAGCAGAAGCAAAGCTCAAATACGGCAGATATGATTTTTTCATGCAAATCAATTATTAGTTACATTTCACATCACATGACACTCGTGCCTGGGGATATCATTTTAACAGGAACGCCTGAAGGGGTAGTTGTCGGAAAGCCAAAGGATGAGCGGGTTTATTTGCGTGATGGCGATGTTGTTGCGGTTCAAATTGAAAAGCTTGGTGAGCTGGTCGTTACGATGATCTCTTCTCATAGAAGTTAAATAATGAAAATAAAAAAGAACCTTTTCTTTCCGATTTCAAGTTAACCGGAGGAAAAGGTTCTTTCTATTTTTATTTCATTTTGAACACTTGAATCGTGCGCTGAAGCTGGGTAGCCATCGTCAGCATCCGTTCTGTTTCTTCTACGACGCCTTGAACGGAAGCAATTTGCTCATTCATCGATGCGGATACTTGCTCAGTGCCAGCAGCGGATTGCTGTGTGATCGCCGAAATATTTTGAATGGCTCCGGAAATTTTCCGGGCGCTCTCAAGCATGGCGTCGCTTTCTTGAGAGAAGGCGAAGATTTGCTCGGAAATAAATTGAACGCTTTGTACAATTTCGGTAAATACGAGCTCAGATTCGCGAATGCGCTCCGTTTGCATATTCACTACCTCTTCATTGACCTTCATATTACTAATGGCTTGCCTGATCCCCTCATCAATGCTTTGAACCAAATGGAACACTTGCTTCGTTGAAGAAGTTGATTCCTCTGCCAGCTTCCGAACCTCCTGCGCAACGACGGCAAAGCCTCGTCCGTGTTCACCGGCTCTTGCAGCCTCAATGGATGCATTGAGGGAAAGTAAGTTTGTTTGCTCAGCTAAATCTGAAATTGTTTTTGTAATGGCGGATATGCCTTGAGCCTTGCGGGCAAGCTCTTCAATCGTATCTGAAACATTTGCGGTCGCCTCTACGTTACGGCGCATTCCTTCAGCTTGTACCTCGAGCGCTTGTCGCCCCTTGTCAACAAGCTGAAGCGTTTGCTCTGAGCGGGTGTTCATTTCTTTGGTGGAGCTGGCGTAGGCGGCAACCTTCTGCTCAATTTCATTGATTGATTCGCTCATGTCGGTTACGTCTTCAGCAATTTCGTTGGCACCTGTTGCAAGCTCATTGGCAGAAGTAGCAACCTGCTCCATAGCTGTCTTGATGTTATTGTTTTTATCAAAAATATTGCGGCTCGTTTCTGCTACATGACGGGTAATGTTAGATGTTTCGGTTAAAATGTCCCGCAGCTTGTCAACCATACTGTTGAAGGCATGTCCGAGCTCACCTGCTGCGGAAGAGGAGTTAGTATCAATTTTTTGTGTAAAATCGCCTTTGGAAATCCGGAAGGCTGCCCCCGTCATTTCTTCAATCGAATGATTGATAGCCCTTTCAATAACAGATACGACTGGGAAAGCTGCTATGGCGAGAATAACGGTGACGATAATACCTGCTAACACTGAACCGCCTGAGAATGTCAAAATCAAAAGCATTGCGATGGCAAATAGCGCTAAATTGAAATAGGTGGTGATCAACAGCTTATTGCGCACAGATAACGAATAGTACCATTGGATCATTATGTAAGCGCTCCTTTTTTTAGAATATCCATATTATAGCACTAGCTGCGAATTTGGTCTATAATTGTCGATTCATAATAAATAACTATAAATAGTGGCCGCAAGCGGTTTTTCGGAAAATACTAATAACGTTTTCGGTGTAACAATAAATAGAAAATGATACCATTATCGGTAACTTAGTTCTAATAACTTCACAGTAATTAATAGATGTAAATTGTTCATATCATACAAAAGAATGATATGAACCATAAATAAAAGGAAATAAATATAAAAATGTAAAAGAGGTGCGGGTGGGAATATTTGAAAATCAATAGTTTACATGCAAATAAAGTCGAAATATTAAGAAATTTTAGAAAAATTGTTGTTTAATATATTGTAAATGGTAGAAAGGGACTATATAATATGCGTTGAGACCTATATGGAATCATAATCTAATTAAGAATAAAGGAGGAAGAAATGTATGGAAATGGATTCAGTGTCACTCGCTCGACAAGTTGATTTTGTGTTTCGCCAGCTCGAGGGAGAGCTTACAAATGCAACGGCAGGTACTGTATTAATTCACGTTCGGAATAATGCAATCGGCAAGTTCGGGTTAAGGCATCATCCAATTGAGAGTAAGAATGGAAAGTTTGAGAGCGAGGACCAAGGCTTGACATCGAAGCAGGTGCAAGCTTTCCGTCAAATGGCGATTGAAGCACTCAAGTACAGACGTGATTGGACACATGGAGAAATCATGTATGATTTCGCTGTTCGTTCGAACGCTAACACTTGGTCGGCAAGCATTCTCTTCGAATCGAATTATAATATGGCAAACTGGAACTCGCGCTTTTATTCTAAACAGCAAGGACTACGGGATTACCAATAAATGAAAGAGCAATGGCTGCCCGTAAGGACCAGCCATTGCTCTTATTGATAAACAGCTATAAGCCAAATTCTAGGTCAGGATACACATAAGGCGATTCAGGAGCCTTGATTCTTTCCAGCTTAACAGCTTCAATTGTAATGACTTCGTTGTCCAGGTAGGTAGAAGTTGTCAATCTACCTTTTACGGATACCCATTCATCGTCAGCATAGTCCATTGCTTTAGGCCAATTAATCATCAGTCCGTATGGAAGCGCATCAGCGGAACAGCAGTTCATTGCAAACCGGCTTACTGCAAACCGTTCCTCGCCCATATCTTCCTCGCGGTAAACAAATCCTGTTATTTCAATCTCCTTACCAATAAATGCTTCTCGATATAGGTCGAGTGTCGTTAACGTTTCAATAAATTGCTTCTCAGGTACAGTAATAAGGGAACTGCTATAAAGCTTCTTGCCATAGGCTGCATGCGCTTCTGTATATTCATCGTATGGAAACAGCGCATCAAGTGAGTCACCTGTCTGTTGTTCAGCGGCAGGCGGATTTGTATTATTTTCGTTCGCGATAGGCCTCGTCGGACTTTGAGGCGCGGTTCGTTCTATGGCTGCGCTGCCCGATAGGCTAACCCCTTTTTTTGAAGCGAGCGCACTTCCCAGCGTTCCGGTTGGAACAAGGAATCCGAGCAGCAATGGAAATACAAACAATCCGTAAATGATTATATTTTTGATTATTGACGGTGAAGGCGCATGATCGTGCTCGCAATCGCAGCCCGGCGTTTGATTGCCTATTCGTTTCTGGAGCGCTGCATAAACCTGATATACGGCAGCAGCGTAGAGCCCAATTGCAGACAGCTTCACGTACAGCTCCATACGTGGTGCAATATATAGAATGATTTCACCCGTGCGGTCTAAATAAACGATAAACATGGCAAAGCCCGTTAATATTGCGGCTCGTATAAGATGATGTGTCATAAGAGAACCTCCGTAATCCAAGCTCCGATAAAGGTTAGCACAGCCGTTAAAGCAATCAGTATAAGCACAAACTTAACACGGAACGTCGTCAACAGCATTAACGTGTTTTTCAAATCGATCATTGGACCGAAAACAAGAAAGGCGAGCAGCGGTCCAAAGTCGAACATGCCGCTGAAGGATGACGCAATGAAAGCATCCGAAGTTGAGCAGATCGATAAAATAAAGGCGAAGGCCATCATAAACAAATACGCGAATATAGGCTGGTCAGCAAAAGCGGAAAGCGTGCTTCGATCAATTACCGTTTGAATGACGGCAGTAAGGAAAGCACCGAAAATTAAATATTTTCCCATTTCGAAAAACTCATCTGAAGCATGCGCCAATATAGATGCGACTCTGCCGCGCATGCCTTTGCCGCTTGCGCTATGATCATGGCTATGGCTGTGACCATGGTGCACGATATGTAATGCAGGTGAAGCTTTAAGCGGACTGCTGCGCATGAACTTATAAAGCAGCAAGCCAATAACGACGGATACCGCAAATGCTAGTCCCATGCGGGAGTATGCCATTTCAGGCGTCGTACGAAAAGCCGTGATTGTAGACGTAAAAACGATTGGGTTAACGATTGGACCTGCTAATAAGTAAACGATGCCAATGTATGCGGGCATACCTTTGCGAATGAGACGGCGAACCACGGGGATCATCCCGCATTCGCACAGCGGGAACAGTATCCCTAGCAATGCACCGAACAGAACGCCTGCAATTGGATTTTTCGGTGTGAACTTACGTATAAGCTCATCCGTTACAAATACTTGCAACAGAGCGGAAAACAAAACGCCAAGCAGAATAAATGGAAAGGCTTCTAGTATAATGCTAATAAACAGGATTTTGAATGATTGCAAATTCGCCGCATTAAACAAAGTATCGGGCAGCTCCCGGTTAGTTACAATGAGTGCAAGCATAATGAGGCATCCAACACCAAGCAGCGGAGTGCCAAAGCGAAATAGGTATTTTTGCATGCTGCAATATCCTTTCTTATAGTAAAGATTACGATCTTCAGTATAGCTTATGCGTCAAAAGCTTACAATAGGACAACTTTGTACAGCTTGACATTACAGCCTGCACATGTATAATCGATTTAAATGCGATGATGGGAACAAGTAAGCTCGAATGGATTGCGTACAGAGAGCCGGTGGTTGCTGCGAACCGGTGCAAGCTTCGATGCTGAATGGACCCCGGAGCCTATGAACGGAAACCGGCAGCTGCCGCTGAAGATGTTTATACGGGAGCTCTCCGTTACGGAGCAATAAGGCTATGGATAGCCGCCTCTTAGAACAGGGTAGGCGCTCCATTAGCGAATTAGGGTGGCACCACGGTCCCTCGTCCCTTGCGGCGGGGGATTTTTTGCGTTTTTTTAAAGTTTAATTTGATTATAAGGGGTAGATGTCCAATGAAGAAAGTGCTATCCGGCATTCAGCCAAGCGGCCAGCTTACACTCGGAAACTATATCGGAGCGATGCAAAACTTTGTAAAGCTGCAGCACACTGAGGAATGTTACTTTATGGTAGTCGATTTACATGCAGTTTCAGTACCGCAGGATCCAGCAGCACTCCGGGAGCAAACGGAGGCGGTAGCGGCATTATTTATCGCGGCGGGTATTGATCCTTTGAAAGCGAATGTATTCGTTCAATCCCATGTCCGTGCTCATGCCGAGCTTGGCTGGTTGTTTACGACGCTTGCCAATATGGGTGAGCTCGAAAGAATGACGCAATTCAAAGATAAATCGGCCGGCAAAGAATCCGTTGGAGCGGGCTTGTTCGTTTATCCGACGCTTATGGCTGCCGACATTTTAATTTACAACGCTGACCTCGTGCCGGTTGGCGACGACCAGAAGCAGCATTTAGAGCTGACTCGCGATTTGGCGCACCGTTTCAATACAAGGTATGGCCAGTACTTTACAATTCCGGAGCCTTATATTCCGAAGGTTGGCGCACGTGTAATGTCACTTGACGACGTCAGCAAAAAAATGAGTAAAAGCAATCCGAATGCCGGAAGCTACATTGCACTGCTTGATTCCCCTGATGTCATTCGCAAAAAAATTAGCCGGGCAACAACGGATTCAGGACGTGAAGTGAAATTTGATCCGGCAAATAAGCCTGAGATTAGCAATTTGATCGGTATTTACGCGCATTGCGCAAACATGTCAATCCAAGAGATTGAGGCCCGTTATGAGGGCCAAGGCTATGGACCATTCAAGAAAGAGCTGGCCGAGCATGTTGTCTCTGTCATTGAGCCGCTGCAGGCCAAATATAATGATATTCGCAGTTCAGGTGAAATCCACCAAATATTGAAGCAAGGCGCTGAACGTGCTTCGGCCATCGCGGATCGTACTTTAGCTGACGTAAAAGAACGAATGGGCTTTTTGCCGCCACGCGGTTAACGTGCCAATTTAAACAAACAGGCTGACGCCCCGCGTCAACCTTGTTGTTTGCGGCGTAAGCGTGCACGAACAATAAATCCTGCACCGATGGTAAATAAAGTCAATAAGCCAAACAGTAATACGAACCACGCATTGTGGCTAATCGAAATCGCCATAGCGCTCATAAATATAATGGACAGCACGGAAAAAAACAAAGACAACGGTTTGGACATGGTGTCGACTCTCCTTTACAAATCTTCAACATATTTTTTTAGAATGAAGAATAGTTTTCTGACGCATGCACATAATAACTTTGCAAGCTTGCAATACACATCAAAGAGCAGAGGACGAAAGGAGAAATACCTTATGGCTGGAAACAGAAGTGGTCAACTCGTAGTTCCACAAGCAGGTCAAGCTCTACAACAAATGAAACTTGAGGCAGCACAACAACTGGGCGTGCAAATTCCTCAAGATGGCTATTACGGTAATGTATCGACACGTGATGCAGGCTCCCTAGGTGGTTACATCACGAAAAAGCTTGTCCAAATTGCTGAACAACAGCTTTCTGGCGGCGCCCGTTAATCGCTTTTCATACACATCCGAAGCCCAAGGCGTGCCTTGGGCTTCTTTACTTGTCTTGTCGCATCCATTTTATCATAAAAAAGAAAGCCCCCTCTATTGTGCAGCAAGGGACTTTCAGCCGTCAATATTAATACGTATCCATTCGCAATCTTTTCATCAGTCTTTCATCGCTCAGCCAGCCTACATAGGAACCAATCGTTTCATATTTCTTGTTCATCAGCAGGACGCCAACAAAAGGATATTGCTTCCGATGGCGATAGCGGATGTCGCACCATCTGACTTCATACCCCCATTGATGCTCACGTACATCGGCACATGCAAAGCTTGTGAAATAGAGGAAGGAGCTAATCGCCGGATCATTTTTGGATTTCTCAACAGCGGGATGATCGGAACAGTGAACGCTATCGAGCCAGCTTAAATGTTCATTGCGAAGGTTGCCAATGACGAAGCCGCCGTCCTTTGTCTGCTTTACCACATTCCAGATGGTCAACGAAATGGTCGGAATAACAATATAGGTATCGCCATCCTTGTATTTCTTGTCTAGCGTTGGCATTTTCTGAACGGTACTTCGCGAAGCGAAAGTTCGCCACACAAAGTAAATGGCGATGAACAAATACATAAGCGGAAACAAAAATGCGGGATTTACGAAGCCGCCTGCCCACAGTAAAATGGCTAAGACATGAACTGTAAAAATAATCGGATCGAAGATATGGATGATGTTCCATGATATCCATTTCTTCGAAAAGGGTCTCATCGCTTGTGTACCGTAGGTATTGAACAAGTCGGTAAATACATGAACGCATACGGAGAGCAGAACCCAGCCTCCAATATGAAGCCAAGGAAGGGAGCCTTGGTAAATCAATTGTAAAATACCCGTAATAAGAACCGTCCATAAAACGATAGCGGGCAGCGAGTGCGATAAGCCCCTGTGGTTCCGGATATAGCTGGCATTTCCTTTTAGTCGAAACAGAGCATCTAAATCGGGCGCCAACGAACCTGCAACCGTACCCAGCAGGACAGCCGTTAGAACCGGTTGATTCGCCGCCACCACCGGATCGACTGCCGCGAGTCCGGCCAGCCCGATGCCCATGACGAGATGTGTGCCTGTGTCCATGTTGAGTCCTCCCAAATCAGATGATTAGATGTAGTATCGGCTGAGCAGGGGAAGTTTATCAACGAAAGCAAAAGGAGAGTAACGGAAAAATGTACATTTGTTTTGCGGAATATCGAATAATACAGGAGTATCGTCAGGAATACCTCGCTTATACGGAGACATTGCTGTCCGGTCACCATGATGTCCATTTATATGAAGGAACAGATCAGCCGAATCTGTTTGTGGAAGTATGGAATGCAGGCACTGCCGAACATGCGGAGCGCATCAAAAAAGAACGCTGCAGCGAGCGTTCTCCTTGGTTCCGTATATCGGAATGGATTGTCGGCGGATCGGAAAAAATGCATATCTGGACATTTAGACCCGCCCATTGGACAGAAAAGCGTTCAATTAACGGCCCGAATTAACCGTTCCGAGCGTTGCCATGCCAAGCGGAGTAGACGAACTCACTACGCTGCCTTGGAACGGGTATTCGTAAGCGATTGGCTCATCGAATGTCACGTAATCGAGGTTAAGGGTCAAAAGTAAGAAGCGCATACCGGTTGTTGGATCGCTAATAATAATATGGTCACGTCCGGCAGCTTCGACGATGCCTTTGAAAATTTTGGCGTTCCACTCCCGGTTGTTTTCATACGTCATATAGAAGGTCCCCATTTTGCCGCGGTTTAGACGCAATATGTTTTCTACATAAGACTCTTCTACAGCCGGCATTGTGACGACATTGCCTCCTGTCGGTGTTACAAAAGCACCGCTTGGTACAGCTGGCGGCATAGCTTGGGCTTGAAGCGTGCCTGGAAATGAAGTTGGATAAGTAGTCGGCATTGCGGCAGGGAGAGTTGTTGGCATTTGTCCGCCCATCTGTCCAATCATTTGCCCGCCCATATGGTACGGATTAGTGCCGTATGCGCCAAGACCGTAGCTGTAGTCTTGATAAGGGCTTACACTTGCAGGACTTGCATTTCCATAAGGGCTTACACTCGTAGGACTTACATTTCCATAAGGGCTTACACTTGTAGGACTTACATTTCCGTAAGGACTTACATTTGATGTTGGACTTACTTTCGTCTTAGTGCCATAACCGTTTGCCATGCTGCTGTTCCTCGCTTTCGCACGTTAAAAATAAAGGTTTAATAAACATTAGGACAGTCCCCACGGGTCGGAACATAGAAGCAATGCTTCTTGAAACGGCCGCTGTGGGACTGGTCCCACCAAGTGCCCGGGCAATTGCCTGACGGACGGAAAAACCAAAGCGCATTTGAAGCCGGGTGCTGACGTTCACCGTTAATGATTCTTTTTGCCAAACGGATTTCGCTCTCGCGGGCTTTCTGATAAAAGTAACCTTTGATCGTTGCCTCGAAGCCGCCAGGCCGCTGATTAACCATTTGCGGGATGGAGCGGATGTTCTTGAAATCCAAACAATTACTGCGTACGCGGTTCACTCCGACATTACCAACCATAAGCATCCCGAGCTCACCTTCACCCTCCGCTTCCGCTCGCATGAGGCGGGCTAGCATCTTTGTGTCCTCGGCGTTTGTTTTAATGACTGCCATAGACTTGATGTTTCACTCCCTTTCAAAACTGTAGGGCGGTTTGATGCGCGGAATGGTATAGGCATCAAACTACATTGTTATTGTATTGAACGCCCAGCAAAATGGTTACAAAATGATTTGTCACAATTTGCGTGGCAAAATGATGAACAAAAGCGTCGAACGTTGTCATTGCATCCTTTTTTCGGTATGATTAAAAACGATTCATCAATGAAAGATAGACGCGTAAGGCGTCTTGTCGCATAACTCGGGAGGCTCGCTTCGTGCTGAAAGACTTAATTGCATTGACAAAACCGCGGCTACTTCGACTGAATATTTTTGCTGCACTTGGCGGTTTTATGGTTGCTTCCAAATGGGACATTAACATTCCGTTACTCATATGGATGCTTATCGGATCAACCTTGACGATAGCATCCGCAACCGTCATTAATAACTATTGGGATCGGGAACTCGACCTGAAGATGGAGCGTACGAAAGACCGCGCGCTGCCTACCGGCCGCATGACGCCAGGAACGGTTCTGGCGTATGGCATTGCTTTAGGCATTGCAGGACTGGCTGTGTTATTCACGCTCGTTCATCCATTAACCGGCTGGTTAGGGCTGCTTGGATGGTTTGTGTACATCGTAATATATACGATGTGGTTGAAAAGATCTTCAACCTGGAGCACATCGGTTGGCGGAATATCAGGTGCAATGCCTCCGGTTATCGGCTATTGCGCAGTGACGCAGCAGGTTGATGCAGGCGCCTGGATATTGTTTGCGCTCCTGTTCTTATGGCAGCCTGCGCACTTCTGGTCGCTTGCTATTCGCCGTGTGGAGGAATACCGCGCAGCAGGGTTCCCTTTGCTGCCGGTCGTAAAGGGTATTAAACGGACAAAGCTTCAAATGATTCCTTATGTGCTGCTGCTTCTGCCGACAGGAGTTCTCTTTTACACGTATGATTACGTAGGGATCTATTTCTTAATCATTTCCGTAATTGGCGGGATTGTCTGGCTCGTCCATACATTGCGGGGCACATCGGCTCAAGATACAGAGAAATGGGCGAAAACAAACTTTCTTATTTCTGTTAACTATTTAATGGTTATATTCTTAGTTATGATTTTAAATACGACGGGATCATGAGCATATGTTTTAAAATATAAGAAAGTATAAATTTGAACCTTATACGATGCTTATATTTCACCGCGAAACGAGCTTATGCCGCCAAGTACGGCGCAAGCCGTTTACGCTTGAGGAGAGAACAACGTGGAATTTGTAAAGAAACACAGCTTCAAGATTGCTGTGCTGGCGCTTTGTGCAGCCATGGGCATTTATTTACTTATAACAAACGTTATTGAGCCGAAGCAGGCGCTTCCTGTATTGCAGGCTGCTCCGTCCTTCGAATTATCGGACATTGATGGTGAGCCGGTTTCGCTGGAATCGACGAACGGGAAGGCCCGCATCGTATATTTTTACTTCGCTAATTGTCCGGACGTATGTCCTCCGACGACGTTCCTGCTATCGCAAGTTCAAGATCAGCTGGAAGCGGAAGGCAAGCTGGGCAGCAAAGCAGAGCTGATCTCGATTACCTTCGATCCGGTAAGGGATACGCCGGAGGTTATACGCGACTTTGCAAAGCGGCACTTCGCTGATTTTAATGGCTGGCACTTTCTGCGCGGCGAGGAAGCGGCCACCATACAGCTTGCCAAAGATTTTGGTGTCGGTGTAATGAAAAATGAAGAGGATGGCAGCTACACCCACTTTAATGTCATTACGCTCGTCGATAAAGACGGACAAATACGCAAGTGGATAAACGGCAGCGACGAGGATTTGACGGCCGACAAAATTGTAGATGAATTAAACAAGCTGCTTTAAAACTGATCTTTGCTCCATACGGAAGCGGGACTCTGCGCAGGATATACAATATGCGCATCGAGGCCCGCTTTTTCTAATTGCTCAATTAAATAATCCTCCGGTGTATGCTCAACGCCGGGATAGCCTTTACGCGTGTAAATGTGGTCGGCATCGGGAAAAATGTCGCGCAGAATACCGCGGATCCGTTTGCCGGATGAATCGTTATCCGTAAATATGTATACTTGTTTATGCCCTGCTTGCTTGCGCAGCTTCTCAAGCTGCTCGGAGCCGGGCGTTCCGAAGGTGCAGTAGATCGGCACCTCGTCTAAAAGCACGCGTCTTAAGCGGCTTTTATCATTTTTACCCTCCACGATAATGGCAATGTCCATCGAAGTCACCTCAGCCTGTATGAATGGGAATAGGAACTTAGCGGGTATACCTGTAGTTTACCACCAATTGCGGAATTTACCGATACCAAAAACGGCTTGCTTAGAGCAAGCCGTTTTCCATAGGTCATTACGTATTTTAGTATTAGTACAAACAAGCGCACGCTACGATAACGAGCAAGATGAACAACACGAGGATCGTACCCGTGTTCGTGAAGAGGTTATGACCATAACCTTTATTTGCCGATTCTACATATCCAGACATCTATGGAGTCACCCCGCTTCCTTTTCATGGAGGCCAATATATCCATAAGCTGCGGTGCAACTTTTCTTTATGGCCACCTGACATAATGTATTGTATGTCCGGGGGTGACAAACGCCTTGTGCGTATACCTATGCCTAAGAAAAAAAGGTGCGGGAGGACAATGAACGCGAGATGTGGAGCGGGAGTACGGATACCGCAATCATAAGCGCAATAAATGCAATATAATACGGTGAAATATGATCGCGTACCTGACCTGCGGCCATAGGTCCGATAAAAGCGCCGACCGAGAACGCAATTGATAGCACCGAAAACGTGCGGCCATAGCGCGCTCCGCCACTAAGCTCGATTAACAACGTAGACAATGCCGGCAAAATAATACCCTTGGCCATCCCGACAAAAAGCAGCATAACCGTAAGCGGAACTGAAATTTGGGAAGCGATGCAAAAATAAATGATCGCTAACGCAAGCGAGCCCCATAGAGTCCGTTGGAAGGCGGAAACCCGGTTTAGGAACAGCATGCTAAGTGTAACTAGAGCGCCAATGCTGACTACGGAAAATAACAAACCGGTCGTAAGCATCGCTTCCTGTGTTTTGGCCATCAACGGAAGCTCAAACGACAGGATACCTTGCGCGCAGCTGAGTGCAACCGGAAGGACATAGACCAGCCACGGGATAGGTACGGCCTGCTCCAGCGGCAGCACTGCTTTATTTTTGACTGGAACGGGATGAATGGACACTTCCGGAGCTTGCCCGGTTTTCACACTGATTTCCCTTATGAAGAAGATCGCGCAAACCGCGGTAACGATGAGTATCCAGCCTAGCAGAGTAAAGGCGGTAGTAAAGCCGATCTTGGCAACCAGGTAAGCTCCCGCGGCGGGAGATACGACGGATGCGAGCGTATGAACGAGCCCGTTGCCGGCCATAAGCTTGCCTTGCTCCGTGCGGTCGCTCGTAATTCTGGCAAGCAGGGACAGACAGGCAGGAGACAGGAAGGCTAGAACAAAGCCGCTAATGGAGCGGAGCAATAGCAGCTGCCATGGATTTGTGACATGCGACTGAAATAACAGCACGACACCAGCTGCAAAGAGACTAAACACAATAAACAGTCTGCTGCCGTAACGGTCGACTCCGAAGCCCGCAATGAGATTGCCGGGCAAATGAGTAATGGAATACATGCCCATCATTAGCCCGATAAAGGAAGGCGCCGCGCCGAGAGAAATTGCGAAGGGAGTCAAGATCGGATACTGCGCGTGCAAATCAAAAAAAGCGACGAACAAAAATAAATAAAGCCATACAGCTGTTTTCACAGGGCTGCCCTCCTAGCCAAATACATTCTTATATACTTGTACGTTTGCGTGGGACAGGATATGTCTGGTTAAAAAGGTAGAAGCGTTTACGCCCTATATCCAGTAGGTTATAATATTTTGTAATAGGGTTTTGTACGAGGTATAATGGAGGGGATCGTTTTGGATTTTTTAGATTTTTCGTCGTATGACTTAGACACATGGACATCGTTTTTCAAAGAGCACTGGCTCGTACTCATTATTGCGCTAATTGTACTGTTTCTTATAATCCGCATCGTGAAAACAGTAGTGAAATGGGCAATCGTTGCAGCAATCGTTCTCGGTATTGTGGTGTACAGCGGCTACAGTATGGACGACCTGAAGGAGATCGGCTCTGAGTTTGCAGATACAGTGAAACAGGAAGCTGTGAATGCGATGGTTGGCGAGGCGAAGGATGCGACCTTCGTTACGAACGAGGATGGAACGTTTACGGTTAAAACAAATAATGTAGAGCTTACCGGTGAACCCGGCGCGAACGAGGTTTCGATTTCATTCCGCGGTGCTCCGCTCGGTAAATGGGAGCTGGACAGCACGATACAAACCTTCATTGAACAAGCAAGGCAGAACGGGTAATGTCTATGAATAATTGGGTTCAACTAATTAGAGAGCCGGAACCTGTTGCGATTATTGTACTCCTGCTGCTGCTTAGCTCGCTTGTTCAAGGAATGAGGAGAGGCGCATCGGGTTCAGCGAGGCGTCTTTTCTATTTTGTGTGGGAGGGCGTTGTCATTGTCGTTTGCTTGGTGCTCGCAGGCCAGCTTACGAATGTATGTTCACCCGTAGTCGCAGATTGGCTCACAAGACACGTAAATATACCATTGCGGGAGCTTGGCGGAGCGGAGCAAGCGTGGTTTACGCTGCTTACGAGTCTGAGGGACTTTGCATTGCTGCGCTATGGCGTATTGTTTCTGATCAGCTATTTGCTGCTGCGCGCATTGGCGTCTTTGGCTGAGCCGCTAATTGAGAGACCTGTCTTCAGCATGCTCCATGGCGGCAGCCAAGAATCTGTTCAGGAACTGCCGGGTAAGCGCAGCGCAAGCCGCGTTGTCGGTGCATTAATAGGTGCCGCACACGGTGCGGGCCGCTCCTTCGTCTTTGTTGCATTGTTGTTCGTCTACGTCTCTCTCGTGCCTAACGGCTGGTATACAGACAAAATAGCTAAATCCCCGTTATATACAGAAGCGGCATCCTGGCTCGCTCCTGTAGCTGGAGATGTGCTCGCAGGACAAGGCCCGGTGCTGACCGAGGCGGTCCAGGCGCAATTCCAGCAAATATTGCAGCGCAAATATGAAATTATTGATTACGCAGTTCCTGCTGAAATCGAGAAGGCTGCCCTTTATGTGACGAAGGACGCGCTTACGAACGAGGAGAAGGCGCGGAAGCTGTATGACTGGCTAGGTACCCGTATCGCTTATGATTATGATAAAGCCCGTAATTATGAGCAGTATGGCATATGGAAGGAACAAACGCCGCCGCAGACATTTGATACGCGAAAAGGCGTATGTATAGATATAGCGCGTTTATATTCGGTGATGGCACGCTCCGCCGGTCTTGAGGTTCGGGTCGTTACGGGGATGGGCGCTGACGGCCGGGGCGGCTATGGTCCGCATGCATGGAATGAAGTGAAAATTGACGAGGGCGACAGCGGATGGATTCCGCTTGATGCCACATGGGCCGCATCGGGGGATTGGTTTAATCCGCCGCAATTCGAACAGACGCACATTCGCGACGCTTAATTTCTTTTATTTGTTTAGTTATTCAATGGGTATGAGGTGATTCATATGCAAGACGATCCGCAAAAGCGGGAAATTATTAACAGACGCCATTTTTCGTTTCGGTTAAACTTATTTTTCTTTATTACATTCGCTTTATTTAGCGTATTAATTGTTCGGCTCGCTATTTTGCAGTTTGTGGAGGGTCCAACGCTTAGTGCGGAAGGCAGCAGCAAAAGCACGAGAAGCGTTAAAATTCCGCCGATTAGGGGTAATATTTACGATTCCACCGGCTACCCGATCGCGTATTCAACATCGACGCAGTCATTATATTTCAGCATTCAGCCGGAGCTGGGGCTGGAGGAAGCGAAGGAAAGCGCGAAGCAAATGGCGGCGCAGCTTGAAGAGATATTCGCCAAGTATGGAGATCCAACCAAAGCAATGACGGTAGATGATATTATCCGCCAAATGGATCTCGACTTCAGAAGGAATACGATTTCGACTCCGCGCCGCATCAAATCCGGACTGACAAATAAAGAGATTGCTTATTTTATGGAAAACCGGACCTCCTTTAAAGGGATCGACATCATGGAAGAGAGCGTTCGAAATTATGATTCGAACTCCATCTCCGTTCAATTGGTCGGTTATTTGAAGAAGTACAAGGGAGTTCGTGAAACGCTTGATTTCTATAAGGAAAAAAGTGCGGAGGAGGAACCGACACTTCAATATTTGGAGGAAGAGGACGTTGGTATGGACGGCTTGGAGTATATGTACCAAGACGTGCTGCGCGGCAAAAACGGTTTGAAGACGTATCCTGTTAACAATGCGGAGCGTATCATTGGACCGATGGAAATTACGAATCCGGAAAAAGGCTCGGATATTTATTTGACGATTAATAAAAATGTGCAATTGAAGACAGAATCAGCAATCATGAATCATTTGAAAAAAATAACGACGTCCAACAATCCATATGAACGTGCTGAATATGCGAAAACCGGCTTCGCGGTTGCTATGGAAGTCGAAACCGGCAAAATAGTGGCGATGGCAAGCATGCCTGATTACGATCCGAACATTTGGGCAGGCGGCCGCATAAGTCCGGAGGATTACGAAAACTTCCAAAACGTGTTGGAAAACGGAACGATCCGAAGTGTTTACGGTAAATATGAAACGAAGGCAGAGCGCGATAAGCACCCGTCGTCGATTGTACCGCCGGGCTCTACGATGAAGCCGTTGACCGTTCTCATTGGACTTAATGAGGGTTTGTTCACGCCGACGACCCGTTATACGGATACCGGGGTTTTTACATTCGGTAAAACAGGCTATGAGCGTTTTATCCGAAATTCGCAAAGACACGTGTACGGAAATATCGACGGAGCGGGAGCGATCGAGCATTCATCCAACCCCTTCATGGCAGAAATGGTCGGGAATAAGCTCTATATGCGCGGCGGGAAGAATGGCAAGACCAGCGTTGAAATTTGGGATGATTACATGAAGCAATTCGGGCTAGGGGTGTTGACGGGAAGCGGGTTGCCGAACGAATCCAAGGGTATAATCGAGTACTTTAGCGAGGCTGAACGCGGCAGCTCCCAGTCGGCACTGATCTTTGCTTCCTTCGGCCAACAAGGACGTTATACAACCTTGCAGCTTGCGCAATATACGGCGATGCTTGCGAACCGCGGCAAGCGGATGAAGCCGCAATTCGTGAACGAAATTAAAGACTCCGACGGCAATTTGATTCAAGGCTTCACGCCGGAAGTGCTGAATACGGTTGATATCCCGGCTAAGTATTGGGAAGAGATTGAAACCGGCATGTCGCAGGTAAAATCGCAAGGCTTTGAAGGGTTCGAGTACAGCTACAGACGTAAAACGGGAACATCCGAGCAGGACGTAGCGTCCCGCCGCGCGGAAAATGCGGTATTCATCGCTTACGCGCCGGCTGATAACCCTAAGCTGGCAGTTGCGGTTGTCGTTCCTGACGGCGGCTTCGGGGGCTATGGTGCATCTCCGATCGCACGCCAGATTTTTGATGCGTACGATGAAGAAATCGGCTTGAAGGGCATACCGAAGAAAAAGGTGGCGGTAACTACGGGAACGGCTGGAACAGCAGGAGCCGCAGGAGCTCAAGGTGAAGAAGCAGGAGTAGGCGCAGGCATCGCAGATGCTGCGGATACGAATGAATAAGAAAGCATATTTTTTGGTAATTCTAATGCAGTTCATGCAATGGAATTGATAATAAACAATTGTTTACATTCTTTCCATTGCAGTTCTTGCAACTGAATGGCTGTAAGTCTTCCAAATTAACAGCGAACCTGCTCATTCTGTTGCAATTCTGCACTAGATTTAATCCAAGCTCAGCTAAACTCCTCATTCTGTTGCAGAAACTGCAGCTGATCTTTAAAGGCATGTAATTTTTTTATCTAATTTATGAACTATTTATTTAAAACAAACAAAAGGAGCTTTCCCTTGTGGTCTTCGGCCTGTCGGGAAGGTTCTTTTTGTTTTTGTCATGGCGAAAGCCCATTTTAAAAAATAAATGTTGCATTAGAGAAACATTTTTGTGTATTATTAAAAAAAAGGCATCTGGCAAACTAAAGTTCATAAGGGCAAACTATGCCGCATATTTAATAACTTAATTACTGGAGGATTTAACAATGCGAAAAACACACAGAACGAATTCAGCGCTCCGCAGATTTATTATGACGATTATTTTTTTGGTGCTGACGGTGACGTTAGTATCCGCATGCGGGCAGCAAACGACGGGCGGTAATGGCAAACTGAAAGTTACGGCAACGACTGGAATGATTGCCGATGTTGTTCAGCAGGTTGGCGGCGAGTATGTGGAGGTTACCGGCTTGATGGGGGCGGGAATCGATCCCCATTTGTATAAGGCATCTCAAGGCGATGTGAAGAAGCTGGATGACGCCGATGTCATTTTCTATAATGGCTTGCACCTTGAGGGGAAAATGGCTGAAATATTCGAGGAACTGGAGGAACGCAAGCCAACGGTTGCGGTCTCCTCCTATTTGAAGGAAGAGCAGCTGCATGCCGCTCTAGATCAGTCTCTAGGCGGTCATGATCCGCATATATGGTTTAATGTGAAGCTGTGGATATCTGCTGCGGAAGTGATTCGTGATACTTTGGCAGAGAAGGATTCAGCTCATGCTGATTATTACAAAGAGCGTGCAGCTGCTTATATTATGGAGCTTGAGAAGCTGGATGCTTATGCTAGGGAGCAAATCGCCTTAATCCCGGAAGAGAGCCGCATTCTAGTAACCGCGCACGATGCGTTCGGCTATTTTGGCGAAGCCTACGGGTTAACTGTCACGGGCTTGCAGGGTATGAATACGATGTCGGAATACGGCTCGAAGGATGTAAGCAAGCTGCGCGATTATTTGGTGGAAAACAATATTAAAGCGGTGTTTATCGAATCCAGCGTTCCAAAAAAATCGATTGAGTCTGTCATTGAAGGTGCTCGCCAATTAGGCCATGAAGTGAAGATTGGCGGAGAGCTGTACTCCGATGCGATGGGCGATGCGGGAACCGAGGAAGGTACTTATATCGGAATGGTGAAGCACAACGTGGATACGATTGTGGCTGCCTTGAAATAAGTGTAAATAGCAATGAGAGCGGGTGATGAACATGAGCCTTACACATACGGTTTCATCTCGTAATGAGAAGACAACTGCTCCGCTTGCCATTAACGGATTAAGCGTAGCTTATCAGAAGAAGCCGGTGCTGCGAAATATATCGTTTGAAGTTAAAGAAGGAGAGCTGGTCGGCGTAATCGGTCCAAATGGAGCCGGTAAGTCGACGCTGATGAAAGCGGCTCTCGGACTTATTCCGAGCATTGGCGGAGAAGTGCTTGTCTATGGGAAGCCTTACAAGCAGCAGCGTCAAATAATCGGTTATGTGCCTCAGCGGGAATCGGTCGATTGGGATTTTCCGACGAATGCGCTTGATGTCGTTCTAATGGGCAGGTATGGGCATCTCGGATGGTTCCGTCGCCCTGGCGCCAAAGAGAAGGCATTCGCGCTTGAGTGCCTTAGCAAGGTTGGCATGGCCGACTATGCGGGCAGACAAATCAGTCAATTGTCAGGCGGGCAGCAGCAGCGTGTATTTCTCGCACGGGCGCTTGCACAGGATGCAAAGCTGTACTTCATGGATGAACCGTTTGCAGGCGTTGACGCAGCGACGGAGAAGGCCATTATTACACTGCTCCAGGAGCTGAAGAAGCAGGGGAAAACGGTTATTGTCGTTCATCACGATCTGGCAACCGTACAGGATTATTTCGATTCCGTATTGCTGTTGAATGTGGAACTGCAGGCATACGGCCCTACGGCTGAAACATTCACGCAGGAGCAATTGCAGCGTACTTATGGCGGAAGACTTGCTTTTCTCGACCGCAGCCTGCAGCACCCGTCATTTTCTGGCGGAAAGGGTGAGTGACTATGCAAACGATTTGGTCGATGCTGGCTGATCCGAATATGCAGTGGATTTTTATCGGCTGCACCTTGCTCGGGTTAAGCAGCGGAGTTATCGGATGCTTCTCTTATTTGCGGAAGCAAAGCTTAATGGGCGACACGCTCGCCCATGCCGCTTTGCCCGGAATATGTATTGCTTTTATGCTTACGGGCGTGAAGTCCATTGGGCTGTTTCTAATCGGTGCGGGCGCAGCAGGCGTTGTGGCAACGTTCGGCATCGGCTACATTACCAGACACTCCAAGCTGAAGCAGGATGCGGCGATGGGGATCGTATTATCCGGCTTTTTCGGGCTAGGGATCGTCCTGCTTACATTGATTCAGCACGGAGACTATGGCAATCAGTCCGGTTTGGATAAGTTTTTGTTCGGTCAGGCCGCTTCCATGATAGCTTCAGACGTTATTACGATGACAATCGTTTGCGCGCTGCTTATCACCGTTTGCACTCTGCTGTTTAAACAGTTCAAAATCATCTCCTTCGATCCCGGCTTTGCCCGAGGAATTGGTTATCCGGTCGCCTTTCTTGAGCAGCTGCTCATGCTTCTGGTCGTAGTCGCAGTTGTAGCCGGCATTCAAGCGGTTGGCGTAGTGCTCGTAGCGGCGCTGCTTATCACACCTGCCGTTTCTGCACGATATTGGACGGATCGGCTTGGACTCATGGTTGTATTGTCTGGATTGTTCGGCGCAGCAAGCGGTGCAGTAGGCACCTGGATCAGCGCTTCTGTTTCTAATCTGCCGACTGGTCCGGTAACGGTGCTGGCAGCGACTCTTCTGTTTGGCATTTCGATTCTATTCGGACCGCAGCGCGGATTAATTGCGAAAAGATTGATGCGGCAACGCGTGAAGGAACGCTTCAAGCGGGAAAATGAGCCTCGCATTCATGAGCAAGTGAAGAAGGAGGCGGCTTTATGAGTGATTTCTGGATACTGCTTACAGGTGCACTCGTAGCTAGCTGCTGCGGTGTTTTAGGCGTATTTCTCGTCTTACGAAAAATGGCTATGATCGGAGATGCAATCAGCCACTCTGTCATGCCGGGAATCGTCATCGCTTTCCTGCTTAGCGGCTCGCGCGATTCGCTGCTAATGATGTTTGCAGCGCTGATATTCGGCCTACTGACCACCTTTCTTATTCAAATGTTTCAGCAAAGCGGCATTCAGGCTGACGCATCGATCGGGGTCGTATTCACCGCGCTGTTTGCGATCGGGGTCGTACTTGTCAGCTTGTACGCGCGGCAGGTGCATTTGGATCAGGATGCGATTTTATATGGTGAGATTGCCTACGTCCATTGGAATATTTGGGAGGTTGGCGGCATTAATATGGGGCCAAAGGCGGTATGGCTTCTTGGATTTACATTGCTTGTAATCTTGACGGTAATCGGCTTGTTCTACAAGCAATTCAAGCTATGCGCTTTCGATCCGGCGCTTGCAGCCGCAATCGGCATTCCCGTCGCTGTTTTTCATTACTTGTTAATGGGGCTGGTCTCGATGGCGACGGTCAGCTCGTTCGAGAGCGTTGGAGCTATTCTGGTTGTTGGACTGCTTATTATTCCGGCCTCGACTGCTTATTTGTTAACGGATCGGCTCGGCGTCATGATCGGGCTTAGCATTGCGGTTGGCATAGCCAGCACCTTCCTTGGTTACGGCGTAGCGGTGCTGCTGGACGCTTCCATTGCCGGCTGCATGGTATGTGCTGCGTCATTATTATTCGTTGCCGCGTTTCTTTTCTCCCCGTCGCAGGGCATCGTTATTAAAAAGCTCCGGTTAAGACAGCTCGCCCGGTAGCTTTCATAAGACCAATTAACTCGCGAACTGCATAGGTCATGTTTTAAATCAGTTCCCATTATATGTCGGAAGCATCCGTGCAACGGATGCTTTTTTTTGGCTTTAATAATATTTTTACATTAAATTTGAAACATTTTTCCAATAAAAGACGTTCTATATCTGGGACATATTAGGAGGTAATAGAGAGGGAGAGGAAAGTACTTATGAAATCATGGTTCAAATTCGGTTTATCGGTTGTTTTAATCGTCATTATTATGTCGGGCTGCAGCTTTGGGCCGGGCAAAAATGGGGAAGATGAAAGTCAGCAGGATACTCTTCGGGTTATGCATTACGATGAAGGCTCTTTTTATCAGGATTATGGGATGCTGTTCACAGCCTTATATCCAAACGTTAGTATTGAGGTTATTTCCACGCAAGGGATTCATACAGAAGAAACGACGGACTACAAGGCTGCGACCATTAAGTTTATTGAGGAAAAGAAGCCCGACATCGTTATGTTGGATGCGGAGCAATACAAGACGATGGCGGCGGACGGAAAGCTCTACGATCTCGAAACTGTCATAGAGAAGGAGAAATATGATACGGAGGGGCTGGTCCCCGGAATGCTTGATTATTTAAGAGAGCTTGGAGGAGGCAAGCTGTATGGTCTGGCGCCGAGCTTCTACAGCCAAGTGCTTTTCTATAATAAAGACCTATTCGAAGAATACAAAATTGAGCCTCCTGCCGATCGCATGAGCTGGAATGATGTCATTCAGTTGGCCCGGCGCTTTCCGACTGATGGAGAAGAGAAGGACCGCATCTATGGCTTAAAAATGGGGTACAGCGATGATCTATTCGAACTGGCGAGTATACTTACTTCCGCGGACGGCATTAACTATGTAAATGCGACGCAGAAGCTGATGACGATCAATTCTGATTCGTGGAAAAATGCATTCAATACGGCACTTGGCGCTCTGGAATCGGACACGCTTTATTTTGAAAGCATGCAGCATCAAGAATCCAACATGGGAAGCACCTATGAGGAGTATTTATTGATTGATCCATTTGTTTCCGGGCGGCTGGCGATGGCCATTGGAGACTTTAATTATATCAATCAAATTAAACAAGCGACAAATCATGAAAAAGTTAAGGAATTGGTCGTGAAAAACTGGGATATGGTTTCGGTTCCGGTCGGCCAGCAATATCCGGATCAAAGCAACATGATGGCGTTTCACAATGTGCTTGCGATTACCGCGGATTCGCCGAATAAAGAAACGGCCTGGGAATTTCTTAAATATTTAAGCAGCGATGAGTATGCGAGAGTAAAGTCGAAGTCGAATAATTATAACGGCTTGCCGGTGCGCACCAAGTACATAAAGGATGACGAAGGACGTAATTATGCGGCATTTTACAGCTTAAAGCCAAGCACCTTTAATAGCTATAAGGATTTTGAAAAGCTTCCTGAAAACTTTTGGATGGAATTTAGGAACGTCGCTCAGCAGGAGCTTCAGAAGGTGAAGGACGGTACGGCAGCGCTTGAGGAAACGCTTGAACTGCTGCAGGTTAAAGGACAGGAGCTGCTCGAGAAGGAAGAACCTGCAAACAAAAACGGAGATACGCCTGCTGTAGAGGGAGCAAGCAGCGCGGTACAGTAATCGCTTGAACATATGAACGACTTTTGAGGAAGCATGCTTTCGCGACTGGGCGAAAGCTGTTTCTTTTTAAAGTGCCTTTCATTTGGAATCTGCCATAAATGTGCTAAAATAATTTACTAGTTGGGATTTATTGTTGAAGCGCGCTGTCAGATGATGGCGCCAGCCGTTTATACTTGCGAGGAGGCACATACCACTTGGGAGATTACAAATTAGTTGCGCTGGATATGGATGGGACGCTGCTGAATGAGCAAAGTGAAATTAGTACGGAAAATGCCGAGTGGATACAGAAAGCGCTGGATGCCGGCGTGACTGTCAGCTTCTCGACCGGCCGCGGTTTTCGCAGCGCGCTGCCCTTTGCGGAGCAGTTGAAGCTGGAAACGCCAATGATTACGGTGAACGGCAGTGAAATATGGCACCGGCCGCACGTACTGCACAAGCGGACGCATTTAAGCCCTGTTTACGTGCAAAGACTGCATGAGCTCGCTCTTGCGTACAGCGAAACCTGGTTTTGGGCTTATACGGCCGATGATATTTTTAACAAGGAGAAATGGATTAGTCCGGCAGGCGATTATGATTCGCATCATTGGCTGAAATTTGGCTACTACACGGAAGATGACAGCGTGAGGGAGAAGCTGCTGGCAGAGGTGCAGTCCTGGGGAGCGCTGGAGATTACCAATTCATCGCCTTGGAATCTGGAGCTGAATCCGCTAGGCGTTTCCAAAGCAAGCGCTCTCCAAGAGCTGTGCGGTCTCATGAACATCGAGATGTCCCAAGTCATTGCAGTCGGGGACAGCTTGAACGACATCGCCGCCATTCGTGAAGCGGGTTTAGGCGTTGCTATGGGCAATGCGCAGGAAGCGGTTAAGGAAGCTGCCGATTTCATTACCCTTACTAATGACGAGCATGGAGTAGCCGAGGTTATTAAACGATACGTTTTGAAAGGATGATGAACGTATGGATATACTGGGATGGTCACTCGTAATTTTGCTGTTCGCAGTCGGGATGGCGGGCGCAATTTACCCGATATTGCCCGGCGCGCTAGCGATTTACGGAGCATTTTTTGTTTACGGTTTGTTTTTTTCCTTTAGTGAATTTGATATTTGGTTTTGGCTGATTCAGACTTTAATCGTTATCGTGCTTTTCATAGCCGATTACGCCGTCAGCGCTTGGGGGGTCAAAAGGTTCGGAGGCTCCCGGGCTTCGATAATCGGCAGTACGATCGGTCTTATTATCGGTCCTTTCGTCATTCCTGCTTTTGGTCTTATTATCGGTCCTTTTGCGGGGGCTGTTATCGGTGAAATGATTGTCGGAACGAATTTGGAGCGGTCGCTGAAAGTCGGGCTTGGTTCGGTTGTCGGTCTGTTTACCAGCGTTGTTGTGAAGTTTATTCTTCAGGCGATTATGATTGTGCTGTTTATTTTGTGGCTCGTATTGTAAATGAAATAAGGAGGACAAACGATGATTAAAGTAACGGTGTGGAACGAGTTTTTGCATGAAAAGATTCATGATGAGGTAAAAAAGGTTTATCCCGACGGCATTCATCAAGCGCTGGCTAAAGGAATTGCCGGCGATGACATCGAGGTGGCTACCGCAACGTTGGAGGAGCCCGAGCACGGTCTGACCGAGGAACGGCTTGCCAATACGGATGTACTTATTTGGTGGGGCCATATGGGGCACGACCAAGTGGATGATGCTATCGTTCAGCGTGTTCAACAGCGCGTATGGAACGGCATGGGTTTAATCGTATTGCACTCCGGCCACTTCTCAAAAATATTCAAGAATCTGATGGGCACCGGCTGCGATCTGAAATGGCGCGAGGCTGGAGAGAAGGAACGGATTTGGGTTGTTAATCCTGCCCATCCGATTGCAGCCGGATTGCCGGAATACATCACGATCGATAGTGAAGAAATGTACGGTGAGCACTTCGATATTCCTGCGCCGGACGAGCTTATTTTCGTCAGCTGGTTTGAAGGCGGAGAAGTGTTCCGCAGCGGCTGCACCTTTAATCGCGGCCAAGGCAAAATCTTTTACTTCCGCCCCGGTCACGAGACGTATCCGACCTACTACAATCCGCAAGTGCTGCAAGTTATACAGAATGGCGTACGCTGGGCGGCTCCATCAGGCGCGGCGGTACCGGTACGCGGCAATCATCAGCCGCTGGAGCCGATCGCAAATAAAGGATAGGGAGACTTGGAAGAACAGCTATGCTAAAAAAAGACTCATTAATTAAAGGTACGCTAATATTAACGGCAGCAGCGCTGACAGCCCGGCTTCTCGGGCTGTTTCAGAAAATTCCGCTCGATTATATGCTTGGGCCCGACGGTCAAGCGGCTGTTAACGCCGCCAACACGATTTATTTGCTCTTGCTTACCGTCGCAACAGGAGGCATTCCGGTCACGATCAGCAAAATGATTTCGCAGCGTTATGCGCTTGGCAGACCTGATGAGGCCAAACGTATATACAAGGCGGCATTGCTGTTCGGGGCTGTAACCGGCTTGCTTTTGGCGGCGGCGATGTTTGGCTTAGCTCCGCTCTATGAGCGGATTTCGAAGGTTCCGTTTGCGGTTTTATCCTTGCAGGCCATTGCACCATCGCTCCTGTTGTTTCCGGTTATCGCGATGACTAGAGGGTATTTTCAAGGCAGGCAGATCATGGCTGCGGGCGGCATTTCGCAAATCGTTGAACAGATTTTGCGGATTTTTGGCGGAATCGGATTGGCGCTTATCGTGCTAGGCTGGGGCTGGGGAGATGAATGGGGCGCCGCGGCTATTGCCTTCGGCAGCGTCTTCGGAAGCATCGGAGCTTTCTCGGTCATGCTATGGTTCGGTAGAAAGCTGAAGAAGCAGGATCATACGGAGCGAAGCGGCTCGCCTAACACCGCCAGCAAGGCAGAAGGCTTACAGCTTCCGTTTCGTTCTATTTACCGGGAAATATTCCGTATGTCCATTCCAGCGGTTGTAACGGCTATGACTATACAGTTTGTCTATTTTTTCGATATGTCATTTTTTAACCGGTTGACGCAATCATTCTATAACGAGGCATTGGCAGAAGTAGTACTGGCGAGTTACTCGACAAAAGCAATGGCGCTTGCCGGCATACCGCCAATATTAGCGATAGCGTTAGGCGCATCGATTATTCCCGTCATTTCATCGGCCTATTCTTTAAAAAATATGAGTGAGGTGCAGCGCCAATCGTCACTCGTTATGCGAATCGTATGCTTCACCGGAGTGCCTGTCGCCTTGCTTCTGACGGTTGCTGCTTATTCCGTAACCGGTTTATTATTCAAAACACCAAGCGGAAGCGGTGCGGTAGCCTTGCTTACGGCGGGCACCATTTTTCAAATTACGATGATGACAACCAATTCGATTTTGTATGGGCTGGATAATCCGAAGCTGCCGATGAATCATACGTTTATCGGACTAGGACTAAAGGTAATAGCCAGTATCTTGCTCGCGCCATTGCTGGGCGTATACGGCCTCATTATTGGATCTTCGATTTGTTTTATCGTCGTAACGCTGTTAAACGTAAGAAAGATCAATAAAGAAGTGAAGCTGAACGTACTCGGCCGCCGCTGGCTGCCATATATGGCTGCTGTTGTGGTGCCGGCTCTTGCCGGCTGGGGCGCAGAGTATGGCATGCTTGCGGTCACGGATACTTGGGCAGATAAGCTGTCCTACTTTGCGGCAGCTGCGGTAACTGCATTAGTAGTTGGCGGACTGTACGTTATTTTGCTGGCAGCGCTTCGCGTTGTGACGCCGGAGGATGTTCGCTCTTTCCCGGGACCGCTTCGCAAACCGTTAACGCTGATTCTGAAGCCTTTTTACAGAAAAGCTCATTAATAGGTTAATAGTCTTTAATGATAGGGAACGCCTCCAGCGAGCTGGAGCGCGTTCTTTTTTATGAGAAAATTCGCCATCGTGAACTTGTTAGTCTCATTTATTGCTGGAAAAGCCTGTTAAATTCGACAAAACTAGTGTTTTCCATACATTTACTATTGAGAGAGTCTCCTGTATAATAGGTGGAGTTTGTTAGTGACGATGGCCTAATAATTCTATTTATCAAGGGAGAGAAGTCATGATGGTAAAGAAATTTGGAAGATCGAGCAAGCTGCTTGCGCTATTGCTTGCGTTCACGCTCGTATTTGTAGCAGGCTGCCAAGCTATTGCTAATGTTGATTTCAATACAGTATTGAAAAATGCGTTGAAAGTGGCATCGAGCGAAGGAAAACAAACGATTGAGCTCAAAATGCTGCTCGATGAACAGGCTTTTGTAGGTTTGCCCGAAGAGGAAGTTGCACTTATGAAAATGGTGTCCAGCTTGAAGCTGCAGCTGGATAATGTAAAGGTACAAGACAGCTCGCATATTTCTCTGGACGGGAACCTTATTTTCGGAGATGCTACGAGCATCAAATTTTCCTTGAAAATGTCTGATAAGCTGGCCGTTATGGAGCTTGAAGGCGCGAAGCAGCCTTTTGTGCTTGATCTGACAAGCGAAAGCCTGCTCGGATTAACCGGCGTTCCGGTACTGCCTGGTGCCAATGAAGAGACCCCAGCTTCCCCTGCTCTGGACGAAGCCTCCATGACGGCGCTAGGTCATCAAATTGTCGATACGATTGGCGCTTATGCGATCAATAATTTGCCGAATCCTGAGCGTATTGAAGTGAAGCCGGCAATCGAACCGATTAACGGCATTTCCACTTCTCTCACGCATGTTCATGTCGACCTGAATGGTCCGGAAATTTGGACATGGCTGAAAAAATATGTCGATGCGCTGGTAGCCGACCGCGCCGGTCTTGATAAAATGGTAGCAGGCGTATTCGAGATTCTGGCAAGCAACCCGGAAGTTTGGGCTGCTGTAGGCACGGTGAATCCTTTTGAAGCAGGCGGACTCGATGCTCCTACTCCTGATGAAATGGTGAAGGAAGCTACAGAAGCAGTCGCAGTATTGCTTACAGAATTGCAAGCAGAGCTGAAGCTGATGGAAACAGAGGATAAAGAAACGCTCGATGAAGTGTTCAGCAAGAATCTAACGATTAAGGCTGACGTTTACATTGACAACAAGCTTGATATCCGTAAGCAAGTGTATGAGCTTTCTTATGTTCCGAGCGCAAACCCTGAGCTCGCCGTATTGCCGCTAAAGGGCCTATCCATTAAAGTGGAGAGCGAGGCTTGGAATGTGAACGGCACCGTCAAGGCTGAGGTTCCGGTCGCTTCCGAATCCGCCATTCGTGCAGAGCAATTGTTCATGATGCAAGGGTACCAAATATTAAAGCATTTTGATGAGAAATCAACGATTTACGATTTGTTGAAAAATAAGCTGCACATCGGCAAACAATCAATGTCTTGGTTCACGGATGATGAATACAATCCACCGATTGTGACACCTGTTGGCGTAACAATCATTCCGCTTCGTGATACGGCGGAGAAGTTCGGTGCCGTTATTACGTACGATCCGAAGACGAAGGGTATTAAAGTATTCGACGAAGCGACAAGTACGACGATTGTGGTGAAGATCGGCAGCGATAAAGCAGTCGTTAACGGCAAAACTGTAAAATGGGCTTTCCCTGTAACGGTAGTCGACGGAGCTGCATACGTGCCGGCACGTAACTTGGCGTCCGCCCTTGGCGCAAAAATTAGCTGGACAGATTTTTACGAAGATGTGAAAATATTTAAGATCGAACGGGAAGTATAAGCTGTAGTAAACGGCCGATCTTATTAGATCACATTTGTTTAATGGTTAGGGGTGACTGTATGAGAAAGTTGACAACAGACGCTGAGTTTCGCGAAGCGGTTGCGGGCGATGGATTGACGATAGCGGTTTTCAAAACAACCTGGTGCAAGGATTGCCATTTTATTAACCCGTTTATGCCGGATCTGGAGCGTCAATACGAAGGCAGAGTAACCTTCGTTGAGCTTGATCGCGACGATTTGCCGGACCTGTGCTCGGAGCTTAATATACTCGGCATACCAAGCTTTATTGCGTTCCGTAATAATCAGGAGCTCGTGCGGTTCGTGAGCAAGCTTCGCAAAACGCGTGAGGAAATTGAGCAGTTCGTTGACCGTGCCATTGAGGTAAGTAACGCGCTTAGCCATACGTAATAGGCAGTCCGCGCTGCGGGAGGACATCGTCCTTCCCTGCGCGGGCTTTCCTTTTTTTGCGGCATTCTGCGCTTAAGTGTCACATTTTCAACATGGCTTTTGCGGTTTGTTACCGATATAATTGAACTGTTATTAATTCCTGAAAAAAGGTGATTTTATTATGGTAACCGGCCGTTTTCGCGCGTTAGCTCACGCTTCGTGCATCGGAATGCTTCTTGTACTGCTTGCCGGCGCTCTTGTCACGAATACCGAATCTGGCCGCGGCTGCGGTGATGATTGGCCATTGTGTAACGGCAAATTTATACCAGCTTATACGTTAGAATCGATGATTGAATATTCCCATCGTCTTGTCAGCGGCCTGGAAGGCCTGCTTGTCCTTGCTGTCAGTATTTCTGTCTATCTTCAGTATAGAAAGAACAGGGAAGTGTTTAAGGAACCGCTGTTTTACGCGGTAAGCGCATTGCTCTTCACCATTGTTCAAGCGCTAATGGGAGCCGCGGCAGTGATGTGGCCGCAATCTCCGCCCATCATGGCGATTCATTTCGGTATATCGTTGATAGCCTTTGCCGCAACGATGCTGCTTGTTGTGTGGATTTACCGTGTTCGCAACGGCAAGGAGCCGTTACTTACAGTACCGCGTTCCATATTTCCAAGAGCGTTGTTCACTGCAATATATGGCTATGTCGTCGTTTATCTGGGTGCTTTCATTCGTCATACGGAATCGGCAGGAGGCTGCGAGGGGTGGCCGCTTTGCAACGGTCAATTCGTACCGGAGCTTGAGGGTGCAACCGGAGCCGTATTTATTCACAGGGTGGCGGCGTTTATATTGGCGCTCTCCATTGCAGGTTTGTATTTTCACATTAGGAAAGTAAGCCATGGTGAAGCGGGTTTGACAAGACCGGCGGCTTGGGCGCTCGGGCTTGTCATTACACAAGTGTTCAGCGGAGCGCTGCTCACGGCGACAATCGGCAATAAAGATTGGTTTATTTTCACAAGTCTACTGCATAATTTGATTATTACGGGTTTATTCGGACTATTACTGGATATGTTAATTCGTTCATGGCGGCTTAGGGAAGGACGTGGAGGTTAGTGAGTTTTTCGAATTTACGTGAATTTTTGGACGTGCTTAAGCGCGAAAATGATTTGGCTATAATTGATGCTCCGGTTGATCCGAATTTGGAGGTTGCAGAAATTCACCGCCGCGTGATTGATGCTGGAGGGCCCGCGCTGCTGTTCACAAACGTGAAGGGCAGTCCGTTTCCTATCGTAACGAACCTGTTCGGGACAAGCCGCAGAGTTGATCTTGCGTTTGGTCCGCGTCCGGAGGCGCTTATGAAGCAAATTATCGGAGCGGTCGACCGGGTTCTGCCACCGACTCCGAAAGCCATTTGGGGCGAGAAAAACTTAATTTGGGACATGCTGAAGGTTGGATTGAAGGAAGTGCCAGCCGGTAATGCTCCTGTTCTTCAGGCCTGCAAACGGGAAAACCCGCTTGCAGGTTTACCAGCGATTACGAGCTGGCAGGAGGATGGCGGTCCGTTCATTACGCTGCCGCTTGTCTATACCGAGCATCCCGGGCAACGGAAGCAGCATAATCTCGGTATGTACAGAATGCAAATATTCGATGATTCTACTACAGGCATGCACTGGCAAATACATAAAGGCGGCGGCTTCCACTACCATGAAGCAGAGAAGCGAAATGAAGCGCTGCCGGTATCTGTTTTTCTAGGCGGACCTCCAGCTTTAATCGCGTCCGCGATTGCTCCTGTTCCGGAGCATTTGCCGGAGCTGCTGCTTGCTTCGCTGATTATTGGCGGCAAGCTGCCCGTTGTTCAAGACCCGAACGGCTCACATCGCATTCCTTCGGAAGCAGAGTTCGTTCTTAGCGGCCATGTGCCTCCGCATATAAGAAGACCTGAGGGGCCATTCGGCGATCATTATGGCTATTACTCGCTTACACATGATTTTCCTATATTTAATGTAAGTCATATGTGGCATCGCAAGGATGCTATTTATCCGGCTACCGTAGTCGGCAAGCCCCGCCAAGAGGATTATTATATGGGCGAGTTTCTGCAAAAGCTGCTGTCACCTGCGTTCCCGATGGCGATGCCTGGCGTAAAAGATTTATGGACCTATGCGGAGACCGGCTTCCATGCGCTTGCTGCCGCCATAGTACGGGAAAGCTATTCACGTGAAGCGCTGACATCTGCATTCCGTATTTTGGGCGAAGGGCAGCTTACATTAACGAAGTTCCTTATTGTCACGAACCAGCCGGTACAGCTTGAAAACTTCCCTACCTTGCTTGAAACCGTCTTGGAGCGGTTCCGTCCGGAATCCGACTTGTTCATCTTTGATAACACGTCGCATGATACGCTCGATTACACCGGGGGCAAGCTGAATCACGGCAGCAAAGGTGTACTGCTTGGTGTTGGCGATCCTGTGCGCGAGCTGCCAAGTGTATATGAGGAAGGCGCCATTGATGAAATAACGGCCGCACAGCCTTATTGCCGCGGTTGCTTAGTCGTATCTGGCGCATCCTATGAAGCAGAGCCAAAGCTTGCGCAGCGGTTGCTTGATCGCCTAACAGAGAATGAAACCGCTTGGCCGCTCGTCATCCTCGCAGACGATGCAGCGATCGCAGCAGCGCAAACGCCGTTCCTATGGACGGTATTCACTCGTTTTAATCCTGCTGACGATATTTACGCAAATTCCAATCTCCGCCGGCATCACTTTGGATATAAGCTTCCGATCGTTATTGATGCGAGAATGAAGCCGGGCTATCCGGATGAACTGTTCCCGCGTGAGGACATCGTCAAGCTTGTTGATAATCGCTGGAGCGAGTACAAGCTGTAATAACGGTCATGCTAATGAAAAACCAAGCATATGCTTTCGAAGTAAGTTTAAATCATAAACTTTGTTGGGAAGGGGACTGTTCAATTATGCTGCGGTTTCTGTTTGACGAGCCTCAGAGAGAACCGGAAGGAATGCTTGCAGAAACGTACCGTTTAATGGAACAGTTCGTTTCCATGCTGCCGAAGAAGATTGCAAGACGCGGCGACAGCGGTCATAAGCTTCGTAAATATGAAATTTGGACGCTCGGCTTGCGGTCGTCTTTGGATGAGCTTGAGCAAAGCCACTACGCCGCGGTAAAATTTCAGCATCAGATTACCTCATCCTCTGTTATGCAAATGACAGCGGATGAGAGGATGAATTATAATCGGTATATCTATTTTGATAAAAATGCGTTTATCCGTGTCTTCTCCTTACTGGATAAGCTCGGCACCTTGCTTAATGAGCTTCTCGATATGCGGACGGAGAAAATAAAAGCGCATTTCTCATATTTTACCGTTTTGCGCAATATGCGGGAGAAGAAGGCTCATCCTGAACTGACTTGGAAGCTGAACGAAGTAAAGGAAAAGTACAAGGAGCCGATGACACGGCTGAGGAAGCGTAGAAACACGGAAATCCATTACATGAACTCGGAAATGCAGGATGATTTGATCCAGAGCCACCGTATGTACGGAGAAGAAGTTCAATTGGAAAATATTGCGCAGCAATCGGCTGATTTGACGCAAGGCTTGTACTTGGCTATGGAATCGCTGCTGCTTACTTTTCAATACGCATGCAGCTACATGCGGAACAAGTAACCATAATCCCGAGGGAGGAATACTCGTGGAGCATAAGGGCAGAACAGCGCTAGTAACGGGCAGCGCCAAAGGACTCGGCAAAAGGACGGCACTGCAGCTTGCCGAGCAAGGCTGCAATATCGTCATTAATTATTACGAGAGCGAGATTGAAGCGCAGCAGGTGAAGCGTCAGATTGAGCAGCTGGGTGTAAAAGCGATTACGGTTCAAGCCGATATCGCGACGACTGATGGCGTGGAGAAGCTTGCGGATGAAGCTGAACGATGGGCGGGCGGCATCGACATTCTCGTAAACAATGCGGGTCCGTTCGTTCGTCAGCGCCGGCTGTTCAGCGAGTACGACGAAACGACGATCATGCGCCTGCTGCATGGCAATCTGTTAGGCGTTATGCTGCTCGATCATCGGCTGCTTCCAGGCATGAGGGAACGTAAATGGGGACGCATTATTCACTTTGGCTACGGTCATGCCGGAGAAGCGAGAGCATGGCCGCATCGGGCGGTATACGCAGCCGCGAAGACTGGTCTTGTATCCTTCACGAAATCGCTTGCCGTTGAAGAGGCGCCGTTTGGCATCACAGTTAACCTGATTGGACCGGGAGATATTCGCGGCGTCAACAAAGAACGATCCATTGCGGAGGTCGAGGATGAATTCGATTCGGAAGCGCCGATTGGCCGTCCTGGAACGGGCGAAGATGTAGCGCGCGTCGTACTGTTTTTGTGTGAAACGAAATCCACCTTTTTAACCGGAAACGTCATCGACGTTACAGGCGGGTTCGACCCGATCCGTGCGAACATTAAAGGGATGTGTTAGAAAATTAGTCAAAAAAAGAGTCTTAACGAGAAGCAGCGGAGCTAAGCTCCCTGCCACCGGTAAGACTCTTAGTCGTTTCAGCGTAAAAGGTCAGAAATATACGTTCTTTTATTCTAGAATACTTGAACGACTTCGACTACACCTTCTACTTCTTCGAGAAGTGCACGTTCGATACCCGCTTTAAGCGTGATCGTCGAGCTCGGGCAGCTTCCGCATGCGCCCATTAAACGAAGCTTGATGATGCCGCCTTCGACATCAACCAATTCAACGTCGCCGCCGTCGCGCTGCAAGAACGGACGAAGCTTATCTAATACGTCCAATACTTCATCGTACATCGTGTCTTGTACTTGTTCACTCATTGCAATCATCTCCTTTCTCCCCTATTATAGTACAAAGTGATAAAATTGAAAATGGATAGTAACTGAGTAAAGTTAGGTGAAGCATGGTGATTAAACCAATGATCGAGTTTTGTGCCAGCAACATGCATCATGGCACAGACCGGATAATGAAGCTTTTCGAGCAAAATGATGCATACGAAGTTATCGAATACGGCTGTCTCGGCAACTGCGGCGAGTGCTATTTGAATCCGTTCGCGCTTGTGGACGGCACTATTGTATCTGCTGAAACAGCTGATGAGCTGTACGATAATATTTTAAAAGCAATCGAACAGCAGCAAGCCGACCGCGAGGCGCTCGATAAACTGCTGGACGATTTATGATCCATTAGCCGAGATGGCGCTTCGAGCGCCAGAGTACACCGCTCTTTACGAGGCGCGGAACGCGTCCCAGAATAGGCGTGCCGCCCATAAGTCCGAAGCCGCTTTTCTTGCCGAGTGAGCCAAGGACGCCCTTCAGCTTTATTTTGCCCAATCGAGGCGTTTTATCATGCCATATAGCGTGAAGCACCTCGGCGATTTGCTTGCCTTGAGCACCAGCGGCTTGGCCGCTGGGCGACAGAGGCAGCGCTGCACAGTCTCCGACAATGAATACATCCTGATAATCCGGCAGCTGATGATTTTCGTTTATTATTAATCTTCCTTGGTTATCCTTCGGCAAATTCATGCGCTGTACAAGCGGAACTGGCTGAATGCCTGCCGTCCATACCGTCACATCTGTATATATAGGTGAAGATGAATTACCATCATGCAAAATACCGGCCTCGAGCTTTGTCAAACAGACATGACCCCGCATTTCCACATTATGCTCCTGGAACCATTCCGCTACAAATGACTGAAGCTTGCCGGGAAAAGCAGATAAAACACTCGGCCCACGATCCAAAATACGAATATTAAGGTCGGAACGGCTTTCCCGCAGCTCGGCAGCAACCTCTACGCCGCTCAAGCCCCCGCCGACAATAGTGACTTGACCGTAAGGCTTCACGTCATTAAGCAGAGCATAAGTCCGTCTAGCGGCCGAGAACGTTTGAATGCTTGTTGAGAACTGTTCAGCGCCTTCGATGCCATGGTATTTGTCCGTACAGCCAAGCCCGATAACGAGCCAATCGTATTCAATCGGTTCTTGTCCTTCTATATGGACCAATCTTAGCTCCATGTCAACATCCGTTACTTCTCCATATGCGAGTGTAATTCTTGGGTCCACCGGAAATTTAACGCGCAGCTCTAAATCGGAAACGGTCCCTGCTGCGAGTGCATAATATTCCGTTTTCAAACCTTGAAACGGCATGCGGTCGATCAACACAATGGAAACGTCATGCGGCATTTGCTTCTCTAATAACTCATTTGCGATGGCGAGTCCGCCATACCCTCCACCCAAAATAATAAGTTTTCTCATATGATTCCAACTCCACAACTCTAAATGATAATTTTATCTTTTGCTTCCGTCATGCCGTTTACTCATTCGTACACTTTAATTTCATTGTAAAAGGTATCGCGTTCGACCGGAATTCGGCCCGCGCCTTTAATAAGCCAAATCAAGTCCTCGCGGGTTATCCCTTCCGGTGTAAGGGCTCCTGCGGCATGACTGATTTTTTCCTTCACGATCGTACCGTGCGCATCTGATGCTCCCATGGTCAACGCGACCTGAGTCAATTGAACGCCAATATTAATAAAGTATGCTTTGATATGCTGGAAGTTATCGAGCATTAACCGGCTGATCGCAATCGTCTTCAGGTCCTCGAAAGCGGAGTTGCGGCGGCGTATGCCGGCTCTTGGATTAATCGGCTGCATCGACAGCGGTATGAAAACCAGGAAGCCGTTTGTTTCATCCTGAAGCTCGCGAATTTGCATCAAATGGCGGATCCGGTCTTCTTTCGTTTCAATCGAGCCGTAAAGCATCGTGGTATGCGTCCGCAGCCCGAGCTCATGCGCCGTCCGGTGCACCTGTAAATATTGGGTAACGTCGGCTTTGTCGACGCGCATTTTTTTACGGTAATGATCGGATAAAATTTCGGCGCCGCCGCCGGTTAAGGACTGCAGCCCGGCTTTCATCAGCTCCTGCAGCACTTCTTTGTAGGATAGTCCGCTAATGCGCGAGAAAAAATCGATTTCCGCAGCTGTGTACGCTTTAAGCGTTACTTCGGGGAACCGCTCCTTCAATGCCTTAAGGGAATCGACATAATATTGGAACGGAACATGCGGATTGTGTCCGCCGACAATATGGAATTCCCGGACGCCCGGATGAAAATGCTGCTCGACATATTCAATCATTTGCTGACCGCTTAATGTATAAGAGCCTTCTTCGCCTTCGTCCTTACGGAAGTTGCAGAATGCGCAGTGAGCTTCGCACACATTCGTGAAATAAAGACTCATGTTCTCGATAAAATAAACCTTTTTGCCGTTTTTGCGCAGCGCAACTTCATTTGCTAATTGACCGATTGTAAGCAGATCATCCGATTGATATAAGAAAATGCCATCCTCCAGCGTAAGTCGCTGGCCATGACGCACTTTTTCAATAATGTGCTGCATTTGTTTATCCTCTGTCGGTAAAACGACGTTCATGGCGGAGCCTCCTGTTTTAGGTAGTTTGTGAAAAAAATAACTTGCTTATCCGATTAAGAAGCTGTAACTATTATAAACCTCATGCGTAGCGTGGGCAATAAGAAAAGTATTCTGTCACCCATATATTGGAATATTGAGCTTATAGGCACGCTTCTCTTGAGTGAGTGAACAAACTGGAGTATACTACAAATAAGTAAGTGAACTTTTGTTAATGATAAGATGGATAAAACGGAGGGATGTAGCATGATCACAATTAGTGATACAGCATCTGACAAAATAAAAGAAATGCTGGAGCAGGAGGGGACTCCCGATCTGTTTCTACGTATTGGCGTAAAGGAAGGCGGTTGCAGCGGCTTCTCCTACGGGATGGGATTTGATGATGAGGAGCATGACGGCGATAAAGCGTTGGAACTGCAAGGCTTGAAGGTTGTTGTCGACGAAGACAGCATTAAATATTTGCACGGCCTTGTCATTGATTTCAAGGAATCTGCAATGGGCGGCGGGTTTACGATCGAAAATCCTAACGCCAGCGCAACATGCGGGTGCGGCTCTTCGTTCCGCACGGCTACGGATGCAGGCAAGCCTGCAGAAGCCGGCGAGTGTTAATCTGATCAATGAATGATGGCCTTCTGAGCTAATGTGCGTTAGACGTACACACAAGCTCAGAAGGTTTTTTTATTAGCATAAAGGCATTTGAAGCGATTAATCGGTCGGATGATCTGCAGGCGTCAATCAATCGTTCAGTCTCCATGCAGAAGCTATATGAAAAGCATGCTTCGGGGAGCATCGGTGTTATAATGAGCAACAAAGTGGCAACACTAACGCAGTCTGATTATACCCGCGGAGGTGTTCGAGTAATATGAAGCATTTAATCGTGTATTGTCATCCTAACCCTGAAAGCTTCAATAATGCGATAGTGGATGCTTTCACCGGAGCGTTGAAGGAGCAGGGATATGAGGTTGTTGTTCGGGATTTGTATGCAATAAAATTTGATCCGGTGCTTAGCGCCAGTGATTTCAAGGCTTTGCGCGAAGGCAACATACCAGCCGATATCAAAACAGAGCAGGAGCATGTGAAATGGGCGGATGCGATCACGATGGTCTATCCGGTTTGGTGGACAGGCTTACCGGCCCTGATTAAAGGATATATCGATCGGGTATTCTCCTATGGCTTCGCCTATGCATACGGAGAAGACGGGAACATCAGTAAGCTGCTTGCCGGCAGGAAGGGTTGTATCATCAATACGCACGGCACGCCATCCGAAATTTATAGTAATATAGGTATGCATGACGGTTTGAAAATAACGTCGGATACCGGTATTTATGAGTTTAGCGGCATTGAGCCGGTCGGGCATTTATTTTTTGGCAGCGTGAATCAGATTGATGATGCCGCTCGCGGGAAGATGCTCGAGGAAGTAAAGGAAAAGGCGATTAGCCTGTTCCGATAGGCTCTCATTTCAAAATAGGGCCTCATCTCTCGACAAATGGTCGAGGGGAGGTCCTATTTTTTAGCTATGGAAGCACGGCTATTTTCAGGTAGAAACGGATAGAATGTTAATGATTATAAGAATTACAAACCGATTGGAATGATAGTCGTGATGAATATCCATTGGCGTTTAGCGGAGCTGTGGCAGCTGCAGCAGAGAAGGCGGTTATCTGAAGATGAAGTATCAGAAATGAATTGCTGCTTGAAGCTGAATGCAAATTATGCTTATAAACTAGCTGAACAATATAATTTGGGCCTTATGGCTAGTATGTCAAATGATTGGGATTGGCTGCACGAAGTATCTGCCGAGATCGATAAGCTAGAATCTATATACAATAGTAAAAAGCCATATTTCTTTGAGCGGTGATGATCTTATGTCATGCAAAAAAGAGCAGGAATGGCTTTTTTGCTTACGATTTCCCTCGAAGCAGATTCTATTAAAATCTCACACTGGCCAGTTTCATACACTCCAATCCTCTTAACATGATTTATGTAATTCACCGGCCTCCAGGTCATGAAAATCCTCGGGAGGCCAGTAAGCGGGAATAATCGAACGAACGCTTACTCTAGATGAAGCGCCAGCTTTGATTGCCTACACGATAAGTGACCTGTATATTCAATATATGGAGGAGCTGACAGATATGCGAAGCGTGGTGAGGAATCAAACCGATGCGAGTAGGACATGGAAGGAAGGCGAATCATGTTAATCTTGTTTCTTCTTTTTTTAATCTTAGCCGGTATTGGAATCATAGAAGTTTCGTTTCGGAAAAAACTTAAAAACGATGAAATAATAATTGATAAGCTCGATCAATTACTCCATGAAATCAAAGCGATGAATAAAGATAATTCAAGTTAACAATCAGGAGGACGATAAGAATAAAACTATTATTCATTTGCAGTCGAAATAAGTGGCGAAGCTTGACGGCCGAGACGATATTCCATGGAGTGGGCGGCCACGAAGTGAGGTCCGCTGGAACGGAGGAGAATGCGCGCATTAAGGTGAACGAAGGGCATGTCGGCTGGGCGGATCTTATTTTTGCAATGGAGAAAAAGCATGTCCGGCGATTACAGGACAGATTTAGTCATGCCCTTATGAACAAAAAAGTGATCTGTCTTCATATACCGGATGATTACGCATATATGGATCAGGACTTGATTGGGCTGCTTCAATCGGGCGTGTCAGAGTATATTGAAGTGTGAAGTGTCAGAGTAGTCACGATTGCACTTCCTGCAATAGAATCAAATGAAGAACCTTCATTAATGGTTTCCAATGCAGTTTTTACAACAGATTGGTCTATTTGAGGCGGAAATAGTCAGGTTCAGGTCATTCTGTTGCAGTTTCTGCAATCTGGGACTAGTTCATCTTTAAATAAACGTAATCAGTTTCATAAACTGCAATAGAAGCTCGCAGCTCTCTTAGTCCTCGTCGTTCCCAATTATCTCGTTCCCGTACTCCCAACGCAAATCGGTCTGCTTCACCAAATGGAGTAACCGGTGCCCCAAGGCTGTAATTCTATCGACGGATAGCTATGTCGGAATTTCTAACCGATAATTGTAGGAGCGAACGAGAATGAGAAATTCCATGGTAATTGAAACGGCTTCCTTGTGGCTGAGACCCTTTACACGAGAGGATTCGAACGCTTTGTATGAATTAACATGCCAGAGCGAAATAACGGATATTTTACCGGATTGGAAAATGACTCCCGAGCAATTGGACGGTTTTCTCGATTTCGTTATTTCTTCGTATGATAGCTTTAATCCGGACGATGTCCGCATTTTGCTGACAGTGGAGCATAAAGCGGACCGTAAACTGATCGGTTGGTGCGGCGTATTTCCGAACGACATGCTGGAGCCGTCTGAACGCGAGCTCGCTTACGCGATTTCGAAGGATTATCGCAATGCGGGGTATACGACAGAAGCGGCCAAGGGGCTGCTATCCTTTGTTTTCAACCATTCCTCCTTGCAGCAGATTGTGGCGATCGTCAAGCCATTCAATATCGCTTCAAGGAGAGTTGTCGAGAAGGCCGGCTTCTCCAATCTCCGTTTAGTGACGTTATCCAATCAATCAGACTATGACTACTTCGTGGTGGAGCGGGGCGGTTTTATGATCAAGGAAGTAAGCCTCGAACAAATTGAGCCTACCTCGACCTGATGGAAATAGAGCATGCGAAATTAAATCGAAAATATGCAAATCATGAACGGTGGCTTCGGAATCGAATAAAATCTTTTGAAGGTAGAGGGGGGATGTTCTTTGTGTTCAATGATACGGTCCGACTCTGGAAGGAAATGTGTTTATAAGAAAGGTGCTGCGATGAGCAGACATACCTATCAATAGTTGTTATTGCATTGCTTAAGTCCGGTCTGATGTGGAACCTTTTGCCAAGGATGATCGTCTTAATGGTTATCGCATAGAAGCGGGTGATGATTGGATGAAAAAAGGCTTGATTGTTGGGGTTAGCGTCATTGCAGTGTTAGCAGTATTTACATTATTTCTATTCCGGGTGAGCGAGGACAAGGTAATCGTGAAGCGGATGATTGACTTTGAGACGGCTGAGCTGAATTCGCAAATGGAATGGACGGACCGGGACGCTGTGCGATCATTTGAATACGCGGTCAGATTTGCTAAGAAGGAGCCGGGAATGGTCGATATCGCTGCTCCGCCGTATTCGTTTATGCTGGGGGATAACAACTATTTACTTTGGATTTCGCCGGATGATAAGCTGGGACAATTCATGAAGGCAGGGCAAACCGGCACCTTATATACGATGAGGCAATCCTTGGCTGAGAAGCTGAAGAAGCTGCTCTCTCAGGCCGACTCTCAATTCGGTAAAGCTGCCGGAACGAAGGATTCGGAAGTTGAAGGAACGCCTGCACCATCTGATGAAGCCTTACCATCGCCGGAAGAACGATCTGCCGCTCCCGCTTATTTGGATGAATCGAAGTTTTCCGGGGAGGAGCGTCCGCTTATTCACCTGATTAATTTGCGGATGAAATATTTATTTGAAGAGGATCAGGAGAGTTACATTGCATTATACACAGAGACTGCGCCTATCGACAGAACACTTGCAGAAGATTTTCCGCGTTTCAAAATAACAAGCGTCGAGGTTGATGGCGGTATTGTGATAAACGAGCAGAGGTCGTTGTTCGAGGCTGTTGTCCCAGTCAAAGAATCGAAGGATTTTGGAGACGCGAGCAGTTCGGTGTACGTTTTCCAGAAAGGCAAGGATAAAGATACCGAATGGCTTATCGCTGATGTAGATTAGCGGGAAAAATGGTCGTTATATGCGCTGGAGTGGTCATATTACATGTGATAGCGGTAAAAAAGGGTCTTATAACCTACTGAGTCTGCCTATCGGGGGAGCGTCAGAGGTATAAGACCTTCAAATACCGCTATTTTTGTTTATAGCGCGGGTTTGATTCTATTAGCGCCATTATTTACCGTTATCTCATCTCAACCTGCGATTATTCCTTAGATTGTTCTCGCAGGTTTCTCTAAGGTGTAACGAACTCCACCTCAATGTGCACCACTTCCGACCGGCTGCCGATCCGGACCGGCGGTCCCCAAGTGCCGAAGCCTGACGAAACAATTGCATGTAATCCGCCTTTCTTCAAATAACCCCAATCCAGCTCGAACAGCCGTCTCGTAATGAGATGATTCGGAGCCATTTGACCGCGGTGCGTATGGCCGGATAAGGAAAGGTCAATACCGTTGTCGGCAGCTATTGCGATGTCCGAAGGCTGATGGTCAAGCATAATGAGCGGCAGCGACTTATCGAGCGGCGATAGAAGCTCGCTTATTGGAAGCCTGCTATCGGCACCGAAGCTTCCTGCTGCTTTGTCCTTGCGTCCAATGACGTAGAAGCTGTCGTTAATAAGAGCGGATTCATCCATCAGTACGCGAATGCCTATCGCATCCAGGGCAGCAATGAATGCCGGTACCTTCCGGCCGATATATTCATGATTGCCGGTTACCGCAAATACGCCAAGCGGCGCTTTCAGCTTGCCAAGCACGTTAGACATTTTTTTGCGGAGAAAAGGCTCGATATCATCGTCCAAAATGTCTCCCGGCAGTAATATAATATCCGGTTTAATATGCTCCACTTTATTGACCAGCCGCTTCAGATGCCGGTTGCCTACGATTGTTCCCAAATGAAGGTCGGATGCCATTGCGATTCGCAGCTTGTCCATCTTTCCGGCTTGCTTTGGAATTTGCACAGAGTACGTTCTAATGACGGGACTCCAGGCGTTCCAACTGCCGCGAATAAGAAGGACGGCCAATAAAAGGAAGGAAATGCTTCCCACTCCGATTATATAAATAGACTGCTGAGCGCCTAGCGCTTTAAGGATAAGTCCAATAATGTTAGCGGGAGGGAGGATGAGCACGGCGTATTCCAGCACCGCAAACCAGTAGGAGCCTACTATTTTCAACGCTTCTGCCAGAGGTCTTACCGGAGTTGAATAGCTTACGCGTCCTAGCAAATAAGCATAAGCGATCAGCCCGACGCATGCCGCATAAACTCCCTCATGGTTCCATTTAAATAGAGTCGATAGAAACAGCCAGCCATTCCACCCGATATACGAGGAAATACCGCTGTACACGAGTAAAATACATATGAAAATAGCAACAAAACGCAGCTTCATCGGTCAACGCTCCCTGACTATTAATCTGCTAAAATATAAGCTGAACCTACTATATCACACCGGGATTGCAGCAGCAAAAATACGCAAGAACAGTAGGATCTGATTGCTAATAGGCGATTGTTTATATAGGATAGTAGACATGGGAATATAAGACAGCAGAGGTTCGTGCACGAGCCTCAATATAAACTTTCAAGGAGGATTTAATAATGGAAAATCCGGTTATGTCGAAGGACCAATTCGAGCAAGCTGTTCAGTTTATGAAGGAGATTGCAAGACCGCTTGAGCGAGCATGGTATGCGTATGAGTTTGAAGGTGGCACTGCCGGTGACGTAACGAGGGAACTGGCAGTTTATCAAAATGACGACGGCGGTTTTGGAAATGCTCTGGAGCCGGATGTAAGGGTGGCGGCCTCCTCAGCACTGGCAACGACGGTAGCCCTGCAGCAATTATCCAGGTTGAAAGCAGACAGCAGCTCGCCGCTCGTTAGCGGTGCGATCCGTTATTTAATAAATACCTATAATACGACGCAGCAAGCAGGCTGGGATATCGTCCCTCCCGAGGTGGAGAGTGCTCCTCGCGCTCCTTGGTGGAATTACAATGCTGCACATGACGGCTGGGGAAATCCTGCTGTCGAAATCGTCGGCTTCTTTTATGAATATTCGGATATTGTTCCGTCGGAAATGCTGGATGAGCTGACGAAGCATGCGATTACATACATCAATCAAACTTCCTCGCGCAAAGATTTCCACGAGCTGCTCTGCTGCTTGCGCTTCGCTGAGCTTGTACCGGAGCCCGTGCTTCGCGAGGTTAAGCCGGCGCTGGACGAGATGGTTAGTAATTGCGTGACAACCGATCCGAGTCAGTGGAATGGCTATTGCTTAACACCAATTCAGGTGGCTGAATCTCCAAATTCCATTTATTATAGTCAATTGAGCGGGAGCACGTTGTTATATTTGGAACATTTGCTTTCAAAGCAGCAGGAGGACGGAGCATGGTCTCCTCCGTGGGGCTGGGGGCAGTTTGAAGAGGTATGGCCGCAGGCCGAGCGGGAGTGGAAGGGCGTGCTGACGCTTGAAGCGTTGCGCAGGCTGAAAGCCTATGGTATCGTTTCGTCATAGTTAATGATGCGTGCATCTAATGAAATGGAGCGAATAACGGATGAAATCGCTTGTACTAGCAGAGAAACCGAGCGTAGCGAAGGAGATTGCCCGTGTGCTCGGATGCGGACAGAAGCAAAAAAGCTACATGGAAGGTCCTAAATATGTCGTAACGTGGGCGCTGGGTCATTTGGTGACGCTGGCTGAGCCGGAGGAGTACGACCCGAAATACAAGACGTGGAATTTAGAAGACTTGCCGCTGCTGCCTTCCAAAATGAACCTCAAGGTAATGAAAGAGACGTCGCATCAATTTAAGGCTGTAGCTCAGCTATGCAAAAGGCAGGATATTAGCGAGCTCATCATAGCGACCGATGCCGGGCGTGAAGGAGAGCTGGTTGCCCGCTGGATCATGGAGCTTGTACATTGGCGCAAGCCGTTCAAACGGCTGTGGATTTCATCGCAGACGGATAAGGCGATTAAAGATGGCTTCAACAGCTTGAAGCCTGGCAAAGACTATAACAATTTGTTTGCTTCGGCCGTTTGCCGCGCCGAGGCTGACTGGTTAATCGGATTGAACGTTACAAGGGCGTTAACGACCAAATATAACGCTCAGCTGGCAGCCGGACGCGTACAGACGCCTACTTTGTCGATGCTGATGGAGCGTGAGCATGAAATACAATCATTTCAATCGCAGCCATATTGGAATGTAACGGCTGACTTTGGTACCTTCTCAGCGTTGTGGCGCGAGGAGGAAACGCATGACGGCAGAGTGTGGAACCGTGCCGATGCCGATGCTGCGGCCGCTCGTATTCAAAACGGCAGTGCCAAAGTAGACAAGCTTCGTACCGTGGAGAAATCGGAGCCGCACCCTCAGGCTTATGATTTGACCGAGCTTCAGCGGGATGCGAACAAAAAGCTCGGCTTCTCTGCGAAACAAACGTCAAACGTGCTGCAAAAGCTTTATGAGCAGCACAAGCTTGTTACCTATCCGCGAACCGATTCTCGGTATTTGTCCAGCGACATGGTGCCCACCTTAAAAGGACGATTGGAAAGCATCGCCGTTGGCCCTTATACGCAGCTTGCGCGTAAGCTGCTCAGAGGGCAGCTGCCTGTAACGAAACGAATCGTGGATGACAGCAAAGTAACCGATCATCATGCCATCATTCCTACCGAGCAGTTCGTGCAATTAGCTGCATTAAGCAACGAGGAGCGCAAGCTTTATGATCTGATCGTAAGGCGTTTTATTGCTTTATTTTATGGGCCATACCGATATGATGAGACGAGCGTCGTGCTTGCGGTCGGCAAGGATCGGTTTTATGCGAAAGGTAAGATCGAGAAGGAGAAGGGCTGGAAGGAAATATACCAGACGGGCACTTATGCGTCTGCTCAAGAAGAGGATGAGGACGACGATCATGATGCGGTGCAAGGCAAAGCCGATCGTCAGCCGGCACAGCTTCTTCCTCCACTCGCGGTAGGGCAATCGCTGCCTGTTAAGCAAGGCAAAGTGCGGGAGCTTCGCACGATGCCGCCTGCCCGGTACACGGAAGCGACGCTGCTCACCCGAATGGAGAAGCATGGCTTAGGCACGCCTGCGACTCGGGCAGACATTATTGAGAAGCTGCTGGGAACGGATACGATTATGCGAACGCAGAATAAGCTTATGCCAACCGGCAAAGGCAAGCAGCTTATTGAATTAGTTGTTAATGAGCTGAGAAGTCCTGATTTGACGGCGAAGTGGGAGCAGGAGCTGGAGCGAATCGCCAAAGGAAAAGGCGATCCGGCAGCATTCATGCGCAGCGTTCGCGAGCAAGCGTCGAAATGGGTATCCGAGGTAATCGCCGAGACAAAGGAATATAAGCCGCATAACCTGACCCATTCGCGTTGTCCGGAGTGCGAGAAGCCTTTGCTCGAAATAAATGGCAAGCGGGGCAAATCGCTTGTTTGCTCCGACCGTGAATGCGGCTATAGGCGTGCAACTGAGCCGATGTTGTCTAATAAGCGCTGCCCGCAATGCCATAAGAAGATGGAGATTCATGACGGGAAAGCAGGCAAGTATGCGCAGTGCCGGCCCTGCAACGTCATCGAAATGCTTGGCGATAAGCAAAGCGGCAGAGAAAACCGCAAGCAAAATCAGAAGCTAATCGAGCAGTACAGCGATAACTCGACATTATCGAATAGTCTGGCGGATAAGTTGAAGGCAGCAATGGAGAAGCAATCTGATAAATGAAGCCCCTCTCGGGGCTTTTTTTATATAATTAATAGAATTGCTAATAGGATAATGAAGTCAATATATTCCATTAATAGATTCATAGATTTCGATTAAAGTTTTTTATAGAAATTGAAAAGATTTGGCCTGTGGATAACTGTATCCCCAATATCCACGTTGACATCCCATATCATTCGACGTATATCCACACACTATACACACAGTATCCACACTGCTATGTGTATAACTAGGGCTGTTGTCCTTTGGAATAGTGCCATGCTACTATGAAAAAGCAATAACCAATGGATGGAAGAAAGGGAGTGTAACGATGGAGCTACTGTCTGATGAACTGTTGATTGACACCTACTATGCAGCGATTCAATTTAAATTAGAGCCGGAATTCATTCGGTTGCTAGCTTTGGAGATGAAGCGTAGACAAGTCAATCCGGAAGCTCGTAAAATAACCGCTTAAAAAATTATCGCGGGCATTTGCCGCCGAATACTAACGCCATTCCGCAACCGATACCTCGGCTGTTTGCTTGCAGGTCGAGCAATATATAATATGTGTGCAATCATTTCTGTTTTGCAAATGAGCGCTACTTTGAAGATTTCCTTCCTCTATCGGTTCGTAGGGGGCGTAAGGCCCTGTCAAATCCGACACTCGACCACAATCGACCACTGCTCCTGCACAGAAGGAACAGCTTCCTTGTAAGGTTTGAATTCCGTTACAAACTGGACAAAACATAAGGGTATCCTCCTCGGCGCACCGCGCATATGAATGCAGTAGGTGCAGGTTATGACTCCGCCAAGGTTAGGATACCCTTTATGTTTATTTTTTAAATATAAGAAAGTATATATTTGAACCATATACGATGCTTATATTTCACCGCGAAACGAGCTTTTGCCGCCAAGGACGGCACCAGCCGTTTACGCTTGAATAATAATGATTTAAAGCTTCATATTGCTGCTATGTCCAGGGGAAAGCTTTGCTTCCGGGTCAACATATACTTTCGCATTGTTGATAGCGGTTGGCGCTTCGCCGAAGCCGACGGCAATTAGCTTAAGTTTGCCCGGATAGGTAGTAATATCGCCTGCAGCAAAGATTCCGGAAATGCTCGTCTCCATCCGCGTATCGACAACGATAGATCCGCTTTGAATATGAATGCCCCAATCCGCGATCGGTCCGAGCGACGATACGAAGCCAAAATTTACAATGACCGCATCGACGTCAAGATCAAAGGTTTCTTTCGTTTTTACATCGCTTAAGGTTACTTTATGAATGCTGTCATTACCATGAAGCGCAATTATCTCTTTTGGCGTCAGTACGTTGACCTTTGAATTCATAAGGTTTTCTACGCTATGCTCGTGCGCCCGGAACTTATCACGGCGATGAATGAGCGTTACGCTTTCTGCTATCGGTTCCAGCATGAGCGCCCAGTCAACCGCAGAGTCGCCCCCGCCGCTAATTAATACCTTCTGTCCCTTGAAGCGCTGCAAATCACCTACAAAGTAGTGCAGATTCTTCTTCTCGTACTTCGATGCTTCCGGCAATTCCAGACGGCGAGGCTCAAATGCCCCTACTCCGGCAGTTATAATAACAGCTTTTGCATAATGGGTTGTTTTGTCAGTAACAATTTCAAAGAGGCGTTCGTCATGCTTGATGACGTTTGCAACCTTTTCCTCCAAACAAATTTCCGGTTTAAAATGCTTGAGCTGCTCTATCAAACGGTCTACCAGCTCCTGAGCTGTAACTTTTGGAAAACCAGCGACGTCATAAATATATTTTTCAGGATAAAGCGCTGCAAGCTGACCGCCCAGCTGCGGCATGCTCTCGATTAGTTTCACCGATGCTTGGCGCATTCCGCCATAGAAAGCAGCGAATAAGCCTGCAGGGCCTCCTCCGATAATGACGATATCGACAGGGTTTACGGGTGTTTCAGCGTTAGACAATGTTGCCACCTCCACTTAATAAACTTTACGATTTTTATTATAAACTTTCGTGAGCGAAGAAGGAAATAATTAATTTGTATGGAGTTCTAAACATTTTCGTATAATTTGTACTTGAACTTTTCTCGAAAACTATGTAATATTTCTGATGTATGTTAAGCATGGGACTCGCAGCAACGATAGCGAATTTGTCGCCCATTAGCCAGCGTCTCATTGATAAAAGGGCTTCAAATGGAACACACTGTAATTATCATTCTAATTTTACGGTTTAGCTTGTGTATTTTTTCACAATGTAAATAAAAAGACAAATAAGAATGGATGGGATAACAAGATGAGTAACATACCTAAAATCGTTATTCTTGGAGCGGGCTACGGCGGCGTTTTGACCGCGCTTCGTTTGCAAAAAGAACTTAATTACAATGAAGCTGACGTCACGTTGGTAAATAAGCATGATTATCACTACATTACGACACATCTTCATATGCCTGCAGCTGGTACGGATAATCCTGAAAATGCCCGCGTGAGCATCTCCAAATTAATTGATGAATTCAAAATTGATTTCGTTAAATCGACAGTTGTACAAATTCGTCCGCAGGACAAAAAAGTTATTCTTGAAGACGGCACACTGTCTTATGATTATTTGGTTATAGGACTTGGCGGTGAGCCGGAAACTTTCGGTATCCCGGGTCTTGGCGAGCATGCAATGAATATCCGCAGCATTAACTCTGTTCGCTTAATCCGTGAACATATCGAGTATCAATTCGCACGTTTCAAACGCGAACCGCACCGCACGGACTACTTGACGTTCATTGTTGGCGGCGCAGGCTTCACAGGCATCGAGTTCGTTGGCGAGCTTTCCGATCGTATCCCTGAGCTGTGCAAGCAGTTCGACGTAGATCCGGCACTCGTGAAAATTTACAATATTGAAGCTGCTCCAACAGCACTTCCAGGCTTCGATCCTGAGCTTGTTCAATACGGCATGGATGTTTTGACGAAAAAAGGCGTAACATTCCGCATTGGCACTGCCATCAAAGAATGCTCGCCGGAAGGCGTTATCGTAGGCGAAGGCGAAGAAATCAAATCTTCAACTGTTATTTGGACCGGCGGTATTCGCGGTAACCGTCTTATTGAAGAAGCTGGCTTCGAAACGATGCGCGGCCGGGTAAAAGTAGATGAGTTCCTTCGTGCTCCAGCCAACGAAAATATTTACATCGTCGGCGACAACTCGCTGATGTTTAACCCGGAAGGCCGTCCATACCCGCCGACTGCACAAATCGCAATGCAACAAGGCGTAGTATGCGCGCACAACCTTGTAGCTTCGATCCGCAATCAACCGCTGAAAGGCTTTACGTTCAGCAACAAAGGTACAGTAGCATCGCTTGGTAAAGGCGAAGCGATCGGTATCGCTTTCGGTAAAAAATATAAAGGCCGTGTAGCAGCATGGCTGAAAAAATTGATCGATATTCGATACCTGTTCATTATCGGCGGTATTCCGCTCGTTCTGCGTAAAGGAAAATTTCTATAATGAGACACTGCAGCGTACAAGTCCGCGGACTGCTAACGAGAGACGAGCTTGATCGTTACAACGCATTGATGGAAGTCGGTTCCTTTCTAGAATCGCAAAATCGGTATGACTTGGCTTATACGGTGCAAAAAGAAGTTGACCTGCTCATTCAGCCGGCAATCGAAAGGCTGAAGGACAAAGGGCGTGAGCGCGATAGGGCTACCCAGGAGTATTTGGAGGCAAAGCGGCTCGGTTTAGACGAGGAAGACGAAGAAGACGATAACTAACATTAAAGGCTTTCGCTTGTTAACAGCATGTTGTGCTGCTTAACGGCGAAAGCCTTTTTTATCAATTCACAGGTGTTATGTGGTGATCAGCCGCAACTGGCTCAATAATGGCACTTTCAACTTCAACGGAAGCATCTCTGGCAACATGAACAGGAAAACCTCCTGCTAATCTTGCCCCGCATAAGCTCTATAGGTTCATTTTGCTGGAAAACCTCCCTATAATCTAGCGAATAATCACTTCTGCATGGCTGATGATCCGAATCAGAGGGAGAAATTCCCGTTAAATCAGACACAAACATCGTAACATGAGTATTAGAGGGAGCTTTTCCTGTCCATCTAGCAAGTGGTGATTCCTTCAGAGAAGCGTAGATAGTCTTTAAAAAGAGAAAGACAGCCGGAGCTGTGTATCTAACGGCTCCGACTGTCTATGTCCATTAATCAGTATGCGGAATGTTCTATAACTGAAGTAATGCAGCGAACTTCTCGCTGTTCAGCAGATTGCCGACGTAGAAGTCGCCAAAGTCTGCGAAACGTGCGCTTACTTCGTCAAAGCGCATTTCGTAAATAAGCTTTTTGAACTGAAGCGCATCGTCTGCAAACAGCGTAACGCCCCATTCCCAGTTGTCAAAACCGACAGAGCCGGTAATGATTTGTTTTACTTTACCCGCGTATTGACGGCCGATCATGCCGTGGCTGCGCATCATGGTACGGCGCTCGTCCATGCTGAGCATATACCAGTTGTCGTTTCCTTCGCGGCGTTTGTTCATCGGATAGAAGCAGATGTGGTTTGCTTTGGGCAACGTAGGCTTCAACCTCGCGATAATGTCCGGATTTTGCATCGGATCAGAGCCTGGCTGTGCCATATAGTTGCTTAGCTCCACGACACTTACATAAGAATGTACAGGGTAGGTGAAGCTCGCGAAAGTCGTTTTGTTGAACGCAGTCTCGATAGCGCTCAAGTCCTCTAACGTTTCACGTAAATGCATGAATACGAAGTCAGCCTTTTGGCCGACTACAGAGTAAACGGCGGTGCTGCCTTGTTTATTTTCCTCCAGCTCAGTCCATTGCTGCAAAAACGATTGCAGCTCGTCCAGCGCACGGCTGCGCTCACTTTCATCGGCTAAGCGCCATGCGGTCCAATCAATGCTGCGGAAATCATGCAGCGCGTACCAGCCTTCTAACGTTTGTGCTGCTTCACTCATTGGATAAATGCTCCTCTCAAGCTCCTTAATGATGCTCCAACTATTGTATCGTAACCGGGCTAAGCTGAGCAAATGGCGGTCTTGTGACATTTGTCCGCATCTAATTGACTTCCGAAGTACCATTAATTAAACTAAGAAACGAGAGTCTGAAAGGGGAAGTTTGGATGCTTCAATTAATTATAGCGACGGTGCTGTTTCTGGTCATGATGTTTGGCATCGGCTTTATCTTGAATATGCTGTTAAAAACAACCTGGTTCCCGCTTTATCTATTTATTATCGTATTAATTCCGCTCGGGATATGGGCGCCTTGGGATAAAACAGCGTCAGCGACGATAGAAAACTTCGCCCATTATACGGTCGTTGATTACATACCTGTAATCGGAGCGCTGGTTGGGGCTTATGTAAGCGGCTGGGCAATTCAAGCGCTGCGTAAAGGCGGCTATAAAATGTTCTAAAATAAAAATCCCTCATCCGGGGGATTTTTCTATTTTTCGACTCGTCCCGGAGCGTTGTTTTTATGCTAAAATGATAGATAGAAAGTAAGGGATGGAGCTGGTGCGATGCGCATCAATAATATATTGCAGTACACGGAACATCACCGTTATTACATATTTCGTGATTTTTCGCTAAGCAGTCTGGACTATAAAATGCTATCGCTAATCTATCAGCCGATGATTGGTGCTTTTGCGGTTGCATTATATCAGCAGTTGTACCACGGGATTGCGGAAGGGTGCTCAGGCTATTCGTCGCTGGAACCGCAACGGAAGCTGTTCCTGGGATTAGGGCTGGAAATGAACGAGCGCAGCCGCAAACATTTGATTGATCAGGCATCCAAGCTTGAAGCTGTCGGCTTACTGCAGACATCGCGGCTCGGCCTGCCTGACAATGCGGACGTTATATATGAATACGAGCTGGCGCAGCCGCTCTCGCCTGCTGAGTTTTTTCGCAACATGCATTTGACGATGCTTCTTCGCGACAAGGTAGGCAAATATGCTGTTATTTCGCTGCGAGAATCGTTTGGCGCAAACGAGCCGGACGAGCTGGCGCAAGCGAATTTGACGAAAGAAAACATATCGGTTCCTTTTTATGAGCTATTTAAGCTTAACCTGCAGTCAGTCGATAATGAGCTCGAGCAAGCGCTCACTGAAGTTGCGCCATCGCGGCAAGCAGCAGCCCGGTCGGCACTTGCGACGGCTGGTATTCCATACGGTGAAATTATTTTGCGATTCCCGCGTAATTCGGCGAACCGTCGTTTTGTTGAACGGCTGCGCGGTGATGAAGAGCAGCTGGCACAGGTTAATTATGTCGCTTATAAATATAATTTAACCGTAGCCGACTTGTGCCGTCTGCTCGATGAGGACGGCATATTCAGCGAAAGCGGTCAGTTAAATGTCGATGAGATACAGCTGCGGGCCAACCAGTTTTACCGGCAGGACAAGAAGCGAGAGGGTGACCGGCAGCGTACGCTTGCACGAACTCCAGTTGTCACGAGTGAACCGTTCGATTCGGAAGAATTGGACGAGGAATACGAGGTTCAAGAGCAAGATTATTTGCAGGTGCCTAATCAGCTGCTTGGCCGTTGCGATATTCAACAATACAACATGCTTATGCGCAATGAGCCGCATACCCGGTTTCTGCAGCGTTTTTTTCCTGGCGCGGTACCGGATTGGATAGAACGGGTTTTTGAACGGATTGATTTGAACTATAAGCTGGCAGCACCGGTCATAAACGTCCTTATTCATTATGTTATTGGAGCTAACGATGCACAGCGGGTCACGAAGACATTTCTCGACGCAGTAGCGTCGAACATGCTTGTGAAGCAAATTGATACATTCGAGAAGGCCGTGCAATATGTAAGAGAGCAAGCGCAGGTTGAGCAAGAGAAGGAACGCCGGAAGGAAGCGGCAGCCAGCTTCGGCGGGGCGGGCGGAGGCGCATATAACGGCGCCAAGGGGAACGGCCGCAGCGGTGGAAATAGCCGCGGTACTTCGCGTAAGCCTTCGATTCCGATCGTAGAGGAAGGACAGCCGGCTTCGGCTGTATCGGCCGATGAGCTTGAGGAGCTGCGCAAGCTAGCGCGTAAATTAGACGGGAAATTATAGGATGGGGGGGAGCGGGCGATGGAATCATTGGGCGAAATGCTGAAATCTTGGCCGACAGGTCAAGCCATAACGGAAAAGGCGGATCACAAGCTGGCGGAGATGCTCGCAGAACCGCTTGTCGAGAAGCTGCGAACGAAATATCCGGAGCTGGATGAGCGGACGATCCGTCTCAACCTTAATCGCGTATATCAATATGTTACGGAGTATCGGAACTGTTCGAATTGCCCGGGACTTGAGAAGTGCCCCAACGACTTTGAAGGCCATTATACGCTGCTGAGCTCTGATACGGTGAACGGTCATACACAGCTTTATGACCGTAAGGTCGCGTGCAAGAAGTTTATCGCCCGCCAAGGCGAAGATCAAATCCGAAGCCGCATCCGCAGCTTCTATATTGATGAAAAGGCGCTGCAGCGCGGTTATTCATCCGATGAGATTTTGACCAATGACATGGAGCGCGCGAAGGCAGTTGGCCAAGTGCTGCGGTATATCGACCGGACGAAGGAGTATGGCCTGCAGGAAGAAGGACTTTACTTAGCGGGGCGGTTCGGGACAGGCAAGACATTTTTGATGTGCTATCTGCTTCATGAGCTGGCGAAGGCCGGCTATTCCGGTGTTATCGTCTATATGCCAGATTTTGTTGAGGATTTAAAGACGCTTATGCATGAGCCGGGCAAGCTGAAGGAAACGGTTGAGATGATGAAGGAAACCGATCTTCTTATCTTTGACGATATGGGAGCGGAAAATTTAAACCCTTGGGTGCGGGACCATGTTCTGGGCGCAATCCTGAACTACCGGATGCAGCGCAAGCCGACGTTCTACACATCCAATTATGAGCTGGATGCGCTTGAGAGGCATTTCAGCTTCACGAGCAAGGATGGCGACGAGCTGCACAAAGGACAACGCATAATGGACCGTATACGGCCTTATGTAGAGGTCGTAATGGTTACAGGGGAAAACAAACGAGGACGAAGAAAATAGCAATTATATGAATTTATAAGGTGAGGAGAGGTGCATTTATGCACCTCTTTTTTTCGTTTGTATTATAAAGCTATTTTATAAGACTTATTATTTTTTTTGAAATTTAGTATTGACAGCTCAAGGGGAGCGCTGGTAATATTCATCCATAACCAACTAAACAGGTAGGAATAATTGTTTTACGACCGGACCAACCGGAGTTGACACCTATTTGACCAGGAAACATTGCTGCTTATACACATCGCACAATTGTTTCTAGAAGCCTGTCGAATTAAAAGGGGTGTATGGAATTATGAAGAAACTTACTCATGTTCGTTCCATTGTTATCATTTTGGCATTAGCGCTTGTATTGGCTGCCTGCGGTCATGGAGGCAGCAATGCGGCAAACAAACAATCCAATAAACCTGCTAACGAAGCAAACGCGACGAACCCTCCGGCAACGGAAGAGCCGGCTATAGAAGAGCCTAAGCCCCCGGTAGAGCTGCTAAACGTATCGTATGACCCAACCCGTGAGCTTTATGTAGAATTTAATGAAGCATTCGCTAAGCACTGGAAAGCTGAAACGGGTCAAGAAGTAACGATTAAACAATCGCATGGCGGATCGGGTAAACAAGGCCGTGCCGTTATCGATGGTTTGAAAGCAGACGTAGTTACATTGGCGCTCGGCTACGATATTGACGCCATCACAGAGCCTGGATTGATCAAGGCGGATTGGCAGTCAAAATTCGAGCACAACAGCTCGCCTTATACATCAACAATCGTATTCCTTGTTCGCAAAGGCAACCCGAAAGGCATTAAAGACTGGAACGATCTTGTAAAGGATAAGGTTGAAGTGATTACACCAAATCCGAAAACATCAGGCGGCGCCCGCTGGAACTATCTTGCAGCATGGGGCTATGCGCTGAAGCAAAACGGTAACGATGAGGCAAAAGCGCAAGAGTTTGTAGCTGAATTGTTTAAGCACGTGCCTGTTTTGGACTCAGGCGCACGCGGCTCAACAACAACTTTCGTAGAACGAGGAATCGGCGACGTATTGCTCGCTTGGGAAAACGAAGCATTCCTGTCGATCAATGAGCTTGGTCCGGACAAATTCGAAATCGTATATCCCTCCCTTAGCATCTTGGCGGAGCCTCCTGTAGCTGTCGTTGACAAGGTGGTTGATGAGCGCGGCACCCGTGAAGTTGCAGAAGCATACCTGAAATATTTGTATACAGAAGAAGGTCAAGAAATCGCAGCGAAAAACTATTACCGTCCCATTTCCGAAGCAGTAGCAGTGAAATATAAAGAGCAATTTAAAGAGCTTGAGCTGCTGTCGATCGACAAGGATTTTGGCGGCTGGAAAGAAGCGCAATTGAAACACTTTGCTGACGGCGGAGTCTTCGACAAAATTTACACACCAGGATCATAAGGTATGATTTGAAGAAGACTGGAGCTGACTTCACATGAAAGGTTCCAAACCCCGTAACGTGCTGCCGGGTTTTGGTTTGTCGCTTGGATTCACATTGTTCTACTTGAGTATTATTGTATTAATCCCGCTGGCTGCCGTTTTTTTCAAAACGGCAGAGCTTAGCTGGTCAGAGTTTTGGAGTACGGTGACGAATGCGCGAGTAGTAGCTTCTTACCGCGTTAGCTTTACAACAGCCTTTTTAGCGGGACTTGTAAATGCTGTGTTCGGGTTATTGATCGCATGGGTGCTTGTCCGGTATCGTTTTCCCGGTAAAAAGCTGATCGATAGTTTGGTAGATCTGCCCTTTGCCCTGCCGACCGCTGTTGCCGGTATTGCGCTAACCGCTATTTATGCGCCTAACGGCTGGATTGGGTCGATCCTCGAGCCGTATGGCGTAAAGGTGGCTTACTCGCCAATCGGAATTACAATCGCACTCATCTTTATCGGACTTCCTTTTGTCGTTCGAACCGTGCAGCCCGTGCTGCAGGACATGGAGAAAGAGACGGAAGAAGCCGCGGTCATGCTTGGAGCTTACCGGCTGCGCACGTTTTGGAAGGTCGTACTGCCTGAGCTTATGCCGGCGTTATTAACAGGGTTTGCGCTGGCATTTGCAAGAGGCATAGGTGAATACGGCTCAGTCGTCTTCATATCCGGCAACATGCCGCTGAAAACGGAAATTACGCCGCTGCTTATTATGACTAAGCTGGAGCAATATGATTATGCCGGTGCTACTGCGATTGCATTAGTCCTGCTCATCGTTTCCTTCCTTTTGTTGCTGCTCATCAATTTACTGCAGTGGCGAATGAACCGCCGCACAGTATCGGATTAAGGAGGAAGCATAAATGGCTGGAGCAATAACCGTTCATACATCCGAAGAAGCATCGAAGCGTCCGCGGCATATAACAGAACCGGCGCCCGTGCAATGGCTGCTCATTGGAATCGCAATGTTGTTTCTCGGATTTATCGTCCTGCTGCCGCTTGCATCGGTGTTCGTCGAAGCGTTCAAAAAGGGCGTAGGCGTCTATATGGATTCAATTATAGATCCGGACGCCTTGTCGGCGCTGAGGCTAACGCTGATCGTCGCGTTAATTGCCGTTCCCGTAAATACGATTTTCGGCATTGGTGCGGCGTGGGCAATCAGCAAGTTCCGTTTTCGCGGCAAAAATATACTTATTACGCTAATCGATTTGCCTTTTGCAGTATCTCCCGTCATATCCGGTATGATTTATGTGCTGCTGTTCGGAGCGCAAGGATTTTTGGGGCCGTGGCTTGACGAGCGGGGCATTCAAATTATATTTGCTGTACCAGGCATTGTGCTTGCGACTGTCTTCGTGACTGTACCATTCGTCGCACGTGAGCTTATTCCGCTCATGCAGGCGCAGGGCGTACAGGAGGAGGAGGCAGCTGCAAGCCTAGGAGCAAAGGGCTGGCAAATCTTTTGGAAGGTAACGCTGCCTAATATCAAGTGGGGAATGTTATACGGAGTCATTTTATGTAACGCTCGTGCGATGGGCGAGTTCGGCGCCGTGTCCGTCGTTTCCGGTCATATTCGCGGAGAAACGAATACGCTGCCGCTTCATATTGAAATTTTATATAATGAGTATCAATTTTCCGCATCCTTTGCGGTTGCTTCCTTGCTTGTCATGTTAGCGGTACTGACCTTAATCGTGAAAAGTATCGTGGAATGGAAGTCAAGCCAGCAAAAACCAGTAATTGAATCCGAGTAAAAAATTTAAATTGGAGGGGTTTTGAATGGCAAAACCGTTAGAAGTGGATCAGCAATGGTTGGAGCGAATCGCAGATCAGGTAAGCGGGATACATTATGGGCAGGTTACGATTACCGTTCATGATGGAAGAATCGTGCAAATTGACCGGACGGAAAGAACGCGATATGACGGGCCCTCCAAGAAACAGAATCCGTCCGAGTCTCAGCAGCAACAATCCAAACAGCGTGAAAGCCAAGCTGCAGGCGAAATAATTCGTATCGTCCAATAGCGGTTTCATCCATGAACATAAAAAAAGCTCCGAACTCCGGCATTGGCCGCGAGTACGGAGCTTTTTTTTAACCGCTAATGATGAATTTCACGATTACGGCAATTGCGAAAATGACGGTCATAAAACCGAGCATACCGCCAAAGCCGAATACGACATCCATCAAGTCGTGGCGAGGTTCTTCATTAAAATGCTCGCGCGGGTCTCTTACGTTTTCCATCGTTGACGTCCTCCTTGAAAGACCGATCGTTTCAGACACAACCTTAAGCGGTCGTCTCTATGTAGTATCGGTTTATTCAGCTTTTATTAGTATACCCAAACAGCCGAACAGTTGTAAAGCAATTACCGGTGACAATTATAAGACAAAATGCGGTCCAATTATGCTAAAATGTGAACAGTATCTTATGGCAGTCGGAGGCGAGAGCATGGAAAAACAGCAAACGGATCGGCTGCAGGCGGAGCAGCAGCTTGCAGAAGCAAAGGAGACGATACGGAACAAACTAGCTTTGCTCCCGGATCAACCAGGCTGTTATTTAATGAAAAACAGCGAAGGCATCATTATTTATGTCGGTAAAGCAAAGGTGCTCAAAAATCGGGTGCGGTCCTATTTTAACGGCAGCCATAACGGTAAGACGCAGCGCCTCGTATCTGAAATCCGCGATTTCGAGTTTATTGTCACATCTAGCAATATGGAAGCACTTATTCTTGAATGTAATTTAATTAAGCAGCACCATCCGCGTTACAACGTCCTTTTGAAGGATGACAAATCTTTTCCATATATAAAAATAACGAACGAAAAGCATCCGAAGCTCGAGGTGACCCGCCGCATCGTTAAAGATAAGGGCAAATATTTCGGTCCCTATCCGAATGCGTTTGCGGCGCAGCAGACGAAAAAGCTGCTTGATCGTCTATATCCGCTTCGCAAATGCAAGACACTGCCGGACAAGGTTTGCCTTTATTATCATTTGGGACAATGCATTGCGCCATGCGAATTTGATGTGGAGCAGGCAGCTTATGATAAGATGATACAGGAAATTACGCGGTTCCTTAACGGGGGACAGGACGTTGTAAAGATAGAGCTGCAGCGAAAGATGGCAGAGGCGGCCGAGCAGCTTGAATTCGAACGGGCGAAGGAGTTCAGGGATCAGCTTATCGCCATTGATGCAGTCATGGAGAAGCAGAAGATTACGATGTCGGATGCGCTTGACCGTGACGTATTCGGTTATGCGGTCGATAAGGGCTGGATGTGCGTTCAAATCTTGTACATGCGCAAAGGTAAGCTTATCGAGCGTCACGGGACGACCTTCCCCTATTATGGCGAAGCGTATGATGATTTCATGACGTTCGTGACGCAGTACTACAGCGATAATCCGGCTCTGCCGAAGCAAATCCTGCTGCCGCTACCGCCTGAGCAAGATGATGTGGAGCAAGATGCGGCAGAAGACGGGGCCGGATCACGCGCCGACGATGTAATCGCTTCGCTCCACAGCTGGTTGAAGGTTAAAGTGCTTATGCCTCAGCGCGGACGCAAGAGCGAGGTCGTTTCAATGGCCGCTGACAATGCGAAAGTTATGCTTGACGAGAAGTTTCGTCTAATCGAACGCGATGAGGAACGGAGCGTTAAGGCGTCTGAATCGTTAGCCGGATGGCTGGGCTTGGAAGAAGTACGCCGCATTGAGGCGTTTGATAACTCGAACATTCAAGGAACGAATCCTGTATCCGCGATGGTCGTTTTCACAGATGGCAAGCCTGATCGCAAGGAATACCGCAAATATAAAGTTAAAACCGTGCAAGGCCCCGATGATTACGAAACGATGCGAGAGGTCATACGCCGCCGCTATGAGCGGGTTTTGAAGGAAGATCTTGAGCAGCCTGACTTAATCGTTGTCGACGGCGGTAAGGGGCAAATATCGGCAGCGCTTGATGTGCTCGAGAATGAGCTTGGCCTGTTCATTCCCGTATGCGGGCTTGTGAAGGATGCGAAGCATAAGACGGCACAGCTGATGACCGGAGATCCAGCCGAGATCGTGCCGCTGCCCCGGGACAGCCAAGAATTTTATTTGCTCCAGCGCATACAAGACGAGGTTCACCGGTTTGCGATTACGTTCCACCGCGAGCAGCGCGGCAAGTCAATGATTGAATCGAAGCTTGATTCGATTCCTGGCATTGGGGAGAAGCGGCGCAAGCTTCTGCTAAAGCATTTTGGCTCCATTAAAAAAATAAAAGAGGCCTCAGTCGAAGACTTCCGGCCTCTATCTATAGGTGATAAGCTGGCTTCACAAATTATTGCAGCTCTAAGGGAGGAGCCGTCATAGCTGACGGTTTCGCCCTTTTTTTGTTGTTCATGAACCTGATCGCATATGCGATCAGCAATGGCAGTACGGTGAAGAAAATGGCTGAAACGATGTTTGGCGCTGTACCGATTGTTAATAAGGAAATGCCAACGGCAACGCTGTTAAAAATAGCGTGCGTGAACATCGACGTTATGAATCCGTATCTTACGAATATGAAGCTGAACACAAGTCCAATAATCATCAGCTCGATCAGCCTTGTCGAGGAAGGATAGAACGGATACATGACATGACCGAGCGCCCAGAAAAACGTCGGAAGAAGCGCTGCCGCAAAGGTATTCTTGAACCATTTGCGGAACAGCCCGATTCCGAAAAGCCGGAACACGGCTTCTTCGGATATAGCAGCCGCCCAGGCGAGTACAGGCATCAACCACAGAACCGTCATGTTGTAGGGAGACTGCGTTACATCTGTCGTATCCCAAGTACCGATCGTAAACTTCAATCCGATAAAAATAACAGCTTGCAAGGCGAACAGAATGATGGCGAACATATAAGATAACCCCATGCTGCGCCATACATAGTCGCCATACCCCGGCTGTCCGAAACGCGGCCACAATGTGCGTCCTTGCGCTTTCCACAGCCCGTCTCCCGCCACTAGCGAAATATAAATGGAGCCTGCCATCGGTATCGTGAGCAAGATGGTGAAGATCGCGGTTATGAGCACGGTTTGGTCAGCCATTCCCGTTTCGCCCAGCGAGGCCCGTATGCCGTCCAAGATATTCAAGTTCATGATGATATAGGTAATGAAAAATACAACCGTAAGTACAATTCCGTATTTAAACGACGTGAACTTCCGATACAGAACTGCATAAATAATGGCTAGTACGAATAAAACAAAACTCATGAAAATGTAACCGAACCCGGTCAGGAACCCGGCTAGTTTGTCTTGTCGCTTCACATACTTGATGTAATCAGGCGGCGCTGTAAAAGCAGCTTTATATTTGGTTATAACAGCTTTGTTCCCGACGGACAGAACGTTCACTTTCACATTGAGCGAGGCATCATTCAAGCTATAGCCGGCAGGCTGCCCGTTCCACTCCCCGTTTTCAACGATTTTACCCGTTTGCAGTTCTTCTGAGCGGAAGCCTTGACTGGACAAGAAAGTAAGCACCTGCGCGCTCTTCTCATCATCAGATAATTGTTCACCGTCTATTAGAAAGTTCCACGAAATGATCTTATCCTTCTGCATATGTACATAAACAAAACCGCTGCCGCCTTCAGCAAATTCCAGATCGACCTGATAGGTATCCGTCGGAAAGCGTTCGTCATATTGATCCGTATACGTTTTGATAAGCTTTTCCTTCGATAAATAACCGTTCATCAATTTATCGGTCTGGTGCACAGCTTTAGCCGATGTTACCTCAAGTCCGGTTTGCTCTTCAGCGAATGAAGCAGCGCGCTCCTCGGCAGCAGACTTTGCAATTACTTTGGTGTCGTACTCGCCTGATGCAATAGACGCAATCATCGGGACGATTTCAAGACCTACATAAATCATGAAGCAAGCGATCGCAACCCACAGAAAACGTTTCCATTCATTAGGCTTGATTGAATCAATCATTGGTTCACCTCGAGTGTCTTTATTATGCATATCTTATTTTATTACCTTATCACACTAATCCCTAAATTATCCAATGAAAAAGATCGTTTATTTTCAAAAACAAGCGAAATAACGATATCCGACAAGCCTGATGCTTGCTGCCGTAACGCGATGCCTGATTATGCTCCAAAATCGGCCCATTTGTGCTTAATGCCTGCTTTGAATTAAGGCTGCTTTGGGATTATAATCGTTAACGTCATACTAATTGAATAGTACAGCCGAATTTCTTAAGGAAATCGGGGGAACCATAAAGTTGTCGAAATGGATGAATAAGCTGATAGGCAGGCTGTTCACTTTCGGCGGCATGGGGTGAATTTTTGCGGGAGAGACTCGTCTCTAGCCGCCGAATAGGGCTGCCTGTCCAGGCCCGAATCCGTCAGCTAACCTCGTAGGCGTATTGGAACAGGACTCAACGCACAGAGCACTTGAGTTTCCAGTGCTTTTTTTTGTGCCTATTATTTGCTTGAAAGCACTAAGACATATTACAGAAGAAGGTTGAATGATGAAATTGAGTTGGAATGTCTTAAAGTGGTCACCGCCGCGAATATTGGTCAGCGGATTTGCGCTTATCATATTGCTGGGAGCCTTTTTATTGTCCATGCCCTTCGCATCTGCGAGCGGTGAACGGCTGCCGTTCATTGATGCGCTGTTCACGGCGACATCGGCTACGTGCGTAACTGGTCTCGTAGTTGTCGATACCGGAACGTATTTCTCAGTTCCGGGTCAAATTATATTAATGATTCTCTTCCAGCTTGGCGGGCTTGGATTCATGACGATGGCAACGCTTATTGCGCTCGTATTTCGCAAGAGGATTTCGTTGCGTGAGCGGCTTCTGCTGCAGGAGGCAATGAATCAGACGAGTATGGAAGGCATTGTGCGATTAATCCGCCGAGTCATCATATACTCTTTGTCAATCGAATTGATTGGAGCTGCACTGTTCACATCGCGCTTTGCATTGGATATGCCGTTTGGCAAAGCGGTGTATTTGGGGATATTCCATTCGATATCTGCGTTCAACAATGCAGGGTTCGATATTTTTGGAGATTATCGCAGTCTAACGCTTTATGTGTCTGATCCTATCGTTAACATTACGGCAGTACTGCTCGTTATTTTCGGAGGTCTCGGATTCGTTGTGTTGTCGGATTTAATGGAGTTCCGTAATAAGCGGAGGCTGTCGCTGCATAGTAAGGTTGTATTGTCGATAACGGGCTGGCTAATTGGGTTAGGTACGATAACCGTTTTCATATTCGAATTCACCAATCCGTTAACCCTTGGTTCCTTGGATTGGGGAACTAAACTTTTATCTTCACTATTTCAAGCTGTCATGCCTCGAACGGCAGGGTTTAATTCGCTCGATCTTACGGTGTTAAGACAGGCAACGCAGTTTTTCATTATTATTTTAATGTTTATTGGCGCATCTCCTGGTTCGACCGGTGGAGGGATCAAGACGACTACTTTTGCTACGCTCGTTGGCGCCGTTTTCGCTATGATTCGCGGCCGTGACGATATTGTATTGTTTCGCAACAGACTCGGCAAAGACCGAATATTCAAGGCGTTGACCATAACGGTTCTGTCGCTGGCGCTCGTCATTTTCGTGACCATGCTGCTGACGATGATAGAAGATCAGAGTTTTCTTGTCATCTTGTTCGAGGCGACATCTGCTTTCGCTACGGTAGGACTGTCACTCGGATTGACGGGTGAATTGTCCGATGTTGGTAAAATCATTATCACAATAACGATGTTTGCCGGCCGGCTTGGTCCATTGACACTCGCGTACGCTCTCGGGCCTCGCACAGAAAAAGAACTGTACCGGCATCCTGAAGGAAAAATTACAATCGGATAGGGGATTTGGCAAGTGGGGATTAAGAAAAATCAATTTGTTATTGTAGGTTTGGGAAGATTCGGGTCTAGCCTAGGCAGGGAGCTGATTCAGCTCGGGTATGAGGTGCTCGGCATTGATAAAGACGAAGAAGTGGTTCAAGAAATGAGCAGCGTGCTCACCTATGCGGTATCCGCCGACTGTACGGATGAGGAGGCGCTTCGTTCGTTAGGCGTACGCAACTTTGATTGCGGCGTAGTAGCGATCGGTGACGATATTCAGGCTAGTATTTTAACGACGATATTGCTAAAGGATCTCGGCGTCAAAAAAGTAGTGGCGAAGGCGATAAGTGAATTACATGGACGCGTGCTCGAGAAAATAGGCGTAGATCGTGTCGTTTATCCGGAACGTGACATGGGCATTCGAGTCGCGCATCAGCTCGTATCGCCTAACCTGCTTGATTATATAGAGCTTTCCAAGGAATATACAATTGCGGAGCTCGCTGTACCGCAGTGCTTGAACGGTAAGTCTCTGCATGACCTGAATCCGCGTGCCAGATTCGGCTGCAGCATCGTGGCGATCAATAAGCCAGGCGGCATCATTATCGCTCCTACGGCTACAGATGTGCTCACCGAGCGCGATGTGATGGTTATAATCGGAACGAATGATCAGATCGAACAATTTGAAGCGACCGTCATCCGATAGAATGCGCGCAGTGGATTCAATAAGTGTAATATTGGAAATGATAAAGGACAGCAGCTATGTTAATGGCTGCTGTCCTTTTGAGTTGGAAAACGTGCCGCAATTTCATTGATCCATAGACGGATCGCTGGGCTTAAAGCTGCAGAATCCGCGTGGATAAGGGATGTCGTGCGCTTCGTATCCGCCAGCTCGCGAATCGATACGACAAGGAGCTCGTTATCCTCAAGCAGCTGGTGACGCATATAGGATTGAGGGAGCAGTGTAGCTGCTCTGCACGTATGCAGCAGGCGCAGTATCGCTTCAAAAGAATCGATTTCCATTCGCACATCCGGCTGTAAATGATATTTGTCGAACAGCTCATCCGTTAAGAGCCGGTACCACGTTCCTTTGGAGAACAAAATCATTGGCATTCCGGTCAAGTCTTGAATACCGAGTGTTCCTTTATCGGTAATAATCTGATTACGGGGCAGCACAAGCGATAGATGATCATCGAATAAAGGAATGCACCGGAGTGTTGAATCCTCAATACTGGAGGCAACGATACCGATGTCGGCTTTATGATCACGGACAAGCGAAACAATTTCATGTGTTTTGCCGGTGACCGCTTTTATATCGATTTCCGGATGGGCAGAAGTTAGAGTTTGAATGAGATCAGGCAGCGTCGTCTGCAGCGTTGTTAAGCTTGCGCCAATCGTTAGCGAAGTGTGTCCCGTGGCTGTAAACTCGGAGACGGTTTGCAAGTATTTGCGATGCAGCTGACGCAGCTCAATGGCATATTCGTAGGTAAGCTGTCCGATCCGGGTTAGCTCAAGACGCTTGCCAATGCGGCGAAACAATGGGGCGCCGATTTCTTGCTCGAGCTTGGCGATTTTGCGTGAGAGAGCAGGCTGAGACAAGTTGAGCAGCGCAGACGCTTTGTTCATGCTCGACTGCTCGACAATAACCGTGAATACATGCATTTCTTCATTCATGGCAGGAACCCCTTATGTCATTATGTTATAAGAAATTATAAAAAATAAGCAATTCCATTATAAGCTGAAAAGGAGTAGGATGGGAAGTGTGACTAACGTGTGTCGACTGTGTGTCGACTGCATGTCGGATTTTGTTGACGGAGGTACATGCTGGGGTTACAATGTAGAATGATTTGTTAAAAAAACGTAAGAAAGCACTCACAGTCTTGAAAGGAGAAGGAATGACATGAATGGAAACTCGTATTTCTCGCGCAAGCTTCACTCGCTTCTAGGGATCATCCCGCTAGGCGGGTTTATCGTTGTGCACGGGTTGACGAATTATCAGGCTTTTGAACGGGGACCTGAAGGCTTCAGCAAAGGCGTTCAATTTATTAACAGCTTGCCGGCGTTAGTTTTGCTCGAGATTTTCGGTATTTATCTCCCGCTATTGTTCCATGGAATCTACGGCTTGTACGTCGCATACCAATCGAACTCTAACACGGGACGCTTCCAATACGGGCGGAACTGGGCATTTACAGCACAAAGGGTAACAGGGGTAATTACCTTTGTTTTCGTCTTCTGGCATGTGTATCAGACCCGTATGCAGGTTTATCTCGGCAACATTACGCATGAGGAGCTAGGCTCGACGATGAATCTTATCGCAAGCAGCCCCGTATATTTCGTGCTTTATGTCATTGGTGTGCTTGCAGCCGTATTCCATTTCAGTAACGGACTATGGGCATTTCTGGTCAGTTGGGGCATTACGGTCGGGCCAAGAGCGCAGCGCATTTCTTCCTACATTTGTATGGGCGTTTTTGCTGTCGTTTCGGCACTGTTTATTCTATCGCTTATCGCGTTTAGCGGCGATGAATTTAAGGAAGTTGCAGGTAGCGCACTGGCTTGGACGAATATCGGTTAGTTTGAAGACAAGGAGCGAAACGTTATGGCTAAAAATAAAATTATCATCGTTGGCGGCGGACTTGCCGGCTTGATGGCTACCATAAAAGCGGCAGAAGCAGGCGTGCACGTTGATCTGTTTTCTCTTGTGCCGGTAAAGCGTTCCCATTCCGTATGCGCGCAGGGCGGCATCAACGGCGCGGTTAATACGAAAGGGGAAGGCGATTCCCCATGGGAGCATTTTGACGATACCGTATATGGCGGAGACTTTCTCGCGAATCAGCCGCCGGTTAAAGCAATGTGCGATGCTGCACCAGGCATTATTCACTTAATGGACCGGATGGGCGTTATGTTCAGCCGCACAGCTGAGGGTTTACTCGACTTCCGCCGCTTCGGCGGCACGAAGCATTCGCGTACAGCATTCGCGGGTGCAACGACAGGCCAGCAATTGCTGTATGCACTGGATGAGCAAGTGCGCCGCTGGGAAGCAGCCGGACTGGTCAACAAGTATGAGCACTGGGAATTCCTTGGCGCAGTCGTTGACGATGACGGCGTTTGCCGCGGTGTATCGGCCCAGGATTTGCGCTCGATGGAAGTTCACACGGTTCGTGCGGATGCGGTTATTCTTGCATCAGGCGGTCCCGGCATTATTTTCGGCAAAACAACGAACTCTGTTATTAACACAGGTACAGCTGCGAGCGCTGTTTACCAGCAAGGCGTTAATTACGCGAACGGCGAGTTCATTCAAATTCACCCGACAGCTATTCCGGGCGACGACAAGCTGCGCTTGATGTCCGAATCAGCGCGCGGTGAGGGCGGCCGTATCTGGACTTACAAAGACGGTAAGCCGTGGTACTTCCTTGAGGAAAAATATCCGGCGTACGGCAACCTTGTTCCTCGTGACATTGCAACGCGCGAAATTTTCAGCGTTTGTGTCGATCAAAAGCTTGGCATCAATCAGGAAAACATGGTTTACCTTGACTTGTCTCATAAAGATCCGAAGGAGCTTGACGTTAAGCTTGGCGGCATCATCGAAATCTATGAGAAATTCATGGGCGACGATCCACGCAAAATCCCGATGAAGATCTTCCCAGCGGTTCACTATTCGATGGGCGGCATGTGGGTCGATTACAATCAAATGACGAACATTCCCGGTTTGTTTGCAGCCGGCGAATGTGAATATCAATACCACGGCGCGAACCGTCTCGGAGCGAATTCCTTGCTGTCCGCAATCTATGGCGGTATGGTAGCCGGACCGAAAGCAGTCGAGTACATTAAAGGTTTGAAGAAATCGGCTGAAGATGTTGAATCGTCCGTATTTGATCGTGAAACGAAGCGTCAAACGGACAAATACAACAGCATTCTCAACATGAACGGTAACGAAAATGCTTACGTAATCCATAAAGAGCTTGGCGAATGGATGACGAACAACATGACCGTCGTTCGCTTTAACGATAAGCTGGAAGCTACGATCCATAAGATTAAAGAACTCAAACAGCGCTATAAAAATATTAACATCAATGATACGGCAGCATGGAACAATGCCGGCGTTGCCTTTACCCGCCAACTGTGGAATATGCTTGAGCTTTCCGAAGCGATGACATTAGGCGCTCTGATGCGTAACGAAAGCCGCGGGGCTCACTACAAGCCGGAATTCCCGGATCGTGACGATGATCAATTCATGAAGTCTACGATTGCAAAATGGACGGCAGAAGGACCGCAAATTTCGTACGAGGATATCGACGTTAGTCTTATTAAACCTCGTAAACGTGACTACTCATCCGATAAGAAGAAAGGAGAATAACGATGGCTGAAACAACTGTCGCAACAAAAACGGTTAAGTTTATCATCACGCGTCAAGATACTCCTGATTCGAAGCCTTACACGGAAGAGTTCGAAATTCCTTACCGCGCGAACATGAATGTTATTAGCGGCTTGATGGAAATTCAACGTAATCCCAAAAAGGCAGACGGTACTGGTACGGCACCTGTATGCTGGGATTCGAACTGCTTGGAAGAAGTTTGCGGCGCATGTTCCATGGTTATTAACGGCAAGCCCCGCCAAGCGTGCAGCGCCCTGGTTGATAAGCTGGAGCAGCCGATTCGTCTTGAGCCGATGCGTACGTTCCCTGTTGTACGTGATCTTGTCATTAACCGTGAGCGTATGTTCAACGCGCTAAAACGAGTGAAAGCATGGATCCCGATCGATGGTACGTATGATCTTGGACCAGGTCCGAGAATGGCGGAAACCAAGCGCCAATGGGCGTACGAGCTTTCCAAATGCATGACTTGCGGCGTTTGCCTTGAAGCATGTCCGAATGTGAACGATCGCAACAGCTTTATCGGTCCTGCAGCCATTTCCCAGGTTCGCTTGTTCAATGCTCACCCGACAGGTGAGATGAACCAAGAAGAACGTCTGGATGCGCTTATGTCCGATGGCGGCATCGAAGGCTGCGGTAACTCGCAAAACTGCGTCCGCTCATGTCCGAAGGGTATTCCGCTCACGACATCTATTGCAGCGATCAACAAAGATACAACAAAGCACTTGTTCAAGAAATGGTTGGGCATGTAGGCCAATCCAACATATAGAGCCCCCCTCGTAAATCGGGGGTTTCTTTTTTGATTCTATATGATATTGATTATTATTATCAATAATAGAGCATGGGTATTCTTTTGTCAATTGTGCCCATTCGCGCCTTTCAAGCGCGTGGTTTTTTGGGGGAATTGATTTAGTATAAAATAAAAAAAACCGCCTCAGCGGTTTCTTATCCTACATCCATTGTTCGCCCCATTTTTGGATAGACTCAATGACTGGTTCAAGCTCATGTCCCTTGCAGGTTAGCTCGTACTCAATACGTACGGGCATTTCAGGGTACACTTGACGTTTAATTATGGTTAATGTTTCTAGTTCTTTCATACGGTCCGTAAGCATTTTGTCGCTCATTTCGGGAATTTGCTCTTTAATTTCTTTGAACCGCTTTGGTCCTCCAAGCAACACCCGAATGATTCGGCCCGTCCATTTCTTACCTAATATGTCGGCCGCGGCTTCATACTTTGGGCACATTGTCGAATAATCCAACCGTATCACCCCGCTTTTTGTATTTACATTGTAGCATATGAACAAACTAAAAGTAAGTTCATTTCAGTGGGAATACGTTCATTTTTTACAAATATATATTTACTATACAAAAGTTAGACTGGAGAATGTAGGGAGTCCATACATACCTCATGCCCGGATTATGATTAAACCGAGTAAGGTGCAAGCAAAAGCTGTCCACTGCATAAAGGTCAGTTTCTCTTTATAGAGGGCAATGGCACCTATTGCGACGACAAGACTGTTTGTTGCAAAAATAGGCGCAGCAAGATTGGCTTGGCCGGTAGACAGCGCGACAGCGTACAGCTGTAGACCGCCGTAGGAAAATAGTCCGGCGATCAATCCAAACCACAAGCCGGTAAGTTTGGAGGAACGCTTTTCCTCATATTTAACCGGGAGAAGAAACCAGAATAGAGAAAGCGCATATGCGATGAATAATATCGGTGCGCTTGGCAGACCAAGCTCGTCCGTTACTTTCAAGCCGCCATTTCGCAATGCGAATAAAATAATTGCCAACCCGACGAGAACAAACCAGCGCTTCTCTGTTATGGTAAGCGGTTCTTTCCGTTTATGGGCAATAAAGATGACAGCAAGCAGCAATAATGTAATACCGACCGCTTCAGAAGCGCTTAGCGGCTCTTTGTACCACCACGTTGCTAATGCAATCACCAATATAATATTCATATTCGTAAGGGGGGACGTTAAGCTTGCGGGGCCGTAATGCAATGCTTTCATGAATAGGGCATTTCCCCAGGCAGAGCCTGCTCCGATAATGACGCCGGCAATCCATACATTTGGATCCGCAAGCATCGTTAGTGTCCCTTCCAGCGCCGAATGGACGCCGAAGCCGAGCGTACCTGATGCATATAAGCCAAACAGCAGCACTCTCGTCGAGCCGCCGCGCATTTGCGATACTTTCATCCACCAGCCTGCTAGTCCAAATAAAATGGCGCTGCTGATGGCTATGATGAGCCACATGGGATGTCCATCTCCTCAAATTTGTTACACAAATGAAATAGTTCTGTTATCGTCTCATTACATTAGTGGGCTATTATAATAAACAAGACCCCCTTTTTAATATATCCTTTGGGACCTGCGACGTGCAGGTCCACTTTTTTTGTCTTCGTCTCCTTGTTTATAGAGGAACGACGACTTGTTCACGCTTGCGGTAAAATACCCACTGCGAGAATCCGATTTCCTTCAACCGCTTCTGCACAAGCTCCCACTCATCGCCGACTCTGCTCGGCACATGAGCATCTGATCCGAACGTTACATTCACTCCGAAGTGTAGAGCCCGTTCCAATATTTCATCCGATGGATACCATCCGCCGACATCCTTTGTGCTGCCTGAAGTGTTAATCTCGATAGAAATCCCGCAATCGGCAATCGTTTGCAGCGTTTCATCGATATGCTCATGAGCGGGTATGTCCGAGAATGCAGGATAATATCCCTTCATCGCATCGATGTGACCCAGAATATCGAACATGCCGCTGCGTGCCGATTGCTGAATCAGGTCGTAATAGCTTTTCTTCACCGTTACATGCTGCTCCTCGTTTAAGCCTTTCCAGCGATTTCGATTGAAAATGCTGACACCGCTAACCTGATGCACGGAGCCGATCAAATAATCGAAAGGCACACCTTCATAAGCTTTACGATAGCTGTCCACAAAGTCGGGGAAAAAGTCGGATTCCATGCCGAGGAGAACCTCGATTGTACCGTTGTATTTTTCCTTTAACCGCAGCACTTCATTGACATAGCCCGCAAAGGCGCTTCTTGCCATAGCAATGCCGGGGGACGGCTGATCTTCCTTATGATAGAAATAAGGGGAGTGATCAGAGATGCCGATGACTTGAAGACCGGCATCTATGCCTGCAATGATGTAATCCTCGATAGTGCCATCGGCATGACCGCATCTTACATGGTGGGTGTGTAAGTCGAATTTCATTGGAATCTCTCCTTATCTGCTGGGTGCGTCTATTCACTGCTTATGAATTGGTGCTCAGGCATTCCCTTCAGATCGCTTAGAAATTGCTGCATCGCTGTATTTAAATAACGGCCGGATTTATAAACGACTCCGACGGGATGACTCGTTTCCAATTCATTGACTTTAATCATTTTCAACGTGCCAAGACGAAGTTCGTTTGCAATCGAAAGCTTCGATACGACAGCGGCCCCCAGATTGATCTCAACCATCCGTTTTACTTCCTCGCTGCTCGACAGTTCCATTACGATATTGGGCTGGATGTTGTATTTACGGAATATTTGATCGACAAACCTGCGGCCAAGCGTATCCGGAGCGAGCATGATCATAGGGATATCCTTAAGCGTATCAACGGTAGTATGTGTCAGTTTGCTCATTGGGTGAGACGGTGATACAACAAGCTCGAATGTATCATAATAAAGGACGGAAGAGGCGGTATTTGGATTTTTTTCGGTTAGGTATGTAATACCGATGTCGACAGAGCCGTTCTCGACGCAGGTCATAACCTGTGATGAGGGCATAGAATGAATCGTTGTTTTTATTAATGGAAATTGATTTTGAAAATAGGACAATACACGAGGCAATATTTGTATGGCCATCGATGACGTTGTTCCAAGTAAAATATGGCCTTGCGGCGTTAAATTTAAATCGGACAGCTTCTGCTTTAATTCTTCTACTATCGTTAGCATTTTTTCGGCATGCTCCAAAAAAACTTTTCCGTGATCGGTTAAGGTGACTGGTTGATTACGATCGATAAGGACCGTCTTGAACTCATCCTCCAGACTTTTGATTTGCGCCGATACAGCAGGCTGAGTCAGGTTTAGCAATTCGCCGGCTTTTCGGAAGCTCATCGTTTTGGAAATCGTAAGGAGTGTTTCAAGCTGGCTAATGTTCACGTCAATCCCCCTTTCATTATTACAAGATGTTCAAATAAGTCTTTATCCATTATAGAGGATATAAGTGGCTACAGCAAAATAAAGGGCTGTACCCGCATGTGGCATCAATTGCCCCAGCGTGTGCAGCCCAACCGTATGAAAGTATAAAAAAGGCTCTATAACCATTCCTTTTTGCGGAAAATGAAAAACATGCCTATGCCAAGCAGAAGCATAATACCGAGTAAAATGTAAGATCCCATTCGGAGATGCAGTCCCGGTATGAAGTCGAAGTTCATCCCGTATATGCCTGTAATAAAGGTGAGCGGCATGAAAATCGTCGTAATTGCAGTGAACACACGCATAATCTCGTTGGCACGGTTGGAGACGCTGGACTGGTAAGCTTCACGCAAGTTGCCCATTAGATCACGGTACGTATCGAAAGACTCGGCAATTTTCAAAGCATTTTCGTAAATGTCGCTAAAATATTTCTGCAGCTGGTCGTCTATGAGCTTTAAGTCTTTCTTATTAAGTGTAGCGATAACGTCCCGCTGTGGCCCGAGCACCTTTTTGAGCCATAAAATTTCACCGCGCAAGCCGATGATTTCGTTCAGATGCGATTTTTTGGTATGCATCAAAATGTCTTCTTCCAGCGTTTCGATCCGGTTATCGATCCGGTCACCGACGAGGAAGTAGTTATCGACGACAATGTCGACTAGGTGATACAAGAAATAATCGGGACGGCTTACCTCTTGCTCCCATAAAAGAGGTTTTAACGAACGGAGCTCGTTAATTTTCTGCTTCGTTACCGTTATAATAAAGTGACGGCCGAGAAAAATGTTCAGCGCGCGCAGAAAAATTTCTTCATCATCAAAACGAATGCTGTTAATAACGATAAAATAATGGCTTTCGTAAATTTCGATCTTTGGACGCTGCTCCTCCTCGCTGAGGCAATCCTCCACAGCCAGATCATGCATGCCGAAAAGAGGCTGAAGAACGGCAAGGTCCTCCACGTCGGCATCAATCCAATAAAATCCCGCATGTGCAGGGGCTAACGTTTGCGCAATATCCTCAATCGGGGTAAAAATACCATTGTTAACAAGACGGATTTTCATCAGCAGTTACTCCTTTCATTCATTAGAGGAGACTGCCGGCTGATAGGGAATCCCGGGGCGTAGCTGACCGCTAGCCGCTTGATTCAGTCATCAAAACTGAGCACAAGGCACAGCATGCGGGCGAAGCCCCGGCTCACGATGAACCGGCAGTAACCATATTCGGTATGTTTCCGGCTTCGGTCGGTCGCCTTCCATGCCCGTTTGCACTCCTTTATTAGTCGAATAATGTTCATAATTCTTGTCTAGTATACTCCCGCATAAGCTTTACATTCAAGCATTAAAACATCCTTTATCCATCTTTACGTTCAGCACATTCAAAGTCGGTTCTTGACGCGATTAACAGAATGCTTTAAAGTTATTATTGAAATGGAACCGCGGAAAATTGAATAGACTACTTTCTTATCAAGAGCAGGCGGAGGGACTAGCCCGATGAAGCCCGGCAACCGGCGTAAGCACGGTGCTAATTCTTGCGGAAACGATTATGTTTCTGAGAGATGAGAGAGGCGCATGGCTTCTTTACTGAGCATACGACCTTTTCTCACAGCAGAAAGGTCTTTTTTGTTGTTCAAGCGGTCATACTGCCGAAAGAGGAGTGATTTAAAATGCCGATTAAAGTACCAGACAACTTGCCCGCCAAAGAAATTTTAAGCAACGAGAACATTTTCGTCATGGATGAAAGCATCGCTTATCACCAAGATATCAGGCCGCTCAGAATTGCCATTTTGAATTTAATGCCTACCAAGGAAACGACGGAGACGCAGCTTCTCAGGCTTATTGGGAACACGCCGCTTCAGGTCGAGGTTGTACTGCTGCATCCAAGAACGCATACGTCCAAAAATACGTCGGCAGAGCACTTGGAGTCTTTTTATAAAACGTTTGACGAAATATCGCATGAGTATTATGACGGGCTCATCATTACGGGCGCACCGGTAGAGCATTTGCCTTTTGAGGAAGTGAACTATTGGGAAGAGCTGAAGGAAATCATGGATTGGAGCACAAAACGTGTTACTTCCACATTCCATATCTGTTGGGCTGCACAGGCTGGTCTATATCATCATTACAAAGTGCCGAAATATAATTTGGACAGCAAAATGTTCGGCGTATTTCCACATACGGTCGAGAAGCGAAACGTAAATCTGCTTCGCGGGTTTGACGAGCTGTTCTTCGTGCCGCAATCACGTCATACTGAGGTTCGCCGCGCGGATATCGAGCCGATTGAGAAGCTGGAAATCCTGTCGGATTCACCGGATTCCGGTGTATATATCGTTGCCTCTAAGGATGGTAAGCAAATATTTGTTACCGGTCATTCGGAATATGATCCGACATCGCTGAAGTTCGAATACGACCGCGATCAGGCAAAAGGACTTCGCATAGACGTACCGAAGAACTATTTCCCGGGCGATAATCCGGCAGCCCTACCGCTTTCTACATGGCGCGCACATGCAAACCTGTTATTTTCGAACTGGCTGAATTACTATGTATATCAACAAACACCGTTTGATTTGGGTGCAGGCATATAACATTATAAGAAGGGGTGTAACTTCATAATGAAAATCGAAAGTCATTTGGCTCAGATCGGATCGGTAAAGGAGCCCGTAACTGGAGCGGTTAGCTTTCCTGTATACCAGGCAACAGCATTTCGTCATCCGAAACTCGGGCAAAGCACAGGTTTTGACTATGCACGCACGAAAAGCCCGACAAGATCCGTGCTTGAAGAAGCGGCAGCACAATTGGAATCCGGTGACGCGGCATTTGCCTGCAGCTCTGGCATGGCCGCATTGCAAACGATATTCGCATTGTTCAGCCAAGGAGATCATTTGATTGTTTCGCTTGATTTGTACGGCGGCACTTACCGTCTGCTGGAGCGCATTATGTCCAGATTCGGGGTTACCGCTTCCTATGTAGATACGAACGATATTGATGCGATGGCAACACTATGGACGCCGAACACGAAAGCCGTTCTAATCGAAACGCCGACGAACCCGCTGATGATGATTACGGACATAGAACGAGTTGCCGCATGGGCGAAGTCCAAAGGCTTGCTTACTATTGTCGACAATACGCTTCTCACACCGTTCTTCCAGCGTCCGATCGAGCTTGGCGCCGATATTATCATTCATAGCGCAACCAAATATTTGGGCGGCCATAACGATGTCCTGGCTGGTCTGATCGTGACGAAGGGCAAGGAGCTGTCCGCCGAAATGGCTTTTCTTCACAATTCCATAGGAGCTGTACTTGGACCGCAGGATTCGTGGCTGCTTATGAGGGGTATGAAGACACTGGCGCTTCGAATGGAGCGTCATCAATACAATGCGACGACAATTGCTAACTACCTGATGAAACACGAGGCTGTAGAGGATGTTTATTATCCGGCGCTCCAGCATCATCCGGGGCATGACATACAAAACAAGCAGTCATCCGGCAATACGGGCATTTTCTCCTTCCGTCTGAAGGATGCCCGATATGTCGAGCCTATTCTGCGTCATATTAAGCTCATCGCGTTCGCTGAAAGCCTAGGCGGAGTTGAGTCTCTAATGACTTATCCAGCTGTCCAGACGCATGCGGATATACCTTTGGAAATTCGGCAGGCCATCGGCGTTGATGACCGTCTGCTCCGTTTCTCGGTCGGCATCGAACATGCTGACGATTTGATTGGCGATTTGGAGCAAGCGCTGGCTGCAGCAAAACGGGAAATTGAGGAGGGGTAACAGCAGATGAGTAACGATAATAATAAAGTAAATCCTTCCGATCGCCGTTTTGCAACGAAGCTGCTTCATTTCGGAGCAGAAATTGACGAGGGTACAGGCGCGTCCAGCGTACCTATTTTTCAGGCTTCAACGTTTCACCACCATGATATTTTCAATCCGCCGCAATATGATTACAGCCGTTCCGGCAATCCGACACGGCAGGCGCTTGAGGATTATATCGCTCTGCTTGAAGGCGGTGCCCGCGGCTTTGCCTTTGCGTCGGGTATGGCTGCTATTTCGACCTCCTTTCTGCTGCTTTCTGCAGGAGAGCATGTCATTGTAACCGAGGACGTATATGGCGGCACCTATCGCCTGCTAACTTCGATATTGGAGAGGCTCGGCATCGAATCAACATTTGTAGATATGACTGATTTTGAAGCGGTGAAGGCGGCCTTGAAGCCGAACACAAAAGCTGTTTTTATGGAAACGCCGTCCAATCCGACACTTAAGATTACGAACATTTCCGAGACAACGGCATGGGCGAAGGAGCAAGGCTTGCTGACGATGCTCGACAATACGTTTATGACGCCATATCATCAACGTCCGATTGAGCATGGCGTCGATATCGTGCTGCATAGCGCGACGAAGTTCCTAGGCGGCCACAGCGATGTGCTGGCAGGTCTTGCGGTAACGGCAGATGAAAGTCTCGGCAAACGCCTGAAGCAGCTGCAGAACGGCCTGGGAACGGTTCTAAGTGCTCAGGAATCATGGTTGTTGATGCGCGGAATGAAGACGCTGCAGGCTCGGATGGAGCATAGCGAACGGAGCGCGCGCAGACTTGCCGAATGGCTTTCAAACCATAAAGAAGTATCCGCTGTTTTTTATCCAGGCTTAGAAGGACACCCGGGTCGTGCCATACATGAGAAGCAATCGGTTGGCTATGGCGCCGTCGTATCTTTCGATGTCGGCAGCGGCGAACGTGCCAAAAAAATGCTTAGCAAAGTGCAAATACCTTTGGTTGCGGTAAGTTTGGGAGCGGTGGAAAGTATTCTTTCCTACCCGGCCATGATGTCGCATGCGGCTATGCCGAAGGAAGTGCGTCATGCGCGCGGCATAACGGATGGTCTAGTCCGTTACTCCGTCGGTTTAGAGGACATTGAGGATTTGCTTGAAGACTTGGATCAGGCGCTTCGCGCATGACGGCTTAAAAAAGAAGAAAAGCACGGTTGTCTTCATAGACATGCCGTGTTTTTTCTCATTTTGTTCATATAAGGCATCATACGATGGGTGACGCACAGCACTCAATTATGATAGGATTAATTGATTGTAGTCTGCTTTATACTAAGAACGGAATTAAGGAGGTCTTGCGGAATGGGAACGTTGGACCATATTTTGGATAAAGCTTTGCGAGGCGAACGAATCGGGCTGGAGGAAGGCATGGAGCTGCTGGCTTCGGATCAAATCGAGAAGATGGGCCATGCAGCTAATCAGATTATGCTAAGGCATCATCCTGAACCGGTAACGACGTTTGTCGTGGGACGTAATGTGAACTATACGAATGTTTGCGACGTTTACTGCCGCTTTTGTGCATTTTATCGCGCACCGGGCTCGAAGGAAGGCTACGTGCTTCCCGATGAAACGATCTTGAACAAAATTCAAGAAACGGTAAACGTTGGAGGTACGGAAATTTTAATGCAAGGCGGCACGAATCCGGATTTGCCGTTTTCTTATTACTTGGATCTGCTTCGCAAAATTAAGCAGCAATTTCCGGGTATTACCATGCACTCCTTCTCGCCGGCAGAGATTCAGAAGATGAAGGTTGTTTCGGACGGACTCTCTTTGGATGAAGTTATCAGACAGCTTCATGAGGCTGGCCTTGATTCGCTTCCAGGCGGCGGGGCTGAGATTTTGGACGACCGTACACGACGCAAGATCAGTCGTATGAAGGGCTCGTGGACGGATTGGATGGATGTTATGAAATCGGCTCATCGGCACGGCATGAACACGACTGCAACGATGGTGTATGGACTCGGAGAAACGGTGGAAGAGCGCGCTCTTCATATGCTGCGCATTCGTGATGCACAGGATGAGTGCGTCGCAAATAAATATCCTTCCAAAGGTTTTCTTGCCTTTATTTCGTGGCCGTTCCAACCGGATAATACTAATCTGAAGCTGGAGAAGGCGAAGCCTGAGGAATATTTGCGCATTGTTGCGGCAAGCCGCATCATGCTCGATAATATTCCGAATTTCCAATCATCTTGGGTAACAATGGGACCTGAAATGGGTAAGCTGTCGCTTTCCTATGGTTGTAACGATTTCGGCAGCACGATGATCGAAGAGAATGTCGTTTCGGCGGCGGGTACGACTCACAAGGTAAACATTGAACTTATTCTTCAGCTTATCCGCGAATGCGGCAAAATTCCTGCACAGCGGGATACGAAATATAATATTTTGAAGATGTACAATGAAAGCGATAAGGCTGATCTTGATTTTGTAATGCAGAATTAACTTTGCAATAATAACGAACTACGCTTGCCGATGATTCATTCCTATAGGGAGATGAATCATCGGCAAGCTTTTTTTTCCAATAGGGCATTTCCCTTACATTCCAATCTCTTCATCGTATATCCCCTGATACGGGACCATATACTGATAAGGAAGGAAAGGGGTGAGCTTATGGAGTTATTTACAGTGTCGTTGCCTACAAGCCTCGGGCAATCTGTGAACAAATTATCGAAATTGTTGACGGAACAAGCTGTCGTCGATTTACATATCGGCTCAAATGCTGAATTAGCAGCTGCTGTTGAATTTCAAGTTGTATCTGAGCAGGACATACGGTGTCAGGCCGTACTGCCTCATTTCCAGCTGCAATTGCACGGACCCGCCGTTTATAAGGCTACTTCAAAAGCGATAGCTGAATTTGTAATTAGTGAATTAGAGCCGGATATGCTCGCGTCGATTATTCGTAGGAAATATCGGAATAATTCATCGGCAGAGTCGGCTGCTATCGAGAAATATTGCCATGATTTACTGCACGGAAAAGAATGGGATGGACTTGGCACGAGGTTTCTGGATGCTGACCGGCTTCGCCGGAAAGGTAAGGTTGCTGCCGAGATTGAACAATATTTGCAGGAGCATACACAGCTCAACGTAACCGGGTTTACAACGTTCAGACTTGAACCTTATCGGAGAGAATTAACTGAGGTTGTTGAATACGCATTAGACGAATATGTGCTGGATAAGCAGTATCAGGAGTTTATTTCCCTGCTGAAATATTTCGTCTTCCTGCAGGATACCAAGGTACCGATGATCCATTTGCTGCATAAGGGCGGGCATGATTTCATACTGTATGACGAAAGCTTTCAACTGCTTGACTCGAAGCCGCCATCCGATCGAATTGTAGCGGAAATGCTTGAAACGGAAATGAATATCGAGGATATGGTCATCAGCTCACTTATTTCGGTCTCGCCTAAGCATATAACGATTCATACGAGGCAGCCCGAGATGCAGGTGATTCGAACGATTGAAACGATTTTCGATCAAAGAGTTACGGTGTGTGTACAATGTGTATCCTGCAGCAGCAGTCTGGATGAGCTTATTCAGCCGTAAGGAATCTAGTCATCTATAGCCATAGCCTTGACCAAAGCGCAAAGTCGAGCTATAATGACACACATATACGATGTATCGGCAATGACAAAGACATGTATCTGCTTCTGATGTCCGGCTCAGAGAGAGGAAACCCGGCTGAAATTTCCTTCCATGATGTCTGCAGATGTACCCCTTTGAAGCTGTACGGTTGAACCTGTAGCAATCACGTGATCAAGATTAGCTGCGGCAGTAAGCTGTACCGGATTTCTCCGTTAACAGATGATACGAGGACTGCAGGTGCGTAAGCATTAGCGCATAAGCAGTCGAAGTAGGGTGGAACCACGAGCACACAAGCACTCGTCCCTTTTTGCGGGATGCGTGCTTTTTTTGTGCTCTTTTTGCCGCGCTTGTAACGACGGAAAAAGCAATACGGTTAGCGATTGACAAACAGGAGGATGAACGAAGATGGCCATTCATGTAACTTTGCCAGACGGCGCAGTAAGGGAATACGCCGCAGGCACAACAATTGAAGAAGTTGCCGGCTCCATAAGCTCAGGGCTTCGGAAAAACGCAATTGCAGGTAAAATAGACGGTAAAGTGGTCGATGTATATACACCGATCGACGCTGACGCAGCGATTGAAATTGTTACGGTGGAGTCGGCTGACGGACTTGAAGTATATCGTCACAGCACAGCTCACTTGCTCGCGCAAGCAATTAAGCGCCTGTACGGTGATTCGAATGTAAAGCTCGGAATCGGTCCTGTTATTGAGGACGGCTTCTATTACGATATCGATATGGATCAATCGCTGACACCGGAGGATCTCCTGAAAATAGAGAAGGAAATGGAGAAAATCGTACAGCAAAATCTCGATATTCGCCGTCGTGTCGTAAGCAGAGATGAAGCGCTTGCGATATTCACTGAGCTTGATGACAACCTCAAGCTTGAGCTGATTCGCGATCTTCCTGCCGATTCGGTGATTACAATGTACGATCAGGGCGAATTTTTTGACCTTTGCCGCGGGCCGCACTTGCCGTCCACAGGCCGTATTAAAGCATTTAAGCTGCTTAGCGTTGCAGGCGCTTACTGGCGCGGCGATTCGAAAAATAAAATGCTGCAGCGCATTTACGGTACAGCCTTTCCTAAGAAAGCGCAGCTTGACGAGCATCTGCACTTCTTAGAAGAAGCGAAGAAACGGGATCACCGTAAGCTGGGACGCGAGCTCAAAATGTTTACGTTCTCACGCGAGGTCGGTCAAGGTCTTCCGTTATGGCTTCCGAACGGCTCGAAGCTTCGCAGAACAATGGAACGCTATATCGTCGATTTAGAAGAAAAACTAGGTTACGAGCATGTCTACACGCCAGTACTCGCTAACGTGGAGCTGTACAAAACCTCCGGACACTGGGAGCACTACAGCGAAGACATGTTTCCGAAAATGATTATGGACAACGAGGAGCTGGTGCTCCGTCCAATGAACTGTCCGCACCATATGATGGTGTTTAAGAGCGATATGCGTAGCTACCGCGACCTTCCGGTTCGTATCGCTGAGCTCGGAACGATGCACCGTTATGAAATGTCAGGCGCGCTTACAGGCTTGCACCGCGTTCGTGCAATGACTCTGAACGATGCGCACATCTTCTGCCGTCCGGACCAAATCAAGGAGGAGTTCGCCCGGGTCGTGAACTTAATCCGCAAGGTATATGAGGATTTTGGGATTAAAGACTATCGTTTCCGTTTGTCATACCGCGATCCGAAGGACACGGAAAAGTACTTCCAAAACGATGAAATGTGGGAAATGTCACAGCGCATGCTGCGCGAGGTTGTGGAGGAGCTTGAGCTTCCGTTCTTTGAGGCTGAAGGCGAGGCGGCATTTTATGGACCGAAGCTCGATGTACAAATTAAAACCGCGCTTGGCAAAGAGGAAACGTTGTCTACCGCACAGCTTGACTTCTTGCTGCCGGAGCGTTTCGAGCTTGAATATGTCGGCGAAGACGGCAAAAAGCATCGTCCGGTCGTTATTCACCGCGGTATTATAAGCACGATGGAAAGAATGACTGCGTTCTTGCTTGAGAACTTCGCTGGCGCGCTTCCGCTTTGGTTATCCCCTGTTCAAGCGAAGGTCATTCCGGTATCAACTGCTTACGAGGCCTATGCGCGTAAGGTTGCTGAACAGCTGCAATTAGGCGGCATTCGAGTGGAGAGCGATTTGCGTAACGAGAAGCTTGGTTATAAAATTCGCGAAGCACAGCTTGAGAAGGCTCCTTACATGCTCGTCGTGGGCGAGAATGAAATGCAAGCCGAGGCTGTATCCGTCCGTAAACGCGGCGAAGGCGATATAGGAGCGATGCCTGTTGCGGACCTAATTTCCCTGCTGCAGAAGCAAATCTCGGACAAAGAACAATAAATTTAAGCGCATAAAGCTTGGACCATCGGGGCATTATTTCTTCTGAGGAGGAAGAAACTCAGATGGTCACAAGCTTTTTTTATCTCAAAAAAGGTATTCCCTCATTGCTGCTTCTGTCTGTAATCGTCATCGGTTTAAATACAACAAAATGCTCAGCGCCAGCCGAAGCGGCCTCACCGCAGCTGCGAGCCTCAGGCAGCGGATCGGTGAGCAAGCATTCGGATGCGGGCAATGATCACGCAATGGCCCCCGTGGTTGTCGGTAAGAAGGGTAAACCGAAAATGATAGAGGTTGTCGCAACAGGATATACAGCAGGCGTGGAATCAACGGGCAAACGTCCCGGGCATCCACAATACGGCATAACGTATTCGGGTGTAAAGGTAAGAAGAGATCAAGTATCGACGATAGCCGCCGATACGAGGCTGTTTCCGATTGGAACATTACTTTATATTCCCGGTTACGGCTACGGCGTAGTGGCTGATACAGGTTCTGCGATAAAGGGAAAACGAATCGATTTGTATTTTGAAACGATCAAGGAAGTATATGAGCAGTGGGGTAAACGCACGGTTTATGTAGAGGTTCTCCGGAAAGGGACAGGCAAGCTGTCACAAGCTTGGTTGAACAAAATTAACCTGGCCATTGAAGCTGGGAAGCCCATTCCGCAAACCTATTTAGAGTCTTAACAATTCGAATAATACGTGGCTGTAATGCCATACTATCAATGGATACGGGGAGGTGAGTACATTGGCTAAAAACAAAAATAATAAAGCCCAAAATAATCAATACAATGCCGAATTCGCTCAAGAATTAAACCAAAATAACGCTGCTGGTAAACAAGCGGCAAATAATGCTGGGCAAAAAGCTGAAAAGTAATAGCAGTATATCTGCAATAACGAAATAACGAAGAGGAACCCGAGCGGTTCCTCTTTTCTTTTGAACATTTTTCTATTTGTTAAAAAACAGTTTTCAAACCACCATTGTTTATTGTATGATTATTTGTGTAAGTAATAATAACATGATAAGACAGGTGAATTCTCATGACAGATCCAATCATTCATACAGGCTTTGTAGCTGCTGCCCATCATCGTAAAGCGGGTGAGGTATTTCCGTTTATTGACGCCTATGTAGCTAAGAAGGAGCAGGAAATTGCCGAAATTGAACAGATGGTTGAGCGTTATGAGAAACGCCGACTGATGGAAGACCGCGCATATCAATCGATGTCTACATTAAGAAGGATGCTGACTGGCAAGAAGCCAGATCATCACTTGGCCGTTGAATATATTCATTTTGTTAGAAAACCAATGGAAAAGGTTCGTGCGCTTCGACTTGAAATTGAGAAGGTACGAAAGATCCAGAATGGATCAGCAGCTTCGGATATCGTTTCCGTTTCTCATGAGCTTGCAAGCGAAATGAACGAGATTGATCTTGTGACTAGGCCTTATAAATAAAGAAACCGTCAAAGCCACTATAGCTTTGACGGTTGTTTTTTTGTCATCCTTACCTATCTCGTATTTCTCATCCGGTCGTAATCAAGGAAATCATGCTCCTGGCTGTATGCAGGAACACCGTGAATTCCTACATCAAGGCCGATAAGTTCTTCGTCCTTGGAGACGCGGACAGGCATGATTTTACGAATAAGCCACAGAACGCCCCACGTTAATACAAAGCCCCATACGGAAACGGTAACTAAACCAAGTGCTTGAGCACCAAGCAAGCTCCAGCCACCGCCATAAAATAACCCATAATAGCCTTTACCAATGCCTTCCGTTAATTCTGGCATTGCGAACAAACCGACGGCAAGCGTACCTAAACTTCCGCTAATGCCATGGACGGCAAATGCGCCGACCGGATCGTCGATTTGTCTGCGCTCCAGCCACTCGGTTACAAGCACCATAGCGATGCCGGACACGGCACCAATTCCGATTGCCGCACCGTCAGAAACGAACGCGCAGCCGGCCGTAATACCGACAAGACCGGCGAGCGATCCGTTGATAACCATTGGAGGATCAGCCTTCTTGTAGCGGAACATGGTAAACAATATACAAGTAGCGCCGCCGGCAGCGGCGGATAACATCGTCGTAATTGCAATATGGCCGATCGTTCCATTCGTAGCGCTTAATGTACTGCCTGCATTGAAGCCGAACCAGCCGAACCAGAGAATGAAAGCTCCAACGGATGCAAGAGGCAGGTTTGATGGCGGTACGATGTTTACTTTGCCGTCCGCGTTGAACTTGCCGATCCTCGGTCCGATAAACATAGCCGCAGCCAGCGCAGAAAAACCGCCTAAGGCGTGAATGACGGCAGATCCCGCGAAATCGATCATTCCAAGCTTGCCGAGAAAACCGTTAATCGACCAAACCCAATGTCCCGCAAGCGGGTAGATGAAGCCGGTCATTGCAATCGTGAGCAAAATATAGGCTCTAAAGTTGATACGTTCCGCTACTGCTCCGGAAACGATTGAGATGACAGCGATGACGAATGCGCATTGGAATAACCAGTAGGTCTCGTGAGTAATATTTAATGCAATATGGGACAAATCGCCTTTTATAAGAAAGCCGGTCGTGCCTATAATTCCGCCTGCATCCTGTCCGTACATCAGTGCAAATCCGAAAAAATAAAACACCAGTGCGCCGAAAGCGATATCGACGAACACCTTCATTATGATGCTGACAGCGTTCTTTTGCCGGACGAAGCCTGCTTCCAGCAAAGCGAAGCCGCCCTCCATTAGCAAGATCATTGCTGCTGTCAAAACGACCCAGATCGTGTCCAGTCCTTTTGACAGTTCTATAACGTCCATTGTTTCCACTCCTGTTCTTCATGATAGTACGGTCATATTTCTCTACATTCTTAATCCGTTCATCATTATAAATAGAAGAAGTCAACAATGTCAACGCTCGGCGTAATGTTTCATAACATGTCAGGTTTAAAGTCGAGGAAATTAATAAAAGCTCGGTCTAGAGACGGATAGCGATTTCAATCGGCCGTCCCTTTTTCAAACGGATGCTGTCCGTTATACTAGAGCTATCAAACGACGATGGAATCGTAAGGAGCTGGGACAGTTTGAACGGAAATTTCGCAAACCGGTTGTTCACGGGATTAATCATCATTGCAATTGGCGTTTTATTTTTATTGCGGCAAACGGGTCTTGTGACTTTTGATATTGGTGATATGTTTTCCACGTATTGGCCAGTTATTCTGATCATTGTTGGAATAAAAGGTATGCTGACAAGCCGATCGCACGGTTCGGGCTCTGGCTGGTGGGGAGCGGTCGTGCTGCTGATCGGTTGTATATTTTTGGGAAGGAATTTGGATTGGTTCACTTGGTCAATCGGCGATATCATTCCTTATATTTGGCCGGTCGTCATCATATTAGTCGGCTTTAAGTTAATTTGGAAACCGCGCTCGAGGCGTCATCAACCTCCTGCCGATGAATGGAAACCGTACCGGCCATATCAAGACCAGTCGCCGGTTCCCCCTGCACCGCCATTGCATCCCGATCCGACACAAACGCCGCCTGAGCATCCTGAGAAGGATAACCGCGTGCCTAATAGTGAAAATGAAAATAAAGCTAACGATGGCCATATCCCTCCGTATAAGAAGTCCTTTCACGAGTGGAAGCATCATCATAAGGAGCATGTGGAATGGTGGAATCACAGTGATTCGAGTGTTCAGACACGCTCGGGATTTATAGGTGATATTCATATCGGGCATGATTACTGGGATCTGAAGCCGCTTAACGTATCCCATTTTATCGGAGACACCGTTCTCGATTTGACGAAGGCTCAAATTGCGCCTGGCGAAACAAAAATTTGCATCTCTTCGTTTATCGGGGATGTGAAAGTATATGTACCCAATGATTTTGAGGTAGGTGTACAGGTTGTATCGAGCGCTTTTCTGGGTGATGTGAAAATCTTAGACCGCAAAGAAGGCGGCATGTTTAATAACATCAATATTCAATCGCCATTTTATTCGGAGACCGACAAAAAAATTAAGCTGGTTGTCAGCACTTTTATCGGCGATGTCCGTGTCACGAAGGTAGGGTGATACGTGATGATGGTTCGCTTTTTGAGGAGCGGCAAGTGGGAATTAATTGGAATGTTCGTAATTGCTTCCGTGGTGTCGCTGCTGCTCGCAGCCGTAGTTTGGATAGGTTTGACGAATGAAACAGGACAGACGGAAGTGCGCCTGGGGGCTGCCTCCATCTTCCTGCTTGTGAGCGCCGGCTTTGGTTATTGGGCGGCACAGCGGATCGGACGGCGAATTGATACGCTGCACTTATCGCTGAAGCAAGCTGCTAATGGGAACTTTGGCGTGCGTATAACAGAAGAAGGACACAACTCGTTTATTGAAGTTTACCGGGAGTTTAATGAGCTCGCTGAGCAAATGGAAGAAAAAATGAAGTGGCTGCAAATGAGAGGCGAGGAGTATGTCATGACGGAATCGGCATCTAATGAAGCTGCCGTATTAGAGGAGCGCAAGCGGCTGGCGCGGGATTTGCACGATACGGTCAGCCAGCAGCTTTTTGCGATTCATATGTGTGCTTCCTCGCTGCCAAAGCTGCAGCAGGTTGACCGGGAACGCGCCGATTCGGTGCTTGAGCAGCTTGTCAACATGTCAAATTTGGCGCAGAAGCAGATGCGGAACTTCATTGCTCAGCTGAGGCCGATGGAGCTTGAAGGGCGTACGCTTTATGAGGCGCTGGACAAATGGTTTCCTGATTATTGCCGCCAAAATAAGTTGCAAGGCGAGCTGGAATGGCGTTTGAAAGAACAATTATCAGAGGCGAAGGAGCTTCAGCTTTTTCTCATCGTTCAGGAGGCGCTTGCGAATGTCGTTAAGCACGCTGGGGCTAAAGGCTGCACGCTAACCATCTCCGATAATGAACGGCAGGTTGTTATGATTTTGCAGGATGACGGGGCAGGCTTTAAAGCGGATGAAGTAAAGCGCGGCTCCTATGGGCTTTCGACGATGCAGGAGCGGGCGCAGAAGCTTGGCGGCGCGGCGGAAATATGGAGTAAGCCCGGTAGCGGTACTAAAGTGAAGGTTACGATACCAAAAATGTTGCGGGGAGAGCAGAATGATGAGCGGACCTGATTCAATAAAAGTAATGATTGTCGATGACCACGATATGGTAAGGACAGGCTTGCGCACTTACTTGATGCTGGAGCCTAAGTTTCATGTCATTGCAGAGGCGGGCAACGGGCAAGCAGCGCTGGATTTTCTGGATGCCAGTCCTTCAGAGAAGCGGCCTGACATTATTTTGATGGATTTAATGATGCCTGGGATGAACGGAATTGAAGCGACTAAAGCTATTATGGAAAAATATCCGGACATGAAAATAGTGATGCTGACGAGCTTTCTTGAAGATGACAAGGTTTACGGAGCGATTGAAGCTGGGGCCGTAAGCTATGTGCTCAAAACCGTGTCTGCGGAGGAGCTGATCTATGCCATCAGCGGCGCTTTCAAAGGAATGCCGGTCATGACAGCAGATGTGTCGCAGGCGTTAACGAGAGGCTTGCGGCAGCGCACCGCTCAAGCGGGTGACGAGGGGTTGACCGAACGGGAGAAGGAAGTGCTCTTGCTTATTGCAGACGGTCAATCGAATAAAGAGATTGCGGAAGAGCTGCATATTAGCGTGAAAACAGTCAAAACTCATGTTAGCAACCTGCTTATGAAATGCGAGCTTGAGGATCGCACGCAGCTGGCGGTGCTTGCACACCGCAAAGGCTGGGCCAATCGCACATAAACGGAGATATTGGCGGGTATATTACCTATTAACAAATAGCAGACAGCGAGCGTAAAGGAGTAACCGTCATGATACCTATTTCATCCGTGCTGAAGTCACGGGAGCAGCATTTTACAGAAACGAAAGAGCTTCTTGAATCCAGACAGTTTACACTTGGAGGTAATTGGGATTACGAGAGCGGTTCGTTCGACCGAGCCCTGGATGAAGCGCACAAGGTGTGGCTGCGTATACCATTTGAGGTTGTTAACGGCAATATTGATAGTGAAACGACAGAAACCGAGGCAAAAATAAAGCTGGGTTCCCCTTATGTGCTTAAGCATGAATACAATGAAGGAAACGATCCTGAAGCATCAGTGCGTTTAGCCGGTGCAGTCTTCGATCAATTTCAGTCACCGGTTAATCCGGACGGCAAAGTTGAGCGCGAGTGGATTGATAGCGCCAAGCATATCATGCATGAGGTGGAGCAGCTATTTCCAAGCTGACTTATAAAGGTTCAGAACGAGAAAAAGCGCTTCCCAATTCATATTTGGAGCGTTTTTTTATTTTTGTTTAAATTCCTTTTAAGTTTGTTTTAAGGTAGAATGTGCATGATAGAACTAAATCAACTAAAACGTATTCGAAGGGAGCCTTTCGGATGCCTTATGGAATAAGATTCAAGGAGGAGAACGTACATGGACGATCAAAACAAAAATAAGGGGTATGACGATTTTTTCCGTGCGAATGATGAGGGCCCAAATGAAGCAGAGAAGAACGAGAGCGGTACAAGTTCGGAGGATCATACAGCATCTGAGTCACAAGAGCAATCTGCTAAGCCATCTTATTACTACTCCTACGGACCATTTAAAGCAAATGCGCAGCAAGACAGTATGGAGTATAATCAGCCTTCTGATTCTGAAAAGCCGAAGCTGATCCAAGATCAGCCTTACGGAAACACTGCTTCAGTTCCTTCGACCGTCCCATACCAGGGGGAAATGGTTGAGCAGGCTGAGCCGCAAACACAACAGCAATCGCAAATTAGGTCATTTAACCCGTCAAAGCAGTCTGCGAAAGGATCGTGGAAAGTGCGGGAGCCGCGGAGAACTTCATTCAGGGCCGTGTTCATGTCCTTCCTTGCCGGCGTTGTCGTAGTCGGATCACTTATGTATACGGCGGATGTACGCAATTGGTTTACGTCGGAACAAGCTCTGACCTCGCAAACGGAAGCGGGCAGCACAAGCGGCAAGTCGGCATCTACTTCCGGCACGGGCGGCAGCACGTCAGCGTCCACGGTTGCGGCAAGACCGGATAACATAGCTCAATTGTTCGAAACAGCCAGCCCGGCGGTCGTCAAAATTGAAACGTTTGTAAATACGGCCAATCGCAGCAATAGCGGCGGCAGCTTACTGGATGATCCGTTTTTCCGTCAATTTTTCGGAGATGATTATCCGGGTACGACACAGCCTGACCAAGGCGGTCAGAACGGACAAGGCCAAATGCAGCAATCTGGTATCGGAACCGGATTCTTCTTTGAGTCTACAGGCTACATTTTAACGAATCAGCATGTGATCGGTGAATCTGATCAAATCAAAGTCATCGTTCAAGGTTATGATGAGCCGTTCACGGCAGAGCTGCTTGGTTCCAGCTACGAACTAGACTTGGCTGTACTTAAAGTTAAAGGTGATAAGGCGTTCCCAACGCTTCCGCTTGGCAACTCTGATAATATCAACATCGGCGATTGGGTTGTAGCGATAGGTAACCCGTACGGCTTCGACCATACGGTAACTGTCGGGGTATTAAGCGCGAAGGAACGCCCAATCGATATTCAAGATACCCAAGGCGAGCGCAAATACGAGCATTTGCTGCAAACGGACGCTTCCATTAATCCGGGTAACTCCGGCGGTCCGCTCCTAAATGTTAACGGTGAGGTTATCGGTATAAATACAGCAGTAAGCTCCCAAGCGCAAGGTATCGGTTTTGCGATCCCAACGAGCACCATTCAGGAAGTATTAGATAACCTGAAAAACAATAAGGATATTCCTAAACCGGCTGTGCCGTTTATTGGAGCTGAGCTGAGAGATGTAACCGAAGATATAGCTAAACAACTCGGCATGGATAAGGTTGAAGGCTCCATAGTTCAAAATGTATACTATAATTCACCGGCTTATTTGGGTGGATTGCAGCAGTTTGATGTTATCACAGGTATTGATGGCAAGAAGTATAGCAATACGCAAGCTTTAATTGATGCCATTCAAGCAAGAAAAGTCGGCGATAAGGCAGAGCTGAACATCGTGCGCAAAGGAAACGCAATGAATCTGCAGGTGGAGATTGGCGATAAAAATACGTTCAGCGCTGAATAAATGAAAATGTGAACGATCGAAATGAAAGCGCAGAGTGACAGCATGCTCTGCGTTTTTTGTTGCAAATAAAGGGGGAAAAGCAGATGAGACAGCATATTGTTGTGGTAGACGATGATGACAAAATTATATCCTTACTTCGGAGAAGCTTAGCGTTTGAAGGGTATGAGGTGACAACAGCTTCAAATGGGATGGAAGGACTAAAGGTTCTGCTTACGACCGAACCGGACTTGCTCATTTTGGATGTCATGATGCCGCAGATAGACGGATGGGAAGTATGCCGTCGGGTGCGGGAGGGCGGCAGTACAGTTCCTATTATGATGTTAACGGCCAAAGACGATGTCATTGACCGCGTGAAGGGACTCGATCTTGGGGCGGATGATTATTTGGTCAAGCCGTTCGCTCTGGAGGAGCTTTTGGCCCGGGCCCGCGCTTTGCTGCGCCGCAAAGCCGATAAAATCGAAGTATCGAGCAGCCAGCTGCTTTACGAGGATTTGATTCTGGACATGGATGCCAGGGAGGCTATACGGTCCGGACGCCGCATCGAGCTCACTTCGAAGGAATATGATTTGCTTCTGTTGTTTATGCAAAATCCGCGCCGTGTCTTAACCCGTGATGCGATTATGGAGAAAATTTGGGGCTACGACTTCAGCGGGGAATCTAACGTGCTGGAAGTGTATATTGCCATGCTGCGCCAGAAGGTAGAGGATGGCGGCAAGAATCGACTCATCCAAACGGTGCGCGGTACCGGCTATGTGCTTCGCGGAGAGGCAGGTTAACCCTTATGTCCATCCGGCTTCGGCTTACGCTTTGGTACTCGGGGTTGCTTGCTGCAACGATGATTGTATTCGGTGTTTGCATTTACTTATTCGTCAATTGGAATACGTATGCAGATATAAAGGATCAACTTCGCCTGCAGGCTAGTAGGATACAGATTATAGGATCACTCAATTTTCTTGATCAGAAACTGGATTTAGACATGGAGTCTCAGTTTCGCTTTGAACAGAAGGATATGTATATCCAATTAGTAAACTACAAAGAAGGGGCAATCAAACAACAATTTCCTAATTTGCATTCACAGGATTTTTTCATTCCATATGCAGATGTTAAGTCTAAACCTAAGGATGGTTTTGTTACTGTACAAATTAAAGTAAATAATAAAAAATATGAGATGCTTACCTATCAGAGACAGATTTTATTGACGGAGGACAACAGCTTAGTAGGACTTTTGCAAATTGGTGTGTTTTCTTATAATGAAGCTAGGTTTCTTAGCGGACTCAGAACAATACTCGTCTTTTCTTCTCTGGCCGTTGTCTTCATAGCCTTTACCGTTGGTTTATTCATCGCCCGTCAGGCGCTGCGTCCGATTGAGCGCGTTATTCAAGCGACTGAACTAATTGAAAAAGGCTCTGATTTGAGTGTTCGTATTCCTGCCTTTGGACCGAAGGATGAAATCGGCAGACTCGTGAGCACGCTGAACGTAATGCTTTCGCGCTTGGAAACGGCCTACAATGAGCTGGATGAAGCCTATAAGGCGCAGCGCAGATTCGTGTCTGATGCTTCGCACGAGCTGAGAACGCCGCTGACTACGATACGCGGCAATATCGATTTACTGGAGCGGATGTGGACGAAGGTAAAAGAAACGAATTTGAACAACGACAGCGGAGAGTGGCTGCCGCTCGACTCCGATCGATGGGATTTGTCGAAGGAAGCGATGAGCGATATTTCCGCAGAAGCTAAGCGGATGAGCACGCTCGTTAACGATTTATTGGCACTCGCAAGAGCCGATGCCGGTTACACGATGGAGAAAACACCGCTTGATCTTCTTCCGCTGACGGAAGAGGTTGTCCGCAGAGCGCAGCTGCTTCCCCGCAGTGCCGAGTGGAGGGTGGGCGACTTATCTGCGTTGGAAGGTGTACGCGTTAACGCAAATTCCAATTATTTACAGCAGTTGTTGTTCATTTTCATCGAAAATGCTTTTAAATATACGCCGGAAGGCTCTATCGAGCTGAGCGCCATACGGAAAGAACAGCAAATCGGCTTTGTCATTCAGGATACTGGCATAGGAATGAATCCGGAGGAGATTCCACATATTTTCGAGCGCTTTTATCGGGCGGATGAATCGAGAGGTGTGACAGTGGGAACGGGGCTCGGGTTATCGATTGCAAAATGGATCATTGATGAGCATCAAGGTTCCGTAGAAGTAACGACTCGTGAAGGAAACGGCACGAAGTTTACGATCTGGCTGCCGGTAACCTTTTCGGACACGGATCATTCGTCTATAATAGAAGCAACGGATGGAATGGCCGAGTAAAGGTTATAACGTATATCCGGTCAGAAAGCAGGTGCAAAAGATGGAAATTGTTAGAATATCACCTCGTGGTTACTGCTATGGGGTCGTCGATGCGATGGTGCTGGCTTTGCAAACGGCTAAAAATTTGGAGCTGCCGCGGCCGATATATATTTTAGGCATGATAGTTCACAATGCGCATGTAACAGAAGCGTTCGAGCAGGAGGGCGTCATTACGCTGGACGGCGTGAACAGACTTGAAATTTTAGACCAAATCGAGCAGGGCACCGTCATTTTCACGGCGCACGGCGTCTCGCCAGAGGTTCGCCAAAGGGCGCGTGAAAAGGGATTGTCAGTCGTTGATGCCACATGCCCGGACGTTACGAAGACACATGACTTGATCCGTGGGAAAGCTGCGGAAGGCTATCATATTATTTATATCGGCAAAAAAGGTCACCCCGAGCCTGAGGGCGCGATTGGTGTTGCTCCTGAGCGCGTTCATTTGATCGAAAGGGAAGAGGAGATTGCATCGCTGCAAGTTCCTGAAGGCCGGATTATTATAACGAATCAAACGACGATGTCCCAATGGGATATCCGTCATATTATAAATCGGCTGGTTGAGAAGTTTCCAACGGCGGAGGTTCATAACGAAATTTGTTTGGCAACTCAGGTTCGCCAAGAGGCGGTAGCCGAGCAAGCGGGCGAAGCGCAGTTATGCATTGTCGTTGGCGACCCGCGCAGCAATAACTCCAATCGTCTGGCGCAGGTATCCGAGGAGATCGCTGGGGTTAAAGCATACCGTGTATCCGACGTGTCTGAGATTGAGCAGGAATGGCTAAAGGGTATTGACCGTGTAGCGGTTACTTCCGGTGCATCGACCCCTACGCCTTTAACGAAAGAGGTTATCGCTTACTTGGAGCAATACGATCATAATAATCCGGACACGTGGGAAATTCGCCGTACTGTCAACATGAATAAGCTTCTTCCCAATGTCCGGACGAAATCAACGGGTACCGAGGCTGCGACGGCAACAGCAGAAAAGTCAGAGTAGATTAAATTGGGATTCAGCTAATGAATATCCATACATCGACTTGCTCGCAGTAAAGTTTGAGCCTTCTGTTTCCGTATTGAGGGGGCTGTCCCAAAAGGTTATAGACCTTCACGGACAGCCCTTGTTAACGATTTTCCGGATAACAAGCTTATCAATCGCTAAGCGGGCTACATTGGATTCGTTACAGGATAGGAGTAGAGATAGGTTGGTGTGCTGCGCTAAGTTGGATTTCGTACAGTAAAATCAGCTAGTTTCGGACCTTTTGAGTAAAATGGGCTATCCATGGACGTTTTACATTGGATATTTCCATTATAAAGCAAACGTAAAGGCCGAAAAGCCAAAAGTTACTGTATTTATCCATTATAGTTGTGTCCGCATCCATTCGGCAGGTCGGGTTAAATTTTTTCGTAATGGGTTGACGAAAGGCGCATTCTCTTGTATATTTACTTTAGTGATTAAAAGCGTAGAAGCCGCAAAGCATAAAAGCTATAAAGCGTATAAGCGTTGAAGCGTGAACGGAAGAAGCTTAAGAATCAAGTACTTATAATATTATATTGGGAGTGATCCATATGATCGTTATTACTAATGCAAACATTGCGGAAGAGCGTATTACAGAAATCGTGGCCCACATTGAAAGAGCGGGCGTGCAGGCGCACGTGTCCAGAGGAACGGACCGTACCGTAATCGGCATCATCGGCAAAGCGGAGCCAACGCTGGCTGAGCATCTTCGACAAATGAAAGGCGTCGAAAATGTTATAAAAATTTCAAAATCATACAAGCTGGCAAGCCGTGATTTCCATCCGGACGACACGGTTATCGATATTAAGGGCGTTAAAATCGGAGGCAGCAATCTCGTCATTATGGGCGGACCTTGTGCCGTTGAGACTCCTGAGCAAATCGATGAAATCGCGCGTCTGGTCAAAGCGGCAGGCGGGCAAGTATTGCGCGGCGGGGCATTCAAGCCTCGTACGGGGCCATACAGCTTCCAAGGCGTAGGAGTCGAAGGTCTTGTTATGATGGCGGAAGCGGGCAAGAAGCACGGGCTGCTAACGATAACTGAAGTCATGACACCCGAGTATGTAGACGTTTGTGCAGAATACGCGGATATCCTTCAGGTTGGAACACGCAACATGCAAAACTTTGATCTGCTTCGCAAGCTGGGTACTATTCAAACGCCTGTCCTGCTGAAACGCGGCTTCAGCTCAACGTATGATGAGTTTTTGAATGCTGCTGAGTACATTTTAGCTGGAGGCAATCCTAACGTTATGCTGTGTGAGCGTGGAATCCGAACGTTCGAGACTTACACGCGCAATACACTTGATTTGTCTGCAATTCCGGTGCTTCAATCTCTTAGCCATCTACCAGTTATATCGGATCCGAGCCATGGTACAGGACGCCGCGAATTGGTAGAGCCGATGTCTAAAGCGTCGGTTGCAGCCGGAGCAAACGGACTTATCGTAGAAATGCACACCGATCCTGATAATTCAATGACAGGCGACGGCGTTCAATCGCTGTTCCCGGATCAATTCGCAAACTTATTGAAGCAGCTGGAGCAGCTGGCTCCAATCGTGGGCAAACAATTCGATACTCCGAAAGAGCCTGCTGAAGTTTTTAAGGAATGGAAAATTTAATCAGGTTAATACGCCGTGCCGCCTTGATTTATCAAGTGCTGCACGGTTTTTTATTGACTGAATAGGAGGAATTGTGAACAACTGTTCAAACTTGTAAGTATACCTTACATACCCGCAAAAAATACCTGACATAGCTATTGACGGAGGTTAAACGGTAGTTTTATAATAACGTCATGGTTTGGAGCAATTATTGAACAATACATGTTCAACACTACGCTAATGTTCGGAAATGGAGGAAATTATTAATGTCAGTTCAAAATGTTTTGGACAATATTAAAGAAAACAGCATTCAGTTTGTAGATTTCCGCTTCGTGGACCTTATGGGTCATGCGCACCACATCACTCTGCCTGCAGCTGAGGTTGACGCTGATACTTTTGTAAATGGGGTAGCGTTTGACGGTTCTTCCATTCACGGCTTCCGTGGTATTGAGAACTCCGATATGGTTATGATCCCTGACACAGAGTCCGTATTTATCGATCCTTTCACTGATCACCCTACACTGAACGTTATGTGTAATATCCATACACCTGAAGGCGAGCGCTACGATCGCGATCCGCGCAGCATCGCACAGAAGGCTGAAGAATATCTTCAAACAACTGGCATCGGAACAGCAGCATTTTTCGCGCCTGAGCCTGAGTTTTTCATTTTCGACGAAGTTCGCTATGAGAGCACAATGAATAGTTCTTCTTACGTGGTTGATTCCGAGGAAGCAGCTTGGAACACGAACCGTAAAGAAGAGGGCGGAAGCCTTGGATCCAAAGTCCCTGTTAAAGGCGGCTATGTTCCAGTAGCTCCAGTTGACTCCCAACAAGATATCCGCAGTGAAATGGTTCGCCTCTTGCAAGAATCGGGCCTTCGCGTAGAACGTCACCACCATGAAGTTGCAACAGCTGGTCAAGCGGAAATTAACTTCCGTTTCGACACGTTGACTAAAACAGCTGACAACCTGATGAAATTCAAATATATCATTCATAACACTGCTCGCCAATATGGCAAAACGGCTACTTTCATGCCGAAGCCATTGTTCGGTGACAACGGTAGCGGTATGCACGTTCACACTTCTATCTTCAACGGTGATTCCCCGTTGTTCTATGATAAAGGTGCTTATGCAAACCTAAGCGAACTAGCTATGCACTATATCGGCGGCGTGCTTTACCACGCACCGGCTTTGATCGCTATCACTAACCCAAGCACGAACTCGTTCAAACGTCTAGTGCCTGGTTATGAAGCACCAGTTAACCTTGTATTCTCGAAAGGTAACCGTTCTGCAGCGATTCGTATTCCGATTGCAGCTGTAACGCCTAAAGGCTGCCGTATCGAGTTCCGTACACCAGACAACACTGCTAACCCTTACCTTGCATTTGCAGCGATGCTGCTTGCTGGCTTGGACGGCATCAAGCGTAAGCTTGATCCGGTTGCTCTTGGATACGGTCCTTTCGACAAAAACATCTACGAGTTGCCGGAAGAAGAGAAAAAAGAAATCCGCAGCGTTCCAGGAACACTTGACGAAGCGCTTAATGCTCTTGAAGCAGATTCCGATTTCTTGACTGAAAGCGGCGTATTCACGAAAGAATTCATCGAGAACTTCGTAGCAATCAAACGTCAAGAAGCTAAAGCAGTATCTATCCGTGTTCATCCGCACGAATTCAGCCTTTACTACGATTGCTAATCCCATTTGCACAAAACGGGTCCCAATGGGGCCCGTTTTCTTTTTTATTTTTACATTATGTATAAAATCCGAATGTTTATTGTCAGTAATTCGACATACGTTCGACTTTTTGTTGATCGAAAACGTTAAATATACTTGAAGCTGCCCTTCAAAATTGCTATCATAGCCATATCATGTATTATGAAACAGAGGTGGGTACCCAATATGACACGAGCATTTAACTTTAATGCAGGACCAGCCGCTATACCGCTCGAGGTGCTGAAGCAAGCACAGGAGCAATTTGTTGATTATAAGGGCGCAGGCATGTCCATTATGGAAATGTCCCACAGAAGCGCGTTGTACGAGCAGGTGAACAACGAGGCGCAATCGCTGCTTCGTGAATTGTTCGGTATTCCTGATAACTACCATGTCTTATTGCTGCAGGGCGGAGCGAGTACGCAATTCGCAATGCTGCCGCTTAACCTGATTCGTCCAGGCGGTGCAGGAGCATATGTGATGACGGGAGCATGGGCTGATAAAGCGCTTAAGGAAGCGAAGCTTGTAGGAGAAACGGTTATCGCCGCATCTACAGAAGCCGACAAATTTATGCGTATGCCGGACATGTCGGAAATTGTAGTCCCGGACAATGCATCTTACTTGCATCTTACTTCGAATGAAACGATTGGCGGAACACAATTCACTGAATTTCCGAATACCGGAAATGTTCCTTTGATAGCTGATATGTCCAGTGACATATTGAGCCGTCCAATTGATGTAAGCAAGTTTGGAGTGATTTATGCCGGCGCGCAAAAAAATCTCGGCCCATCCGGCGTTACAGTTGTCATTATCCGTGATGATCTTGCGAAAGACAGCCCAAAAACGATTCCATCGATGTTCCGTTACGATACGCATGTGAAGACCAACTCGCTTTACAATACACCGCCATCCTTTTCGGTTTATATGGTGAGCTTGGTGCTGCAATGGATCAAAGCAAAAGGCGGCGTAGCTCAAATGGAGCAATTCAACCGCGATAAAACGAAGTTAATCTATGATGCCATCGACCAAAGCGGCGGTTTTTACCTTGGTTGTGCACAGCCGCAAAGCCGCTCGCTCATGAACATTACATTCCGGATTCACAGCGAGGAACTAGAGAAGCAGTTCATTAAAGAGTCGGAGCAGGAAGGTTTTGTCGGCTTGAAGGGACACCGTGACGTTGGCGGTCTTCGCGCATCGACATACAATGCCGTGCCGCTGGAAAGCTGCCAAGCGCTTGCGCAATTTATGGCTGATTTCCAGAAACGGAACGGTTAATAGCCGCTTAAGCTTTAACGTTAGTAAATGATAGGGTAAAATCGAAAAAACCGCCCTTACCTTCGACGACGTAGAAGGCAAGGGCGGTATTTCGTTTGTTAAGCGTAGGAGCTCTCTGCTAAAGTTGGTCCATGCAGCTTATAGCCGACATTACGGACGGTCATGATATATTCAGGGGTACGGGCATTCTTTTCAATTTTGTCCCGCAAATGGCTGATGTGCACGTCGACGATTCGCGTGTCGCCGAGGAAATGATAATCCCAGACACCGTGGAGCAACTGCTGCCTGCTGAGTACTTTTCCTTTGTGGCGGCATAGGAAGAGCAGCAGCTCGAATTCTTTTGGTGTAAGCTCAACCGGTTTGCCGTCAATGTAAACTTCGCGCTGCTCGACACGCACATTCAAGCGGCCGATTTCAAAGGCGGTTTCATCGACTGCACCGGGTAGGGATTGGACACGGCGAAATATCGCTTGAATCCGTGATACGAGCTCTTGCGGACTAAATGGTTTTGTCATATAGTCATCTGCGCCGTTGTCCAGTCCGGCTATTTTATCTGTAACGTCCTGTAGCGCGGTCAGCATAACGATCGGTACTGCATTGCTTTGCTTGCGCAGCTCGCGGCAAACTTGAATTCCGTCCATTTTGGGCAGCATGAGATCTAGAACAATTAAGTCGGGACGAAAAGGTTTTAACATTTCAAATACAGCTTCACCATCTCCTACGCATCGTACATCAAAGCCTGCCAGCTTTAAATTAAATTCAATCAACATGGAAATGGAAGGCTCGTCATCCACGACCAAAATCTTTTTACGCATTGTTCCACACTCCTTCATGTTTTCCGCCGTTTATAAACCTTATTATGAAGGATGACATTAAGCACTGGATTAACGTTACGTAAAATGGGTGTAAAAATATACGATTATTTCGTGTATAATAGGCAAAATGAGAGGTGAGATAGACAGCTATGCCATTTCATATCGTATTGGTAGAGCCGGAAATACCGGCAAACACGGGCAATATCGCACGCACATGCGCTGCTACTGGGACGCATCTGCATCTGGTAAGACCGCTTGGCTTTGACACGGATGACCGTACTTTGAAGCGCGCGGGACTCGACTACTGGCATTCCGTTCATGTAGAGTATCATGATTCCTTCGATGAAGTTCTTTCACTTTATCCACAAGGCCGCTTCTTCTATGCAAGCACAAGAGCTACGAAGGCGTATTCTCAATTTGATTACAAAGACGGAGATTTCTTCGTATTCGGTAAAGAGACGAAGGGACTGCCGCAGAATTTGATCGATGCGAATTTGGAGACATGCATAAGAATGCCGATGACGGATAAGGTTCGCTCGCTTAATTTATCTAATTCAGCAGCCATTATTGTGTATGAAGCGCTTAAGCAAAATCATTTTCCGGGACTTGAGTAGCATGGCTGCGGTTATGATTAAAACCTGGAATATCTCCGCTTCAAGACAACGGTAATTTGCAGGATATTAAGCAATTATGAATGTATGAAGGAAATGCCGGGGCACCAGCGAAACACTATAACTGCAAAGGTTTCTCAAAGACGACTTGCGAATATAGACACAGAAGAGGTGAAAATGATGAAACCAGCAGGTGTTGTAAGGAAAGTGGACCAGCTCGGCCGTATTGTACTTCCAAAATCGTTGCGTAAACGTTATCTTATGAACGAGGGCGATCCCGTTGAAATTTTCGTCCAAGGTGACCATATCATTCTGGAGCGTTACCGTCCTAAATGCGTATTTTGCGGTTCGATGGTTGATGTCCGTGATTTCAAGGATCGTTATGTGTGTGGAGTATGTATGGAAGAAATGGCGGAGCTGCAGCGCTAATCAGCGTTCCGGTCTGCTATTTTAACGAAAAGAAGCTTCCCGTGATGAGCCTAGAGCTCTGCGGGAAGCTTCATTTGTTTGAGTATAAGCTTATGCTGCGGCTTATAGTCCTTTTGTTTTGTCTTCATTGTACGAACTGGTCAGCATCGCCGTAATGAACAACACAAACACGGTCATAACAATAATAAAGTTCATCTGCCCCACACCTTCCAATAAGCTGTCTTTATTATAACCAACACCAGTCAAAAAGAAAACTTTAAAAGTTGTGAACACATTGTTAACATAGAGAGTATGAGCAAAGCGAGCATCTAAGCTTGCGAGGAGGAGCGCACAATATGAATTATCGGTTTTCATCTAGAGTGGCACAGTTAAAATCGTCGGCAGTCAGGGATATATTGAAGCTGACGCAAGGGAAAGACATGATTTCGTTTGCAGGAGGGCTTCCGGCAGAGGAGCTGTTTCCGGTACAGGCGGTGCGTGAAGCGGCTGACCGTGTATTTGCAGCGGGCGCAAGCGCCCTGCAGTATGGATTGACTGAAGGTTATTTGCCGCTGCGTGAGCAGCTTTGTGAACGTATGGCGGCTAAACAAATGATTGTGAATCCGGAGCAAATGATATTAACGACCGGCTCGCAGCAGGCGATCGATTTGCTGATCGGCGTACTAACTGAGCCCGGTGATACGATTTTGGTTGAGAGGCCGACGTATTTGGCTAGTCTGCAGGTGTTTGCGCTTCATGGCTTGAAGGTTATTGCTGCCGAGAGCGACGAGCACGGTATTATACCTGAAGACGCAGAGCGGCTTATACGCGAGCATCGTCCGAAGCTGTTGTACGCCGTGCCGACGTTCGGAAATCCGACCGGCCGGGTGTGGAGCGTGGAGCGCAGGCTGAAGCTGCTGGCGCTTTGTAAGCAAAATCAGATGCCAATTATTGAAGATGATCCGTATGGAGATATTAAATTTGATGAAAAGGAGCAGTTCCCGACTCTCTTCTCGCTGGATGGCCAAGCGGAGAAAGGAACGGTGTTCTACACGAGCACATTCTCCAAAACGGTAGCGCCGGCCCTTCGAACGGGATGGGCAATGGGAGACAGCGGTGTTATTCGGATGGTCGCCAAAGCGAAGCAAGCCGCAGACCTTCATTCGAGCACGATGGACCAGCAAATTTTGAGCCAGCTGCTTAGCGGCTTCAAGCTTGATGACCACATTCGCCTAATCTCAAAATCGTACGGCGAGCGTATGCTTGAGATGCACAAGCTGCTGAAGCAACAAGCGCTGCAGGATGTAACCTGGGTTAAACCGAAAGGCGGTATGTTCCTTTGGCTTGAGCTGCCTGACGGTTTGGATGCAGAGGCGCTGCTTCGTTGTGCGGTTCAGAAAGGGGTTGCGTTCGTTCCAGGAAGCTCGTTTTATGCTGAGAAACCGCAGCGCAACACCGCCCGTCTGAACTATACGTACAACACAGGCGCACGGACCGAACAAGGCGTAACGCGCTTTGTAGAGGCGCTCGGCGAATTTACGGCGCGGAGCTAACCGAGGCCGCCCATTCGGCGATAACTTCGCCGTATTCGGTTAATGCAGCTGCGCCTTCCGGGCGCAGCTTATATTTGCCGCGTTCAATTCGATCGAACCAGCCATAATAATTGCTGCGTAACGTTTCGCCGCTTCGGCTGTATCCTGTAATGGCCGCAACCTCCCGCGGCGCCAGGGGACCGGATGTATACAGCGCGTGAGCACAGCGCAGCGCCTTCTCGCGATAGGCGGTTACAAGCTTGCGTCCGGTACTTCCTCCTACATTATAATCGCCGCTCCGCTCTCTGAACTCCATGAGCAGCTGCGCTTGCTTCTTCCTTCTTATGCCACGCTGCGGCGGGTCGCCTGGCTCGCACAGCATCTCAATGACGGGTGGCTTGGTCTTAAAGAAGGTAACCGTCATGAAGCCGAGTCCGAGCATGCGGCACAGCTCGGTTAAATCACCGAACCGTTGATTGTGGGAACCGCTTTTTTTGCGGTTCCGCTCAACGGCAAGCACAACATGACTGTTCAAACGTAAACGTTCAACGCCTTGCAGCAGCAGGGCAAGGTTGAACGTTTTTTTCATTTCGACAATAATCGTCTCTGAATGCTCGGTATGAACGGCAACCAAATCACAGTGGAGCACTTCGCTTTTAACTGTATAGCCAAGCTGCTCGTAGTACTTTTTTATAGGATTGTAAAGTTCTTCCTCTCGTGCAACAGCCACGCTTACTAACTCCTTCCCATGCAATGCTAATAAAGCTTTATAGACCTATTATAGCAAAGGATTATGCGGGCTTGTCGTATTTTGATGGATGGAGCACTAAAATAATGGTCAATTTCCAACTCGAATAAGCATAGAAATAGAATACTTCAATAAAAGTTGGCACCACTCGATAGAGCGTCTAGAAACCAATCCCGGGCGTAGAAAGATTACTGGAATGCGGAAGCGATGGGAGGAGGCACGGTATGGACATTTTTAAGCGAATATCGGAATATCAGGCTGAGAGCGAGAAGCTTGGATGGACAGGAACTTTCAAGGAATATATTGAACTGCTAAGGCAGGACCCGTCCCCGGCCATGACTGCACATGCACGCGTTTATGAAATGATTGAATCTTATGGGGTCGAGGACGTTGGAGGCCGCAAGAAGTACAAATTTTTTGAGCAGGAAATATTCGGCTTGGATCGTGCGGTGGAGAAGCTGGTTGAGGAGTACTTCCACTCGTCCGCGCGCAGGCTGGACGTTCGCAAACGGATATTGCTGCTAATGGGACCCGTAAGCGGCGGTAAGTCAACGATTGTGACGATGCTCAAAAAAGGGCTGGAACGTTTCTCAAGAACGAAACGGGGAGCCGTGTATGCGATTAAAGGCTGTCCGATGCATGAAGATCCGCTGCATCTCATTCCGCATGAGCTTCGTCCCGAAATAGAGAAGGAGCTTGGAGTCCGAATCGAGGGTAATTTATGTCCTTCCTGCCAAATGCGGCTGCAGACCGAATACATCGGAGATATTGAAAATGTGCTCATCGAAAGGGTATTTATATCGGAGGATAACCGGGTCGGTATCGGTACATTCAGTCCTTCAGATCCGAAATCACAGGATATTGCCGACCTGACGGGCAGCATCGACTTTTCTACGATAACCGAATTCGGATCGGAATCCGATCCGCGCGCTTACCGCTTTGACGGTGAGCTCAACAAAGCGAATCGCGGACTGATGGAATTCCAGGAAATGCTGAAGTGCGATGAGAAGTTTCTCTGGAACCTGCTGTCGCTGACGCAGGAGGGTAACTTTAAAGCTGGACGGTTCGCCTTAATAAGTGCCGATGAGCTGATCATTGCCCATACGAATGAATCCGAGTACAAATCGTTTATCAGCAACAAGAAGAACGAGGCGCTGCAATCACGGATGATCGTTATGCCGATTCCTTATAATCTTAAGGTGTCGGAGGAGGAGAAAATATATACAAAGCTGATCGCACAGAGCGATATGAGACATATTCATATTGCGCCGCATGCGCTGCGTGCAGCCGCAATCTTCTCCATCCTTACCAGGCTGAAGGAAACGAAGAAGCAAGGTATGGATTTGGTGAAGAAGATGCGCATGTACGACGGCGAAGAGGTAGAGGGCTTCAAGGAAGCGGATTTAAAGGAAATGCAAAACGAATACATTGAAGAAGGAATGACGGGTATTGATCCCCGTTATGTTATAAACCGGATATCCAGCGCGCTCATTAAGCAGGATATGCAGTGCATTAATGCGCTTGACGTATTGCGCGCCCTGAAGGATGGTCTCGACCAGCACCCGTCCATCACGAAGGAAGAGCGCGAGCGGTACTTAAATTTCATCTCGGTTGCCCGCAAGGAATACGACGGGTTGGCGAAGAAGGAAATTCAGAAGGCATTCGTTTACTCTTTTGAGGAGTCCGCGCGTACCTTGTTTGAAAATTACCTGGATAACATTGAGTCTTATTGCAACTGGGCGAAAATCAAAGATCCGTTGACCGGAGAAGAGATGGATCCAGATGAGCGTCTCATGCGCTCGATTGAAGAGCAAATTGGTGTTTCGGAAAATGCGAAGAAAGCGTTCCGGGAAGAGATATTGATACGTATATCATCCTATTCGCGCAAAGGGAAGAAGTTTGATTTTACGAGCCATGAACGGCTGCGTGAAGCGGTGGAGAAAAAACTGTTCGCTGATCTGAAGGATATCGTAAAAATTACGACGTCAACGAAGACGCCTGACGAGAGTCAGTTGAAGCGAATCAATGAGGTGACGAAGCGTTTAATTGACGAGCATGGGTATTGCCCGGTATGCGGAAACGAATTGCTGCGTTATGTGGGCAGCTTGTTAAATCGGTAACTTATGAAGCAGGATGAGCGGATGAATAATGGGGAAAAGCTGACGGACAACAGTCCGCCGGCTTTTCTTCGTAGCCGTGAGATTATTGAAAAGTTGAATTATAATTATAAAAAACGTATGTTTTCCGGCTTAATAGGTGATAGTGGTCTATTATGTACAAATTAAGTCTTATTGTTATTGCAGGAAGTTGTACATGCTTTGACGAAGATGTTTAATCGGGACTCTCAGTTCTGCACTTGTTTCGATTTCGCAATCCTTGAATAATACGCATACAATGCTAAGAGAACCTCGTGAGGAGCTGGACGGCATTACGGAGAGCCAAATACACAGCTTAGAAAAAGCAGGAATTCTCTCAGAAGGAGGGTTCCTGCTTTTGTGTTAGAAAAGTTGACACAATTTTCAGATTTTAGTATGATTATCCTAACATTCAGGTGAAAAGTGTTATAAATGTTAAGGTTTTTAACATGAAAATAACATAATCCATCGAAAGTTTACACTGAAAGCAATAAATCGGTGCTGCACCCATCATGGAGGAGGCGGTTGTCATGTCGACGGCCAAACAGTCGCAATCGCAATTTTACGATTCTCAAGCATTTTACGATGAAATGTTCGACAAGGACTTATCTGTTCGCACTCACTATGACAACGTTCATCGACTTTTCGGCCGAATGAAGCCAGCAGAGCTTGCTATTCGTCAAAATGCGATTATTCAGCGAATGATGGAGGAAGGCATTACGTTTACACTTCATAGCGGGACACATAATGAACCGTTAGAGAGAACGATTCCTTTCGACTACATTCCGCGCGTTATCCCGAAGCATGAATGGGAAGGTGTGGATCGGGGCGTTAGGCAGCGAATACGTGCACTGAATGCTTTTGTTCACGATGTATACCATGGACAACGTATTGTTGCCGACGGAATCATTCCAAGGCGCATGATTGTTTCCAATACGTATTTTCGTCCGGAAATGGCTGGTCTACATGTTCCGGGCGGTGTATATATTACAGCATCAGGTATCGATTTAATTCGCGATGAGAAGGGTCGCTATTTTGTTCTCGAGGATAATTTGCGTTCGCCTTCGGGTTTTTCTTACTTATTTAAGGGCAGAACGCTAATGAGCGAGCTGTTCCATGATTTATATTTATCCTGCTCGGTGCAGAGCATTGATCGCAGCTTAAATTGTTTCCTTAGCTCGCTGCGCGCGCTTTCACCGAATGGCAAACGCGATCCGCTTATCGTTTTGCTCACGCCCGGCGCTTTTAACTCAGCCTATTACGAGCATACATTTCTGGCGCAGCAAATGGGCATTCATCTGGTCGAAGGCAGAGATCTTGTGTACAAGGACCACAAAATTTATTTGCGTGATATGCGCGGACTTCGTCAAGTGGACGTCATTTACCGTCGAATCGATGACGATTTCCTTGATCCGCTTGCCTTCCAGCCGGATTCGCTGCTAGGCGTGCCTGGCTTAATGAATGCTTATCGTGCCGGGAATGTAGCTATTGCCAACGCGCCTGGTACGGGAGTAGCTGATGACAAAGCGATATATGCCTATGTACCGGATATGATCCGGTATTATTTGGGCGAGGAACCGATTTTACACAACGTTCCTACTTACATTTTATCGCGTAAAGAAGAGCGTGATTACGTATTGGCTCACCTGGATCAGCTCGTCGTGAAGGAAACGTCTTTGTCAGGCGGTTACGGAATGCTGATCGGTCCCAGCGCGACCGCAAAGGAAATTCAAACATTCGCCGAAGCGATTAAGCGTGAACCGGAACGATACATCGCTCAGACGACGATGAAGCTGTCGCGTGCTCCGGTAATGGTTGATGGCAGTATGTCACCGCGTCATATTGACTTGCGCGCATTTGCACTGATGGGAGAGGAGACACACGTCATTCCGGGAGGATTAACGCGTGTTGCGATGAAGGAAGGATCGCTTGTAGTCAACTCTTCTCAGGGCGGCGGAGTCAAGGATACGTGGGTGCTTAACAGATAAATAATAGGAGGGAATGCGATGCTGAACCGGAATGCAGAGGCATTGTTTTGGATCGGTCGGTATATGGAACGAGCTGAAAATCATGCCAGGCTGATTGATGTCCATTATCACCTGCAGGTCGATGACGAAACGGCGGATACCGAAGGAAAGCAGGAAGGTGAAGCAGCGGAGTCATACTCGAAGTGGGCGAGAATCGTTGATGCATTAGGCAGCAGGGAAGCCTATGAACAGCAGTATGGCACCTATAATGAGAGGGATGTGCTTTTCTATACGACGCTGGACCGTGATAATTCTAATTCATTAGTTTCGTGCGTTAGCCATGCACGAGGCAACCTGCGGACGCTTCGTGAGAAGGTGCCAAGTGAAATGTGGGATACGACGAACGCCTTTTATTTATGGCTGCGAGAGAAGCAGCCGGACGATTTGCTTAGGGAGTCGCCGCATTTATTTTTTGGACGCATCAAGGAATGGACGGCTTTGTTCCAGGGTGTCAGCCAATCGGTTATGCCGAGAGAGAACGAATGGCACTTCATCGAATGTGGACGCTATTTGGAGCGTTCCGAGAACACGCTGCGCATCATTAAAGCGGTGGGCAATGCGGCAAGCATCGAAAGCTGGAACAGCGCGAATGCCTATCCGTATTTACAGGCCGTATTGCGCTCGGTAAGCGGTTATCAGGCATTCCGCCGCTATTATGCGGATGGAATATCGGTTGAAGCAATCGTTGAATTCGTTGTATTGAACAGTGTGTTCCCAAGATCCCTTCATTTTGCTCTCCATACTTTAGACGATCATATGAGACATATCGAGCTTCAGGATAAACAGCTTCGGACGGCGCATGAGAGAGTTATCCGTCAAGTGGGCAAGGTGAAGGCCGATTTGGCATGCTTGGAACACGAGGATATGGTTATTGACCGAAATGGAGCGATCGTCACTCATTTGCTTGATGCATGCCAGCAACTGGAACTGGTATTCGCTAAAACCTTTTTTCGGATGGGAGAGGCGAGCGCATGAAGCTGAGTATTTCACATGTGACGCAATACGAATATGCGGATGCGGTTACGGACAGTGTCAATGAAATTCGGCTAACTCCAAGTACGAATGAACGGCAGTCCTGTTATCAGCAGGCCATCTCAGTCGAGCCGAATGCATCCTTGTTCACCTACGAGGATTATTTCGGAAACCGGGTACATGCTTTCTCTGTTAACGGATCACATAAACGGCTTACGATTAGAACCTTTATGACCGTTGTGACGAAGCAAGCGCCTACAGCAGAAGAACGGGCGCTCTACTTAAGCAGACGACCGCCTGAGCAGGGGTGGGCATGGCTGCAGACGGAAGATGCAGCTAACCGCTTTACGGAGTTTCTTCTCACGACGGAGTATACGGCTGTAACGCCGGAGGTTGAACGTTTCGTAGGTGAGATTTCCGATGAAGGCGGTCAAGTTTGTGTGCTGGACTGGCTAACGGCTTTGTCGGGCAAAATTCGATCCGAATTTGTGTATGACCCGGAAGCGACAAACGTGAAGACGAAAACATCTGAAATGTTTGTACGCAAACGCGGCGTATGTCAGGACTTTGCGCATCTGATGATTGCTGGCTGCCGGGCGCTTGGCATTCCTGCGCGTTACGTGAGCGGCTATCATTTCGTAGGAGATTTACAAGGCGGCAGTGCTGATTTCGAGCAGGCTTCTCATGCTTGGGTCGAGGCTTACGTGCCCGGCCTTGGCTGGTGCAGCTTCGATCCGACGAATGTTGACCCCGTAGGCGAGAGGTACGTGAAGCTGGGCCATGGGCGTGATTACAAGGACATTGTGCCGGTGAAGGGCGTATACCGCGGTACAGGCGAGCAGAAGCTGCACGTAACGGTCGATGTGCGGAATTTAGAGGATTGAAAATGGCATGCCAAGCAATAAAAAGAACAGTAGTCCGTAGGAAAACGCGGTCGACTGTTCTTTTTAATTTTCGAAACGGAAAGAGAATAAATTTTTTGGACGGGAACCATAATAGGTGAGTGAAAAATATTCTATTAAAACCAGGAGGCTTTACGATGAATCAATTTCCCCAATCGCAGCAGATTTCCCAGCAGCTTGCCCACTGTGAACAACTAATCCAGCAATTGGTGCAACAAACGCAGCAAGCATCCGGACAGTATCAACAATTGTTAAAGCAGGAGCAAAACAATGCCCTTCAGCTTGAACAAATCGCACAGCGCGAGCATCAAGCAGCTCAAATTATTCAAACAGCACTGCAAGGACATCAAACCGCAATTCAACAGCTGCAGCAAATTTCCGGCCTTTGCAATCAGATCGCAAACTCGGCAACCCATGCCATTCCAAGCTATATGAATCAGAATCAGTATAATCAACCAACAGGATTCTCGAACTACTCGCAGCATTAAAAGAAGAAGATAAAAAACACCCCCATTCTCATTTTGAGGATAGGGGTGTTTTTATTTACTATAATTGTAATTATCAAATAAAAATTTCTGAACATATATCTCTGCTACGCTCATAAATTTGATCTTATGAGGAACCGTTGAGAAGGGAGATATTCCATGGAAGAAGAAGCACTGTTTGAGCATCGGTTTTGGCTGCAAATTTTGGGTGACCATGCCAGGTTTATTCTTAACGCGTTATCGCCAAAAGAACAAAAGGATATTGAAATAGCAGCCCAATACATTCAACTATTTGATCAGCTGCTTCATAAATCGAAAATGCCGGATGCAGCTTCTAATTTGGTTGAATTGAATAAAGAGGCTTATGAATTAACGATTAGTTTACGTACCTTTAAGCTAAGTCTGCTGCAGCGGGTGCTGCTCGGACAAGTAGCGATTGGCTTTTCTCCGACCTTCCTGAACCACATGGTAAACGAACTCGAGGAATATGTAAAAATACTCGTTGCGCTGCTGGAGGGAAAACCGGTTCCCCATTACTCGGCGCTGCATCACGATTTGCTCTGGCTGCCGGATGCAGCCGGTCATGCAGCTAGCATTGCGATGAATTTGGATGTAGTTGAGAAGCGATTAATTGAGAAGAGCGAAGAATTTGAACAGCATTTTAACGAGTTTTATTTAAAAGCGATCGAGCTGGCCGGCTATTTGCGGACGTTACGTACCCATTATCCGGCAATAGACAAGTTTCATGTGGATGTTAACCTGGAGATGATCGTATTTATGGCTTTTCTGAAGGAAATCGAGGAGCTCGGAATAAGTGCGGAGCTATTAAGCCGTATAAATCCGCTTATTCCAGATCATATGTATCGTGAAGAATGCTACTACTTATTGAAGCTTTCTCAGTGCGGAGCGGTTTCTCCGCCGAATTGCGATCCGGCCAAACCGAGGCTCGAATAAGCACATAGCGTTTGGACAGTTTATAGAGGAGAGTGATGACAAAGGAGGCGCATAGCGTTGGAAAATTCATTCGAGCATACCCTTATGCCGATAACGACGGTCGCAAGCGGAGAAGGCCTTGCTTATCGGTCAGACATTTATTGCTACCCGGTTCAAATTGTAAATGTTTGTTTTATCGGCGATCCAAAGCAGAAGAAAGATGGCTGGGTACTGGTTGATGCCGGAATGCCGAGATCCGCTAAGAAAATGATTAAAGAAGCAGAAGAGAGGTTCGGAACGGGTCCTAATGCGATTATTTTAACACATGGTCACTTTGATCACGTTGGCGCCATCGTAGAACTAATTGAACACTGGAACGTGCCCGTGTATGCTCATGAGCTGGAATTACCCTATTTAACCGGTAAAGCGGATTACCCGCCGGCTGACCCTACCGTAGAAGGCGGTCTCATCTCCGAGATGTCACCGTTTTTCCCTCATGATGGAATAGACTTAGGTAACCGGATAAAAGCACTTCCGGCTAAAGGAATAATACCTGGGATGCCGGACTGGAAGTACATTCACACTCCCGGTCATACGCCAGGTCATATTTCATTGTTTCGTGAAAATGATGCAACATTGATCGTTGGCGATGCTTTTGTAACGGTGAAGCAGGAGTCGCTCTATAAAGTAGTCATGCAGGAGCAGGAAATTAGCGGGCCCCCAAAATATTTTACGACGGATTGGGCGCTGGCCGAGAAATCCGTTAAGAAGCTTGCTGCTCTTAAACCCTATTTAGCGATAACAGGACACGGGGAGCCGATGTTCGGTCAGTCGCTTGAAGATAATCTAAAGCTGCTGACGGAAAAATTCGGAGAAATAGCTATTCCCGAGCAAGGACGTTACGTGAATACGAAATTACATTAAAACAAACAAGTAAAAAACCCTGCTCATTGGCAGGGTTTTTACTTATTTATAGGTTACTAATTTTGTTAGGTACGTTCACGGTCACGGTTTCTTAAACCGACTAAACCTAATAAACCAATTAAACCAATCCAGCCCCAGTCCATATTGTTGTCATCACCAGCAGCGGTTGCTCTGTAGTTGTCCGTTCCAAGTGCGCGGTTTGTTCGATTAATACCTCTGTCAATATCCGTGCGCATACCAGTGTCAGGAACAGTGTTATTGATACCTCTGTTGTTATACGTACCCACTGTACCATTATTCGCATCGTGGGCAGCAAAAGCGGGTATAGCAAATACGAGCGTCAAACAAGCGAAAATACAAATAAGCAACCATGTCTTCTTCAATTTACTTGTCCCCTTTACGGTTAAGTTTTTTTCTTACCGGCTTATTTTTTCTCAAAGTAAAAAAATTATTCTCTGATTTAAACTTCAATCACGATGGGAAGAATCATTGGCCTTCTTTTCGTTTGCGCATATACATATTTCCCGATTGCTTCTTTTATTTTGTGTTTCAAAATCGTCCATTTCATTAAACTGCCGCCTGTTTGCAGTTCCTCGATCGTAATTAACACTAACCGATTAATATTGTCGAGCAGAGCCTCCGACTCGCGGACATATACGAACCCTCGAGAAATGATATCGGGTCCGGTTAAAATCTTCCCGTCCGATTTGCTTAGCGTAACCACCACAACAAGAATGCCGTCCTCGGCGAGATGTTTGCGGTCGCGTAATACAACATTTCCAACATCTCCTATTCCCCAGCCGTCAACAAGTGTATTTCCGGCTGCTATTTTCCGGGTTTGTCTGGCGGTTTGATCGCTAATATCAACGACGTCACCATTTTTGATAATAAATATGTTGTCTTTCTCCACCCCGACAGCTTCCGCTAATAACCGGTGTTGAAAAAGCATTCGGTACTCACCGTGAATAGGGATAAAATACTTAGGCTTCATTAACGTAAGCATAAGCTTGAGCTCTTCTTGACATCCATGACCGGATACATGCATTCCCGTAACCGATCCAGATCCATATATAACGTTTGCTCCCAGCAAAAATAAATTATCAACTGTAGTTGCAACGTTTCGTTCATTTCCAGGTATGGGGGTAGCAGCAAAGATAACGGTATCGCCAGGTAAAATCTCTACTTGGCGATAGCTCGAGTTGGCAAGACGGGAAAGTGCAGCCATAGGCTCACCCTGACTTCCCGTACAGAGTACGGCCACTTTGTCGCGCGCCATATCATTTGCCTCTTTTGCTTCAATCAGCATACCTTCGGGAATATTTAATTGGCCAATCTCTACAGCGATTGAAACGACATTAACCATACTTCGTCCGAGCAAGAGCAGCTTTCGGTTTGTCTTTTGAGCTGCATCAATCACTTGCTGCAATCGGTGAACATTTGAAGCGAATGTGGAGATGAACACTTTATATTGCGCCTTTTTGAATGCTTCTTCAATATGATCTCCTACAAGTCGCTCAGAAGGAGTGAATCCTGGACGTTCTGCATTTGTACTCTCGGATAATAAAGCTAATACACCGTTTTCACCGATGCTGGCCATTTTATGAATATCTGGATACTGATTATTTACAGGGGTTAAATCGAATTTAAAATCCCCGGTATGAACAACAGTTCCTTCAGGGGTATAAAATACGACACCCAGGCAATCGGGAATACTGTGATTTGTTCTGAAAAAGCCAAGCTTGAACGTACCTAACTCAATGCTTGATTCCGAGTTGATTTCATTAAGCTTACTTTGATCGAGAAGTCCGTTTTCTTTTAGTTTCCCTCTGATTAAACCAAGTGTCAGCTTTGATGCATAAATCGGCATATTCAATTGTTTTAATATATAGGGGATACCCCCAATATGATCTTCATGTCCATGTGTAACAACTAGAGCCCGAACCTTTTCCTGATTTTCTTGCAAATAAGTAATATCAGGAATAATGAGATCAATCCCCAATAAGCTTTCGTCAGGAAACTTGGAACCGCAGTCGATGACAACGATATCGTCCGCATACTGAATAACATACATATTTTTACCAATCTCATGTACGCCTCCTAATGCAAAAATCGATAGCGCGCTTTTTTCAGTGCTCATATCTCGGCAACCTCCTGCTTTACTGAATTGAAAATCGATGTGTTATTTTGATTTATATACTCACATAATATGGTTTCGAGATAGTCGAATTATTCAAAAAAGAGAACGTTTTCCCATGACTTAGACGTCAGTATATTTAAATTTAAATATTTGGAAGAATAACCCGATTATGTAAAGGGTATTTTATTTCTATTCAAGCTAATGGAGGGAAGAAATTGTCGAAGTTAAATACGATTATGATTAGCCCCAAACAACCTAAACGATGTAAGGGGTGTATATGGGGCAACTGGGACGGAATGAAGCAATTCTGTTCTAGACGGACATGTGTGAGAGATAATTAAGAAAAACGGGAGTCAATGAAAGCTGGCGTACTTTGGCAACACTAAGGCCGATTGAAAACGAAGGAATTGAAATAAAATAAATACGTTTCAAAACAACTGACGATAAGAAGGAGCAATACAAGATGGAAAAAGGCACAGTTAAATGGTTCAATGCAGAAAAAGGCTTTGGTTTTATCGAAGTTGAAGGAGGAAACGATGTATTCGTCCATTTCTCCGCCATTCAAGACGAAGGCTATAAGTCATTAGATGAAGGTCAAAGAGTTGAATTCAATGTTACTCAAGGCAGCCGTGGACCACAAGCTGAGAACGTTGTAAAACTGTAATTGTCTGAAATAGCCCTTAACAAGCCCTTAACGATGGTTAAGGGCTTTTTTTACTATCGGATTTCTTGACAGTTTGCGGGCACACGCCCGGAAAAGTCCGCATATGATACTCATGTCATTCGATGACGTGAGAAAACATATACGAATTGAGGAGATTACAGATGAAGTGTTCCCCACGTGAAGTTTGGCCCTCAGAGTTGTATGATCCAAGTGGAAGCCGCAAAGCTTCTGAACTTAAAACCGATAATCGCAGTGCGGATCGGATCACCGGACGCGGTCAAACGATGGTCATCGATAAAGGTCTCGGCAGAAACGCATTTATGGATTTAATTGAAGTAGCCTCAGATTATATCGATTTCGTGAAATTCGGCTTCGGAACAGCCCCTCTTTGTAATACTGAGCTGCTGCTGTACAAGATTAAGCTGGCCAAACGACATGGCATTACGGTCATGCCAGGCGGTACATTGCTGGAGACTGCCGTGCAGCAGGATGTGGTCCCGGCATTCTTCGATTCCATATGCACTCTCGGTTTTAACGGTGTTGAAGTGTCCGATGGCACAATTGAACTATCTCGCAGAAAACGGACAGAGCTGATCCAAGAAGGCATAAAAAGAGGTCTTCGTGTCGTAACAGAGTATGGCAAAAAGCTGTCAGGCTCGCTCATTGATGCATCGACTCTGGCCGTAACTGTTGAGGCGGATTGGGAAGCAGGCGCGGAGCTTGCAACGGTGGAAGCTCGTGAGTCTGGTGTTGGCGTCGGTCTCTTCGATGAGAATGGTGAATGCCGGGAAGATGTGTTAGATGCCATCCTCAGATTTGTGCCGGAGACGAATAGACTGATGTGGGAGGCGCCACTTAAGCCTCAACAGGTGCTGCTACTGCGCAAATTTGGTTCAGACGTACATTTAGGGAATATTCAACCTAGCGATACTCTTTCTCTCGAGACGATGCGACGCGGACTTCGTTCAGATACATTTGAGTTTGGAATACAAAAGAAACAGGCAGGGGATGTTTATTATACGATTTAGCCCTTCTAGTTATTGGTTGGCAGATTTTCTGTCTAGCGGTTTTCCATTTGTCTGGTGATGAATTGACGGATCAATCCGTTCAATTTACCTGCTGCCTTCGTAGGAATCTGATGATTGGTTTGTTTAATGAAATAGAGTTCGTTCTTGTCCAATCGTTCGGATAACAGCTTAGCGTAAGGATGGAACTGGTTATCCTTCTCTCCGTAAACGAGCAAGACGGGTTGTTGGATTTGTTCCAATCGGTCCGTACAGTTATAGAGCAGGCTATATTGGTAATACTGTTTAATATTATTGGCGTTTCCTTTTATGGCGTCATTATAGAGCTTCCAGACCAAGGACAGCTTTCGATTTGCTTGCGCCCAAGCAATAGTCATTGCGAGCGTACGGACCGCACCGATTCGGGATAAGCTTAGCCCAAGCTTGATCTCATTTCTTAATTTCCAATCACTTACTTCAGACATTCCGCTGACTACAATACAACCGAGCGCCCGGTCGGGATAGGTCAGCATGAACTCAAGCGCGATCGAACCGCCCGTTGAGTACCCGCATATAAAGGCTTTTTCGATATGGAGCCGATCCATCAACTGCTTCATATCCTCGACAATTAAAGGGTATGTGATCTCTTTTACGGAAGGTTCGCTACCGCCATGCCCCCGGATATTGAAAGCGACCGTTCGAAATTGAGCTGACAATTCCTGAATTTGATAGACGAAATTCAGACTCGTCAAAAGCGGGGGATGGATAAATAGGATCGCGGTTCCTTTTCCCCGATCTGAGTATTGCATGCTGTATCCGTTGATATTCATTTCGGCCATCCGCTCTACATCCTTTGCAGTTTAAATATCCATACTTACCACCGTTTTTTTTAAAATTACAACATATAATTTAACTCGTCTAACTTATAAACATTCAAGGGAATATTTGCAAGGAATATAGTTTCATAGTTCCGTGGAAAAAAGGTGGTAATGATTTTGAGCTCTTTCGGACAACAGCTGAGGCAGGTAAGACAGCAAAAAGGTTTTGAACTTAATGAATTTGCAAAAGAATTAGGAGTATCCCCCGTTTATTTAAACAATTTGGAAACGGGGAAGACACAGACGATTCAACTGGAAGTATTGAGCAGGCTGCAAAATGAATTGTATATGATCATTGATGATGATGAGGGGATTGACGATCAAACGGCTATTCGTATAGATCGGATAAGCAGCATGCTGCATGATTTGTACAAACTCAATCAGCCAGCTGCCGAATATTTGATGGCGGTAGTTGAACAAGGGATTGAGGTAATTGTTCTAAGACCGACAGACATTCATTGAGCCTCGCATATTAATATGAATCAAACAGCCATGTTTTGAGAGTCAAAGCATGGCTGTTTGATTTCAATAATTTTAAGTTAGGATCAAGTTTTCATATTATTCTGTTGATCAATATCACTGAAATAGCCCAAAGGCGGTACGAAGAAAGGATTTTCTGTCAGTGCTTCATGCTGCATTTCCGGCGCTACGAAACCCCATTGAATGCCTGTCGCCCTCGAAACTTCAGAGTCTGTAGTGCACAAATCGCTTTTAGAGATATCGGATAACGATGTTCGTCCAAGTGACTGGGCAACCATTTCCATCTCTGTCACGCAAGAATTTAAATAACGCACCAAATTCTTGGATGCTGTATCCACATCCAGCTCCGAGGTCAATTTGCCGGTATATACGACCAGGCTCGTAGCAGCTTCGAACGGAGCCGATTTCACAATATGTTCACCGATTAAGGCCAGCATCGCAGCAGTTCCGATGTATACGGCATCTGCACCCATCGCCATTGCTTTCAACATGGAGCCGGGGGTGACTAATCCTCCCGCAGCAATTATGCTGACTTTGCCGGTCGCTCCTTTACGGGCTAAGAAATGTGAAGCACGTGAAATGGCAAACATAGTTGGTAGTCCCACATCATCCTGCAAGGTTGGAGCTCCACCGTGCGTCCCCCCTTCCGCGCCGTCAAGCGTAATGAAATCAACTCCGGCTTCCAAGGCAATTTGCAGTTCTTTCTCCAAGTGATGCGTGGCGGCGATTTTAAGCCCGACCGGAACGCCTGTTTCATGTTTGAGACGCTTCACGAGTTGAACGAAATCTTCCTCGGAATTGACGCCTGGAAGTCTGGAATGAATGACAGCAGGCTCCCCTTCCTGCAAACCGAACACTTCCCGGAAGTCTTCGCCAATGTTTTTTACTGTCGTTCGCTGAGAAGCCGAGCCTTGCGCTCCTTGACCGAGCTGAATTTCAATCGCATCCAGCTGCTTATATTTGTCGGGGGTGTTCATCCATCCGCCACGATTATATTGACCAATAAAAAGATGTGCCGCGTCCCGCTCTTCCCGCATCAATCCTGCCTCCCCTGAATTCGTGGCAGTTCCAACGAATGTCGAAGCTTTGGCAAGGGCAAGCTTGGCATTTTTGCTTAGGGCTCCGCCAAACGACATGGCTGCAATCATGATCGGAATCGAAAGGGTAAGCGGCTTTTGTGCGAGCGGACCAATCGTCACGGAAGTTTGAATTCCGATCTGCTCCGGCGTTGGCATGCGAAACAGATGAACGGGATTAAACAATACGCTTTCCCATGGAGAAAAATGAATGTAGCTTCCCAGCGGCCGAGGAATCGGCGTACCGCTGGAGGAACGCATGAGGATTTCTATAAAGTTTGGAATACCGACCTTACGGCCAACGGGAATTGTCGCAGCCAGGTTTTCGGTATATTGATCCTTTATCATGCGGGACAAGGCTTTGTCCACCGCTTCATTCATGACGGAACGCATAATATTCTCAATGAATTTCATTACCGGCTCCCCGGTCCAATTGGTGAACCATTCCATCGATTTGTTTGGACATAGTCAGACACATTTGTTTTATAGTGTCCAACTGCCTTGAAGCACTTTGCTCCTCAATCGCAATGTCGACCAGTTCCTTGTGATCGAAGTTCGTTAATTTCTGATAATGTTCACGTTCAACGCTTGATAATGTACCTGATACCGTTTCGATCCGGGTAATTTCCGATTGCAGATAGTTTAGTACATGCTTTACGTCATTAAAATCTGTCATCAAGACTCTCTCCTTTCATTTCCTCTTCTGTTAAGGTAACCCGTTACCCGGATTGCCATACACACCAGTGGGATGAAAAATTGAAGGAAAATTTACTAGTCAAGCTAGAATCAGAATTATAACATTAAACCAAAGAACAGCCATGCTCTTATGAACATGGCTGTTTCTCCGTTCTTAGAATCCTTTGTATTGCGGTTCTTCATTTTCTAACTGCTGTACCCGATCTTCGACTTGCTGCAGAATCTGTTGTGTTTGCTCAGCCGCGTTAGTAAAAAGAGTTTTCGCCTCTTCATTTTGGGTGCTCAAAGCGAATTGTTCCAAGCTAGCCTGAGCGCTTTTTAACGAAGCGACACATGTTTTGACTTGGGAAGCAACTGTCAATTTGATTCACCTCCTTTAACGGATTATCCATAAGCGTTTGAAAATACTGCGATTCCTTCTAGGTAACGGATATAATGTATCCCGTTTTTTCGAAATCATACAGCAATAAATGAATAAAAACCATGGAAAATGTCGATCTTGCATATGTACGAATTTCCACCAAGTGGAAATTCGAATACTCACAATAATAAAGGGGACTACAAGATGCAAGAGTGGTTACTTGTTGCACTACGGACATTGTTAGCGATTGCCATCCTTTTTTTGATGACCAAGCTATTGGGAAAAAGACAAGTCTCCCAGCTTTCTTTTTTTGAATACATAACTGGAATCACGATCGGAAGCTTAGCGGCCTATATTTCGTTAGATTTGGATGCAAGATGGTATTTAGGAATTGTTTCATTGTCTGTTTGGGTACTCGTTTCTTTAGGGATTGAGTTCTTACAAATCAAGAGTAAAAAAGCAAGGGATTTTATCGAAAGCAAAGCCACGGTGTTGATTAAAGACGGAAAAATCATGGAGGATAATCTCAAGAAGGAACGAATTACGACCGACGAATTGATGGAAGAACTGCGGAAAAAAAGTGTATTCCAGGCGGCAAACGTAGAATTTGCGGTTATGGAACCGAGTGGAGACATCAACGTCTTGCTAACGAAAGAAAATCAGCCCCTTACACCCAAGCATTTAGGCATCAAAGTGGGTCCCGAACAGGAACCGCAGGTGGTTATCATGGATGGGGAAGTCATAAACGAACCTTTGGCTACGATTGGACTTAATCGGGAATGGCTGGATACGGAACTCGAAAAGATTGGAGTCGCAATTGAAAATGTGTTTCTTGGCCAGGTAGACAGCTATGGTCAGCTATATGTTGACTTATATGATGATCAGATTAAAGTCCCTAAGCCCCAGAGTAAAGCCTCTTTGCTGGCGACTTTAAAAAAATGTGAAGCGGATCTAGAAATGTTTAGTCTATCCACGAAAGCTCCAAAAGCAAAGAAAATGTATGAAGAATGTGCGAAAGAGCTGGAACGGGTTATTAAGGAAGTCAAACCGCTGCTCATTCAGTAGATCAGATGAATCGGGAGGATTAAAAATGGCCAATGACAAGATGAAAAAAGCAACGCCGGTTCAACAGGAGTATCAAGAACTCGCCAAACAGATTGAACCAAAACGGCCTATATTCAAAAACTGCTGTCGTGCCTTTCTTGCCGGGGGAATGATTTGCGTGATTGGACAAGCGATTCAGGAAATGTTTGTTCATTGGGTAGGCTTTAACGAGAAAGATGCATCCAATCCCACTGTGGCCGTGCTAATTCTCATTTCCGTTATTTTGACGAGCTTAGGCGTATATGACAAATTCGCACAATGGGCGGGTGCCGGTTCGGCTGTTCCCGTTACCGGTTTTGCAAATTCGATGGCATCCGCCGCTATTGAGCATCAAAGCGAAGGAATGGTTTTAGGCGTCGGCGGAAAAATGTTTAAAATTGCAGGTCCGGTTATAGTCTTTGGAACTGTAGCGGCATTTTTTGTAGGTATCCTTACCTTAGTGTTTAAGGGTACTGGAGGAGGACACTGATATGCTAAAAGGACATCAAAGTTGGATATTTGAAAATAAACCGGTTATTCGCGCATCGGCTACCGTAGTCGGCCCGTTTGAAGGCAGGGGACCACTTGCCAGTGATTTTGACATCATACATGGTGACTCCATGCTGGAAGAAGATAGCTGGGAAAAAGCGGAGAAAGTTTTGATCGAAGAAGCCGCACAACTGGCTATCGAAAACGCAGGTTTAACCAAGGAGCAAGTCCAATTTTATATCGGCGGCGACTTGATGAATCAAATTATCAGCAGCAGCTTTGCCGCCCGTACGCTGACAATTCCCTATCTTGGTGTGTTCGGTGCATGTTCAACCTCGATGGAAAGCCTTGCTCTCGCGTCCGCACTCGTTAATAGCGGAGGAGCGAAATTCATACTGGCCGGGACCTGCAGTCATAATGCAAGTGTAGACAAGCAGTTCCGGTATCCGACCGAATACGGTTCGCAAAAGCCGCCAACTGCCCAATATACCGTGACGGGTGCGGGTGCAGCCATCGTTTCGCGGGATGGGGAAGGACCTGTCGTCGCTTCAGCGACCATTGGCCGGGTAATCGATATGGGGATTACAGATCCGTTTAATATGGGGGCGGCTATGGCACCCGCAGCGGTTGACACCATCCAGGCTCATTTTCGGGATTTACAAATCGAGCCCGGTTATTACGATCTGATTGTGACAGGCGATCTGGCCAAAGTAGGCTATGAGATTGCCTGCAAATTGTTTGAAAAACACAACTTTCCGATTCATCAAACGGAGTATAACGATTGTGGCATGATGATTTACGACTATGAAACCCAGATGATACAGTCGGGGGCAAGCGGTTGCGGCTGTTCGGCCGTTGTCACCTACGGTCATTTACTGAAACGGATGCGAAAAGGTGAAATCAAACGCATGCTTGTTGTTGCCACTGGGGCGCTCTTATCGCCGCTTTCATTTCAACAGGGTGAAAGTATTCCTTGTATCGCGCATGCTGTAGCGATTGAAGCAGGAGGGAACCTGATATGATCTTTTTATGGGCTTTTCTTGTAGGGGGAGCAATTTGCGTCTTTGGACAGATTTGTTTTGATGGGTTTAAACTAACACCAGCGCATACAATGACGTTACTCGTCGTACTGGGAGCAGTCGCCGACGGACTCGGCTTGTATGACCCGCTCGTTAAATTTGCCGGTGCCGGCGCTTCCGTTCCGATCACTAGTTTTGGGAACGCTCTGGTTCACGGTGCTTTGGAGGAATTACAGAAACACGGATGGATCGGAGTCATTACCGGTATATTTAAGGTAACAAGCGCAGGTATTTCGGCAGCCATTATTTTCTCATTTTTGGCAGCCTTGGTGGTAAAACCAAAAGGATAAGGCTGAAAAGAGCAATAGGGAGACATTTATCTCCCCTTCAGGGGCTGTAAAGCAATGAAGGGGAGATTTTTCATGGACATTTGCAATTTAATAAATCACACAAACTTCCGGCTAGTCTTCTTCCCATCACAACTAAAAACAATTTTCTTATCCTCGACAATCGTCTCTAGATGGACATTTTTCCCCCAAAGCTGCACGACATACGGCAATGTCCGCTCGACGTATTTGAGATCAAGCTCTGTGCCCTCGTACTCGTGAATCAAGTAGAGCTCGCCGACGCGGTTGAAGTCTCCATCCTTGACCATGAGGCACGGAAATCCGCCGTTTACTTTCGAATAGACAAGCTGCTCGCGAATATTTTCCCAAGACTTATCGGTAATTTTCCACTCGGGGCCTTTTTTCTCGAAAATGTAGAGATCCAGGTCGTCAACCAATTCCTTCGTTAAATAGTTGCGGAGGAATGAAGTATCGGAATCCAGCTCGCGAACTTCGAAAATTTTCTCTCTTCCTTTGCCTGGCACGCGCCCGAAGCGCGCTTGCTCTTCTTTCGTCGGGTTATCCCAGCGGCGCTCGATGTCCTCGAAAATTTTTAGTCCCAAATAATATGGATTGAGGCTGTGGCGGGATGGAACGACGACCGAAGAATTTAGCTTCGCAAATTCGATGGTTTCGTCGCTGGTTAGATCAAGCTCGCGTATAATGCGCTGATGCCAGTAGGAGGCCCAGCCTTCGTTCATAATTTTTGTCTCGATTTGCGGCCAGAAATAGAGCATTTCATCGCGAAGCATCGTCAAGACGTCACGCTGCCAATCCTCTAATATTGGCGAATATTCTTCGATAAACCATACGACATCCTTTTCCGGACGAGGCGGGAAACGTTTGGCGTCAGCCGCATGAGCTTGAGCAGCAGCAGCAGCTGCAGCAGTCCGCTCATGATCTAAATCCCACAAATCATCATACTGGGAAGGACGTTCATGATTTGAGGATCGTTCGTTATCTTTTTGAACCATCTCAATATACCGTTTCTTATCCAGCTGGTATGGCTTAATGAGCGTCGGATCGACATGCTCTTGAATGGCAAGAATCGCATCAATGAATTTCTCGACCGCTTCGGTCCCGTGGTCCATTTCATACTGGTGTATTCGGTCTGCGGTAGCGGACATACTCTCAACCATGTTGCGGTTTGTTACGCTGAAGCGGGAATTGTTTTTGAAGAAATCGCAGTGCGCGAGCACGTGAGCTACGATAAGTTTATTTTGGATAAGGGAGTTGCCTTCAAGAAGAAAGGCATAGCACGGATTGGAGTTTATGACGAGCTCGTAAATTTTGCTTAGGCCAAAATCGTATTGCATTTTCATTTTATTGAACGTTTTGCCGAAGCTCCAATGGCTGAAGCGGGTCGGCATGCCGTAGGCACCGAACGTATAAATGATATCGGCTGGACAAATTTCATATCGCATCTGGTAGAAGTCGAGCCCAAAGCCTTGTGCAATTTCTGTTATTTCATCGATGGATCGCTCCAGCGCGCGAATCTCATCCTGATTCATCCGTCATCCCCCCGTATTGAAAATACGATTCATACCATATGTATGTTAGGCCTGCCAAGGTTATGACGGTCAATAAACAATAAAGAACCCTTGAAGGGCCGCTGTCTCGAAAATGGATTCGAGAAGGAGCAGCTTTCTCAAAGGTTCTTTTCATTTTGTTTAATGCCATACATCGCATGATCCGCGTCGCTAATCAGCTCCTTCAGGCTGGAGCCTGCACCGTGCTTCGAGCTTATACCGATGCTTGCGGAAATTTGAATCATGTGTCCATTGATGGAAAACGGTTCCTTTATGGAGTCCTTAATTTTGCCGGCAACGAACTGGATATCTTGATTATCGACCAAATATTGAAAGCAAATTAGAAATTCATCTCCGCCGTATCGAACGAGGATATCGGTTTTTCTGACGCTTTGCTGCAGTCTTGCGGCGATATCAAGCAGCAGCAGATCGCCAAAATCATGACCATAGGTATCGTTAACCTCCTTGAAGTCGTCGATGTCGATGAACATAATGCTAAACTGCTTGTCCGATCCGTTCTGATAAAGATGCGATAAATAGCGCCGGTTGTATAATCCGGTCAGGCTATCGGTAACGCTCGCATTTTCAAGCTCAATGATATAACTGAGGAACGTAGCCATCGATTTGAGAAAAGAAAGCTGCAGCTCGTTCAGGATGATCGGCTCGCGATCCATTACACAAATGGTTCCGAATGATTGATTGTCCGGCGTTTTGACAGCTATGCCGACAAATGAACACGGTCCAAGCTGCTTCGTAATCGGTAAGTCAGATGTCCGCTCGTCCTCCAGCGTGTTAGGTATGTGGATTACGGAATCAGCTTGGTTAATAGTGAGGTTATAATTGCTTTGTAACTGTGGTAAATGCACACCTTGTCTAACTAAATTCTCATAACGATTAAACGCTCGAATAACTCGATTCGCGTAGCCGTCATTTGCTGCAATAAATAACGTGTTTACTTGAAGGTAGTCCTTGATGGTATCAATGATTAGTTCGGCCGCCTCTTCTAGTGAGCGTACTTGGCTGCTCATGTACTCAACTCCTGCCGTAGTGTTGAAACAATGGAATTACCTTATAGTTCCATAGTAGTCGAAAAAGAGGGTTAACTCAAGGAACAAATAGGTTAAAAATAGGAAATTTAGACTACTTTCGCGAGTGGTTATAAAGTCTCATATCGATATAAGATGTATCATTAATTTGAATTAATAAATATATTAATTTAAGTAACCCAAAATTAATACTTGCATTAATTTAGATCATATAGTTAAATAATATTGAGATCACTTATTAATGATTAACCTATTAATTAATGAATTTATTAATCTGAAGATGAGGTGGATGAACATGGCAGACAAAGCTTCGATGATCGTGGATAAAGATTTTCAAATTGGAGAAGTTGATAAACGAATATACGGATCTTTCATTGAGCATCTAGGACGTGCGGTATATGGCGGTATTTACGAAGCGGATCATCCGCAAGCGGATGAGCAGGGCTTCCGTTCGGACGTGCTTGAGCTTGTGAAGGGACTAGATGTTCCGATTGTCCGTTATCCGGGAGGTAATTTTGTATCCGGTTACAATTGGGAGGACGGAGTGGGTCCGGTTGACAAGCGTCCAAGAAGACTTGAGCTTGCCTGGAGAACGATTGAACCAAATTGGATCGGGTTGAATGAATTTGTAGATTGGTGCAAGAAGGCGAATACAGAAGCAATGATGGCGGTTAATTTAGGGACTCGCGGCATAGACGAAGCACGTAATCTTATCGAATATTCGAATCACCCGTCCGGCTCTTACTGGAGCGATCTTCGCATTCAGCATGGATACAAGAATCCACATAATATTAAAACGTGGTGTCTTGGGAACGAAATGGATGGTCCTTGGCAAATTGGTCATAAAACAGCGGTAGAATATGGCCGATTGGCGAGCGAGACCGCAAAAGTAATGAGATGGACGGATCCTGCGATTGAGCTTGTTGCGTGCGGCAGTTCGGCAATTGGCATGCAGACGTTCCCGGAATGGGAGTCAACCGTTCTTGATTTGACATACAATGAAGTCGATTATATTTCGATTCACCAATATTACGGAAATCGAAGCAACGACCCTGCAAATTTCCTTGCGCAATCGATGAGCATGGATTCGTTTATTAATACGGTCATTTCTACTGCAGATTATGTACAAGCGAAGAAACGCGGCAAGAAGAAAATTAATCTTTCCTTCGACGAATGGAACGTTTGGTATCATTCGAATGAATCGGACAGAAAACTCGACCCGTGGCAAATCGCACCGCCTCAATTGGAGGATGTATACAACCATGAGGATGCACTTGTTGTTGGCTGCATGCTGATCAGTATGCTCAAGCGTGCGGATCGTGTGAAAATGGCATGTATCGCGCAGCTCGTTAACGTTATTGCGCCAATTATGACGGAGAATGGCGGAGCAGCGTGGAAGCAAACAATCTATTATCCTTACATGCATACAAGCTTATTCGGCCGTGGGACTGTGCTTGTGCCGCTCGTGAAGTCTCCAAAGTATGATTCTAAGGACTTTACTGATGTGCCTTATCTGGAAGCTGTTGCGGTTCACAACGAAGAGAAGGAAGAAGTGACCGTGTTTGCGGTAAACCGTAAGCTTGACGAAGCATTGCCATTCGAAATTGACCTTCGCAGCTTTGGTTCATGCCGAATTATTGAACACATAGTTTTGGAGAACGATGATTTGAAGGCCACCAATACTGTGGATGCTCAGGATCGTGTGAAGCCTCATTCGGGCGGAAATGCTGCTATTGATTGTAACGGCAAAATTGAAGCTACGCTTGGCAAAGCATCGTGGAACGTTATCCGCATTAAGCTGTAATCTTATTTCTCAGCACCATAGTTGGAAGGGGTGTCCGGAAGCCGTATTTGCGGCTTTTGGGATGCCCTTCTATTGTTATACAATAGGGAGAGGAGGAATGAAGGATGATACATGCGAATACAGATGAGACGTGGCTGCCTCTATATGAAGCTTTAGCTAGTCCAGTACGGCTGTCAATAATAAATTTGCTTGCGAACAATTTAATGAATGTGAAAGAGCTGGCGGAGTCGCTTGGCTTAAGCAGTGCAATAGTAACGATGCATATAAAGAAGCTGGAGAAAGCGGGAATCGTTCAGACGAAAATGGTGCGCAAGCATGGGGGCACGCATAAAATTTGCACGCTCGCCGAACGCTCGATATCAATCGAACTGCCGCATCCTACACTTGATGTGAAGAAAGTGCATGAGGTTAGCGTGCCAGTAGGACACTTTACGCAGTTTGAGGTTTTCCCGACATGCGGCATTGCAACGGTAGAAAAAATGATTGGACAATTCGATGATCCGCGTTTTTTCCTGGAGCCTGAGCGGATGAATGCAAGTATTTTATGGTTCGGCAAAGGATACGTCGAGTACAAGGTTCCGAATTATTTGCTGGCGGGGCAGCGTCCGGTCGCATTGGAAATAACGATGGAACTAGGCTCTGAAGCGCCGGGTATAAATGAAAATTGGCCTTCCGACATCAACTTCACGCTTAATGGAATGGACATCGGTATGTGGACAAGCCCAGGCGATTATGGCGAGGTTCGCGGTCGCTTTTCACCTCCTTGGTGGCAGGATCGGGTTAACCAGTACGGCTTGCTGAAGGTGATTCGTATACAAGAGGACGGAACGTTAATCGATGGGCAGCATATGTCGTCTGTCGGAATCGGCGAGATCGGTCTTGAACGAAACTATTGGACCTTCCGGATAGAAGTTAAGGAAGACGCTGTTCATGTAGGCGGATTAACGTTGTACGGCAAAGGCTTCGGCAACTACAATCACGATATCATGTTCCGTGTTTTCTATGAAGACGCACGCAGCTCATCGTAGCTGCATGACCAAGTAAGCGAGTAGGCGGTTTCCTGCAAAGCCGCTAACTTCTGCTTGCTGAGCTGCTAAGCTTGACCTCGATTCTCCCTCCCCATATATAGAAATTCTTCATAATAAATGCCATTTAAGGGTCCAAGCATATATAATGAGTATGACGGCAATCAGAAGTAACATCTGATTGTAGAAGCTTATAATACTCGGAGGATCAACGATGCTGACCATGTTTACTTTTTTGAAAAAGCACAGGTTTGCAGCCGGCATTGCGCTGCTGCTCATGCTTATGGAGCTTACGGTCGAGCTGCTTCAGCCCTTTATTATTTCTAAAATTATCGATGATGGTATCGGACAGGATGATTTATCGGTTGTGCTTTATTGGGGCGGAATTCTCCTGGGCTGCTCCGCCATTGCATTTATTGTTGGTATATTCAGCTCCTTCTATGCTTCTCATGTGAGTCAAAGCTTCGGCTTTGACCTTCGTGAGCGGCTATATGACATAGTGCAATCGTTCTCATTTGCTAATTTTAACCGCTTTCCGGAATCTTCCCTTATTACAAGACTGACTAACGACGTCATGCAGCTGCAAAATACGGTGTTTATGGGCCTCCGCATCATGCTCCGGGCTCCGCTGCTTGTTATAGGAAGCATCGCAATGGCGTTTGCTGTACAACCAAAGCTTGCGTTATGGCTGGCGGGAGCTGTTCCTTTTCTTGGCATATTCCTCCTTTGGGTACTCAAGAAAGGTGCACGACTCTTCCAGTCGGTACAACTGCAGCTCGATCAAGTTAACGGCGTGATGCAGCAAAATTTGATTGGTATGCGAATTGTCAGAGTGTTCGTGCGCATGCAGCATGAATCGAAACGTTTCTCGCAGTCAAGCGGACAGCTGATGGATCGTACAGTCGCAGCGCTGCGTCTGACGGAGATGACAATGCCTATCATTTTGCTTGTCATGAATGCGTGCGTAATGGCGGTACTGTGGTTCGGACGTATTGAGCTTGATATTAATGGTGCCACCGTGGGTGAAGTAGTAGCCGTCGTTAACTATGCGACCAGGACGACTGCGGCATTGTCCATCATGTCCATGATTGTAGTTAACTTTTCGCGTGCGCGCGCATCGGCGCAGCGAATAGAAGAGGTCCTGTTAACGGATATTGATTTGAAGGATTCGCTGGAAAGCGATGCGGCTGTAAGGCTGCGAAATGGACACGTGGCTTTTGAACATGTGTCGTTTCTATACCCGGACACGCAGCAAAAGGTTTTAAACGATATTTCATTTGCTGTGAATCCAGGTCAGAGGATTGCGATCATGGGGGCGACAGGTTCAGGCAAGTCTTCGCTGATTCAGCTTATTCCTCGGCTGTATGACGTACAGGAGGGAACGATCCGAGTCGATGGAACGGATAATCGCCGAATGAAGCTGGACCTGCTTCGCAAGCAAATTGGATACGTTCCTCAAGAGGTCATGCTGTTTACAGGCACCGTCGAGCAAAATATTCGATGGGGTAAGAACGACGCTACACTTGAAGAAATTATGGAAGCTGCGAAGCTGGCACAAATTCATGACACGATCATGAGACTGCCGCAGCAATACGATACGATCGTAGGCCAGAAGGGCGTTAATTTGTCAGGGGGGCAGAAGCAGCGGCTGACGATTGCCCGCGCGCTAGTAAGGAAGCCTGTTATTTTGCTGCTTGATGATAGTACGAGTGCTTTAGACGTACAAACGGAAGCGGCATTGCTGCATGCGATAAAGCAAATGAACTGCACAACTTTTCTCATCACGCAAAAAATTAGCTCAACCGTAAACGCAGATACGATATTGCTGCTGGATGAAGGAGAATTGCTCGCTCAGGGTACCCATGCGCAGTTGATTCACGAGTCGGACTTATATCGAAAAATCTACGAATCGCAGTTCGGGAAGGAAGGTGTATCCCGTGCTTAATAAATGGAAAGAGCCTTTTCAGTATCCACGGCCTGAACAAGCGGCACAATCAAATATGGAGGGAAAAGAGACTGGAGGGAAAGGCAAACGCAAGCCTAGAGCCAAAAATACGGTCCGCACGCTAAGGCAAATGTGGAGTTATTTAACGGTCTATAAAGGTAGGCTTGCTGCGGCTATGGTCATGGTACTGCTTAGCTCGGCGTTTTCCTTGCTGGGCCCATATTTAGCAGGGACGGCGATCGATCATTTTCTCATGAATCGAGACAGCGGATTTATTTCATTTTTAATCGGAATGGCAGTTGTATATATCCTTCATTCGATCACCATGTGGCTGCAAAGCATTTGGATGATTACGATCTCGCAACAAACCGTCTACCGGATGCGTGTTCAATTGTTCGAGCATTTGCACCGACTGCCGATTCATTATTTCAGCAAGCGTCAGCATGGTGAACTGATGAGCCGGGTCACGAATGATATTGATAATGTAAGCTCTTCGTTAAACAGCTCGGTCATTCAAGTGTTTTCAAGCGTACTATTGCTCATTGGCACAGTTTCGGTGATGCTGTCGCTTAGTCCGATGCTAACGCTGCTCACCTTTCTCATTGTACCGCTTATGGTGCTGGGAATGAAATGGATTACGAAGCAAACTGGACGGTTATTCAAGGAGCAGCAGCGTAATCTTGGTGATCTTAACGGATATATTGAAGAGACGCTATCCGGGCAGCGCATTGTGAAGGCGTTTTCCCAGGAGCAGACAGTAGTCGCAGCCTTCAAGCAGCGTAACGAACGTATACGCGTATCAGGCTTTTGGGCACAGACGATTTCCGGTTTCATCCCGAAGCTGATGAATGCGCTGAACAACCTGAGCTTTGCCATAATTGCCGGTATCGGGGCAATATTCGTTTTAAACGGTGCCATTACCGTTGGTGTTATCGTTATTTTCGCGGAATATTCGAGGCAGTTTACGAGACCGCTTAATGACTTGGCGAATCAGTGGAATACGCTGCTCTCGGCAGTAGCCGGGGCAGAACGGGTATTTGACGTGCTTGGCGAAGAGGAGGAGCGGAAGGATGAAGGAGCTGCTATCGAAATAGCAGAAGTGAGAGGCGCTGTTGCATTCGAAGAAGTAACGTTCGCTTATGAGGGGCGTACCGCTACTATTAGTGACGTTAACTTCGTTGTGAAACCAGGGGAAACAATAGCGCTTGTTGGTCCGACAGGAGCGGGCAAGACAACACTTATTCAGCTGTTGTGCCGATTTTACGATGCAAGCAGCGGACGCATTGCGATTGACGGCCGCGATAGTCGAACGATAAAACGCGAAAGCTTGCGCTCGCACATGGCATTTGTGCTGCAGGATCCGTTTCTGTTTGAAGGAACGATTCGCGAAAACATACGATACGGCAAACTTGATGCTACTGATGTAGAAGTAGAGCAAGCCGCAAAGCTGGCGAATGCCCATTCCTTCATCGTAAAGCTGCGTGACGGCTACGATGCCGTTCTCAAGCCGGATGGCAGCGGGATAAGTCAAGGGCAGAAGCAACTGCTGGCCATTGCACGGGCTATTTTGGCCAATCCTTCCATATTAGTGCTCGATGAGGCGACTAGCAGCATTGATACCGTAACCGAAATCAAAATTCAGGAAGCGCTGCAGAGGTTGATGCAAGGACGCACAAGCTTCGTTATCGCGCACCGGCTTAATACGATTCAGCAGGCGGATCAGATCGTTGTGCTGGAGAATGGCGCTATTATCGAGAAAGGCTCGCACGCACAGCTATTGGAGAGGAAAGGATATTACAGTTCGCTCGTTAGCAGGCAGCTGGAGGCATAATTTTGATGCAACTATTATTGTAGAACAGCAGTATATGTATGTATTACGAAGGGGGTTGGATGCATGGCTATTGTGGAGTGCACAAGCTGTGGGCGAAACAATGAAGTTGATGCGGACAGGCTGCTGCTGGCAGTTTGCTCATCATGCGGGACAAAGCTTATAGAAGAAGAAGTCCCCTATGAGATTTCTGCAAACGAGCTTAAGGATTCATTGGATACTAATAATCAAAATAACTTACCGCAGGAAGTCGATATCAATAAATGGATTGTGAAAATCGGCGATCATGAAAAGCAAACCAAATATGTAGAGGAAGGTTTTTGGTCAAAGGTTAAGCGCTACGCTGCGAAGGTTCCATTCGCGAAAGAGGTCGTAACGCTCTACTATTGTTCACTCGATCCGAAAACACCAATCTCAGCGAAGGCTACGGCAGTCGGAGCATTAGCCTATTGGATTATGCCGCTTGACCTGCTGCCTGATTTTTTGCCGGTTGCCGGATTTGTTGATGATGCTACAGCCGTATTAATTGCATACAAGGCTATTAGCGGACAAATCACAGATGAACATCGTGAGAAAGCGGAGCAGTTTTTTGTGCTTAGTAAAAATATTAAGCTAATCGATCCATAGCATAGAAAGCGAATACAAGAGGGGCTGTCCATTAGATGTTGACTCTAATGGGCGGCCCCTCTTAATTAAAATAAGCTCCAATCGAATTCATTGGATAATGTCTCAAGAAGCGCAACACCCGCGATACTGTTTCCTTTTCGATTCAAAGCAGGTCCGACTACGCCGATCCCGTAACGACCGGGAACCATCGTTAGTATTCCTCCTGATACGCCGCTTTTTGCAGGCAGCCCGACTTGGATCGCGAATTCGCCGGACGCATTATACATGCCGCATGTTATCATGAATGTTTTTGCGATTTGAACGTAGCGACGCGGAATAAGCGTTTCTCCGGTTAATGGACTTTTGCCGTTTAGAGAAAGCACCAACGCCATCTGTGCCAAATCAGCACACGTAACGCTAATGGAGCAATGTCGGAAATAAATGTCGAGCACATCCTCAACTTGGCCATTTAGTACACCATTATCTTTTAAAAAATAAGCCATAGACCGGTTAAGATTAGCCGTTTCGGATTCTGACCGATACACATCCATATCATACGCGAGTGAACGATTGTTAGAAAGAACACGCAAAAAGTGAAGTACGCGTTCAGATTTTTCAATTGGACTATTCCCGGCAATTAAGGAAGAGATCGCGATAGCCCCGGCATTAATAAGCGGATTAAATGGTATGCCCGGCTGTACAAGCTCCAGCTTAAGCATGGAATTGAAATTGTCGCCGGTGGGCTCCATCCCTACTTTGTCAAAAACTACATCCTCGCCATTGTCCATAAGCGCTAAGATAAGGGTAAATACTTTAGATATACTCTGCATCGTAAAAAGAAGATCAGAATCACCGGCAGTGATGGAATGTCCTTGAGCATCCATAAGATGAATTCCCAGAGCTTCGATTGGAGCCTTGGACAACTCGGGTATATAAGAAGCAACTTTTCCGTTAATGCAGTATTGCCGGCTCGATTCCACCCATTGAGGCAGAAGTGAGCGGATACGATCTATTTCATCTAATGACATATCGTACATCCTCTCCGAACGGATTCATCATTTATTTGAGCAGTATTAATACGATTAGTTTATATCATTATTAAGGCTGATTTAAAGACTGCATATACGTTTAAAAAGATCTTAAAACTTTTTTCGAATAAATGCTTGACCAATTGGGCATATGCATGGTATATTCTAATTCCGGCCGAGAGAAACACGAGGACGGCGAGCGAAACAAACGAAAGAAAAGATT
>JBNJJW010000009.1:0-193459 GCA_051750645.1 Bacillota bacterium | reverse complement strand
TGAGTAGGACTATCGGCTCAAAATATCGGGATTTTCGTGTATTTTACAGATATTTACAAGTTTATTGTATTCATAATACATTTAGTTAACATATGTACTTTAATGTATGTAAAGGCTCAAACATGCTCACGATTTGGTTCGTCATCCCAGATGCATTGGTCCAAACTTTCCTGATTTTCGCCATATTCGGGATTGAGTGGAAGTCTTATAAAAGACAAACCTTTGGTTTATCCTCATCTTTGTGCTGTTCAGCTTGCTGCTGTTTAACTGCATTTTCCGTTTCAATTACGAAGTCAATCCTAATCCCTTCTTTATAAGAATCAGGTATTAACTCAAAATCAAAAAGCCTACAAAAGATAGCTGTGAATTCCGTGTCACGACGAACTGGAAAAGCTTGCCCGTTCATGCTATAGTGCTTAAAGTTATAGATGTTGAGGAAAGAGGGGATCTTTACATGATCGATCGCATTATTCTCGTGAAATTCGGTGAGCAAACGACCCACGCACAGCTGCAGGAAATCGTGGAGCGATTTAAGGCGCTGAAGCAGCACTTGTCTGGTGTCGTTGAAGTGAACGCAGGAATTAATTTCTCGGACAACAACAAGGGCTACCAGCTCGTGCTTCGCGTCCGATTCGAAGACAAGGCAGCGCTAGAGGCTTACGGCCCGAATCCGAATCACCAAGCGGTAGCAGCGCTCATCCGCGAGTATGGCCGGGAAGATAGCATCGCGGCCAATATCGACGTGTAACAAAAAAACAGCGATGCGCTTTGCGAGGCATTCGCTGTTTTATTTGATTACAAGTCAGGTTTTATTCGCGCAAGCTACGTCCCTCGACCCGACGGTCGCCAATTATTAACATGAGCGGAGTGTTACTAACTAATTTACCCGTTAATGAAATATGGTAAATCAGAACCTGGTGTGTGATAGAATAGCCATCCTAACCAGCAAATAAGATGCGCAGGCGTAGGAGAAGATAATACTACCGACTGCGCGTTCGACGGGATCCGCTGGCGTGGAGACTGCAGTTACATAATTGGATTATTCAGCATGCATGTCAACATTCCAAAACTCATGCTTCTGTCTTCCCAAGCTCGTTCCGATAAGTTAACACTCTGGATTTCGTTTTCATCTCCTCGTACTCCTCCTCAGCGGTCGAATCCCAGATAATTCCTCCCCCTACTCCATACACAGCCTGCTGCGTGTGCGTATCCACAAGAACTGTGCGGATGGCCACGTTAAACGTGATGCCTTCACCCGGTACAACGACCCCGATAGAACCGCAATATATGTGACGTGGCTCCTGCTCTAAGGAAGATATAATCTTCATGGTAGAAATTTTTGGGGCCCCGGTAATAGACCCGCACGGGAACATAGCCTGGAATAAATCGAACAGGGTTAACCCCGGCTTAGTATTCGCTTCTACGGTCGAGGTCATTTGGTATAGGGTAGGGTATTCCTCGATTTCGAACAGCTTAGGAACCTTTGTAGTGCCTGTTTTGGCAATTCGGCCTAAATCGTTTCGAAGGAGATCCACGATCATTACATTCTCTGTCCGGTTCTTCTCGGATTCGAGCAAAGCTCTTTTGCTCTCCGACTTGGGAAGGGTACCTTTCATCGGCTTCGTACGGATGACATCTCCATTCCAGTGAAAGAAAAGCTCGGGTGAAACAGACAGGATTCGGTAGCGCCCCACATTCAAATACGCTGAATAATTACCTTGCTGAACACCTCGCAAATCTTCGTAGTAGGCAAAGTCATCTCCACTAAACTCTGTCCGCAGACGCATCGAATAGTTGACCTGGTACGTCTCTCCGCTAGCAATCGCCGCATGAATGCTTTCAATGTTTTTTTCATACTTTACACGGTCAGTATTTGACTTCCAATCTGATACGCAGTAGCCCCTACGCTCCCTTATGGCGTCTTCTTCCACTGGTTTATCGTAGACACCAAACCATACTAGAGGAAACTCTGCATCAGGCTCACAAACGCTGAGATGCCTCTCGAAAGCGGGTGCACACTCATAAGAGACATAACCAGCCACATAGAGTTGCCCATTAATAGCCTCCTGGACCTTCTCGAATATACTTTTAATATTTTCGGGTTTGTGGGTCTGCCACACTTGCAGAGGCTTCTCAAATCTCAATCTTTTCTTATTAAAGTCAATGATGATGATTGGTTCATCTTTCACTAGCTACACTCCGCTTCTATTACCTACTTCGTAGCATAAGACTTGTCGGTTGGCTGTTCTTGTGTTGTCATCTCGAAAGGAATACCCACGCATTTATTTTGTATAACTGTTCGTTATTTAACAATCGAAAAAGGAGCTACCGCGAAGCAAGACAGTCCCTCAGCATTCAAACTATCTTATACTCGTAAAATGCTGTGGGATATTTATTCAGAATCAATTGCTCCCTTACTTTAACAAACCCATTTTTTTCGTAGAATTCACATAAGTGAGGGCGGTCTGAGGCACAATCCAGCCGTAAATAACTTTTTTTCATGGTATTTCCTAACTCTTTTGCCCAGCTGATCATATCACTAGATATTCCACGTTTAGCGTACTCTCTTTTTACAGCAAGTTTATGCAAGAATAGTGATTGTTTCAACTCCACATCTGGCCAAAATAATGGATCGTTCTCTTGGAGAATCATTGTAGCAACAGCTTCATCTTCATCACCTATAAGCCCTATGTAAATATCTTCTATACTGTAACTATTTAAAATACCCGTTACTGAATATTGATTCTCATTCCACATTTCTTGGCCTTTGCTTTTCAACCATCGGGCTGTTTCTTCAAGGATTTTCGATACTTGTACGATTTCATTGCTTTCAATTTTTCTTATTCGAAGCACGTTTTTATGGTGATAGTTTGCTGTTTTCATAAGTCCCTCCAATACCGAGAAATATTAACCAAACATGGTGAATACATTGCTCAACTATACTGCCAGTTAGTTGAGCAACCTCTCACTTAGTCCAGCATAAGGGTCAAGTTCTTGTCACGGGTCCACAAAAGGGACAGGTTCTTGTCGTCCGACAATATTACAATTAGGCTGCCGTTTGTTAACCGCGGCAGCCTGATCCTGGTTATTATCCCTTTAATTAAACTCTAAACCTCTGACTTTAGAGAAAGCATTGTGCTTATTATTCCTGCTTATGGGGATTGATAACAGTTGCCATCTTGACATTGATTATTCTCCCTTATCTGATTGAAGTACTGCCGAAACTGTAATCGAGTTCGTGGTTTTTATATATAAATTCAACACCAACTTCTTATACCCTTCTGCAGCAAAACTGCCAATAAAAACGGTCGCCGACGAGCACCGTATTTCACTAACGCATCCTTTAGCTTAATGATTCAACTCTTAAGACTAATGTTCATGATGAATTGCGTTCATCCCAATCAATTTACCGCTCTTCTTATGATTGAACGCGAAGTTATTATTCAATGGCAGACGTAGTAACTGATAATTTTATCTTTTGGCATGACTTCAATTTCTTTCATTGCTAACTCACGAGAAGTGTATACACCTACAGGATAGAAATTTGGAAATACACTCGAACCTTCCGCTACAAGACCCCCCAAACAAAATCCCATTCCATTAACCCCCTTCTCCCTCCTGAAAAGAACCTCTAGTTCCTGCTAGTTCAAGTTCTTGAAATCGCTCAATGACAAGAACTTGACCCCATATATCAAAATAGCCGCATAGATTGTGGCTTGGTATGGGATAATGTTTTTAAGTTCCGATAGCTTCGAATGAATGCCCTCCGACATTGCTTATTCAGCAACTATCGCAAAATATCAACAAGATGCTTCTTATTCACAATCGCCTTGAGATCATTCACCATCTGGATCGATGCTTCAATCTCGACCTTCCGGGTCGATACGCTTTCCACGCTGCATCCGACCGGAATGCCCTTCTCAAGGCCGAAATCAAGCAACTCTTCGAAAATCTTGTTCGTTAGCTGGATCGATTTATCCAGTACGTCGGTCGAATATTTCAACTCGTTCTCCAGCCAGCGCGGAATACTGATGCCGAGCCACTTCATAAACTCGAGCGTCTTTGTCGAGCCGCATGGCGCGAGATTGAACAGGATTGGAACCATTTCGAGCTCAAGCTCGTTGCAGTAATGATAATAATCGGACAGGAAGTTCTTCGATGCCTCGACGTTATACGTCGCTTGCGAGACGAAGAAGCTGCAGCCCTGCTTGATCTTATTCACGACGCGCACATGCTCGTCGTTTTTCTTCATATGGCGCTCAGGGATAATAACGCCTCCGAACGTAAGGCCGCTGTTATGCTGGCGGCTCAACTGATAAGCATCCGCCAGCTCAAGTGTCACCTGCTGCTGGCGCGAAGACGCGCCGACGAACACGCTGAAGCGATCCTTGTCGCTGCTTTTCTTCAACCAATTCGTCAGCTCCGCTGCGGAATATTTGCTGACGCAGCGGTAGATGATCTTCGGTATGTCGAGCTCCTGAAGATATTGCTCGCTATACGTTTCGGGGTCAAGCATTGCCATATATGGGAATGGACGCTCCTCATCAATACGGTCGGACTCTTCCTGCACGTCATACAATATGAATGCATCTATGTCTATGTTTTTCAGCCGTTTAACCTGCTTTTGCGATATTTCCGTAATCTTCTCAGCCGTATTCGACACTTTCGGCGGAGTCATTCCGTAAGTGATGATTCCTGTTTTCTTGTTCAATATAGATTCTCTAAGCACATGATCACATCCTTAGACGTTTGTTGGCCTGATTATGTGTATACCAAATCACATATAAGTTCGTTCTCTTCAGTTATTTAATCCATTAAACAAACATATCAAGAAAACGAAACCAAAAAGTCACCATGGTCAAGCCAACCACTGACGACTTATTTCAGCGCACTGGGACGCAGAAGCTACCAACGATATCATATCGGAATGGAGAAATGGAACGCTGTTTATGCTCAGTTTGAGGACTCATAGTTTTTCTCCTTTTATCGTAAAATCACCTTAATGAAAGAATAGCATATCGAAACAATTATAGTGCTATATCGATAATTTATACTTTGCAATAGCTTAAAACTATAACAAAAAAGCCGCATATAATACGGCTTTGAATGGATTAATGTTTTTGACTTCCGACATTAACAGGCTGCCTTGGTATCTTTTATGCTATCGTACCCGTTTAGTATTAGCTATCAAAAAAAAATTTTAACAACGATGTTAAGCCACAATAAATATAGCTTGAATTTCCTTTCTTTCTTTTGGGACTCGTGCTTAAATTCATACACTTGTTATTACCTCATCTTCTTTTATTGTTAATTACTATCCTTAGTCACGCTATTCTTCCATATACTTCAACAACTGTCACCCTCTCAAACTTTCAAACGTGTCAGAAAGCATACTTTTCGGCACAGCGAAAATGGGCTTGTTTTATTGTGCCAAAACATAATAAAATCAATTAAGCACGTGCCACGATAAAAGGTGATGTTTTTGTATGAAAATAGGAGAATACATAGATAGAAACGAGAGGTGGCTTATAAACTGGGAATCGATGAGCACTATAATTTGTATAAATTAAACGGTAAAGATTTTACCCCGCCTGTTAGCATAATAAAATGAGCAGGTTACCGTAGCACCTGCTCATCAATGTATCAACATCGTTCTCCGTAATAACTACCGTGTAAGTAAACTACTCATATTAGTGTTTTTTGCACTTGCATATTCGTAAAATTAATGTCCACGAAAATATTCTTCCCTTTATCTTTCCTCTAAAGCTGCTTCAAATGCCGAAGAAACTTTTTCAAATTCCTCATCATTTTCGATTACCGAAAGCTCATCATTCTCGTTGACTTGCAGAAAGAATATATCTAGATCCTCTTTTTCCTTCTCCCCATCCTCAAGCTCGTCCAAGTATGCAACTGCTATGTATTGTTGGTTCTCCAAATCTAGAGTACCCAACACCTCGACCTCTTGTTCAGCTCCCTCATCGTCAACCATCATGAGAATTTCACCGTTTTCAATTACCATATTTAGCCCTCCCTCATATTATTCTAATATATTTTTCCACAAAGCTTGAAAAAAATTCATTAAATGTAATTCAAGAAGACGATAATCATTTTGGAAAAAGAATGAAATTAAAAATGGTTTTTTTCATCTCATAATCCAAAATGTTCACGAACTAATCTAAATTCTTCTTCAACACTAAAGTTAGGTGTTCTTTCAAGTATTTTGATACCATTTCGAACGCAAGCGTTTCTTAAGTCATGAGAAAACCTTACCATGTTTTTATTGCCGTTTGCGATTGTTGCCGCTGGATTTGATGTAAGATTAATAACATCCAAAATCATCTTATGGTCTTCTCTAAAGAAATAAAGCCTTTCTATTTCTTCGTCAGAAGTATAAAGACAGATCATTCTTTCTTTTGGAATAAAGGGTAATATGCGCTCGGGCATAATTCCTAAATCAATAATGATTGGTTTATCAGAAGGCATTTTCAACAAATCTGTAACAAAAAAATCCATCATTTCTTCGACAAGTTGAAGAAGCCATTGAACATGTTCATCATTGGGTTTGTTGAACCATTTATTCCAATCTAAACCCGGGTGAGGATACTGGAGGGCAGGATATTCAACTGGATTTGTGAATGGTCTGTATTTCATCACATTATCTTCCAGTGTTTGAAATCCTAGCTCTTCTACAAATTTCTTTGTCATTGTGGTCTTCCCTGCACAACAACCACCATTTAACCAATACACATGCTTTAATTGTTCCTTCAAATAATCGTCATTTATTTTCACATTAATCCTCCTCAATTTTTTAATATTGAGGGAGGTGACGGATTCTTATCGGTTTTCTATAACTGTGAAACCACATAGTAAATCCTCCTTTCCTTATCTTAGTCAATCGTATTCGACAAATTGTTGTTCATTCCTTCTTCTCCATTATCCTGCCCGTTAACGGGGAAAAGGCAGCCGATAATGCTGGCTGCCTTCTCCTGATGGTTTTTGCGCTATCGTACCCGTTTAGTTAAGTCTCAAAAAGGGAATCTGTTTACCTTAAAAGATATAGCTAACATAACATTGTTCTCCTTTATCCCCGTGGTATCAAAAACCCATTCCCCGTTAATTTCTTTTGTTTCACCTGGCTTTAACCATTTATTTATCCATACTTTCTTGTCCCCATGTGTAAAATTATTTTTTATGGAATCATCGAATACCGCCTCTACATTAGTAACAAATACAGGGTAACTTCTTTCGTTACTAATTGTCGCATTAAACTTGATGTTCTGTAACGTCTCTGGGGGGGTTGGTTGAGTGGAACTAGAACCCCATCCACTGACATAAACTCCACTGGTCAAAATAGGCGAAAAAATATTGTAGAGGGATACTAAAAGAACCAAGACGATAAGAACACGCCCAACCTTCCACATTTTGATTTCACTCTCCTCATGGCCTTGAATATCATATTTAATTATGGCTGCCAGTTAGCACAACAGGCTGCCGATCGAATCATCAGCAGCCTACGTAGAGAAGATTTAAGGAGCTATCCTTACTCATTAGCTGAATACTACAAAGGAAATCGGTGTCCATGAAATATTATCCGCCATTTTGTATCTTCAAATTACCAAATAGAACTTCGCAAAGAATGCTGCATTTTTTTTCTTCGTTGAATATTCGATAAGTCGTTAAAACTATTTCTCCTGACGTAGTGCACTATTCATCTATTCGATCGGAACCCAGAGCTCTACCTTTTCTTCGATAGCATCATTATCAGGGCTTTTATAATAACATTCAATCTCGTAGGCGTCTGACTTACGTTGACAACCATTTTCCTCGAGCCATTTAAAAATCCATTGATAAGCTTCTCCTATGGAATTACCATCACAAATCACCTTCGCATACTTCTGTTCAGGCACTTCAAATGTAGTTATTCCGGGCGGAATCGCCGCTGACTCTTCCACCTCGTAGCAAGCCCAGTAGGTGCCGAGATTCCCTTTTTCATAATGCGGGCTGTAACAGATATGCGGACTCCTTAATTGTTTAAAATCTTGTTTCCTTTTATACAGCTCTGCTTCGATCCTTACGGCGGCATCCGGAAACTCCAACAATGGGCCGGAGAAACTTAACCCCGCCAGCTTCATACTACCCTTTCTCATCACTTCACAAATAAACACCTTGTCAACTCCTCCTTTGAGATAGTAAAGATAAACTTTATAACGTCGAGACTCCCTAATACCATACAGCCCTTTAGACAAAAATACTACATTATTCTGACAGTTAAGGCAGAAAACGGCAGCCAGTTCAAAAAGGCCGGCTGCCGTTCTTGGTCATTATTCAGTTTTTGTAATAAGGGATTTATACTGTTATGACGTTGAAATCTGGGTCCTTCATATTAAAGAAGGAGACCGAGTTATTTCTGTGGATACCTCCATAAATAATTTCAAATCCGAGTTCTTGCATAAACTATACTCCCGATAGTTGAGCAGGCTGTCGGTTATCCGGCAGCCTGTAGTCATGGAGCTATCGTACCCGATAGCTTAATCATCCAATTCATCTTTCTGTGTAAGAGCAGCCTTTCCTTCTCTCAATATTTTCACGTCCCTCGAATCTTTTCCTAATTATAAAAACCTATAAAAGAACGTAGCTATTGAATTAAACTACTTTCAAATGCTCTTATTGTCCATGTATCCTCTGTATATTCATATAATTCAAACAGTATCATCTGGAAAATTCCTGATGATACTGGCATTTTTCTTATTAAGCAAAACCTCAATAATGGAACAGCCGATAAGAAAGGCTTACCGTATATTTTTCGAAATGTCGGCAGGACCCATTATACTAGATTAAATAAATGAGCTTTTACCTTCTCCACTTCATCCGATGTTCGATGGACGTTTACACATTCATTCACGTCAAACTTATTACCATCCGGATCATAAAATACAAAGTTGATTCCGCAGCTGTCACGATCCTCAAGATCTTCGATTCTTACACCATTTGTTTTTAGATGGTCATGCAGTACTTCGATCTGCCTTACCTCAAAGGTAAGTCTGAACATTTCATAACCTGCTTTGTTCGGAAATTGATTATCGAACGCTCCTTCCGTTTCGACCAAGTGAAGCCATTGTCCATCAGATAACTTCAATATGACTTGTGAATCTGCTTCATTAAATGGTACTGCATACTCCAATCCAAAATTCCGCTGCCACCACTGCGCCGACTTTAACGGATTTCTAACCGGCACGTAAAATGAACAAACGGCCTTCAAAGCATTCCCTTGAATTCCTGACATCCTGATCATCCCTTCATTTGTTCTGATCTTTACATGTCAAGAAACGATTATTTAAGCGAAAACCAAACACAATTTAAAAAAATTATTTTGAAACGATTCTGAATAAATTTCCGTCGGGATCTCTGAATGTAAAATGCAATCGGCCGCTCTTTGTCTGAAGCTCAGTAAGATGAAGCCCTTCTTGAGTCAACCCGAGGTATGTCCAGTAAATGGCGTCGGGATCGCATCTTTGAAAAGCGTCGACCAACGCATCAAAATCAATAACTGTTTCCTTTCTTGAGTTAAGGTTTTTATTCGGTTTACTTGTATTGGAGTCCTGAGCTAATCTCTTCAGCCTGAGTCGGGCGCGCCCTAACGATACTTGTACCGAGGCTTCTCTCATCTTTACAAACTCCGCTGTCTCTTTTGCTGTAAAATCGAAAACATCCATTAGCAGTAATATCACTGCCATTTTGGGCGGCAATCGCTCCGCTAGCTGCTCCAACAACTCTCGGCTAGACAACAACGGATCCGGAGCCGACGCTTCGTAGGTTCGATCAAACGGCACGGTTCGGATTTTTTGAGCTCTTTGATCGTCAATCCATGTATTCTTCACTATACGGTACAAAAAAGCTCTCGTTATAGGTCTCTCCGGATTCTTTCGGACAGCCTCGATCAGTTTAACAATTGAATCTTGCGCTAGATCCTCAGCATCCCAGCGGTTGCCTGTAATACGCATGCTGTATTGAAATATAATCGGTTTCCAGTCCATCCTAATTGATTCTATTACGGCTTGTAGTTTTCCTTTTTTTCAACTTAATTCCCACCGTATATAGCTTCATCAATTTGAGTTGCTATTGAGCCAGCACCATTACCGATATTGGCTAATATGTGAGCATGTAATTTTGATTTTGCATAAAATGAAGATTGCATTTCAACCCCAGGATCGCTTCCCATCACATAATATTTGAATATCTCATTATTTAATTTCAAAATCCATACACCATATCCGTAATGGACATAATCGGTATCTCTGATATGAGGTGATAACATTTTTTCTGTCAGACGTTTCGATAATAAGAGGTTGGCCATCAATGCATTCCAGAACTTGACTAAATCATTAACCGTAGTAAAAGCACCACCATCTGGTCCACCAACAATTGGTACTGCGTAAATATTAGTTTTCCAAGTCAACCCAGTCAACCCACTATCAATATAACCAACTGCTGTTCGCTCAGGTAGTTGGTCCATCCGAAAGTAACCTGTATCATTCATTCCACAGACGCGGAAAATATGTTCTTGGACATATTCTTGAAAGGTCATCCCTGTAATTTGTTCCACAATCAATCCAAGTACAATGAAGCCCGCATTACTATAAGAAAATCGTTCTCCTGGAGCAAATTTCATTTCATTATTCTGAAACATGGGAAGAAAACATTTGGGGGATGTCATGGAGTACATTGGTACTGACTTCCAAAGATCCGCGTAATCGTTCATGATCTCTTCATCAAAGTAATCGGGTATTCCTGAACTATGAGTTAGTAGATGATGCACAGTTATTCTCGGGTCAAAATTAGGGAAGGAAATATCTAAACAGTCACTTAATAAAGTATCAAAGTCTAAGAGTCTTTTCTCAACAAGCTGACAAATTGCGATTGCGGTAAAAATCTTGCAGCCTGATGCCATACCGAATCGTGTATTAGTCATATTCTTTATCATTTCACTGCGATTTGCATAACCATATCCTTGTTCGAATAGTGTCCCACTTTGGTTTCCAATTAATAACGCGCCTGAGAATGGTATGTTCTCTTCCTGGTTGTACGCCTTTATGATATTTTCAATTTGCATATAAAGACACACCTCTACCCCACTATTGATCTATGGTTCAATCATACTCGATTCTTTCACATTTCGGGAAATAACGTTCATATATAACTGAAGATTACTGCCCTTCCCTCAATCCCGTTAAAACCAAATACGAATTTATCAACATCCGAAGACCAGGTTATCCGCACGCCCCGCTCCTAATCGGTCAACAAGCCTTCCGTACGTGCCTTCTCCACCGCCTCCTCGCGATTGCTGACGCCCAGCTTGCCGTAAATCGTAGAAATGTAATTGCGCACCGTTCCTTCGGACAAGAACAGCTTTGCCGCCAACGTCTTATAACGCATCCCCGAATCCAGATACTGCAATATCTCCATCTCGCGTTTGGTTAATCCGTAAAGAAATCGATCCACAGCGGCTTGTTCGGCGACCTCGGAAACTCGATCGAACCTCTCGAGCATTTTGGCCGTGATCTCCCGATTAATCGCGGTTCCCCCCGAATGGACGAGGCGTACTGTCTCAATAAGCTCCTGCAATTGCGCCGACTTCAGGCAGTACCCGTCAGCGCCGTTCTTTAAAGCGGCTAGCGCCTGATCCAACTCCTCGAAAGTGGACATCATCAACACCTTGATTTCGGGATAAGCTTGCTTGATTGTCTGTAAAGCGGAAATTCCGTCCATGACCGGCATTTGCATGTCCATGAGAACCAGATCCGGATTCGTTCGTTCGCAGACCCTAATAGCCTCAAGCCCGTTCCCGGCGGTAGCCGCTACATGGATCCCGTCCTCGTTCTCCAACAAGGTCTTTAATCCTTCCAGTACGATCGGCTGGTCGTCCACTATGACGACATGAATAACTTGCTTGGTTTCCGGCGATTGATACGGCAGGGAGCAAGTCACGATCGTTCCGTTCCAAGGATCGGACTGGAGATGTAGGCTTCCGTTCAAAGCCTCGAGCCTCTCCCGCATACCCGTTATGCCGAATCCGGGCTGCAAAGCCTCACGTCCCGTTCCGTTATCCCGGATCTGCAGCGCAATGCGATCCTTCTCGAAGCGAAGCATCACGGTGATACGATCCGCCAGGCCGTGCCGAACCGAATTGGTCAGCGTCTCTTGCAAACAACGCATGAACGTGAACCGGCCTTGCCGAGGTACAGGAACAGGATCCCCCAACTGTTTCAGTTCAATCTTCACGCCGGTCTGCTGCATAAAGGCCCTGGCGATATCATCCAGCAGCACCGGAAGCGGCAAGTCCGTTTGTTCCGTTTGAATATCGTGAATATGCCTGCGAATGTCCTCGAAGCCCGCCCTCGTTAGGGACAGGAGCGTTTCCAGCTTGCTCTTCTCCGTGCCAGGAGCCATCGACCCGCGAAGCGACTCCATACCCATGATCAGGGATGTGAGCATGTGTCCGATCGTATCGTGCATTTCGCGCGAAAGCCGGTTGCGCTCCTCCAGAAGCGTTATTTTCTCAATCTGCTTTATATTTTCCTCCAACATTCTGTTCTGCTCTTCGATGATTTTGCTTTGCTTAGTTGAAGTAATAAGTAAACGAAAGGCATAGCCCAATCCGTAAGCAACGCAATAATTAAAAATAATCCCGAACACGATGGTATCCCAAGAGTAGTTTATATGCCAACCGAGCCATGCCGGAAAAGCGAAGGCTGTCAAAGGAGCCAGCCATATGAACGCATAACCGGGGCTGTTGTAACCGATCATGAAAGAAATCGGAAGGAGATACAAATGGGTGTCCGGGTGCGATTTATTCAGCAGGAACAGGATCACTCCGGGAAGCAACAGTTCGCACGCAGCATACAGATGTTGATTGATCCGCATAACCAGGTACGGAACGGATATGACAATAAAAGCAATAACAATCTTGATCCAGAACGGAAAGCTCCACTGCCCCTCCACTTCCCATAATAGCGCAATGATAGAAATGCACCAGCAAATCCTGAGTGCAATCATGAACCAATCATACCATTCCCATCTTGTTATCAGACCACGCATGACGATACCTCCAAGTTGCTTCGTTACATTCGATTATATATCGTTGTCACGTCGTCAGTAAAATCATATGACAATCTATCATAGGGAAAGAGTGACGTTTTATAACTGGACGATATGATCCTCGTTTAAATACTATGGTGTGGAATCTTCCAAGATCAACTTAAACGAAGAAACGAGGAGAATGTCAATGAACAGAAACACAGTAATTCATGGAATGATGGCTGTTGTACTTACTCTGCAGCTGGCGGCGTGCGCTGCTCAGAATAGTGCAATACCCAGCGCCAGCACCGGTGCAGCAACGAAGCCCGCCCATTGGTCCTACTCGGGTGATACGGGCCCTGCCAAATGGTCGACTCTGGATCCGAAATATGCCGCATGCGCGAATGGAACCGAGCAGTCCCCTATCGATATTGAGCTTTCTCAATTAAAAGTGGACAAAGAGTTAGGCAAATTCGAGACCAATTATAAACCGACCGCCTTCACCCTGATGAACAACGGGCATACCATTCAAGCGAATGACGCATCCGGCAGCAATACCATTACCGTTGAAGGTAAAGTTTATACGCTCGTTCAACTGCATTTCCATAAACCTAGCGAAAACCAGATCAACGGTAAAACTTTCGATATGGAGATGCATCTTGTACACAAGAATATTGAAGGCAATCTTGCCGTGCTCGGCGTTCTAATCAAGTCAGGCAGTGAAAACAAACAACTGGAGGAAATGTTCTCGAAGCTTCCGAAGGAAGAAACCAAGGAAGATCTCAAGCTGGATCAAGTCATTGATTTGAACGCGCTGCTGCCACAAGATAAGAAAGCATTCCGATATAAAGGCTCGTTGACGACGCCTCCTTGCTCGGAAGTGGTGGACTGGACCGTGTTGGAGGAACCGATTGAACTATCCGAGAAGCAGATCCAGGCGTTCGGCGCTATTTTCTCCGACAATCATCGCCCTGTCCAGCCGCTCAACGGTAGAAGGGTTATCACCCAATAATGCCTGCGACCGCTGCGGTATGGATCAAAGTATAACCTCAGCCGTTGGCGGTCGCCCTTCTTCACCATAAGTGCTAGCAAAAGCAACCCATTACTCACCTCACCCAGTTTCATTACGTGTCGCATGAACGGCGTCGCCGAACATAACGACCGATTGATCATGCCTTAAATTGATTTCTCCATCTTTTTATGTCTGATTCCATGCTTAACGAAAGATTCAACTTCCAGCCATTCTTCGGTTACTTCAATGAACCCAATGGATTTCCAAAAATTAATTGCAGTGTTTCTGGAATACAATTCAATGACTTTTAAGCCTTCGGACTCGGAAAACCTAAGAACCTCTTGCCATAGCTTCTTTCCGATACCTTGCCCACGATATTTTTTTGTAATTGCGGCATGATGGAGCTCAACATTATTATCAACCACGAGAACCATTACACCAATAATAGAATTATTCAAGGTACAAACGAAATAATGTTCCACTCCTGGGGTTTTAAGTTGCTCTTGGCTTTCACGGGGCATTTCTAAAGGTTCAAATAATTCGTGGTATAACAAAAGCCTAGCTTCATTTATTTTTTCAAGGTTCACAGTCTTTTCTATTAGCATTTCACTATCCTCCAAAGCTTTCCTAAAGCTTAACACACACAAATATCCTCATACACGTCTATACCAAATCTTCCGCCACACGTTCGGCACTTAAGCCATTTTCCTGAACCCATGCCCACATAGCCGCAAAAATAGGCTGCAGATTCCACCCGCGCTCAGTCAGCTCATATTCGACGTGCAGGGGCACACCTGGGTACAGCGTGCGCGTGATAATCCCCTTCTCCTCCAGCACCCGCAGTCGATCTGTTAACGTCTTCGGGCTAATCGGGTGTAGCCTTCGCCGCAGCTCTCCAAATCGCTTAGTGCCGACAAACAACTCTAACAGAAGAGGGAGGGTCCACTTACCATCCAAGATTTCCAGCAAAGGATCAATGGCTTCGATACAAGAGCGATCTAACATTGAGGTTTCCTCCATAGTTCATTTTATGAAACTATTGCACTTTATTGTAACTACTTTTCAAATGTACCACAGTATTATAGTCTTATTGAAGAGCCGGAATACAACTTAATATCGATATCAACCCCTGAGTGGTGCGCGCAACCGGGGCGCTCAATCGATATTAACAGGACTTTAATCACATTAATAATCTGAATATTTAGATAATTTTCAATACGACTTAAACGCTGATTGAAACAATTGGCAGATTGGAGGCACAAATGCAAAGACCGTTTGATGTAGATGCATCGGAGTATCCGTTCAAGGACCACTGGATGCCATATCGCGATGGCATGATTCATTATGTTGACGAGGGGCAAGGGCCTGTCATTCTTCTCCTACACGGAAACCCCACCTGGTCGTATCTTTACCGGAACGTCATCAAGGATTTGAGCGGTGAATGCCGTCTGATTGCATTGGATTACCCGGGATTCGGAATGTCACGGGCTCCTTCCGGCTATGGCTATTCACCTAAAGAGCATTCTGAGGCTGTCATCGAATTCATCCGACGACTGGATATCAAGGACTTCGTACTAGTAGTCCAAGATTGGGGAGGTCCGATCGGATTCAACTACGCCGTAAGACACCATGAGAACCTGCGAGGAATTGTCGTGATGAACACCTGGGCATGGCCGGCCACGCTCCCTGCGATGAAGCTATTCTCGTTTGCCATGGGCGGATGGCCCTTCGGATATTGGCTGCAGACAAGGCGAAACTTCTTCGCTAAGAAGATTGTCCCGCATGGAATCTATCATACCGAGAAAATCACGGATACCTTGAGAAAGGCCTACACCGATCCATTCCCAACCCCAAAATCTCGAAAACCGACATGGGTATTCCCAAGGCAGATCCGGAAGGCGCGTCCGTGGCTCACGGAGATCGAGGCGAAACTGCCGGTTCTATCCAATTTGCCAGCACAGATTCTGTGGGGGATGAGGGATAGCGCGGGCTTTCCACCCGAAGAGATGGCTAAATGGCAGGGTTATTTGAAATTGAACGAAACCGAGTCGTTAGACGATGCCTCCCACTACGTGCAGGAAGATCGGCCGGACCGGGTGACCGCATCCATCCGCAGAGTCCTTGAACGGACATCGCTGCAATCAAGAAAGCTAGGTTAATAGGAGGCTATCCAATGAAAACAATTCTATGGGCAACACTAACAGGTAATGGTAACTACGCGCAATCGAGTCCGAACAACCCCCCAAAAAAGGAAGCGCTCGGCGATTTTGCGGCACATGCTCAGACAGCTGGTAATTTCATTGTCGGAAGACGCACGTTTGAAGGGATGCAGGCGAGCAGCGGCGGCGGTACTTTTGCCGGCATGGATATCGTCGTCGTATCGGCGAGCGTGAAAGAAATCCCCGGTGTGACGGTTGTCGGCTCACCACGCGAAGCCCTGAGTTACCTGCAGGATAAAGGCTATCAAACCGCCCTCATCTCGGGGGGCGCGGACCTTCATAATGCTTTTCTGGGTCAAGGCCTTGTTGACGAGCTCATATTCAATGTCGCGCCGGTACTGGAAGGGAAGGGACTCAATCTATTGATTGACACGGAGAAGTACCAATACAAGGAAGTGGAATTGTTGAACTTCAAATCACTCGGCAGCGGCGTCGTTCAATTACACTATACGATTGGTCATTGAACATTAATGGTGCATTAACAGAGCCTTTCTAATAAAAGATTAAAGGAAAAGTAAATGTAACGAAAGCTGCCCAAAGTCCGTAGACCGGCAAATACTTAGTAACGGCATCTTGGATGGTTGAAGGTCCGGTTTTGTTTTGTAGAAAACGCATATAGGAGAGCATAATCCAAAATAGATTGGCCCAGATAAGTATGTTTACGCCTAAAACAGCAAGTCTGTTGGGCGTAATCCCATAAGAAGATAGCCTGAACACTATGGCTGATAAAGCCACACTGTCAATGATAAGAGCAAGAACAATTAGGGCAAAATTTATATAATCAGAAATGTTCTTTTTCTCGTCTGTGCCGCTTTCGGTAATGGAGAATATGGTGACGGCTAATACACTAAGGAGTATTCCGTTGAAGGATATGAGGAAATCGCGGTCCAAGAATGGATTTTTTCCGACCCAAATAACCGTTATAAGATAGACCAACAATGTTGCCAGTACAAGAGGACTAAAAATTTTGGCTATATATGGTGCTGCATTTTTAGCAAGTTTAAGGTTCCTTGATACCAGGTATGTAGCCACAATAGCGAAAGCGGCAGCACCAAATAAAACGACATTTTTAAAATAGAATTCAGATATATCCATGCCGACAAATCTAAATAACTGCATGGTTAATGCTGTTAGCAGCATTCCGCTAATTGCCATGCTGGCGTAGATTATGCAAAATTCCCCATTAAATTTAAGATAGGCTAATCTTGTGCTGCCTGTGCTATATTTGTTTCCTGTAAATGCAAGCCCTAATAATACCCATAAGAAAATGGGAAGGTGTAGATAAGCCAGGATAATACTGTCTTTATGCTCTAGTGGCAGCATATTAAGATAAAATCCGGAGATTAGGAATAACGATGCAAGGGTGTAAAGAACATTTTTTTTGGGGGTATTATTGTATACAAAATAGGCGGCAATAAAGGGAAGTATACCAAAAACAAGGTTAATAGGAGCTAATGCCTGCTGTTCGGTAAAATGAAAAATTATCCTGGTGATAATCCCGGCCAGAATTGCTAAAATGCCCATGGATAAAAAATCTTTCTGAAGCAAGGAAGCTTTTTCTGTATTTGCCGTCTCCTTGAAATGCAATCTTTCATACCAAACGGCAAGAACCTGCGAATCAGGGTTTTGTTCCCAGGCGTATGAGAATGACTTTTTAAAAGCTTCGGGTTCTTTTCTAAACATTCTCTCCAACTCATGGGGGTTAGCAATATTTTCAATAATCAGATTGTTAATTTCCATGGTTATACCTCCCCACCAAACTTTATTATGCTTGAGTGTCTTGGTCACTTCTGTATTCTAAAATATCTCCAGGCTGACAATCTAAAGCCTTACAAATCGCCTCTAAAGTTGATAATCGAATCGCTTTTGCCTTTCCATTTTTCAATATAGAAAGATTAGCCATCGTGATTCCAACTCTTTCCGAAAGTTCTGTGACGCTCATTTTCCTTTTAGCAAGCATCACATCAATATTGATTATAATTGCCATATTATTCACCTCAGATCAGACTATTAAATCATTTTCCGCTTTTATATCTATCGCTTCTTGCAAAAGTCTTTGGAGAACAGCAGCAAAGACTGCGATAACCATTGAAGCAAAAACAAAGAGCATTCCAATCAATATGATACCTGGGGCGTCGTCTAACTCCGCAAAGATATAGAAGAATGGCATACCAACCACATATAAGCCACTGAATGTGATTGCACAATACTTTATATTTTTTAATGCTTTTACAGATATTTCCGAGAACGCTTTGTTCATGTCAATATAACTTAAAAGTTTAAAAGCCTGATACAATGCAACGAAAAACGGTATCGCCGATACATACATAACTATTACAATGCCATATAGTACATAAGCGAACTCCGAATTACTTTCTGCTGCATCTTTAGCTATCATAGGCAACCCAAATATACATAAAGCAAGAACTGGAGTTCCAATAAGAAAAACAGCTATTTTTAAAAAGATTGTTGAACCTCTTTTCATAAAAGGCACCTCACTTATTTATTGTCAATTTGAATTTAACATAAAACTTATCGTTTTACAATATGTTTTGATTGTTATACAATTCATTCTTATTGTCTTGTACATTCCCTTAATTTTAATAAAAAGATAAAGAGCATTTCTCATTATAAAGAAATGCTCTAGAGCAAAACGTTGTATGCTGTCAAACAAACTCAATTAATTTTTTATCAATTTCTTCGATATGCCCTATCTCCGATGAACCGTCCCATAAAATGATTGTAATCGCCTCATCATTTTCAATAAAATCAACAAGATTATCAAGCTCACAATAATACAAAGCACCATACTCCATTCTTTTCGGGCCATGAAAACTTGGTTGAAGATCAAATTTCATCAACCCCTTGAACTCAACATCATTAACTTTTTGGTTAGTTTCTTCTAAGAGTTCTCTAACTACACACTCCCTGGCAGTTTCCCCTTGTTCAATAATACCTCCAGGCAGTTCCCAAGCCATTCTCCATTTGTTAAGCATTAAGAGGTATTTCTCTTGACACTTTACCACAATTAATGCATGAGTTAATGGCGCATCTAATGTGACTTTAACGATTTCTTCCTCTTGTATTCTCAAAAAATCCAGGAATATATTTCCTCTTTCATCGGTAATTATCGCCATATTCCTTCCCCCGTTTTCGTTGTTGGTTCATGTTCAGATGGATGACAGCCATTTGTCCGCTAACAAATAAATCGCTTCATCAATAGTCACTTCTATCTCCGTTCTTTCTTCCATATCCTTCAAGCGTACCTTACCGGCCTTCCATTCCCTTTTCCCCAGCAGCAGCACGTACCGAATTCCGCCGGACGATACGGACGCGAGTATATTTTTCAGCTTCCGCCCGCTGGTATCCAATCTTGCCCGTACTCCATTTGCGCGAAGCGCAGCCGCTGTCTGCAGCATCTCTGATGCTGTGACACCAATGGGCACAATGACAACAGAAGCAGCTGCTGTCTCGATGCAACGATTTTCGAGCAATGCCATAATCGACTCCATACCGAACGATAATCCGACCGTAGGAAATGCACAGTCCTCCCTGCCGGCCAGCTGTCCAATGATCGCATCGTACCGTCCACCGCCGCCCAAGCTCGAAGAGAATCCGCCCGCTGCATCAAAAATTTCATACACGGTTCCTGTATAGAACGAAAGCCCGCGTGACAGAAAGGGGTCAAACACGCAGATCTGTTCGAGTCCAAGGTTCCGAATGATCTCCTGCAATGCGTATGCCTCCAAGGCACCACTGCTTTCCCCAATGCCATATTTGTCCGCCACCTCCTCCAAAGACGGATTTCCCCATTCCATCCACTCTAAAATGGCATCTGTCACAACAGCGTCTAATCCTTTATCAACAAGTTCTTTTTTGACGCCGTTTAACCCGATTTTCGCAAGCTTATCAAGCGTGAGCATAACCGGTAACGCATCCTTGGCAGGCACTCTCCGATTGCTGCCAGCACTTCGCCCAGAAACCGCCGGTTGTTCCATTTCAAAATAACAGGAATATCCAGCTTGCGGAATACGTCAACCGCCAACTGCATTAATTCAGCTTCCGCCTCTGGTCCCTTTATGCCGGCAACGTCAACATCGCATTGCAAAAATTCACGCATTCTCCCCCGTTTTACGGGTCCATCGCGAAACACCTTTCCGAACTCGTACCGTTTGAAAGGAAATTCAAGGCCCGGATTTAGCGCAATAACCTTTGCAAAAGGAATGGTCAAATCATAGCGGAGTCCTAATTGGCGTCCACCCTGGTCGTTTAACCGGTACATTTCCTTTACGATCTCTTCGCCGCCGGCATATTTAGAGGTCAAAAAATCGAGCTCATTTAATATTGCCGTATCCACCTCCTCGAAATCATATAGCTCAAACATATCCCGAAGTGTTGCTTGAACCCTCTTCCTTAGCGCCTGTTCCTTGCCAAAATAATCATTGGTGCCTTTCACATTTTGTATAATCATAATCATCGTTCCTCCCCTTTTTGCAGAATAAAAAAAACGCGCAGGACCTCTTGGTCCTGCGCGCTTTGTATGCTGCAGGGAGGCCAACGCGAGAAGCGCTAGCCCACCCTGAATGTTGATCAGGTGTGCTAACGCCCGGTGAAATAATGAAGCTGATTCATTTGTATGGTGTACATAATATCGAATCCCTTCAAATGGATTAAAGCGATTATAGCGAATCATCGCCGGTCTTGCAACCGTATTTTCCTAAGCTTCGTCGGCAGGTATCTTCGCAACAGTCCAGCGGGATGGATCCAGCTTTGCAACGGTCCCTAATAAGTGCTCAACTTTAATATGTGATATTCCACTTCGCATAAGGAGCTCCTTTTGGGTCGGTGGTAATGCAATCCTTTAAGCTCTCACCCATCCGTCTTCGATGACTAATTCTCGAATAACCCTCGCCGGGCTTCCTCCGACCAATACATTTTCCGGAACATCTTTATTGACCGTGCTTTTAGCCGCAACCACAGAATTATCGCCTATGGTGACTCCCGGCAAAATGGTGCAATCTGCTCCTATCCAAACATTATTCCCGATCACGATTTTTCTCGCGAGATCACCCTGATCGGCGCTGTCTAAGCGGTGGTAATTACTATCAAAAATGCTCGTTCTAGGACCAATCTTCACGTTGTCACCGATCACGATTTCATGATTAGCGGCTATCCCCACTCCTGCATTTATGTATACGTTGTCCCCAATTGTCAAATTAGCCCCCTTCGTACTGGTAAACTGGACAGCCCAGGGATGTCCTACTACGGAAAGATTTTTACCGATCTGAATCTCCCCTACTCTATTGACATACACTTTCCCGCGCAGCTTTGGTGCTGCTTTGCCAAATTTGTAGTACCCGTTAATTTTGTAAACGATATTTTTCAACCTCATAATAAACCTCCACCCCTCTAATAGTATTCTTAATGAATAGTCTATAAGAGATTTTCTCATATTCTTATTCAATATGAATAATTAATATTTACTAATTATTACTAACAAGTTGAATCAGGGCGTCTGAGTTATACAATCCATCCACCACTCCTATTAGAAACTCGTTTAGTTCAATTTTGTGATTAAATCAACTTAAGCAGTTTGATAACTAATCTTCACTGCTTGTTCTTTCTTGTTACGCTTCCGGATGCGACCTTCGGCCAATGAATCCTTCATGCCAGCCATGATAATGGGTAACGCGCTCTTCGCCTTGCTTCCAGCAGATCAGCACGTCCTCTCCGTCCAGCACCGCCGGAAAATCGATCAAACCGGGATTGATCATCTTCAAAAGCACACCCTTCCGCGCGAAGTTTTCAATTAAGAGGTTAACCTCCATTTGCATAAAATCAAGCCGGCTTTCCAGCTCAAAAAACGGATCCTTGCCTCCCTCTGCGTAATCAGAAAACTGTTCATATTCGACTTTTTTCTTCCGGAGCTCCAGATACTCCTCCTCAAGCTGGCCCGTTAATTGCTGTAGTCTCAGCAAATCCGCTTGCAGTTGAGGCAGCAGCGCGTTCGCTTCGCTTAGCGTAAAGGTCTTATTTTCCATGAAGAATCCACTCCTTACCTCTATTTAAGAATACCCTTTTGACCAGATCTTTAATGTAAGGGTGTTTACTTGCTCAAAATTAGGGAACACAAGTAGAATATATAACAAACTTCGTCAAAAGAAACAAGAAAAAAAGGAGACAACTGACATCTGTCATTGTTTATCAAAGCCGCATAACGGGGATACAAAGAAATCCCGGAATAGACAGCCTGCAGCGGTCTCTCCCGGGATTTTTACTGATCAGAAATATTTAACTTGTATACTGATTAACGGAATTAATTCTTAACCGGCTATACGTAACAAACACAACCAAAAATAATACGATGGCTGCCAGGATGTGTGCATGGTTCAATAGAAAGGATTCACTTGCGCCGCGGTTGATTAGAAGAAGTCCTTTGGCTTCCTCACGTCCCGGTATGCCATAAACGATACAATACATCACATTTAAGCCCGTATGTATCCCTGTATTCATCCAAATGGACCCCGATTTTAAGAGAACATACCCCAGCGAAAGGCCCAAGATCATTGAGAATATAGTGTTCTGGATGCTGAAGCCTACGAGCCATACATCATCAAGCGCATAGATAAATGCCGAAATAAGCAGCAGCAGGCTATTAACAACCTTCCCCTTCAGATGAGCAAACACATACCCTCTTACAATGAGGTTATTGATAAGCGAACCAAGAAACATTCCTGCAAACGCCTCTATCAAGAAAATAAGGGATTCGGGCGCTTCTTTTATACCAATAACCTGAAAATCGCCGAATGCCCACAGCAGCAAGTACATCATTGCCCATATGCCGGCACCGTAGAAAAAGCCGATCCTTATATTTCTTTTCCAGCCGTAATGAGCTTTTACGCCCAAATCGCCTATTCCATTTAATCCGGTCAATTTAGAAACGTGATGGGCCAGCACAAAAAACAAACAAGCGTGCAGCAACCAAGAAACAGTGCCGAGAGGTATTAACTGCGGGATCAAATTAAAATATAAATCAATGATAAGAAATCCCATGACAGCAAATAAAAGTCCCATTGTATGTGCCCTTCCTAAGTTGTTATATCACGATGCCGAAATACGTGCGCAAGGCTTCGTTGTACTCCACTTCAGTTTGCGGAACAAAGGTTTGCAGTCCTTCTGAGGTGAAAATACGAAATTGCTCTCCAGCTATGGTGTTACGCCCTTCGTGAGTTCGGATGGCGACCATGGCATCTTTGATAAAAATAGAATCGGGAGAGTTCTCGCACCAATAGGTGGCCATTATAAAATCCTTTGGCAGCTTACGCTCCTCCGTGAAGGAGTACAGCCACCTCCACTTGCCGTGATACAGCTCGCATAGAACCCAGCCGTAATCGCTGTCGCGCTCAAATCGGTAGCTTTCGTCCCCCTGTTGATGGGCAATGCCCTCAATCATTTCAATTGGACGGCGAGGCACGATACCTCCCACACCCACATCGCTCAAATAAAAGGCTCCCTTTGCCTCGACCTTCAAGACATGGTGGCGCTGTTTAGGAGGCAGGTTCGGTTCATCCCGCCAGAAGCGTGCCACGTAGTCAGTCACCGGGTATCCCAGCTCCCGCAGCAGCCAGCCAAAGAGGGCATTAAGCTCAAAGCAGTAGCCGCCTCGCCCGCGAACGACGATTTTCTCTATGAGGTCGCAGGTTTCAAGCGACAGCGGTCTGCGGTTCAAAATATCAAGATTCTCGTAAGGTACCGTATGGAGATGGCATTCCTGCAATGCGGCAAGTGTTTCTGCGCTGCCGTCTACCGGTCCATCATACTTAATGCGTTCCAAATAAGCACGCACTTCGGGCTTTAAATGACTGCGGTTATCATTCATGATATCGATTCCTTTTCATTATGATTGATACGCTACAAATTAAAGTATATTCGCGAAGCTGCGGCTATTTTCCTTTGAACGCTTCTGATTTCCGCATACAGGTATGATATGATAGAGGCTATTACCTTTCGGGAGAACTGTCATGTACAAAAAACTAGGCTTGGCGGCCTTATATATGGGAACCGCTTTTGTTATATATCGGTATGGAGATGCTATACTGAGTTGGTTTCAGCAATCGGATAATGTGGTGCTGGTCATTATAATGGCCGCTCTGATGGCTCTATTTCCCGTCATTCCGTATCCCGTTGTCGGGGGTGTAATCGGAGCCGCACTCGGCCCGGTACAAGGTGCAATGGTCACGTGGACAGGCTCCGCAACGGCTTCGATCCTCATGTTTCTGTTCATCCGATACGGCTATCAGGAGTGGGGCGTTAACGTCTTGCACCGCTATAAACGCATAGGGAAGCTGACGGGGCTGTTCGAGAAAAACGCATTTCTGACGATTTTGTTCGCCAGACTTATCCCTTTCATCCCTTCAATCGTTATTAATACGTATGCTGCTCTCAGCCGTGTATCCTTTACCTCATACGCGATCGCTTCCTCGCTTGGCAAAATTCCGGCGGCGCTGCTGTTCGTAACGGTTGGCGACAACCTCATGAGCGATCCGGAAAATATGATAGTCACTGTTGGAGTATACGGCGTATTTTTGGTCCTATCCCTATTGGCATACCGTCTCTGGAAGCGGAAGCAGCTTCAACAAACAAATCTGGCAAATGAACAGAGAAAATAAAGAAAGACTGATGGTTACAGCACAGAAACTTTGCAACTGGTTTCTGCGTCTATTATCTCGACAAATTTTAGGGGGAGTAGGGATCAATTATGAGAAAAATACTTGTCGGTGTTTTTGCAGTTGTACTTGTTTTGGGTACCGCTTATTTCTATATGAGCAACGACAACCAAAAGGATAAAAAAGTTTGGGAACAGCTGCGTAATCAGTTAACTGCGGAAAACATCAAAGAAATAAGAGTGGACAATACTTTTTTGGAAAAGGATGAATATGCAGAATTTATATCCCTAATCAGAAAATCGGAATTCGATAAAAGCAATAGAGTGGGGCACGGTCCAACGCCAGAATCAATAATCACTATCGTCTTTGTTGATGGAATCAAAATCCACGTTGGCTTCTGGGGAGGAACCACATTCGAGCTTAGCCCAAACCACATTGACACCGAAAGCCAGTTTTTAGTGACCAATGATACACTTGGTGACTGGATCAGTTCTACTTATGAAACGGAGGCGGGGTATAAGAAATCAGCCATAAATGAGGACTTTATCGTTCCAATAAATGCTGAGCAACAGGAAATAGACTTTGATAATCCGAATATTCTAAAGGGATCGAAGTACACTTTAAAAGGTATTGGAGGCGAGCAAGGTCTTTATCCGCCAATGCGATATTTCCAAGCACTAGAGAAGTTAGGCTGGGGAGAATTGCTGGATAAACGGATGGGACACACTCATTTCTTTAAAAAAAATGAAACGGTCATCTCTGTTGTTGTCAAAGAAGATTTCATTATAGTATATGAAATGAAGAAAGACGCTAAGTTTTAACAGAAAAACAATGATGGTCTAGGACAGTTTATTCGCTTTCAAATCGAACCATATGCTATTATACAAATTGGATAATCAAAAGCGGATCCCTTTCGCAAATTAAGCGGATGCTTCGATAAAGCTTTGCATTCGCAAAATCTAAAGCGGGTGCTGACGATGTCGTTTTGCATTCGCAAAACTTTAGGAGGATGTTATTATGCTGCTTAACAAAAAACGTTTTGGGGTTATGCTGCTCCTTATGGCCGCCCTGCTCATTGTCGCTTCGGGCTGCGGCGCTAACAAAAGCGCAGCAGGAAACGATAGCCTTGGCGGTGGCAATACGAATGCGAATACCAATACGGCGTCCCCGGCCCCGACTGAGGAACCCGTATCAGATGAGCCGGAGCTGCTTGGGTCGGACAAGCACCCTGTCGTAACGATCGAGCTTAGCAATGATAAAATCATTAAGCTTGAGCTTTACCCGGAGGTTGCTCCCAATACGGTCAACAATTTTATTTCTCTTATCAATAAAGGCTTCTACGACGGCCTTATTTTCCACCGCGTTATTCCAGGCTTCATGATTCAGGGCGGAGACCCGGACGGCGTAGGAACGGGCGGTCCCGGCTACAGCATTCCCGGCGAGTTCAGCGAGAACCGCTTCGAGAACAAGCTGAAGCATACGCGCGGCGTGCTTTCGATGGCGCGTTCCAATATGCCGGACTCCGCAGGCTCGCAATTTTTTATCATGGTTGCAGACTACCCTCCGCTTGATAACCAATATGCATCCTTCGGCAAAGTTACAGAAGGCATGGAGGCGGTAGACGAGATCGTTAATCAACCAAGAGACGCCAGTGATAAACCTAATGATCCGATTTCCATGAAAAAAGTAACGGTGGATACGCTCGGAATGACGTTTGAAGAACCGAAAAAAACAGAATAATAGAGAGGGGCCAAGCCCTTCTCTTTTTTTTGTTTTTAAACTATAATAAAACTATTAATCGATTAATACTATTGTGAATAATTAACAGGTATCCGAGGGGGAAACAACAACTTGAAGAAACAGACGACTATTTTACTGACTGCTTGTTTGCTGGCTTTCATGAGTGCATGCAGCGGCAACAATTCCGGAAATACCGCTCCGTCAGAGAGCACAGCACCCGCTGCTAATACTGAGACGGATAAAACGGAAGAGATTTCAATTGAAGAGCCTGCTTTCGCAAACGCTTCCGTTCACGACCCTTCGGTTATTAAAGTGGGCGATACCTTCTATGTTTTCGGATCACACCTCGCCGTTGCGAAGTCGAAGGACCTCATGTCTTGGGAGCAGCTCAACTCGAGCGTCTACGAAGGAAACCCGATTATTCCGAACGTGCTGACGGAAATGAGCGAAGGACTAGCGTGGGCCGAGACGGATACGTTCTGGGCGGGCGATGTTATCCAATTGCCTGACGGTAAATTTTATATGTATTACAGCATGTGCAAGGGTGACTCACCGAGGTCTGTTCTTGGCTACGCCGTCGCCGACCAAGTCGAGGGGCCTTATACCGACAAGGGTATTATTTTGAAATCCGGCATGTGGAACGACATAAGCGAGGATGGCACCGTGTATGATGCGACCGTTCATCCAAACGTGGTCGATCCGAACGTATTTTACGATAAGGAAGGCATTCTGTGGATGGTGTACGGCTCATACTCGGGCGGAATTTTTATTATGAAAATGAACCCCGAAACCGGCTTGCCTTATCCGGATCAAGGCTACGGCAAGAAGCTGCTCGGCAGCAACCACAGCCGTATCGAAGCGCCGTATATGATGTACAGCAAGGAAACCGGCTATTACTATTTGTTCCTGTCTTACGGAGGACTGGATTCAAACGGGGGCTACAACATCCGCGTAGCGCGTTCCAAAAATCCGGACGGCCCCTTCCTTGATTCCGAAGGCAAGGATATGATTGACGCGTTTGGCGCTTACGGGACGCTGTTCGATGATTTGTCTATCGCGCCTTTTGGAGTCAAGCTTATGGGTAATTTCCAGATGGATAATGCTGACGGCGAAATCGCTAATATCGGAACCGGCTACGCTTCTCCCGGTCATAATTCAACCTATATTGACCCGGAAAGCGGCAAAATGTTTCTTATCTTCCACACCCGCTTCCCTTCCCGCGGCGAAGGACATGAAGTCAGAGTACACCAAATGATGATGAACTCCGAGGGCTGGCCGGTCGTCGCACCGCACCGTTATGCGGGTGAATCGACCCAGAAGGTGACTGCCGATCAGATTATTGGCGAATACAAATATGTGAATCACGGCAAGGACATTACGGCCGAGATCAAGCAAGCCAGCCTTATCCAGCTTGGCAAGGACGGTAAAATAACCGGCAGCGTAAGCGGAACTTGGAAGAGCACCGGCGATTCCACGCTCGATCTGACGATCGACGGCACCGTATACCACGGCGCGCTGCTGCGCCAATGGAACGAAGGTACGCTTAGCTACGTCATGACGTTCAGCGCATTATCCAAGGAAGGCGTCGCGATTTGGGGCAGCCACGTTTCGAAGGAGTAAATTTTGAATATGATCGCTCCCGCCGGTCCGATCTGCATGCATGTTCCGAGATTCCTATCATATGGTGGAATATAAGCATGTCATGAAGGATGGTGAAAGCTATGTATTCGTATATGCCCGTAAGTGTAGTGAATTTAACGAATCCGCTCAATAAGTCGCTGCAGGGAAAATATTTTTTGGGGGAAACCGATCAACTGCATCCGACAGATTCCAACCGCACATGGGCGGCATTAATTAATCCCCCCCACTCAGGCGTTAACCTTTATTTTGGCATATATGTCTTAAGCAACTTGTCGGATGATAAGCTCGTGTCGCAAATTTGCTTCTGTTCAAACTTGCCTACTCACGGTAAACAGTCCCACGAGGTGTCGACTGCCAATCTGGCGTTTCATCCGAACCCGCTGCCCCATGGACAAATTCAGTTCGGCAGCAACCTCGACACGACTCATTTATCGGCCATTCCAGTGTCCACCAGAGTCATCCCCTCTTACTCGAGCGTATCAAGCGAGAAGGACGGCCACTGGATTATCGGGCCCGGCAAAGCGATCCTATTCACCTTGACCAGCTCCATGGACCACCCTTCCCCCGCCGTCGTCTCGTTCGGCTGGTGGGAGGAGGCTCAAGGACGGTACTAGATAGGCCCCGAGCAGACACAAGAGAGCCCCCAACCATTGCAGGTTGAGGGCTTTGCTTATTTCTCTATTGCACAAATGCAGCAGAATCGATCACAACGAATCTGTCGCTAATCTCCATTGTAGTTATTGCAATAGATTGACCTATTAGCGTTCAAATAGCCTGATATTCACCCTTTCAGTTGCAAAAACTGCAATGGGAGCTGCTATAATCGGATTATTTTTCAATTTAGTTGCAGAAACTACAGTGGAGGGGTGTACAGAAAGTTACACTCATGGATATACAAAAAAGCACCTCCTGGCATCAATGTCAGGGGCGCCTTATTTTACAGCTTACTCTTTGCTCGTTATTTGCTGGAGATAATTGCATCTATTTCACTCTTCAGCAGAAGATATCTATGCACATTTCTCATTATCGGAACTTTAGTAAGCTTATTTTTATCTACATAAACCTTCATTTGATCCTTAGTTAGACCAAGCAAGCTTCCCGCTTCAGAAATCGTAAATACCTCTTCTTTACTAGTAGCATTAAACGTTTTCTTCACTTTCTGATTCCAGTCCTCAGATACAAACATATACCCGCAACCCTTCTTCCTCTAAACCAGCGATCCATATCTTCGCTATTCATTCATTATACCACTAAACGGAATCGTATGCTTGAGTCACTTACCTCCTAACAGATGAAGCCCATTTGCAAAATAATAAGGCTGCCCAATGGGGCAGCCTCATTTCAATTTATGCTCCGTATTCGTGAGCCGGGATAAATGGTCCGTTATTGTCCGCTGTTGATTACAATAGCATTGTATTCTTCGTCATAAGCAACTAAGAACGATGCTGCATTTTCCAGATAGCTTGCTTCCACGTATGCCGTTCCCTTTAAAACCAGCACACTTTGTTTCGCTTCTGGCTTCAATGTAAGCTTCCATTCGCCCTTCGCCACTTTCACTTCCTTAGCTGCGGCATTCCACTTTACGTCTGCTCCCATGGCTGCAAACAATGCTCTTACTGGGATATAGGTTTTCGTTCCGCTATTATAAATGCTCTTTGCAGAAGAGAACTTCACCTGCTTACCGTCAACCCATACTTGAATGTCTTTTCCTGCCGGAAGCAGCTCCGTTCCTTCAATCAAATCCTCTTTACTATTGATCGGCTTAAGCGCTGCAGGGTTAACCTCCATTACCTTCACGCTATCGTTCAACGTATCGGATACATAGAGTTTACCGGAATGGTACAGCAAGGAGGAAGGCTGATTGAATTGTGTTGCTTCCGCTGCTCCTACTCTATTGCCTGGCTTGCTTTGTCCAGCAATCGTAACGACCTTGCCGTTCGGCTGAACCGCGCGGATCCGGTTATTTAAGCTATCTGCAACAAACAGAACGCCTTCTGCATAAGCAAGCCCGCGAGGCCGGTTGAACCGGGCTGCACTGCTTGTACCATTTACATAACCGCCAGTCATGTAACCGGTAAGAGCGTCGACTGTCGTCACCTTACCCGCAATTGTTGTAACTTTGCCGTCATGAATGTATCTAATGAGATGATTGCCGCTGTCGGCTACGTACAAGCCGCCTTTCTCGTCAAGCACCAGACCCATCGGCTCGTTAAAAATAGCTTCGGCAGTGCCGCCGTCCTTGTATCCGCCCGTGTCGCCAGCTATGCCGGCGAATGTAGAAACGATGCCTTCCGGCGTTATTTTGCGAATGACATTGTTCAAAGTATCCGCTACATACAGATTGTTATTGGCGTCCAAAGCCAGCCCGGTCGGTGCATGAAACCGTACATCTCCGTACTTGCCGTCTTTGTAACCCTCTTGGCCGTTTCCGGCAAACGTATAAACTTTGTTGTTTTCTATTTTGCGGATAACGTGATTATCGGTATCACTGATATATATCGTTCCCTTGCTGCCCACGGCCGAATAAGTCGGGTTGTTGAACGTTGAAGCCGAAGCCGCTCCGTCCAAGTAACCGCTCTTTGTTTGACCAGCTAAAGATGACAGCTGTCCATCCTTAATCTTGTTAATTTGATTGCTCCCCGAGCTAACAACAATAATGCCGCCATCCGCTGCTGCTGCCAGCCCCCAAGGCTGATCCAGATTTTCTATCGCAAAAGCGACTGTATTTGTATTCGATGCCGCAAATACCGAAAAATTAACAGCAAAGAGTGCTGTAAGTAGAGCTGTTCCCGCCGCAAATATAGTAAATCTTCTTTTCATTTCGTTATCCTCCTCTCGTAAGACATGCTTATGATACTGGTGGTGATGATGGATTTGGTGTTTCTGTTGGCTCTGATGTTTCTATTGGCACTGGGGATTCATTTGGACCTTCTGACTCGACATCAATGTAAATAATCACGCTTTCTACTATAGTTTCATTTTTTAGTAAAGGTATCTCAATCTGGTAATACCCCTCTTCTAAACTGGCTAAGAAGGTTTCGGAGAGCGATAACAGCCTTTTATTCCCGCTAGTTGTTAGGCCATACTGATTTTGTTGTTCAGTTGAATGCTTTTCAAACGGAATCGGAATCTCTTTTTCCGTCCAATAAGTGAATTCAACATCTCCCAGCTCATATCCAAGCGTCGGAATCATTATATCTTTATAATCCGAAAAATCCTCGGTGTCCGTTGAAATTCTAATATTATCGAGTTCTAGAGTTGCTTCAAAAAGGAAGGAAACTCCATTAAACTCAATATTCTCAAGAACGTCGTCATTCACCTTGTTTTCATTAACCATAATAATAACTAGCGACCCATAAGGAATGTTTTCCTCTAATGTAATCTTTAAGAGTTTATTATTATAAGGGTCAATTTCTACATTATCAAATGCAACCAAATAATCGTCAGGATCATTCCCCTCATAACCTGAATGCTCTTCATCTCCCTCTTGCTGATCTAATAAACGTGTTATTTCTATCTCAGGATCATATACCCATACGCTTACTAATTCTGAAGGATTGAAAGGGGCATCTCCGGTATCCGTATTCAAAGCCAACTCACTCGTAAACGGCAAAATGATGGTATGATCGTCTACTATATACGTATAAATATCATTTTCAAACGTCTCTATATCCAACTCATATGCCTCGGGTGTCGGCGTCGGTGTCGATGTTGGTGTTGGTGTTGGCGTTGGTGTCGGCGTTGGCGTCGGTGTTGGTGTCGGTGTCGGTGTCGGTGTCGGTGTCGGCGTCGGCGCCGGTGTCGGTGTCGGTGTCGGTATCACCGAATTACTTCCGCCACCCGATTGTCCGCCATTATACTCGTATATAATCGTCGAAGAGGTTTGCGATCCGCTATTATTTTCCTCTTCCGCTGCGGCTGTCTGCTCTTGCTCCTGCTTCGTCTCAATCAACTGCTCCAGTTGATCGATCAAAGCCTGATCCGCATTCCCATTCTCCAGAAGCTGCTCCATATAATGCTCCATACCAACCAGAGGAAGATCTTTAACATCAAGCTCTTCTTTCGTTCCATTGCCTTCTTCATCAAGCTTCAGCTGCTCGTCCGGTCTAACGACGGTTTGTTGCGATCCATCATCCCCGTAGGCCGTAGTTACAGCACCCTCGAACACGCCTACATAGCTCTCGTCATTTTCATATCCTACAACAAACTCTGTTCCCATTACGCCCATAATGGCAGTCGGCGTCTCGATCTCAAACCGGGAATCGCCCTCGAGCTTCTTCTTAATTTTGATTAATACTTTACCCTTCAAAAGGCTAAGGCTTGTCTTGCCGCTCATCGCCTTGGCGTTCTTGACCAGCTCACTAACGATAAGTGTCGTGTCGGAGCCGATCGTAGCTTCCTTATCACTATCCAGGTCCAACGTTACTTTACCGTCTTTGCCTGTCAAAATCGTATCGCCCTGCGTAATCGCCATCCCTTTAAAAGCATTAAACTTCTTCGTGCCGCCGCCCTTTTTCACTTCGGCCTTGCCCGATACAGCCGTCAATTTTCCGGCTTTATCCGTATCCTTGGCGAACGCAGCCGTCGGAAACACAAGTACAAGTACTAATAAAGCTGTTATTAATAGCTTTATCGTCTTCATTTTTTCAACCCCTCCAACTCATAAATGGTTATGCCTTGCTCTTTTCCTTTTACCTTGATCTCACCAAGCGAGTTAGCTATGATACGATCCTTAACAACGTTATAAACAGCCTCGCTCAAAATAATCTGCCCCGGCTTCGCATTGCTCTCCAGCCGCGCTGTCGTGTTGACGGTGTCGCCAATTGCGGTATAGTCCATCCGGCTCTTCGAGCCAATGTTGCCGAATACGGCCGGGCCGGTATGAATGCCAAGACCGAATTTAACGCCAAATCCGAACCGTTCCACCAGCTTCCGCTCCAATGCCGCCGAGCCTTCCTTCATGGCCCATGCCGCTTCCACCGCTTTCATCGGATGATCGTCCAGAAGCAGCGGAGCGTTAAAGATGGCCATTGCCGCATCCCCAATAAATTTGTCCAGCGTGCCGTCGTGCTTGAATATGCAGTTGGCTGCCAAATCTAAATACTCATTCAGGATTTCGACGATTTCCTCCGGCTCCGCACGCTCCGAAAGCGGTGTAAAGCCGCGAATATCGACGAACAATACGGTTAGCTCGCGGCGCGTCCCACCCAGCTTCAAGCCTTCCTCGCCATTTTTCAAAATTTGATTAACGACCTCCGGAGCAACATATCTGCCGAAAATTTCGGTTACTCTGCGTCTCTCCAGCAGCTCTTGCACATAGTGAAAGCCGACAACGACGATACAGCTAACAATAAGAAAAGGAACAACATATCCAACAGAAATGATGATTCCTCTACCGTATAGATAGCTGCTTCCAATTACGAAAACAGCGATAACTGCTGCAACCGCAAAGAAGGAAACCATCATCTTCAGCCTACAGAACAGGAAGTATGCCAGTGCGGCAGCCATTAGCAGAATGACTGCGTTCCACTTCCAATCCAGCTCCTTCTTGAGGTCTCCCTCTAGCAGGGCCTGTACAATGTTGGCATGTATTTCCACGCCGTACATTGGACTTTTAACTTGCAGCGGAGTCAAATAATCGTCCTTAAAGCCTGTCGCATAAGGCCCGATTAATACGATTCGATCCTTAAAATAATCGGCTGGCACGTCTCCGCTAAGCACGGCCGAATAAGGTATAGCTTCGTACTGTCCCGGACGTCCTGTGTAGGAAATATGAAACCGGCCAAATCCGTCCAGCGGCAGCATGTCTGCATTGACGGTCTCGCCCGCGCGCTCCTTGAACATCCGGTAAATGACCCATGAGAAGCTCTCCACCTGTTGTCCTTCATTAGTAAAGCTGTATAAGGAGCTGCGAACGACGCGGTCACGGTCTGGAATCGTATTAATATGACCAACCGCTGCCGCTGCTTCCTTAAGCTCCGCAAACGGCTCGGATATTTCCAAAGCTTCAATGCCGCCTTGCTTGGCGGATGAAGCAAACGTTCCGTATACCGGCAAAACGACGTTGCCTGCGCTAGCGACTGCTTCGACCAAATCTTGATCTGCTTCCGTATCATCTGCCGATGGAGAAGGAAAAGTCACGTCGAACGCGATAACGGCCGGCTGACCTTCAGCTAACGTTTGGATAAGCTGAGCATGAACGCTTCGATTCCACGGCCAGCTCCCGAAGTCGGTTACGCTTTCGTCGTCGATAGCTATGATCGCGATGCGGGTATCGGGGGCACTTTCCTGCTGCATAAACCGGTCCTGAAAAAAGTAATCCATCGTATCGAGAGTTCCTCTATACATAAGGAAGACAGCTAGAGCCGTCAGAAAAGCTATCATATGTACGAGCTTTATTTTCATAAAATCCCCCCTATAAGGACCATGGTCGCATAAAAAACGTTGATCCTTGGAAAATAGTTCTTTAGATGTATGACTCTATTATATATATGAATAGCGAAATTAATAGTAATTTGTCGCAAATTATCACAATTTTAAGCTCCGTCTGATGAATTTCCGAGACTGCCGATTCATTAGTAGTGGTATAAAGGATAACGGTAATAAATGGCGCTATGTCCTCTATTTCTGCTTTACCTCCTAAAATAGAGGGAAAATTTGGCGTTATTCTGCGGTTTTAGGTGAGTAAGAGGAGTGAGAGGTCCATTCAGCGTGAATAAGATCAAAAAATTCCCTTATTATTCGGTTACTACCACCATCTATATGAATAAGACCACAAATTACCGCTATATACTCTCGCCTTGCGGACTATGGGTAGTTAACTATGGGTAGTTAATACATGTCTTTTATTATTCGCTGGATAATAAAAGCAAATAGGGCATATCTATAATAGATGCGCCCTATTTGTTTTCACACACATATAGGATAGGTTTTACCTACTCAAGGATAAAGTTACCCTACTCCCGTTTTTACCCGTTGCCAAAGCCGCCGCATTCCACTACTATTAAAGTGTATAAATCCAATAAAGAAAGTTGGTATTATAAATGAAAGAAGTTCCGATTCCGTACGTCCGCAGTAATCAAGTCGGTATCGTCACCGTCATAATTCTTGCTATCACCTTACAACAGCCTTGGCTTATTGCCGCGTTGTGGATTGTTCAAGTGCTTGGCCTCGTATTCGGCCCTAAGGCGATTCTGTTTATTATTGTCGCCCGTCCATTTCTTACCCGCATCATTGCTTCTTCCAAAACGGAAGCGGCAGAGCTGCAGCGCTTTAACAGTTCTCTCGGGGTAGGCTTTCTCACCCTGTCACTGCTCAGCTTCCTGTTTGGCTGGACTTTGGCCGGTTATATCATTGCAGGAATGATGAGCGTTGCAGCCTTGGGCGCCATACTCGGTTACTGCATTGGCTGCACTATTTACTTTCAATATAAGCAATTCCGTGCCCGGAGATTGAAACGCGGCTAACGATCAATATGCGGAGCGATCAGTCCTATAAGGGCAGATTGCTCCCACATGGTGAATTCATATAATAGTCTAACCCTTTCTTCTACTAAAGCTTAACGAGCGTTCTACCCCTCGACTGTCCTTTTAAAATGATACCAATTCGCTCGCTGACTTGCTCCAAACTGATTTCTTCGCACAGATCGTCCAGCATAAGCGGTTTATAGGCTCCGGCTAACAGCTCCCACACCTTTCTCCGCTTGTCCATGCCTGCCATGACCGAATCGATGCCAATAAGCCGGACGCCTCTAATGATAAAAGGAAATACGGTCATTGCAAGCTCCGAGCCTCCCGTTAAGCCGCTTGCCGCTACAACGCCACCATATTTTATTTTTGGCATAATGGATGACAGTGTTTGACCGCCGACACAGTCGATTGCCCCTGCCCACAGCTGCTTATCCAGCGCACGCTTCGAACCGGCTGTGAGCTCTTCCCTCGAAAGGATCCGCTTTACGCCGAGTCCAAGCAAATAGCCGTGCATATCCTGCTTTCCCGTACTGGCTACCACTTCGTATCCCAGCTTCGCGGCAATCGCTGCGGCTATGCTGCCCACGCCTCCTGCAGCACCCGTGACCAGAACAGGGCCATCATCCGGCCGGATCCCGTTCTGCTGAAGCTCAAGAACGGATAAAGCAGCCGTAAAGCCTGCCGTCCCGAGTATCATCGCTTCTTTCATAGACAAGCCCTGCGGAAGTTTGAGCGCCCATTCTGCGGGAACTCTGGCATATTCGCTAAAGCCGCCAAAATGGCTGACTCCCAGCCCATGGCCAGTCACAACAACCTCATCGCCCGGCTCAAACTGTTCATGCTTGCTTGCTACCACAACGCCGGCCAGATCGATACCTGGTATAAACGGATAGCTCTGTACGATATTTCCGTTGGTGATACAGGCTAGCGCATCCTTGTAATTCACGCTTGAATAGGCAACTTGAATAGTGAGCTCGCCTTCAGGCAAGTCTTTCAACTCTATTAGTTGCGTTTCCGCAATAATCTCGTTATTTATATTGTTAATAATTAATGCTTTAAAAGAAGTCATGAATATCCCTCCAATAAATCGCTAATTGTATTCATCATATCTTCTACATTGACACTCCACACGGCTAAAGCCGTGGGATTCTTGGCTAGTTGGTGCGTCCGCAGTCCGTTTCCGGTTTGGACAACTGCCAAGTTCAGGGCTGTGCCATCAGCCCGTCCTAAGACAGTGCATATAGCATCTTAGGCTGACAGACTGTTACCATCTGCCACAGGTTGACGCATAATTTGATTGCCCCAACCCGGTCTCGGTGTGCGTGGAACCCGCATGAACACCTATAGGTTCGATCATTTGCTTTATTTCGCTTCCCGCATATGGGGCAAGTTTGAGAGGTATAGGCAGGATTTACCTCTACAACCCGAATACCTGCTAATGCTGCTTTGTATGCGATAAACATTTGCAATTGATAGAACGAACAATTATGCAGGTTTTTGGCGTTTTTACGACTTGTTCTTGTCGCCCTAGCGATGTTCGTCAGTCTCTCGATCTTGATGACCGAGACTTGCTCTTTTATCGTCATGTTCACTATCTGCCGACTAATTTTGTGGTTTTGGTCTTTCATGTAGCGGTGTTCCTTGTTTTCTTGCTTGCGGATGGCAGACAGCTTTTTGAGTTTGCCCATCTTCCTCCGACGCGCTTTATACTTTCGGCGAATGTACTTGTTTTGTCTGCCGTTACCGACAAACTGGGTTTTGCCTGTGGATGTGACAACGACTGCGGGCACTTTCAATCCAAGATCAATACCTATTGTTGCATCGCCATTCGTTTGTCCGGTTTGTATTTTGACGGATATTTGAATGTACCATTTGCCCGATTTCTCCACGACCTTCAAGAGTCCAAGTTTTCCACTTGCTAGAATGTTACTCTCTCGTTCGGTCATACGGGATGCGACCCTGAGACGCTGTACTTTCCCATCCATCATGACCGGAAATGCGACTATGTTGCCGTCAAACGAATAGTTTTGATTGTTCACGTAGTAGGCTCTACGTCTTAATATCGGACGTTTCCCTTGCTTATTCGTCTTCTTATGTATGCTTCTTGCATCGCGAATGACTTGATTCCGTACCGCTGAAGGCAGCTTCGCTTCAATGTCTATTGATGTTAGCTTGGGGAATGATCCTGCTCGTTCAGCTTGCATGGTGAGTTGGTTGACGGCTAAGATATAGGCTTCGCCATGTTCGCGCAACAATGCGGGATGGCTAGGAAATATGCGAATCTGAACGGTTACAGTTTGCATCTATTCACCTCCTTCACGAGAATTATATCAAACAAATGTTCGTATTAAAGGTTTCATAATGACTTCAGTGACCCCTGAACTATTCAAGAACAGTAGAGATGTAGGACAATTAGGTTTCCTAAGCTGATTCACCCATGCCTGAAGAGCAAGGGCTTTCTCGGCTTGATTCTGTAACAGTTATCGGCGCAGATTGCGACGCTCCTCTCAGCGTTGAAGATAACAGTGGCTGCCCTCCGTCTGAAAATGGGTTCCGTCATCCGCACTTGTTATATTTATAACGAATATGATTGTTTAGAAAAGAAACCAGCGCACGCTGTGAGCCTATAGGAGGGATTATTTTAATGATGCCCGGCCAAACCCCGTATTCCAGCCGTATCCGGCAAAGTTCCAGCCAAATGCATCAATTCATTAATAAACTTCGCTACAAAGAGAACGAAAGCGTTCATTTTCTTTTAGTCCATGACGCAGACCGCAATAAACGCAGTAATTCTACCTCTTCAAACCATTCAAATCATAAACGGGCGATCCGCTTGTATAAACCTTTAAAACGTTTGGAAACAAGGATACCTCAAATCAAGCTTTATGCAAATAACAATAATCCCGTCCACCTACTAAGTCAAAACGCAAACGGGTATGCCGTTTTTATGGGCATAAATGTTGGGGGGACCAAGGATAGCGAGATCAAAGAAATTAAAGCACAGTTTATCGATGTGGATTTAAACAAAATTTCGGGACGTTTTAATTCAATGAAACCGAATAAGCGAATCCAAAAACTGAAAAAGGAGTTTCTCCGCAAGCATTGGAGCCGCATCAGGGATGCCATGATCGTTGAAACTTACAACGGATATCACATTTATTGGCCTATAGTAGGGGGAACTATAGATAAATTCGTTCCTATTCAAAAAGCATTAGTCCGGATATTCAATTCTGATCCTGCGATTACAAATTTAGCGAGAGTGATGCGCATACCCGGCTTCTATCATATGAAAAACCCTGATAGACCCTTTTTAGTCCGGGTCATCCGATGGGGACGAAAGAAGCCATTTTCGCAAGATGAGCTTATTGACTCACTTTCATTAAGACCATGACTGTGAAAAACATTAATTATTCATTCTATTAATCAATTATTCCACTCCAGTTGACTGACAAACCCGCAGTAGAAAATCTTCTGCGGGTTTGGTGCTTCCGTATTTGGACATTGCAATTAGTAAAATAATAGCATTTACTGCTTCTGTTTCAACAGACCAAACCTGTAACCATACTCGTACAAGCCGAGAAGCGGAGCTTGCATATAGCTTTCCGACGGATAATGTTTGCGAAGCGAATGAAACTGTCTCCAAATGATCGGTAAGACAGATTCCGGGCCTTTAAAACCGAGCAAGAGGCACAGTGCGGAACGTACATACGGATTCCGGGATTTAACAGCCATCTCTTTGATTTGATGAAGTGGAAATTCGGTACATTGAAAAAGGTATTGAGCTCCTAGTTCAATTAAAACCTCGTCCTCTGTTTCCCCCAGCTTGTTTAGTAACGGCGGCGTAACTTGACCCTCGTATTCAAGCAGACGTTTAATCAGCAAATCATAATTCAAATTGTCCGTACCTTTGCGCAATTTATCCAGAAGACGCATCGGGTCTTGTTCCGTACGAATTTGTTCCGCCTCTTCTTCTCCTCTTGTGATTATTGTTTTTGTTAGCTTTGTGGCAATTTCTCTCAGTTGAGGCGTCGAAAAGGTGGTATACATTAACATCGCAGCCGAAATTTCGATTATAGGATTGTAATGAAATAACCACTCATTAACCAACGGTCTGTCGGGATCCTCGAAAGCCTCCCTGCGCTCGTCTTCTGATTTATTTATGCAGCACTTCTTATATTTATTTCCGCTCCCGCATAAGCAAGAGTCGTTTCTTCCAATCGAACAGGAGAGCGAAAAGCTCGCAGTCAACATATATCATCTTTCCTTCCATCTGACTGATAGTGAAATCGTAGCGAAGTTCAAAGAAGGAACACCTCCTATTCAATCCTGGACGTTGGCGTCTCTGCTTCACCGGCGATCGTGGTGGATAAAGTGTTCTTAGGTTTTTTCGCAACAAAATGAGTGGAGTAATGCTTTTCGACATTGGCGTCGCCGGATTTCGAAAAACGAAGCGGCTGCTTCGGCCCCTTCCCCCACCTCATGTAGGCTGTGTAAGATTCTTTTAAATCCAGCTCTCTTGCAATTTCGCGATACTTGGCCATAATGAAACTGAGCTGTCCCAGATTGCCATGAAGGACTCTTTCCAGATAGGGTATTCGTCCAAAACGCCATTCCTCCACAAGCTTGGAAGAGATCTTTCCCATTTTTACAAACAAATCGAGCGGGCTAGCATATCCTTTTTCATGAATCAATTGATTCATGGTGTGGCGAACTTTTTTATTTAGCTCTTGTCTATTCATGAAATGGCTTCCTTCGCATACTGATGCTAGATGTTGTTATCCAAGTAGACTGAATGTCAACGATTCCTGTTATTCATCCTCTCCAATTATAACAAAGGGCCTTCCGCGGATGGCAAGCTTTCTTCTTACAAATGTATAAAATCATCATTGAGGCTACATGAATACACGGGTTCACAAGGGATAACGGCAAAACATCCACTAATTGTTCTATTTGATTAATTTCGTAAACCAATACACAGAAAACATTAACTGGAGGATTTCCTTTAATTCAAGCTAGGACCCCCGCCGATTTCGGAGCGCTCCTTCGCAATATGGACTCGCGCATCAAAGAGTTTTTCACGCAAAATAAAAAGGGCTATCCTATAGCCATTGTTATTTATGACTGGACAGCCTTATTGCACTTTCTACAGTAGAAATCTCACATCAATCACCAAAAGAAGATTTCCGCTGCATAAATACAACAGAATCGGCCCGTTCCTCTTACTTTAGGGCTTATGTAGTCAATTCCATTGTAGAAACTACAATGAAAGACAGAATCCATACGTCCAAAGTCGATTCTGTCGCACAAACTACAGTAGATTCTTAAGAATTTTGCCACAACAAGCCCAATACCTGTGTAGTACAGGGCCGTTTGAGGGAATTTGAACCTGACCGAAAATCAAGCCACATAGTCTTTTACAATGTAAAAAGTTATACCTTATTACTATTATAACTTTATAACATAGTACATTCTATCCATCTTTTGGTGGAAGTAAAGCAAAAACCCGACCTTGTGCGGTCGGGTTTTTCATGGTTTGGTTAAGGTGAACAGTGGCTGTTTGACGGAATACCGTCTGGACTTTAAATTATCTGATTTTTTGCAGCTCGTCTATGAGTGCAGGTCTATTCGGATAAGCAAGGCGAAGCTGATCGATTACCTTTATCGCATGGACTTCCCCGCCTGCCTTAATGAGGTGACGGATCATTCCGCATACCTTTTGGTACTGTTTTCGATTTGAAGACTGGGCGGTTTCCTCCAAGATGATTTCAACAAAGAAAAGAAAAACTTCCTCAGCATACTCACCGACAAGATGCGTGTAATAATCCACGACGGTTCTTTTATTGTTTCGTACATATTCCAGCAGTCTCCGCGTTTCTTTTTCTTCAATAAGCACTCGGGTGTATAAGGAAACTGTCCGCCAATTTCGGTAATAATCATGTTCGAGCTTTTCTAAAAGCCTTTCAAATACAACAGCCCATTCATCCTTGCTGTATAATTCTTTTAAACGCAAGTAATATCCGTAATCGCCTTCCAATGTGAATTCCTCAGCAAGCATAATTTGAAGCTTTACTTGATGAGTTTGCCCGTAAATTTCGTAACGATACTTCTTCCATTGATTAACAAGGCCAGGATAACCGTTAATTGCGTCTTTATGCTCACCTTGTTCAGCTAATTGCAGCGCTTTGTCAAAATGCAGATTCTTTATCGCATCTTCAATCGCTATTTTGCGAAAAGCCGTCATATCGAGATGATCTTGTAAAAATTTCGACGCTTCGCTGTCACCGTCAAAAGTCTGGATAACTTGGTACCGGAGCTGGGCTGCATGCTCAGAAAAGTATGAGCTATAGGATGAAGTGCTTTTTTCATGATTTTCCATACCATTCAGCAGATTTTCCCACATTGCCCTTTGTGCGGGACTCGCGATCAAACAAGCTGCGCTTTCCAAAAGAGATAATTGCCACTCACCCCACCCCTCTAAGCTAGGGTGAGTCGTCTCTTTGAGGAGCAAGTGAAACATGTCCTGTCTGTCCGAGACGGAAATGCTTTCGAGTTGACTAACAGAATGATGAACCGCGTCTAAGCACTCCTGAATTAGGCCTCCAACAATTCCGCCGGAATCATCGCATGCTTGCAGCAAATCTCCCATTTCATGCATAACACAAAAACATATTTCAACGGAACGAAGATGATGCCCTTTTTCGAATGCTTCCTCTGCTTTAAGCATTACTTTTTCAGCACCGGTAACCGCGCCCGGAACATTACGGTAGGCAACAAAACCGTGACGATCGGAGTATTGTTTAATAGAGGATCGAATCATTTTTTTATACTGGGCTAAACTCTCTTTACTGCCGGCATCCATAAATTTTAGATTGAGCGTCAGCTCTACTTCCTTAATTTCTTGAGAAAAATGGACAAGCAGCGTTATCAACTCATCCTTGCTAAGCTTAGACAGTTCGTCTGAAATGTTCATTTTCTTGGCAATTGTATTCTCAATTTGTTTCGGCTTCATTTCATTACCCTGCTCTCTCGGCTTGATTATTTAGTTCTTATATTATCTAGAAGAACAGAGGCCTGGCAATAGGAAAATCTCCCTGCGGGTTTCTCTTTCCCTGAGTGAGAGATAACGGGAAAACATCCATAAAATTTTTCCATTTGGTCGTTATCGTAATCATATAAATGGAAAACCTCCCGTTAATGTGATCCGATTCGGTCGATCATCATGTAAATCGCCGATTTAGAAGGAGGTTTTCCTGTTAGATGGATCTCTCACGATTTAGATGACAATTAACGGGAGGATTTCCCTTAAATGCAAGGGGTGGCACCGAAGACGAGCCGGAGAGCTCCTGCGAATATGGACTCACTCGGAGCTGATGGCAGACCGACGCAGCTTCCTGCAAAACAAAAAAACCTGACCCCTTCCGGTCAGGTTTATAAAAATTACGATTGATAAGCCTCTAATGCACTACGAACCTCTGCCGGCGTATCCATATCCAAGATTCGCTCGGCAAGCTCCTGGCAATCACTGCGGTTCAAATTAATAATTTGGCGCTTTATCTTTTGGATGGCGGACGGAGACATGCTCCACTCATGCAGCCCTAAGCCCATTAATAATGGGGCTGCCAAAGGATCTCCTGCCATGCTTCCGCACATGCCTGTCCATTTGCCATGGCGGTCGGAAGCATCTATGACTTGTTTAATGAGCCTGATGACCGCAGGGTGGAAATAATCATACAGATAAGAGACCTTCTCGTTCATTCGATCCACGGCAAGCGTATATTGGACCAAATCATTCGTGCCTATGCTGAAGAAATCGACTTCTTTGGCGAAACGGTCGGCTTGAAGCGCCGCGGACGGTATTTCAATCATGATGCCGACTTCGATCTTCTCCGCCATCGGGATAGCCTCAAGGCGAAGCTGCTCCCGGACCTCCTCGAAAATGCCCTTCGCTTTTCTCCACTCTTCAAGGCCTGAAATCATCGGAAACATCACTTTGAGATTGCCGTAAGCACTAGCCCGCAGAATAGCCCGCAGCTGAGTTACCAGCAAGTTCGGACGATCCAGACACAATCGAATAGCGCGATAACCTAGAAAAGGGTTCAACTCATGAGGAAGCTCCAGATAAGGCAGCTCTTTATCGCCGCCGATGTCGAGCGTCCGGATAATAACCGGACGTCCCTGCATCGCTTCTGCCGCCGATTTGTATGCCTGAAATTGTGTTTCTTCGTCCGGCATGCTGCTGCGGCTCATGAACAAAAACTCCGTACGGTATAAACCGACTGCCTCCGCTCCTGTTCCCAACAGGCCGATAGCCTCTTCGGGCGTTCCGATATTCGCTGCGATTTCGACCTTAAAGCCGTCTGCAGTGACCGCTGCTTTATCCGCATAAGCCAACAACTGTTGGCGGGATTCCTCTTGAAGCCGCATCTTCTCGCGCATATCCTCAATCGTCTTGGTATCGGGATTCACGATGCAAACGCCGGTAGCTCCATCAATCGCGAGCATATCACCATCTTTAATTTGTTCAATACCGCTTCCCGCTCCCAGAATGGCCGCGATACCCAATGAGTTGGCCAAGATAGCCGTATGCGAGGTTTTGCCGCCAATACGGGTAACAAAACCAAGTACGAATTGCTTATCCAATTGAACTGTATCGGACGGGGATAGGTCATCTGCGACGATAATGACTTCTTCTTGAATATCGGATAACTGGCTGCCTTGCCGTCCCCGGACATACATCAACAGCCTGCTGCCCACATCCCGAACATCCGCAGCCCGTTCCCGCATGTATTCACTCGGCATGCTTTCGAATATGCTAGCCGTCTGTATCGTAACCATTCGGACTGCCGTTTCCGCCGTCCACTTTTCGTTATGAATCAATTTCTCCATGGGCGGGAAAAAAGAAGGATCATTCAGCATGCTGACCTGGCCCTTTAGAATGACCGCCTTCTCTTCCCCTAAAATGTCATTCGCCCGCGCGACTAAAGCATCCAAATCGGCTAAACAATGCGCTTTTGCGGTATGAAGCAAGCCCGCTTCCATGTCCGGAGCGTCGGTTTTTTGATCCTTGACATCCTCCAGACGCACAGGCGAATAGACAAACGCTTTTCCTAATTTAATGCCTTCTGAAACCCCTAAGCCTTGAATGTTCAACTCCTGTGACATAGACCCGGGCCTCCTCTCCGTTTTCACACTGTTGTTATACTTCTCCAAATCCGCCTTCAACCAGCTGCACAAGCGATTCCAACGCTTTCTCTTCATCGGGGCCGTCGACGGAAATCTCAATGACACTTCCTTGCGAAAGTCCCAGTGTCATGAGTCCCAAAATGCTTTTTCCGTCCACTTTCACACCTTGATCTTTTACCAAAATGTTTACTTGTGATTGAAACTTTGCCGCCTGCTCCGTAAACAATTGCGCCGGCCGTATATGAAAGCCCGTTGCATTACGAATGGTCACTTCTGTAGTCAACATATGAATTTCTCTCCATTTCCTTTTTCTATATAGTTTGCAGCAAGCCGATCAATTCCTCTGAATCCTGAACAGCGAACAATTTATTGCGGAATTCCTCGTCAATTAATTTGCGGGATATTGCAATTAGTATTTGCAGATGCTCATTGCCGGCTGCAGCCTCCGGCACCGCGATCATAAAGACAACGGAAACGGGCTCACCATCGAGCGAATCCCAGTCTGTCTGCTTCGCCAGCTTCGCAAAAGCTAAGCCGGGCTTGCTTACACCTGCTGATTTTCCATGCGGGATAGCGACTCCAAAGCCAATGCCGGTAGAACCCGTCTTCTCGCGGTTCATAACTGCTTCAAGGTAGGCCGACTTATCGGTAACGCAGCCGGAAAGCGCTAAAGCGTCCACCATTGCCTGCATGCATTCCGTTTTGTCCGAAATATCCAAAGGAATTAAGATCGATTGTTTGTCCAGCAGCGCACTTACATTCATATTATATACCTCCTGCTACTTCTTGTTTTATCGTTTTTTTCAAAATGGTGAGCATCAACGCGGTCACGACGGTTCCGATTAGAATGGCTAATGCGTACAAGCCCAAATGGGAGACCGCGTTCGGAATCGGCAGTACGAAGATACCGCCGTGCGGCGCCCGCAGCGTCGCTCCGAATAACATAGATAATGCTCCAGTTACGGCCGAACCAACCATAATAGACGGAATGACACGGAATGGATCGCCTGCGGCGAAAGGAATCGCTCCCTCCGTGATGAAGGAAATACCCAGAACGGCCGCAGATTTTCCGCTATCCTTTTCCTCCTGCGTGAACTTCTTCGGCGCAAGCATGGTTGCGAGCCACAAACCGAGCGGAGGCGTCATTCCCGCTGCCATAACCGCTGCCATTGGGCCAAACTCATTACTTGCCAGAAGCCCTACCGCAAACGTATAAGCGGCTTTGTTGACCGGCCCGCCCATATCGAAAGCCATCATCGCGCCAAGCAGCAACCCAAGCAGAATCGCATTTGTAGTACCAAGCGATTTTAACCACTCCGTCAAGCTGTCCATAATAAACTTTACTGGTTCTCCGATAACATATACCATCAGCAAGCCTGTAACTGCTGTTGCAATTAGCGGAATCAATAGAATTGGCTTCAAGCCTTCCAGGTTTCTAGGCAGTTTAATGGTATTTTTTAACCATAAAGCCACGTAACCTGCAAGAAAACCCGCCGCGATACCGCCGATAAAGCCTGCGCCTATTTGGGAAGCCAGCATACCTCCGACCAATCCCGGCGCCAGCCCGGGCTTCTCTGCAATTGAGAATGCGATGAAGCCGGAAAGAATAGGAACCATAAGCGCGAAAGCGGCTCCTCCCCCAATACTCATCAATGCCGCTGCCAACGTTCCTTCTTCTTTAAAAGCCTCGATTCCGAAAATAAAGGAAATTGCAATCAGCAATCCTCCCGCCACAACGAGCGGCAGCATAGCCGAAACGCCGGTCATAAGGTGCTTATATGGGCCCGTTCGCGCTGAACTGCGCTCCGCTTTGGATTTATTTATTTGCTTAAGATAATCGCCGGGATCTGAAGCCTGCTTATTCAACGCTTCTTCAATCAAACCTTTTGGATCCTTGATCGCTTGTGCGACACGGACCTTTACAACCGGCTTTCCTGCAAACCGGGATTCCAGGACATCCGTATCTGCCGCTATGATGACAGCATGCGCTTCAGCGATTTCCTGTTCCGTGATCTCATTTTCAACGCCGACCGCACCGCGGGTTTCGACCTTCAGCTCGATTTGTTTCTCTTTTGCCGCTTTCACAAGTGATTCCGCAGCCATATAAGTGTGCGCGACGCCGGTCGGACAAGCAGTAACCGCAATAATTTTCTTCATTATTTTCCCCTCCTGATTGTTTATACCTCGATTGTTAATCGGAAAATATTGACAAGTTCCAGCTTATCCTGAACCTCGTCAAGCGTACAAACCTCTGTTCCGGACTTGGAAGCGGTGACGGTCCCTGCCGCTGAAGTCCACCTTGCCATATCTTCGAGAGACTTACCATGCACGAAGCTATATGCCATTGCAGCTACCATGGAATCCCCTGCACCTACCGTACTCAAGGGGGTGATCGGAAACGGCTTGGCGCGAATCGCTTCCCGTTCGCTGACGAGAATGGATCCCTCGCCTCCCATGGATACCATAACATAGGAAATTCCTTGACGGATCAGCTGTTGCGCTGCGGATACGATTTGCTCGTCCGTCGTGAACGTTGAATCAAACAAGGCTTCCAGTTCATGAATGTTCGGCTTCAAAGCAAACGGCACCGCCTCAATTCCCCGGGCAAGAGCTTCCCCGTCAGCATCCAGAATGGTACGGACTCCCTTGCGGTTTGCAAGCTCAATCAGCCTCCGGTAATAATCAACCGGCGTGCCAGGAGGCAAGCTTCCTCCTAAAACAATAAGCGATGCTTCGCTAAGACTCGACTCGAAGCGTACAACGAATTCCTCCAGCAGCGCCTCGCTTGGCGAGAAGCCGGCTTCATTCAATTCCGTCGTTTGTTTGGTCCGCTCATCCACCACCTTCAAGTTGGTGCGGGTTTCACCTTCCGCCTCTATCAGATATGAAGAGATACCTTGCTCGCGAAGCTTCTCCAAAATAACTTTTCCTTCATGTCCCGCTTGAAAACCGAGCGCTTTGACAGGTACCGAAAACCGCTGCAAAACCTTCGCGACATTAATGCCTTTGCCGCCCGCATCCGTTCGGATGGTCTTTATGCGATTTAATTCGCCGAACGAAAAATTTTCCACCGTCACGGTTTTGTCTACAGCGGGATTTAATGTTACCGTTTGGATGGTATTCATTGTTCCAATCTCCTTACCACTGTTACTTTTATTCCTTCTGCTTCCATCGCTCTAACCGCTTGTGCCGGTAACTCGTCATCGACGATGCAATGATGAATGTCGGATAACTCGGCAACCTTAGCAAACGATACCTTCCCGAATTTGCTGTGATCCGTTACTAGTATGACTTGTTTGGCAGATTGTATCATTCGCCGTTTCGTTTCCGCCTCTGTCAGGTTTGGCGTAGTAAGTCCGGCGTCCGGGTCAATACCGTTAATGGCCAGAAACAGCTTATCGACACGAATGGAATCAATCGCGCGATCCGCAATCGGACCAACCATCGCCTGCGTTTCATAACGCAAGTTTCCGCCAGTAAGAAGCAAATTAAGATGCTTTAATTGATTCAGCTCCTGCACGACCATGTTCGAATTTGTGACCACGGTTAATTTCTGAAAATTTCTCAAGTGTTTAGCTATAAAATACGTCGTGGTTCCCGAGTCCAGAAAAATCGTATCCCCTTCATCAATAAAGGACAACGCTTTCTGTGCGACTCCTTCCTTCTGCAGGCGGTAGCGGTCTTCCTTTTCCACAAATGAGGGCTCTACGCTATCTTGTTGGAGCAAGACCGCGCCGCCATGGGTTCTTCGGAGCAGCTTGGCTTCTTCCAATTCCCTTAAATCCCTGCGCACAGTTGATTCAGAAACTTGAAAACGGTCCGCTAGCTCAGGCACTAATGCTCTGCCGTGGCTCTGTATATAATCAACGATTTTCCGCTTTCGCTCTTCCTCAAACAGCATGTGTGTCACACCTCTTTCCTTGATGCCCATTTGCAAATGAATTTATCCTAATCTTGCTCATGTATGACTATTTGTTCTTATTTATGATTATATATGCTCATTTAGAATTTGTAAAGCGGTTTCATTTAGGTTTTCTTTCATATATGAGCACGTTCATTATTAAGCCGCGAGTATAAATTCCCCTATTTACATAAACTCTAATCTATAGCAGTCCTTTTATTTATTATTTAAGTTGACACTTAATTAAGTGTATGCTAAATTAATCGCATGATCGAAAAAGCCATTCATGCTCTTACAGAGCCTAGACGCAGAGATATTTTGTATCTCGTCCGTAATGGAGAGCTTACCTCCAGCGCGATTGCGTCACATTTTGATATTTCAGCGCCTGCAGTATCGCAGCATCTCAAGGTTCTCGAGGAATCCGGACTTGTTGTCGTTCGAAGAGACGGAACCAAACGGTATTATCGAATTAGGAGGGAAGGTTTTGCGGATTTGAAAGCATATATCGATCGTTTTTGGGATGATAGCTTACTGCGCTTGAAAGAAGTAGCGGAAGAGGAAGAAAGGAGAAAACATGAATCCAATCAACAGCAGTGACATGATCACGAAGGAAATTTTTATCGAATGCCGCCCGGAAACCTTGTTCTCGTTCTTTACCGACCCGGACAAGCTGGTCCGTTGGATGGGGCGCCATGTTCTCCTTGAGCCGAGCATCGGAGGCAAATATCGCATCGATGTCAACGGAAGCGACATTGCAATGGGCGAATACAAGGAGATTATCCCAAACGAGAAAATCGTCATGACATGGGGCTGGGAAAAATCGAAGCTAGTACCTCCGGGGTCTAGTACGCTCGAGTTCAAGCTGACGCCAAAAGATAACGGAACCCTTTTACTATTGACTCATTACGATTTGCCGGCCACGGAAATCCCGTCGCATCAGCAGGGTTGGGCGCATTACATGGATCGTCTGCAATTATTGGCTCAAGGTCAAGATCCCGGCATCGACCCTTGGTCCGAACAAGCTATGCATGAAAGTTAATACACTTAAATATACACCTAATTAAAGGAGACTTAAAATCAAATGACTACTCTATCTTGCAACTGCGGATTTTCCGTAACGGACGAAAATAAATATAAAATAGAAGCTGCGATGTGGCACCACGCCATTCACGATCATTCGGATATGCTTAAAAGCATGACCGTTGAAATGCTGGAGAATTGGTTAAAGAATAAAGACGAACAGTTAAAGGCTGGGGCGTAAGGATGTCTTCTCTGGAGAAATATTTGGGCTAGGAGGGATTTCATTGTCGCAATACGAAGTGAAATTCAACGAAATCGCCAGCCACCTGAACTTAACGGATAACGTGGCTAAAGGCAATATGTTCGGCGCAAAGTGTCTGAAAATCAACAAGAAAGCTTTCGCCATGTTCCACCAGGAGGAAATGGTGTTCAAACTGCCTGCAGATGAAAACTTAATGTCTATGGAAGGCGTCCGTCCGTTCGAGCCTATGCCAGGCCGCCTCATGAATGGATGGGTGCAAGTGCCTAACCGCCATTCCGTACAATGGGATGACCTTTCCGTAAAAGCCTTAAACTATGTGCGGCAGCTTAACTGAAAAACCAAGGGGCTTTCTCAAAAGGTCTAAAAGCCTGAGAGACAGCCCTTTTCTAACTAAATTTTGGTTGAGCCAGGACATCAAATCCGTTATTTGTCCGTTTAGCACCTCATTTGAGGTACTTACGGACATCGAATCCGTTATTTGCTGCAAAACAGTTGTTTTGAGTGTATTCTAAGTCGTATAGCGGATCCAATGTCCGCACGATTCGCCATTTAAGCCTCTTTCACATAAATAACGGATTGCATGTCCGCATCTGCCCCGAATTTGGTGAAGCTGCAAGTATCACGAGCGAAATACTAGAGAGTGGCCGACATTCGACGTTCGCTTTTACTAAAATTAAAAAGTGTATCGACAACTATGTAGAAAACGTAATCATCTGGAAAGAGCATACAAAGTTTATTCTAAAGTTAAAAGTCGAAGAAAAGCGAAAAACCACAACCTCGTGCGGTTGTGATTTTATTGTGGAGGTAAACCGTGGGTAAATACAATCAACTTTCTTCGAAGTGTGATGGTTCAATTATTCTCGGATAATATTTTTTTGGCTTCTCGCAAATCAATTTTTGCATGATGTCCATGTTTTTCTAATAGGTGTAGTAAATTAGCTCCGTTTAACAAAGTGATCGGTTTACCCTTGGCAAATTCATATGCGTCAGGACCGTAATCCGCTGTAGAAACAAGAATCCCTTTAGTTGCTCCCTCGTTTAATACTGTCCCATATAAGTCTCTAACAGCTGAGACGCTCACCGTATTTGTGTACCGTTTAGCTTGTATAACCATTTTTCCGCCGCGGATCGGGTCCGGGTCGAATACTACGACGTCGACGCCACCATCTTTGCTCGCTTGCGTTACTTTCACTTCTCCGCCATTCGATGCAAACTCTCTTTCAAACAGCTCGCGAATGAGGTGCTCAAAATCCTCCCAATCCATTGCCGCAAGATTCATTGAATGATCTAATCGATTTGCAACTTCATAGCTCTCTACAAATCGTCTATCCACTTTGCTAATCTGAAGAATAGGTTGAATGGGTGTTAGTGTGCTCAACTTGCTACTTGCCACACCTTTAAAGCTTTTGAAACAAATTTTGGGATCAACTTTTGCTAGATCAATCCCCATAAACTCGTTTTTCTTTATTTGTACCGTCAGGATACAATTATTTTCATCTTTACCGGTCGCTCTATTAATTGCTCTAACCCAACCGTTAAATGAAACTGCTTCAATTGCATTAGCCACGTCCGCCTCAAAAATCTCATGGAGAGTTCGAAGCGTTATTTTGTACATAGCTTCATCAAACATCTTCTGCACCTGAGATTCAGATAAATGTCCTTCTTTAAGTTCGTTCTTCGATGCAACATATTTTACTTCTTTAAGCGTTGGAAAGCTTTTAATTGACGGCAATTGGTATTCGACTACCAATATCTTGTTTTCTGGGTTATATTCTATCTCGTAACTTTTGGGAAACGATTCTGGGTATTCAGAATTGTTCAGAACCATATCGCAATATTCGACGATAGAGTCCTGATTCTGCTTAAGATAGGAGTCTTTCATGCTTTCGATTTTTGCGTTAAACTCCTCTTGTTTGTTAATAAATTCTTCCTTTCTCTTTGTCCATTCCTCGACTTCATGGTTCCATTTGTGAGTTTCCATTTCATATTCCTGATCCAATATAAGATTATTCTTTTCGACCACTAATTTTTGTTCTTCCCAATTCAAAAGAGATACAAGATAGCGACTTTCATGTTCATTTGTTACTTTTTCTTTTTTCGATTTGAAAATTTTTTCGACGAAAGAAAGTACAATCGGCTCTCTTTTGGGCTGCTCCGGATATTCTTTTCTCACTTTTGGAATAGGTTGAACTGGCGATTTTTCCGAGAAATTTTCTTTCTTTTTCAAACTATCCCAGTTTACTGCATCATTAATCGATAATGTGTGGACTAAGAGATTTTCGATTGCATTAAGCGCTACTTCCGCATCTTCGGTTCTTATTATGGCTTCCTCTTTATTTGCTTCTTTTTCTTGGCGATTTTTTCGCTTTGCCTCAAGAACATCCCATTGCTCGCTCCATTTCTGAGCTTGCAGATCCACTTTATTTTGAAGAATATCAATATCGGAAGCAGATAGAATTTTATGCTCTTTTAGTTCTTTATTAAACATCTCAAGTGAATATTTCAAAATGCGAGTCCCTGAAACATTCCAATGCGCTTCAGCCGTACTTACAGTGATATTCTTCATATTCATGACTGCCCCCGTTATATTAATACTTTTACTATATATTATCTCATCAAATGTTTATTGCACACTAGCTAGCCGTACAAAAAAACAAAAACCCACAACCTCTTGCGGTTGGATTACATGGTGAGGCGAGTACTCTAAATACGAAACCTCAAAATCCTTATTATTAGCCCCTCTATTTGTTCAATTCAACTTACTTCAATCTCCACTGGTTGGTTACTTACGTTATTGACGGGGAAACTATGGAGAAGGTCCCCGGGCGTGGATATTAGCATATGCTTGTGAACGGAACTTCTCAAACACGCATAATTTCTTCCCAAAGTTCTTAAGGTGGAGAAATTGGAGCATTGTAACCGATTTGCTGTAGCAAGAAAGTAGCGTGACTGGACGGCAGGGCGAAGCCCTGCCATCCAAGCATGCCTCGCGAAGCTAAGCTTGTTCCCTTGCACAGTATTACCACGGGAACATAAGTCGCTTGTCGCAAAATATATATTTTTTTACAAGGCGGTGAACATTTACAATGACCCACCATTTATAATTAAATAAAATGTCAAATAAGCATTTATAATCCGTTAGATAATAACTATACTCATGATAAGATTAAAGAATAACTTGGAAAAAATTACGTCTATTTTATACTACAGCATGGCAGACGAAGCAGGCCAAACTCATCATACGCATATATACTTTTTTTGCTCAAGTGCTATCCGGTTTAGCCTTTGAAAAATAGATTCTCCGAAGCACACTTAGAGATAGCCAGAGGAACCTCAGCGCAGACCACTCCGACGTGTAAGGGGTGGTTTTCTAATAGCTAAACCTTCCCAGAAAATAGTTCAACAAGTGGCAAATTTTTACGATATAATAGGACTTATGGTATAAAGCAAGAGTAGTTAAGTACCTGCATTGAAAAGGTGAGGGGTAGAATGATAAAGCCAAGTGTTATCCAACAAGTTCTCTCTATACAGGATGATAGAAGTGGGGATCATGCACAAGATGGGTTTGACTTTCAGGCTTCCACTGCTATATACCTTATGTTTAATGAATTAAAACAAGGCAATGAATTTTCTTTAGTTTACGAAAAAATAGATGATTTTATTATGTTCGTTGATAATATCCGTATCTATCAATCAAAAAGCACTTCTAAGAACTTAACAGAAAATGAGCTTTTCAAAAAGGAACCTCCTCCAAAGAATAAAACTAGAGCCCCTAGGAAGTCTTCAACAACTAAAATGCAAACAAAAAAACCTGCCGTGGCGACAGGTCTATCAATCATTGAGAAAATACAAAATAATATAGATTCAATAAAAAAGACTGCTGGTAATGTTGATGTGAAAGCTCATTTATTATGGAATAAAGATTTTAAGTTCGGAGCAAGTTTATTGAAAGGGACATCTTTTAAGGTAGACCTAACCAATCTAATATTATCCAATATTTCTGACTCGGTGAAAAAGAAAATCTTAGATAAAACAGGATTGAGTAAGTATGACTGGGACAATATAGAAATCATCAGATTATTATCTAAAGAAAATCATGAAGCCCTAACCTGTAGCCATATCGAAGATATAATTCATAATCTTATTGGTCCGAATACTTCGTATAGCAAAGCATTCTATGCTTCATTATTTAACAAAATAAGAACTGCTAGAACAACTAAGGAACCAATTTCAAGTGGCTTCCTAATGACTGAAATCAATAGATTGAAGACAATACCATCTATCCCTAAGCCTACCGATTATCAACATTTGCTTACGGATGAGGACTGTAAAAATCAATTAATTCATACGTATGTAAGGGAAGTATTTTCACTTCAATCAACTAAAAACAATCCTATTCAGCAATCACTTGTATTGGTCGAAGGGTACATTAATCAGAACTATCATCAAATAATGTTTCCATGTAATTTACACAATGATTTACAACAGTTAACAGAATTTGAAGCTTTATTTTTATTATATCCAGAAGAAAAAATAAAAGCATTAATAGTGAATGCGTACCTTAATAAGGAGCGGTATTTATGAAGCTTATTATAAATAAGTTTGCCATATTATCTCCTGCTGAGAAGAAGGCATATAATATTGCATACTCTGAAAAAACAAATTTGATTGTGGGAAGAAAAGACACTGGAAAATCGACTTTAGCTAGAGCAATGATGTATACATTGGGCTGTGATGTGAAAAATTTTGATTTTAGGGAGGAGCTCCCCAATAATATTTATATCCTGACCTTTACCATTGAAAGTGATGAATATGTCCTTCTGAGAAAGAGATTAAAGTCAGGTAAAGGTAAAAATTATTTCAAAGTATATAAAAATAACTACTTCGATGGTGTTTTTTATAATACCAAAGATTTTGCGGGATATCTAAATAAGATTTTGAATATCCCTCTTGTTACAGTTGATAAAGAATATAACGAAACCGCCCTCTATCCTAATCACATTTTTCTCCCTTTCTTTACCGACCAAGATAATAGTTGGCAAAATTATTTAGTATCAACTTTCAGTAACTTAGGTTTTATTAAGGACTTCAAAAAAACAATATTAGAGTATTTTGTTGGAACAAGGTCTAACGAATACTACGAACTAAAATTAAAGCAGTTGAACTTAGGTGACCAAATTGAAAGAAAGAAAGCTTTACTTGAAAGTAAAGAATTAATATATAAAGAAAATAACAGAAACATAAAAATAATAGAGAATATTGATATTAATGAATTTAGAAAGCAATATAATTCTGTTTTGGAAGTATACAGAAATATAATTGAAGCAGAACACGAACTGAAGAAGAAAATTAATGAGAAAATATATCAAAAAAACTCATATCTTGAATCAAAAAAAATACTGACCTCTAATATTAATGATTTTTTGGATTCTGAAATTGATAACGAATGCCCTAATTGTCACCAAAGAATTGATCGAGATTTTAATGAAGATTTCCAGTTGTACTTAACACGCGAAAATTTGATAAATGAGCGAGAAAAAATTGAAATGCACTTGAAAGAATGTGAAATTGAAATTAACAAAGAAATGGAGCAACTCAATCATTTAAAACAAGAAGATGTACACTTAAAGAAAACTTTAAATTCCAACGACTCCATTATTGAATTAGCTGAAAGAGCTGACAGTTATGCTTTAACTAGGATAAATGCAACACTTGAACAGGATATCAAATCATTAAAAGTTGAATTATTAGATTTACAAGAAGATAAGAAAACTGTTGATAACAGATTGAAAAAATTGAAAGAAAAAGATCTTTCAACAAAATATAAAGGATTGATGAAAGAATACTTTGATGAACTATCGATTCCTTTTAACTACAAATCCTATTATGACACTGACTTTGAATCGGTCAAAATATCTTTATCGGGTACTACAAAAGTACAAGCATTTATTGCTCAGTACTTAACAGTTTACGAATTGGTTCAAGGAAATAAGTCAGTAATAAAAATTCCAATGTTAATTGATTCTTACATCAAAGATCACTTTAACGAACAAGATGCTGAGAAGACAACAAAATTTATATTTAAGTTGTTACATGAAAAATCGCATCAGTCATTTGTATTTATAACTGATAGCAAACAAACAATAAGCTCAATTGAGCTAGATAAAGTTTTTCTTATTAAGCTCACTAATGTAAATAATTTGCTTAGTCAAGATTACGAAAAGATATACTCTGAATATTCACCTTATATCCAAGGAGAATTAGAATGATTCTCCCTCAGATAAAAAAAGTGCATATTAGCACTGGTTACCCATCTCTCTATACGGATGGGTTTTTTGTTTTATAAAACAAAAAAGCGATAATGAATGAAATTTTCTTTATCGCTCGTTTGTTTTTACTAAAACCAAATGGTTATTGCAAACCCTCTGGCATAGTAAAAGGTGTTCGTTTTTGAGTCTTTTAATGGAGGCGATGGGATTGTCTTCTCATAAATCTTGTCTCTCCCATTCTGCCTTACCAAAACCCAGCCATCTCTTCTTAAGAAACTCTCTAAATCGCTCCAACTAGGAATGGAACATCTGTGCAACCGATTCTACATCGTCTTCTAAAAGAACGCGTAAGACATATGGAGCATGTTTATGTCGATTCGGTGTATTATAATATCGGAAATAATTATTCTCGTAATCAATTGCATACTCCACCAGGTGCCTTGCCAGTTCGATACTGAGTTCTTTTAATGTACCAGCGTCTGCCACAATATCCTCGATTTGCTCTATGGATCCAGCGTATCGACCATCTTCGTCTATCTCATATTCAAATGTAAACTCGTACACAGACAGCAATTCCTTCATATGGGCTTTTGAGAACGCCATAATGACATCTCTGTTCCGTTTAATAGCTTGGGGCTTCTCCCTCACAATGGTATCAATAAATTCTCCAAAATTTGCTCTTACTTCTGTAGCGTTAAGTAGTGTTTGCATTAACATCCCTCCCTCGCCTCCATTGTACTAAACTATGTACATAATGTACACTATGTAGTATATTCAGTTGGAATCATATCATACGTATCTAAAGTAAAAAGACATCTTTGAAGATGTCTCTTGGCTTAACTAAAAAAACAGCCATCACAGAATGACCTGCGATAGCTGCTTTCTCTATAAGGATTATGGTTTGGTCACAAGCTCCAGCTCAACCGGAATAGCTGTTTCCACTGTCTCGCCTCCGGCTACTTTCACCGCTGTTTCAATCGCTTGTTGTCCGATCGCTTCCGGCTTCTGCGCAACAGTGGCAGCAAGTGTACCGGCATTGACTGCGGTTACGGCATCGGCAGTCGCGTCGAATCCGACAACGATAATATCTTTTTTGCCGGCAGCTTCAATCGCTTGCAGGGCGCCTAGCGCCATTTCGTCATTATGGGCGAATACCGCTTGAATGTCGCCGTTGCTTTGCAAAATGTTTTCCATAACCGACAGGCCTTTGGCGCGGTCGAAATCAGCAGGCTGTGAAGCAACGACTTTCAAGCCGTCCTTGCCGTCTACTGCCTTGTGGAATCCTTCGCCGCGGTCGCGGGCTGCGGAAGTGCCGGCCGTACCCTGAAGCTCGACGATGTTCCCTTTGCCTCCGAGCGCTTCCAAGATATAATCGCCTGCCATTTGACCGCCCTTCACGTTGTCGGACGCGATATGCGAGACAACCGTTCCGCCGTTAGCGGCGCGGTCAACCGTAATGACAGGAATGTTCGCCTCATTGGCCGCTTCCACAGCTGTTATGACAGCGTCGCCGTCAGTCGGATTGATCAGAATGACGTCAACCTTCTTTTGAATCAAGTCTTCGATTCCGCTGATTTGCTCCGCCGTATCGTCCTGGGCGTCCACGACGATCAACTCCGCGCCAGCTTCTTTAGCCGCTTTCTCAGCGCCTTCTTTAAGCGTTACGAAGAACGGGTTGTTCTGGGTCGAAATCGACAAGCCGATGGTCACTTTGCCGTCCGCTGCTTGATTGCTGCCAGTCTCTTCTGTCGTTCCTTTATCCGTGTTCGTGCCGGTTGAGCATGCGGAAAGCAAAACAAATGCAGCAAGCAATAGCGAAAATCCGAAGGATCTTTTTTTCATAGTCTTTAGTCTCCCTTATGATTAGAATTTGTTATTTGTGTTTTTTCGAACGGTCTAACAGTACTGCTAGTAGAATGACGGCCCCTTTTACAACTTGTTGATAAAATGATGATACGTTCAATAGATTGAGTCCGTTATCCAGCACGCCGATAATGACGGCTCCGATCAACGTTCCGACAATCCAGCCCTTGCCGCCCGACAAGCTTGTTCCGCCAAGCACAACCGCCGCGATAGCGTCCAGCTCATAAGACACGCCCGCCGTAGGTTGGGAGGAATTGAGCCTGGAGGTCAAGATAAGGCCGCTAATCGCCGCCAATAAGCCGCTGATCGAATATACCAATACTTTTACCTTCGAGGTGCTAATCCCCGATAGCCATGTCGCCTCCTCGTTGCTTCCGATCGCGTACACACGCCGGCCGAAAGTCGTATGTTTCAAAATGATATATAATACTGCAAACGAGATGACCATCCAAATGATCGGCATCGGAATTTGCAGAAAATACCCTTTGCCCAGCAAGGCGAAATCTTTGTTCAAGCCGGTAATCGGCTTCCCGTCGGTGTAGACAAGCGTCAATCCCCGGAAGACGGTCATGGTGGCCAGCGTTACGATAAACGGAGCGAGCCGCCCTTTCGCAACCAGAAGCCCGTTGACCGCGCCCATTGTCATCCCTGCCCCTAGGCCGACGATGACGGCAATCCAAGTGTCCGTTCCGCTAGCCATCAAGCCTGCCGACAGCGCGCTGGATAAAGCGAGGATGGAACCGACCGAAAGGTCGATGCCGCCCGTCAAAATGACAAAAGTCATTCCGAACGCGATCAGCGCGTTTATGGAAACCTGCCGGAGCACGTTTAGCAAGTTGTTGACCGTTAAAAAGTTATCTGCCGAAACCGCAAGCGCGATGATGATCAACAATAATCCGACTAATGATCCGATCCCCTGGAACTTCAACCTTTTTAGTTTCTGAACGCCTAATGCATCAGCCTGCATGCTGTTCTCCTCCCCCTGTTGCACACATCATGATATTTTCTTGAGTAGCTTCTTCTTTGGTAAAATGTCCCGATATTTTCCCCTCATGCATGACGAGAATCCGGTCGCTCATCCCGAGCACTTCGGGAAGCTCGGATGAAATCATTAATATCGCGACTCCTTCCGACGCCAGCTTGTTCATCAGGTCGTAGATCTCTTTCTTCGCCCCGATGTCGACGCCTCTCGTCGGCTCGTCCAATATGAATACCTGCGGATTCGTAGCCAGCCATTTGCCGATGACGACCTTCTGCTGATTACCGCCGCTAAGCGATCCGACCGGCTGCGCGACGCTTGACGCTTTGATGAGCAGCTGTTTCATCATCTTATCTGAAAGCTGCTTCTCCTTCGCGCCGCTCAGAAAACCGAGACTTGAAACCGTAGTCAAATTGGTCATGGACAAGTTGTCGCTGACAGACATCGGAAGGAGCAGTCCTTCATCCTTCCGGTCCTCCGTTACAAGCGCGATTCCCGCGCGGATCGCATCCATCGGCTTGCGGAGCGTAATAGCCTTGCCGCCAACGGATATCGTTCCCCGGTCGATTTTGGAAACACCGAACAGCGCCTTGGCAAGCTCCGTCCGGCCTGCTCCCATCAGGCCCGCAAGTCCGACAATTTCGCCCGCCCGTACGGAGAACGAGATGTCATGTAAAATCCCCTTCTGCGATAGCCCTTCGACCTTAAGCTTCTCCCCGCCGAGCTTGATGCCCACCTTCGGAAAGCGGTCTTTGATTTCACGGCCGACCATCATCTTCACGATTTGGTCCATATTCGTTTCCTGTACCCTCTCCGTGCCGACATACCGGCCGTCGCGCATAACCGTGATCCGGTCGCACATCCGGAATATTTCTTCCATCCGGTGCGAAATATAAATCATGCCGACGCCTCGTTTTTTGAGGGAAGCGATTACATCAAAGAGCGCATCGATTTCCTTGTCGGTAAGCGCAGCCGTAGGCTCGTCCAGCACCAAAATTTCCGTATTCATCGATAGTGCCTTAGCGATTTCGACCATTTGCTGCTGGCCGACGGACAGCTCTCCGACGATCGTATCCGGATCGATCGCGAGCCCGAGCTGCGACAGAAACCGGGTCGATTCCCGCTTCATCTTGCGCCAATCAATGAGCTTAGTTGGTCCAAAGGTAAATTCCCGGCCGAGGAAGATGTTCTCCATCACCGTCAAATGCGGAATCAAATTAAGCTCTTGATGAATCATAACGATTCCGAGCTGCAGCGCGGCCGACGGGGAAGAGAGCGATTGTTCTACTCCCTTAACCTTCACCGTGCCGCCGTCTCTCATATATATTCCGTTCAATATTTTCATCAATGTCGATTTCCCGGCGCCATTCTCGCCCATCAAAGCATGCAATTCACCGCTTTCGAGCGAAAACTGCGCCTGTTGCAGCACCTTTACTTCGGAAAAGCTTTTGTCAATCTCCTTCATTTCCAGCAGCTGCGCTGTCATCTGTGTCGTACCTCCCTTTCTAAAACGTGACCCCCGCGTGTAAAATAACATTCGCGTAAGCCGAGCATTCGCCGGTGCGTATAACCGCTTTCGCTTGACGGGTCAAAGTTTTAAACTGCTCGTGATTGACGATATCCGCCTCCGCTCCGTCCAGCGTCTGCTTCGACTGTTCGAATAGCTCCGGATTCGCTTTTTTCATTTCATCGGCTACCGTATAGCGTTCAACCTGCATTTCTTCCAAAATGGTCTCCAGCGTTTGCAGATATCCCGGCACGCCCCGTCTGAGCGCCAGATCAATCCGTTTCACGCCGGGCGGAATCGGTAGCCCGCTGTCCGCAATAACAATGGTGTCCGTATGGCCAAGCTCGCTGATCAATCTCGATAGCTCGCTGTTGATGATTCCAATCTTTTTCATGCTTCGTTACGCTCCTGTCTTCTTCTGTTCCTCCGCAAACCGACGCGCTTCCGCCTCCGTCGGCATTCCCGCCTGCGCCCCGAATTTCGTCACGGCTAGCGCGGAAACAAGCGATGCGAAAGCAATCGCTTCCTCCAGGCTCCGTCCGGATGCGATGGATAGCGCCAGCCCGGCGTTGTAGCAATCGCCGGCTCCCGTTGTGTCGACGACCGGCACTTTATAGCCCGGTATCGTATGCATCGATCCGTTATCGTCCAAATAAGTGGAGCCTTCCGCCCCAAGCGTCGTAACGATATACGCAGCGCCCATCTCCTTCATGCGCCGCATCGCCGGCTCCAATGCTTCTCTTTCTGTGTCCATGCCCGTGTACCGGCTAAGCTCCGAGCGGTTCGGCGTCATGTAGTCGACGAGCCCGAACAGCTCATCCGGCAGCGGCTGGGCCGGCGCCGGATTAAGCACGACCGTCTTGCCGAGCGACTTTGCTTTGCGGGCGGCGTATACGACCGTTTCAACCGGAATTTCCAGCTGCAGCAGCACGATATCCGCCTGCCGCAGCTTATCTTCGCTGCGGTCAATGTCGGCCGGCTCCACCCGGCTGTTCGCACCCGGCACGACGACGATGCTGTTGTCGCCTTCGGCGACATAGATCGAAGCGACTCCGGTCGCCATGCCGGCAACCCGCTTTATACCGGATACGTCGACGCCGTCCTCCTGGAGACAGCGGAGCAGCTCCTCGCCGAAGGCGTCTTCGCCGACCGCTCCGATCATCGCCGTCTCCGCGCCCAGCCGCGCTCCTGCGACCGCCTGATTCGCCCCTTTGCCGCCGGGAATGAACCTTATGCCCTCTCCCATAATCGTTTCACCTATTTGCGGATAACGGTCGGTTTCGACGACGATATCCATATTCAAGCTGCCGATTACGACCAGCCTAGGCTTGTTCATCTGCGCTTTTCCTCCTTAACGTTGATTCTCTTGCAATCAACTTCACATCCAGCTCATACAGCCGGTCTTCTTCGAGCGTGCCTTCGATTTTTTTAATGAGCAGACGGGAGATAAGCGCCCCCATATCGTAAATTGGCTGCGCAATCGTCGTCAGCTCCGGCGCCGTAATCTCCGTCGTTTGAATGCCGTCGAAGCCGCAGACAGCGACTTGCTCACCGACCCTAATCCCCATTCGGTTCAGCGCTTTCAGCGCGCCGACCGCCATCAAATCGTTGCCGGCAAAAATGCCGTCGATATCCGGGTGGCGCTCAAGCAGCCGCTCGGTCGCTTTCATCCCGCCGGCTATCCGGAAGTCGGCCGGCTCGAGCAGCGTCGGCGTATACCAATCGAATCCCTGCACCGATTGCTCGAAGCCGATGAGCCGTTCCTTCCCTGTAATCAGGTGCTGCGGACCGTATATATGGGCGATTTTGCGACAGCCCACGTCCAGCAAATGCTGAACCGCCATGACCGCGCCTTCCCTGTTCTTAGACCGGACGACGCTGAAGTTCTGCTCATCCGGGCCGCGGTCCAAACATACGAACGGGATGCCAAGCTTTGTCAGCATTTCCGCATCGTCGTGCCCAAACGTGTTGGAGGCAAAAATGATCCCATCGATATATTTCTGCTTCAACGTTTCAATATATCGTTTTTCTTTGACGCCCTGATCATCCGAATTGCCGAAAATAACCGTGTAGCCGTATGTCGCTGCGACATCCTCCACCGCGCGGGCGAGGTCCGAAAAGAACAGGTTCGAAATGTCGGGCAGAATTAGCGCGATAGTGTTCGTTTTTTTGCCGGCCAAGCCTCGGGCTACCTGATTCGGCGCATAATTCAGTTTCTCGATGGCATTCTTAATCGATTGCTCTGTTTCCGCATTCACGTAGCCGCTTTTGTTCAAGTAACGCGATACGGTCGATACGGAAATACCGGCCAATTTGGCCACATCACGAATCGTTGCGATGACGATCCCTCTCCTCGTAAAAAGTGGTAACGGTACCACGTATTTTTATTATATTCATTTATTTGGTATAAACAGGCTAATGTCATGTAATTTTCGTATGTGGTAACGTTACCACAATGAGAATATACCACAGCTTTCGACAAAGCGCAAGCATACAGAAGTATTCCATTGCGGTACGAGTTTGTGAAGTAACTCCGATAACGGCTCGTCTGCAGGTTTAACGGGAAACCATCCTCCTAATTGTTCTCTATGACCGATATCGTAATCATATAAAGGGAAAACCTCCCGTTATTTAACCCAATCCGCTCAATGATCAAGAAAACTTCCGATTTAGATGGAGGTTTTCCTGTTAGATGGATCTCTCACGATTTTAAAGGTAAATGAACAGGAGGATTTCCCTTTAATTAAGCTAGGGGGTGACCACCGGAGCTGTAGAGCCCAGTCGCCACGCAAAAAAAAAGAGCACATTTCTGTGCTCTTTATCCGTTGTTCCAGCGTTTAAGCTTAGGAATATTTCTGATAAAGAAACCTGCCTCAAACCGCGGAAAACCAAACTCTGCAAGCTTGCCCTTCACTCTATCCTTCATCTGCTCGACAGTAAGATCAGGAACAATAATTCTGTTTATCTATAAATACTCTTGCTTGCCCCTATTCTTGCCACCACGGCATACGGCTCATCATAAGCTTGATATTCCCACACGCCGTCCCTCATAGAAATCCGCCGCAAATATTCAAAATCCGGAGTAACGACTACGTTATCAAGGTAAGCCGATACGAAGCTTCCCCGCTCCCTCATCCGGTTAAGGGCCGCAATCATTTCCTGCCCCGAACCGATCCCTATGCCATGTCCAAAATACACATTGTTATCCAGCATGATGACATTTTCACCTTGCCACTCCGGCGTTTTAGGATCATACCCGGGATTTTTGAAATACAGCACGTCACCGGGGTAGGCTTCATAAATATTATAAGTCATGATTAAGGGCAGGTCTCGGTCATACTGCCAGCTTCGCAAATACAAGTTTTGAAAATAAGTGTTGAACACCTCATGGCCAATTGTGTCGAGCGCGGCTTTATATAACATAATAATGATGGCGACCGCGCACTCAAAGCCGTACAAATACCCATTTATGAAAATATCGTTGATTGCCGTGGAAGGCAAGACGCCGCGCCTTAGCTGGAACCCCCCGTCGAATGTACGGGTCCAATATCGCTCATTGCACCTAGAGGTATCAAACGTGGCGAAATTCACTCCGCTGGCATTCATCGCTTTCGCCGCTTGCACAATATTCGACCGCATTCTCTGCTCAAATACCAACGCATCGGTTGAAGGATACCGGTAGATGAAAGAGCTCCTTTGCTTGTCTTGCATCAATCTTCTTTCCAGTCCTGACAGCATGATCGGATGGAGCTGAAACGTAACACTGCCCGCAACAAGTATCACCGTATATACCTCCAGATCTCGATTTTCTAATAGGTTATTGTACGTGTGAAAATCTGGATTGGTGAGCGCCTTGCTATGAAAGCACCAAAAAAAAAGCTAACGATAATTGTCCAATTCGTCAGCTTTTTTGATTTAATAATCATTTGCCTATTATAATAGACCCGCTTCTACTAATCCGTTCCGGATACCCTGCTCATCGACATGCGTCGTAACATAATCGGCGAACGGCAGCAGCTCCGGGTGAGAGTTGCCCATAGCGACACCAAAACCGACCACATCCAGCATCTCCTTGTCATTCAGACCGTCGCCGAAAGCAACCGCATCGGCTGGCGTAAGCCCAAGCTTCTCGAGCAGGGCTTCTATTCCTTGCGCCTTCGAACCGCCCGCCGGCAGCACATCGATCGCCTGCGGATGCCAGCGAATGAGCTTCAGCTCGGAATGAAGGTTTTCATACAAATGCTCATCATGGCTTTCGCAGTGAAGAAATACTTGATAAATGCTGTCTGTCTTCCAATATTCCGGATTGTAGCCGGGCTGATCCACCTTTAACGAATTGACGGAATCGATAATGAACGGATGGTCTTCTTTATCGGCGAAGAAGGCATGCTCCCCTTCAAACACCAGTCCATGGCTGTGCTCACCAGCTAACTTTACCAGCGCTTCTAAGCTGCTCTTCTTAATTTCCCGTTTGTAAAGCGGCGTACCTTTGTAAACGACATACGCGCCGTTCATGCATACGAACGATTCAATTCCGAGCCGCTCCGCAAGCGGCTTAATAAAATAAGGCGCCCTTCCCGTTGCTATAACCGGCTCTACTCCCCGCTCCTTCAGCTCCGCAATCGCTTTAATCGTATCCGCCGGAATTTCCTTATGCTCGTTAATTAACGTGCCGTCAATATCAAAAAACACAATTTTGTAGCCCATGCTGCTCTCTCTCTCCTATCTTGGTATCAGACGTATGCCGCCTGTCCGTTTTCTACAGTATAAAGAATAGCTGCCGCAAAGGGAACATTCCTTGTGCATATTCATCAAACAACTACTGAATGTGGACATAGCTACGAATAGTGCTGATTTTACTGTACGAATCCAACATAGCTCAGCGCGCCTACAAATTTCTGCTCCTATCCTGTACCGAATCCAATATAGGCTGTCCCAGAAGGTTTATAACCTTCTGGGACAGCCCCATTCAAATCGTTATTCTAGCCTTCCTACTACTCTACCAACCAAAGTCTAAGGTTTTGCCCGTTTCGGCCAAAGACTTAATATTGCTAAGAATCATCCACCAGCTGTTTCTGGCATTTTCGAACGAAGGATGATTTTCGGTAAACTGATCATTGACCAATGTCAGCTTTGTAGTCGCGCCCACTACCTCTAACGTGATCGTAATGGTCGACTCCAGGTCTTTATGATTGGAGTGATAGGATGGACCGGGATGTTCAAGACAGCTTAGCACGCGATGCGGCTCATATGCTAAAATAGTGCCATACACATGAACGGTCTCATCGCCGTCCGCACCCGGGCCTACATATTCGAAGGGAGCCCCCACTTCAAAGGTAGAATGGATGATGCAGCCGAAAAACGTTTGACGCGTTCCCTCCGGCGATACGAATGTTTCCCATACCTGCTCAGGCGTTGCACCGATATAAAACTCATATCTTAACTCCATGACATTCACTCTCTCTTTCATTCAAAGAATATAGTTTATTCGCGAAAACTTCCATCTATTTCTAACTTTAGTATAGCGTTTAATGTTCAACCGGTATTGTAAAAACGCGACAAATCACACAGACAGGAGTGATTGGCCGATGCATTCAACCGTTCAAAAGCCCAGCATGGGCATTTTACAGCTTAGCGAAGGCGAGAAAAAATTTCAGCTTACCCGTTATGTTCCCTCCGAGCCTCTTCGTCCCTTCATCAAGCATTACTGGATCGTGAGCTGGGATTTAGATGGACAAGACCCTTATTTCCAGGATGTCGTCCCGAATCCATGCGTTAATATGGTCATTGAAGCATATAGAAGCGGTATTTATGGCGTCGCAAGCCGCAAATATACGAAGAAGATTGAAGGAAAAGGGCGGGTGTTCGGCGTCAAGTTTCAGCCGGGCGGCTTTTACCCTTTCATCCAATCGCCTCTCTCCGGATTAACCGATCAATCGCTGACGATCGAATCCGTTTTTGGTGCGGGGGCCCTTGCTTTTGAACAGGCTATAGCATCGGAAGAAGATGCTTCCGGAATGATCGGGCATGCCGAAGTTTTATTTCTGCAAAAACTCCCAGCGCAAGACGAAACGATTGCATTTATTAATCAAATAATCAATTGTATGAACGAAGACCGCGAAGTAACCAGAGTGGAGCAAATATGCGAATTGTTCGACATAAACAAACGGAAGCTTCAGCGATTGTTTAACCAGTACGTTGGCGTAAGCCCTAAGTGGGTCATTAAGCTGTACCGGCTCCAAAATGCTGCTGAAGCGATGGATACCGGCAGTCATCGCAACTGGTTAACGCTGTCTAACGAGCTTGGCTATTATGATCAATCGCATTTTATCAAAGATTTCAAGTCCATTATAGGCAAAACGCCTGATGAATATGCCAGATCCGTAGAGCAAGCGGTTCGCTAGCCGCTTGACTCTCTCCGGCAGCATCCTGTATATTGGTAGAAATTAACTAAATAAGCACGGCTTACGATGGAAGCACCCGTAAGAGATGGCGTACAACGCCTATCTTGCTGGTGCTTTTTTGTGTTGTTCGCCGAAATCCAAGGAGGCCTAATTATGTATTCCGTTCAAAAGCTAACTTTATCGCTGCTTGTCCTATTTCTCTTCATCATTTGCCCTGCCGCTGCAACCGCCGCTTCATTTGAATTTACCGTTACCGCTAAAACCGCCTTCGACAAAATGAAAGCTTCCGCTGATCAAGCAACAGCCGCAAGATTGGCATCGCAGTATGCACAATTACAAACGGTGCAGAAGCAGGACATCGACTGGGATGCGAAAATCAATAAGCTGCATTACCAAAATGAAGAAGCCGAGCTCTCTACACTCAAAAGAATAAAAGAAGTTGACGCAGCCAAGCTGCAAAAGCTTGAGGATGACGTCATACGAACAAAGGAAAAATATGAACCTCTATTCGATTTATATGAAGCGTTAAAGCAGCAGTTGAGCATAGCCAAGTCCTTTAAAGATAAGCAGCTCGCTAACATGCTGAGTCCGCAGGTGGAAACAACAAAAGCCGCTGTCCAGCTTGCCAAGATTGATATCCGCAGCAAAGAAGCAGCGCTCAAGGCAGCAAAAGCGGCTGCTGCAAAAACGATGAAGAAAATAAGAGATACTTTATCGGATGTTGAAACTATCGAAGTGAAGATTAAAGCAGCAAAGAGCTCGGTTAGCAGCATAAAGAAACAATTTACAACCGAAACATCCATCTTAAACCAGGTGGTAAGAAAAGGCGATTCAACTGCGACGCTAAGCTCCTTTACCAGATTGGTCTCCTTCATGAAGCAAATCACGGAACAAAAGCAAAAAATGTACGCCTACGAACAGCAGATTAAAGCCGTCATAGCGAAAGCAGACGCGCAAATGGAGTGAAGTAGGCTGCTATTGACGCAGAAAAAGCGCGTTTCGCACTGCGAAACACGCTCTTTCTGCCTACACAACGGGGAGATACACTTCAACAGTCGTCCCCGCTCCTACCTCACTTGTGATAACTAATTGGCCTTTATGCGAATCGATAATTTTTTGAACAATCATCATCCCTAATCCATTGCCGTCTGGTCTTGTCGTGAGAAAGGGTTCTCCTATCCGCTGCAGCACTTGATCCGTCATCCCTTCACCATTGTCAGAGAATCGAATCCGTTGGAAGGTATCCTGGATATCCATGTGAACGTCGATTTCCCCGCCGAATGGCAGAGCCTCCAGCGCATTTTTCAAAATGTTCAGGAACACCTGCTTAATTTGATTGCGGTCGCATCGAATGGCAAGTCCCTGTTCAAATATTCGATTTATCGTAATTCCGTTCATAACGGATTGAATCTCAAAAATACTTAAAACCTCTTCGAGTATCGCCAGGCATTGTTCTTCTTTAAAATGCACCGCCTGCGGTCTGCCTAAAATAATAAACTCGCTAACAATGGCATTCATTCGTTCAAGCTCAGACATGATAAGGTTGTAATGAAGAGGGTTTATCGTTTCATTGGAAAACTGAAGCATACCTTTTACCGTCGTCAACGGGTTTCTAATTTCGTGTGCAATGCTTACAGCCAATTGACCTGCGAAAACGAGCTTCTCCGTATTGCGGAGCAGCTCCTCCGTTGTTTTCATCTCGGTAATCTCGCGTAAGCTGCCCACTACTCGAATGAGCGTATGTTCATTATCATAGATCGGTACCACATCCAGCATATAATAGCGGACGATATCATTTTGCGGAATGGATAACTCTATGCCGACACACGTATCACGATAGACGATAACCCGTTCAAAATATTCGCCAATCGAGCCATTTTCAAATACGCTGGAGCCCAGATAACAGTCTCTTTTATAATCATCCGCACACAGCATCTCCATGCTATTATCGTTCATTTCAATAATCGTACCATGTGCATCCGTAATAATGACGCCATAGTAGTTCGTATCAAGCAAAACCTGGTTCAAAATTTGAAGCTGGGTGTTATGTCTCCGCAGCATAAGCTCCCGTTCAATGGAATCAACGAACGTACATAAGAGAGCAAGCAGGTGGGGATGAGCAAAGCTTATATCCGTCATTATTGAAATGGTTCCGAGAATCTGTCCGTCTTCCATATGGAATGGAGCCGTGTAACAAGCCATACGATGCAGCACTTTATGATAATGATCCTCGCCTAAAAGCTGTATAGGCTGCCCATAGCGCATACACAATGCAGGCGAGTTCGTTCCGATCTCTTCGCTAAACCGGATACCCTCTACAATTCCTAATTGGCGCACCGAATTTATAATGGAAGGGTCACCTCTAAAGTCCAAAACGTAGCCCTCATTATCCAAAATAGCAATAAGCATAGGATCGCCTTGCACAGATGATAGAAATTTATCCATAAAAAAATGAATAACTTCGATAACTTCTTTATACTTAATAAGCTGCACTTCCAGCTCACTGGCAGAAAAACTCTCCGTATATATAGGAAGTGCATCTGGATCAAGTTCTCTTAGCCGGCATTGTTGATGTGACTGTGTAATCATCGTTTTATCTATCATATAATGGACCAACTAACCTTTCTAAAATGCTTCCATGCCTATTTTTGGACATTACCCTTTATTCTACCTATAAGGCTCACAATCCTTCCCAACAGTTTTATTAATTTTCATTTATATTAAAGCTTTGCGCTAAGTCTTCTACAAGATCCTCGCTGTCTTCAATACCGGCCGAAATCCGTATTAAACCATCGGTAATGCCCAGCTCCTCCCGCCGCTCTTTTGGAATGGATGCGTGCGTCATTTTAGCGGGTACGGAAATGAGGCTCTCCACCGCGCCCAAGCTTTCGGCCAGCGTAAAGTATTTAAGCTTCTTAATGACCTCCGACGCCTTCTGCGAGCTGCCTACGTCGAATGAAATAATACCGCCAAAGCCGCGTGCTTGCTGCTTAGCAAGCTCATGCTGGGGATGGCTCTCGAGTCCCGGGTAATAGATGTTTTTCACAACCGGATGACCCGACAAAAACGATACAATTTCCCGAGCATTGTGCTCGTGGGCTTCCATGCGCAGCCCAAGCGTCTTCAGGCCGCGGATAAGCAGCCACGAATCGTGTGGACCGAGTATGCCGCCCGTTGCATTTTGGATAAAATGAAGCTCCTCGCCCAGCTTGCCGCTGCTCACAACGGCGAGGCCTGCAACCACATCGCTATGTCCTCCGAGATATTTCGTCGCCGAATGCAGCACAATATCCGCCCCAAGCGTAATCGGCGTCTGCCAATAAGGCGTACTAAACGTATTATCAACGATAAAGAGCAGCTCCCGCGACTTCGCCCAGCCCGATACGGCTGCAATATCCGTTACCTTGAGCAGCGGATTTGTGGGAGTTTCCACGAACAGCGCTTTCGTATTCGGCTTTACCGCTTTTTCGATTTCTTCCAGATCCGTCGTGTCTACAAAGGTGGATGATAGACCGAGTCTGCTCAAAACTTTAGTTGCAATGCGGTATGTTCCGCCATAGACGTCATCGGTCAAAATAATATGGTCGCCGGAGTTAAACAAGGAAAACACCGCGTGGATGGCCGCCATGCCTGAGCTAAAGGCAAAGCCTCTTGCTCCCTCCTCCAAGTCCGCTATATATTGTTCCAGCGCGTGGCGAGTCGGATTGCCGGTTCGCGAGTATTCGTACCCTTTGTGAACGCCAATATCGTCCTGCTTGTACGTGCTTACCTGGTAGATCGGAACGCTAACAGCACCCGTATGCGGATCGATAGGAATTCCGCCGTGGATCAGCTTCGTTTTCCGTTTCATGTTAAATGCCTCCGTCATAAATCTGTTTGCTCAAGTACCTCTCGCTGCTGTCCGGAAAAATCGTAACGATCCGGCTGCCTCGAGCTGCGGTTTCCGCTTCGATTAACGCTGCATGCAGCGCAGCACCCGACGAGCTTCCGACAAGAAGGCCTTCCAGCCGGGCAAGCTCCTTAACCCGTTCGAAAGCATGCTCATCAAGAATCGTATGAATCCCATCAAAATAGGAGCAATCCATAAACGGGGCAAGCCTCTCCACGCCGATCCCTTCCGTTTTGTGAGAGCCTGCTGTCCCGCCGCCAAGAATAGATCCCTCCGGTTCAACAATAACGTTTTTAACCAGAGCATTCCGTTCTTTTAAATACCGCGCTGTGCCCATAAACGTACCGCCCGATCCCGCGCCGGCAACAAACACGTCGATTTCGCCATTTAAATCCTCCCAAATTTCAGGAGCGAGCGTCTTATAATACGTTTCTGGATTGGCTGGGTTTGAAAATTGTCCAGGCGAGTAGGCGCCGGGAATTTCCATTGTCAGCTCTTCGGCCTTTCGAATCGCACCGGCCATACCTTCCGATGTAGGTGTATTTACTATTTTGGCGCCAAGCGCCCTCATCAGCTGCTGCTTCTCGATACTGAATTTCTCTGGAACGACAAAGATCGTCGACACTCCCCGTCCGATTCCCGCCAATGCAAGCCCAATGCCGATATTGCCGGCAGTCGCCTCAATAATGGTACCGCCGGGCTGCAGCTGCCCGCTTAGCAAAGCGCTTTCTAACAGCTGCACGCCAAGCCGGTCCTTCACGCTGCCTCCCGGATTGATAAACTCCAGCTTAGCGAACAGCCGAACCCCTTCAGGCAGCGCAAAGCGGGTGAGCTCCACCATTGGCGTATGGCCGATAAGCTCCTGGACGTTACGATATACAGCCATCTGTTGTCCCCCTTAGATAGACGTTTTGTGAGCATGGATCAACCAGACGTAGTTGCTTTAATTCCCATTAGCTTCATATGCTTAATGGTATATATTCTCAGCATATGTAGGTTCATGCCGTTTGTGTTTGCTTGGAAAGGATAAAAAGCCCTTATTTCACAGAAATCGGCGCACCGGGCCGTTCCTTGAAATAAGGGCTTTTAACCAGATTAGATTTTTTCTCCGTTAATGATTTAATGGCCGTTTTAATGCTTGGCCCGGGCTTCATTTCTAATTCGTTCGATTAGCTCTTGAATGATTAGCGAGCCGAGGTCACCCTCGCCCCTTTTCCTTAAAGCCGCTGTACCGGAATTTTTCTCGTTCTCACCCAATACAAGCATGTAAGGCACCTTTTCAAGCCCCGCCTCCCGAATTTTGTAACCCAGCTTTTCATTGCGCATATCCAGTTCGGTGCGTATGCCCGCTTCATCTAACGACCTCTTCACTTGCAAAGCGTACTCGTTATATTTATCCGAAACCGGCAGGAGCTTTACTTGAACCGGAGCAAGCCACAAAGGAAAGGCGCCTGAGAAATGCTCCGTCAAAATACCGATAAACCGGTCAATGGATCCATACACGGCACGGTGTATAACGACTGGACGGTGCTTCTGGTTATCTTCGCCAATATAGGACAGATCGAACTTTTCCGGCATTTGAAAATCCAGTTGTATCGTCCCGCACTGCCAGCTGCGCTTCAGAGCATCAAGGATATGAAAGTCGATTTTAGGTCCATAAAATGCACCGTCGCCTTCATTTACGCGATATTGAATATTGCGGCTGTCCAGCACGTTGCGAAGCGATTGCTCCGCCTGATTCCATAACTCTTCCGAGCCCATTGAATCTTCCGGCCTAGTCGACAGCTCGATCTTGTATTCAAAGCCGAATACCTGATAGATATAATCGATCAAGGAGATGACACGGCTTATTTCTTCCTCAATCTGATCAGGGCGAACGAACAGATGGGCATCATCCTGACAAAATGTGCGCACCCGCATCATGCCGTTCAGCGCACCGGAAAACTCATGGCGATGTACTTGGCCGAACTCCGAGATCCGAATCGGCAGCTCCCGGTAGGAATGCAAATTATTTTTGAAAATCAGCATATGACCCGGACAGCTCATCGGCTTAAGCGCAAATGTCGTATCGTCAACGTTTGTGAAATACATATTTTCTTTGTAGTGCTCCCAGTGTCCCGATTGCTCCCAAAGCCGATTGTTCATCATAAGAGGAGTCCGGACCTCTTCGTAATCCCGCTGCCGCTGGAGCTCGCGTGCAAAGTTCTCCAGCTCCGTCCGAACGGCCATACCCTTTGGAAGGTAGAACGGCATTCCAGGCGCTTCCTCGGAGAACATGAACAAGCCCAGTTCCTTGCCCAGCTTGCGGTGGTCGCGTTTCTTCGCTTCCTCCAACAGATGCAAATGCTCATCCAGCTGCGCTTTCTTAGGAAAGGAGGTTCCATAAATCCGTTGAAGCATTTTATTATCGGAATTACCGCGCCAATAGGCACCTGCAACATTCAGCAGCTTGAAAGCCTTTATTCGCCCTGTCGACGGTAAATGCGGTCCGCGGCAAAGATCAATAAACTCCCCTTGCTCGTACACTGTAATGACCGCATCCTCCTGTAAATCACGAATCAATTCCAGCTTCAGCGGATCATCAAGCCGCTCAAACAAACTTCTGGCTTCTTCCCGGCCTATAACTCTACGAATGATTGGCAGGTTTTCTTGGATCACCTTCATCATTTCCGCTTCAATAGCAGCAAGATCATCACTCGATAACGGTTTTTCCATATCGATATCATAATAGAAGCCATCCTCGATAACCGGTCCAATGCCAAGCTTTACAGCCTTTTCCCCGTAAATGCGTTTAATAGCCTGCGCCATGACATGAGCCGTACTGTGCCGGTAAAGTTCCAGTCCATCCCTGCTGTCCAGCGTTACAATCTCCACATGGCTGTTCTCATTAACAGGCTCAGCCAAATCGACGAGTCTGCCGTTTATTTTGCCTGCTACCGCATTTTTTTTCAAACCGATGCTGATCGATTCCGCTAGTTGTTCCACGGTCGTACCTTGCTGATACTCCTTAACTGTTCCGTCCGGCAATGTAATTGCAATACCCATCCCCTGCAGCCTCCAATCGATTTAGTAGAACGCAAAAAAACGCATCTCTCCACAAAGGGACGAGTGCGTTCAGCTCGTGGTTCCACCCTCATTCGACCTGCGGCTTCCCGTACCTGGCTAATCGCGCCAGAACCTCCGCCAAAACAAGATCCTTATTGAGCATCCTGTAACGGGGATGAGACGGTGCCATTTACTGCCGGGATGCTTCCATCGACGGGTTCAATAACACGGCTGCAAAGGGGTAATTCCACAACCGGTTGCTGGAGAAGCTTTCAGCCATAGCCTCTCTCTCTGGACAGCCCGTGCAGGAAATCATGTCTTTGGTCAATGCCTATTTATGGTTAAATTGTAAGCTGAACATTCAGAGAAGTCAACCGTTAGTCGATGACCTTTCATGCAAAAAGTCGGAGGGCGATCTGCCCGTGCTCCGCTTAAAGACGCGATGGAAGTAAGAAACATCGTTATAGCCCAAGTAGTCGGATATTTCGGTAACCGTCAGCTGAGATTCCGTGAGCATGTAGACCGCCGTCTTCATCCGCACATTGTGAACATACTCGCTGATCGTTTGGCTGGTGACCGTTTTGAATAAGGTTGCCGCATAGTTGGGGGTTGTCATGATGACATCGCCAAGCTCCTCTTTGGTCACTTTTTCGCGATAATGAGTCTGAATATATTGCTTCATGCTATCGACACGCCGGTGCTTTTCCGAAGAAATGACACCCCGGTCCCTTTCCTGATTCAACAAAACCAAAGCCTCTGTCAACAGCGCTTCCGCCATGATTTCATAGTAGGCCGGCCGTTCCTTCCATTGATCCAGCATTCCTCTCAATCGTTCATGAATGATCTCGTAGCACCCCAACCGTTGCTTGAACGGCTCGCGCAGATGAAGAATAGGCAGCCTGCTGTCAGCCGCTGTTTTTCTAAAGTTCACGACAAATTTGGTATGCACGACTGTAGGTATGCTTTTCCCGTAGTACGGGATATGACCGGGAATGAGCAGTAGATCGCCCTTTTCCAAAATAATCTTTTCGTGGTTTACCCAGTATACGCATTTGCCGTAGGTCACTAGAACGAGGTGGAAAGCCATTTTCCGGCCTAATCCCTCTTCATACCAATCCCCGCCGTTATCTTGATGCATATCTGTAATTGCAATCATAGAGCACTCCCCGTTCGAATACTATAATACATTCATTGTACTATAGTTCATAGTCTCTTTCGAGCATACGCGCTACAATGAAAAAAACGAGGAGGCCTTCAACATGCAAAAAACGAAAATCATTTGTACAATGGGACCCGCTTGCGATTCCGTTTCGACGATCAAAGAAATGATCAAAGCAGGGATGACCGTTGGCAGATTGAATATGGCTCACGGCGAATTAGAGGATCACATCAAGCGGATGGAAAATATCCGGCAAGCTGCACGGGAATTGAACACATTTGTACCAGTGTTAATGGATATTAAGGGACCAGAGGTGCGGATCGGAAAATTGAAAGAGGCATCCTGCGAGCTTATAATCGGTGAAGAGCTTATTTTGACAACGGAGGACATTCTTGGCGATGCGGGCCGCATCTCCGTCAATTATTCAGAGCTTCCACTCGTGGTGAAGCCGAATGACCGGATTCTAATCGACGACGGACTTGTTGACCTTACCGTTCTTTCCGTAACGAATACAGAAATTCATTGCAAAATCATCAACGGCGGAATATTGAAGCCGCGCAAAGGCGTCAACCTGCCGGGAATTAAAACGACGCTGCCCGGCGTGACGGAGCGCGACGTGAAACATATCGAGTTCGGTATCAAGCACAATATTGAAATCATTGCAGCGTCGTTCGTAAGAAAGGCTGAAGATATTTTGGAAATCCGCAGAATATTGGAGGAGAACAACGCCGGACACGTTCAAATTATTTCAAAAATCGAAAACGAAGAAGGCATGATTAATCTCGATGCCATTATTGAAGCATCCGACGGCATCATGGTCGCACGGGGTGACCTTGGCGTTGAAGTGCCGATCGAGGATGTCCCGATGATGCAAAGAGAAATGATCAGCAAATGCAACCTGGTAGGAAAACCGGTTATCGTCGCAACGCATATGCTCGAATCGATGCAGCAGAACCCGCGCCCGACAAGAGCGGAGGTTAGCGATGTCGCTAATGCGGTACTGCAAGGAGCAGACGTTGTTATGCTCTCCGGCGAGACGGCTGCCGGTAAATATTCGGTCCAGTCGGTTCAGACGATGGCGACAATCGCCAAAAAGGCTGAGTCGATGATCGACTATAAAGAACAATTCGATAAGAGAAGAGCCCAGCAAAGCACGAATATTACAGAGGTGATCAGCCAAGGCGTCGTCAGCTCCTCGCTCGAACTGAACGCCCAAGCGATCCTCACCTCTACGGAAAGCGGATTTACCGCGCGTATGGTATCCAAGTATCGCCCGAAAGCGCCTATTATCGCCATTACGCAGCATGACCATGTATTGCCGAAGATCTGTCTGCTCTCCGGTGTTATTCCTATCAAGGGTGACAGCGTTTCGACCACGGATGAAATGTTCGAATCCGCAACGCGCAACGCCGCACTAACGGGACTTATTCAGCCAGGAGATACCGTTGTTCTTTCCGCCGGAGTACCTATCGGGCAGGCCGGAGCTACGAACCTTATCAAGGTGCAGCAGGTTTAAAAAGCATTTCAAGCCGCTCTAGCGGCGCTTAACCTCGAACAGGACTCGAACGCACCACAATTCTGAAATAGAGCTAGAAATGAAATTAGCTCTATTTCCCCCAAACTAACCAATATTGCACATATAGAGCTAGAAATTAGCTCTACTATGCGCCTCTCGCCCTCGAACAGGTCTCGAACATACCTCAGCTCTGAAATAGATCTAAAAATTAGCTCTATTTTCCCTAAACTAACCAATATTGCAAATATAAAGCTAGAAATTAGCTCTACTATGGATACATCATTATTCTTTCACGCTGGAATAGACAGCCCGACTGAAGGATAACAATAAGGAATATTATTTTACAAGGAAGGAACAAGCATGAAAAAAGAACATACTGTCCATTTCAAGGTGATCCGCGGAACGGAAACAACGCTGCTAACCGGCCTAATCTACTTAGAGGAAAATCAGCAGCCTACGCTTCAGGATTTTGAACAATGCTTGAAGCAATGCGGACACGATGTGCATATCGAAAACAAGGAGCAGTTTATTTTCAGATCGAACAAGCCCGGCCAGGATTATATAATCGATGTGCTGGAAAATTACAAACCGAACACAAAGGACCTTCCAGCCGAAAACTTAGCAAAAAACTTCATGAAGAACGATACTTTTCTTTAGGTTCATCAGGGGTAAGGACTGGTCCTATACCCAACAATAAGACTTTGGGAATATTTCCACATGCTATTCGGTATGGTACGCTTTTCATATTATAAAACACCAAGCCTCCTACAAGGTGCAAATAACTGAAAAGTGGTGGATCATGAATTCAGCAGAAATAAACATTATTGTTGTCGTCATCCTTATTTCTCTATCAATTTGCTTTCTCACTTTCATGGTAATCAGGCAATCCTTTCAAGCCAACCGCGAAGTAAAATATATATTAAAAAACGGCGTACCGGCTGAAGCAACCATCAGCTCCCTTCGGCAAACGAACACTGAAATTAATGGACATCCCGAGGTTTATATCGGATTAACCATTCCCAGGGAGCATGCCGAGCCTTATCGTACGATTATTAAGGCCGTCATATACATCGTCAATATCCCTCAATATGAGCCCGGCCGCAAGGTTAAGGTAAAAATGCTGGAAGCAGACGGGAAGATCAAGGTCGCATTAGAAGGCGTTCCTTTATTCTAATGCAGCGTACAATGCGGCCCTCTATCTTAACGCGATATCGTTCGTCCTTAATTCGATCGTTTCGCGCATAAATAATCTAATGGACTGGATCGCCGCTTCTTCAGTCTGTTTCGCATCGAGAAATAAATCTTTTAGTCGTTCGACGGTATGTACATCTGCCTGATCAGCCAATTCCAATGCGGAGGCTAGATGAGCCGCATCTTCAAAGACCTGGGCTAGTCTATCATAATGCCCTGCTGCCGTCCTCAATTGGGGCCAATAGGACTCCAAAGCAGCCAAATACTTCTGTATATCCCGCTTCGCAGCTGCATAACAGCGACTTACTGTCCGCAATCCTTCCCGGTCGTAATCACCGCTCTGCAGAGCATCAGCAATGGCGTCATACGCAGATCTGCCGCAAGCGTAATCCTTCTCGGGAAGCATCGGGTCGTGCATCTCCCATTTTGATATGGCCTGCATAAGAGATTCTTTATAAACCTCCAAATGATCCAATTCGATACGATCCTCGAAAACCTGGAAATACCAATAGGGAGAAGCATTGCAGCCAAAATTAGTGTAAGAAAGCGGCTTAGGCTCGCCTGCTTCTCCATCGGAAATGTACAATACTTCCCGATCGTCATCATAACCTGCCGTAATGACAAACCGATCCTTCCAAATGACTGCCCCTATGCCGCGATCAATCGATTTTTTAATTTCAGAAACGGCATGCTTCTGATAAAGCGGAAAGGTCGCGTCAAAATAAAAGCCGGCGTTTGATCCTGCTGTGATGCCGATGAAGTCGGCCGCGAGGAAATTTTCCGCCACCCAGTTATAAGCGGTTGTAGACTCTCCGGTTAAACGGCGGTCAACGGTAAACCGAAATCCGGCAGCCGTCATGCCGGCGAGCATAAATTTCGAATAACGAATCCACCCTTTATGTGTCAAAACGGCATGCATGGCATCGATATAAGAAACCGATTCGTTTGTCATAAGTAAATTGGCTAATCTAACTGCCTTCATATATACCCTCCTCTCTAGTCCTTGGGAAGCTGCTTATTTTGGAGTATGCGCTCCCCATCTAGGTACGGTGGACCTTTTGAGATCGGGATATTGGCCGGCTATCCTGCGAAACAAATCAACCGCTTGATCCTCCAGCAGCTCCCCCGCTGTCAGCCTCTCGATCAACAGATCGATTCGTGCTCGATTAATATGCCTGACTCCCTCGAACTCATGAATACATTCCTTTATATCGGAAATAAGCTCTGCAAGCTTGTCGTAAAGCTTATATGACTCGTCCAGTTCACTCCAAATGCCCTGCACATCATGCAAATAGCTTCTAATTTCGTTTCGGGAATACAGATACGATTCCAAAATATATACAGCACCGCTTTCATCGTACTCACCTTTTTGCAGAGCATGGATGAGAAACGCGTAGGCCAGCTTTCCTGAAGCGATATCCGTATTCGGCAGCGTTTTGTAGGGCGTATCCCAATCGTGTATCGCTAATCGGAGCGATTCTAGAATCATTGCCTCGCGCGGAACCTCCACTTTCCCTCCAAACACCTGACAATACCAGAATGGCGTAAAATTAATACCGAAATTATCGTACAGCACGATCTGGCTTTCTGCCGACCAGCCGTCCTGAACGAAAAATACGCGATCCTCGTCATCATAGCCGTGAATCACGCCAAACTCCGGAATCCAATAAATGACGCCAAATCCCGCATCTAGACTGTCCTTTACCCACCTTACCGCGTCCTGCTGATAATAACGAAACGTAGGGTGCCTCGTACGTCCGCCATCACTAACGGTAAAAAGCCCTAAGTTATCAATAGCAGGATGATGCTCAGCGCCCCATTGCCCGTATGCCGAAACAGATAGATGCAGCAGCCGTTCATGTACCGTAAATTTGAATGCCATTCCGGTAAGTCCGGATAGCATATATTTAGGGCCATGAAACAGATTGGCTGCCGTCAAGATCGCATAGAGACTATCGGTAAAAGATTTCGATTCCCGCTTCATGCTGATATGCTTCAATTGCACGCCAGGCACATGCTCGCCTCCCTTTTTATTCTAATTGTCCTTCAAGCTCAATCGGTCAAGTATATGCCCGCACCTGCTATGCAGCTTTTGCTTCAGCCATTCAGGGGACAGCAGCTCCTGCCACTCGGCGATGAGCAAATGCTGAAGGAAGCTTTCCGTATCATAAAACTCAATCTCATAAACAAGCTGTTCATGAGCTCTAACCGGGTAGCCATTCCAGCTGTCTGTATATAAAGGGCTTTGAAGCTGCACTTTCGCAATGAAAGGAGTGCGAACAGGCTGCTGTCCTTCATATCCAACCGTTCCTGCATCTTTGCTTCGTTTAAATTTCAAGTCCGTTACCGTCAGCTGTTGAATACCATCGAGGCGCAGGCTAATGGGACGATCATCATTCTCCCCTTGCACGGTTACATAATCAGCATGGTAACGGGATATAAATTTGATTGGGCATACTTGCAACTGCCGCTCTCCATCTTGATCTCTGTACGTCAGGCGAACCATTAGAGACTCCTGAATAGCATGGGATAACAGCTCCATCTGCTGAATCATTCGCGGATTTGCTTGAAAGACGGGAAGGCGTTCACCTTGCCCCCCCTCCTCTGCTTCCGTAAATCTATCCAGCAAATGAGCGACACGGTTGACGGCCTCCGCATTATCGTAGTTGTAATGCCGATAACGGTGCGCCAAATATTTCAGCACCCGCTTCTCCTCTTCCGTCATATAGACATACGGCAAGACGAAAGTTTCGTCCTCATAGCAATAGCCTCTATGTTTAGCTGCATATACGAGCGGTGCACGAAGCGAAATTTGCATATATTCGATATCCCGTGCAGCCTGGCGCTTGGAAATCTCGAATTGCTTCGCAATATCACTGCTGTTCGGGTAGCTGCCCGCTCTGATTTGCTGATCAAACCACCCGATCCGATGCATATTACTCAAGGTAAAGCAGCTCCTTCGATAGGTATAATACCCCTTTACTCCCATTACAGCATTGGAACGGCCCTATCGCAAGCATTACTTAACCAACTACGGCATCCACCTTAAATTGCGGAGCATTGATGCATCTCTTGCATACGCTTATCGCCGTATTGTCCGTCTTCGTTCGTGTATACAGCAATTTTATTCTTGTGCTGCTGCATATTGGACATGTCCCCCGGCCGCGCGAAGGAAGATTCCATAGCGCGTGTCCTCTTTTTGTTTTTGCCATTAATAGTTAACCCCATTTCCAAATATGAACTCGCCTACGGTCCAATTATAAAACAAGTGGTATGACATAAAATGTCATACCACTTGTTTGGTTTATTCTTTTTTCGTCAGACGCCATATTAGAAATACCCCTTCAACGACTAAGCCTACAACAAAGCCTACCGCCACCGCCTCTAAGAAAATAACGAAGCTAATCAGGTCTTCCCAGCCCGTCACATCGCGTGAATAGATCGCCATTAGGACAAGGCCGGCAACAACACCTATGTTCGAGCATAACCACAGCTTTTGTGCACCAAGCCACCCTGTAAAACCAAAAAAGAACGACAGTATAATGGCAAGCAGCATAAACCGAAAAGCGAGCGTACCGGTAAACGGCTGGCCTAATACGACAAAACGAATGATCCATAACAGGATGCTAAGCAACAAAGACGACGCTCCAGCCAAAACCCACCACTGGCTGCTTCTTGCTGCGGGAATCCAACTCATTTCTGAATAACCCCTCTCCTATAGAACACCACTTGTTTATATTAACGTATGCTGCGCTTACATTGTTTCGTACACCGAGATAATTAGACAGCCATGGAGACGTTTTTATCCCGACTTAAGTCCAGTTTTCACTAAGACCCTGATCTATTTCCTAGTCGCGGAATAAATTGTATACTCTAGCCGTTAGTGAATCACGTTCAAAGGGTGTGTCTGATGAAACTTCTGGAATGGTTTTTAATACTGCTAGCTGCATGTATGCTCATTGTATTAAACTCAGGCCGGCTTCCCCGTCTGCGGAAGCTAACTGTCTCTCTATCCGCTGCTGCTTGTTTAGTGCTTGCATCTCACTTCATTTATGATGGTTACCGCTGGCCGGTGCTGCCGATTTATATCATGATTGGGCTGCTTACCTTCTTGCTGCTCCGAAAGCACCCAAGCCGCGAAAGCATTGTGCGAAAGAAAAGCTGGATCATTGCTGTTCAGAGCTTTTTAACCTTCCTTTTCCTTATCGCCGCAACCGTACTCCCCCACCTGTTTCCTGCCAAGCTCTTTGACAAACCTACCGGCCCTTTTCAAGTCGGAACTACTTCACGTTATTTAATCGACCCTAACCGCAGCGAGACGCTTTCACCAGATCCTAACGATAAAAGAGAGCTCTACCTCCAAATTTGGTATCCTGCCAGTGTAAACGATTTGCCTACGGCAAGCTATGGAACGAACATGCCGGAAATAGTAGCTGCAATGACACGAAATATGGAGCTTCCATCCTTTTTGTTCAGTCATTTAAAATCTGCAGCCACCTATTCAGTTACAAATGCGGAGCTCTCCATAGAAGAGCCCCATTATCCCGTCGTCCTATTCTCCCATGGCCTTGGCCTGTATGGATTTCAAAACACGTTCCAGATGGAGGAATTAGCTTCGCATGGTTACATCGTGGTCGGCATACAGCATCCCTATCATTCTTTGTTAACCGTCTTTCCGGGCGGCCGTACGATTGCAGAGAAATCCTATGACTTAGCACGCTTTGACCAATTTATCGAAATGAACAAAATGGTCACTGATATATGGGTGAAGGATGCCGGCTCTGCGCTTGATTACTTGGAAAAAATCAATATGGGGGATGCGGAGGGAATATTCACAAATCGAATCGATATGACGCGCATAGGCATGCTGGGGCATTCTGTCGGAGGGGCCGCAGCTGCACAGACCCTACTCCTTGAGCCCCGGGTTAAGGCTGCTGTTAATCTGGATGGAACGTTAACGGGTACAGGCGCAATACCCGATGAGGGTCTTCCCGGACCGTTTATGCAGCTTTCCGCAGAAAAAGCCAATATCCTGCAAACCGAAACCTCGGATTCCATGGAAACAAATTATTGGGAAGAAGCAGGTATTTCTCCGGAGGAGTATAACAAATACGCCGGCTTTCTCGATGTTTTCGAAAACAATCAAAGAAATGCCTTTCACAATAGCGCTTACCACGTTTGGCTAAAAGGAGCCTCTCATTATACGTTTACCGATATCGTACTGTATTCTCCGCTGGTGCCTTATATCCTAAAGGACAAAATCAATACGAAGCTTGCCCATCGCACCATAAATGAATATACATTAGCCTTCTTCAATAAATATCTGCGCCAAATGGATTCGCCTCTACTGCAGCCCTCGTCATCGGATGTCGTTGAAGTGACCGTAAACAATAAGAGCTAGACTATCCTTTGCGATAGTCTAGCTCTCTTTTCCGTTAACGTGGATTCTCCGATCGTTACCCGGTTACCCGGCCCACAAGCTTCATGACGGCGTCCCGCGTCAGTTTGTTGCCGCCGGCTGCGATGAGGTTAACCGTTGCATGAGCAAGCGTTAGCGGTATTTTGCAAAAGCTCAGGGCCGGACCTTTCTTCAGATCCCCTATGTACTCATCCGCCAGCTTTAGATTGCGGCGCGTGTACTGAAGCATCTCCTTTTTTCCCCATCCGTCAGGATAAAAATCGACGCCGCGTTCCAGATCCTCCGTTCGGTTACGCAGAATATTAACCGCTTGCAGACCTCTGCCGAAGCCAACAGCCTTCACCATATCGGATTCCGTTCCGTCATGCCACAACCACAGCTCGGAAAGCATTTCCCCGACCATGCCGGCCACGCTATACGTGTAACGGTCTAAATCATCTTCCGTTTGGATTTTGAAATCTGCAGCAACCCATTCGCCCATTTGCTGCGCCATCATTGCAATATAACGGTAAACAGTCGGAGCTATAGAGGAAGGGCAAAGAAGCGCCCACTCGTGCACCCGTATCGAAACTGCAGGTAAGACGTCCTGATACGGTGTCAGTATTTTTTGCGCTGCTTCCGTTATATTGGGAGATTGGAATGCCTCGTGCATTCCGTTTAATAGCTCCACCTTCAATTGATCTGTGAGTTCTTCATGATCCTCTATTTCATCGATAGCCCGCATACACAGATATGCAGATGTTACAGCTTCCTTCAAGCCTGGCACCAAACGACTGATTGGAATATAAAAAGTGCGACTCGTTTTCTGTAACATGGTCATGGCATCATTCAGGACGACGTTTATAATGAGAGTTCCCTCCAAAAATAGCTTAACTTTTCGTTAATTATAACATAGGGATTGTACAGTCCCCAAATAAAAGGAATATCCGTTAAATGCAATATTATAGTCATTCTCTTATAAGCATGTTTTTATCATAAATACACAAAAAAAGCTTTCAGTAAACGTTCAGTCAAGCTTCATGTCCATTTAACCTTGCAAGACGACAATAACAGTAGCCGAAAAACGTTTATTAGGAGTTGATTATTCTATTTAACCTCACAAAAAAAAAGAAAATAATCCTTATTTTTGCCTTCTTGCTTGTGGTAATTGGAATTTCGCCGATTCGGTAAGGGTGTATCTCCCGTTTGCAAAATTTAGCATATCGTCCTTGTTATCTGCTTTTCTTGATTATTTATTGCTGGCGCTTATCCATATCTTCAGCTCGAGCCTGCTGCTTTCCGTCATGGGAGCGAGATTAACGAGCTCTCTCTTTAATTTCAGCATGAATAAGAAATATTTGTTTTCAAAGGGAAAGCGTTCCACGCTTCAGAGTTCCATGCTTAAATATTTCACTCTCGTTATCCTCATTTTTGTACTGAACTACGGACTAATGTATGCTTTTTATGATAAGATCGGCGTTCCGCTGCTGCTGGCCAAGCTGCTGACAGAAGCCTCGCTATTTTTATTCAGTTATTGGTCGCAGCTTAAATTTGTATATTGATGTGAAATAATTTAATAGCGTTGCAGCATAAGTGAAAGAGCACCTTCCCAGGTGCTCTTTACGGTTCGTTTATTTGACTCTGCTGGCGGTTTGATTGGATTTCATACAATCAGGCCGATAGGAAGGAGTCGTTGTCATAGTTTGAGAGGATTTTGTACAGTCAAACGGACGGGATGGCGCTCGATTGGGCTAGATTGTCAGTTTTGGTTGTATGTTTTCCACTCAAACGCCACTTTAGCAGCAATTTAGCCCGCTTTGACTGGATGAAATACTGGCAAAACCTAGCGACTCTCCAAAAGCTACTTAGAAAAGATTTTCTTTCATGATCCTAATGCGCAGGATACTAATAATTGGAATCGAATTAGTAATTTATCGAGCTTAATGGTGGTGAGTGCAATTGACTACTGAAATCTTTTTTTCTTCGAACAAATTGGGTGTAGTAACAAACGAACAGTTACAGTTGATGCTTAACCGATTTAATCTAGGAAAACTTATTTCTTCTGAAAAAACACCAAAAGGTATAGGGAAACAGACCATGTTTGTTATATCTTCATCAGGAGAGTATGTGCTTAAAGGAAACCCACTCTTTGAAGGACAGTTCATTGAAGAAAAATTCTATGTGGATAATTTGCTTAGACGAACAAAATTACCTGTCCCCTCCCTATACCTAACTGATGAATCGAAAGACATATTTGGTTGGAGTTATTCTATAATGTCTCGTCTTCCAGGCAGACATATTAACGAGCCAGAATTTGAAGTAAAACTTAGCGGAGAAGATAAAATACAAATTGCTGAATTATTCGCAATAAGCTTAAGCGAATTACATACTTGGAAAGCGGACCAGTATGGCGAACTTGACCCGAAAAATCAAACTTTGCGTCCGTTCGAGGATTCTTATAAATCATGGCTCTTCAACAGAATTAGATTTTGGTTGGAGGATGCTAAAAAATTATCAGTTATTACCTATAGAGATACTGAATGGGTCGAAAGTATATTGGCTGCATCGGAAGACGTATTTGATGACTTGTGCTCACCGACCTTTATCATGGGTGATTTCAAAGCAGATAACATCCTTGTTCAACATAAAACTCACGGGTGGCAGTTAAGTGGAATTTTTGACTTCACCACTGGTTACTTTGGTGATGGAATTGCAGACTTGCCAAGAATGATTGCCATGTATTTAGATAATGAGGAAGAACGACTTGCAAAGCAGTTCATCACTGCTTATTTCAATGCATCTGAGGCAAAAGAAGCCTTTCTAGAACGTTTTAGAGTCCATATGCTTCACCAACGAGTGTTAGATTGGGGATGTGCCAAAGCAATAAATAATGTCACTTGGGATAAAGACCTTTCTTTTTCTCAATGGGCGCAAAGATACACTGAGTCGGCGGCATATTTGTTATGTTGATTGTTGAACGGAGAACGTTAATTGAGGAGTATGTGCTTGAACAGTTCCTCATTTTTTTATTGAATCGAATGATGAAATGAGATAAAGGAAGTGATTTCCTTGGGGAGAGTTTTCAAGGGTAGATACACGGCTAGGACGGAGGGAGATTTCATCGTCTTCCTAATCGGTATGAGAGTGAACCGTATCTGGGCAATTCACAAATGGTTTCCGGTATTTAGGGCGATGGGTCCGATGATCCGAGAGTTATACGCGAATCGTAGTTTGGGATTTCGCGGTACTGAATTCATGATCGGTTGGCGCAGTGTGCATTTGCTGCAATACTGGGACTCGTACGAGCAGTTAGAGGCTTATGCACGTGATGGGCAACATTTGGTCGCCTGGCGCGAGTTCAATCGGTCGGTTGGAACAGATGGGAGTGTCGGCATCTATCATGAAACCTACAAGATCCGGGCCTGTGAGTACGAATGCGTCTACGGCAATATGCCCAGGTTTGGTCTGGCGAAGGTGGCGGAGCATGTCCCCGCTGTTGGTCACCTTGAAACGTCACGGCGACGAATGGGAGGTACGAATGAGCCTGCAGTTCCTGCGCCACCAAATCCGAAATCCTAACTGTATAAAACACCGACTTTTTGCGGAATTGAATTTTGTTCGCTAACGAAAAAACGAGAGCTCAATAAACATCAGGAGAAGGCCATTCGCTTGATGCAGCGAGCCAGTACGTCGGAGCAGGGGCTTCGGTATCTGGCTCGAATGCATCATGATTTATAATGAAGCTAAGGTCAGTCCTTAAATGAGCGAACGAATCGAATGACAGATGAAAGAGGCGTATTTCCCACGTTTGCGGAAGAATACGCCTCTTGCCTTTTGACGGATCGAAGATTACAGCTGAAAAGCCGCTCAAGATCAACAACACCAGTTTAAGACTTTAATTTTCTTGAACAGCTATCTAAGGCGCAAAGCCTTTCTGGCTCAAATAAACCTGATCAGCGGGGAAAACATTTATTAATCTATCGTAAACGATCCGATATGCGGAAGGATCATACCATTCTTCTAAGTTCAGCTTCTCGTACAACGTTTTGATTCCTAAATTTCGGGTTCGTTTTCCTCCGCTGCCGTCTCCCATAAAATAATCATCCACACAGACACGATTGACCAGCGGCAATAATTTGTCAGGGAACGCTTCGCTGCTCGGCAATACGGGCGCAATAGTTGCCTGGGTTGGCACCCCTGCATCCGCCAATTCCTGCAGCGTCTTGAATCTGGCGCTAATTGGCGGTGCGTCAGGCGTAAAATGCTTGCGTATATCTTCCCGGTCCGTTTCTATGGTCATGCTTACCCGGACTTTGTCTTTTAGAAGCAGCAATAAATCGATATCCCTGCGGACGAGCGGACTTCGGGTCTGCACGAATAGAAAATCCGGAGGATCCTCCACCATGACCGCCAGCATGGATCTCGTTACCCTTTCTTTGTACTCTATTGGCTGATAAGGGTCTGTACTCGATGACATGAAAATCGTTACCTTGCCTTTGGCCTTGGCTCTATGAAGCTCTTTGCGCAATAAATCGGCTGCTCCCTGCTTGATGTCCACCCAAGTTCCCCATTCCTCCTTACGGAACGTCGAGACCGGCATTTGACGCACATAGCAGTATGAACAACCAAAAGAACAGCCCGTATAGGGATTCAAGGAATGACTATAATCAGTTAAGAAGCCTGTCCCTTTGTTAAGAAGCGTCTTGGGATACTTATAGAAAATCTCACTTTGCATCATAAAAATTGCGCTCTGCAAGTTGATAAGGCATGCAGAGGACTCCTTTCTACCAATGAGCTTTCATTTTCGAGCTGCAGTAGTTTAGTTTTCATATCCAAGCCGCCCCGATAACCGGTTAATGAGCCATTTTTTCCGATCACCCGGTGGCACGGTACGGAGATTAATACCGGATTGGCACCAATCGCAGCTCCAACCGCACGTACCGAAGCCGGCTTCTCTATATAATTCGCAATATCGGAGTAGGACTGGGTCTGTCCATATGGAATCCCGCAGAGCGCGTTCCACACGGCGAGCTGAAATGCTGTGCCGCGGAAATCAATAGGTAAGGTAAAGCTTTTGCGTTTCCCATGGAAATACTCTCGCAATTCAGTTGCATACGGCTGTAACCTCTCGTCGTCTTGAATCAATACGCTGCCGCTAAATCTCCTGCCTGCCCAAACGGCCAATTGTTCGAATGGCTTATTCTGAGAGCCTACATAACAAAGTCCCTTTGAAGTTGCAGCCATATATATTTTCCAGTCTTCATGGACAAGCAGCGTCCAATAAATCGTCGGATTATTTTTTGATTCCACTGTGAAGCACCTCCAATGTATGTTTATTGCTATTTAACTGACGATAATCTGTGGGCGTATGCCCCGTTATTTTTTTGAACAGCGTTACGAAATATGGTGTGTTCGGCATGCCTACGGCCATGGCAATATCCGCAATCGCTTTAACCGTATCGGTCAAATACTCCATGGCCTTCGTTATTCTCGTTTGCTGGACATATTCTGCCGGGGTTATGCCTTTGATCCGCTTGAATGTCCGCTGCAGATGATAGGGGCTGCCATGGCACATATCCGCCAAGGTACCCAGCGTTAGCGTTTCTCTGTAATTCGTGTCGATGTATTGCGTGATCTGAGCAACCCACTCGTGATCAGGCAAACGCCCACCCGTCGGCTTGCATCGTTTGCATGGACGAAATTTTGCTGACAACGCTTGTTCTGCATTTTGAAATATACGGACATTTTCCTTATTTGGCGGTTTGGACTTGCAAGACGGCCTGCAAAAAATACCCGTGGTCTGTACTGCGTATATGAACTTATCATCGTAAGCCGTATCATTGTTTATAATCGCTTGCCAATTTTCCTGCTCTATACTATTTTCCATTTGGCTCACCTCTTCTTAAGTATACCCCCGATGATGGCCATCTGTACGCATTTGCGAATGAAATAGCAAGATATCAAAAGCCGTAAAACAGTTATTTAAAGTGGAAATGTTCGAAGAGGCAAGAGCTTGTGTGCAAAAGAATTTACGTAGAAACAATATCCCTGAAACAAGGAAAACGATTGTTAGAGTTGAGATCGAAAAGTTCAACTAACATTAAACGAAAACAGAGCCAAAGTACAAGATCACCCTGCGGGTGTTAATTTTTCGAGGGAGGCATAGCGGGAAAACATCCTGCTAATTTTTCTATTTGATCGATAACGCTAGCCTATACATGGAAAACCTCCCATTATTTTAATCCGATTCGGTCAATAATCAAGAAAACCACCGATTTAGATGGAGCTTTTCCTGTTAGCTACCTGTCTCATGATTTCGATAGAAAATTAACAGGAGGAATTCCTTTAATAGGGATTATCCGCTAGATTATCGGAAGGTTTTCCTGATTTCCTAAACAATGAAAAAAATCCGCGCTAATCGCGGATAGATAAGCTTTTTATTTGGTTAGTTAATTGGCTTAACTGTCGCCGGTAATCTACATTCATCAGCCACAGCTTATAAATAACAGCCGATTCAAACATGATCATAATAACAGAGCTGAAAATAACTCCTTCTTTAATAAGGCCCGTAACTGTAGCAATGATAAAAATAAACATTTGATATTCAATTCCGCTCATCAGATGCAATCGAACTCTTCTTTTTAAAAAGAAAGTTCTTATTTTCAAATAAGACGGATGCCGGGTAACAACTTCCTTTAAAAAATCCTCTTTTATACTGATGTCTTTCTTTACTGCTTTTATATATTGCTGTGATTGCTTACCGTCTAGAATTTTGACCCATTTGGTATGCTTAATCATGACAGGCTTTTTATCTATTTGGAGTTTGCTATTCGCTTTATCTATTTTTTTACGCATTTCATTTAGCGATTTGTAGACAAGCAATGAATTCATGTAACGCGTACTGTCCAAAAAACAAATGAGAGCAGCCAAATAAAAATAATACACTTCTCCCGTTTGGTGGTATTGTCCAAGCATCAATGCAAAAGCACAAATGGCAACGCGGGTACGGTCCAAAATATAATCCATCCACGCCCCATATATAGTACCCGTCTTTTTAAGACGAGAGATTTTCCCATCCATGCAATCTAAAGTAAAGCTGATATGATACAAAACCGCACCTAAGACTAACGAAACATAGGTACCCTGATAAAAATTAAAAGCGGCAATGAGGCCGGTAACAAATGCTAACAAAGTAAGTTGATTAGGGCTAATATTGGTGTAGTTAGCTATAGGAAGCATTAACCTTGATGCGATTGGATCAACCAAATAAACGGTCCACCAAGCATCCCTTTTTTTATAAGAAGAATCTCTAATATCTTTCAATGAATATTTTGTGGCAGCCATTAAGGCACACTCCTTATCATCTTGTGGTGATTTAGGGGGAGAGAGGAAATACTTCATCTAAGATATAGTTAATATGTTTCGGTTTTAGTTCAATTTCATTCAAAATGGTATAGCGGTTTCGTATCGAAGGGGCTTTCTGAATCGCCAAGCACATCTCATCTTTCGTATAACCAATCTCCTTGTAGTGCGTAGGAAGACCTAATCGTTTGAAATGCTGTCTCATGTTATTCTCTGAGTTATGTTCTCCTTGTAAATATTCAGAAATTAACATGGCTACAGCAACCTGTTCCCCGTGAAGCGCTTTTCCGCCGCAGTAGTTATCCAGCGCATGGCTGATTAAATGCTCCGAACCGCTGCAAGGTCTGCTTGAACCTGCAATAGCCATGGCAATCCCGCTCATGATTATTGATTCAACCGTCATCTGCAGTAAAGCTGCTCTGCTTATGTTATTTTGATAAACGGTATTCAGAAAAATATCCACGGCATTATTAGCGATCATACAAGAAACAGTATCTATTTTTTCTTTATTCACTTGATGCGCCAGCTTCCAATCAACAAGCGCTGTCTTATTGGAAAGCAGATCCCCGATACCGGCACAAAATAATTGACGGGGAGAACCGGCCACGATATCGAGGTCGATAACGACAGCCCACGGCATTCCGACTTCGATACTTATACTCTTAATTTGATTCACACGGATAGAAGCTACCGGCGAACAGACAGCATCACACGATAACGCTGTCGGTACTAGTATGACTGGCACATTCATTCTCGTGCCGACTACTTTGGAGACGTCCAATACCTTTCCGCCCCCAACGCCGATAATTACTTCGGCATATTCCAGCCGAATCTCAATTTCCAACTCATCTATCGTCCGGAGTGAATTGTCGGAGCAGTATAAAGCCTTCATTTGTGCCGGTTGCAATTTCATCGCGAGTATCAGCTGCTCGCTTATTTTGCGAGTCGCGCCTTTGCCGCTAATCACAACCACTCTCCGATTGGCCAACGAATCAAAAATTTCACTTCCATACAATCGTTCGAATGCTTTGGGCTCGTAAATCAAATGCGCTGGGAGTCCCATCTTATTTGACATAGTAAGCCCCCCGCTACATAAGTTGTTTTGCGCATTCAAAATCACGTAGATCATCTATCTCAATCCAATGGTATCCTTCCGTACTCACAGCCCTAATTTCCACGTTTGCTGCACACGCTTCAAATACGTTTTCATACCAACAGCTTGTTTCTCCAGCTTCAATTAACTCCAATGCTTTTTGATATAAAACCGCAAGGTCCCGGGCAGCCAGTTTAGAAATTCCAATATACTCCCCATCCGTACCGGCCAAGCTCAATTGCTTGTTCACCAATCGTAAGCGGTTTCCATCCAGCTTTACTCTCATCGCTTCCTCGGTCAGCTCTTTTTGCCCATCAACTAATATGCATGTGGGGTACTCTGCATTTAAAATTAACGAAATCATCCGGTGGTCATAAAAAAGATCCGAATTAATCAGCAATAAATCACCGCCCACAGCCCGGCTAAGTAAAAAAGAATAAATATTGTTCATGGATTGATAGAACGGATTGTATATAAAATGAACGCCTGTTCCAGTAAAATGCTTTTCAATTTCTTCGATTTTATGCCCGCCTATAATGTAAATATCTTCATATGCGAAACCGGACTTCATCACGCTCTCTACTTGGTACTGCACTAAAGGTTTATCATTGATCCTAATCATTGCTTTTGGATTGTTTGTAGTTAAAGGACGCAAGCGACTTCCGACTCCAGCTGCCAATATAACAACTTTCATACGCCTCTCCTGTCTAAAATCTTCTATTCCTTCCATAAAGGACCCATCCCAAGTTCGGTTATTTTTTGTTTATCTATCGCTATACAACGCTCAAATTCAATAAGAAGTGTTGCATGACCTTTTGCATGACTTGTATCATCAAAGTATTTCTGCGCCAATCGAATAGCTTTATGCGGAAAAATTTGATCCAGCAGAAGAAGTTCAAGTTCCTCCGCAGAAAGAGGACGGATTTGCTGGTAAGCATCCAATACCACTTGGAATCTTTCCCTGGACCATTCTCCAAAGGATTGTTTAATCAAAGTACACAGATGGGATATATCTCTCATAGGAAGCGCTAGGCTGACGGTATCTAAATCGATGACGGTTAACTCGTTATGGTTATTTCGGAGAACATTAAGATGTGAATAATCGCCATGTCCAAGACGGGGATTATGCTGTAGAGAGTAGAGCAGATTACGCAAAGCCGTTTGCGGAAGCTGTTCAAGCACCCAGTTGGCACGGGCTTTAAGCCACGGTAAATGATTTAAATAGACCTTTGAGAATGAATCCTCGCTTACACTCGCCTTTACCCGGAATTTTTCCATTTTTTTTATCTTTTTTTTATAGATTTTATTCCAATCCAAACGATTATCGGTAATCGGATTGCCTGAAGCAGCGTATCCATGGGACGCCTCATGAAATTTGGCAAGCAATATGGCCATTTTTTCGATCATTCCCGGCTCTGCATAGCTGGGATGCTCCCCTTCCAGCCATGGAAACAGCAGGAAACAGCCATTATTGACGTCTAGGTATGAAGTGCCATCCAAAGTCGGAAGAACGGGTGTTACCGGAATCCCTTTCCCATGCATATAATCATTTACTGCAGCGATGATTGGCGCTCTGGCGCTTTTTTCCAAATATTTTAGTGCATATATGTTTTTATTGGCATCTGTTATCTTCCATACCTGCCTATCCGATTTACGTCTTATTCGAACCATGATTTCAGGTATAACACCATAATTATTTTGTAAAATTTCCGAAATAACCTTTTTGTTTATTTCATTCATCGAATCCTCAACTCCTCCTTGCCTAAGGATCCCGTGCTTATTTTATTAATATATGTTCCTTTCCGGGAAGGGCATGGACGTTTCGGAATTTTATTCACCGCCAAGGATGAAGCAAGGCACTTTCTAGCAAATTATTAACTAGAATTAGACATTCTACTAGAACAATTTCTAGTTATTTTCATAGTATATTCAATGAAGTTCTCAATACTTGGAGGGTGATGAGATATCGAATACTCAACCTATGGGAGACATATTGCTCTTGATCTTTGGGGGGTGGATTTTTCGGTTCTGGATGATGTTGATTTTTTAAAAGAAGTAATGATAGATGCAGCTGTGAAAAGCCAGGCAGATGTGTTATCCGTAACCTATAAAAAATTCGAGCCAAATGGCTGTACCATTCTTATTCTTGTATCTGAAAGCCATCTTTCCATTCATACTTATCCTGAAGAAGAGTTCGCGGCAATAGACTGTTACACATGCGGAGAGAAAGTAGACCCCCAAATCGCTATCGATTATATAATTGATAGATTAAATCCTAAGAAAAAGTATGTAAAAAAATTAATTCGCGGCGTAAAAGGACAAGAAATAAAAGTCATAGATTAAGCGTAAACGGCTGTCGCCGTCCTTCGTGGCAAAAGCTCGTTTCGCAGTGAAATATAAGCTTATTTATAAGAGTGAAACTTATAAATTCTTATATTTCAAAAGAAAGAGGCTGTCTCAAGAGTAGGTAAACCTACTTGAGGGGCAGCCTCTCTTTCAAGAGTCCAATGTTCACTGCTTCATCCACCATCCCGCTATTTCTCTAACCCGGGATGTAAGATCAGTGATTTCTTTCACCTGGCGCCTTTCCAGTACCAGCTTTTGTCCGACCGACAGCGCTAATTTTTCCCCGTTTGCCCGCAGCTTTGGATCGTTTATGCTTTCCAGATCCCATACATGTGCAAGGCCGATAATCCGGCTAATCATCTTGCAGCCTGCATATCCTGAAGCATCCTCCAGTACTTGAACCAAGTAATGGTCTACATATCCCGGGATTACCGCCATTCGCTCCTTTGCTTCTTTTTCCCATAACTCTCTGAATTCTTTTTCAAAACAAATCCATATTTGTTCAATCAACGTAAGAAGATACTCTTGATAATTCATGCGTTCCCGCAAGTCCGACGTATGCCCTTCATGGGAGGCAAAGCTCAATAGCAGATTACCGATCACAGCCCCGATATCAAATCCCATAGGTCCATAAAAAGTAAATTCCGGATCAATCACTTTGGTATCCTCTTCTGTCACCATGATACTGCCGGTATGAAGATCGCCATGGATAAGCGCCTGGGCATGAGTGAGGAAACCATCCTTTAGCTTTGCGACTTCAAGCTTCAACTGGTTGTTCATCCATATTTCTTCCACCGTATCCGCTATCAACGGATTAAATTGATTCTCTCCGGAATCGAAATAAGGATAAGTAAAAATGAGATCCTCTGAGATTTTGCACATTTCCGGATTCATGAATTGAACCGTTCTTTTCTTCTTTGTTTGCGCGGGCAAAGCGATGTCGGACGTCATAAACAAAGTTCGTGCCAGGAAGGTGCCGATTTGATGCGCAAAATGAGGATAGCGCTTTCGGGCAACAAGCCCTTTACGCATAATGAGATGGTTGGATAGATCCTCCATGACAGTCAACGCCAGAACTCTATCATAATGATAGACTTTTGGTACTAAGCCGGGACAAATCCTGTCATGATTGATCAATGCCTGGCTTTCAATTCGTGCCCGGTCGAGAGTTAATGGCCATGATTCTCCAATCACTCGCGCATAGGGGCGCGCCTGCTTCATAATAATGCTCTTACCTGATCGTTTGTCTGTAAGCTGAAAAACGAGATTTAAATTTCCATCCCCGATCTTTCTGCAAACAAGCTGAGCATTCTCTGGAAATAGATCCGTAAACTTTAGGGCATACGTTATAGCTCCCTGTTCATCAAGGGGGTGGTATCGAAGCATAAGGTCCCTCTCCTCTATTGAAAAAGTATTCCTATTCTATAAATAATCCAAGAGAGAAGCATTGGTGTTTGTAAAAGGCCAAAATAGTAAATTAGACTAACTATTTAGGTGATTAATAGAGAGACAAACGATTGTTTTTTTAATAGATGATAGATGTACAAGCAAACCTGCCTTCCCCGTCATATCCTTTCTTAATAGGGGAGGGGATGTAATGGATGAACAAATAGGAAAATTCGAAATTAAGGCATCAGCTCAATTGAACCGTCTTCCCGTTCAATTTTTCTCAACCCTGGTGTCGAGAGTGAACCAATTCACAGCAGAAGGATACGATGTCATTAATCTCGGACAGGGAAATCCCGATCTTCCCACTCCGTTGCATATTGTTCATTCTTTAAAAGAGGCGGCCGAAAATCCGTTAAACCACAGGTATCCCCCATTTTCCGGGAGAAGGGACTTAAAAGAGGCTATATGTCAGTGGTATAAGAATGAACATGGAGTCTCTCTGGATCCCGAGGAAGAAGTAGCTATTCTGGCCGGAGCTAAAACAGGATTGGTAGAGCTTTCGGCCATATTGCTCGACCCGGGAGATATCGCGCTTGTTCCTGACCCCGGATATCCGGATTACTGGTCGGGGATTGCGCTGTCAGGAGCTGAAATGGTTACGATGCCGCTGCTGCGGGAAAATTCCTATTTTCCTGATTTTGAAAAAATTACAGCGGAGCAGCTGAAAAAGGCAAAATTAATGTTTCTAAATTATCCGTCCAATCCTACCGGTGTCTGCGCCCCTGCCTCCTTATTCGATGAGGCAATTCGGTTTGCAGAGAAAAACCATATCGTCATCGCACATGACTTTGCCTACGGAGCTATCGGATTTGACGGGAAGAAACCGGTTAGCTTCTTGACTCGTCCCGGAGCGAAAGAGGTCGGGGTCGAATTCTATACTCTCTCCAAAACCTATAACATGGCAGGCTGGCGGGTCGGGTTCGCGCTGGGGAATAAGAACGTCATCCGATTAATCAATAAGCTTCAGGATCATTACTATGTCAGCATGTTTGGAGCGGTTCAAGATGCGTCCGTTACGGCTTTGACGCACCCGCAAGACTGTGTACGGGAACTGGTTGGCATTTATGAATCCAGGAGGAATTCCTTTTTTCATGAATTGGGTAAAATCGGATGGCATGCTCCGCTTTCCGAAGGGACGTTCTTTGCTTGGCTTCCGGTCCCGCCCGGATATACTTCCAGCCAGTTTGCAAATCTACTTCTGGAAAAGGTTCAGGTGGTTGTGGCGCCAGGCATTGGATTTGGCAAGCACGGTGAGGGATACGTTCGTGCGGGACTTCTTACAAGTGAGGAACGGCTGCGTGAAGCGGTACACCGCATTCAATCCTTGTCCCTCTTTTAAGAGGGTAGAAGCTTCTATTGAAAGGGGAAAACAGTATGGCGGAGATCGTACTTCGTAAAACAAATGAAAGAATTACAGGCGAGGAAAACGTTAAAAATTTCTTGGAAGATCAGGGCGTTCTTTATGAACACTTGGATACAAACAAGCTGCCGGAAAACCTTCAGGAAAAATTTATTCTCTCCGATTCGGAGAAAGAAAGGATTCTTGACATTTTCGATGCAGAAATCAGGTCGCTTGCGCAAAGGCACGGTTATCAAAGATGGGACATTGTAGCCCTCTCTGATGCTACTCCTAATCTGGATGAGCTCTTGAAGAAATTTCAGCAGGTTCATGTGCATACCGAAGACGAAGTTCGTATTATTACGGCAGGAAAAGGGATCTTCACCGTTAAAGGCAGCAAAGATACCGGCTACTTCGATATAGAATTAGTCCCAGGCGATGTGATTTCTGTTCCGGTAAATACACCCCATTTCTTCACTTTGATGGAAAACCGGCGCGTGGTCGCAGTAAGATTGTTTATTGATGCCGCAGGATGGGTCGCTCATCCTTATGAAGATCCTGAATTCTAGACTTATTTTCTCATAAAAAACGAAAGAGGGCTATCCCATAGCCCTCTTCCTAACCATCATTGTGAATACGCGCTTTTCTGATCTGAATGGTAATATTTGAAAAGCCTCAGCTTTTTTATACTATTGGGCAAGGCTCTATTTTTTTCTACACGAACTTCCTTTGGCAATTTAAACAAGGTTGAAAGGTTTTTGGGGAGTGTTAAATGGGGAACCGATACTTTCTTTTTACCTGGAATCATCTTTCTAAACGAAGCGATCTGGAATCCCCAATCTCCAAAGGAAGGGACATAAACATAGTAGCTTTTCGTTACCATTCCGACGCTTTTCAATGTATGATAAATACTCCAATACACACGCGGCATATCTTCTGTCGAATTAGATTGAATGACAATAATCCCGCCCGGAGCAAGCGATTTTACTACACGCCGGAAAAATTCTTTGGTATACAGCTTACTTATCACTTTATCAGACGGATCGGGAAAATCGACGATAATGACATTGTAGGTTTTTGAATTTGGTTTTGGATTCAATGGAAAAAAGATTCTGGCATCCTTTTGATAAATGTTAACACGCTTATCATATAAGGAACGTTTGTTTAATAGAGACATGGGCTTTCTTTTTGCGATTTGAATCATTTTTGGATCCAACTCAACCAGATCCACCAATTTTACATCACGATATTTAAGTACTTCCCTTACTGCGAATCCATCGCCCCCGCCTAATATTAATACATTACGGCGGCTAGGTGACATGGTCATGGCCGGGAGAACAAGTGCCTCGTGATAAAAGCGTTCATCCAATGAACTGAACTGCAGCTGCTTATCCAAATACAACCGTATATCTTTCGCTTCCAGCAAGACAATATTTTGGTAGCGGCTTTTACCTCTATATAAAATTTTAGGCTTTCGCTGCAGCAAATGCTTCAGGGTTTGTTGATCCCATATATCTCCCCGCATTATCTTTTTCGGCAATGATTTCACCTCTCATCATCATTGAAGTTTTAGGTCATATTCCCTCATGAGAAGCCTTATATTCCATCAGTACACCTTTACACAATTTAAAATCAAGATATGCCATGCTGTCCGGGAAAGTGTGGGCAACAAGCCAAGAAGATTAGCAATTGCCATAAACTTACTCTTGTGGTAAACTCGACTTACTTAAAATGGAACGGAGGGTTACGTGTGATAGACTACATCCGAGTTAGATCTTTGCGCAGCTAATTGAATAGCGCCAAAGGCTCTGCCTGTGTGCAGAGGACTCAGGATTGGTCTGTCCATTTTTAAAGGTAACCCCCTATATTGAAATATGCGAAGAGGCAGTCTCGGTTTATTCGATCTACCTTCTTCGTGTTTGCCTTTAGAAGATGAACATTTCATATCATAAATCCGGCAAGTAAGGATCGTTTTTTCCTTATGGATTTTTTCTGATATCCTCTTATTGAAAACACAGGCAGTCTGCCTGTGTTTTTTATTTTGTTTAACATTGGAGGATGATCATTTATGGAACAACTGAAACAGAAAGCGATTATCGTCGGGGTCAATCTCCTTAACCAGCCTGACTTTTCATATTCAATGGAAGAGCTCCGCAGCTTGGCTGCCGCTTGCAATGTGGAGGTCGTTGGCGAGCTGTGCCAAAAAGCAGCCCGCGTGAATCCCTCCCATTACATTGGAACCGGCAAGCTAAAGGAATTGCTGTCACTGCTTGAAGCGAATGACGCACCTGTTGTTATTTTTAACGATGAGCTGTCTCCTTCCCAGATTCGCAACCTTGAAGCCGCTCTGCAGCGGAAGGTGATCGACCGGACCATATTAATTCTCGATATTTTCTCGGAACGGGCCAAAACAAGGGAAGCGCAGCTTCAGGTGGAGATCGCTGAGCTTCAGTATATGCTTCCCCGTCTGGTCGGTCTTCGCGAATCATTAGGCCGGCAAGGCGGCGGCGCCGGTTTGAAAAACAGAGGCTCCGGCGAAACCAAATTAGAGCTCGACCGGCGGCGAATCGAAGAACGAATAACGGCTATGCAGGCCGAGCTCGAGAAACTGGTCTCCCGGCGCCAGATCCAGCGAAAACAGCGCCATAAAAATGAAGTTCCCGTCGTTTGTTTGGTCGGTTATACCAATACAGGCAAATCAAGCTTGATGAACGTCATCATGGAAACGTTCAATCCGGGAGCTAACAAACAAGTATTGGCCCAAGATATGTTATTCGCAACGCTGGAAACGTCAGTCAGAAGCATCGTGCTGCCCGATCAGAAATCGTTCTTATTAACGGACACGGTCGGATTTGTAAGCAAATTGCCCCATCATCTCATTAAAGCGTTCCGTTCGACGCTGGAGGAAGTCGCCGAAGCGGATTTACTGATTCATGTGGTTGATTATTCCAATCCGGAATATGAGAAGCACATTTCCGTTACTAACGATACGCTAAAGGAACTGGGCGCCGATCATATTCCGTCCATTTATGCTTACAACAAGTCGGATTTAACGAATGATGAATATCCGCGGGTTCATGACGGCAGCGTATACCTCTCCGCCAAACAAAGAAGCGGAACCGGTGAGCTTATAAAGCTGATCAGCGAGCGCATCTTTCATGATTATATGCAATGCGAAATCGTGATTCCTTTCGAACAGGGACGGCTGGTCGCTTACTTTAACGAGCATGCCCATGTTCAAGCGACTAGCTATGAACCGGAAGGCACGCGCCTCAAGCTGGAGTGCAGATCAGCGGACTACAATAAGTTTCGGAACCAGTTCATTGAATCGTAGTAGGAATTGAAAAAACGAAAAGAGGTATCTCTTAAAGGCTGAGATACCTCTTTCATCTTTCGTTGAAGCCCGTTTCAGTTGCTGTAGACGGATAAACAAACAAATCTATTAATCTCAAAATATATTATAGTAACATGCGAGAAGAGGAGTGAAGTCCTATCAGAACATTCAAGGCCTTCTTAAAGGGGCGAAATGAGGTTCCTCCTGTAAAAACGGCAGCCACTGGAAATGCTGTTTTCCAACTCGACAGCAGCGGCACTCAATTAAGATTCCGACTTACCGTCAATAACATCAACAAAATGACTGAGGCCCATATTCATCTTGGACAAAAAGGACAAAACGGTCCCGTTGTCGCCTTTCTGTTTGGTTCGTCTAAATTTGGCATATCGGTAAGACGCGGAATCGTTCGGGGTATCCTGACAAGCCAGGATTTAGTCGATCTTCTGGCAGGAAAAACGATCATGGACTTAGTTCGTGAGTTTGATAACGGCAACGCATATGTTAATGTACACACCATACAAAATCCAGATGGAGAAATTCGCGGCCAAATCCGCCGAAATTAACGAGAGATATTGGAAAAGGACACCGAACCTCTTCTGTCAGTGTCCTCTCCTTACCTACCTTTATTTCTCTTTTTCAATTACACTAAGCTTTCCGTTCGGCTCCATAAAAGCTTGTTCGACCTGTTCAAGGCTTGTTAATCCTTTAACCCGTAATTCCTGATCTAAGTTATTTTTCGTTATTCTAGCTCTACGCAACCCGTTTAACAGTATTTTTCCGTTTTCAATTAGCTTAATTGGGCTGCCCATCACTAATTTTTCTATAAGCGGGCTTTTCATGGCAAGTACGCTGGCTAATATTTGCATCAACACTAGTCCGGCAATAGCTGCGATAAGAATGAATACATTTAGTTCAGGATCAGCTAATCCGTCCCCAATAATCGCTCCAATCGCTATAACGACGACCAGATCAAAATCCGTTAATCTTCCTACCGATTGACTTCCCATTACCCGAAAGGCTAATAATCCAACAACAAACAAACCAACTGCTCTTAGAACCGAAAGTACATAATCCATACACGAGTCCTAATGCTCGACCAAGCTATGTATGGACACCTCTAATTCCTGCTCTGACTCATTGAGCGGATAAATTCTCGCTGTCTCCTGATCATGATCGACATGTTGAATATAAACAGGATTTCCTTGGTAAGTTACATTAGCCATCACTGGGGATTCTGCGATCTCTTGCGCTCTTTGTACGTTCATGTCATTGTCCTCCATTTGTTTAATCAAACCATATTTTACACACATTCCATTAAAATATTCCCCAAAGAAAAACGAGCGTTGGTTGCAGAGGAAGTCCTGGAAGTTTTTGATTGATTTTTTGTAAATAAATTACAAGTATGTATATATATATTCGGTACACACTATAGCAAGAAAACCGAAAGACCAGCAGCACCTTGAAAAACCTGCATTTAGCCAAAGCATACGAGGATATGGAAAAATATGAATGAGACAGAGAGAAAACCGGAGCTAATATTTTGGAGTATCGCCCTTCCAGGATTTGCTCAGCTATTAAACGGTAAATACGTGAAAGGGATATTGTTTATTGCTTTGGAGTTCCTAATCAACGTGAATGCGAACTTTAATAAAGTGATTCTTTTGAGCTTTCATGGTGAAATCAATCAAGCAATCGAACAAGCCAATTATCAATGGCTGATGTTTTATCCTTGTCTTTACATGTTTGCAATGTGGGACGGTTATCGGGATGCAGGAGGAATGAAAACTCCCTATTCCTTTCTTCCGTTTGTATTTACTGCATATTTCGTAACCGTTGGGGTGATCTACTCATCCAAGCTAAAACTGTTCGGAATGCTGCTTGGTCCGGTTTGGCTGCCGATTTTGTTTTTGCCCTTGGGACTCGGAGTCGGATTAATATTCAGCAGCATTTTAATCAATTTCAGAAAAAACTATGTATGAAGCAAGTTTTCAACAACAAAAGGAGCTAGCCATCGCTGTTATGGCTTAGCTCCCATTTTATTTTGGCGTTAGAGTGAACGAGACCGCGGGTGCTCCGAAAGAATAGACTGCAACAGCCTCTGTACACTCGGGTGCGCCAGCTGTAAAAACTGCGCTTTATCGTCACAATGTACAACCAGTTCCCCTTTTTCCATGACGGCTAAAGAATCGGAAATCGTGTATGCAGCCTTAATATCATGCGTAATAAACAGGTAAGAAAGGCCGAATATCGATTTTAAGTCTTTTAACAAGGTCAAAATGTTGGCTTGCGTCACCATGTCCAAACTGCTAACCGCCTCGTCCAATATAAGCAGCTTCGGTTTTAAGGCAATCGCTCTCGCGATATTGATCCTTTGGAGCTGCCCTCCGCTAAATTGATGAGGGTACTTCCTCATATCTTCCGGGCTTAGTCCGACTGTTTCCAGCAGCTCTCCTATCGTACGCTTTTGCTCGTTAGGGGATAGGCTCTCGAAGTTTTGCAGCGGCTCCCCAATAATTTGCTCAGCGGTCATTCGCGGATTTACGGAAGAATAGCAATCTTGAAAAACGACTTGCAGATCTCGGCGAAGACGTCTTCGGGTAGTCGCATTCGTGTCATACAGATCGATTCCTTGGAAAAGAATCTGCCCCTTCTGCGGTTTTTCCAAACCTAGAACCACCTTGCCAAGCGTGCTCTTCCCTGCTCCGCTCGTTCCGAGAAGCCCGAGGCACTGGCCATGTTCGATGGAGAGCGATACATCGTCAAGCACCGTTGCCCGCTTCGACCTCCAGAACAGATTGGTTGTACCGTATCCATGAGTAACGTTATTCACCTGCAGCAAACTCACTTGCTCACCCCCGGTTTTTTTGGAAATAGGATAAGCAGCAGAGCAGCCGCTCCAATGGCGATACAGCTGGAAAACATGGCTTCGTATGAATACGTGCTCGCCACCAGACTCAGCCCCCAAATACCTACGGAAGTTCCGAAGTCCGCGGCAGCAATGAACAGACCGATCCCTCTGCCTCTAAATCGTTCCGGCACGATAAACGAAACATAAGTGAGCAGCGTCGGATACAGCATCGACAATGCAATCCCGTTGCAAACGGCGGCTAGCAGTATAACGGGCAGCGATTCCGCAATCCGAACCAAACCGACTGCGGTCGTCATTAGGAATATAAGCATAACGACCATCCTATAAGGGAACCGTCCGTCTGTCGGAATCATTTTTCTGCCGAAGAAGCGCAAGGTTATAAGAACCGCGGTTTCGGTCAAGAAATACAATCCGGCAAAAGGCAGTCCGCGTTTCTCCAAATAAAGCGGAAGAAAGGCAGCCACCGTTCCGATGATTGCCGAAGCTAGAAGCATGATTACGGAAGAAAGCAGCAGCTTCCGGTCTTTCCACCCTTTATAGATATCAAGGCTGCCGTGAAGATTGTCCGTTTGCAAATTTTCCTGCCTGCGAAGCTCAGGCAATCTGAGATTCATGCCGATGAGGAGCGTCGCCAAGCTGAGCGGGATCAACCCCATAAAAATGTACGTCATTGGGACCTTATCCGCAAAATACAGGGCGAGAAAAGGGCCGTAGGTGTAAGGCAGCATGGATGATAGCGAGAAAAGGGATAAGCCTTGACCGCGGGCTTTCTCAGATAAAACTTCAATGATCATAAGATGCGACACCATGGAAAAGAAGGAAAGGATCACACCCTGCAGTATTCGGAGCAAAGCGAAAACCCACAGCTCTTGAAAAAGGTACATAATTATAACAACCGCATTCAATATCAGAGCCGCTGCAAAAATTCGTTTTGTCCCGAGCTTGTCGACAATTTTACCGGCAACAGGCCGTAAAAACATCGAGGTAAACATATAGGCGCCCATAATTAGACCAATCTGCGCCGGGCTTGCTCCCAGCTTGTGCGAGCTCAGCGGCAGCAGAATCAGAAGGATATGGCTTGTCGTATAAAATAATATCGCTACGAGGTAAATCTGTATCGCTTTCGGCCCAAAGGGACGGTCCTGCAAAACCGTCTCCGGCGCTTTCAAGACATTCATGACATGACAAACTCCTTAGTCAGCTGGTTGATCTGTAACGCGGGTCTGGCATTGAGCAGTTTTTTCGTATACTCATGCTGCGGATGATCGAACAGCTGGTAGACATCCGCTTTTTCGACTATCCGGCCATGCTTCATAACGGCGACCTCGTCAGCCATCTCCGATATCACCCCTAAATCATGGGAAATCAATAAAATGGATGTGCCGTATTCCGAGCGTATGCGCTCCAGCTGCCTCAGAACCTGCAATTGGTTGGTCACATCCAGAGCGGTAGTCGGCTCATCGGCAATAATGACGGATGGCCGAAGGCATATGGTAATGGCTATCATAACCCGCTGCAGCATCCCCCCGCTCAGTTGAAACGGATACTGCTTCATGAGCCCTGCGGGATCAGGCAAATTCACATCGTGCAAAGAGGTAACCGCCAGCTCGAACGCTTGTTTCTTGGTGAGTGTGGTATGCGTACGGATCGTTTCAATGAATTGATCGCCAATCTTAATCACGGGAGTGAAGGCATTCATCGGATTTTGCATAATGAAGGCGATTTCTTTCCCGCGTATGCTCCGCATCGTACCCGCTCTCAGCCCGTTCAGCTCACGGCCGTTTAATCGTATGCTGCCTTCCACGCTGGTTGTTTTACGGTCCAGGAGCTGCATCAGGGACAGACTGGTAATTGTTTTGCCGCTGCCGCTTTCTCCTACAAGACCGAGCACGCGACCGGGCTTCAGCTCAAAATTGATGTCTTGAACCAGAGGAACCGTTCCCTGAGCCGTATTTACCATTACGTGCAGGCCGCTCACCTGCAAAACATATCGTGGATCTATAATCAATGGCCTCATCCTTTTCAAAAACGTCGTTTTACGCCAAACCGGTCCGACAAAGCTTCGCCCAATACATTAAATGTAATCACTACTATAAGAATCATGATTCCCGGATACAGCATTAGTTCGGGATTGCTTCGTATATATGATTTCCCTTCGTGGATCATGGAGCCCCACTCCGGCGATGGCGGCTGAATGCCGAGTCCAAGAAACGACATGGCGGCGATGTCCATGATCGCCCAACCTATTTCCAGTGTTCCCATCACAATGATCGGCGGAAGTACGTTAGGGATCAAATGCCGTCTGATGATCGTCCATTGCGATGATCCGCTTATTCTGGCGGCGGTAATAAAATTCCGTTCCTTCAAGCTGAGTACCATGCCGCGGAACATTCGGGCGTAATATACCCACTGCACCAACACCATAGCCAGAACTACCTGCGGAAGCCCGGGTCCGAATATGCCGACAAGCCCTAAAATAAGCACGAGTGACGGAAATGCCATCACCCCTTCGCAGAAACGCATCAGCATAAGGTCAATTACACCGCCTTTGTAACCGGAAAAGGTACCGATCAGCAAGCCGATTAATAAAGAGGAGATGAATATCAACGACGCAAAGCCTAAAGAAACTTGGGCACCGTGTAAAAGGCGAGACAGATTGCAGCGTCCCAAATGGTCGGTTCCGAGCGGATATTCCCACGTTGGAGACTGCAGCTTGAGCGCCAAATTCACTTCAACCGGGTCGTGCGGAGAGATCCACGGAGCCAAAATGGTAAGTGAAAAAAGAACGAATAAAATGACCGAGCATACCGCTACGGTCTTCTGACTTTTAAGGCCGGTCCGTATACTCGCGATCAATGTTCGGTTCTTCCTTTCCAGGAAATTCGGGGATCCAGGTACATTTGCAAGAGATCCACGATCAGGTTGCATACGATAAACAGACAAGCGGCGAGGAACACATAGCTTTGGATAACCGGTATATCCCGGTTAAAGATCGCTTCGATAAAGTAACGTCCAAAGCCCGGCCAAGAAAAGACTTCCTCCACAATGATCGTCCCCGCAAGCAATTTGCCCATATTCATGCCGAGACCGGTAAGCATCGGTGAAATCGCGATTTTCAGCACATGCTTGCTCATAAGCAGCTTCTCTTTAATGCCTCTCGTCCTGGCGTATAACACATACGGCTCCTGCAATTGTTCCAGAACGCTGGTGCGCAGTAACCGGGAATAAATGGCGATCAGCCCCAAAGCGAGCGTTATCGACGGAAGGACGAGATGCGCCAAAGAGCCCCTTCCTTGCACTGGAAACAGATCGAGCTTGACGGAAAAGAAAAATATCAATAAATAGCCGAGCCAAAACTGCGGTATGGAAGCGCCAAAATAAGCAAGCAGCCGGCTCAGATGATCGAACACGCTATTTTTGTATACCGCCGCCAAAAAACCAATCGGCACGCTGATAAGTATGGCTAGACAAATACTGCTGAAGGCGAGCTGGATCGTTGCCGGCATCCGGAGAACGACTTCCTGCCAAACCGGTTCATTAGAAACATAAGATGTGCCGAAATCAAGCCGGCACATCTTCATGAGGGTTTGGGCATATTGAACAAGCAGCGGCTGGTCTAAGCCGAATTCATGTCTTTTCTGAGCGAGCAGCTCGTCGGTCGGTTGGATATGCGCCGCAGTCAAATAGGCTTCGGCGGGGTCGACCGGCGAGACATGGATCAGTAAAAACGTGAGAAGCGTGGCAAAGAGAAAAATAGGTATGACGGCAAGAAGCCGTTTCCCAATATAGCTGCCCATGTTAAGCCTCCCTGCGGTTTACTGTGCGATGTCGATGCTGGAGAATGGATTCTCGTCCCGATTCGCCGGAAATTTAAAGCCGCTTATGTTTTTGTTATACACAACCGTCTTTTTAATATAAGAGATCGGCAGCAGCGCTGCCTGCTCGTGTAATGTCGTCTGGATGGCACCGTACAGTTCCTCGCGCTTTTTCTCATCCGTAGAGAGAAGGGCTTCCTGCACTTGCTGATCCAGCTCCTGCTTCATCGGCAGCTTCGACAGCGCATCCGAAATGCCAAAGCCTTTCTCGGCAACGATGTGAATGAATGAGTGCGGATCATACGGCGCGCCGTAGTTGCTAAAGAAGTACAAATCAAAGTCGTTTGCACGGAAACGTTTCACTTGTTCAGTAAGCTCAAGACCGGTAATATTCAGTTTAACACCGATCGCAGCCCATTCGGCTTGCAGTGTTTCGGCCATCGGTTTTTGAATTTGTTCTGCCTTTTCATAGATCAATTCCAGCTCCAGCGGCTTGCCGTCCTTCTCCCGGACCGTATTGCCATCCAGCAGCAACCAGCCCGCCTCATTCAAATAAGCTTTCGCTTTTTCTACGTCGTATTCGGCTGGTGTTGCGCTAGTCTGGGCATAAGGAAAGTTTTGAGACAAAAGGCTGTCCGCCATCTCTTCCAAGCCTGAGGTAACGCCTTCAACCATCGCCTGTTTGTTAAAACCATGCTGCAGAGCCTGACGAACCTTCAAATCCGCAAGCACTTCGTTAGTCGTATTCAACACCAATTGTCTAGTCGCGATAGGCTCAGAAAGACTTGTTTCATATTCGCCGGATGCTTCTAACTGCTTATACGCATCCATGCTGATGATGCCTTCTCCGTAGATTAAGTCCAGCTCCCCTTTTTCAAAGGAGAGCACGCGCGTTTCTCCGTCGGGAATAATTTTGATAACGATTTTATCGACTTTCGGTTGTTCTCCCCAGTAATTCGGATTACGGGTAAACTCCGCGTATTCGTCTGTCTTGTAATCCGCCAGCATCCATGGTCCAGTCCCTACCGGCTGCTTCACGCCTTTGGACGTGTCGCCGTCATCCGGGAAACCGGCTTCGCCGAGAAAGCGCACTGGGCGGATGACTGACAACTCCTGAATGGTCGGGTAATAAGGCTGTTTCAATGTTAGTTTAAACGTAAACTCGTCTACGGCTTCGGTCTTGTCGAGAACACCGATAAAACCAAGCCAGCTATGATTTTCGACGTTTTTCATAACGGCATCGAAATTCTTTTTGGCAACCTCAGCGTTAAAAGCCGTTCCGTCCGAAAACTTTATATTTTGGCGGATTTTAAAAGTATATTCTTTACCGTCCTCCGATATGGTCCACGACTCGGCCAAATGAGGCTCAAGCTTGCCTCCGTCTTTGTAGCTGACCAGCGGCTCGTAAATCATCGATTGCGCTATCAATTGAGAAGGATTGTAAACATGCGGGTTCATCGTACCGATATCTCTTGGCCATGATACCGTGATCGTTTTCTCAGCTGTACCCGCTTCTGTCTCGGAATTCTCTTCTGTATTCTTTGTGGAACAACCTACAAGTGCAGTGGTTAGTATAAGCAACATAAGAAGAAGCGTCTTTACTCTGGATGTAAACATTTGAATCTATTTCCCCTCTCGGACCCTTATAAGTGATAATGATTATCACTATCCTTTAGAATAGTACAATATTAGTCCTCATCTGTCAACAAAAAGAGCACCGTTTGAGGCGCTCTTTCTGTTCATCTGAATTTTCGACATTTTTCCTCTTCACCGCATATCATGTTATAAAGACAAACATGAATCGGGTGATCCAGCATGAAAATCGCTGTTCTCGGAGCAGGTGCGCTCGGAGGCTATTGCGGAGCGATGTTGAAACCATACGTGGACGAGGTTATTTTCATTGCCAGAGGTCAGCATTTGAAAGCGATGCAGCAAAACGGACTAATCGTCCACTCTTCTATGTCAGGCAGACATCATATCCGCGGCATATTTACTGATGATTTCAAAACGCTTTTGCATGCCGATTTGATTATATTTACCGTTAACTCAGCCCAAACCAAAGAAACGGCAGCCAGAATGCTTCCTTTTTTGAAACCGAATTCGATCATACTCACGCTTCAGAACGGAGTAGACAACGAGGAAAGGTTAGCCGCTCTCATCGGAAATGACCGCGTTCTCTCCGGCGCTTCTTATATTACGGTTCAATTAGAGTCTCCAGGGGTAATAAGACAAGAAAACATTCAATCCTTTGTCATCGGCCCCTTATTAGAAAATGGACGGTCAAAGGCGGAACTAATCACTGATTTATTCAATAGATCAGGCTTGGAGTGCACGCTATCATCGAATATATTAGAAACGAAATGGGAGAAGTTTTTATATAATGCTACATTCAATCCTTTATGCGCGCTGACTCAGAAAACGATCGGTGAAATCCTTGATCATGAAGCACTGCGATCTTACGCAGAAGACATACTCATGGAGATCGTCTTTATTGCAAAGGGCCTGGGCGTCGACTTGAAACAAGAAATTATTGATGAAGTATTCCCCAAATCGGAGCTCGTAAGAAATCATAAACCTTCGATGCTGCAGCATCGGGAACAGGGGAAGAAAATGGAGGTCGAATCGTTATGCGGTTATGTTATTCAGAAAGGAAAAGATTTGGGGGTTAAGACTCCTGTTTTAGAATATGTATACCACTCCTTGCTTTCGATTAATAACAGCTTAAAGTGAACTGCGCAATCGGCAAACTGCCCTTCAGCCTGAAAGGGGCTGTCCAAAAAGGTCATAGACCTGCATGTAAATTCGGTAATATCGAGGAAAATAGGCTTTCTATGGGCGTTCTACATTGGATAAAGAGACTGTCGATTAACTATCCATAGCACGCAAGGCGAGAGTAAATAGCGGTAATTTGTGGTCTTATTTATTTAGTTGGTGGAAGTAACCAAACAATAGGGGAGTTTTTTGGTCTTATTCACGCTGAATTAGCTCTTACTCACCTAAAACCGCAGAATAACGCCATATTTTTCCTCTATTTTAGTCGGTCAAGCAAAAATAGAGGATATAGCGCCATTTATTTCCGTTATCCTTTGTACCACTATTCGAATGAATCGACAGTCTCTAAATCCACTATAGAGCAGACGCAAAGACCTAAATGCCAATAGTCACTGTATTTATCCATTATAGCTGTGGCCACATTCAGCTAAGACCCTGGGACTACAGATTATTTCAAAACCCGGTTCAAGAAAAGCTTAGTCCGGTCAAACTGTGGGCTCGTAAAGATTCGACCCGGAGGGCCCGATTCTACGATCTCGCCATTATCGATGAACATGACCTGACCCGCCACTTCTTTGGCGAAGCCCATTTCATGCGTTACGACAATCATCGTCATATGCTCCTCAGCAAGGTCCTTCATGACCTGCAGCACCTCGCCTGTCAATTCCGGATCCAAGGCAGAGGTCGGCTCATCAAACAATAATATATCCGGATTCATCATAAGTGCCCGAGCGATCGCAACCCTTTGTTTTTGGCCGCCTGAGAGCTTCGACGGGTAATCCAGCGCCCGGCTGGAAAGGCCTACCTTATCCAGCAGTTCCTCGCTTCTTCTTGCAAGCTCCGCCGCCGGCTCTCCTTTGACCAATCTAGGAGCAAGCTCCAGATTTTCCTTCACGGTTAAATGGGGGAAGAGATTGAAATGCTGAAACACCATGCCCATCTTGGAAGTAATCCGCTTGATCTCCTGCGGGCGCGAGTAAATCCCGTCTTTAACCAGGAACTCTCCCGCCACATTAATGCTGCCGCCATTAATCTGTTCAAGATTCACCAGACTTCGGAGCATCGTGCTTTTCCCGGAACCCGAGGGGCCAATAACCGCCACTACATCGTGTTTATTCACATTAAACGTCACTTGCTTCAATACATCCAAAGTGCCAAATGATTTACACAGTTTAGTTACTTCAATAATAGCCACATTCGCCATTCCTTTTATTCAAATTTAAATTTCCGTTCCAGCCATTTGAAGAGCAGGGTTAACAGCAGGGTCATAATCAAATAAATGATGGCGGCTATAAAGAAAGGCATGATCGTAAAGTCACGATTCACCGCCGTCTGGGCAAAATGCAGCAGCTCCGGAACGGCAACGGCGTAGAGCAGTGCAGTATCCTTGATCAACGTAATCGATTCATTGGCAACCGAAGGCAATACTACGCGGAACATTTGAGGCAGGATAATCCGCGTCGTAGTCTGCCATTTGTTGAATCCGAGCACCTGAGAGGCTTCATACTGGCCTTTATCGATGGAAATCAAACCGCCGCGGAATATTTCGGCAAAATAGGCCGCATAGTTCAAAACAAAACCGACACAAGCTGCAGTAAACCGGTCCAGCACCAAGTATTCGCCGACCACTGGCAGCATTGGCAGACCAAAGCAGATGACAAGAAGCTGCAGCAATAGCGGTGTACCGCGCATAATGTATATATAGGTATGTGCAAGCCAGGCTATCGGTTTGCTGCTGCTTTTTACGGCTAACGTTAGCACGAAGCCCAGCGGTATGGATACCACAATGGCGATCAAAAACAAAAGAATCGTCATCTGGGCCCCTTCCAGCATGGGCTTAATCATCGAGGTATAATAATCTGCGAACATAAAAAATTCCTCCAAAAGCAAAACGGGATTTCCTGGGGAGAAATCCCGTTTTCCCTATCATCATTCGATCTTGTTTACTTTAATACCTTGTCTTCGCCAAACCACTTATTCGAAATTTCTGTCGCAGTGCCGTCTTGATTCATTTCATCAAGCGCTTTTTGCAGCTTTTCAAGCAGAGCGTCGTTGCCTTTCTTAACGCCGACTCCGTATTCCTCCGGAGCAAGGGATTCTTCAAGCAGCTTGAAGGTGCCTTCCTCTTTGGACATATAATATTTGATTACGACTTCATCAATAACTACCGCATCCACACGGCCGATCTTCAGGTCGCTTAGAGCAAGAACATTATCGGCGAATTCCGTAACCGTCTTGATTTTAGATTGGATAGGATTAGCATTCAATGCATCTGATGCCGAAGACAGCGATTGAAGCCCCACTATTTTACCGGACAAGTCATCAAGCTTAGTTAGATTCGAATCAGCCAGTGTGACAACCACCTGAGCATTTTTTAAATAAGGCTTTGTGAACAGTACTTTTTCTTTGCGCTCATCCGTAATCGTATATCCGTTCCAAATCAGATCAATACGGCCGCTGTTCAGCTCGGATTCTTTCGTTTTCCAATCAATCGGTTGGAATTCCACAGTGACTCCCATTTTTTCCGCTGCCGCTTTAGCATAATCAATATCAAAACCGACGATCTCATTCTTATCGTCCCGGAATCCCATCGGAGCAAATTTGTCGTCAATACCAATTACCAGTTTTTCTCCCTCTCCAGCCGAGCTTTTCGAACCGGAGCAACCTGTAAATAATGCAATTGCAGTCGAGATGACTAAAACCATAGCTGCTAAACGCTTCATTTGATTCAATAACCACCTTAGTTAAGTATTCGCTTTATTGCGTTAACACGTTATCAGAAATCGATGATATCACATTTGTTCGAAGCCTGTCGATAGCTGTCACGATAATGATATTATTTACATGCAGTACCGGAGGTTGATTAGCGGGAAGCCGGAGCTCTCCTCCTACGCCGCAAATAGATGACCGGTGTAATTCCCAAAAAAATAAAAAACCCGCCACTAGGCGGGTTGAAATCAATAAATCGTCCGATTTCTCTCATCAGGGATTCCTGATTTGCGGTAAAAGTAAGTATTAATCATATCGCGCCATTCCTTGGCATGCTGAACCTGATCTTCCAACCGGCTTAACACATGGGTGAACCGCATATTGTCTACCTTCCTTTTCAAGCTTGCCCACGACTGCAAGAGCTCCTCGGCTTGCTCGACGCCTTCAAAATGCGAATCATAAACATGCTGGATTACCGTTTTCCCCGAATGGAGCTTATGTGTGTACGGAACATGGTGGAAAAACAACAGCAGCTCATCCGGACAGGTATGAAGCGACTCGTACCTTGCAGCTTGAATGTCATGGTATTGCCCTGTATAGCCCGTGCCCGTACTTACCGTGCGATCGACGCCAATCCCTAAGAGGTCGGCGAAATGATAAGTACCCCACTTGGAATATTCATACCCGTCAACGTTAGGACCGTAGTGATGGCCCGGATTGACCATCCAACCGATGCCGAGCGGAGATGTATAATTTTCATAAATGGTCCTGGAATCGAGAAGCATGCGACTGACCGTTTCCATCACCGCCTTGTCGCTGCCAAACGTCAGCCGCACCCATTCTTCGGTAATCTGCTCCGAGGACAGCTCCGGATTCCAAGCCAACCGGCCATATCCGTAGAAATTCGCTTGGGCAAGCAGATGTCCGGTCCAATTGGTATCGTCTCCAATATTGGAAACCGCTGCAAATCCCCCGTACGGGCGCCCATGTATGGAGCCTTCGACGATTCTCGCTACAGTCGAGCCTTCTCCGGAGGCATGCGTATCGAAACCGATGATCTCTTTCCACTGCGGCACCAAATAACATAGATGTCTTTGCTGTCCCGTATACTCCTGCGTAATTTGAAGCTCCAGCAATTGATTCGTGTGCCGCAGGCCGCCGAACAACGGTGACACCGGTTCACGGACCTGAAAGTCCATCGGCCCGTTCTTGATCTGAAGGATAACGTTATCGCGGAATCTTCCGTCGAGAGGACAGAAATGGTCGTACGCAGCTCTCGCTCTGTCCGTAGACCGATCCCGCCAATCCTGCTGGCAATTATAGACGAAGCACCGCCAAATGACCAAGCCTCCGAACGCCTCCAGCGCATCCGCCAGCATATTCGCCCCGTCCGCATGATCACGCCCATATGTGAATGGGCCCGGCCGGTATTCCGAATCAGCTTTCACCAAAAAGCCTCCGAAATCGGGAATATGGCGATAGATCTCCGAAGCCTTATCCGCCCACCACTGTTTGACTAGCGGATCCAGGGGATCTGCTGTGTGGAGACCTCCGATCTGGATAGGACTCGCAAAATTGATGCTAAGGTATATAGTGATGCCATACGCCCGGAAGATATCCGCTACTCTGGCTACATAAGGAAGTAAGTCGGATGTTATCAGCTTCGTCTCCACATCATGAACATTCACGTTATTAATAGCGATGGCATTCAAGCCGACGGACGTCATCATGCGGGCATAGTCTTGGATCCTCTTCCTATTACTAACGATTTTATTGTTCTTGTAGAAAATCGACTTGCCTGCATAACCGCGTTCAATACTGCCGTCCATATTGTCCCAATGATTGATCATTCTCAGCCGGTTACGCGGAGTCTCCATAATAGAAAGTCCATTCAGGCTTTGCCCGGTTTGCAGCAACCGCAGGAAATGGAAGGCTGCGTAGAGGACGCCTTTGTCCGTCTGGCCCGTCAACAAGATGCAGCTGCCTTCCGGTTTTTCCACGGTTTTGATCAAATAGCCTTCTTCTTGCAGAGATTCCCGCGCCTTCTTATCAAATAGACCTGCGAGTTCTGCGCAATCGAGCTTACCGACAAAAAGATACCGGGGCTTGCTCGGTTTTGCCTTAACCCTCGGCTTGCGTCCCATCATCGAGGCGATACCTCGAATAAGCTCAGCCCTGGCTGCCTGCAGAACAACAGATTGTCCGGTTAAAATAATCTCCGAGCACCAATCGGTATACGCCTCCAATTCGGATTTTGCCAAGGGTTCGTACCGAAGCCATGCTTCGTAACCCTCATCGGACCATTCCGCCACTTCACTCTTCGATTTCACAGCTTTCTCCTCCCGTGTAACTTGTCACAATCCGTTCATGCATCTCTAATTCAATGTGAAAACGCTTTATAGCAACTGCTTTAAGTGCTACTATTTTGTTATAGACAATCGGAGGACAAATGATCATGGATATCGATAAATATCAAAACCTTGCGCCCAATATTTTTCTATTCGTCGATAGAAGATGTTTTCCGGATTGGGAAATCATCGAACAAACCATTGATTTTCACGATCTTACGTTTGTTGTAGAAGGAAAAGCCAATTATTTCGTTAACGGCGAGAAATTTACAGTTGAAACCGGGGACATGATCTATATTCCGGAAGGCAGCGTCCGGGTTGCGCACACCTTCAAGGAATCCCCCATCCATTCCTATGCCTTCAATTTCTACTGGGCATCGCCGGACAATTCTGTCCGTCTCCCCTTCGATACGGTTACGAAAAACCATATCACAAGTGAAATTTTGGGCTACATCAAACAATTCACGCATGTTTGGATGAGCAAACAGCCTTGCTACATGATGCAAGCGCGTGGACTGTTCCAATTAATTGTGCACCGGCTGCTGAGCATTTCTTATCATCAATCGTCTCATACTCTCCCGGATTCGAGAATCAATAAAGTAAGAGGGTACATTATCGACCATTATTCAGAAGACATCGACATTGGTGAGCTCGCCAAGCAGGTCCACCTGCATCCTGTCTATCTCGGCAAATTGTTTAAACAAAATACCGGCCATACGTATAAAGAGTTTTTAAACATCATTCGTGTGAATAACGCTGAAATGCTGCTTTCAACCGGAGGCTTCACGGTCTCCGAAGTCGCTGAACGGTGCGGCTTTAAGGACATTTCCTATTTCAGCAACGTATTCAAAGGTATGAAAGGTTATCCCCCTTCCTCGGTGGCCAAGTAAAACATGTAACTTCATGTTTTATACATTTTCAATGCTATGATTCATCGTTTTCTAATTTCATATTATATTTATCATCAATTACCTGAGCCATAGAGAAAGTAGAAATTATTTGTAATTTAAAAACAACTTAATGAAGATTAAAGGTACAAATAAATTCATTTGACAAATGCCTGTGTTGTAATTATCATGATTACATCGGTGGTGATTGAGTTGAAACAATTAAGCAGTAGGTTTACGATCGCGGTGCACATTTTAACGTTTATTACTTCCGTTACGGAAGAATGTACGGGAGACTTTATTGCAGCAAGCGTTAACGCCAATCCTGTTATCATTCGGAAGATTATGTCCATGTTGAAGAAAGCCGGACTTGTCGATGTTCGGCCTGGTGTCGGCGGAGCTTATTTGAAAAAAGATGCAAGCCTAATCACCCTGCTGGACGTCTATAATGCCGTCGATATCATTGATGACGATCAATTGTTTCATTTTCACAACCCCGTTATTGAATGTCCGGTAGGCAGAGCGATCGATACTACATTGCGCGCCGAATTGAAGGAAGCTCAAGCGGCTATGGAACATCGGCTGAAGCAGGTTACAATTCAACAGCTGCTATATCAACCAAAATGATTAAGCTCAATTGAGCTTTTTTCATTGCTTTAGTTGTAATAGATATGATTATAACTAAAGTAATTACAACTAAGAATTGCTTGTTTAGACAGAAATACTACTAAAAAATGGAGGTAATAACATGAAGATTTTGATAACCGGAGCGACAGGAAATCTTGGATCACTGGTAGTTGAATCTTTGCTCAAGTCTGTACCTGCAGAAAATTTGGCCGTAAGCGTTCGTGATCCGAAAAAGGCCGAACACTTGAAGGCTCGTGGCGTGGATGTTCGTTATGGAGATTTCCATCACCCGGAATCGCTCGTTTCGGCTTTCGCAGGCATCGACAGACTATTAATCATATCCTCTGGGGATTTGCAAAATCGGGCTCAACAGCAACTGGCAGCAGTAAATGCTGCGAAAGAAGCGAATGTAAGCTTCATAGCTTATACGAGCGCAGCGAATGCCAAAGACAGCGCGTTCGTTATTACGGCGGACCACCGTGCAACAGAGGAAGCAATCATTCATTCGGGAATCCCTTACTCCTTCCTGCGCAACAACTGGTATTTAGAGAATGAGCTGAGCACGATTCAAGCTGTGTTAAACGGGGCGCCTTGGGTCACATCGGCCGGATCGGGTAAAGTCGGTTGGGCCGGCCGCCGCGATTATGCTGAGGCGGCGGCTAACGTGATTGCCGGGGAAGGCCACAATAATACGGTTTATGAATTGTCGGGCAAGCCCTTGACACAAGAAGAGCTTGCATCGATCCTTGCCGGAGTAATCGGCCGTGAAGTTCCAGTCCAGCAAGTCGATGACGAAACCTACGGCAAGATCATGAGCAACGCAGGCGTTCCTGCCGAAGTGGTTCCTTTCCTCGTTGCGATTCAAAGCGGGATTCGTGAAGGTTATTTGGACATCGAGAGCAATGATTTTGAAAAATTGCTTGGCCGTCCGATTACAACACTTGACGATGTCATCCGTCAAGTGATCGGCTAACTGAAAACGTTTGTTCAGTAAACAACATATGGAGGCTGCCGGCATGTTCGGCAGCCTCCTTCTTTCCCCTTTTATTTGGAGAATGTTTGTATAAACTGGATGACAGCCGGGCCAAGCAGAACGATGAACAAGCTCGGAAAAATAAACAACACTAACGGGAAGAGCATTTTGATCGGCGCTTTCATCGCTTCCTCTTCGGCCCGCTGCTTTCGCTGCTCGCGTACCTCCTGGGACTGGATCCGAAGCACCTGCACCATCCCGATGCCAAGCTTTTCCGCTTGAAGAATGCTGCTGATAAGCACATTCAACTCATTCAGTATAAGCCGCTCCTTCACGCCGGTCAGCGCCTCGCGCCGTGTCTTTCCGAGTCGTATTTCCTCGAGACAGTGGCGGAATTCATCCGCAAGCACGCCGTCTTTTTTGGAAATGAGCTTACTCAGAGCGGCATCGAAGCCTAAGCCTGCCTCAAGACTTACAGTAAGCAAATCGAGCGTATCGGGCAGCTCCTTGAGCGCCATCTTGCACCGCTGCCTCGATTTTAGCCGCAAATAATAGCCCGGAAGTATTAGCGCAATCATGAGGCCCAGCAGCACAATGAGAACCGATCCGCCAATTCCGGTACCCAAGACAAAGGAGTAAAATAGCGACAAGCCCGGCAAAACGACAATAAGCGTCAGTTGTCCGATCCGATAATCGACCGGTGACATGCCGAATGGCCGTCCCGCTTGCTGCAACTTCAGCTCGATTCTTGCCTCTTTGCGCTCCACCATCTTCCGGCTGAAGCTGCGGCGAAATTCTTGCCACACCGGAAGCATGATCCGTTTAAGCAGCGAGCCTTCCTGTTCCGCCGCAGACTGTTCGGGCTCTGAGGATGCTTCGCCTGCGTTTCCGGTAATATGGGCAATCCGCCTTTTGACCTGCTTGCCCCTTTCTTCCCGCACCACGAACAGAGCGTAGATCATCAGCGTGACCGTCATACAAAACGCTGCGTACAGCATTCGTTCACACCTCGATCATCGTAATTTTGCGAATCAAAATAAACCCGATCGTGCCGGAAATAAGTCCGCCTACCATCATTCCGATACCAATCGGATGATGGAATAGGGAACCGATGTAATCCGGTTCAATCATATATAAAATAAGTCCCAGCACAAGCGGCAGCAGACCGATGACGACTCCGGACATCCGGCCTTGCGCGGTAAGCGTCGTAACTTGGCGCTGAATACGGCAGCGGTCGCGGATCGTTTGTACGATCGTTTCCAGGACAACCGCCAGATTACCGCCGATTTGGCGTTGAATGAGTATGGCCTGAATCATCAGGTCCAAATCCTCGCTCGGCATTCGATCCTTCCATTCGGTGAGCGCGTCCTCCATGCTGTTGCCGTACTGCATATCCTTCAGTACGATTTCCGCTTCCTCGCGTACAGGCCCTTCCGATTCATCGACAACGGTTTTCAGCGCCTGGGCGAAGCTAAAGCCCGCGCGCAGCGAACCGACAACCGTCGTCAGCATATCGACGAGACCATCGTTGAAGGCAGCTATCCTTGCCCGTCTCTTTCTATTGATCCACCAGCGCGGCAGCATAAAACCGACCACCGCTCCAGCGGGAAGCAACAGCAGCTGATTGAACAAAAGATACATAAGCCCGGCGCACAATGCCGTACTCATCCATTGAAAAAGGACATATTCTTCTGGCTCGAGCGGGATGCCGGAGAGACTCAGCATCGTATCGAGCCGTTCGCTTCTCTTCTTGGTAAGAACCCGTTCCCGAACAGCATGCTTGTACAATTGAAGTTGGACAAGCATGCTGAACTTTTTTCGGCTCAGCTGCTTTTTGTCGTTTAGTTCCAAAAATCGGTTTAGCCGCTTCTCCATCCGCTTATCGGAGGCGAAAAGCATCTGCAGCACCGCGGCAAACAACAGAAAACTGCTCATCGCGAACATGCCCATGATTATCCAAACCAAGGGCTTCACCCCTCTTCAATGAACACGGAAGCCGGAATATGAATGCCCGACGTTTCCAGCCGCTCGTAAAATCTGGGACGTACGCCGGTCGGCACAAGCTTGCCGGCTATTTTCCCATGCTCGTCAACGCCCGTCTGCCGGAATGAGAAAATATCCTGCAGGACGATGACATCACCTTCCATCCCCTGGACTTCGGTAATGTTTGTTATTTTACGCGATCCGTCCTTCAGCCTCGACTGCTGGATGATCACATCGATCGCGCCCGCGATTTGCTCACGGATGGCCTTGACCGGCAGCTCAAGGCCAGCCATGAGCACCATCGTCTCCAGGCGGGATATCATATCGCGCGGGCTGTTGGAGTGACCGGTTGCGAGCGATCCGTCGTGACCGGTGTTCATCGCCTGCAGCATATCAAGCGCCTCGCCGCCGCGCACCTCCCCGATCACAATGCGCTCCGGCCGCATCCTGAGCGAGTTGCGCACAAGATCGCGGATGGTGATCGCACCTTTGCCCTCAATGTTTGGCGGGCGGGATTCGAGCGATACAACGTGGTCTTGTGACAGCTGCAGCTCGGCTGCATCCTCGATCGTTACGATGCGTTCGTCGCTCGGTATACATGCCGACAATACGTTCAGCGTCGTCGTTTTTCCGGAACCGGTCCCGCCGCTGACGAATATGTTCAATCTTGCCTTCACGCACGCTTCCAGAAATATCGCCATATCGCGGGTAATCGTGCCAAAGTCTACAAGGTTGTCGATCGTAAACGGATCCTTGGAAAATTTCCGGATCGTGATCGTCGGTCCCTTCAAAGAAAGCGGAGGAATGATCACATTGACGCGCGACCCGTCAGGGAGCCTGGCATCGACCATCGGACTGCTCTCATCGACACGGCGTCCGATTGGCGAGACGATTTTCTCGATAATATTCATGACATGCTCGTCATCACGGAACTGAACGTAGGACAGCTCGATTTTACCATTGCGTTCAACGTAAACCTGATTAGGACCGTTAACCATAACCTCGCTGATTTCCGGATCGAGCAGCAGCGGATTGATCGGACCGAAACCGGTTAAATCGTGAATGAGCTCATCAACGACTTTTTTGCGGTCAACTTTGCCCCGTAACGACTCGTCTTCCATGATCAATTGAACGGCCATTGCGTCGATTTTCGGGATGATGTCCTCAACGTCATCGTCCTTTAAATCGTTCAGGATCTGCTTATGCAGTTTATTTTTGAGCTCCTGATGTTTTGAAATTTGCGCGGTCTGTTCTTTGGAACGCGTTTCGGGGCCGCGAATATGACGGAACGCCGTCATCAAGTCTTTTTTGGGCGCATTCGGCTGCCGTTCGCCTTCGGCCGGTACGTCCAAGGCAGTCTCCGATCCGATCTGTTCCGCTTTCGCTTGAATTTTTTGCAGAAGACTCATGTCGAACCTCCACCTCTAGGCGTTTTTTGAAACAACTGCTGAATGAATGAACCCTGCTTCGGTTTGAATAACGAAATCTCCCGTCGTGAAATAAGTTGTTCCGCTATTTTGAAAAGCGTTTTCGCAATATCCGATTTAGCCTGGTTCAATACGAACGGGATGCCGATATTGAGTGACTGCGATACCATTTGGAAGTCGTTTGGAATATACATCGTCGTTTCAATGCCCAATATTTCCGGCACATCCGTAGCCTTGATGACACTTTCCATGGTAGACCGGTTAATAACGAGCTGTACCTTCTGCTTATAACCCAGCAACTCGAGTGTTTCCAGCATCAGCTTCGTGTTCTTAACGGATGCCATCTCCAGCGTCGTCAGCACAAAGATTTGATCGGCTTTTTCGATGAACTGCAGCGTCTGCTCCTGCAAGCCGGCGCCCGTGTCAACGATGAGATAGTCATGATGCGACAGCAGCAAGTCGCATGCGCGGTCGATCACGGCGGGCGTGATCAAGTCCGCGAATTCGGGTCTCTCCGGTGCGGCAAGCACTTTCAATCCGCTGTTGTGGTGTATGAGAAAACCGGCCAGCGCGAAGCGGTCCATCGTCTCGATATCCTTTACGATATCCTTAATGGTGAAGGTCGGATGAAGATCGAGCGCCAGAGCAATATCTCCGAACTGGAAATTTCCGTCAATAAGGCTGATTTGAATGTTTTTTTTCGTCAGAGCGACGGCCAGATTGGCGGCCATAACGGTTCTCCCGATGCCGCCCTTGGCACTGCAGACGACAATCATTTCACCCCGTTTCCCGCTCGCCTGTCCTTCCTTCATTCGATCCGCGTGATCCATTGCAAGTTCCTCCCGTACCTCATTCCGTTATTCCTCTTTTGAGCTTACTTTGTCTTTTGCGGCTGTACCTTCTTCTGATCCTGCAGGACCCGGCTATGCAGCATCAAGCTCACATAGGCATCCGGATCTTCGTCGGCATTAATGGCCTCTACCCCGTTCGCCGGGGTCAGCTCCAAAGTCACCTGTGCATATTCCGCATAGGGGGTATCCGGTTCTGCCTCGATCATCCGCCTTCCGATAGCGAGAACATGAACATTTTCCAAAATAATTTGAGAAAGCAGCTTATCTGTCGCTTTGTCCTTCTTGGAGTACACGACATCAACGTAGTCGCCCGGTTCGATAAGATTCGATACAGACTGTACAATGTTGACACCAATCGAAACCGCCCGATATCCTTCCCGAACCTTTTTGGAAACAAACATGGCCTCCTCTTTCTGGTCATTGAGATGATGAGACAGCAGAATCTCACCGGGAATCAAGCTGCTTGCCGCAACCTTCCCCGCCGCTTCCTGCACGTTCGCCACAGCCTGAGCATGCGCTGCGCCCGCCGGAATTTGTTTCAATTCAAGCATACCGGCCGTTATTATTGTATTTTCTTTAATTTCCTGTTTCGCAGAAACGACGCTGACGAGTGACTTGCTGGAGGCCGAAGCCTCGTCAAATTGCTTCATATAATTGAAGAAGAGCACCGTCGTAATAATTCCCATCAGCAGCGCCGCCGCTAAAACGATTTTCGATCTCATCGGTGTCACCTGTCCTAAACAGATAATATGAAAATGCTACTCGATCAGCTTGATCGCATATGCGCCATTATCCACCGCTCCGGCTCCCGTAAAGCCGGTTCCGGTTCTTTCGATGAACATGCCGGTAATCGACGTATCTTTGCTCGACATCGGTTCCACAATATAAAAATACGCGAACCCGGTTACTTCGATTTGTTTAAGCTGGTCCCCCGTTTGATTGTAAGCCCGGTAAACCGGAATAAGAATGACGCGTGAAGAATCCCGGTGCGAATAGTCCCCTTCGGGGTAAGGATCCATATCGATGCGAAGCTTGATCGCTTCTCTCGTTTTGCCTGCGATGTTCCCAGTCTGCGTATCGATAATATCGCCGATTTTGATCTCGCTTGGATATCCGTATTTCAAGTTTGATTCATATGTAGACGCACCGGGTCCGCCAAGCGCCAAAATACCGAAATAGCCGGTCTCCACGTCTTCGTTGTCGACTTTAAGCTTATAGTTTGTGTAGTATTCAAGCTCGATGGATTCATCGATGCCAAGCGGCGCCGCTCCGGAAGCGCTTCCCATCGGCAAAATTTGTGCAGCCGAATCTACCGCTACCGTTACGCTGTTTTTGCCAAGCAGCCGACTGAATCCAAGCGGTACTTCTCTGCTTAAATGAACGCGAACGCTGGATTTCATTTCGATTTCCGCTGCGGTCAAACTATTTCCCTCGTTGTGGCTGAGCAAAATGTCGCCGATAATCGCTTCAACGTCCGTTTGTTCACCTGTAAGCTCCTGCGCGCCGGACAAAGCCGCCGCATTGGCAGCCTTCTGCAGATGGCTTTTTACCACATATAAGGTACCTCCATCCACAACCAGACCAACAACGGTCAGCAGCAGAATGAGAGATAACCCCACAAGAACGACCGTGCTACCTTGTTGATCCCGAACCAGCTTCCTTCCAAGCCGAACCATCATTCCCCTCCTTAAGCATCAACTATTCTACCCGGATGGTAGAGTTTGCGGAAACAACCGGTTCCGGTATGATGGCTTTCATGATAGGTGTAATCAAAGGAAGAGTATAAGTTAAGGTAACCTTAACGTCATCGCCGGGGCTTCGTACCGACTCAACCGGTGCAATCGTCACTTTCATTTCGGTACCGTCACCGATATTTACATGATTTTGAGCATACGAGACGATTTCCGCATCACCCTTGCCAAGTCCCCCCAGCCTTACCGTTTCCTGAGCTGTCATATTGAGGCTGACATACGCAAACATTAAGCGGCCCATATCCACGATGCCGCAAATCAACAGCAGCAGCAGCGGAAGCAGCAGCGCGAATTCAACGAGCGACTGCCCTTGTTGGTTCTTAATCATCCCGCTCCCCATCCTCCCAGGCATAAACAAATAATCGATCCGCCTGCGATGGCGACTCCATACGGGTAAGCCCCGGAAGTCCAATGCGCCTGCAGGTTCGGCTTCATTTTGAAACGCAAACAAAGCAGTACGTATCCTATGAACCGCAGACGCTTGCGGATGCCATCTTTAAACAACAAAACGCCGAGCGCCATAACCGCTCCGAAAATCGCCATATAGATCGATGCGTTCCAGACAAAGCCCGCCCCCTTAATCGCGCCAATCACCGCAAGGAGCTTCACGTCACCGGCCCCCATTCCGCCCATCAGATAGGGAATCAGCAAAATACTGAGGCCAACAGCAAACCCGAGCAAGGCATGCAGCGTCCCGCTCCATCCGTCCACTACCGCATGAAGCGCGAAAGCGAAGACAAGCGTCGGAAAAATGACCTTGTTATAAATTTTTCTGCTCTTTAGATCGGTTACGACACATATGGCCACGACAATGAGCAACACCGCATTTGCCAACACTTGCGCTTCCTCCGTTTCAAGATGCCGGATAAAAGAAGGCCATACGTTGAGTCAACGTATGGCCTTCAAATCATCGCAAGGGACTAAGGCGTTGTACTCATTTGGGTAACGCCGTCCTCAACCGTTGATTCCGCATTGTCGAACAGTTCGACGATATGCCCGCGTAAAGCAATCAAAGCCGTAACGACCGCAACCGCGATCAAGCCGAGCACCAAACCGTATTCCGTCATCCCTTGACCTTGCTCCTCTTTCAATAAACCGATCATTTTGTTCATCATTTCAATCTCCTCCTCTGATTTGGGTGATTCTCATTGTTCAAACACTGCAGTTTGTCCGTGTTGAACGCCAGCCTGTTCAAGCGTGCCTGACGGGAGTTCGACAACCGAACGGGTCCTTTGGAATACCGCTCCGATTTTCCCGGGTTTCAACTGATGTTCGATGCCTACGATGATACCGCTTTCATCAAGATGAAGCACGTCGATCGGGTACTTCATAAAGAAGGAATGGACCGACCGGCACGGTCGAATATGTAAGCCGTTTCCTTCCGGAAGCGAATCCGTCAGCATGAGTCCTCTTAATCGCCCGAAGAACGTATACGCTCCGGCAATATGAAGTCCTAGTGATTGGCCGCTTTCCCGGATAACCAGCTTCATTCGACAATTTCACCCCCCTGAACGTCAAATGTCCCACCTTTAGCCCGAAAGGAGGGTTCATGAAAGAAACTCCCTTCATCTTTCGGCAGCTGGCTGGCAGTAACGCGTTATGCGTCCTTAGCCCCTGTAGCTTTGCGTCGCCAGCTTTCACCGGCTTTGCCTTTATCGAGATTCAGCGGAGCTTGTTGCTCGCCGATTCGATTACTTGCTCCTATCATATGTTGTCGAATGATATCTCCGAAATCCGACAATAGATCTAATTTTCTGATTTTTGAACATGTCGTAAGGCGGGGATTAAAAATAGGCCGAATGATTGATTGGCTGACGGGGGTCCTATAATATTCGATGATCCTTCCCTCACTAAAATTTCTCTTTTCCTTATTGCACTAGTCGTTTCTATTTAGTGATAGATAAATATAACCTCTCAAAAAGAAGGACTTCCGATGGATTGACCTTTCAATGCTCTAAGAAATGTTCAGAAATTATAAAAATAGATAACAAATTGTAAAGACACGCTTATGCACAAATGATACATTCATACCACTTCAATGCACCAACAAGGGGGATCATTTATGCAAACCGTTCCACATCCTCATCCAAGCCGTATTGGCATTACCCGCTTCTCCTTTTCCTTGAGCCGAAAAATTATCCTCTCTTTTATTATCGTAGCTCTGCTTGTCGGTGTATCCAGTTTTTATGCGTATTACTCTTTGAAGCGTGTCCAGAGTTCATACGTTCAAATCCTAGACCGCAACATGGCGATTTTACAGACGAACTCAGATATTCAATACCATGCTCTATTGCAATACAGCTTGCTCCAAGATGAACTGGCCAGTCCGGGCAAGGGAAACGAAAAAAAAATTTTGGAAGCCAATCAAAAGTTAGATCAGCTGATTGCAGCGGTTACGGAGCTTGATTCGAATAAAGAAGATCAAACGTTCTACTCCCTCATGCAAAGCTCAAATCATACGATCACCGATTTAACCGGCCAAATTTACATAGTGCTAAAAGAAGCAAAACTGGAAGAGGCCGAAGCGCTGCTGAAGCGTACTGTACCGATAACGGAAAGCGTGACCAAGATGGCCGGCAAAATACAAGCCCGGTTAATAAGCGTTACCGAGATCAGCAAGCAGGAGAATCAAGCCGCTGTTGACCGGACCGTTAAGCTTCTAATAGCAGTCAGCATAGCAGCATTAGTCTTGGCTGTAAGCATTGGTCTCCTCCTGTCAAGGCTGATCGTAAAGCCGATGACAAGGATCGTCACGGCTGCCAAGCTAATCGCCGACTGCGATTTAACCGGCAATGATGTCGAGGTGCGCAGCCATGACGAAATACGGGAATTGGCAGGCGTATTCAATCTTATGAAGGGCAACCTCTATTCCGTAATCAATCAGGTTGACAGCCATGCAGTCCAAGTCGCTGCAGCAGCTGAACAAATGAGCGCAAATTCTTCTCATTTAAACACAACCTCTGAACAGATAAGTACGGTCATTCAAAATGTTTCAACAGGAGCGGAAACGCAGGTAGACACGGTAGATGAATGCGTTACGATTATTGGAGGCATGAATCAAGCGATTGAGGAAATTGTCATGCTGGCAGATACAACGGTAGGGAAGTCGGAACAAGTACTTTCAACAGCTTCGGAAGGAAAACAATCCATCGAAGTTACCAGTGCACAAATGGACACCATTCGGATCAAAATGGACGAGCTGTCTCATTCGGTACAACAATTGGGATCCAGATCGATGTTAATTGCGGCTACCAATGATGTGATATCAAATATAGCCAAGCAAACAAATCTTCTTGCCCTAAATGCCTCCATTGAGGCAGCGCGGGCTGGAGAGGCTGGAAAAGGATTCGCCGTTGTAGCTGAAGAGGTGCGAAAGCTGTCCCAGCAAACATCTGCAGCTGCGGAAGAGATTGCAAGCCTGACAACCAGTATTCGCGATGAAATTGATGAGGTAACCCATACAACAACGGCAAGCTCTAGAGAGGTAGAGTCCGGGCTTCAAGTCGTTGAACAAGCGGGGGAAGCATTCGGGCGTATATTCTCCGCGGTAAAGGAGCTTGCTTCAATGATCGGGAACATATCCGTTCAGACCGACAGGATTGTCCTTCAATCCCGGTCAGCCGCCCGGTCCGTGCAAAAAATTAATCAGGTCGCGGAGAATACCGCGGTATCCACCAGGGACGTTTCCGCAAACGTCCAAGAGCAATACGCAAGCACGCAGGAGATTGTATCCTCCGCGAATATGCTCAGCAAAATGGCTCACGACTTACAGGATATAATCGAAAAATTCAAGATTAATAGTTAACTAATTAGAGCACCTTGCGAGGTGCTCTTTTCTCATGGTTATCGATCATCGTTTCTAATCTCTCGAAATAATACCTTCTTTTATGAACTCTTGTATCGTTTTTATCGGTATTCCCGTCATTATATGTACCTCTAACAAAGTAGGCTTTGAATGATTCCTCAAATAAGTTTTCACTTTTTCAATATCGTCTTTTAGTTCATCCGTACAAATCATGCAAAAAAAGGATTGTCTTTTAAACATCACTTGCCCGCATCTCGTGCAGTTCGTTATACCCAATCGTATGCGCTTCCTTTCCTAGACGGATTTTAGAAAAAGACGCAAAAAGAGCTTATCCACGTTGCGCATAGATAAGCTCAGATATGTTTGGCTTCTATTGGCAACTGGCTGGCATAGTTGTAAAAACGTTAGCCCCTGTAGCTTTGCGTCATCATCTTTCAATGATTTTGCCTTTATCAAATTTTCAAAGTATCTCTTCTACTATAATAATCCAATTATATAGTGTTTTACAAGTTTCGATATTATTCGACATTCCTGTCTAGGGCATGCGAACCTCTGTCCGATTTTTGCGCGCGCTTAAACCCCGCATCATGATCAACAGTCCGGCTAAAGCTCCGCCCACAAACCCGTGGTGCATGCGAACCACGATCAATTACCAGGGGGATTGCACTGTCGCAATCAACGCATAAATGATCGTATGTTAGATCGGAGATGGTATTATTTAAATAAGTGTACAATGATTATGAAAGCGTTTAATAGGTTCAATATAAAGAATATCATGTTATAATCTCATATGACGTTTTTATATTCATTAAATAAGGAAGTGATAATTAAATGGAAGAACAACGTGAACAGTGGGGCTCCAGGGTAGGTTTCATACTGGCTGCAATCGGTTCTGCGGTCGGTCTAGGCAACATCTGGAGGTTTCCGTATGTAGTATACGAGAATGGAGGAGGGGCATTTTTAATCCCATACTTTTTTGCATTAATAACAGCAGGAATTCCGATCCTGCTGTTGGAATTCGGAATTGGGAGGACAGGCCGAGGATCCGCGCCTTTATCACTGAGCAGGCTATCCCGTAAGTTCGAGTGGCTCGGCTGGTGGCAGGTTCTGATTTGTTTCGTCATTACAACCTATTATGTGGCGATTATTGCGTGGGCGATCAGCTATTTCTTCTACTCGTTCAACTTGAGCTGGGGAGAAGATACGAAGGCATTTTTGTTTGGTACATATTTAGGGGTACCCGACGATGCCGTAACGGAATCGGGATGGAATTTCGGAGGTTTGCAGTGGCATATTCTGATCCCCCTAATCAGTGTCTGGGCAGGGACGTATTATGTGCTGTATCGTGGTATAAATAAAGGCATTGAGAAGGTTAGTAAAATTTTCATCCCTATTCTTTTTGTTATCATGATTTTGTTTGTCATCCGCGCAGTTACGCTGCCGGGTGCGGCTGTAGGCTTAAATCATCTGTTCACACCAGATTTCGGAAAAATACTGCCAGGATTTCTCGGGGGCACGAATCCGGAATGGCATAGAGTATGGATGGCCGCATATGGTCAAATCTTCTTTAGTCTTTCGGTTGCGTTTGCGATTATGATTACCTACAGCAGCTATCTCAATAAGAAACAGGAAGTTAACAACAGCGGATTTATTATGGCTTTCAGCAACAGCGGATTCGAGTTTCTTGCCGCAATCGGCGTATTTGCAGCTATTGGCTTTATGGCGGTATCCTCAGGCAGCGATGTGAAAGACGTGGCTACTGCAGGCGTTGGTCTTGCTTTCGTCGTATTCCCGAAAATTATTAACGCCTTCCCGATACTAAATGGTTTGTTCGGAGCGCTCTTTTTCTTATCGCTCATCATTGCCGGTTATACGTCTTTGATCTCCATCATTGAAGTATTGATTGCAGCCTTGATGGACAAATTCCGTTTGAGCCGTAAAGCGGCCGTGAATTGGGTGGTCGGCATATGTGCGATCATAAGTATTATTTATACAACCGGAGCCGGTGTGGTGCTGCTTGATATCGTGGACCATTACATTAATAACTTTGGTATTGTCATTGCCGGCTTGTTCGAAGTAATCCTTATTGGCTGGTTCACTAACATAACACGCATCCGGGAGGATAACAATCTGGTTTCCGACTACCGAGTAGGCGTTTGGTGGAACGTGATGATTATGGGCATGACACCGCTCGTATTGTTATTCATGACCGTCAAGAACTTCCAATTCGAATTCTCGCAAGCATATGAAGGCTACCCGCTTCATGCGTTGCTTATATTCGGATGGATAATGGTCGCCATGACTCTGTTAATTGCATTCTGCCTTGCATACGCCTTCAAATGGAAAACCGATCATAAACAGGAGGTGTTCCGTCGATGAGTGGAGCAGCGATTGGCATGTTTCTGTTCGGCGCTATCTTGCTGTGGGGCGGACTAGCTCTTACGATTGTCATAGCAATAAAGAAAAACAGAAAACGTAATGCATAGAATAAACGCACAAAAACCCCGACCTCGTACAGGTCGGGGTTTTTGTGCCGGAGGAGAGAAGCTAATGTCATTTATTCGGGAAAATAAGTTTAAATTCCGTGCCTTTTCCTATTTCACTTTTAATTTCGATTTTTCCATTCATCTTTTTTATGATACCGAATGAAACCATGGTTCCGAGTCCGGTCCCTTTTTCCTTTGTGGAGTAATAAGGGGTGCCGAGTCGTCTGATTTGCTCTGAAGTCATACCGTTACCCGTATCACTGATGACAATCACCACATGATCATTCGATTTAGTAGTTTTAAGCTCTAAAACACCGCCGCCCTGCATAGCCTCAATAGCATTCTTGCCGATATTAATTAAAGCCTGCCGAAATTTATATCTGTCTCCGACAATAATAAGCGAGTTGTCTTTTAATATGGTTTCATTTATTTGTATATTATTGTAGTTTGCATAGGTCAGAAGAACATTCGATAAATAGCTGATTTCGTCATTAATATTAATTTTTTCAATCACTTCAGGATCCGGTTTTGCAAGCGAGAGATAATCCGTAATAATAAGCTGCGCACGGTCTAATTCCTCAAAGCATATTCTTTTGTAAAAATCCTTCTTCTCTTTATCTAAATATGCCGTTCCCAGCAATTCGATAAAGCCCCTTACGGTTGTAAGCGGATTACGAATCTCATGAGCTACGGAAGCAGCTATATCCCCAACAATTTTCATCTTCTCGCTTTTAATAACCTCTTCTTGCATGTGAAAATATTTGTTTAGAAATTCAATTACATACACGCATAGACCAACAATGATTCCTTGCAATACATATGTCTCCAAGGTTCCTAACGGTTTATTGAATAATAGTTCTATTCTACCCGTCCATGAGAGATATATTGTAAAGGTTATCAGTTTAATAAGCGAACATAAAATAACCGATACAATTATTTTGTAAGATAATTTTAAAGAACTGTATACTTTATAAAGAAAGACGAATAAGACAAAACTAGGCAATAAGGCAACAATATAAATGAACTCGTTTGGACTCCCCAGAAAATGACGGACTAAAAGAACAGTAAGATACAATAAAATGGAAACCGGTAACCCGCCATACAAAGAACCGATTACCAATGGGATCGAACGGAAATCATAGATTAATCCATTTAGGTTTATCGGAAATGACATCGTTGAAATAATGGCCATTGAAAAGAGGAGATACATCAAAAACCGGTATAAAAGAATCCTGCTTTTGGTTTTATGTATATAAGGATAAAAAAACAGCGGGGTAAAGATTATGAATATGTTCAATAATAAATCTTTGAAATAGCCTATCATAGAGGCCCCCATCTTACATCGTATAGTAATTTACACATCAAATTGAGCTCCTTAAAGCAGAAGGTTTAAAATAATCATACCACCTCATAAACCAACGCAACAGCATTACTTATTTACATTTCGTGGGAATTAATAGTTTCTACATATGAAAAAGACACCCGTACAGGTGTCTTCTTCTGTCTGCTTATTCAAGTTCACGGCATTGTTCTTCGTCGCCCGAAAGTTCCTCTTCGGAGCCAAATTCGGTACCTTCCAGGTCCTGTCTTTCAATATGGCCTTTGACCGCCGCGATCGCATCGACGTCCGGATCTTTGATTGGTTCCGTTCCGTCTTCGACGATGCGGGATTCATCATAGCGTTCATTACGGCTCGTTACGGGCACATATTTTTCCAATTCCCTGTCATTCATTTGAGTCTCAATCCTTTGTATTCAATTGATGTTTATATGCCACCGGCAATTACTCTTCATTGGTTGCTGTTCTTTGGTTTTGTTGAAAAGCTTCAGCCGCTTCCTCTGCGGGCTCGACGGCAAACTCCGTATCCTCTTGATTTGCCGCAGGCATTTTATTCAATTTGGTCGTCTGAACTTCTGCTTTGGACGCTTGGTTCTGCTGCTCTGCCATGGATAACACCCCCTTTACCTATAAAATCAGACTCATGTAGATTGCGTTTTTTTCATGAATTATATTCAAATCATGCATAGTTATGTAGGACGAAGTTCAAGCTATTGAGGAATTTGAGAATGGGAGGTCAGATGATGGCTGAGAAAAATATACTTGCTTTCTTCAACAGTCCCGAACAAGCGAAAGAAGCACTGCAGCAGCTTCAGGGGCTGAATCTTATCGATACATCCATTGACCGGGTTAACGCCTACCCCGGAAGCGGAAGCGATCATGTGTCGAACCCGATAACGGGGGATATTCCAAGCCTCGGTTACCTAACCTTAGGCGGCGATTTCTACGACCGGGATGCCGGAGTATTAGCCGCCGCCAGCGTTAGTGCTAGCGGGATGAGCGCAGGCGGACCCGACAATAAAGTTACCGGAAAAGACACCGTTCTTACGATCGTTATCGATGAAGCCGATTTCGAGCAAGCGTTAAAGACGGTTCAGGATGCCGGAGCTCTCGTTTGATATTATGAAATAAAGGAGATAAATGACATGCAGCAAAATCAAGTTCAAGGCCAGCAACAGCAGCAACCTGTCATGATGAAGCCGCCGCAAGTAATTACGACGAAAGACTACCAATTTTTAAAGGACCAATTGTCGTGGGAGCTCTTAGCCATGAAAAAGTGCCGGCACTACGCCCAAGAAAGCACCGATCCCGAAATTAAACAAGCGATCGACAAAGCGGGACAAATGCATCAACGGCATTACCAACTATTGTTAAAGCACTTGCAAAACAACAATATGGAGGAAATGAAAAAGGTTCCACAAACCCAATAGTAAAAGGAGGATCCTCAAAATGAATCAGAATCAAGCTTCCCAAACGATTCAAAATCCCAAACCATCTAATGAGCCGCAGGTTAAAGGTCCGGAAATGAATGACCGCGACCGTGTCAATGACATTTTGGCAACGGAAAAGTACTTAACCGACAGCTTTAACATATCGGCCAGAGAAGCAAGTCATTCTTATCTCCACCAAGATATTATGACGATTTTGAACGAGACGCATCAGTGCCAATATGAATTTTTTGAATTAATGTTTAAACAAGGTCACTATAAATTAGAAGCGGAGCAGCAGCAGAAGCTCGATCAAGCCTACCAGCAGTTCAATAACTATTCATCTCAGTTCCCTTACCAGAACACCACACTTCAATAGTGCAGTATTCAAGACGATCGAATTTTCCGCAAAAAAGGCACCTCATAAGGTGCCTTTTTCAAGCTTTATTAAATCCTACTTTTCTTAGTGAAAACCGTAGGCGACATTTCCTCCCCTGCCAGCTTGTTTCCGCGAGTGACATATACCTCTTTATCGAGAATAACGTGATCCAGACAAGAATCCTCTTCGATCACGCATTTCTGCATCAGAATGCTGTTCCTGACAACCGCCCCTTTTCCGATCCGAACCCCCCGGAACAAGATGCTGTTCTCCACGGTACCCTCAATGATACAGCCGTTTGCCACCTGCGAATTTGTTACGTTGGCGCTCTGGGCATATCTGGCGGGCGGTTCATCCTTGATTTTGGTGTAAATCAATCCAGGCTGGTAGAAGAGAGATTGCCATACATCGGGATTTAATAGTTCTTTGCTGTATTTATAATAATTTTGGACGGAATTGATAATGGCTAAATATCCTTTATATTCGTAACCGTACACTTTCAATTCGTTCAGATTCCGGATAATTACATGCCGCACCAAGTCGTAGTAGTTTTGATTCACGCTTTTTTTGACCAAATCAATCAGCAGCTCTTTCTTAATGATGATCATCCGCATGTACACTTTGCTGCTTTTTTTCGTCAGCCGGTTCTCTGTCATGCGTACGACCCGTCCATTCTCGGCTAAATCCAACGTAATGAGGTTAGAAAAATCCTCGCTGTCATCGTCCATTTCCTTGTAAATGACGGTGATATCCGCATTTGTCCTTTGGTGGTTCTCCACCGCTTCGGTATAGTTGATATTGCAGATCATGTGACTGCTTGAAACGACTACGAATTCTTCACTGCTGCGTTCAAAATATTCAAGAGAACCGTAAAAATTTTGCAAATCGCCGTTAAAACCCGGGGCATGACTGTTGTTGGGAGGCAAAATGAACAGCCCCCGGTATTTTCTATCCAAATCCCATTCTTTTCCTGATCCCAAATGGTCGATGATGGAACGGTAATTGTTGTGGGCGAGTACCGCCACATTGTTAATTCCTGAATTCACCATGTTGGACAATACAAAGTCAATCAGGCGATATCTGCCGCCGAAGGGTACCGTCGCAGTGGCCCGTGAGTATGTCAGCTCATGCAAGAGCGGCTGGTTGATACTCAGATTAATGACACCTAACACATTATTCATCGCAATCACTCCTATACCATTTGAGAAGAAATGACCATGTTCTCGCCGATTAAGGTGATTTCCGCCGATTCGTCCGCGCTTCCCACATGCGCGCCGTCTTGGATGACGGTACCCGAACCGATTATGGCCTTGCGGATCGTGACGTTCTTCCCGATTTGAGCGTATGGCATGATGACCGAGTCTTTGACCAGGCTGCCCTCACCGACATGAACGCCGTAAAACAGAACGGAATGGTCAACTTCCCCGAATACCATACACCCTTCATTCACCAGGGAACCTGTAACTTTGCCGGTAGAAGCGATATGATGCGGCGGCTTGTTCGGGTTTTTCGCGTAAATCCGCCATTTGCTGTCATGAAGCGTAAACGGCGGGTTTTCCAAAAGCAGATCCATATGTGCTTCCCACAGGCTTTCGACGGTTCCGACATCTTTCCAATATCCGTTAAAACGGTAGGCATAAAGCGATTTACAGCTTTCCAGCATCGAAGGAATGATGTCCTTGCCGAAGTCATTGCTTGATGCTGGATTTTGCGCATCGGCGATTAAGTTCTTTTTTAACACGTCCCATGTAAAGATATAGATTCCCATCGAAGCAAGATTGTTTTTCGGTTGCTTCGGTTTCTCCTCGAACTCTATAATCCGGTCGTCTTTGTCCACATCCATAATGCCGAATCGACTGGCTTCTTGTATCGGCACTTCAATAACCGCAATGGTGGCGTCGGCGTTTGTTTCCTTGTGCTGCTGAAGCATGAGGGCATAATTCATTTTGTATACATGATCGCCTGAAATGACTAACACATATTCGGGATCGTATTGTTCGAGATAATGAATATTCTGGTATATAGCGTGCGCCGTTCCTTTATACCAACTGCCGCCTCTTTGTTCCATAAAAGGGGGAAGCACAGTGACCCCGCCGTTTTTCCGGTCCAAATCCCATGAACTGCCGATTCCTATGTAGGAATTCAGTACCATCGGCTGGTACTGGGTCAGTACCCCAACCGTATGAATTCCTGAATTACTGCAATTGCTCAAGGTGAAATCGATAATCCGGTATTTACCGCCAAAGGGTACAGCGGGCTTTGCCAGCTTTGTCGTCAGATGGCTTAGTCTTTTGCCTTCACCACCTGCAAGCAGCATGGCTACACACTCTTTTTTCTGCATTCGGCTCTCACCTCTCTGTTAGAAATTTTCGCCGTTCTCAAGGAAATGAATCCGCTTTCAAAAATTTGTGTTTAAATGACAACCTCCACTTAATAGATAGAATATTCAGATAATTTAATCGATATGCCATTTTCACCTCTCCCTTTAAATATTTAGATAAACAAGCTTTGTTGGTAATGTAAGCGTATTCATTCTGTAAAAATATGATACCTTTTTGATGAAGGGATGTCAATCAGTGGAATATCCGCATCCCTATTTTGCTCGAATGAATGAGTTCATAATGAACTGGATATCATTTTCATCTATCCCTATATTCCTCCCCTCTTGTTCTACCTTTGCTATGACGAAAGGCCCCTTAACTATCCCTTGCGCAAAATGCGGATTAACAGCCAGATCTTGATTATTTCCATCGTGGTTGCAGTATAATACGAAATTGCTGCCTAACTGAACACATTCGAGTGCACCGCCGATAAGTTCGCTTATCGCCGTCTTACTCTCGGTTACCGTATTAATCTTTAATTTTTCTCCCGGAACAGCAACAAGCACTTTCGGCATTTAAATTTCTCCTTTTCAAAAATGATTTCATCTATTTTTTCCTGATTCTTGAAATTATATCCGCAATAGCTTTACAGCTGATTCATGCCTTCGAGGCTATCCGTAGCACAAAAAAAGAGCTCCAAAAGAGCTCTTTCTCATTTTATTTATGCGGTGAGTTCGGAAGATGCCGGAACCCGCTCCCGTTTTTCGAATGCGAGCATGGCGCCGAACGCTCCGAACACCAGATAAATATAACCGAATGAGATGGCAAAGACACGCAGGTGCATGAAGAAGAAGCCAGTGACACACACAACCAATACGACCAGAGTAAAGATGCCGAGGGCTTTTGGAAAAATCCGCGCCTTCAGTGTTGAGAGCCCCAGAATCAACAGCCCGATCATCAGAAACGGAACGATCGGAACGAATACAAGCATGCTGAGCGGAAAGGCGGTCGGATCCATGTTCGTAATCTGATCAGAAACCACCTTGAGCTGCTCCTCCGTTTCAATGTCACCGAATAAAATCGGGTAGGCAATAATTTGTACAGGGCCATGGAAAATTTCGAGCATTAGTCCGATAAATAACAGAGGGAGCGCCGCCCATCCCCACTTGGGAAGCTTTCCGGCTTGACGCAGAAAGATCGCCGACAGCCCTAACAGAAGTAACGTTGACGCATAAGCCAGGAAAACATGAGTATTGACGGCCGTCTGCAAAAACTCCGGCAGGTGCGCAAGCGATTCCGGTACATCCTCCAGATGGACAATCTGCCCGGTAAAGCCCATAATGCCCGCAACCAGCAGCAACCAACCGCTTATTCTTATAAAACCTTGTGGAACCTGAAACATATTTAACTACCTCCTTGGTTAATGTCTAAAGGAATCATATCAACTCCGGCATTCCCAAAGGTAGAGCAAGAAATTCCCTGGATTCAGGAAATAAATAGGAACATCCGGACAAGCTTCGCTATCGTTTACGAAATAAATGCTCAGTGTTATACTTTTCCAAAAACATCTCATATAACTGGGAGTGATTGATATAACCCTTATGAAGGGATTTCGCTGGTTTGTCATCTTGATCTGTCTTGAATGCGTCAGTTTATTCATCATCGGCATCCCGGAGTTTTATAAGGAAATCCGAATCCATTGCATCGACCAAGCCTGTGAGTCCTTCTATAATCCGCCGCCAGGTTCGGCATGGCTCGCAGAGCAAGGCATACTCCCAGGACAATATGCGCTGGCGTATACTATCCTTTATGTCCTGGTGGGAGGGGTGTTCATTTCTACGGCAGGAATCCTGTTTGTAAAAAGCTCCCGAAGCCTTATGGGATTATTCGGCACGCTCATGCTGGTGCTGCTTGGAATCACCTTTACACCTATTCTGGATGGGCTTAGGGATAACCATTGGCTGCTCGATATCCTTTTACGTGTGAATACGGCCCTTGGCTTTACGGCATTTCTATTGTTTTTCTTCGTCTTTCCAACCGGCCGCTTTGCGCCTCTATGGACGACATACCTCCTTGCCGTCATCCTGGCCCTCGGCATTCCGCATTTTCTTTTCCCCAGAAGTATGGCGGATTTGCAAATGTGGTCCCCGTGGGCATTCCTCCCTTGGGTTGGCTCATGGATGATCAGTATACTTTATGTCCAAGTGTACCGATACCGAAAATTGCTGGGTCCGTTAGAACGGCAGCAGACCAAATGGGTAGTGTACGGAGTCGTGCTGGCCATTATCGGGTTAATAGGCTTTACAGTATTGTTCCTCACCAGGCAGGATGCTTTCTCGGCCAATCCCTACAGCATGTTCTTTCTGGAAGTCGGCATTCAATCCAGTATGCTGGTCATCCCCATTGCACTTAGCTTCGCCATCCTGCGCAACAGGCTTTGGGATATCGATCCATTGGTCAACCGGACTATTGTTTACGGGATCCTCACGACCAGCGTGATCATGTTGTACACCGTATCTGTATGGTATTTGGGGAAGGCCTTTCAGACCAGCCAATGGTGGACCTCGTTAATAGCCACGAGCATCGTAGCCGTATCGTTCGCTCCTCTGAAAGAAAAAGTTCAGCGATGGATTAATAAGCTCATGTACGGAGACACGGACGACCCGTATTCTGTATTGGTGCGTTTGGGGAAAAGCCTGGAGGAGCCGCTGTCGTCCGAGGCCGCTCTGGAAGCCGTCGTGAAAACCATTCGCGCTGCCCTCCGCTTGCCTTATGCGGCTATATCCTTGTATCGGAACGGGGAACTCACAATCGTCACCGAGGACGGTGAACAGGCGGAGGCTATCTATCGGGAGGCGCTGATCCATCGCGGCGAAGTGCTAGGCTATTTGCATGCAGCTCCCCGCTCCGCGGGAGAAACTTTCACTGCTTCAGACTATAAGCTGCTGGATATGCTTGTCCGGCAAGCCGGCGTCGTGGTTGAGAATGTTCGGGTGACCCTTGATCTAAAGCTCACGGCCGCGGCCTTGCAGGAATCCCGCGAGCAATTAATTGTAGCCAGAGAAGAAGAACGCAAGAGACTTCGTCGTGATCTCCATGATGATATGGCCCCCCGCCTGGCCGCAATCGCATTGACGGCAGCGGCCGCCGAAGACCTGCTGGAGAAAGATCCTGCGACGACCAAAACCATCCTCACCGAGCTGCGATCGGTTATTCGAGCGACTGTAACCGATATTCGCGAGATGGTCTATAACATGCGCCCTCCGGCGCTGGACGAATTGGGACTCATCAGCTCCATCCGTGAACGCATTCGAGAGATCGGATCGCCTGTGTCAACGCTGAACATCGGTTTGGACGTTCCCGATTCACTGCCACCGCTCCCGGCAGCTGTCGAAGTAGCAGCCTATCGCATCATTACCGAAGCCATGGTCAATACGTTGCGTCATTCCCATGCCCAGCGCTGCACAGTCAAGCTGTCCGCTGTCACTTCTTCGAATAGCGGAGAAGCGGATCGTGTTGAAGGTTTGCTGCTAGAAATCGCTGACGATGGGAATGGCGTTCAGCCGGGTCCCGGTAATCAGCGTTCTGGGGGTATCGGGCTTTCTTCGATGAGAGAACGGGCTGAAGAATTAGGGGGGTATTTCAAGATCGAGCAAAAACGGCCAAGGGGAACCATAATTCGTGCTTATCTCCCTATCATATTCCGGTTAAAGGAAGGAAACCCATGAAGAAACTGAGAATCTTGATTGCGGATGATCATCCGCTCTTTCGACACGGTGTGAGTACATTGCTTTTGACGATACCCGATATGGAAGTCGCAGGTGAAGCGACATCAGGGGAAGAGGCGGTCGCCATGGCCGAACGCCTAATTCCTGACGTCATTCTCATGGATATCCGGATGCCGGGTCTTAACGGTATTGAAGCCACACAGCGAATCAACAAATCCGTGCCCTCCATTAATATCCTTATCCTCACCATGTTTCAGGATGATGCCTCCGTCTTTACGGCCATGCGCAGCGGTGCGAAGGGATATGTGTTGAAAGATGCGGACAAAGACGAACTGCTCCATGCCATTCGGGCAGTCGGCAGCGGCCAAGCGATCTTTAGCAGCGGCATCGCCTCCAAAATGATGGAATACTTCGCCGCTACCCGCCCTGCTGCAAGTGAGGTTTGGTTTCCGGCACTCTCCACAAGAGAACGCGAGGTCATCTCCCTCATGGCCGAAGGACTAAGCAACTCTGATATCGCCGGCAAACTAAGCCTAAGCGGCAAAACAGTAGCCAATTACATCACCAATATCCTGAACAAGCTCCATGTCGCCGACAGGGAAGAGGCTATCCGCCTCGCTAAGGAATCGAGGTTATATGAGGAATAACCGGAAACATCCACCAATAGACAACGGTCATTCTCTCCCGGTATGATGGAACAAATGTTCCTATACGCAGGAGGTGCTGTCATGAAAGAGTCCGATACAAACTTCGTTCATCTGCATGTTCATACGGAATACAGTTTGACGGAAGCGGTATGCCGCTTGGAAGAACTGATACAGACCGCCAAATCGTGGAACATGGAGGCACTGGCGATCACGGATAAGGGTGCAATCCACGGGGCGATCCGATTTCGCGAGCTTGCCGAACAGTACGGGATCCAGCCGATAATCGGCTGTGAAATAGAAGACGGCGATACGGGAGATTCTCTCATTGTTTTGGCCGCTACGAATCAAGGCTACCAGCAGATCATCGAACATTTGAACATCGGGTCTTTCCTTTCACCGGCTTCCCATGGGGATATTATCGCCCTGAGCGGCGGCAGAACGGGAACCATTCATCGTCTGATCGCATGCGGTCGGATGGATCAGGCTGAAAAGATAGCACTTCAATATGTGAAGCGGTTTGGCAAGGAAAACTTCTATCTGGAGGTACAGCATCACGGATTTCCGGACGACGATGTTTGCATCGAGCGCACGGTTCAACTTTCCCGCCGTACGGGAATTCCGATTGTAACGACCCACGACGTCCATTACCTCGTTCCCGAAGACGCTTCACTGCTTCCTCTGCTGCAGCATGTAAAACCTCAGCAGCGTTCTGCTTCACCGCCGATGACAGGTCCTTTTTACCTCCCTTCCCGGCTCGAAATGCAGGCGAAATTCAGCCATCTTCCGGATGCTTTAGAAAATACTGTTCGAATCGCCCAGCGAATTCGGTTTCAACTGGAACCGGGAGAATACAGGCTTCCAACCTTTCCCGTATCACAAGGCACGGACGCGGCAGAACAGCCGCGAAGCTCGAATGATGTATTACGCCATTTGTGCCAGGAAGGTATGCAAATCCGTTTTGATTCCCGATCGCTCATAGATACGGAACGGCAGAGAATTACAGAGCGAATGAATCGGGAGCTTGAGGTCATTACGAAGCGCGGACTATCTGATTATTTTCTGTTCGTATCGGATATTGTAAAGGCTGCGCGCAACCTTGGTATTCCCGTCGGACCGGGGAGAGGCTCCGCCGCCGGCTGTTTGGTAGCCTATTTACTAGGTATTACGGAAGTAAACCCGCTGCTCTACGGCCTTTCTTTCGAACGTTTTTTGAGTCCGGATCGTCCCTCTTTGCCTGATATCGATTTGGACGTCTGCCAAAGAAGAAGATATGAGATTCTGCAATACATCAAAGAAAAGTACGGATCAAATCGGACTGCCCATATCGGTGTGCTGAACACATACGGCACGCGGGGGGCTGTCCGGGAAGCCGGGACCTATTTGGGCATGCCGAAGAAGCAAGTCGACGTACTTGCCAAACTGATGACCTCTTTTTCCGGAAAAGGCGGAATCCGCCACTGTCTGCAGACGCTTCCGGAATTGCAAAAGCTGCCGATCCACAAGGAACCTTTCCGATCGCTTTTTCAACTGGCCGAACGAATCGAAGGATTGCCCCACTATCACTCTGCTCACCCTTCAGGCATTTTGCTCGGTGATGAACAATTATTCCGGACGATTCCTCTACACCCGAGGCCAAATGGGGAGCCGATGACTACTTTCACCAAAGAAGATATTAGAGTTCTCGGCTTATTGAAAATCGACCTGCTCGGCTTACGGAATCTGACAGTCATTCACGACACGCTGGCTGCGATTCGCGAACGGACCGGCACGAGTATTGAAGTAAACAAAATCCCTCTTGACGACATCGATACGTTCCGAACAATAGACAGCGGAAATACGCTCGGATGCTTTCAGCTGGAAAGCATGGGGATCCGCCATTTAATGCGCAGGATGCAGCCGCGCTCTATTAGCGATCTGGCCGACCTCCTTGCCTTGTATCGGCCCGGTGCATGGAATGAAGGGATCGTGGAAACGTATTTGCGCCGGCGCAGGGGCGAAGAGAAATTCGAGATTGCGTTACCCGAAATGACGCCCATTCTTTCACCGACGTACGGCTTGATCCTGTATCAGGAGCAAGTCATGGCAATTGCTCATGAAGTAGCCGGATATTCGATGGGCGAAGCCGATTCTCTAAGACGGGCGCTTTCGGCAAAATCGGTTGAGGCCTTAACACTCCACCAGGAGCGTTTTTTTAAGGGAGCGGCGGCACGGGGCGTGGCGGAAAATGAAGCTCTTGCCGTATTCGATTTTTTGGTCCGGTTTGCCGGCTACAGCTTCAACAAAGCACATAGTGTCTCCTATGCTTATCTGTCCCACTGGACGGTATATTTGAAAACACATTATCCTAAAGAATTCATGGCCTCCTTGCTCAGCGGGGAGGGAGGATATTATGACAAAAAGGTGTATCTAAGGGAGCTCTCCAAACTCAGAATCCCGCTTCTTGGTCCCGATATCAACCGCAGCGGGTTCGGATTTCATGCCGATGACGAGGGCATCCGCATGGGCATTGATTCAATCCATGGCTCAGGGCCGGAGTCAGTCATGTCATTGCTCCGTTCCCGACGCAGCGACGGAGATTTTCGTTCTTTTACCGAACTGGTTACTCGGATGAGAAAGCATCGGATCAAACGGCCCGTATTCGAAGCCTGGATTGCTTCGGGGGCCTGCGACCGTTTGTTCGGCAATCGACGGCAGATGATTGCGGCCTTGAACGATTTTTCGGCAGCCGGAGATTTCAGCGTTATCCAGCCCGAAACGATATCCGACTTCACCGAATCGGAAAAAAGAAAAGCGGAAAAAGCGCTGCTCGGCTTTTCACTGCATCCTTCAATATCCGAGAAATGGAAGGCGTTTTCACAGCGTTTCAACGTTGTTCCGATCGAAGCGTTGTCCCGCTCCCGCGACAATACCCGGGTACGTATTTGCGGAACGATCATCCACAGCAGGCGGCAGCCGACAACCGGCGGAGAATACGTGTTGGTACTCGTCGTTCAAGATCATACCGACATGATCGAAACGGTTTTGTACCCCGGCACTTACAAATCTTTCTTATATCAGCTGAATCCTCAGGGCATATTAATCGAAGGCATCATCCGGATGCAGGATACAAAGATGCATATGATTGCGAAAAAAATCAAGGCGCTTGGAGGATGATTATGCTACTGATCGGAACGGCCGGATACAGCTATGAGGATTGGCGGGGAAATTTTTACCCGGAAAATTTGGACAAAAAAGAAATGCTGGCGTTTTACGCACGAGAATTTCCGTTTACCGAGGTGAACTCCTCATTTTACGCCATGCCCAACCGGTTTATGCTGTATCACATGCGGGAGAAAACACCCGAGCACTTTCAATTCGTCATGAAAGCATACCGGGGGATGACGCACAAGCGGGAGGATAACGAACAGCATTTCCTCGATTTTAAGGAAGCGCTAAAACCGTTAATTGAAGCAGGAAGGCTCGGGTGCGTGCTCGCCCAGTTTCCGACCAGCTTCCGGAACCGTGACGAAAACCGGGATTACTTGAAGGAATTCAAGGAAATGATCGGAGATATTCCGGTCGTCATTGAATTCCGCCACGAAGAATGGATTAACGATCAAATTTTCGACCTGCTTGAACAAGAAGAACTCGGTTATGTTTGCGTCGATGAGCCGCAGTTCAAAACGCTCGTTCCGCCAGTCGTCAGGGCAACCAGCCGGATCGGCTATGTCCGGTTCCACGGCCGGAATTACAAAAAGTGGTGGCAGCACAAAGAGGCCTATGAACGTTACGATTATTTGTACAACGAAAACGAATTGAATGAATGGGTACCGAACATTCGCAAACTTGTGGAGAAAACAGAAAAAACATTCATCAGCATGAACAACCATTACCGGGCGCAGGCCGTGATCAACGGGCAGATGCTTCGGGAGATGCTGGAGAAGGAGCTCGCTTCCACATGACCATCGAAACGGTTTTTCACCAGGATTTGCAATCGATCAGCGATTTGAAAGCCCTGCATGCCCTCTGTTTGCGTACCTTTTTACCCGATCAAGGAGAGCTGCTTGTGTTCGGTGAAGGACCGGACCAGGCCCGGCTGCTAATCATCGGTGAGGCTCCCGGAGAACATGAAGCTGAGACCGGCAGACCTTTTGTTGGTAATGCGGGAAGATTGCTGAACAAATATTTGCTGAAGGCGGACATTCACAGAGAGAAGGCTTATCTGACGAACGTGATCAAAGTAAGGCCTCCGGGCAACCGGACGCCGCGCATCTCGGAGGTAAAAGAAGCGTTGCCGGTTTTGCTCCGGCAAATAGAGCTGGTCCGTCCGGCGATCATCGTCTGTCTCGGGAGCATAGCTGTACAGGCCGTTCTCGATCGAAAGGCAAAAATTACGGAGATTCGAGGGGATTGGCAAGAGAAGGACGGAATCCGCATCATGCCTACCTATCATCCATCCGCCGTTTTCCGCGATGAAAACAAAAGGGAGCTGCTGAAGCAGGATCTCTCCGAAGTCGGAACCGCTTTGAGATTATTGGAAAAATGAAGCTGCCGGGCAGGGTTGTACTCCCTGCCTGCTATTTATCATAATTTATCATACAAGTGCAGAAATACGGGGAATCATTACTCGCGTTTTTCTGCATGATTATTGAATCTGAACTTCAGGTCCTATCTCTTCGTCCATATTATTAATAGGGACGAGCGAATACGTCTCTTTCTCTAAATCAATCGATGTATAACGGACATATGACATGTCTCCGAAATCGCTTGACACATAGATTTCTCTAAAAGGAACTTCTTTACCGCTTGCTGAAACAAGTTTAAATCTAGTCGATTCCGATGCTTCCGTCGAATCATAATAGATTAAGGTCGATACAGATGTGACAATTACTTTTTCAAGCGTCACCTTTTCTCCATTATTGACTAAAATAGTCTTGTGAAGATTAAAGGTTTTTGTATCTTTCTCTAGTTGATTTGCTGATACCGTTATCTCAAATACCCACGGCTCTTCAATCGCAATCCTTTTACGTTTGCTGATCGTATCATAAGTAATTTTTATTTGAAGTGGGCCATCATCCGGTAGATGACTCAATTGAATATCTCCATAAATCGTATACATGTTATCATCTACTTTAATCGACTGGGCTCCCCCTGATTTTTGGAGGTCTTCTCCGTTGACAAGCACATGTGGAGACAGAAAGGTTTGATAATCAAAATGGACGCCTTTTGCCGGCTCAAATGTCGAGCTTATAAGCAGACTATCTGCATCGACCAGTACTTCATTTAATGTCAGTTTGCCGTATGCATTTTCAGCCGTTTCACCGATTGATGTTTTATAGGCTGAATAATCGACTGGATTCTCTCCATTATAAAAGCGTTCGATGAGTCCCGCCATTAATGGCATCTTTGCGAAAGAAACCCCTCCAAGAGGAATGATCACACCTATTGCCAGGATGAAGGCAGCAGTTAGTCCTATCCATTTTTTCGAATCGTTTTTTTTACGCTTATGAAGCTTTTTTAGTACACGCCTTTCCCACTTTTTTCGTTCTATTTCTGTTAAAGGCTCCTTCTCATAATTAGATACATCTAGCTGCACATCGTTTAACGCTTTATATATAGACATGGATTCACACCCCATTATTTGGATTGAAAATATGTTTTAGCTTTTTACGCCCGCGTGAAAGCTTGTTATGAATCCAAGACTCTTTTACATTCATTTGCTGCGCCATTTCACACGACGATATACCCTCTAAATAGTATTTCTCAAAAATGGCTCGTTCTGTAGAAGACAAGTGAGTTAAAACTTCCTCTACGTCTTGTTTTGTTGATATAGGCTGTATTTCGTATAAATCATCGGTTAATTCCGCAACAACAAATTGCTGCTGGTTTTTCAGCATTTTTCGCTGATAGTCAATTGCACGATACTTTGCGATGGCGGCAATCCACTGCTTAAATGTATTTTTCTCTTCATCGAATGCGTCGATATTATGCCAAATAGCTAGCAGCACATCATCTAAACATTCTTCATAATCTTGCTGATTATATTGGACTTGACGTTTAATGATCGCCGTGAGTAAGCCCCCGTACATTTGAATAATGAAAGCAATCGCCTTCTCATTGCGGTCTTTAATTTGTTGTACAACATTAACTTCTGTGATTATCACAAATGCTGCCCTCCTTACGTTGTTGTTTGGTACCTACTATGTAATACGAATTAAAAGGCATAAACCTATCAGTGTGTTTATAAAAAAATGAAGTACTACACTGTTAACCAAACAAAATCCCAGACAAATCAAAGCATTCAATTGTTACTTCCCTAAAAATGAAAAAAGAAACGCATCCCATTGATTCAACATCGGACAAGTGGTAATATTGGAGTATAACACAAGTCAATTTCGGCATAAACTAAAAGAACCTTCGCCGCAGCAACGGCAAAGGCTCTAAGGACAAAAAGGCTGTGGTCGAACCCCACGGCGCGCAAAGAATGAATCTAAGCGAAACCCACCGTTAGGGAGTCAACCTAATTACGCGGTGGGTTTTCGCTTGTTTAGCTTCCGTTTCATCCATCGATAGAGCTTCCGAATACTGAACACAAGGCTAAGTATGGTTACAATCCACTTTAGGATATCCAGTAACGCCACAAGTGCGATCATGGCAACACCTCCCCTCAAGAAGGCTACACCGTGATCACTCCACCCGCATTTAAGTCCCTTTCACAAGTATATCATGATAAGTTAGTCTCAGTTTACACTTTTTAGTGTATAATTTCCTGATAGTTTGACCAAGCTAGTGATAGAGGTGAATTGGTCATGTTTGGAATCGGGAAAAAGCGTACGCCTTTTGGAGAATGGCTCGATAGAAAAGGCATCCCGCAAGAATGGATCGTGAAAGAAACAAAACTGAATAAATTCACAATAAGCAAATTAGCGAACAAAACGGATCACATACCAAGCGGGCGAACCATGAAGAAAATCTTGCAAGCCCTAAGGGAAATTGATCCGAACATCAAGCAAGACGATTTTTGGAGTATGTAAGCGGCACCAGTTATTCAACTACGTGGTCCGTCATGGCAGCAGAGCAGTGAGTAGAGTGATGCATTAACTGCATTTCTACAACATAATATCCAAATATAAAAGCGCTTTCAAAAGGAGCTGACTTCATGTTCAACCCTGAGGAATGGACAAAACTATTCATGGACTTTCAAGGTAAGTCCAGGGCCATTTACATCAACGAACATACGGGACTTTCCAAATTACGAGTCACCTTTACCAAAGAGCAGCAGATGGCGCTAGATGGTAAAAGAGTGAATACAGGCGGTCCATTATTACAGAATAGAGGTGAATAATATAATACAAAAGAAAACGATCGTGGAGAAAATAAAAGTAACAATCATTCATAACCGTCAAAATTTTCTTCTCTGGGTAAAAACTGGAGACAATAGGTACTTAAATTTAATTAATAAGAAAGCGTAAGTGGTCAATTTAAACGACATCCTTTTTTTGTTTTCAATTGAACGCAAAAAGAGCACCTAATACGGTGCTCTTTCTCATGGTTTGGTAGAGGCGAGGGGATTTGAACCCCTGTCCGAAAATCACGCCATACAGGCTTCATATGCTACGAAATTGCACCTGTTCGTTGATTCTTCCTGTGAAATTTTATTTGCTGATCCGACGAGATTAATATCGGCAGATTTTTTTTGCTGCTGATCATGGACGACTTGCACTGCGAGCATATTGGAATTTCTTTGAACGAGAAACTGTTCCTTATCCAACCGTTGCAATCTTCTTTCATACAGGACCAGATGGTGGTCATTTCTTCAGGCAAATTTTCTAGCGGTCTATTCCAAGAATAACGCAATGGACTCTCCCCCTTAGAAAAATCTTCTTTATAAACCTTTATAACCACCCATTCGATAAAAAAATCCCCAAACAATGGTTTGGGGATTTTTAGCTTATCTACAGTTTTACGACATTCTCTGCTTGCTGTCCTCGGTTGCCTTGGACCACGTTAAATTCCACTTTTTGGCCTTCATCAAGCGATTTAAAACCATCTCCTGCAATCGCGCTGAAATGCACGAATACATCTTCGCCACCTTCAACCTCGATAAAACCAAAGCCTTTTTCTGCGTTAAACCATTTCACTGTTCCTGTTTGCATAGAAACACCTCCTAATTTTACATGAGTTTTCTTATTCGGTTACAAATAAAAAATTCACATATTGCACAAGGTTAGTAGTAATTAAAATAATAACCCTCTGCGATATGTGAATTCAGGTCAAATTCCAATATGTTTATTATACCTCACATTATCATTAATAGCAAATTTTACTTTTTTACGATTGCTCTAATACGCAAAAGAGACACCTCGCTAGGTGTCTCTTCTCATGGTATTGGTGGAGGCGAGGGGATTTGAACCCCTGTCCGAAAATCACGCCACACAGGCTTCTACGGGTGTAGTCACAGTTTTGATGTCACCCGAGCAGCGCCCCGTAACCGGCTATGCTTTGGGTCAGCCTGATTATCTTCTTCCGTCGACCCCAGGCGGAGACCGAAGCGGCGTATCCCACTACTTGTTAGCCCCTAGTCTAGTCACATGGGCGATGCTAGGTAGGAGCACGCTAACAGGTTATTAAGCTGCTACAGCGTAAGTGTTTTGTTGTTTGCCGTTTAATAGGCTTTAGCGTTGATGAAGCGGACGACTCCCCGCTACCCGCAACCCGCGCTCGTACAATCCCCGTCGAATCCATAAACGCCCCCATTTTCGCATAAACAGCCAGCTGTAGACCTACACTACTGACGAGTATAAGATCGACACTAACGTTTAGCTTGAATGAAGCTTTAGGATTAAGGAGCAGCAAACGTCAGATTAAAGAATCTGCCGGCTGTTCCGAGCGTACAACACGAATGCATTTATACATTCTTGTTTGTCTTATCGTTGCTACTGTCTAAGTATATCACGAATGGACAACTGCTGTGTACATTTGTTATTGGCAGCGATGGATGGATACATCCATGGAAATCATAAGGTTAACGAGCGACCTTCTGCTTCTCCCTGAGCGCTCTCTGGATATCGCGCTGAGCATCGCGCTTAGCTGCTGTATCCCGTTTGTCGTACTGCTTCTTACCTTTACCGAGTCCGATGAGAAGCTTCGCATATCCATTGCGTACATATATCTTCAAAGGCACTATCGCATATCCTTCCTGCTTGGATAAACCGAGCAGCTTGTGAATTTGAGCCTTATGCAGCAAAAGCTTGCGAGGGCGGGTCGGATCGGTCGGATTATGAATGTTACCTTGTTCGAATGGACTAATATGCATATTGTGAATGAAAATCTCCCCGTTACGGATCGTCGCAAACGCATCGCTTATGTTGGCCCTGCCGTTCCGTAAGGACTTAATTTCCGTACCCATCAGCACCATGCCAGCTTCGAACGTATCTTCGATGAAGTAGTCATGGGAAGCCTTCTTGTTCTGGGCGAGCTGCTTACCGTCACTTTTCTTACCCACGCTGGTCACCTCGACATTATTACGATAAAATGGTTGTTGCACGGTATACAGGAATTCATTGTAACAACTTTAAGTACGGAAATCAAGGCGGAAAGTCCAAGCCTCTTTATGTTCAATCAAAGAAAAAGGAGAATGGTTATGCTGCTTGAAGTCATTGCTACCACTGCTGATGAAGCGGTTACAGCCGCTGTTCACGGCGCAGATCGAATTGAGCTAATCTCTGCTTTTGATCAAGGCGGTCTTACCCCTCACGAAACCATTACCGTTGCTGTACTTGAAGCTCTGAAACGATTAGAAACAGCTGATGATTTTGAGCGACCATCCAAACAGGTACCCATACATGCTATGGTGCGACCACACAGTAAGTCCTTTGTTTATGATAAGGCAGATTTAAGCACAATGATTGATCAAATAAAACATCTGCGTCAGCTCGGCGTACATGCTTTCGTTCTAGGCACGCTGCTGCCTAATGGCACTATTGATGAAGATTCACTTCAGAGACTGTTAGAGGCTGCTGATGAACGTCCCGTCACGTTCCACCGGGCGTTCGATGAAGCGGCAGATCAAGAAGAAGCATTGAGTGTACTTCTTCGTTTTCCGCAAATTAAATGGGTGCTGACTTCTGGCGGCAAGCGAAGCGTACTTGACGCCGTTGAACGTATTAGCCGTCTCATTGAGCTTAGCAATACGTATAGCTTAACGATTATGGCCGGCAGCGGACTAACAGTCCCATCATTGCCGCAGTTCGTTCAAGCGACTGGCGTTCAAGCTGTTCACTTAGGAACCGGGGTTCGAAGTGGTGGGAATATTGATGGTGAAATCGAAGGGAAGCTTGTTAGGCAAGCACGTACATATCTTGATCAACAAAAGTAAACCCCAAAAGTACTCCCAAATGCATCATTTTTTAGCGGGAAAACATCATGATAATTTCCTTATATACTATACGTTTCTAATGATTTTGATTAATCAATAACTGGAGATTTACCTTTATAATTAGAGCTAAAGCCCAGCAAGTTAAAATCATATTTTTATTAAACAATAAAAAAAACCGCCCTTAACCTCAACGGTTAAGGGCGGTTTAATCAACGTTCTTAAGCTACTACAGCTTTACAACGTTTTCTGCTTGTGGTCCACGGTTGCCTTGAACAACGTTAAATTCAACGCGTTGTCCTTCTTCAAGAGTTTTGAAGCCTTCGCCAGTGATTGCGGAGAAGTGTACGAATACATCGTTGCCGCCTTCAACCTCGATGAAGCCAAAACCTTTTTCTGCGTTGAACCATTTTACTGTACCTTGTTGCATGTGTAAAAACCTCCAAAAAAATAATATTAATATGCGCCTGGTTTGTCTTTAAACAAAAAATTCACACATTGGAAAGGGTTTCATGACTATAATGACACCCTTTTCAATATGTGAATTCAGGTTCATATTATCTTGCCTTGAGTGTACTATACCCGCAATTAAAAAGCAAGCGACAAGCTTAAATATATTTTCCCAGTTTGTCCAAAACACGGCGGTTCCTATTCCTAATTTAACCAGAAACCGCCGCTCACGCTTGGTTATTTACGTTTTTTGCGAACAAAAGCGGCTGTGGAATTGCCTCCGCCCTTCTTCTTGCGGCTTTTATTGCCTTCTCCGCCGCCATTGCCGCCACCGCGCCGATTCCCGCCGCCGCTTCGAACCTCAGTGCCAGACCCATCGCTGCTGCGGATGGGCAGGCCCCACATATCCTTGCGCTGCCCGCTGCCGTTGCCGCGCTGCTGCTCACTGCCTTGGCCTGGCGGCACATCCGCCTCCAGCCACGGCGACCGCTCCGCCGGCGCGTTCCCGCTGCCGCCGATCGCCCCTGCTTCAGCACCGGCGCTGCCTCTGCCGGCGCCACCCCGGCCGCGCCGCTTGCTTCCGCCGCCCGCGCTGTCCGCTGCGCCGACGCGCCACGGGTTCCCGCGCTCGCCAGCGCCTGCACCGCCGCGTCCCGCGCCAACGCGCTGCGCTCCGCCGTTGCCGCCTCTCCCGCTGCCGCCCTGTCCACCGCGTGCTCCGCCTTGGCCGCCGCCAGCTCCGCCGCGCCCTGCTCCGCCACGTGCCGCTCCGCCAGCTCTCGCCGCCGCGCCATTATCCGCACGGCTGCCAAACCCGCCGCGCTTCTTACCACCCCGTGCATCGCCGCCTAAGCCACCATTTGCTACGCCCCTATAACCGCTCCGCGGCTTCATATCCACCATTTCAAAATCGATCGTATGATCTGCCATGTTCACGCGTGCAACACGGATTTTTACTTCATCGCCGATCCGGTACACCTTCGAGGTACGCTCGCCGATAAGAACCATATGCAACTCGTGGAAATGATAATAATCGTCCGACATATCGCTCATACGGATTAAGCCTTCAACCGAATTGTTTAGCTCAATAAACATACCGAAGCTCGTCACGCTGCTAATAATACCTTCGAACTCTTCGCCGACCTTATCCAGCATGAATTCGCATTTTTTCAGCTGCTCCGTATCGCGCTCCGCATCCACCGCTACTCGCTCACGCTCCGATGAGTGCTGCGCGATTTCAGGCATGCGCGCCGTCAACGCTTCATGACGCGCATCCGTCAAATGTCCGCCGCCTTCAATCACCTCGCGGATTACGCGGTGAATAACCAGATCCGGATAACGCCGAATCGGCGATGTAAAGTGCGAATAAAACTCGGCCGCCAGACCGAAGTGACCCAAGCTTTCCGAGTCATATTTCGCCTGCTTCATCGAACGAAGCATAACCGTCGAGATAACCGTCGCTTCCTTAGAGCCGCGAATTTCCTCCAGCAGCGTTTGCAGCGCGCGCGGATGCACGGAATTTCCTTTACCCTTCACCACGTAGCCAAAATTCGACGCGAACTGAATAAAGTTCAATAACTTCTCTTGATCCGGGTCCTCGTGAATCCGATATAAAAACGGTACGCGCAGCCAGTGGAAATGCTCAGCCACCGTCTCGTTCGCCACAAGCATGAATTCCTCGATAATTTGCTCCGCTATCGAACGTTCACGTTTCACGATGTCGATCGCTTTACCTGACTCATCGACTATGACCTTGGACTCTTGGAAGTCAAAATCAATAGCCCCGCGCTTCATTCGCTTCGAACGCAGACGCATGGCCAGCTGCTCCATCATCTCGAACATGCCGAGCAGATCCGCATACCGCTCTTTAAGCTCAGTCTGCGGCTCCTCTTCCGAAGCGGTCAAAAGCTTCCGCACATTCGTGTAAGTCATACGCTCTTTCGTACGGATTACACTTGTAAATACATCGTGGCGAACGCGCTTCAGCGTATTCGGGTCAAATTCCATTTCACATGAAAGCGTGAGCCGGTCAACCTGGGGATTAAGGGAGCATATCCCATTCGACAAACGGTGCGGCAGCATCGGAATTACGCGGTCTACTAAATAAACGCTGCAGCCGCGGAGGTATGCTTCCTGATCCAGCGCAGACATTTCCTTCACATAATAGCCTACGTCCGCAATATGAACGCCCAGCAAATAGTTGCCGTTTTCGAGCAGCTTCACATGCACCGCGTCGTCCAAATCCTTCGCGTCTTCACCGTCAATCGTTACGATGACCTCTCCACGCAGATCGCGGCGTCCCTGCTGAACGATCTCCTCTTCCGTTATCGAATCGGGAGCCGCTTCGGCCTCGGCCATCACTTCATCCGGGAAGCCCTCAGGCAGCTGATGCTTGCGAATAATCGACAAAATGTCGACACCGGGATCGTTCTTATGTCCTAAAATTTCGACAATTTCCCCTTCGGCCGCAGAACGTCCTTCAGGATACGACACGATTCGCACAACGACTTTTTGGCCCGAAACCGCCCCTTGGTAGCCGCCCTTGGCAATAAAAATATCCCGGTTTATCCGTTTATCATCCGGTACTACGAAAGCGTAAGCTTCGTGATCCTCGAACGTTCCGACAATTTGCGTAACGGCACGCTCGACGATACGGACGACCTCACCTTCCATCCGTCCGCCGTGCTCGCTTCTCGATGTGATGCGCACGAGAATGATGTCGCCATTCATCGCGCTTTTCAAATCGTTGGCATGTAAATAAACATCCGGGTGACCCTTCTCATCGGGTATCAAAAATCCAAAGCCCTTCGCATGCGCCTGCAGCTTGCCCCGCAGCAAATTCATCCGCTCCGGTACGCCGTAATGCTCATTAGGCGTTCGAATGATTTTACCCTCATCCTCCAGCTTGTTGAGCATCTTTAGAAATTGTTTGAACTCTTCCGCATCTTGTATGCTTAAATGCTTTTCCAGTTCTTGATAAGTCATCGGCTTATAAGCCGTTTCTCTCATAAAATCAAGCAGCTCCTGCTCGTTATTCATCATTATCGCATTTTCTCCTCATAAACCTGCTGCAGCAGCCTATCATCGCTTGCAACCGGTTGATAGATTATCATATACCATGTAGTATACACGAAATGGAAGCCGAGCATCCGCGATTATGACGAAAATACAAAAAAAGCGAGGATTATCCTCGCTTTCCGCATGCGTATCGATTATTGTTTAACGAAATAAGAAACAACTAGCGCCAAAATGAAAAAGCCGATTGCCAAAACAACCGTCAGGCGCTGCAAGAACAAATCCAAACCGCGCGCTTTCTGTTTGCCGAACAAGTGCTCAGCGCCGCCCGTAATTGCTCCGGACAAACCTGCACTCTTACCTTTTTGCAATAATACGACAGCAATCAAGCCGACAGAAAATATAACGAGCACGATCTTCAAGAAGATTTCCATTTATTCCACCTCCAGCATAGGAGCTCCGTAAAAACACGTAAACCGATTGTACCATAGCTGGGCGCGTATTTCAATAGGACAACCCTAGATCTCCATATTTTATAACCCTCAAGCTGCTGTCTTAAAAAGAAGGGTATGCCCCAACAGGGCATACCCTTCTCAAAAAAGCCGCAAATGCGTCTTATTTGAAGCTTTTCAAGTTGTAGAACGCTTTTTTGCCGCCGTATTGAGCAGTCGAACCAAGCTGGTCCTCAATACGAAGCAATTGGTTGTATTTCGCGACGCGGTCCGTACGGGACGGTGCGCCTGTTTTAATTTGGCCAGCGTTTGTTGCTACAGCGATGTCAGCGATTGTGCTGTCTTCACTCTCGCCGGAACGGTGAGAGATAACCGCTGTGTATCCAGCGCGTTTAGCCATTTCAATCGCGTCGAATGTTTCAGTCAGCGTACCGATTTGGTTTACTTTAACGAGGATGGAGTTACCTACACCCTTCTCAATACCGTCGGATAGACGCTCAGTGTTCGTTACGAACAGATCGTCGCCAACGAGCTGTACTTTGCTTCCAAGCTTATCAGTAAGCAATTTCCAGCCATCCCAGTCGTCTTCGGAGCAGCCGTCTTCGATCGATACGATTGGGTATTTGTCAACCCATGATGCAAGCAGGTCAACGAACTCAGCAGATGTAAAGGATTTGCCTTCGCCTGCAAGCACGTATTTGCCGTCTTTGAAGAACTCGGTCGAAGCAACGTCCATACCGAGGAATACGTCAACACCTGGCTTGTAGCCTGCGCGCTCGATAGCGGAGATGATTGTTGTGATTGCTTCTTCGTTCGAACCAAGGTTAGGTGCGAAGCCGCCTTCGTCGCCTACAGCTGTGTTAAGGCCTTTGTCATGCAATACTGCCTTCAGGTTATGGAAGATTTCAGCGCCGATACGAAGCGCTTCTTTGAAGTTTGCAGCGCCGACAGGAAGAACCATGAACTCTTGAACGTCGATGTTGTTGTCCGCGTGCTCGCCGCCGTTGATAATGTTCATCATTGGAACTGGAAGCGTCTTAGCATTGAAGCCGCCAAGGTAAGTGTAAAGAGGCACATCAAGCGCGTCAGCAGCTGCGCGCGCTACTGCCATCGATACAGCAAGGATCGCGTTAGCGCCAAGCTTAGCTTTGTTAGGCGTACCGTCAAGCTCGATCATTTTACGGTCGATTGCTACTTGATCAAGAGCGTCCAAACCGATGATTTCAGGAGCGATTTCCGTGTTTACATTCTCAACAGCTTTCAGAACGCCTTTACCGAGGTAACGGGATTTGTCGCCGTCGCGAAGCTCTACAGCTTCGTATGCGCCTGTGGATGCGCCGGATGGAACGATAGCGCGGCCTTTACCGCCGGACTCAAGAGTAACCTCTACTTCTACAGTTGGATTCCCGCGGGAATCCAGTACTTCGCGTGCGTATACATCAACGATAATTGACATGAGAGAAAACACTCCTTTTTGGTTTTAAATTTGGTTGTTTTTGTTTACTTGTTGATTAAAGTGGCGCCTGTCATTTCTTTCGGCTTAGCCAGCTCCATCAAATCCAGGAACGTTGGCGCGATATCGGCAAGAATGCCGCCTTCGCGAAGCGTCTCGCCCGCTCTCGTTACGATAAGAGGGACCGGATTTGTCGTATGCGCGGTAAACGGACGGCCATTCTCATCGAATACCATATCCGCATTGCCGTGGTCAGCCGTGATGATGCAAACGCCGCCTTTGGCAAGCACAGCTTCCACTACTTTACCAAGGCACTCATCCGTCGCTTCAACAGCCTTGATCGTTGGCTCCAGCATGCCGGAGTGTCCCACCATATCAGGGTTTGCGAAGTTTAGAATGATCGCGTCATGCTTGTCCGATTGAATCTCGCGCACCGTAGATTCGGCCAGCTCGTAAGCGCTCATTTCAGGCTGCAGATCGTACGTTGCGACCTTAGGCGAGTTAATGAGCACACGAGTTTCGCCGGGAAGCTCTGCATCGCGGCCGCCGCTGAAGAAAAACGTCACATGCGGATACTTCTCCGTCTCAGCTGTGCGCAATTGCTTTTTGTTGTTCTGTGCGAGCACTTCGCCAAGCGTATTATCAAGGTTCTTTGGTGAATACGCGACGAAACCGCCGACGGTTTCACTGAATAGCGTCAAACAGACGAAATACAGGTTAACCGGATGATGCTCGCCGCGGTCAAAGCCGCGGAAGTCCTCGTTCGTGAACACCTGCGACAATTGAATCGCACGGTCAGGACGGAAGTTGAAGAAAATAACCGCGTCCTCGGATTCTACGAGACCTACCGGTTTGTTTTCCCCGTCTACGATAACCGTTGGCATAACGAATTCATCATAAACCGATTTCTCGTAGGATTCAACTACCGCATGAACTGGATTCGTATATTTAGGACCTTCGCCGTATACCATAGCGCGATAGGACTTCTCCGTACGCTCCCAGCGCTTGTCTCGGTCCATCGCGTAGTAACGGCCTTGAACCGTCGCGATGCGGCCAACGCCAACTTCCTCGATTTTTGCTTGCAAACGCTCTAAGTAGCCTTTCGCGCTGTCCGGGGACACATCGCGTCCGTCGAGAAAGGCGTGAATGTAAACTTCCTCAAGCTCTTCCTTTTTCGCCAAATCAAGCAAAGCGAACAAGTGCTCAATGTGGCTATGAACGCCGCCATCGGACAACAAGCCATACAGATGCAGCTTCTTGCTGTTCGATTTCACATGACGGACAGCGCCGAGAATCGTCTCATTATCAAAAAATTCACCGTCACGAATCGATTTGCTGATCCGTGTCAAATCCTGATAAACAATACGGCCTGCGCCGATGTTCAAATGACCAACCTCGGAGTTGCCCATTTGACCTTCAGGCAAACCAACCGCTTCGCCGGATGCCGTCAATGTTGTATGCGGGTATGCCGACCAGTAACGGTCATAGTTCGGTTTGTTTGCTTGAGCGACTGCGTTGCCCGTTACATCATCGCGCAAGCCGAAGCCGTCAAGAATAATTAGTGCAACAGGTTTCGGAGCAGCCATCTTACTTGGCCCCCTCGACCAGTGCGATGTACGATGCAGGCTCTAAGCTCGCGCCTCCGACAAGTGCGCCGTCGATATCCGCTTGACCCATATATTCAGCCACATTGTTAGGTTTTACGCTGCCGCCGTACTGGATGCGAACGGCATCGGCAGTTGCTTGGTCATAAAGACCTGCAACGACGCCACGGATGTAGCCGATAACATCTTGCGCATCTTCGGAAGTTGACGATTTGCCTGTTCCGATTGCCCAAATTGGCTCGTATGCAATAACGACTTCAGCTGCTTGCGCTGCCGAAAGACCTTGGAAAGCAGCTTCCGTTTGCACTCTGCATACTTCCTTCGTTTGTCCCGCTTCGCGCTCTTCCAGCTTCTCGCCTACGCATACGATTGGCAGAAGACCGTTCTTAAACGCAGCATGAACCTTCTTATTCACGATCTCATCCGACTCCGCAAAGTAAGCGCGGCGCTCAGAGTGTCCGATAATTACGTATTTCACGCCAAGATCCTTCAGCATAACGCCGCTGATTTCACCAGTGAACGCGCCGTTATCTTCAAAATGGACGTTTTGCGCGCCGATGGCGATCGACGTTCCTTTTGCAGCCTCAACAAGCGCAGGAAGAGTTGTGTATGGTGCGCAGATAACGCTCTCTACGCCTGCAACCTCGGCCTTTCCTTTGATTTCGGAGAAAAAGGTTACCGCTTCGGAAACGGTTTTGAACATTTTCCAGTTACCAGCAATAATCGGTGTTCTTTTGCTCATGCGTATTCCCTCCTAAAATTCATAAGATCTTTTGGCAATCTATTATTTATCGTTAAGTGCAACAACGCCTGGAAGCACTTTGCCTTCCATGAACTCCAGGGAAGCGCCGCCGCCTGTCGAGATGAAGTCCATTTGATCAGCCAGGCCGAATTTCTCAGCTGCCGCAGCCGAATCGCCGCCGCCGATTACCGTGTAGCCGTTTGTCTCTGCGCAAGCTTGAGCAACCGCTATCGTACCATGCGAGAAAGGCTCGATTTCGAATACGCCCATCGGTCCGTTCCATACGACCAGCTTGGAGCTTTTGATAACGTCAGCATAAAGTTCACGCGTTTTCGGTCCGATATCGATGCCTTCCCAATCAGCAGGAATACTGTCAATGTCAACGATTTGCGTATTTGCATTTGCGCTGAAATCGTCTGTTACGACAACATCAACCGGGATCAAGAATTTTTTGCCCAGCTTTTCAGCTTTCTCGATGAATTCAAGCGCCAAATCCAGCTTGCTGTTATCAACGAGCGATTTACCGATTTCATGGCCTTGAGCTTTGAAGAATGTATACGACAAGCCTCCGCCGATAATAACGTTGTCAGCAATTTCAAGCATTTTGTCGATAACCGCGATTTTGTCTTTTACTTTGGAGCCGCCAACAATAGCTGTGAAAGGACGCTCAGGGTTGTTGAGTGCTTTGCCTAGTACTTCAAGCTCTCTCTCCATAAGCAGGCCGGATACAGCCGGAAGCAAGTGCGCAATGCCTTCAGTCGAAGCGTGTGCGCGGTGAGCAGCACCGAACGCGTCGTTTACGAACAGGTCAGCAAGCTTAGCAAAAGCTTTAGCAAGCTCCGGATCGTTTTTCTCTTCGCCTTCATAAAAACGCACGTTTTCAAGCAAAAGCACGTCGCCGTTGTTCAAAGCCGCTACCTGCGCTTCTACTGCTTCGCCAATCGCTTCGTTCGCTTTCGTTACCTGCTTGCCGAGAAGCTCGGATAGACGCACTGCGGAAGCCGTGTGACGAAGTTCTTCCACCACTTGACCGTTCGGACGGCCAAGGTGGCTCGCTAGAATAACTTTTGCGCCTTTTTCGATCAGGAAGTTAATTGTCGGAAGCGTTTCGCGGATCCGTTTGTCATCCGTAATCTTTCCGTTCTCAAGCGGCACGTTGAAATCAACGCGGACAAATACCCGTTTACCAGCTAATTCTGCTACATCACGTACACTTTTCTTATTCATCGATGAAAACCTCCCGGAATTTTGTTATGGAAAGGTCTAATAAATAGGCCCAAGTAACCTCACTAGTCTTCTTATCCGCAAAAAAAAGAAGGTCGTTCCTCAAAGAAGGAACGACCTCCTGGTCAGCAGCCTATAACGGGCCGCGAACCAAGGACCTTAGCTCCGCACGCAGAGCCGCGGACTGTCCGCCTTCTTTGCTTACAGACCTTTGCTTGCGATGTAAGCAGCAAGATCAACTACGCGGTTCGAGTAGCCCCACTCGTTGTCGTACCAGGAAATAACTTTAACCATGTTGCCTTCAACAACCATAGTCGATAGACCGTCGATTGTGGAAGAAGCAGGGTCACTATTGTAGTCGCTCGATACAAGCGGCAATTCGTTGTAGTTCAAGATGCCTTTCAAAGGACCTTCGGAAGCTTGTTTGAATGCAGCGTTAACTTCTTCAACTGTAACGTCAACTTTCAGCTCAGCAACCAGGTCTGTTACGGAAACGTTTGGTGTAGGTACGCGCATAGCCATACCGTTCAATTTGCCTTTAAGCTCAGGCAATACAAGGGAAACAGCTTTCGCAGCGCCTGTCGACGAAGGAATGATGTTTTCTGCAGCAGCGCGAGCACGGCGCAGGTCTTTATGGGGAACGTCAAGTACGGATTGGTCGTTTGTGTACGAGTGAGTAGTTGTCATCATACCTTTAACGATTCCGAATTTGTCGTTCAATACTTTTGCGAAAGGAGCAAGGCAGTTCGTTGTGCAAGAAGCGTTGGAAATAATGGTATGTGCCGCAGGGTCGTATTTATCTTCGTTTACGCCGATAACGATAGTGATATCTTCGTTCGTTGCAGGAGCGGAGATGATAACTTTTTTAGCGCCGCCTTTTAAGTGAAGCTCAGCTTTTTCTTTAGCTGTGAAAATACCAGTCGATTCAACTACGATTTCTACGCCAACAGATCCCCAAGGAAGATCTGCAGGGTTGCGCTCTGCGAATACTTTGATTTCGCGTCCGTTAACGATCAACGCGCCTTCTTTAGCTTCAACAGTAGCATCAAGCTGGCCGTGAGTTGTATCGTATTTCAAAAGATGTGCCAGAGTGTTCGTGTCTGTCAAATCGTTTACTGCTACGATTTCTACGTTAGGGTTACCCAGTGCTGCGCGGAATACGTTACGGCCGATGCGACCAAAACCATTAATACCAACTTTAACCATTTGTTGTTTCCTCCTAAGCGTTTTTAAAAGATTAATATATATATTTCAAGATGTTTTGCATGTACGGCCTGCGCCTTCAGCAAATCATCATGATTCCTCATTCCAATTAAGCAGTCTATTGCTTCTCCTGCTCGATCAACGCTGCGATTTCCAATGCAGCCGCCTCGTCTGTGACCAATACGTCATTGTGTCCAAAGCGCATAATCGCCGCTATTGCTTCGCCTTTGCTTTTGCCGCCGGCAACGCCGATAACAACTTCAGTTTTAACAATATCCTCGAGCCGTAACCCCACCGTTTGCATTTTGTGCACGACAGCGCCGTTACGGTCAAAATAAAACCCGAACGACTCCGCTAACGCACCTTCTGCTTCCATCGCGTCTATAACCTCGCGGTCCAGCCGCCTGCGTCTAGCCATTACGATAGCGTCCCCGATTCCGTGGACAACGATGCGGGCGCTGCGAATGACTTCGACAATCTCCCGAATGTTAGGCTCTTGCATAATTGAAGCAAAAGCTTCCTCACCCAGATGATCAGGTACGTGTAAAAGCCGGTATTGCGCTCCCGTTCGCTTTGCCATTTGAGAAGCAATCGTGTTAGCCTGATAATCCAAGCTTTCCCCTAGTCCGCCTCTTGCCGGAACGAACCAGTTCGTCTTCAGCGGCGTGGTCGTAACCAGTTGACTCGACACCTGTGCGATTGTAGTGCCGCCTGTTACCGCAACAACATCGTTAGGCTGCATGACTTTGGTCAGCACCTGGCATCCCGCACGGCCCAGCTCTCGCTTCGTCTGCGTTGATGTTTCAGAGTCACCAGCTACAACAACGACCTGCGACAGGCCAAAATGGCTACGTATCTTTTCTTCCAGCTCGAGCAGTCCGAACATCGTCTTGTAAAAAGGTTCAAGCTGTTCCAATAAAAGCTTGCCTGAATCGCTAATCCGCATGCCTCCCGAATGAATCTCGAGCAGTCCTTGCGTTTTCAAAAAATCGGTCTCCGCCCGGAGCATACGCTCCGTCATTGATAATGCCGACGCCAATGTCCGACGACCGATCATATCCGACAGCATCACCTGATGCAGGATCGAATACCGTTTCTTCATGACGTCGAGCAGATCCGGCACAAGCTGCTGCTGCAGTTCAACGATCTGACGCATCTCTTATCCTTCACTCCATCGGCCTCTAGCGTATTCGGTTCATTCATTACTTCTGGACACTTTATGTCCCGCAGTATCGTTTCAAGTCCCACCTTTAGTTTATCGGAAATAAACAATTGAAGCAATAGTCGTTTTCGTTTGAAAACGGTTTCTGACACATTTTTCACAAATTTAATTTTTGAATTCCTCTTGCTTTAAAGCTTGTAATATCATATAATAACTTTTGCTACTGTTTTTGCGCCCGTGGTCCAATGGATATGACGTAGGCCTCCGGAGCCTGAGATCTAGGTTCGATTCCTAGCGGGCGCGCCATAACTTTCACACAACATCTATAATGATACAGACAAACCGTTCCTATACGCAGGGACGGTTTTTTTAATTTTGTTACCCTAATAGGGTTCTGCCAACATTTTAATGCGTAAAAAAATATACGCTAAGCCTTCTACAAGACAGGCTTAGCGTTTTTTCTTATTCTAAATTAAACGACTTGATCAATTGACAAGATTGAAGCTGATCAAGAGTTGGATGTATTTGTAGCCTTAAAGCAGGGAACAGAGGCAGAAACATTTATTGAGAAGAAAGGATTGAAAGAAAAAAAAGCCAGGAAGGTTAAACAAGACCTTATTTCTGCTAGGTTAAGTGCACTGGAAACCGAGGAACTTCGTAAAGACAGCGACGACGTTTTTGTTGAAAAAATAGAACGAGTACATATGGCCTCAGATGGCTTCGTAAAAGCAAACAAAGCAGGGGAAAACGATCAAACCATTCCGTGGGGAGTCCATGCAATTGGGGCAGATATTTCTCAAGATGCCAGTAAGGCGGTAAGGATGTAAGTGTTGGACCAGGACAATATCAATTGTATGTCGGACGGCCCAAACACGGGCCGCTGAGACGTATATCGTACTCCTTGTATCCGTAGGTCGTAATTTTCATACAAAGTTTTTCCGCTTCCGCAGACCTGTAAAGCACAGCGGGATAAGCGCAATATTCGTTGGAACAGCGGTACGCTATGCTCCAAGCGAAAATAACCCCTCGTAGCGTCGAAATTTTCTTTTTTCATACGGCATGGGCTCGGACAAGTTATGCTTCACAATGGGGACAGTCCGACATTTCAGGACGAAAGTATATGGTTTTTCAGCAACAATTCGATTTTTTGGACGCACAATGATACCCCTGTTCATTGAAGAATTGGTACCCATTACTTCGACAAACAGAGGCCAAAAAACTTCGTTGTATGGTTATTCCGCTGTAGAAAAAAAAAGAAACCTGCGCTTAGCAAGTCTCTTGACCTTTTATCCGTTTTGATTCTCAGATATTGTAGTTATTAATGCACTCAACTGACCATTGGCAGCCTCTACCATTTGACACATGACACCTGTACTGTATTTCTTTGCAAAATGAACCGCTTCATCATAATTTGTGTTAGCCATATCTATTAGCAAGCTTTTAATATTTTTATACTCTTTTACAAATTGATTTTCATATTTTTCCCACAAGGTTTTAAGAATGGACATATATTCGTTTTCATTAACACTGGATAATGAAAATAAGCTTCTGAATGACCAATAGGCAGAGGAAGGACTATATTGAGAATCTCCCAGCGAATAGCTGACAGGTAATTTGTCTGTTATCGCAAAAATGGGCATATACGGAGAACCTAATGGAGAACTTAAGGTTTGCCAGATCACACCCTTCAAGCTACCCGGCAGCTCTGAATCAATGGTCATTATGTGACTTTCGGCTGTCCTAACTACACCAATCGGTCTGGTTGCAATTCCCTCAAGTTCTGTGTTTTTATAGGTTGCACGCAGCAGATTCATGACAACAGAGACATTTACTTTTTTATCCGGCTTTAAAAACAAAGGGTATTCTTCCATTCTTACCGGCTGCTTTTTCGATGGAGTCAAAATACTTTGTGCCAACCAAAGACGGTCTACATTACAATATGGATCTAATTTACCATCTACAATACTTCCAGGATATCCGAAGGCTTTGGCAAAGTTAAAATGATTGCGTTCCGGATTATCAAGCAAATGATGCTGAACAACAAAATCGTATAGGCCTTTAGAATGCTTTACATTTTCCGTATCTTCCAAATCAATGGAATGAACCCGCATACAATTTGCTATGACGACATAGGAATCCTCAGGTACTCTGACAGCAATCCAATGATGGCAGGACCCGACTTCAAAATACCAGACTTCATTCGCATCACTTATCAAGATTCCATTTCCTTCGCTTGCCCCGTAAGTTTCTACATAATTTCCCAGAAGCTCAACTGCCTCTCTAGCTGATTCTGACTGCGGAAGGATAAGCGTCAGAATGATGGATTCCTCAATTCCTACAGATACCAGGGGATCGGCAGACAGCGCCTTCTCATTGATACCCATAGAATTGGTTGCAGAAATGGCAACATTGCATTCGTTGATCCCTCGTTCTTCAAAATAAAAGTGATCTCCGATGGAATAGGCTGCTTCTTCATTTCCTGCTGCATCTGGAATTGAACAGTAGCTGAAACTTTTTGAGGGGACCGGAACTTGAAGTCCATTTCCGAGTGTCCACATCTTTTCTGTAGAAGGATCAACTTCATTTTTTGTTGAATATTGCGGCTTTGAGCGGTACTTCATATATTTATTCCAATTGTTTATTCCAAAATCCTCATTTCTCGCAATCAAAGTCGTTCCATCTGAGGTTGCCTTTTTACCTGCAATCACACTTGTACACATACGCATCTCCTTCACTAGGAATGATAAAATTAAATACTAAACCGGCAACAGAAATAAATCTTCATCCTGCCGGTTTAGTATCTTCATTTAGTATGTTACAGCAAGCTTCGAATTTACCTTTATAACGGTAGAATTATTAAAATCAGGGGCAGGTATTGCATCGACAACAAATTGTTCAATAACATCCTTTCTGAATATCAGGCAATGTGTTGAGCCTCCGAATTGGAAACAACCGAGTTGGTCTCCCTTTTTTACAGAATCTCCAACGTTAACTGTGATTTTGCATGAAGACACTTCAGCCATTCCGACCGCCATAAAACACATTAAACCAATTGTAGGATTATCACTTTCGATAAAAATGATTGCTCTTGTTGCAACCTGAGTGATATAGCCCTGTGAATTGTTAGGACCTGCATCATCATACGGATAGGACTGGATTTCAGAATAATATGTACCCGGGACAACATATGCCTTGATGATTTTGCCGGATACCGGACTATGCCATCTGTGGTACTTGGTTGCGCTCAAGAATGCCTGATAGATCGTCCCCCCTATAAACTCATCAACATACTCATCCTTCGCCATCATATATTCGAGTGAGTAGGGTTGGCCTTTAAGCCAGAATTGTTGATCCTTTTGGACATTTTTACTGATATGGTAAGGAGCAGATTCACATGCACTTACAATTACTTTTGGATTATCAGGCTCTGCAATTGGACGCATTCCGTCTTTAAATTCTCTTGTAAAAAAGTTATTCCATGATGTAAAGCCCCAATGCTCATCATCCGGGTTGTAAATAAATTGTTCAATATGAAGTTGCTCTTTAGCCGAATCGCACATCCAGCCGTTCTCCCCAGTATTGAGAACATATAACGAAGCATCGCTATCTAAGAATTCACACCACCTGTTCAGTATTGCTCTGAAGCATTCGTTGACTTGATTATTCAAAAAGAATGCAAAACCGGCAGGAGTTCCCATGCACCAATCGAGGATAGCATTTATAGGAAACCCAATCAGACCATAGCCTTCTTCGTCAGGGTGAACGTATTCAGGAGCTGTTGTCAATATGTGGTCAATAAGAGCCAGCATCATTTGATAATCCGTTATTTCAGGACTGCCCGTAGGATCAAATTTATCATATTCCAAAGCCTGGGCAATCATTTGATTCGTTAGAATATAAATTCCTGCATCGTTTTCTATCAGTTCCTTTAAAGCTTCCACTTCTTTATGTTGAAACTTTAATTCTTGTTCATCAAGCATCCCCTTTGATACAACGGTTTTAATTTGCTTATCCACCCAATGTTTCAGCTTACTTCTATCTGCCGGCAACCAGTTGCCGGGTCTCTTCTTTTCGAATTTATTGATTTCTTGAATCATACCTGGAACCTCCATAATATTCAAAATTTTTGACAACTGCTATTTAGCCAAGCCCAAGCTTTTCAGCCAATTATTAACGACCTGCCTTGGTATTGCATTGGTACGGCAATGCAGTGCATCCGTTCCAAGCCATGGAGTTTCCGGTTTACCGATTATACCCATTACTGTGTAGCCCGGTAATGCCTGTCTGTAGACCGCTAATGCTTTTTCATCATATTCAGCATATTCCCCCCCTGCTATCGGTACGTACACATGGTCGTTAAGGATCAGGCTGTTCGTATAGGCGGCTGTTGTAGCCGGCTCATCATTTTCCGCCGGAACATAGATATTCTGGCATAGTACTCTGTACACTTCAAAGCCCTCATCCTCCAAAGATTTTGAAATTAAATCTAAGCCCTCATTGGTTTTAGGGTCTTCGGATTGTGCAATCAACACCTTGCGGTCAGCAAGGAATTTTCCCCAGCAGTCAATATGTCCGATATACGTTCCTGTCGGGTCTGTAAATACATGATAAGTATTCGCGCCAAGGAAGCGGTTGGTTTGTTCCATAATATATTTCATACGTTCATCGAGAGTCTCGGATGAGGGTTTTGGATTTTCAGGGTCAATATCGATTGGCAGTTCGTTCTGAGTTGCGACAAGATATGAGGAGGCAATTATTCCATCCGAAGTAACCATATAATTTCCGCCTACATCCAGGAGACCTGTAAAAAACCAGTTATGGGTATCAATATGCGGAAGCTTTGCTCCGTTACTCCATTCGGCCTTGTTCCATTTTCGGATAGGGGCATTTAAAAAATCAGAAATTTTTACGGCACCGTAATCATCATTACATCTGAAAATACCAGAGCCTTCACGAGGGTTTACTTCTTCCGCTCCCTCGACCATGCCGACAGAGCCCCCTCCCAAAGTCGTATAAATATGCTTGGCTATTCCGAAATGTGCGCTAGTTTTATTTTGGACCCACCAAGGTGAAAAATCTCTGGTCCAATATGTATCCGTATCCCAAGGAATCAAATGAATCAAGTCCGGATCAAATTGCAGCCCTTCCGATGAAGCGGTTTCATTTAAGCTTTGAATGATATTCTTTTTCTCGTTTTGATCATCACACATAATAAATATATGTACCGGATGGTCAGTATCTAATTGCTGCATTTTGATAATCAAATCATTAGGAATTCCGAAGGTTCTGGGTCCGGTGGGAGGAAGTTGTGTGTGATTGCTTGCAGGAGCCACTGTTCCGACATAAGAGATGATTGCACCACCCATCGGTTCATATTCAGCAACTGCACGTATAGGCGAAGGTGTGTCACAGTGATAAATCTTGTTCGATTCGGGAGCATCGCAATTCGTTTGTTCTCTAAACATGTCACCTAATTTTTCTGGAGTTGGACGAAAAAATTTGATTTTTTTCAAAATACATACCTCCTTAAAAATATTTGATATTTGAAATATTTGGTATAATAATACCATAAAAAGGGAACAATTGCCAGCCTCAAATATTCCTCCGCAGTTACTTTAACGAGCTGGCGCGGCTTGATTTCTTTCGAGATGTGGATTTGATACTGCTCCGAGCCTGTTAATCCAAGCGTTTCTGCATTTTCTCCCTCTTTAAACTGAAGAGGAAGAATGCCCATTAAAGCGAGGTTGCTACGATGAATCCGTTCAAAACTTTCCGCGAGAACTCCTTTCACCCTAGTAATTGAGTCGCTTTGGCCGCACAATCACGGGAGATTCCCATGCCGTAATCGGCTCCGGCAAAAGAAAGTCGCTCTTATACCGACAAGGTATGCTAATACAGAAGAGACTATCATTGATAAAGAGATCAAAATGGCGGTTGTAAAAATATAATATTACGTAGGGCTTGCTGAACATTCCGTAGGTACGGAAAATGCCAAGAATCAATCACCCCTTGGATGGGGTTGAATGTTGCCGGGACTCCAAATAGCCGATTTAGTTTGTCTGACTATCTTTGACTTTTGACTTTTCATCCGTTATTATGAGATTACGATTACGATTTAACCAATCATTGATCTTGAGGAGGGGGCTTACGTTGGATATGAATTTCGTTCCTATGGTTATTGAGCAAAACAATCGAGGTGAGCGTGCCTATGACATTTACTCTCGCCTATTGAAAGATCGCATTATTTTTCTCGGTTCAGGTGTAAATGACGTGGTGGCCAACTCCATCATTGCTCAAATGCTATTCCTTGCTGCCGATGATCCGGAGAAGGACATTTCTCTCTACATTAACAGCCCGGGCGGTTCAATCACAGCTGGTATGGCTATCTACGATACAATGCAATATATTAAGCCGGACGTGTCCACGATTTGCGTAGGCATGGCCGCATCCATGGGTGCCTTCCTGCTGACTGCAGGCGCCAAAGGCAAACGATATGCACTTCCGAATAGTGAAGTCATGATTCACCAGCCACTGGGCGGCGCTGAAGGTCAAGCAAGCGACATCGAAATTCGCGCGCGCCGCATCATTAAGATGCGTGACAAGCTTAACGGCATTTTGGCAGACCGCAGCGGTCAGCCGCTTAGCCGCATCGAGAAGGATACCGATCGTGACTATTTCATGAGCGCGGAAGAAGCGAAGGAATACGGTCTCGTAGATAAGGTTATTGAGAAGATCGGCTAACAGCTATAAAAAAAACAGCAGGTCGGAGGCAGCTCCTGACCTGCTGTTTTTGTTTTAAGGATGGTTGAGCCAGATTAAGGTGCATTTCTGCACCTCATTCCAAGCTTTACGCTGTTTTAGCCAAATTAAGGTGCATTTCTACACCTCATTTTGGTCTTTAGTCCGGTTTGGACGCTTTATGGTTCATTTCTGCACCTTATTCCAAGCTTTACGCTATTTTAGCCATATTAAGGTGCATTTCTGCACCTCATTCCAGGCTTTACGCCGTTTTAGCCATATTAAGGTGCATTTCTGCACCTTATTCCGAGCCTTTGGCTGGTTGAGCCAGATTAAGGTGCATTTCTGCACCTTATTCCGGTATTTAGTCTAGTTCGGAGGCTTTAAGGTGCATTTTCTGTACCTCATCCCCCGCCACCCGTACTTTTCCCGCAAAACATAAAAAAAGAGCTGCCGCCGCAAGTTCGTAAAGAACCTGCGTGACTTCTCCCCTTCTTCATTCTTAACGTTTTATTGGTTTTCCAACTCTTCTTTGCTGACCAAAGCGACTAAAGCGTTTACAGCCTGCTCTGCATCCGAACCCTCTGCACTAATCGATACTTCAGTGCCGGAACTGATTGCCAAGCTCATAATTCCCATAATGGATTTGGCATTCACTTTCTTGTCGTCTTTCTCAACAAATACTTCGGAGGAAAATTTGTTCGCTTCTTGTACGAATAATGCTGCAGGTCTTGCATGAAGCCCCGTCTTAAGGCGAACGACAACCGGAAGCCTTGTCATGGAAACCATACCCCCTATATTATACTCAATCATTAGCATGCAGCACTAGCGTAAACGGCAGTTGCCGACTTTCTGGCTGCAAAAGCTCGTTTCGCGGTGAAAGATAAGCATGGTACAAGCTTCAACCTTATACGATCTTATCTTTTTAAATAAAGCCATTTTGCATTATTATAACATTATACCAGCTGATACACTAGGATAAAAGGTCAGACGCCGCGGATTTTTTCCGCAAGTTCATCGATTTTGCGCAAACGGTGGTTAACACCCGATTTGCTGACCTTCCCTTTGAGCATTTCGCCGACTTCCGTCAGATTCATATCAGGATGCTGCAGCCTAATTTCTGCTACCTCCCTTAATTTATCCGGCAAGCTGTCGAGCCCGACTTCTCTTTGCAGCAGCTTAATGTTTTCAATCTGACGCACGGCGGCCCCGATCGTTTTATTCAGGTTAGCCGTTTCGCAATTAACGATTCGGTTAACGGAATTACGCATGTCGCGCATAATCCGAACATCCTCAAACTTAAACAGCGCTTGATGGGCGCCTACGATATTCAAGAGCTCGATAATTTTCTCGCCCTCTTTGATGTAAAAGATAAAGCCCTTTTTCCGTTCAATGCACCTTGCGTTTAAGTCAAACTTGTTCGCCAGGTCTACGAGCGCCTCGCAATGCTCTTGGTACATCGATGATATTTCTAAATGATACGATGAGCCCTCCGGATTGTTGACGGATCCTCCTGCCAGAAAGGCGCCGCGCAAATACGAGCGCTTGCAGCAGGGCTTGCGAATAATTTCCTTGTCGATTCCAAGGTTGAACATAAACCCTTCGGATACAATTTTGAGCTCACTCAAAATTTCCTGAACCCCCGCCGGGATTCGGACGATATACACATTATTTTTTTTGAGCCTCATCTTTTTACGGACGAGCAGCTCGACGTGCACTTCATAATGTTTTTTGAGCAGGGAATAAATTCTTCTGGCAATTGCGGCATTTTCCGTTGAGATGTCCAAAACGACTTTGCGGCTGGATACGCTGACTGAACCGTTCATCCGAATGAGTGCTGACAACTCCGCTCTCTCACAACAGCTATCCGCTTCGATTAATGTCAGTTCCTTCTTCGTTTGCGCCGCAAAAGACATCGTTGATCACCTCTTTCGTAACATCCAGTTCTCTACCAGCTTATATATATGATGACTTAAACGTTCTGCATCATGCCGCAAAAAAGTACGGAACAGTACAAGACGGTCTGCTATAACCTCATAACCTTTGCGCGTCACTTCATCCAAATCGAGATGAACCGCCTTCGCGCCCATTTCAGCATATTTGCTTTCGATTTGCGGTGGTATTTCCCCGTCATTTACAATAACATAATCGAACAGGTGATTGCCAATATGAGCATGTATCGCATCCAAATGATCGCCAACTGAATAATTATCCGTTTCGCCTGGCTGCGTCATAACGTTGCAAACAAACAGCTTCACCGCTTCCGACTCCACGATTGCGCTTGCAAGCTTAGGCACTAATAAATTTGGAATAATACTCGTGTATAAGCTGCCTGGACCGATCAGAATCGCATCCGCCTGCTCAATCGCTTCAACCGCTTCCTGCAGCGGCTCCACGTCAGCCGGCTCCAGAAACACACGCTTGATCGCTTGGCCAGCCTTCGGAATCATCGATTCACCCGTTACAATGGAGCCGTCCGCCATTTCTGCCTTTAGCACAATTGCCCGGCCTGCTGCAGGGAGAACGCGTCCACGCACGGCCAATACTCGGCTTAACTCGCGAATGCCGGTAACGAAGTCGCCGGAGATATCCGTCATTGCCGCCAGCATTAAGTTGCCCAGGCTGTGTCCGGCAAGGCCCGGTACACTCTTAAAACGATACTGCAGCACCTCTGTGAGCAGAGGCTCCGCATCCGCGAGTGCCATCAGGACGTTGCGAATATCGCCTGGCGGCGGAATTTGCAGCTCATTACGAAGGATGCCGGAGCTGCCTCCATCATCCGCGACCGTTACAATCGCCGTAATATCGAGCGGCTTTTCCTTCAGTCCGCGCAGCATGACAGAGAGGCCCGTTCCTCCGCCGATAACGACGATTTTCGGGCGCCTCATAATTTTGTGTCTATTCTGCATTCTCTCACCCCGTCAATGCTTGTCACGTTCGGCATCGCGATGGCTGATACGTACACGTTCCGTATCGCTGCTTCCGAGCATGCGGCCCAAATATTCGGCAATCGCAACGGAGCGATGCTTCCCGCCCGTACATCCAATACCGATGACAACCTGACTTTTCCCTTCCTTGCGGTAAAGCGGAATAAGGAATTGCAGCATGTCAAGCAGCTTAGTTAGAAATTGTTGCGTCTCGGGCCATTTCATTACATAATCGTAAACATCGGGATTTTGACCGGTATTGGGGCGCAAATGTTCGACATAATGCGGGTTAGGCAAAAAGCGTACATCATAGATGAGGTCGGCATCAATTGGAATTCCGTACTTGAAGCCGAACGAGGTCACGTTCACGGAGAGGCTGTTTTGCTCCAAATTCGTAAATCTCGAGATGATACGCTCCTTCAAATGAACCGGCTTCAAAATACTCGTATCAATGACCTGAGACGCCGAGCCCTTCAAATCCTCGAGCAGTCGGCGTTCATTACGAATACCTTCGAGCGGCATCCCCTCAGGGGCAAGCGGATGACGACGGCGGCTCTCCTTATAGCGCTGTACAAGCACCTCGTCGGTAGCATCCAGAAACAATATTTCACAGCTGATGGTAAAATGATCTTTAATGTACGTTAATGATTCCGACAAGGCAGTAAAAAACTCCCGGCCTCTTAAATCGATCACGAGCGCCACTTTCCCGATTTTACCGTTGGACTGCTCTATTAGCTCTGCAAATTTAGGTATGAGAACCGGAGGTAAATTGTCTACGCAGAAGAAACCGAGATCCTCCAGGCTTTGAACAGCAATTGTTTTGCCTGCGCCCGACATCCCGGTTATAATGACAAGCTTCGCCATTGTTGCTGCCGTTTCCATGATTAACTCCCCCTAGCGTAAACGGCTATTGCCGTCATCCGACGGCATAGCTTTCGTTTCGCGAACCTACTTTGTTATCCTCTTAAAATGAGACCTGCCGCACCGACTACACCTGCGTCATTGCCGAGTGTTGCTGCAACGATTTTGACATTTTCTTTTGCTTGGTCCTGTGTATATTTCTCAAATACTTCCCGAATTTGATCGAATAAGAAATCACCGGCCTTCGACACGCCGCCGCCGATAATGAAATATTGAGGATTAAGCACGATAGCAATCATGGCCATCGACTTGCCTAGATAGTACGCAGCGCGATTCACGATTCGTGTCGCAACTTCATCCCCTGCTTTTGCCGCGTCAAGGACATCCTTTGCCATAATATTTTCTACTTGCGAAAGTGAAGTACGGTCGCCGCGTTCCACGGCGTCCTTTGCCATACGGATGATGCCGGTCGCCGAAGAGACCGTTTCCAAGCAGCCCATTTTGCCGCAGCCGCATTGAATTGCTTCAAGGTCAGGCACAATCGACATATGCCCTAGCTCGCCCGCCATTCCTGCGTAGCCCTCTACGATTTTGCCATCTATAATAATACCGCCGCCAACGCCGGTTCCGAGCGTGTAGCATACGCAATGAGCAATGCCTCTGCCCGCTCCGCCCCAAGCTTCGCCCAGTGCAGCAACGTTAGCGTCATTGTTGACCTTAACCGTCTTGTTGAGCTCCTGCTCCAAGTACGCTTTCAAGTTAACGTTCTCAATTTTCAAGTTCGGCGCGAATTTTACGATCCCGTTTGGAATGTCCAGAAATCCGGCAATACCAACGCCAACACCGTCAACCTGCTCCCATTCATAGTCGGATTCCACTACGATTTGCTGTGCATATTTTGCAATATTTTGAAGGATAGTGTCCGTTCCTTTACTCGCCTCTGTCGGCCCTTCGTACGTATGGAGCAATTGTCCATCCGGATTACAAATACCTACCTTAATAGCAGTTCCGCCGACATCGACTCCAACGTAAATCTTTTCAGACATCACTAGTCCACCTCATCAATATGTTAATCTTCTCTGTAACACTATAAGCTTTCCTTCGCCCTGCGGTCAAGACTGCGAAATACTGGCAAAATCAAGCGTTCCCGGCTATTGAAAAGGCTATACCTTCAAGCATATCGCCCTGTTGGTATAGCCCCTTCCGTATCGTTATGATGCGCCTCGCCTAAAATTACAGCGATTTGCTCCAATCATGCGTAATGGCACCTTCGAGAAATCTTTCGCAATCGAGTGCAGCCATACAACCGCTGCCCGCAGCCGTAATGGCTTGACGATATTTGCTGTCTTGAACGTCGCCGCAAGCAAATACGCCAGGTACATTCGTTTCGGTGGTACCCGGTTTTACAACAATGTAACCATGATCGTCCGTTTCGATTTGTCCGCCTAGAAATTTCGTATTCGGCGTATGTCCGATCGCTACAAAAATGCCGTCCGTTTCAATAACCTCTTCTTCGCCTGTTTTATTGTCACGGACCTTAAGGCCCGTTACGCCCATGCCGCCCGCCACAACCTCAAGTGGAGTACGGTTTAGGCTCCAGCTGATCTTTTCGTTCTCACGGGCGCGGTCCTGCATGATTTTCGATGCGCGCAGCTCATCACGGCGGTTAACCAATTCAACATTGGTGGCAAAGCGCGTCAGGAAGCTTGCTTCCTCCATCGCGGAGTCTCCGCCGCCTACAACGATAATCTTTTTGCCGCGGAAGAAAAAGCCGTCACAGGTTGCGCATGTGCTTACGCCGCGACCGACATTCTCCTTCTCTCCCGGGATACCAAGATACTTAGCCGATGCGCCGGTCGAGATGATCAGGCTCTCGCCCACGAGCTCGCCGTGGCCTTCCACCTGAAGCTTGAATGGGCGCTCAGACATATCAACGCTGTTCACCCAGCCGGTGATGAATTTAGCGCCGAAGCGTTCAGCCTGCTTCCGCATATTTTCCATGAGCTCAGGTCCCATAATTCCTTCCGGAAAACCAGGGAAATTCTCAACCTCGGTTGTCGTCGTCAGCTGGCCGCCCGGCTCAGGTCCTTCAATGATCAACGGACTCATGTTCGCGCGGGCCAAATAAATAGCCGCCGTAAGTCCGGCTGGACCGGTACCGATAATAATCGATTTGTACATACAGATCACCTCATGAATGTTTATTCTTCCTGCATCTCCTGCGTGGAAAAAACGGAGCTTATCGACTTCATTTTTTCCTTAATGCCGCATGCCTCATCTATTATCTTTACGTTTTTGCTTACGGTAGCAATCGATGTTCCGTATCGAAGCGATACCTCATGATAAGATATCGCACGCCGGTGCATCTTCGCTGTCAAATATTCAAGCGCGGCTGCCCAGCCTTCCGGCTTCGTCAGCTTCGGAACGTCCGGGTATACGCGCGACAAAAACTCTACCCACAGCGTCATCAAATCATGCTGCTGCACGAGATCATAATGCTTGCTCATCTTGGCAAGCGCATCTTCCACGACAGCCTGCCACTTATCTTCCCAGACTGGCAGCCTCGAAGGCACCCGGTTCGGTTCAATAACGGTTTCTTTACCTTCCAATACGGCATGAAGCGGCTCCTGTACACCGATTGTCCGAAGAACAAAGATGGCAATCCGCTTCAAGTAATCGTCCTCGTCCGGCTCAAGCAGAAACGTACGCAGTACATCCTTGACTTCACCGTCGGCAATCATGCCGAGCGCTTGAATGACCTGCAGCTTCGTATGCTGATCGCCGTGGCGCAGCGCCCAGAAGAAGGAAGAGCGTACTAACGGGTCTCGCTTCAGATGATCAGGGATTCCGTCCGAGGATTTTTCCCAAAGCTTGAACTGCTCTTCAAAAGGCAGATGATAATGATAGCTGATCGGCGCAGTCTGCTGCCCGCTTCGTACGAGCTCCAGCTGCTCCATATAGTAATGCGGAATACCCGACACCGGATCAAGCTTAATCGTCTGCTTCCATAGACGTTCCGCTTCCTGCAACCGTCCGATATTGCATGCAGCGACAGCGGCGTAATGGTACAAGCAAGGATCCTGATGGAGCTCGCTGTCCTTCAAAAGCCGTGTGAAGTGTTTGTAGGCGGACCCATGCTCTCCTAAGATGCCCATTGTCGTCGCCAATTTAAACACATGCTCCTGATGGAACGGCACAGTCTTATTGAGCAGCTCAATTAAAGGCTTCAAGCTTTCCTCGTCGCCTGCGTGCTGATAAAAGATTGCAAGATTGCAAAGCGCATGCAAATTGCCCGATTCAAGGTTAAGCACCTCGCGAATCGTCTCCATCGCTTTATCGAACAGCCCCATGTAATAATAAGCCAGCGCTAAATTGTTGCGTGCCGCTAAAAATTCAGGCTGGCCTTCAATAATTTGCTCCAAAATACGGACGGCTTCCGTGAACTTGCCCTCCTCGAGCAGCGTGCGCGCCTGATCATGCTCAACCATGCCTTCGCGCGACTTGATATTCGTTAGACGTGTAGGCCGGTCTAATTCAAAATGCAACAGATCCATCATTTCTTCTGCTTCATCAAGAAATTGACCTTCAGCGTCCTCCTCCAAATATTGAATAAGCGAGCCTTCGGCCGCTTCATACTGTTCCATATTCGCATAATTGTTCGCCATGTAAAAATGGCATTCCGTCATCGTCGGATCAAGCTCATCAACAATCCAGCCTAAAATCCGGTTAGACTCTTCGTAATTGCCCATCTCAGAAAGGATACCGGCCATGTTGCAATGGTTTACCGGATTGTCCGGCTCATATTCTACGGCGCGACGAAAATATTTAAGTGCCTTGTCATAATGGAATCGATCCAGCGAACGAACCGCCCGCTCGAAAAAAAACGTTGCATCCCATTGAATCGGTATCACTTTTGTCTGTTGGTCTACGGCAACACGTTTCTTCCCCTTCATTGGCAAGGCACCTCCCGTTACTTCCGATTTTCTACGATTATACCATAGCGCGCCCATCCTAACACGAAAGAATATGTGGGAAAATCGCGGACGGCAAATGCACCGCCCGCGATTCCCGCAGCATAGCTATTTATTTATGGAGCTAAGCATAGATGGTTGATGGTTAAACGCCAGCGTTTTTGAACAAAGTGCTGATGGAGCCGCCCTCCAAAATAATGCGTGTCGCTTCAGCAAGAAGCGGCGCTACCGAAAGCACTTTGAAGCGTTCCGGCGTCGAATCCGGCAATTTAATCGAATCGGTAACGATAACTTCTTTAATATTAGGATGATCCAAACGCTCAATAGCCGTACCGGAGAATAGCGGGTGCGTTGCGCATACGTATACATCTTCAGCGCCGCGTTCCTTCAGGCTTTCCACTACGTTAACGATAGTAGTTCCGGTGTCGATCAAGTCTTCGATGATAATCGGAGTTTGACCTTCAACGTCGCCGATAACGTGGGTAATAACTGACTCATTATGCGCAGGGCGTTTCTTGATCATAATTGCAAACGATGTATCCAAGTAGTTTGCCAGCTTCTCTGCAGTTGAAGCACGGCCTGCATCCGGCGAAACGACTACCGGATTTTTGATGTTTTTCGATTTCAGATAGTCGCTGATCAGATCAAGCGCCGTCATATGATCGACCGGGATGTTGAAGAAGCCTTGAATAGCCGGAGCGTGCAAGTCGATTGTAATAACGCGGTTCGCGCCGACTGTCGTGAGCACATCCGCCAGCATCTTCGCCGAAATCGGCTCACGCGGCGCAGCTTTGCGTTCCTGACGCGCATAACCGTAATACGGCATGATGATGTTGACCGTTCTGGCGGAAGCACGCTTCGCCGCATCAATCATGACAAGCAATTCGACAAAATGCTCGTTGATCGGATGCGAGAACGATTGCACGAGAAATACGTCGCAATTCCGAATCGTTTCTTCGTAATGCACGTAAATCTCTCCGCTTTTGAAACGGGACATCTTGATCGCACCTAGCGTCAGACCAAGCTCTGCACTGATTTTCTGAGCCAATACCGGATTAGACGAACCCGAAAAAATACGCACCTTGTCGCTTAACATGATACCCTCCTGAGCGTTAAAACCAATTAATTTTACTGAACATGTACTCGTCCTTGTCCCATCATTCGACAAAGCATGTGTTATCTTTTATATTATACATCGATTTTACGATATTTCAAAAATCAATCAATAATAATTTTCGACAATTAAATGTCGCTAGCTGCGTATATCCGACTTCTTCCAGCACAGCACGTGCTTGATCCAAATATTGGCCTAATCTTTCAGGCTGGTGCGCATCCGAACCAATCGTAAGCGGGATGCCGAGTTTATGCGCATATTCGAGCATGCGGCGGCTTGGAAACATCTCCGCAGCAGGCGTTCGAAGTCCTGAAGCATTAAGCTCGATGGCGAGCCCATGCTGCTTGACCGCCTCCAGCGCCGCATTTTCCAAATGCGTCACATCGCCTTCGGGCTGAAAGCCGAATCGCTTAATCACATCGATATGCCCAATGTAATCATAGAAGCCGGTCGCAGCCGCCTTGCGGATTGCATCGTAATACCGCTCGTACACCGCCATCCGGTCGCGGCCTTCCCAGCCATGCGTTTGCCGGAAATCGGTAATGTCCCACTCGCCGAGAAAATGTACCGAACCGATGACATAATCCCATGGGTAAGCATTAACGATCGTTTCAATTTGCTCCTCGCAGCCTTCGATATAATCACCTTCAAGGCCGACGCGAACGTCAATTTTTCCTTTGTACTTTTCCTTAAGCTCGAGACATTCCTCCACGTATCGCGGAAGCTCATCCATCGGCATCGCCATCTCCGGATAATACGAAGCCGGATCCACATGGAGCAGCGGCATATGGTCGGAAAGGCCGATCTGCACGAGTCCGATCTCTATTCCCTTCTTAACGTATTCCTCTAGTTCGCCGACCGCATGACCGCAGCGGGCATGGTGGGTATGGTAATCGATAAACATGTGCGTACCGGCCTTTCACTTTAAAATTTCATTGCGCGACATAAGATGTGAAGCCAGAATATGGCATCAGCTTACGTCCGGCTATCTCATTTTGTTCGTTGTCGGTTTGCCATGGCGCCCGTTAATCTCACGGATGACATCGTCCAGCGGAAGCCCGCGCTCGCGGAGCAGCACCATCAGATGAAAAATAAGATCGCTGACCTCGCTCCGCAGCTCGTCATTGTCTTTGTTTTTCGCCGCAATGATCACCTCGGACGCTTCTTCGCCGACCTTTTTCAAAATTTTATCTACGCCTTTTTCAAACAGATACGTGGTGTAGGAGCCATCAGGACGTTCCGCATAACGCTCTGCGATGACGCTCTCTAATTGACCCAGAGTGGCGAACCGATCCGCTGTCGTCTGAACAGCCTCTGCGGCTGCAGCATTTCCGCTCACCTCAACCGGATTGAAGAAGCAGCTATATCGTCCTGTATGACAAGCAGGCCCCTTCTGTTCAACCTTAACAACCAACGTGTCGCCATCGCAATCGTATGCCATAGAAACAATACGCTGCGTGTGGCCGCTTGTTGCGCCTTTGTTCCACAGCTCGTTACGCGAACGGCTCCAGTACCAGGTCACGCCGGTTTCCACGGAGAGTTGAAGCGACTCTCGGTTCATATAAGCCATCATGAGAACTTCTTTGCTTTGGACATCCTGCACAACGGCTGGAACGAGTCCGGCATCGTCCCATTTAATTTTTGAAATAAGTTCGCTTTGGTTGTTCTCCGTCATCGTACCTCTACTCCCTTCACCCGCAAATCATCCTTCACTTCGCGAATGGTCATTTCTTTATAGTGAAAGATCGTAGCCGCCAGCGCCGCATCCGCATGCGCATTTTGGAATACGTCATTAAAATGCTCGATCCGTCCCGCTCCGCCGGAAGCAATAACCGGGATGCCGAGAGAATCGCTCACCGCCTGCGTCAGCTTCAGGTCAAAGCCGTCCTTCGTACCGTCAGCGTCCATGCTCGTCAGCAAAATTTCGCCTGCACCCAAACGCTCTACTTCGCGCGCCCACTCCAGCGCCCGTATGCCCGTCGTTTGACGTCCGCCATGCGTGTAGACTTCCCATTCGCCCCACTCGGAATTGAACTTCGCATCGATCGCAACTACAATACACTGCGAGCCGAATTTACGCGAGCCTTCCTTGACGAGTGACGGATTTTTAACCGCAGCTGTGTTGATGCCGATTTTGTCCGCGCCTGCCCGCAACAGCCGTTTCATATCGTCGACATGTGAAATGCCGCCGCCTACCGTGAACGGAATCGTAATCTCGCCCGCCGTCCGTTTTACGACCTCAATCATTGTAGCGCGCCCTTCGACCGAAGCTGATATGTCCAAAAATACGAGCTCATCAGCACCCTCCCGGTCATAAGTTGCCGCTAGCTCGACTGGATCGCCCGCATCACGCAGGTTCACGAAGTTAACGCCCTTCACGACGCGGCCGTCCTTCACATCGAGACACGGAATGATACGTTTCGCCAGCATGTCTCCCTCTCCTTTATGCCCGTTAAGCCGGGTTTGATTTTGTCAGTGCCAGAAAATTTCCGAGCAGCTGCATACCGAGCTCGCCGCTTTTTTCCGGATGAAATTGCATCCCGAACACGTTGCCGCGGCCGACAATCGCCGATACCTGCTGATGGTAATCAGTCGTAGCAAGCAAATCGGACATAAGCTCCGGCTTCACATGGTAGGAGTGCACGAAATATACATGTCCCTCCGACAGACCATTGAAGAGCGGAGATTGCTGCTGCAGAAACGTCAGCTTGTTCCATCCCATGTGCGGTACTTTGTAGTCGCCGTGGAAACGGATCACTTTTCCGGGCAAAATGTTTAAACCTTCGTTCGTGCCGTACTCCTCGCTTTCGCTGAAAAGCAGCTGCATGCCAAGGCATATACCGATCATCGGCTTGCCGGAGGCCGCATAAAACTTCGCTACATCATCCAGCTTCGTATCGCGCAGATTTTGCATCGCATCGCCAAACGCGCCAACGCCGGGCAAAATCGCACCGTCAGCTTCAATGATCGTTTGCGGATCGGCGGTAATGACCACTTCGTAGCCGAGACGCTCGACCGCTTTGCTCACGCTGTGCAGATTGCCCATGCCGTAATCGATGATCGCGATCATATTACAGCACTCCTTTCGTCGAAGGCACTCCTTGTACGCGGGGATCAATGCTCGTTGCTTCATCCAGCGCACGGCCCAGCGCTTTAAACACCGCTTCGATCATGTGGTGCGTGTTTTTGCCGTAGTGTACGATAACATGAAGCGTTATGCGCGATTCGAGGGCCAGCTTCCATAGAAATTCGTGAACAAGCTCCGTCGAGAAGCTGCCTACTTGCGCCGAAGGGTATTCCGCGCGGTATTCGAAGTGAGGACGGTTGCTGACGTCGATAATGACCTGTGCGAGCGCCTCATCCATGGGTACGAATACGCTGGCGTAGCGCTTAATCCCGCGTTTGTCGCCTAGGGCTCCACGGAGCGTCTGCCCTATGCAAATGCCGATGTCCTCCACCGTGTGGTGATCGTCGATATCAATATCGCCGCGCGCCTCTACTTCCAGGTTAAATTGGCCGTGCTTAATAAACAAATCAAGCATATGATTCAAGAAGGGCACATCCGTATCGATCTTCGCTTCACCCGTACCATCTACCGCAAACGTAAGCTTAATATCCGTTTCGTTTGTCTTGCGCGCCACCGACGCCTCGCGTACTCTATTCTCCGACATATTTATTCCTTCTTTCTGAGTAAGTTAACTGCATTTATCGGCAATCCATAGTAGTTTCTATGATATTTCCCTAACATCTCTATGTTATAGCGGTAAATAAGGGCGTTATTTCCGTGAATTTACTCCTGCAACGGAAAATAGCGGTATTGTAAGGTCTTATTTCGGCTCTAATCGTCTGATTCGACCCATTTAGCTTCACACCAACTTCATAACGCCCTTTTATACCGTTATTTTTACAATTACGTTCTTTTACAATGAGAAAAGGGACATTTATTCCCTTATTCGTCGACGGAACATTCCACGATACCTTAACCGCGTTCCTTCTCCAAACGGATCTCAATCGCACGCGCATGTCCTTCAAGCCCTTCATGCCGTGCCAGCGTCATAATTTTGTCGCCATTCGCAAGCAGCGCTTCTTTGCTGTAATAGATCAGACTCGATTTCTTTAAGAAATCGTCAACGTTCACCGGCGAAGAGAAGCGCGCCGTGCCGTTCGTCGGGATGATGTGGTTCGGACCGGCAAAATAGTCCCCGACCGGCTCCGAGCTGTAAGGTCCAAGGAATATCGCGCCAGCGTTCTGTATGTGTCCGAGGAGACGCATAGGATCAACCGTCAGCACCTCAAGATGCTCGGGTGCGAGCTGGTTCACAACGTCGATGCCCGCTTCAATCGAATCGACGAGCAGCACTGCGCCGTAGCTGTCAATGGAGCTGCGGGCAATGTCTTGGCGCGGCAGCGTGGACAGCTGCCGCTCTACCTCCGCTGCGACCGCTTCCGCAAGCTGCTGCGACGGCGTGATGAGAATCGCCGACGCCATCTCATCGTGCTCAGCTTGCGACAGCAGATCCGCGGCTATGTACGCGGGATCTGCCGAATCGTCGGCAAGCACGACGATTTCACTTGGGCCGGCGATGCTGTCGATATCGACGGCGCCGAAAACGGCGCGCTTTGCCAGCGCCACGTAAATGTTGCCCGGTCCGCAAATCTTATCGACCGGAGCAATCGATGCCGTGCCGTACGCAAGCGCGGCAATAGCTTGGGCGCCCCCGACCCGGTACATCTCCTTCACGCCCGCCTCTGCGGCGGCTACGAGAATATACGGGTCGATGCCCGCTTTGCCGCCGGTTGCAGGCGGCGTCACCATAACAATCTCCGGCACGCCGGCAACCTGTGCCGGAATGACATTCATCAGCACGGACGACGGATAAGCCGCCTTGCCTCCGGGCACATATACGCCGACCCGCTTCAGCGGCCGCATAATTTGCCCGAGCAGCGTCCCGTCCTGCTGCAGGTCCATCCACGAGGTGCGCATCTGCTTCTCGTGGAATACACGAACATTCACGGCCGCTTCGCGGATGGCCGTGAGAAAAGCGGCGTCGACCTGATCATACGCCGCCTCAATCTCCTGCTGCGTCACGCGCAGCGACGCCGCATCCAGCTTCACGCGGTCGTGCTGCTCCGTATACCTGAGCAGCGCCGCGTCTCCTTCGGCCTTTACGTCTGCGACGATCCTTAAGGCCGCTTCATTTTGCTCCGGTGTCCCATACTCCACCTCGCGCTTCAAACCAAACTGCTCCGCTCGCATGATGCGCATATAATCCGCTCCTTCCACTTATCCCGTGTCATATTCTATCTTCATCTATTCCGCAGTTATCTGTTTCTATCCCGTATCATGTTACCTTCATCTATACCATAGCTTACGCTATCTGTTTCTTCCACTTATCCGTGTCATTCTATCTTCATCTATACCACAGCTTACTTATCCGTTCCTTATCTCCATCACCGAGCATGTGCGACATCGTTAAGCTTTCACTGTCAGCTTTCTCTGTAATCTTTCTCTTTAAGCTTTCGCTGTAAATCCTTGGCCCTACACCCGCGCAGCCAGCGTCTCCTGCAATCTGTCGCACAAGCCTTGAATCGCTTCATTCTTCATCCGGTAGCTTACCCGGTTCGCAATCAAGCGGCTCGTAATGCCGAAAATCGATTCCATTTCCACAAGTCCGTTCTCGCGCAGCGTTTGGCCCGTTTCCACCATATCGACGATGCGGTCCGCCAGCCCAATCATCGGAGCCAGCTCGATCGAGCCGTTCAGCTTAATGACCTCCACCTGCTGCCCCTGCTCGCGGAAATACGCCGAAGCAACGTTGGGATATTTCGTAGCGACGCGCGGATTAATCGCCGGCTTCCAATCCGGCATTCCGATTACCGACATCCGGCATTTGGCGATTCCGAGATCAAGCAGCTCGTATACATCCTTGTTTTCCTCCATCAGCACGTCCTTGCCGACAATTCCGATATCCGCAACGCCGTACTCCACGTAAGTCGGCACGTCAACCGGCTTGGCCATAATAAACTCCATGCCCACCTCAGGCAGCTCTATGATCAGCTTGCGCGTATCATCAAAATCGCTCGGAATCGGCAGTCCCGCTTCACGGAACAGCTTCGATGCCTGCTTATAAATGCGGCCCTTCGGCATCGCCACTTTCAAAATGTCTTTGTTTGCTCCGCTCATGTGGCGCTGCCTCCTTTTATTCCTTTTCCGAAATACGTTACCAATGCTGTGTATTTCACGCCTTTATGCTCAAAAGGCTTCTGCTCCTTAAAACCAGCCGCTTCCGTCAATAGACCGGTCAAACCCTCCAAACGCTCCGTTACAACGCTGACGCCATCCGCACGAAGCGCCTGCGCTTCTGCGAGCGCCTCAGCACGTCCCGCTGCATTGTAAGCAATAAGCGTCCGCGGAGTCCCGTTGTCCGCCTCATCGCCAAGCAGCTCCAGAATACGCGTCGTCTTCAGCGCAAAGCCTGTAGCCGGTGCCGGTCTTCCGAATTGAGCCAGCAAATTGTCATAGCGTCCGCCGCTGACAACCGGGAAGCCAAGATCAGCCGCATAACCCTCGAACGTCATGCCCGTATAGTAGGAGAAATCCCCGATCATCGTCAGATCAATCAACACATATTCACTTACGCCGTACGCCTTCAGCACATCCCAAATTTCGCACAGATGGCGAATAGAAGCCTGGGCCGTAGCATCAGCGCTTAGCTGCAGCGCCTGATCGCAAATCTCCTGTCCGCCGCGCAGCCGCAGAATACCTTCCAGCTCGCGCTGCACAGGCTCTTCTAACGACAGCTCACGCAGCTGCTGACGGTAGCCTACATAATCGCGTCCCAGCAAGCAGCCTTTAAGCTGCTCTTGCTCCTCGGTGCGGCCTGGCAGCGTCTCCTCCAATAAGCCGTTCAAGAAGCCGACATGCCCAATCGCAATCTTGAACCGGTCTACCCCTGCCGCTTTCAAGGAAGCAATGGCTAGAGCAACGACCTCCGCATCCGCTTCCGCCGACGAATCGCCTACAAGCTCTACGCCCGTTTGAAAAAACTCCGCCTCGCGGCCAGCCTCTTCCTCAATGGCGCGGAATACATTGGAGTGGTAGGACAGCCGCTGCGGAAAATCCGCCTGCTTCAGCAGCGAAGCCACTACGCGCGCGATTGGCGCAGTCATATCGGAACGCAGCACCAGCGTCGTTCCGCGATTGTTGAGCAGCTTGAACAGCTTCTGATCCGACGTTGAGCTGGCAACGCCGACTGTATCGTAGTATTCCATAGTTGGTGTCATAATTTGCTCATAGCCCCAGCTTTGCATGCAAGCCAGCACCTGACGTTCAATATGACGCAGCTTCGCGACTGCCCCCGGCAAATAATCTTTAACGCCTATCGGCTTTTCAAACACTTTTGGTTTAGACATTCGTTATCACCTTCGGTTACTTTAGTATATTAAAGTGCTACCATGTTACCATACTAACAAATTAAAGAGTTTAGTCGTAATATTAGCATGAAAAGCGCGCTTCCGTCAAGGCTGGAAACTATCCTTAAGCTTACCCTATTCCAAGAACAAAAGCCCCATCCAAACGATGAACTCGTCAAGATAAGGCTTTCTGCTATTAGCTAGTAAAAAATACTCCGCATGTCGTCTTCAGGCACTGTAATCTCGCTGCTCCTGATTTCCCGCATCGGATTGCCGCCTACAAACGCATTTGCCGGCACATCCTTATGGACGACCGTACCGGCTGCGATCACGGCATGATCACCGATCGTAACACCTGGTAATACCGTTGAATTCGCGCCGATCATTACGTTTGATCCGATCTTGACGTCACCCAGCCGATACTCCTTGATTAAATACTCATGCGTCAAAATCGTTGTATTATATCCAATGATTGAATTGCTCCCCACCGTAATGCGTTCCGGGAAGAAAACATCGACCATAACCATTAAGGCAAAGGCGGTATGCTCTCCGACCTTCATTCCGAGCAATCGGCGGTAAATCCAATTTTTAAGTGGAAGGACCGGGCAATACCGCGCCAGTTGTATGCAAATGAAATTACGAACCGACTTCGCCCGGCTCACTGTTGAATAAACCTGCCACAGCGCATTCGGCCCTTCCACCGGATATCGTTCAACGTTTCGCATACGGCTCCCGCTCCATTCCGACAAATGAATAAAGATCGCGCATGTCGTTAATCACGTGGTGTGCTCCCGCTTCCTTCAAGATTTGCTCACCCTTAAGCGACCAGGCAACGCCAACAGCTATAGTGCCGGCCGCAACGGCGGATTGCATATCGACCGTGCTGTCTCCGACCATTATGGTCGTTGCCGGATCCGCGCCAAGCAGTCCAATAGCTTTGCTTACAGGTTCAGGATGCGGCTTCGGATTTTCGACGTCGTCAATCGTAACGATCGCATCGACGTAATCATATATGCCGACAAACTTTAAGCCGCGTTCGGTCGTCAGGCGCATTTTCGTCGTAACGACTCCGATTTGAATGCCTTTTCCGTGCAGCGTTTCAAGCACCTCGCCCACATAATCGAACGGCTTCACGAGCTCATCATGCAGCCGCAAGTTCACTTCACGATAGGCTGCCACCAGATGCGACACCTCTTCGAGACCGGAGAACAGACGCATTTGATCGGTAAGGGGCTGTCCCATGCTGGGAATAATATGTTCTCTTCCGAAGCCTTCCGGTACTACTCCCTGCAGAGATTCTATAAACGAGCGAATAATAAGCTCATTGGTGTCTAGTATCGTGCCGTCCAAATCGAACAGCATCGTTTTTATATTGCCCGTCATCGTAAAACCCCTCCTAAATTACTCCTGCCCTTTGCTATCCTTAGCATCGGCTGCGCTCTCGTTCCCTTTACGTTCAACCGCTGCTTTATAGACGCCGTCGTTTCGCTCCGGTTTGCTTGTTACGATTGGATCAAGATAGCGCTCCGACGCGAGACCTGTGCGGCGCCGCACAACGATAAGAACAATGGCCCCAAGGATGAGCAGCAAAGCAAGTGCTTGCGAAATACGGATATTGCCATATGCAGGATCCAAATAGCCTTGTTTAAATACAAGCTCCATTGGTGACCAAAGCCCATTAATGAATGAAGCAAGCCATTGTGGTCCGATAAAAGCCAAGCTGTCCGTACGCAGCGCTTCAATGAAGAAGCGGCCGATCGAGTACCAAATAAAGTAGCTGGCCACCAATTCGCCCGCCCGCAAAAACCTTTGACGGCGAAGCACGAACAATATCCCAATACCGACTAAGCTCCAAAGCGATTCATACAAAAATGCCGGATGACGGTATACACCTTCTATTAGCATCTGATCAACGATAAATGATGGCAAATGGAGCGTATCGCGCAGAAAAGACTCGCTTACTTCTCCGCCGTAAGCTTCCTGATTCATGAAGTTGCCCCAGCGGCCAATCATTTGACCCGCAAGCAGAGAAGGTGCGCAAATGTCTACCATACGCCAGAAATTATACCCTTTGTAGCGGAAATAGAAGTATCCGCAAATAAACGCCCCGATCAGCGCACCGTAAATCGCGATGCCGCCGTTCCATATTTTGAATACATCGAGAAAATTTCCTTTATAATCTTCCCATTTGAACGCCACATAATAAATGCGCGCTCCAATAATGGCCGAAGGAACGCCGAGCAGCAGCAAATCCATGAAAAAGTCCGGCTTGATCCCGAACCGTTTTCCTTCCTGCACCGCGAGCAGCAAGCCGACTAAAGCTGCCGTCCCCAAAATAATGCCGTACCAATGCACCTCGATCGCCCCAAGCGTGAAAGCGATTGGATTAAGTAACAATGTCTTCATTATGGATATCTCCTTTAGAATCAATCGTATTCGTCCATATCGTCTGCAATCGTTTCCGTCAGCTTGTTCGTAAATTGCAGCGCCGCGTTATAACCCATCCGTTTCAAACGGAAGTTCATAGCCGCCACTTCAATAATTACGGCTAAGTTACGACCCGGACGTACAGGCACGGTAACGAGCGGAACATCGGTTTCAATAATACGCGTCGTCTCTTCATCGAGACCGAGGCGGTCATACTGCTTATCCTGCTGCCAGTTCTCCAGCTTAATGACGAGACCGATCCGCTTCTGCGTGCGGACCGCTCCAGCTCCGAACAAGGTCATTACATTAATAATGCCTAGACCCCGGATTTCAAGCAGGTGGCGAATCAGTTCCGGAGCGCTGCCGTGCAGCTGTCCATCCGACGTTTGGCGAATTTCGACCGCATCGTCGGCGACAAGCCGGTGTCCGCGCTTCACAAGCTCCAGTGCCGTCTCACTTTTACCGATGCCGCTTCCGCCTGTAATGAGCATGCCTACACCGTAAACGTCGACTAAAACGCCGTGAATCGTCGCCGTAGGCGCCAATTTTCTCTCAAGGAAATCGGTAATGCGGCTTGAAAGAATCGTTGTCGCCACGTTGCTGCGCAGCACCGGAATATTGCTTTCGTTTGATTGATCGATTAACTCCTGCGGCGCTTCAAGACCTCTGGTCAAAATAATGCATGGCGTATCCTCGTTACAAAGACGCACCATCCGATCCTTCCTGTCTTCACTGTCGAGCATGTTCAGGAATGATATTTCCGTTCGTCCGAGCAGCTGTACCCGCTCGCTTGGATGGTAGTGAAAATAACCGGCCATCTCAAGACCGGGCCGATACAAATCATCTACAGTAATAGCTCGCTTCAGTCCGTCCTCTCCGGCAATAATCTCGAGCTGAAATTGCTGGACGAGCTCAGACACTTTCACTTTTTTCGGCATTGTACGGCCTCCCTCATGTGGCAACTGCTTTATGTGTAATATGTATGTCTCTTACCAATGTCTTCATCGTAAAGGAAAAAGACGCTAAACGCAACGTTTCCTCCGCTGCTTAGCGCCTTCTTCTACTTGATTTTTATACTTACCGGCTCCAACACATAACCCGGATACTGCTTCACATCAAACGTTAACGGCTGCTTGTATTCCGCTTTTGGAATCCTATAATAATAGTAAGCTGGCGTAGCGCCGCTCGCGCTCCACTCGATCTGTACGCCGCTCCGGTCCAAAATAGAGTAGGTCTTGCCTCCGGCATCCTTAAAAGTACCTTTATGCTCAAAAAAAGTATAGCCTAACGTAGCATCTGTTTTATCCAAATTGGACATGCCGATTCGGAGATCAATCCCATCCGCTGTCTGCTCGATGCTATCTAAAGCAATTCTTTGATCCGGCGCGGCGATGGTTTCTCCCGTTTCTGTATTAATTACAAATGTCTTATTCCGTTCGGATAGATGCAATCCCTCAGCAACGAGCGTAAGCTCCTTCGGCTGCTCAAAGTAGCTGCTCTGGAAGTGAAACGTCATTTCCGTATCGAGCTCACCGAAGCCCCCTTTTGACGTATAACGCCTTCCCTTCTCATCCATAAGCGCAATATTGATAAAGCTATTCGAGTGTTTTTCATTAGACGGGTCGCTAACTACAGTCAGCTTTACTTGCAGCGGTGTAATGACTGCGTCCTTGATCGTGAATCGCTGCCCTGCTACTTCAAAAGTCTTATCCAAGATGATAGCTTCCCGCATACCTTTAAATCGATCATGTTCAACCGGGAACTGAATTTCCAACCATTGCTCTTGAAGCTGAACACTAAAGCGGATGCTCTCCGGCAGCTCTATATCCTCATCCATTATTGCATCTATATAATTGTGCATGGTTGTAGCAACTTTCTCGCTATCTCCACTTGGAAAATGCGACGAGTAAATGCCGCCTTTTAGCTGCTCGCCATTTCCATCTAATAATTTATAGTTATCAATATCCGATTGATCCGTCACTCCCGGCCCTTCACCTGAGTATAAAATAACGAGCCTGCCCTCATCCGCCATAATTCCGTCCACCGTAAGCTTATAACCGTTCTTCTCGACCGATACATTCACCGGTTGTATGAATTCATTATCCAGAGCCGCTAACAGCGACTTATCGCCTTCAATAAGCTCAACAAATCCGCTTAAGCCAGGAATATCCCTCACCACAGCTGCAAAAGCAGGAGATACGCGCACGAACGCGGTAAGCAGCAAAATCATGCACAACGCTGATACGCTCATGATCAAACTCAGTCTTTTCCGTGTGCCTCTTCTGACTTGCTTGCGCCCCTGCTCCAAGCCCCGTCGAATTGCTCCATCTAACGCCGCTGCCGGCAGACGCTCTATTGCCCTGTCCACTCGTTCTCTATCATTCCGCATACCCGGAACGCTCTGCTCCAACTCCGTCTCCATTTCCGCGCTCATCCTGTATCCCCTCCTTTATAACTGCCATATCGCTTCTTAAAATTCGAAGCGCTTTGTTCAACCACGTCCGTATCGTCCCATCCGGCTTCTCCAGCAGCTCTGCAATTTCTGTAATCGTCATATCACGATAATATTTCAGTGCTATAACCATACGGTAATTGGCGGGAAGCGCCTGCACTTGAGCTGCTAAATCGAGGCGTACCGCTGCATCATCAGGATGTGTCTCTCCTTCAAATCGCTGCACGTACGCCTCCGCCGGTTGTTCCCTTGTCTGCTTTTTCCGCTCATCCATACATACACGGATTAAGATCCGAATCGTCCACGTCGTAAAAAATTTCGGTTCCCGCAATGTATGCCTTTTCGTCCAAACCCGGCATACCGTCTCTTGAATCGCTTCAAGCGTATCCGTCTCATTGCGCATATAAGAATAAGCAATGCCATACAATTGCTGCTTATCCATATCGATGCGCTTCAGCAGCGCTTCTTCATCGCCTCTAATCGCGGCCGCAGCGCACTCATCTCTATCCATGCCGTGCCTCCCCGCTTGCTATCCCATCGACATTTCTGTTGTCTTTCCTATTAGACGCGCGAGCCGGGCATACGGTTTTCGTTCAACAAAAAAAAGCCGTTGGAATCATCCAACGGCTCTCTTCCCATACTATTTATTAATTTTCAAAAATGTTAAGTTCAGTAGCTTTGTCGAACAAGTGTACTTTGTTCATGTCAAGAGCAAGCTTAACGCTTACGCCATCACGAACGCCGGCGCGGCCGTCAACACGAGCGATAACCGTGTCAGTACCAATGCCGTTCAGATACAGGTACATCTCGTGACCAAGGTTCTCAGCAACCTCAACATTCGCGTTAACGATTGTTTGCGGGGAAGCTTCCAGGAATACCGGCTCTTCGTGAAGATCCTCTGGACGAATACCGAGAATCACTTCTTTGCCGATGTAGCCTTTCGAACGAAGCGTTGCCGCTTTGCCTTCAGGAACAACTACGTCAACACCGCTTGCTTTGAAGCGAAGCGCTCCGCCTTGCTCTGTAAGCGTACCACTGATGAAGTTCATCGATGGAGCGCCGATAAAGCCTGCAACGAAGATGTTAACCGGGTGGTTGTACAGCTCTTCTGGAGAAGCTGTTTGTTGAATGAAACCGTCTTTCATAACTACGATACGGTCACCCATCGTCATTGCTTCGATTTGGTCATGCGTTACGTAGATTGTAGTTGTTTCAAGACGTTTTGTCAGCTTGCTGATTTCAGCGCGCATTTGTCCGCGAAGTTTCGCGTCCAAGTTGGAAAGCGGCTCATCCATCAAGAATACTTGCGGCTCACGAACGATTGCGCGTCCTAGAGCGACACGTTGACGTTGACCACCGGAAAGTGCTTTTGGTTTGCGGTCAAGCAAATGCTCGATATCAAGAATTTTAGCAGCTTCACGAACACGTTTGTCGATGTCTGCTTTTTTGAATTTACGAAGTTTAAGGCCGAACGCCATGTTTTGGTAAACGTTCATGTGCGGGTACAACGCGTAGGATTGGAATACCATCGCGATGTCGCGGTCTTTAGGAGCAACGTCGTTCACTAGACGGTCGCCGATGAACAATTTACCTTCAGAAATTTCTTCAAGACCTGCAATCATACGAAGAGTTGTCGATTTACCGCAACCGGATGGTCCAACCAAAACGAGAAATTCTTTGTCCTTAATGTCTAAGTTAACGTCAGTAACCGATGCTTTGTCGGAACCCGGGTATTTTTTGTAAATGCCTTCTAAACGTACGCCTGCCATGATAAGTTTCCCCCTAAAAGAAATTTCGATATGCCTATATCTTATCCCACGCACGAGTCTGTGACTATGCACATACTTTACAAAAAAACTAATTTCTTTTCGTAACTTTATACAATAGTAATATAATTTTAACTAGTACGGCATCACGAAATTGACGAACATCAAGACCAGTTTCTTGTTTAAGCTTATCTAAACGATATAATAATGTGTTGCGATGAATGTATAATTTCTTCGCCGTTTCACTAACATTGCAATCCAATGTGAAAAACGTCTCAAGCGTGCCTAACATTTCCGACTCAACGAACAGATCGGCTCTCTTCAACGATTGCTCCAAATACTTGGACCGCTGCGCTTCCGGAATAGCATTCAATAATCGTTCCAGCTGCAGCATCCAAGGCAAATGTATATTGGTGCCAACATGAAATTTCCGGCCTAAGTTAATCGTCTCCCGCAGCAGGATAGTCGTCTCTACTATTCCTTTAGCAGGGGATGTCGGATGTGTTACTGCCAGATGACATTCTCCAATCCATTCACTGGCAAGCATTTCGTGCAAACCGGAACCTATCGATGCTAAGCTGTCCTCTATTGTTTCTTCCTCTTGATCATCAAACGTTTCGGAATCCTCATCTCTTAGCAGCGAAAGCGGTCCCCAAATAAGCCATTCCTGGCTTTTGAGCGGAATGAGCAATACATCCTCCGACAAAAATGAATGTAGGAGCTTCTCCAGCTCCGTATATACAGCTTGCTTGGTGTTCGATTGCTCTGTTACGAGTAAGAAGGGAATCATTTCATTAAACAAACGGCTGCCGACCGTTAAATGATCAGGTAATGAATAAGCAGGCTCATCTGCTTCAAGCTGCTTCTGTATCCACTCGCTAAGCTTAAGCGCATTTCTTTCCGTTTCCGATAGCGCTGCCGCCTTCTCCTGCGTCAGATCACTCCTGCCGCGCTTGAGTGTCCAGCTAATTAACTCTTTCTCCGTCACACTAAGCGAGGGGTTGTTTATTTCTAATAACTCTACGGAATAATCATTGCTTGCTGTTACTATCCAAGTCATACCATTTTTTTCTGCGCGTTGTCCTACTATTGGAGTCTGATCCGTTTTTTCTCCTATCCATACCGATTCGGCGTCTCTTAGTAAATCACTCCATTCCACCATCGATTTCGTAACTACATGTACCGGACAATTCAAAATGTGCTGCAGCGGCTTCAACCAATCTGTCGTGCTCATTTCTCTATCTCCAATCTCCACAAGCGTTAACGACTTACGCCGTCCTTTGACGGTACAGATTACGTATCGCAAGAAAATATAAGAAATTAATAATTATAAAGATAATCTTCTTATATTTTATAATAACGCTTTTTTTCGTCATTGTACCATAACAGCTAACCTAATTCAGCTTATTACCAGCAAAAGAATAATGGACAGAAGCGCAAATAATGCCGCAATCAAATACATGAAGGATACGGTTTGAACCTGGTTAAGTCCCCATTTCATTAAAACATGATGCGTATGCAGCTTGTCCGCACGGTGCAAGCCTTTTCCGCTTATAAGCCGCCGCAGCATCACGTAAGCAGTATCCAGGATAGGCAGACCGAGCGCTAACACAGGTACTAGCAGCGTAATTAATGTGGCTCGTTTGAATGTGCCGTCAACCGCAATAACCGCAAGCGTATAGCCTAGGAAGGTCGCACCCGCATCACCCATAAAAATTCGCGCGGGATAAAAATTGTGCACAAGAAATCCAAACGATGCTCCCGCCACAATACCGGCAAGAATCGCCGTATCTGGCTGACCTTTTATAAGCGCTGCAGTTAGAAGCGTTAGTGAAGATAGCATGCAAACCCCCGAAGCAAGTCCATCAACGCCATCAATAAAGTTAATCATATTTATTAGAGCAAATACCCACAGCATCGTCGTAAGCCACGCAAACCAATCAGGAAATAAATGAAACATCCCTGTAAATGGATTGGTGATGCCCGCAATATTGATATTGAATAACGTCGGTATTGACGCCGCACCCATGTAGAGAATAACACGGGGCCATACCGGAAAATCCTTTCCTTTCGATTTTGCCGCATCATCCAGCAAACCAATGCTTACAATCACTACACCACCTGTAACGATCGTCCAGGTAAGCGGAGTAAATCCTATGAATAAAAACATCGCTATAACGCAGCCTACAAAAATAGCCGCTCCTCCCATAAGAGGAATCGGCTTTCGATGAATTTTACGATGATTTGGCCGATCAACAAAACCAAGGCGCAGCGCCAACTTCCGAAGCGGCGGTACACTTGAAAATACAATTACAAAACTAATTAAAACCGCTAATCCGTAAATCATCGCAATTACCCCTTTTATTAAATACTTCTACACATATATACATTGTTCCCTTATATCGATAAAATACAAATCATACTTTTTGCCCTTAAATCGGCCACTATTTTATTTATGCCATAGGACTCGCAGATTAACCGAACGCAAGGCCCGAATGATGAACCCGTATTTGAGTTGAACGAAGATCTTACGCTGCGGCTTAATGATACGGTTAATGAGCTGGTTCGTGAGCTTTCGCTCCGTAATAAATAATATAAAAAAGCAAACAAAAAAACCGAGGATCGCGAGATCCTCGGTTGACGTTTGTATGGTTGAAA